>CAVRRP010000025.1:0-184106 GCA_963723635.1 Vulcanimicrobiota bacterium | reverse complement strand
GAGCAGGCGTGAACCGTCCGCAGCATGTCGTTCCGACTCGCCGCGAGCGTCGTCGCCGCGGCGTTGCTGTGTGGCTGCGCGGGGCACACGACCGCGACCACCGGCACGGAGCCGTCCGGCTCGCCCGCCGCGGCCGCCGCTCCGGTGGCCGGCCCCGCCAATGCGCCGGTGCCGCGCGCCGGGCAACCCGGGGCGATCCCGCTCCAGCCCGGCGAGCGCGCCGAGCTCGACGCGACCGTGGCCAAGGTGCCGGGTTCTATCCGGCCGCGCCTGCGCTACGCGCTCGCCACCGGCGACGACGGCAAGCCGCATCTCGTCGTGTACGACGGCGAAGGACTCGGCGTGACGGGCCGCCATCCCGGCAAGCCGCACGAGTACGTCGTGTTCCGCGTGCTCAACTCCGCCAACGGCGAGCACTACGACCCGCAGCAGAACAGCATCGTCGCGGCGATCCCGCCGCCGCCGCAGCGCGACGCGGTGCCGGCGAAACCGTGAGCGATCAGCTGACGGGCGTCTGCACCACCGCGCCGCGGTCGTCGTACAGCACGGCGGACCCGGCCGGCGTCGCGTTCGTGTAGACCGGCACGTTGAGCTCCGGCCCGGTCGACGTGACGCTCGTCGTCTTGAGGTCGGCGCTGAAGCCGAAGCCCGAGCCGAACGACGACGTCGCCGCGATCGGGCGCCCCAGGCAGTCGAAGGCGCCCAGCGCCGCGGACGTCCCCGGCGGGATCGCCAGCGGCGAGGACGACGCGGCGAGCTGGATCTCGTTGACGCCGAAGGGGATCAGCAGCACGTCGGCCGGCCAGCTCCAGGTGAAGAACAGCAGATACCCGCGCGCCGCCGTGTCGGTCAGCGACGGCGTCACGCCGATCGCGTTGGCCGTCTTTGCGCTCGGGCGCGAAGCTGTTGGTGACCTGCACCGACCACGGGCGCGTCGCGAACGTGACGATGGGAAGCGCTTTGGTTCCGCTGTACGTGAGCGAGAAGTTGGTGCCGCTCAGGTTCGTCACGGGGGTCGCGGGCCGGCCGAGATCGGCCGGGTACGCCGCGGCGTCGCGGCAGAAGTTGAAGGTCGGCGGGCGCGAGCCGACGATCGGCGTGCGCGGCGCGCGCGACGACGACGAGCCGGTCGTGCCCGCGAAGATCCACACGCTGCAGTCGGTCGCGAACGCGCCGTTGCCGCACTGCTGGAGCTGCGGCAGCTGGAGCTCGCTCCACCCGCCGTCGTCCGGGTTGTCCGGCCCGAACGGCACGCTCGGCGGCAACGAGCTGACCCGCGAAAGCAGGTACGTCGCCGCGGACGACGCGCTGGGGAACTGCGACGCGGCGGGTGACGGCGTGGGAGCGGGCGCGACCGGTGGGGACGCGGACCCGCCGCCTCCTCCGCCGCCGCCGCATCCCGCTGCCGCCAGCAGCGCGATCGACAATGCCAACATCCGAGCGTGGCTCACGGTACGTCTGCCCTGTGCGTCCGACATAGATACGTCATCGGCGGCGGGGCGCCGTCGTATGAGCGCGCGCCTCCGGCGCGATCAAGGTTTCTTAACGGACGATCGAGGCGGCGACGAGCGTCGCGACGCCCTGCGACATCTTCTCCGTGTCGGCGATGATGTGCGTCTGGAACTGGTTCAGCACTTGGTCGCGCGTGAACGCGACCATCGCCGCGCCGACGTCGAGATCGCGAATCGCGCTCTCCGACGCCTGCGTGTTCAGGCTGTCGGTGTTGTTGTTTTGCGCCGTCTCTTGCAGCGAGACCATCTGCGCGCCGACTTGCGCCCGGCTCGCGCCCAGCGTCGAGATCGCATAGTCGATGCGGTACTCCGCGCCTTGGTTCTGCAGGTCGTCGCCCAAGATCATCTGGTTGACGCCCAGACTGGCCGAGCTCATCGAGGGGATGTCGACTGATACGGTCGAGCCTTCGCCGTCGCCGCGTGTTGACCTGCAGTGCCGAGCCGGGTGCTTTGGATTGGGCCGAGAGCGTCACGACGAGAGCCGATTTTCCGACGTCTGCCGGCGTGAGCGTTCCGACGTTGAACGACATCACGTAATTGCCGTTCTGGTCGTATTGGTAGAACGTCGGCGACCCCGGCGTCGGGGCCATGAATCCAGGCTGGAAATTGGTCCCGTTTCCGATTTGTACCGGCGAGGTTTGCTCGGGCCCGAACTGCGCTTCTTGGCTGCCGATCGTCACGGTGAGGTTCAGCGCGTTCGCGACGGGGTCGTAGGAATCGACGCTCAAGCTCTGCACGAGCTGCGGTGCGTTGAACGCCACCGCGGGCTGCGTCGAATCGACCGACGTATCGATGAGCTGCCCGCCGCCCGACGCGGCCGGGTTCAGGACGAGCAGCGCGCGCGTCGACAGCGGCACCGCGCTCGACGCGCTGCCGTCCAGCAGCGCGCGGCCGTTGAACGACGTGTTCTGCGCGATGCGATCGATCTCCAAGCGCAGCTGGCTCAGCTCGGCCTGGATGTTGCCCGTGTCGGCCGTGCTCTGCAGGCCGCTTCGCGCTTGCACCACGAGCCCGCGCATGCGCTTCAGGATCTCGTTGATCGTCGCCATGGCACCGTCGGCGACGGTGAGCGCGTTGTTCGCGGTCTGAATTTGGCGCGAGCCTTCGTCGAGGCCGGAGACCTTCGACGCAAGCGACTCCGCGATCGCGAGTCCGCTCGGATCGTCAGAGGCTGAATTCACGCGCAAACCAGACGACAGACGTTTGGTCAACGTCTGTAGTTCGTTCTGCGTCTTCAGCGACGCGGAGACCGCGTTGCCGGCGAGACCGAGAACGTCCATGGTGTTGGTCGACTTCCCTCCTTGGAAGTTTCCCTCGATGGGCTTCGGATGTACCCTATGAATCCTATCGGCCGGTCGGGGTCCCGAACTTTAATGCGCCCGCGGGGACCCGGTACAGGTTCATCGCGCCCGCGCCGATGACACGGGTGTGCGTACCCGTCTGAGGCGGTCGATCGCCGGGGCGGCTACCGTATGTTATGCGCTGTCGGCCTTCTGCTTGATGTCCGACACCGCGGTCCATGCGGCGCCCCTGTTCACCGTGCACCTGCGGCTTCCGTTCTTCGCGCCGCGCGCCCCGGCGAATGCGTCCCCCTCGCCCTCGCCGTCGCCGCGGGCGAACGTGAAGCCGGCAGCGGCGGCCGGGCGCCGCCCGCGCGGCATGTTCGGCAACGGTCCCGTGGTGCTCAAAGGAACGGGGACCTACCAGCTGGCCTTCGCGCGCTCGTCCCGCGACGGTTTGGCGACGGCCAGCGACAACTACGCCACCGCCCTCTCCGTCGTCGCGGAGCGCCGCACCGAGCAGAGCGCGCTCTCGATCTCGAACGCCTTCGGCTACGGCGGCAGCACGTTCTCGGCCGGTGGCCTCATCGTCGGCTACCGGACGCCGGCGTACGGGCTGACGTACGGCCAAGTCACCGGGCCGGCCGACAGCCAGCTGCAGATCGGCGGCATCGCGCGCGGCGTCTCGCTGGCGATCCCGGTGCGCAACGGCGACGTGTCGTACATCGCGGGGACCGCCGCGCAGCAGACCGCGTCCTTGGACGAGACCTTCCGCGTCTACGGCGTGCGGCGCGACTGGAACGCGCTCGGCGGGTTCCTCGCGCTGGGCGCGTACTACGGCGCGGGCGAGCAGGGGATCGGGCGCGAGACGATCGGCGACGTCGGCTTTCGGCGGTACGGGCCCGCGCTCTCCACCGACGCCGAGATCGCGGTGTCGTCGACCGGCGGGATCCCCGGGACGCCGGAGGGCGCGCGCATCGCGACCGCGTTCCAGGCGGACCTGCAGGGGAAGAGCACGTTCACGACCCTGTCGGTCAAGTTCGATCCGGCCGGCTTCCAGTCGCTCACGAGCGCCGTGAATCCCGGCTTCTCGGCCGACCTCGCCGTGCGCCGGCACTCGGAGCGCTTCGGCGAGATGAACCTCGAGCTCGCCCACGCGGACGACCGGCTCGACACGTCCGTCCAGCACGACGACCGGCTCACGCTCTCGGGCGGCAAGAGCTGGGAGCACGTCGGCTTCCAATACGTCGCGGGCCTGGACGGCACGCGCATCGGCGACAGCACGTCGCTGCAGCGGTCGGGCGCGCTCACGCTGACCCAATCGATCCGGTCGCTCTCGCTGTTCGAGACGTACCAGGCGACGTCGACATCCCAGACGTCCGGCTTCGCCGCGCAGCGGCAGCTCGCGCTCGGCGCCAGCAAGCCGTTCATGGGCGGATCGCTGGCGTACCAGTTCTCGCGCAGCGACTCGAGCGGCGGCTCGGGCAGCGACGGCACCGCGTCCGCGCAGGCGCTCTCGTTTCGCCGCAAGCTCGGCGCGAAGCTCGACGCGCAGGTCAGTGAAGCGTTCCAGACCTCGTCGAACAACGGCGTCGCGACGCGGCTGACGGAGACGAGCCTCGCGCTCGTGCGCCGGCTCTCCAACGTCGTCGCGGTGCAGGTCTCGGCCGACCGCTTCCACCAGAGCGGGCTGGGCGGCGGCAACGGGACGACGTTTTCGGCCTCGCTCGTCGGCCCGTTCGGTTTCGGCGAACCGCCCGGCGGCTACGGCCGCGCGAACCCCAACCTGCCGGCCGTCATTCGCGGCCTGGTGACGTTCTCGAACGCGTCGAGCCCGTTCGCGTACAACGCCCCCACGCTCAAAGGCCTCAACAACGCGCTGGTGATCCTCGACGGGCGGATCACGCAGCGCACGGACTCCAGTGGCGAGTTCGAGTTCCGGTTCGTTCCGCAAGGCACGCACACGATCCGGATCGACTCGGCGACCATCATGCCGGGCCTCATCGTCGACCGCGAGTACCAGACGATCAAGGTGCTGGGCGGCCAGACCACCACGATCCAGTTCGCCGTCGGCAACTTCGCCGGCATCAGCGGCACGGTCGCGGCGCAGGACGCGAGCGGGGCGAAGCATCCGCTGGCCGACGTGGGCATCTCGGTCGACGGCATCCAGGCGGTGACGACCGCCGCCGACGGCCGCTACCAGATCGGGCGGCTGAGCCCCGGCACCCACACGATCGAGATCGTCGACGCGACGGTGCCCTCGACCGTGCAGTTCGTCGCCGACAAGAAGAAGACGGTGACGGTCAGCGCCGGGACCTCGACGCCGCTGAACTTCGTCGCGCTGCCGCTCGGCTCGATCGCCGGGCAGGTCGTCGCCCCGGCGGACGGCGGCTTCGGCGCGCTGGTCGGCCTGCGCAACGTGTACGTGGTCGCGGAGCCCGGCGAGCACGCGGTCATCACCGACGACGACGGCACGTTCCTGATGGACAACGTCCCGCCCGGCACGTACACGCTGTCGGTCGACCCCGACACGATCCCCGACGGCCTCTCCGTGCTGTCCGGGCCGGAGGGCCCGCTCGCGGTGCAGGGCGCGACCCCGGTCTCCGGCGTGATCTTCAAGCTGGGAGCCGCGGCGAAGAACGTCGTCTTCACCTACAGCGACGGCCGGCGCGTGCCGATCCAGCTCGAGGTCGCGCCGCAGGTCGCGCCGCCCGGCAGCCTGCTGCGCGTCAGCGCCCGCACGTCGGCCAAGGACGTCGAAGCGCTCGCGGTCGAGAGCGACGTGTTCGGCGCGTTCCCGCTGCGGCTCGACGCGCGCACCGGCGCGTGGACCGGCAGTACGGTCGTGCCTGCGCTGGCCAAGGGCGACTACGCGCTTACCGTGACCGCCCACCGCAAGGACGTCACCGACGCCTCGGCGCTGGTCCCCGTCGACCCGCGCGTCCCGCTCTTCGCCGTACGGCTCAACCCGCGCGAGCCCGGCCCCCGCCAAACCGCACGGGTCACGCTCAAGTCGCTGGCTCCGGCCGAGGAAGGCGACTCGCTGCTCTTCGAGGACGGCTACAAGATCGCACTTCCGAAGCCGGTCGGCCACCTGTTCGTGTTCGACGTGCGGATCTGGGGCCGGGGGCTGCCTTACTCGGCCACACTCCTGACGAAGCGAGGGCCAACCTACCCGATAAGTCTCCGTTAAGCTAGGGTCAAAAGCCCCATGCCCGCTAAGACGAGCCGCCGAGCGGACGATCAACACACGGAGGGGCGTTGTCCGCCTCCTCCACAGCGTCCCAAACTCGAAAGGATTCGAACGTGAAAAGAGCAGTTGCTGCTCTGGTCATGCTGGGGATCGCGACCGTCACGGCGGCGCCCAGTTCGGCGGCTACGACGGTCTATGGATCAGCTCAGCTCAAGTACACGGTCAACGCCACGGCGTCGATCTCCATTGCCGTCAACTACGACGTCAACGGTAACATCCAAAACGCGGTCAACTCGACGATCCTGCAGTCCACCGCCGGTAATTGCACTGCCGGCGTCGCGGAAGGCGCCAACGCCACGCTGACGTTCGGCGGCATCACGCCGCCCGGCGGCGCCGGCACGTACACCTCGTGCCTCTACAAGAACGCGCTTTCCGTCGGCGTCAACTCGAACGACTCCGCCGGCGTGAAGGTCATGGAGTACGTCGACGTGCTTCCGGTCGGCACGGTCATCTGCGCGTATCCGCTCGATGCCGCGCCGAAAGTCAAGCCGACGCAGTCGGCCGCGACGGCGATCGCCGGCAACGGCACCTGCGCGGCGCCCACGGGCGGCGCGGCGGGCACGGCGCTCAGCGCCTTGGGCGCGACCACCGCTGGTTCCGGCTACGGCGCGCAGGGCGCCCCCGGCGGCACGGTCGTCGTTGGTCCCGGCACGCCGACGTCGACCGTGTACACGGCCGGCGGTTTCGCGCTCTACAATAGCCTTGCGGTCCCCGCCGCCGGCGGGCTGGAACTACATGGGTCAGGACGTGAGCCTGAGCGTGAGTCCGGCCGCAGCGTCCGGTGCGGGTCTGTCGAGCGTCATCACGCTCGCGCTCATCGCGAACTAGCGGCGGCGGCCGCTCAACCCACCGAACGGAATCGCCGAGAATAGAGATGATGCGTCTATCGCGTGTTCTCACCATTCTTGCGGCCGGCGCGGCCTTCGGGCTCGCGCTGACCGTTCCGTCCTCGGCGGACATCTCCGTCGACGTCTCGCCGGCAAAGTACGAGCTGTCGACGCAGCCCGGCAAGCAGGAGACGTTCCCGATCACGGTCAGAAACACGAGCGGCGCCGCGGTGCACATCGTGGCGTCGCTTTCGGACTACTCGCTCGGGCCCAGCGGTAACTACGTGTTCACGCCGCCCGGCAAATCGCTGTTCTCGCTCACGAAAGAGATCAGCATCAACCCGCGGGAGTTCGACCTCGAGCCCGGCTCGTTCGTACAAGTCAGGTTCTCGGTCGATGTCCCGCAAGCGGCGAGCGGCGAGTACAGCAACCTCGTCTTCTTCACGACCAGGCCGATGCGCCACGGCGGCGGCCTTTCGGTGGTGGAGCGGATCGCGTCCAAGATCTACGTGATCATGCCCGCGTCGACGCGCATCAGCGGCGAAGTCGACGACGTCAAAGCGCAAGCGCTCGACGACGGGCAGCACTATCTCGTCAACTTTCACAACACCGGAAACGCGCACGTCTATCTGAGCGGGCGCGTCGAGATCAAGCAGGGAGGCACGGTCGTCGATCGCGTCAGCTTTCCGCAAGGGATGCTCGTCGAGCGTTCCGGGAAGCGGCTGATCGACGCCGTCGGGAAAAAGCTCGCGCCGGGTTCGTACTCCGTCGTCGCAATGGTCGACTACGGCGGTCCCAACCTCGTCGCCGGCCAAGCGAACATCACGGTGCGTTAGCACCGCACCACGGAACGGATTCCGGAGAGTTCATGTACCACGTGTCGCGGACGCTGGCGGTTATCGCCATCGTCATCGCCAGTGTGCTCGGTATCGGGGCGCTGGTCGCCCTCGCGCAGTCGTCGACCCAGTCGGCGCAGCGCGGCACCGGCGGCTCGCGCACCACGACGACGGCGGCCGTCACGCCGCCGCCGCTGCCGTTCGGCGACAAGTCCCGTCCGTCGAGCGACCGGCGCTCCACCAACGTTCCGGGGAACTCCGGCGACCTCATCGCGCCGCTCGCGCGGCTGATGGCGTCGGGCCGCGGCCAGAGCCGCCTGCTCCCGTACACCGGCCCGCGGCCGCCGATTCCGAAGCTGACCGACATGCTGCACCACCGGCGCCACGTGCGTTCGGCGAACGGCGGCTCGATCGTGCTGACCGGACCGCTGGGCGTGGCCTATCTCGAGGACGCGACCGTCGCATACGGGTCGCTGGTCGGGTGGGTGTGCTCGAACTTGCAGGCGAGCACGAACTACGAGTACATCGTGTTCTCGCCCGACGGCTACGCGGCAATCGTCCAGCCCTACAAGCAGTCGACGAACTCGAACCCCGCGCAGTTCGGGACCGACGCTCAGGGCCGCTGCCTCGACTCGACCAACTTCGCGTACTACGCCTTCATCCCGCTCTCGACGCCGATGACGAACGGACCCGGCGGCGGCAACAATCCCGACCCGATCACCGCGGTCGGAGCGTTGCGCGGCGGCGCCGCGGGCTCGGACGCGCCGTACTCCGGCGTCTGGGCGATCGCGGTGAAGAACATGACGTCGGGCCAGTTCGACGCGGTCGCCTACACCGTCGTGCTCGGAACGCTCAACTTCAACACCTATAGCGATCCGGGCTTCAGCACCGTTGCGGCCAACTACACGTCGGGCGCGAACGTCTACGTCTCCGCGTCGGGGCTCAACCCGGCGCACTTCTACGCGTTCGGCTTCGTGAACACGTCGGGCAACGGGCTGCCGTGCGTGTACACGATTCCGTCCGCCGCGCAGAACAACGCGAACGCGACCTGCTTCCTGCAAGGTACGTCGGGCGTGCTGCCGACGAACGGCACGCTGACCGGCACCTTTCCGTCGCCGGCGGCCGGCGCCAACAGCGTCGGCACGTACTCCGTGCAGCTCTACGACGTCACGACGAGCGACCTGATCTCCACCCAGCAGATCTCGCTGAACCCGGCGTCGGTCGCCTGGAACGCGCTCATTCCGTACAACGGCGCGACGATCGGCGCGAACCTCGGCGACACGTTCGCGGTCGACGGCATCCTCAGCGCGAACACCGGCGCGGCGCCGGTCGTCGAAGAGTCGGTGAGCGGGTTGACCTACGGCGCGTCCGGCCTGGTCACCGGGCACAACTACCGCATCACGGTGAGCAATCCCAACGGCGTCGTGATGAACAGCACGACGACCGATCCCGCGCAGCAGTCGTTCGCGCAGCTCCCGACCTACGCCGCCGTCGGCGGCGCGCTGCCCGCGACGAAGGTCGATTTCCCGGTGAACACCACGACGATCACGTCGCTGGGCCAAGCGCAGATTCCGTTCGCGCCGAACGTCTATACCGCGCAGCTGTACGACACCACCGCCGGCACGGTCGTCGCTTCCAAATCGTTCCGCATGGTTTCCTACGCCGCGGCGCTGCGCTGGACGACGCCCGCCGGGCTGTACGTGAACGCGAACCTCGTGGCGACGCCCGTCACCACGACGGTGCAGAACACCGCCGGCATTCTCTACGGCGCGTGGAACGCCGACGGCGTCAAGCAGATCACGATCACCAGCGATACGAACAACTTCGTGACGCTGGGCCTGCAGGGCGGCGTCACGACGGCGACCGACTCGAGCGGCAACGTGTGGAACCTCACGAACCCGAACGCGCGCACGATCATCGCGACGCCCAACATCGCGGGCACGAGCCTGCCGCCCAACGGCACGATTCCCATCCCGATGACGGTGGCCGACGCGGGCGTGAAGTGCGGCGCGGGCTGCACCCTGCGCACGTCGATCCTGCCGCTGCACGGGATCAACCCCAGCGCCACCAACGCGACGATGGCGAACACCGCCAGCAACGGGCTGCTGGTGTTCGCGACGGGCTCCGGCGGTTCGGCGCCGACCTACTCGCTCGCCGTCGGCGCGTACTCGGGCGCGCAGCTGCCGACGCCGCGCTACCCGCAGATGATGTACCGCACCGGCACCAACGGCGCCAGCGGCGGACGGTACACGATGACGTTCACGATCAACAACACCGGCTCGGCCCAGGTGATGGAGAGCGCCGAGTTCGCGCTGCCGCCGGGCTTCGACGTGCAGCTCACGCCGCCGACGCTCACCAGCATCTTCGTGAACGGCGTGAGCCAGACCGCGAACTGGTCGATCCAGACGCCGAACCCGTTCGGCGGGATCGGCACCGGTTGCGATCCGGCCGTCAACGACTTCGGCATCACGACGACGAAGAACGCCGCCACGCTGGCCAAAGGCAAGACCGCCGTCGTGACGATCTCGATGCCGATCCTGCCGACCGCGTTTCCCTTCGAAGAGATGGCGGCCACGGCCAACTACTGCGACTCGGCCGCGATCGGCGGCACGCCGTACCAGCTCGGCCAAACCAACGTGCTGACCAACGCGGTCGCCGGCACGCAGAACATCGACTCGACGGAGCTCGCTGTGTTCTCGCTCGACACGTCGCTCATGTCGGCGACGGTGAACCCGTCGACGATCGCCGCGCTGCCGGGCGTCACGACGAACTTCAAGTTCGTGAACACGTCGACCGGCCTGGACCCGAACCCCGACTACGTCGACCAGCTCCTCATCACCGTGCCGGCCGGCGCGATCCCGAATTCGGTCACCGTCACGTCGCCGAACCAATCCGGCGTCACGTGGTTCGCCAATGCGACCGGTACCGCGGGACAGTACCGCATCGAGCTGTGCTCGCCCGGACCGGCGCCGTGCGCGGGCAACACGGATTCGAACTCGCTGCCGCCCGGCGACGAGCTCGACGTCAAGTTCAACTACACCGCGGCGCCGACCATCGGCGTGTATCCGATCGCATGGACCGTCCGCGGCGCAAACGGCAATGGCGTCGTCGTTGCAACGGGAGCCCAGATTCCGAAGCTGACCATCGCCAACACGACGGCGCAAACGAGCTTCACGTTCGCGGGCGGCTACACCGCCGCACCGGCGTACCCGCCGGTCGCGCCGATCGTCGCCGTACCCGCCAACGCGCAGCCGAGCGTCGGGTCGTGGTCGAACTTTGCGAACGGCAACGCGTTCGTGTACGAGCTGCACAACAACGGCTCGACGCCCATCACCGACATCTCGATCGCGATCCCGTCCTCGAACACGTCCGGGCAGATCACCGACGCCGCGAACGACTGGAAGGTCATCGCGGCATCCGTCCACGTGTACGGCGCGGGCGCGCAGGGCGCGCAGTGCCTCGCCAACGGCTACAAATCGCTCACGCAGCCGGTCTCGGGATCGCCGGGCACGTACGGACTGCTGATGCTGTCGGGCTGCAACGTGCCGATCGGCGGCAACATCGACGTGTTCTTCGACGCGCTCTCGCCGTACGACAACGGCTCGACGTTCTCGTTCCCGGCCAACGTCGCCAACGGCGCGGTGCCGGCCGATCCGCGCCCGCCCGCGACGGCGAACACGCTGCCGCTCTACAGCCTCTCGAACACGGTACACATCGCGACCGACGCGACGCTGGCGATTCAAGTTCCGACGGCCGGCGTGTACAACCCGGGGTTGTACGGCGGCTCGAACCCGACAGTGGGTTGCCTGACGTGCACGTATATCAACTCGCTGGTCCCCGTCATCGACATGGGCGCCTTCACGGGCACGCTGCACCGCGACGGACGTCCTTGCGGCGTCGGTGTACAGCGACGACTCGAACGGGTGGAGCCTTTCCGTTGCGGCCGACGTCAATCCCGCGCCCAACGGCGGCCAAGTCAACACCTGCCTCGACAAATCCGCTTCCGCACCTGGAGGCTTTGCCGGCTATACCGTTGCGGCGGCGACCGACTGCTCGTTGGCGAATTACCAGATCGTACCGACGGCCGGAACGCTGCCGCTCTCAACGTATACCGGCGCCATCCGACACCAGCCGATCGACAACATCATGACGTACAAGGTGACGGTCGGACCGACCGTGAGCGGTGCGTCGCAGACGCAGACCGTGACGCTCACCTACACGCTCGTGGCGAACTGATGCGCGCTCACCTGATGCGCGCGCTCACCGCGCTGCTCGCCACCGCAATGCTGGCGCCCGTTCCGGCGTTCGCCGGCCCGGCGTACGGGTCGGCGCAGCTCAACTACAAGATCCTGCCGACGGTGCACGCGCAGGTGGTTCCGAACTACGCGACCGGCTTCGGGCCGCAGGGCGGTTTCGGCAGCGGCTCGACGCCGGCGGCCGGCGCGAGCGCCGTGCTGAACGGCGGAACGGTCGACTTCGGCAACGTCGTCGTCGGCTATCAGTACATCTACAAGTACGCGGCGCAGGTGAGCGTGCAGACGAACGACGCCGCGGGCTTCGTCGTGTACGCCGAGGGCGCGACCGATCTCAACGGCAGCAACCCGACCCCGACGCCGGCGACGTGGCCGATCTTCCACACGCTGTACTGGCTGACGTCGAGCGGAAGCAATACCGCGTTCACGCCGGCCAAAAGCTTTCTCGCGACCGCCGGGACCCCGCTCGGCGGCGGCGCGCTGGGCATCGATTACTCGGGTGTCGGCGGCAAGCCGTCGGCCGGCGCCGTGATCTGGACGTCGCCGGTCTCCGGCAACGTGACGCAAGGGTTCGACTACCAGTTGCGGCTGCCGGGCTCGCTCCCGACCAGCCAGTTCAACGTCTACATCGTCTATACGGTGATCGGAAATTGAGACGCTCCAACGTCGTCGCGCTCGTCGCGCTCGCGGTCCTCTCCGTCTTCGCGGGCTTCTCGCAGGCGGACGCCTTGCAAAGCGTGCGCGCGTCGAAAGACGAAGTCATCACGGTCGTCATCACGCCGAGCCCCGCGCCGGTCGGGTTCTTCCATCGCGCCGCGCCGCCCGCTGCGCCCGCGCCCGCCGCCGCGTTCGTCGCGCGGCTTTTCGATGATCCGTTCTCGCCGCGCCAGATCGCGTCGGCGGGCGCCGCGTGGGACGTCGCGCCCGGCGGCGGAACGATGATCGCGCAGTCGGCGCAGCCCGGAGGCGTGCCGGTGCAGTTCGTCGCGAAGCCCGACCCTAACTCGCTGTATCTTAAGCTCATCGATCACACGCCCGAGCTCGACGTGCCGTACGGAACGACCGTGTTTCCGTGCGCGTTCGAGATCTACACGTACTACGACAAAGCGACGTACGCGCTGAACGACTACGGATCGGGCACGAGCAAGAACGGGACCGGTGCGTATCCGGTGATGAACTATCCCGCAACCAGTTTCTTGTCGTGGTCGACGCCCGACTTCTCGCCGACCTTTGCCGCGTATTGGAATTCCGGCTCGCCGGGTGAGAAGGTGTGGAGCGGTGCGCTCAAACAGGCGCAGCAGCACTGCGTCGACCTGAAGATCGTCGTGCCGAACTCGCAGGCGCCTCTCACGTACACCGCGGTCATCCAGTACAACCTGCTCGTCAACTAGCCGGCGATCACTCGTCGCGCCGCGCGGCGCCCAGGATCAGCGCGGCGAGCACCAGCAGCACGACGCCCCCATACACCACCGACGAGCGCGCGTGCAGCGCATGATATGCCGCGCTGTGGATGTCGGCCGTCGCTTCCATCTGCGGCACGATGCCGTGCTGCTCGTACGTCGCGAGCGCCAGCGCGAGCGCGACGAGCGCGGCGCGCGCGAAGTCCCAGGTGCGGTCGCCCGCGGTCGCCGCGCGCATGATGCCGGCGACGATCGCGACCGCGCCCAGCACGTAGCCCCACACCGTCAGGTCGCCGATCGTGCGCGCGGTGAGCGCCGCGAAGCGGCTTGCGTCCAGCGGCGCGACGATGCGAAACGCGAGCGGTGCGGAGACGAACGCGAAACCCGCGAGCGCGCCCAGCCACACGCCGAGCGCCGGCAGCTCGATCGCCGCGAGGACGCGGTCGCGCCGTCCGGAAGGGTTGGTTCTCATCGTCGCGCCTTTCCGAGGAGGACCTCGTTGGACCCGCTCGCATTCATCATCGCGCTCGCACGCGACGCCGGGGCGCTCCTGTGCGAGCGGCTCGACGGCCCGCGCGAGGTTACCGAGAAGCGTCCGCACGATCTCGTAACCGACGCGGACCGCGCGAGCGAAGCGCTCATCGTCGAGCGCATTCGCGCGGCGTTTCCGAACGCGGCGATCCTCGGCGAGGAGAGCGGTGCGCACGGCGGGCACGGCGACGAGCGCTTCATCGTCGATCCGCTGGACGGCACGACCAACTACGCGCACCGCTACCCGCTGTTCTGCGTGTCGATCGCGTACGAGCGCGCGGGCGTCGTCGAGGCGGGCGCGGTGTTCGCGCCGGTGCTCGGTGAGCTGTTCGCCGCGCGGCGGGGCGGCGGGACGACCCTCAACGGCGTGCCGGTTCGCGTGTCCGCGGTTGCGAGTGTGTCCGGTGCGATGGTGTGTACGGGATTCAATCCGGCCGGATACGCGCGGAACGGCAGATATTTCGCGCACCTTTCTGACCGCGCGCAGGCAGTGCGGCGGGACGGCAGCGCTGCGCTGGACCTCGCGTTCGTCGCGGCCGGGCGCTTCGATGCGTTCTGGGAGTGGGACCTCAAGGCGTGGGACGTCGCGGCGGGCGCGCTGCTGATCGACGAGGCCGGCGGGCGCGCCGGTGCGATCGACGGCGGGGCGCTCGACATCGCCGACGGCTCGATTCTCGCGTCCAACGGTGCGGTGCACGCGGAGATGGAGCGGCTGCTCGGCGAGGTCTGACACGGGCAGGGGATCGCGGTGTCCGTCTGCCAGTCAGGGCGGATGGAACCGAACGACGAGATGGTGCTCGTGTCGCGCGCCGCGCTCGAGCAGCTGCAGCGGCAGATCGACGGGTTGCCCGACGTGTTCGCGAAATCGACGCAGGAGATCTCGCGCGCTCTGTCCGTGCGGTTGTCCGGCGCGCTCGACGATCTTGCGGCGCAGCTCTCGGAGACGACCGACGATGCGCTGCGGGCGATTCGGGATGCGATTCCCGTTGTCGTTGCGCAGCATGTGCCCGATGTTGAGCCCGTCGTGCTCGATCGGATTACCGAGGCGATTTATGCTCGGGCTGCGGAGCGGTTTGCTACGCTCCATGCGGCGCAGCGGATTCTTAGCGAGCGCATGCAGCAGGCTGAGTGAGGTTTGGGTGGCGCGGCGGCGGAGCGACGACGCCGCGACGGGGACGCTCGCTGCGCGCACTCCTGCGCGCAGCGAGCTCGGCGCTCCGGCGCTCCCGCCCATCCTGGGCTCCGCGCCTCCGCGACGCCCCGTCGCGGCGTCGTCGCTCCGTCGCCTTTGGCGACGTTTGCGCCGGCCTGCTTTTGCGGTGGGGGTGGGTCAAGCCGGATTGTGGCTGGTGTGGTTGTCGGGTGTAGTGGTGCGGAATGATGCTAGGGATGCAGATTCCGCTTTTGGGTGGGGACGTGCAGGCGGAGGTGGCGGCGCGTAGCGCCGATGTGCCTGGGGTTCTTGTTGGGACTTGCGGGTTCAGTTATCGGGATTGGGTTGGGGTTTTGTATCCGGCTGGGACCAAGTCCAAGGAGATGCTCGAGATTTATGCTCGGTCTTTCTCTGTCGTTGAGATCGATAGCACGTATTATCGCGTGCCTGCTCCGGCTACGTTTGCTTCTATGGCGGAGCGGACGCCCCCGGGGTTTCGCTTTTCGGTGAAGTTGCCTGGGGCGGCTACGCACTTGCCGGCGGACGTGACGGCGTTGCCGTCCGAAATCAAGGAGTTTCGGGCTGCGTTGAAGCCGTTGGTGCAGAGTGGGAAGTTCGTTTGCGGGTTGGCGCAGTTTCCCAATTCGTTCAAGCCGTCGGTGGAGGCGGAGCGGCGGTTGCGGGCGTTGCGCAAAGCGTTGCCGGGGATGCCGCTCGTGGCGGAGTTTCGGCATCGGGATTGGCAGGCGCATTCGACGCTCGAACTCTTGGGTGAGTTGGGGATCGGGTGGTGTAACGTCGACATGCCGCATTTTTCGAAGTTGCTGCGGGAGTCGGCGGATGCGACCAGCGACATCGGGTACGTGCGGTTTCACGGGCGCAATTATCAGCAGTGGTGGCGGCCGGAGACGCCCGATCTGCGGTACGACTATACGTATTCCGCTGAGGAGCTGGAGCCTTGGGTGGATCGGGTCGCGGATTTGCGCGCGGCGAGCGGGGTGCGTGAGACGCTTGCGTTCTTCAACAATCATCGGCGCGGGCAGGCCGTGCGCAATGCCGAGCAGTTTCGCGCCATGTTGGAAGCGCGGCTGGTCGGACGACCGAGCCGCGCTTCCGACCAGGCTACTTCGTGATCGTCGTGATGATGCCCAGGCCGTTGACGAAGATGCCGGCGACCTGACCGATCGAGATCTTGTTTCCGTTGAGAACGTCTTGGAGCGAGACGCCGACGTTCACGTTCGAGTTGTTCAGGACGTTCACGTTGTTCAGCGCGTTGCTCACGTTGATGTTGGCCAGCACGTACTGGAGGTACGCGATCGGGGAGTTGTTGCCGTTGGTGCCCGGAAGGCCTGTCGTTTGGGCGACCAGCGTGCCCGGGCCTAGGATTGCGAGTGCCGGGATGTCGCTGTCGGCGTCGCCGATCTTCAGCATCGACTTGAGGCCGGTCGACAGATGGTACACGCGCAGCTTGTCGAAGCTGATCGACTTCATCGTGCGGACTTTGTTCGCTTCCTGCAGCGGGTGCGTGATCGCGTAGCGCAGGTCGCTAGCGTTCATCGATGCGGCCGGGATCTTTTTCACGTGGGCGAGCTTTTGGGCTTTCGTCATACCGCCCGCGTTGGGGTTCGTCGACATCGTCGCTTTGGGGGCCGGGGTTGATGACGATGCGGGCGCCGAGGTGCTCGGCGCGCTCGTGCTCGGCGCGCTGTTCGGTTCGGACATCGTCGTCGGTGACGGCCCCGGACTTGACATCGTGCCGGTGGGCGGCGGAGTCGGGGCCGTCATCGGCGACGTCGTCGGTGCGGTGGTTTGGGCGGCTGCCAGGACGGGCGCGACGGCTAGTGCGGCCGCGGCCAAGAGTGGGGCGAATTTGGTGTTCTTCATCGTGCGCTTCACTTGGTGATCGTCGTGATGATGCCGCCGCCGCCGATGTAGAGGCCGACGACCTGGCCGATCGAGATCTTGTTGTTGTTGAGCACGTTCGAGAGCGCGACGTTGACGTTCACGTTCGAGCCGTTGAGCACGTTGAGGTTGTTGAGCGCGTTGCTGACGTTGATGTTCGCGAGCACGTCGCGCAGGTACTGGATCGGCGAGTTGTTGCCGTTCGAGCTGGGCATCGACGGTGTGGTCTGCGCGACTTGGATGCCCTTGCCCAGGAGCGCGAGCGCGATCGCCTGCTGATCCGCGTCGCTGAGCTTGATGATGGACTGCAGCGTGGTCGGCACCTTGTAGACGCGCAGGTTGTCGAAGTTGATCGTCTTCATCTTGAGCAGCTGCTTCGCGGCCGCAACCTGGTGCGTCAAGCCGTAAAGGGCCTGCGAGCGCGTCAGCGAGCCGGCCTTGATCTTTTTGATCTTACCGTTGCCGGCGCCGCTGCCTGTCGTTTTGGTCGAACCGTTCGAGCTTGCACCCGAACCGGACGTTGCGGGCGCTGCGGTCGACGTCGAGCTCGGTGACGACATCGGGTTTGCCGTCGCTGCGGGCGGCACTGCCGGGTTCGCGGTCGGCGTCACCGGCATCGATGAGGACGCGGGTCCGGGCGACGACACCGGCATCGACGACGATGACGGCATCGACGAAGACGACGGCATCGGTGATGATTGCGCTGACGCGACACCCGTCGCCGCGAGCGCGAGCGCTGCGGCGGCGAGCATCAATCGGCTTGATTGCTGCATGGATGATGGCTCCTGTGAATGTGCTGGGAGTGCCTGTCAGGAGCCGTGTTACCACAATGGAACCAAACCGATGCGTGCCCGGTCTAACGCACGACCTCGTCCATGGTCGCAAGGAAGCGTTCGATCTCTTCGTCCGTCGTGTAGAAGTGGGCGCTGACGCGCAGCCCGCAGCCGGGCCGGTAGTCGACGAAGATGCGGCGCTCGATGAGCGCGTGCAGCACGCGCTCCCCGTCGGGCACGTCGATGCCGACCCAGCCGGTGCGGCGCGCGGGATCGTGCGGCGTGTTGACTTGCCAGCCGCGTTCGAGCGCTGCCTCGGTGAGCCGCGTGGTCAGCCGGATGTTGTGCTCGCGAATCGCGGGGACGCCGATCTCGCGGATGACGTCGTGGCCCGCTTTCGCGACGAGATAGCCCGGGATCGTCGGCGTGCCGGTCGCCCAGCGGAGCTGATCGGTCGCATAGTCGATCGGCGGCGGTTCGAACGCGAACGGATCGCGGTGCGCGAACCAGCCGGTGACCATCGGCGCGAAGCGCCGCGCGAGTTCAGGGCGCACGTACATCCAGCCGCAGCCCGGACCGCCGCACAGCCATTTGTGCGAGCCGCCGACGACGATGTCGGCGTCGAGCGTGCCGACGCCGTACGGGAAGGTTCCGGTCGTTTGGTACGCGTCGAGCACGACGAGCGCGCCTGCTTCGTGCGCGCGCGCGGCGATCGCGGGCACGTCGATCACCACGCCGCTTTGATAATAGGCGTGCGACAGCACGACGACCGCGGTGCGTTCGGTGATCGCCGAGCAGATGCGGTCGGTGGGGATCGTGCGGCCGTCGTCGGTGGGTACGCGCACGGTTTTTGCGCCCGCGCGCTCCCACGCGGTCCAGACGTAGGCGAGCGACGGGAATTGCAGCGCTTCGTACACGACCTCGTTGCGGTCGTGAGCCTGTCCTGAGCGCGAAGGACGGAAGTCGAGCGACGATGCGAGCGCGGCTTGCAGTCCGCTGACGTTGGGCGCGAGCGACACGGTGCCGTGCGGCGCGCCGATGATCTCGCCGATGCCGTCACCGATCGCGCGCGCTTCGTCCAGCCACCCGGGCCATGCGCCTTCCGGACCGCCGTCGGCCCACTGCGCGTGGTAGCGAACGAGCGCGTCGCGCGCGGCGAGCGGCGGTGCGCCCATCGAATGCGACACGAGCCACGTGTTGACGTCGATGCCCGCGAAGCGGTCGCGCGCGTCCTTCGGCAAGCTCAGGACAGGCTTGGAAGCGGAAGCGATCATCGAGGCGACCTTCCGCCGCACCGCGGGCGCCCCTTCAGCGCCGCCGCTGCGAGCAGGGATCGCTCAGGTGGCCCGGCGTACCGGGCGGCATGCGAACGCCGTTCATCGCCATGCTCGCGCTTGCGTGCGCCGTCACGGCCGCCGGCTGCGCCAAGACCGATCAGAGCAGCAGCACGACGACGGCGTCGTCCGATGCGTCCGCAACGCCCGCCGCGTCGGCGCCGGATGCGACGTCGGCGTCGCCCGGGACGACAGCGAGCGGCGCACCGACTGCGGCTTCCTCCACGACAGCGCCCACCGCGGCGGCTTCCGGGGCCGCTGCGGCGACCGCACCGTCGCCGCTGGCGTCGGTGGGTTTTACGGACATCGGCGGCGTGCAGGGACAGAAAGAAATCGTGCAGCTGGCGCAGCTCGGCGTGCTCGACACCACGGCCGGACCATTTCATCCCGGCGATGCGGTCAAGCGGCGCGACTTCGTGCGCTGGCTGTTCAAGGCGAACAACGCGGTGTGGGCGGACCAGCCCAGCAAGCAGGTCCATGAAGCGGATGCGACCGAGCAGTCGTCGTTCTCCGACTTGGCGTCGAGCGACCCTGACTTCAAGTACATCCAGGGGCTCAACGACGCCGGTGTCGCGGTCGGCTTTCCGGACAAGAGCTTCAAGGCCGATCAGCCGCTGACGCGCGAGCAGATGATCGCGATCAAGTCGGGGCTGGACCGCGGCGGCGTGCACAAGAGCTTCGTCAAGGACGATAATTACGCGCGCTACAACATGCCTGCGTGGAAGGATAAAGACAAGATCTCGAAGACCTATGCCGCCGCGGTGGCGACGGACGTCGACGACGACCCCAAGAACGGCACCGACGCGAAGATCGACAATATCGGGCGCACGTTCGGTGCGATCGCGATGTTCCGGCCGCAGCAGCCGGTGACGCGCGCGCAAGCGGCGGTGGTCCTCAACGTGATCGGCGCGCACGCCGAGAGCACGTCGTACGATAACGCGCCGCGCAGCGTGGCCAAGGTGCTGACGGCGACGCCGGCCGCTTCGCCGACGCCGTAGCGGTCAGCCGCCGTACGCTCCGCCCAGGACCGTACGCACTTCCCAGAGCTCCGGGAAGAAGCGGCGCTGCAGCGTGGTCTGCAAGTACGCGACGCCCAGCGATCCGCCGGTGCCCGGTTTCATGCCGATCATGCGCTCGACCATCGCCACGTGGCGGCCGCGCCACAGCAGCACGCCCTCGTCGAAGTCGATGAGGTCCTCGAGCAGCAGATAGAGCGCGTAGTGCTCTCCTTCGTTCTCGTAGATCGTGCGGAACGACGCGATGAGCGCGTCGTGCGACGACACGTCGAAGCCGTGGCGCGCCAAGTACGACTTGAGCGCGTCGTAGAGCGTCGGCTCGTGCATGCGGCGTTCGAGGCGTGCCTGTTCTTCCGGCGTGAGCGCCAGATGGCGCAGGTACTTCTCGTCGCCCGGCAGGCCGCAGCGGAACTCGATCTCGCGAAACTGCGCCGACTGGAAGCCGCTGGCCGGGTTGAGGCCGGCCCGAAATGCGTTGAAGTCCTGCGGCGTCATCGTCTCGAGCACGTCGACCTGCTGCAGCAGGATGCGCTGGATCGCGTGGATCCGCCGGAAGGCCTTGGCGACTTTGAGCAGGTCGTCCGCGTCGAGGAACCGCACCGCCGCATCCAGCTCGTGGAGCGTCTGCTTGAACCACAGCTCGTACACTTGGTGGATCAGGATGAACAGCAGCTCGTCGTGGTGCGGCGGGTCGCTGATCCGCTGCTGGAGATCGAGCAGCTCGGGGACCTTGAGGTACGAACCGTAGGAGAGCGACGCGGTAGCCACACCGCACCTTTCCGCATCGGCTCGCGCCGCTACTTCGTTCCGCTCGTACGCTGCGGTCAGCGCGACCAGCGCCAGGCCCAGGCGTTCCAGAGATGCGTGCCGGTGACCGACGGGACGATCCCCTCGAGGCCGTCGCGGTAGGCCACGGCCTCGCGGTTGAAGCCCAGGAAGATCACGTCGGTCTGCGCGACGAGCCGGCGCGTGAGGGCGCGGTCGCCCGCGGCTTCGCGCGCGGGGTCGGCGCTCGCGCCCAATTCCTCGCGCGCGGCCGCCTCGATGGCGGGATCGCACACGCCGCCGAAGTTGTCGCCGTTGGGCGGCCGCGTGTCGCAGCGGAACAGGTACGAGTGGTCGGCGACGACGTTGGGCTGCCAGCCGGAGTACGCGAGGTCGAAGCGGCCCGTCTGAAAGATGCCGTTGTCCGCCTTCGATGCCCAGATTTGATTGTAGCCGTACGACTTGAGCTCGACGCGTATGCCGGCTTTCGCGAGATCCTGCTGCACCAGCAGCCCGAAGCGGCCGGTCGTCTTCGACTCCGTCGTCGCAACGAAGTCGAGCGCGAGCGCGCGGCCGTTCTTGCGCCGCGTGCCGTCGCGCTGCATGCGCCAGCCCGCCGCGTCCAACAGGCGCGCGGCCGCAGCGACGTCGTACCGCGGCTGCGCGATGGACGCGTCGTACGCGAACTGGCCCGGCAGCCGGTCCGTGTCGGCGTCGAGCCACAGCTCTCCGTCGAGATTGCGCATGATGCGGGTGCGGTCGATCGCCGCGGCGATCGCACGGCGCACGCGGGCGTCGTCGAGCGGCGGGTGCATGAGATTCATCTGTACGAAATCGAACTCGTAATGGGGCTGCAGCACGACGTGCGCGCCGGACCGGGTGCGCAGCGCGTCCAAGAACGTGCGGCCGAGCTGCACGCGCGCGATGACGAGGTCGATCGCACCCGCCTTCCACAAGGTCGCCAGCGTGTTCGGATCGGGCACGATGTCGATCTCGATGCGCGGGATGGCGGGCGCGCCGCGGAAATAGTGCGGGTCGGCGGCCAGCATGATCTTCGAGCCGCGGTCCCACGACGCGAACTTGTACGGACCCAAACCGACCGGCGCTGCGTTGTACGCGTCGCGGTTGAGGTCGTGCTTGCCCGCCAGCAGGTGCGCCGGCAGGACCGGATACGGATCGTTCGCGCCTAGGGTGAAGCACGATGCGACGAACGGCGAGAACGGGCGCGTCAGCCGCACCTGCACCGTGAACGGATCGAGCGCGCGCACCGCGGCGACGTGATCGAAGCCCGTGCGGTCGGGGACGGAGTTGTTCGGGTTCGCGGCGGCGGCGAACGAGAACACGACGTCCTTCGCGCCGAACGGCGCGCCGTCGTGCCAGCGCACGCCGCGCCGCAGATGGTACGTCACGGTGCGCCCGTCGGCGGAGACGCCGCCGTTCGCGCGCGACGGCACCACCGTCGCAAGATCGGGGATCAGGCGCCCGGCGCCGTCGGTGCGCAGCAGATAGCCGTGGATCAGCGGCGCGAGATACGAGACCTGCGCGTTGTCGAACACGAGCGGGTTCAAGCCCGGCGGGTCGGTCCCGATCGCCGTGCGCACGACGTCGGGTGACGCACCCGCGCCGGCGCCGCCGTCGTGCGCACACGCGGCGAGCCCGAACGCGAGCACCGCGACGAGCGCGCGCAGAGGGAACCGTGAGACCGCCATCGCGCGATCTTCGGCTCGGACGGCGACCGTCTTCCTGCTCGTGCCGCGCGAGAGATACCGTGCTCGGGCGGGCATGAGGAGCAGGTGCACGACCACGACCACGACCACCACCAGCACGACGAACACGGGCACGAGCATGACGAGCACGAGCCCGGGCACGACGAGCACGAGCACCATCACCACCATCATCACGAGCCCGACGACCGGCGCGGCTATACCGGCAAGGTCACGGGCTTGATCTACGACCGCGCCGGCGACTTCGACGGGTTCTTGCTCGACACGGACGCGGGCGAGCGCGCGTTCGACTCGCGCGAGCCGGGGATTGAAGAGCTCGCGGGACGTGCGTGGGCGGAGCGCATCCTCACGACGGTGTACGTCGACGACGCCGAGCCGTGGCGGCCGGCGCGCATCGTGCTGCGCGCCTAGCTCGCGCGGTTAGAGGTCGACGCGTTCGTCCGAGCGGCTCGGGTCGACGCGCTGCCAGGCGGTGTAGCGGCCGTCGTTCGCGCCGGGCGCCAGCTCGCGGCGCCACCACGCGATCGCGCCGGTGGTGTCGACCTCCCACAGGTCGCCGCGCGCGATCTTCTGCGTTCCGTAGAGCGTCGCGGCGTCGAGGGTGCTGCCGACGCGCACTTCGACGAGGACGCTGCCCGCGAACGAGACGTTGCGGAAGCGGATCAGCCCGTCGGCGAGCGCACGCTGCGCGTGCAGGCACGCGGCGGCGAAGACTGCGAGCGCGGAAAGAGCCTGCCTGCGATTCATCGGGCGCCTCCTCCCGGCCGTTGAGCCGGTGCAACTAGAGAATACCGAGCACCTGAGAAAACCCTGAGGCGCGCGCCCTTTGTGACTACGTCACGTTGGCCGTGGCGGTTCGGCGGCAGTTTGCGGAAACGCGAAGAGGATCTCGTCGTGCACCCCGCCGGTGCGATCGACGATGGCGTTCGCCAGCACGGCCTCGCGCACGTAGCCGGCTTTTTCGAGCACGCGCGCCGAAGCGGGATTTCCCGCGATCACGTTCGCCCAAAGCCGGCGCGGGCGCAGCGTCGCGAGCGTGTGCGCGGTGAGCGCGCGCACCGCATCGGCCGCGACGCCGCGGCCCCAGAAGCGCTTGCCGAGCCAGTACCCGATCATGGCGTTGCCGTCGCGCTCCAACGCGCCCAGCGTGATACCGATGCCGCCGGCGAGCGCGCCGTCGACCTCGATCGCCCAGTTGCGCACCTCCGCCTCGTCGAGCTGGAGCTTGATGAACGCCTCCGCGTCGCCGCGCGTGTAGGGTGACGGAAAGCGGTGGCTCACGTAGCGCGCGACATCCGGATCGTTCGCGATCTCGGCGAGCGCCGCGACGTCGTCGAGCCGCCACGGGCGCAGCGTGCAGATCGCTCCGCGCAGTATCACTGGGAAGTTCGGCGCGGAGCTACAGGAAGCGCGCAGCGACGACCGCGATGTCGTCGCGGATGCGGTCGTGGCTGAACGCGCGCGCGCGCTCGATCGGCTCCTTCACGAGCGTGTCGACCGGCGCCTCGGCGAACGTCTCGATGGTCTCGATGAAACGCTCCATGCCGAAGAACGATTTGTCCGGCGCGCGCGCTTCGGTGATCCCGTCGGTCGTGGCGACGAAGATCGTGCCCGGCGGCAGCTCGACGAAGCTCTGCTTGAAGAGGTGGTGCTGATCGTCGAAGACGCCGATCAGAGGCGCGGTCGGCAGCAGCGGGTGCGCGCGCTCGCCCGGGATGACGATCGCCGCGGCCTCGTGCCCGCCCGACGCGTAGTGCAAGATGCGCCGCGACGAGTCGACCATGGCGAAGAACACGCTCGCGAACGACTCGATCCGCTCGAACGCGTTGTTCTCGAGGTACAGGCGGTCGAGCGCGCGCAGCACGGTCTCCGGCGTGAGCCCGTGCGACGCGTAGGACCGCAGACCGTACTTCACCATCGCCGCGTGGATCGCGGCCTCGCTGCCCTTGCCGGAGATGTCGGCGATCGAGAAGGAGACCGCGTCGTTGTCGAAGTGGTACACGTCGACGATGTCGCCGCCGGTCCGGCCGTGCGCGAGCCGGTAGCCGACCGCGTACTCGATGCCGGGGATGTCGGCGTGCCCGCGCGCGAACAGATGCTCGACGAGCACCTTGGCAGCGGTCCAGTCCTCGACTTCGGCGAGACCGTCGGTGTGCAGCGCAGCGACCGACGACCCGCCGTTCGCCAGCGACAGCATGCGCTCGGCCGGCGTCGTCAACGGCGCCGGGACGTGAGTGTCCATTGCGACGTGCATAGCACGACCGGCTGCGGTGTCCCGCGCGGTTGCGTCCGGCTTGTCCGGTTCTTTACGTTCGTGCGCGGACAGAGGCCATGCGGGGGTTCGCTCGTGCGAGTTCCCGTGCAAGTCGAGCGAAATCGCGCTCGTCGCGCGCCGGCCGCAGCGCGTTCACGAACGGCAATGCGGTGCGGATGCCGCTTGCGCTCGCGGTAAAACCCGCTGAGCCGGCGTGCGGGTGAAGCCACACGATTCCCGCGCAGCGGCCGCGCAGCTCGCGCATCGCGCGAGCGAGGCGGTCGAGGTGCGCGGTGTCGAGGCCGTCGCTGAAGATGAACACCAGCGTCTCGGGCGTGAGCAGCCGCGCGCCGTGCTCGCGCACGAAGGCCAGGAGGCTGTCGCCGATGCGCGTGCCGCCGCCCCATGCGTCGCCGAGGTCGCCGAGCGCGTTTCCGACCGCATCGCGCCGCCGCAGCTCGCGCGTGACGCTGCGCAGCGCCGTGCTGAACACGAACGCTTCGGCGCGCCGCGCGCGCTGGAGCAGCGCGTAGGCGAACTGCAGCATCGGCCCGGCGTACTCCGCGACCGAGCGGCTACCGTCGATCAGCACGACGAATCGCGCGCTGCGCAGCGCGCGGGCGGTGCGGCGAAGGTCGACGGGATCGCCCGCAGTGCCCACGCTCGCGCGCAGCGTGCGGCGCAGGTCGATGCGGTCGCCGTCGCGTTGCGCGACGCGGCGGCGCGAGCGCGCGATGCGCACGCCGGCGACGAGGCGGCCTGCATCCGCCAGCATCGCGTCGAGCCCGTCGGCCGCGACCGCGGGCGCCGGCGCGCGTCCCGCGCCGCGGCTGAAGCGCGCGCGCAGGGCTTGCCACTGCTCGGCGGCGGTTTCGCCGCCCGGCGCGTTGCGTTCGCTCGCGAACGCGGGTGATGCGCCGGGCTCGGCGGGGCGTTCGCCGGGCGGTGCGGTGGGCGGGCCGGCCGGTTTGGGTCGCTCCTGCGCGCGTTGCGGGCCGGGGCGCGTGTGGCGTGACGAAAGCGACGGTTGCGCGATGCCGCGCGCGCCGAAGAAGAACGCGTCGAACGCCGCGTCGAACCGCGCGACCTCGTCGGGCGATGCGCAGTACACGGTGCGAAACGCGTGCCGCAGCCGGTTGCCGTCGGCCACGCCGAAGATGCCCGTCGCGCGCAGCGCGTCGCGCGTCGCCGCGTGCCCCGCGCCGAAGCCGTGCTCGTCGCGCAGGGTCGCGGTGAACGCGGCGAGCTCGTCCACCAACGCGTTGTGGCGCACCCTTCGACAAGCTCAGGGTGACAGCGGGGCGCGCACCGTGCCGACGCCGTAGTCTTGGTCGGCGAGGAGCGTTGCGTTGGCGTTCGCGGCGCCGTTGAGCAGCGGCTCGAAGTGCGCGCGCTGCGCGCGCAGCAGCTCGAAGTCGTCGCGGACTTTGAGGATGCAGCCCATCGTCTGCTCGAGCGTCCGCTCGTCGATGCTGTCGCGGTGAAGCCGGATCAGCGCGAGCGCCCAGTCGAGGCTTTCAGCGACGCCCGGCACTTTTTGGAACGGTTCGGCGCGCAGCTGCTCCATGAAGCGCGAAATCTGGTCGGCGAGCCGCTCGTCGATCCCGGGCAGCCGCGCGCGCAGGATGGCGAGCTCGTGCGCGCGCGACGGGTAGTCGATCCAGAGATAGAGGCAGCGGCGGCGCAGCGCGTCGGAGAGCTCGCGCGTGCGGTTGGACGTGATCACGACGGCGGGCCGCGCGCGCGCGCGGATCGTGCCGAGCTCCGGAATCGTCACCTGAAACTCGCCGAGAAGCTCCAGCAGAAACGCTTCGAATGCTTCGTCGGCGCGGTCGATCTCGTCGATCAGCAGCACCGGTGCCTGCTCTTGCGTGATCGCTTCGAGCAGCGGCCGCTTGAGCAAGAACGCTTCGCTGAAGATCTCGGTCTCGCGCGCGTCGGCCGACGCGCCTTCGCCCTCGGTGAGGCGGATGCGCAGCAGCTGCTTGGGATAGTTCCACTCGTACAGCGCGCTGGCCGCGTCGAGCCCTTCGTAGCACTGGAGCCGGATCAGCCGCGTGCCGAGCACGTCGGCGAGCACCTTTGCGCTCTCCGTCTTGCCGACGCCGGCCGGGCCTTCGATCAGCAGCGGCTTTTCGAGCGCGAGCGCCAGCTCGAGCGCGATCGCGAAGTCGTCGTTCGCGATGTAGCCGCGCTGCGCGAACCGTTCGCGAATCCGGTCGAGGTTCACACGCGCTCGTGTTCGGCGGCGAACGACGCGCGGCAGCCGGCGCAGCAGAAGAAAATCGTGCGCCCCGCGTGCTCGATGCGATGCAGCGCGGTCGCGACGTCGACTTCCATCCCGCAGACCGGATCGATCGCCGTCGCCGCTTCGGCGGCATCCGCGAGCGGCGCGGCGCTCGGCGTCGCCGCGACGATCTGCGCCACGATCGAGATCGCGACGTCGCCCGGCGTGCGCGCGCCGATGTCGAGCCCGACGGGGACGCGGATCGTGCCGAGCGACTCCTCGGACACGCCCTGCCCGGCGAGCACCGCTTTGACGGCGGCGGCGCGGCGGCGGCTCGCGAGCAGACCCACGAATGCCGGGCGCGCGGCGAGCAGCGGCGCCAGCGCATCCTCGTCGTAGTGACCTTGCGATGCGACGACCGCGACGAGCTGCGCGCGCGCGTCGCTGCCCGCGTCGTCCAGATGCCGCGCGAGATCCTCCAGCGCGATCGCGCGCACGTGCGGGCTCGGCCGCAGCGCGGCGAGCTCGGCGGCGAGCACGACGCGCACCACGTCGTACGGGATCTCCGCGGCAATGCGCGCGAGCGCGTCCGCGACGGGCGTGTCGCCCGCGACCAGCAGCCGCGGGCGCGGCAGGTGCGGCTCGATGTAGACGTCCACCGATCCCTCCGATGCGCAGCCCATCGCGACGACGACGCAGTCGTCGGCCGGCTCCGCGCCCGTGCGCGCGGCGTCGCTGCGAATCTGCACCAGCCTCGGCTGGCCAGCGCGCAGCGCGCGCAGCGCCTCGCGGCGCACGATGTCGCGCGAGCACGAGCCGCCGACGAACCCTTCGATGCGCCCGTCGGCGAACACGATCGCGCGGTCGCCGAGGTGCGAGCTGACCGGCGCGCGGCGCGCGATCACCGTCGCGACCGCGAAGACCGCGCGTTCACGCTCCAGCTCGGCCAGGCGCGCGAAATGCTCCATCAGCCCGACGGCACCGCGGACGCATTCGCGACGAGCCGCGCCTTGACGTTCTCGAACGTGGTCGTGATCACGCGCTTGGCCTGCGCGTCGATCACGCGCCCGCCGACCGTGGCGACCGGGCCGCGCATGACCGCGGCGCCCGTCCAGTCGAGCGTCGTGTCGCCGTTGGGCGCGGTCGCGATGTCGGAGCCCGCATGCAGATCGACCACGCTGCCCAGGCCGCCGCCGCTGATCGTCATGTTCATCCGTTCCCCGCTCGGCTGCGGATCCAGCGCGACGTGGAACTTGAACCTGCCGCGCACCGGCCCCACCGCGACCTGCACGACGACGTCGAACGTGCGCGGGTCGATGACGGTGGACGACACGACGTCGGGCATGCAGGACGCGATGTTGGCGGGCTCGTTGATGAACGCCCACACCGTGTCCTTGGCGACCGGAATGTCCTCGTGGCCGCTGTACTCGAGCTTCACGCCGGTGTCCGCGCCTCGGCCGAACGGATCGCGCGCCACACCTTTTCGCGCGTGAGCGGCATGTCGATGTGCACGACGCCCAGCGGCGCGAGCGCGTCCATCACCGCGTTCACGAACGCGGCGGGCGAGCCGACGTTCGGGCTTTCGCCGACGCCTTTCGCACCGATGGGATGGTGCGGGCTCGGCGTCACCGTGTTCCCGGTTTCCCACGTGGGCGTCTCGAGCGACGTCGGCACGAGATATTCGGTGAAGTTGGTGTTGAGGTTGTTCCCGCTCGCGTCGTAGGCGATCTCCTGCATGAACGCGATCGCGAAGCCTTCGGTCAGCCCGCCGTGGATCTGGCCTTCGACGATCATCGGGTTGATCACCGTGCCGCAGTCGTCGATGGCGAGGAAACGGCGCACCTTGACGAAGCCGGTCTCCTTGTCGACGTCGACGACCGCGATGTACGCGCCGTACGGGAACGTCAGGTTCGGCGGATCGTAGTAGTACGTCGCTTCGAGGCCGGGCTCGCTGTTCGGCGCGGGGTTGGTGTACGCGGCGAACGCGACTTGCTGCATCGTGATCGTGTTGTCGGGGATGCCCTTCACGCGGAACTTGTAGTCCACCCATTCGACGTCGTCTTCGGCCGCCTCGAGCAGGTGCGCCGCGATCTTCTTGGCTTTGTCACGAATCTTGCGCGACGCCATCGCGATCGCCGCGCCGGCCACCGGCGTGCTGCGGCTCGCATACGTGCCCAGCCCGTAAGGCGCGGTGTCGGTGTCGCCCTCTTCGACCATGATGTTCTGCGGGTCGAGCCCCAGCTCTTCGGCGGCGATCTGCGCCCACGTCGTCTCGTGCCCTTGGCCTTGCGATTTCGTGCCGGCGCGCAGGATCGCCGAGCCGGTGGGATGCACGCGAATCTCGGCGCTGTCGAACATCTTGATGCCCATGATGTCGAAGTGCTTGCTGGGCCCGGCACCGACGACTTCGGTGAACGTCGAGATGCCGATCCCCATGAGCTCGCCGCGCGCGCGTTTTTCTTCCTGTTCCTGGCGCAGCTCTTTGTAGCCGATCGTGTCGAGCGCTTTGTTGAGCGTGAGCGCGTAGTCGCCGCTGTCGTACACGAAGCCCAGCGGCGACGGGTACGGAAACTGGTCTTTCTTGATGAAGTTCTTCAAGCGAAGCTCGGCGGAATCGACGCCGAGCTTGCGCCCGAGGATGTCCATCCCGCGCTCGATCGCGTACGACGCCTCGGTGACGCGGAACGAGCAGCGGTACGCGATCCCGCCGGGCGTCTTGTTGGTGAAGTAGGCGTCGACCTCGGTGAACGCGATCGGGAAATCGTACGAGCCGGTGCAGATGCCGAACAGCCCGGCCGGATACTTCGTGGGATCGGCGGCGGCGTCGAACGCGCCGTGGTCGGCGACGGTCGCGACTTTGAGCGCGGTGACTTTGCCGTCTTTGCTCGCGCCGATCTCGACGTCCATGTGGTAGTCGCGCGCGAAGCCGGTCGTCGTCAGGTTCTCGGTGCGCGTCTCGATCCACTTGACCGGCACGCCGAGCACCACCGACGCGGCGGCCGCGACGACGTAGCCGGGATACACGGGCACCTTGTTGCCGAACCCGCCGCCGATGTCGGGCGAGATCACGTGGATCTTGTCTTCCGGGATTCCGGTGACGAGCGAGACGACGGTGCGGTGCGCGTGCGGCGCCTGCGATGTGAGATACAGCGTGAGCCGGCCCGTCGACGGGCTCATGTCGGCGATGATGCCGCACGTCTCGAGCGGCGCCGGATGACAGCGCTGGAAGAACACGCGCTCCTTGACGTGCACTTCGGACGCGGCGAGCGCGGCGTCGGTCTCCGCGCGCTGGCCGACCTCCCAGTGGTAGATGTGATTGGTCTTGTTCTCGCGGTCGTCGCGCAGGATCGTTTCGTCCTTGGCCGCTTCGTAGGGATCGACGACGGGTTCGAGCGGCTCGTACTCCACCTCGACCAGCTCGGCGCCGTCCTGCGCCGCTTCGCGCGACGTCGCGATCACGCCGGCGACTTCTTGGTACTGGAACAGCACTTTGCCGACGGCGAGCACCATCTGCTTGTCGTAGCCGTGGAACGTTGGGATCCACGCGAGGTTGTGCGCGGCGAGGTCTTCGCCGGTCAGCACCGCGACGACGCCGGGCGAGGCCTGGGCCGCGCTCTTGTCGATGTTCTTGATGCGCGCGTGCGGGTACGGGCTGTGCACGAGCGAGAGGAACAGCATGCCGGGCAGCGTGATGTCGTCGACGTAGTTGCCCTTGCCGCGGATGAAGCGCGGGTCTTCCTTGCGCTTCATCGCGACGCCCATCGCGTGCTTTTCGGCCTCGTTGTGGATCGACGTGCTCATCGCTGTCTCCTTACGACGCGACGGGTTCAGGCTGCGGCTCAACCGCCGCGGCGGCCCCGGGCGCGAGTTGCCCGGCGGCTTGCTGCACCGCCTTGACGATGTTCTGATAACCGGTGCAGCGGCACAGATTGCCGGAGAGCGCGTCGCGGATCTCGGCCTCATCCGGGTGCGGGTTGTTCTTGAGCAGGATGGTCGACGTCATCAGCATCCCGGGCGTGCAGAAGCCGCACTGCAAGCCGTGGCAATCCCAGAACGCCTGCTGCAGCGGGTGCAGCTGCGCGCCCTGCGCGAGCCCCTCGACGGTGGTGATCTCGCGGCCGTCGAGCTGCACCGCGAACTGCGTGCACGATTTGACCGCGCGCTCGCCGTCGACCACGACGACGCACACGCCGCAGCTCGACGTGTCGCAGCCGACGTGCGTCCCCGTCAGCCCGAGCGACTCGCGCAGAAAGTACGCGAGCAGCGTGCGCGGCTCGACGTCGCGCGTGTACTTCGTGCCGTTGACCGTGACGGTGATGTTCACTTCAGTCCTCCCACCCCGAGCCGTTCGAGTGCCGCGACGAGCGCGCGCCCGACGAGCACACCTGCCATGTCCTTCTTGAAATCGACCGAGCCGCGGTTGTCCGCGACGGGATCGGCGATCGCGCGCGCCGCGTCGGCGGCGGCACGGATCAGCTCCTTGGACGGTTTCGCGCCTTGCAGCAGCTTCTCGGCGGCGGGGACGCGCAGCGCCGTCGCACCGAGCGCACCGATCGCGACGCCTGCGCCGGAGATCAGGCCGTTCTCGTCGAGCGTGACGCGCGCGGCCGCGGACGCCGTCGCGAAATCGCCGACCTTGCGTTCGATCTTTTGATACGAGCCCGCCGTGCGCGCGGGCGGCGTCGGGAAGCGCACCTCCAGCGCGAGCTCGCCTTCGCCGACCGCGGTGGTGAACGAGTCGATCAAGAAGTCGTCGATCGACACGGTGCGCGTCCCGCCGGAACCGCGCACGACGATCTGCGCGCGCCCGGCTAGCGCCGTGACGCTCCAGTCGCCGGCAGGGTCGTTGTGACACAAGCTCCCGACGACGGTCCCGGACTGCCGCACGATCGGATCGGCCACGACCGCCGACGTGTCCGCGATCATTGGATACGTGCGTTGGATCAGGTCGGACGCCTCGAGCTGCGCGTCGCGCGTCATCGCGCCGATCGCGAGCACGCCGTCGGTCTCGCGCAGGTACGCGAGGTCGGCAAGGCCGCCGATGTCGACGATCACGGCGGGCCGCGCCAAGCGCAGGCGCATCGCGGGGAGGAGGCTCTGCCCGCCCGCGAGAACGCGCGCGTCGCTCCCGTGCCGGGCCAGCAGGCTCAAGGTCTCGTCGACCGAGCCCGCACGATGGTACTCGAACGGGGCAGGGAACATGTGGCCTCCCTAGCGTGCACGGTGGGTCTGCGAAGGTACCTCGATCCGATGACCGCCTCCTTGCCGACAGGGCGCGCGGAGCCGTCGAACAAACGGTCCCGGGCGCGCGGAGAGATGGCGGAGCGGTTGAACGCGTCGGTCTTGAAAACCGAAGGCCCTTCACGGGGCTCGTGGGTTCGAATCCCACTCTCTCCTCGTGTCCAAGTTTTTCGATCGACCGCCTTCGGCTCACGACAAGAGGTGACATACGTGGACATCTCATGCAAGCCGGTATCGGTCTCGGACGAACCCTTCGTCGAAACCGTTTACTTCGAGACACACCGATGGATCATCGAGGAGCTGTTCGGGTGGCGCGGAGATGACATCGAACGCGAAAAGTTTCGCGAATCATACGATGCTCAAAATACGAACATAATCCTCGCGGCAGGCATTCCCATCGGATGGTGGACCGTTCAGCGCGGACCAGATGCAATTCACCTCGAGGCCATCTATCTGCTGGCGGCACACCAAGGCCACGGCGTCGGCACCCGCTTGATACGCAACATCCTGGCGGAGGCGCAAGAGGCTGGGATTCCCGTCCGCCTCAGTACCGCCAAGATCAATCCCGCTCGGGAGCTGTACACGAGGCTGGGGTTTTCACTGACACATGAGGATCGGTACAAAGCGTACTTCGAGCACGCTCCTACCTGAAAGCGTCGTTCCAACTCTAGCTCACCTCGGTGAGCAGAGCGAGGCAGAATGTCCGCCCGCGTCGGGTACGTAGGGCGCGTGGCCAAGAAGAAGCTGGGCAGCACCAAGGACTACTGGTCGGCGCACGTGACCGAGACCAGCGATGCGCTCGACATTCCGGGCGGGACGTTCGCGAAGGACGATCCGAAGGCGATCGCTCACGAGCTCGAGCACGACGCCGAGAAGTCGAACCGGCGCAAGTCGTCGCCGTACCGCTCGGCGATGTCGATGCTGACGTTCTACATCAATCGCGCCGGCAAGAATCTCCCGGCCGCGCGCAAGAAGATCCTGGAAGACGCGAAGCAGGTCCTGCGCGACGAGTTCGGTCCGCAAGGCGCAGCCGGTACGCGCAAAAAATCGACCAAGAAATCAACCGGGAAAGCTGTCGGCAAGAAGGCGACACCAAAGCCGGCGGGGCGTAAGAAGAAGACGACGCGAAAGCGCGCGTAACTTCGCGCTAGCGGCGATCGCCGGCGAACTGCACGAGTGACGCGGGGGCGAGCGCGGTCACCTCGATCGTGGGCGCGACCGGGACGTCGGTGGTGAGCACGATCGGCGACGTGTCGCCGGGCGGAATCACCGCGAGCATGGGAACGGTGCGGTATGACGTCGTGGCGTCGCCGACCGCAATGCGCACGAGGAACGCGGCGGCGCGACCCGGCCCGATGATGAACAGGTGCGGCGTGCCCGAGAACGACTCGGCGACGATCTGCGGGTTCTTCAGTTCGTCGAGGAGCCGCACCGCGGCGAAACCGTCGATCGCGCATGGTCGCGAGGACACGTTGCTCAGTATGATGCGCAGCTCGCGATGCGACGACGCGCCGGTCTGCACCGCGGCGGCAGCTTTGAGCTGCGCCGAAGCGCACGGTCGCAGCACGGCCATCCCGCGCCCGCCGTTGCCGCCGATCGGCGGTTCGGTGGGCGCCGCCGCGGCGGCGAGCGGAAGCGTCGCGACGAGCGCGGCAGCCGTGAGGACGAGCGAGCGCGGAAGCATGCCAAAAGAACGGCGCGCGGCGGCGGAACGTCGCCACGGCGCGCGAACGTCCCAGGCGTGGCGAACGCATCCCGCGCCGGCCTGCTCGACGAGCTGCGCGACTACGTGCCGTCCGATGCGCGCGAAGCGGCGATGCGCGAACGGCTCGTCGCGTTCGTCGCTGCGCACGCCGGCGCGTTCGAGCGCGCGCTCGCGATCGGCCACGTAACCGCGTCGGCGTGGATCGTCGACCCCGCGCGCACGCGGGCGTTGCTGGCGCACCATCGCAAGCTCGGAAAGTGGCTGCAGCTCGGCGGCCACGCCGACGGCGATCCCGACGTGCGCGCCGCCGCGCTGCGCGAAGCGCGCGAGGAGTCCGGGCTGACGTCGCTGCGCTTCGCGTCCGAGCGCATCTACGACCTCGACGTGCATCCCATCCCGGCGCGCCCCGGTGAGCCTGCGCACGACCACTACGACGTGCGCTTCGCGTTCGAGGCGGACCCGGCGGAGCCGCTCGTCGTCAACGAGGAGTCGCACGCGCTCGCATGGGTCGCGCTAACGGACCTGCCCGCCTACGGCGCCGACGAGTCGGTGCTGCGGCTCGCGCGTAAGACCGCCGCCATCCCGGGGTAAGCGCGCCGCATGCGCGGCCGGTTCGACTTCACGTTCCACACGATCACGCCGCACGCCGCGGCGCTGGCGGAGGGCGATCCGACGCTCGCGTTCCTGGGCTCGCAGGGCTGGGAGATCCGCGGCGTGACGACGCTGCGCGACGGCAGCGTGCTCGTTGCGCTGCAGCGCCCGCTCGACGAGGAGCACCCGCTGCCCGATGCGCCGTCGCTGAGCGCCGCGCTGGTCGAACCGCTCACCGCGCCGTCGCGTGAAGAGCTGGAGAGTTAGCGCACGGCGAGGGCCTAGCGCGGGGCGAGCAGCGCGATGGCGCGGTCGAGTTGCGCGTCGCGGCCCGGTTCGCCGGGATGCGCGTCGGCCGGCTGCACGACGATCACGTCCGGCGTGATCCCGACCTTGTCGATGTCGCGGCCGGCCGGCGTAGTGTAGCGCGCCGTCGTCAGCTTGATCGCGCCGCCGTCGGGCAGCGAGAACGTCTCTTGCACCAGGCCTTTGCCGAACGTGCGCGTGCCGACGAGCGTGCCCGTTTTGTCGTCCTGCACGGCGCCTGCGACGATCTCAGCGGCCGACGCGGTGTCGCCGTCGACGAGCACCGCGAGCGGCGCGTCCAGCGGTGCGATCGTCGTTTTCGCGGCGAAGGCCGTCGGTTTGGCGTTGCGCTCCTGGATCGTCACGACCGTGCCGCGCACGAAGTGCGACGCGACCGCGATCGCCGCGTCGCGGTACCCGCCGCCGTTCGCGCGCAAATCCAGCACGAAGGCGCGCGCATTTGCGAGTCGCAGCAGCGCCAGCACGTTGTCGAGCTGCGGCGCGGACAGTGCGCCGAACGAGCGCAGGCGCACGTAGCCGATCCTGTCACCCACGATGCGCCCGGTGGCGCCCGGCGCGGTGACGACGCGGCGCACGATGGTTAGCGGCTCGCGCGCGGCGCCGTCGCGCATCACGCCGAGCCGCACGACGGTTCCCGGCGCGCCGCGCAGCGCTGCGGCAACGGCCGCCGGTGTGGTGCCGGGCGGCGGCGCGCCGTCGATGCTCGTGATGACGTCGCCCGGCGCCAGCCCTGCGCGCTCGGCGGGAGCGTCCGGAAACACGTCGACGACGCGCACCGCGTGCGTCTGCGGATCGACGTCGAGCTCCGCACCGATCCCCGCCCCGGGTTTGCCGTCGAGAAAGCCGACGAACTTCGTGAACGCGGCCGGGCGGAACAGCACGCTGTACGGGTCGTGCAGCACCGCGAGCTCGCCTTCGATGGTCTTTGCGACGAGCTCGCCGGTGCGCACGCGCGTGCCGTAGCGCGCGACGGCGAGGGCGACGTCGCGGTCGATCTCGCTCTCCGCGCGGTAGCGGTCGGCGCGCGCGGACGCAAGCGGGATGTTCGGGTTCGCCACGCCGCGCGAGGCGAGGTACGCGACGATGCCGGTGCGCGCGCCGGCGAGCAGCGCTGCCGGTTCGACCGGCTGGTAGTAACGCGCCATTACCGTCGTGTAGCAGATCTCGAGCGCGATGACGTCGAGCGCGCCGAGCGAGGCGGGTGCGGCGGCCCGGTGCGCGGGCGCGGCCGCGCCGCCGTGCGGCAGCAGCAGTGCGAGGACGAAGGCGAGCGTTGCGATGCGGCGGGCCACCGTCTCCGTATTCCCGAGCGGTATGCTCGGCGCATCCCTGAGGAGAGGGCATGCTTGCCGCAGGGGCAGAACTGAGCGGCGCCGTGGACCGCCGCACGACGATCGTCATCTTTCTCATTGCGCTCGCGTTGTGCGCCGCGCTGACGAAGTCGCACGCGACGTCCTGGAGCGACCGCTCGCGCATCGCGACCGTCGACGCGCTCACATCGCGTGGAACGTTCGTCATCACCGGCTCGCCGTTCGCGGAACATCTCGGTGACGAGATCACCTTCCACGGAAAAACCTACTCCGACAAGCCGCCGCTGCTGTCGCTGCTCGCGACCGCGGTGGTGCTGGTGGCGGCGCCGTTCGGCATCAGCTTGCGGCAGACGCCCGCGGCTGCGATCTACCTGATGACATTGTTCACGGTCGGCGTATGGTTCGCGATCGGCTGCGTGTACGCGTTCGCTTTTACGCGGCTGCTGGGTTTCGAGCGGCAGATCGCGACGGCGGTGGCCGGGCTGACCGGCGTCGCAACGCTCGCGCTGCCGTATGCGATCGTCTTGACCAATCACGTTCCGTGCGGCGCCGCGGGGCTCGCTGGCTGCTATCATGTCGTGCGCGCACGCAACAACGGAGCCACGCACGCCGCGCTCGCGGGATTGTTCTTCGCGCTCGCGTACGCATTCGATGCCGCGGGCGTATTGCTCGCCGTCGCGGGCGCCGTGCTGTTGTGGGGTCAGCCTGCGCGCCGGTGGCTGATCGCGATTGCCGCGGGCCTGCCGGTCGTCGTGCTGCAGATGGCGTACAACGTGCACGTGTCGGGCAGCATTCTGCCGACCGCGTTCACCGGCAGCGTATGGACGACGGCGCCGATACCCGCGGGCGCGACCGAACCGCAGCCGTTCCTTCTGCACTCCGCCGGCGACTACGCGCAGGCCGCGCTGCACGTGCTCGTCGGCGGGAAGGGCCTCGTGACGTATACGCCGCTCGTGTTCGTGGCCGCATACGGACTCGCAGTCATGTGGCGCACCGGCGGTATGATGCGCCGCCTCGCGACGGCGATCGTCGCGACGACGGCGCTGTTCGTCATCTTCATCGTGGCGCTGCAGAGCCAAGATGCGCAGGCGCAAAATTTTGGTGAGCGCCGCTACGTCGAAGTCTTCTTCGTGCTCTGTGTCGCGCTCGGCCCCGCGCTCGCAGCGGTACGCAGTATCGTCGCCGCGACCGCGGTGCGGCTCGCGATCGTCGCGTCGGTAGCGATCGCGGCGCTCGGTACCGTGGCGCCGTTCGGCGGTGAGCCCGGCCAGCCGGGGTTCGCGTTCGCGAGCGCCGCGTTCGTCGCGCTCTGCCACCGCTCGCCGTTCCAGGCGGCGCTCGACGTGGTGATGCTGATCGCCGTCATCGTTGCAACGCTGCGGCTCGTGCCGTTTCCGCGGCTGCGCCGCGACACCGTCGGGATCGCCGGCCGACGGAACGCCTGAGCCAGTCGTTCAGGCGCGCGGGGCGGCGGCGCGCGTGAGCCGGTCGCGCACCGCGGCGTTCGCTTCGGTGTCGGCCGGCAGCGTCGCGACGATCGCGTCGTAGCCGTCAGCGTCGAGCGCGCGCAGCGTCGCGTACAGCGACTGTGCCGCAGCGGCGGAATCGTCGGGAAGCGTCAAGAGCGCGACGCGTTCGCCGGCGTCCGCGCGGCGCCGCGTCTCGTGCTCGCGCGCGCTCGTGCCGACGAGCACGACGCGTGCGCGCGGCGCGTAGTGCGACGCCAGCGTGCCGGGCGCGCGCACCGCGCCGCCTACGCGCGTGACGACGGGCGCGCCGAGCGCGTCGCCGAGCTGCGATGCCGTGATGGCGCCGGCGCGCAACACCGCTGGAACCGTGCCGGTCAGATCGACGATCGTGGACTCGACGCCCACGCGCGCGGGCCCGCCGTCGACGATCAGATCGACCTCGTCGCCGAGATCGGCGCGCACGTGCTCCGCGCGCGTCGGCGAGATGCGCCCGAAGCGGTTCGCCGACGGCGCCGCGAGCGCGCCGCCGAACGCAGCGAGGATGGCGCGCGCGAGCGGATGCTCGGGCACGCGCACCGCGACGGTGTCTTGACCGCCGGTCACCGCGCGCGGCGTGCGCGGACCGCGCGCGACGATGATCGTCAGCGGCCCGGGCCAGAAGCGCCCCGCGAGCGTGCGCAGCGCGGGCGTGATCTCGGCGACGTAGCCGTCGAGCGCGTCCATGTCGCGCACGTGCACGATCAGCGGATGATCCGGCGGCCGGCCTTTGATTGCGAACACGCGCGCGATTGCGCGCGCGTTCGCAACGTCGGCTGCCAGGCCGTACACGGTCTCCGTGGGGATGGCGACGACGCCGCCGGCGCGCAGCACCGCGACCGCGCGCGCGACGGCGTCTTCGTTCACGTCAGCGGGTCGAACCGTCCGGCTCGATCGAAGCGAAGCCCGCGAACGGGCGCAGCACCTCGGGGACGGTGATGCCGCCGTCCGCGCGCTGGTAGTTCTCGACGACTGCCGCCAGCGTGCGTCCCACCGCGCCGCCCGAGCCGTTGAGCGTGTGCACGAACTCCGGTTTCGCCGTCGCTTCACGGCGGAAGCGAATGCCGCTGCGGCGCGCCTGGAAGTCCGTGCAGTTGGAGCACGAGCTGATCTCGCCGTACGCGTTCTTGCCCGGGAACCACACCTCGACGTCATATGTCTTGGCGACGTTGAAGCCGCTGTCGCCCGCGCACAGCAGCATGACGCGGTGCGCGATCCCGAGCTCTTCGTACAACCCGGCCGCGTTGCGCACGAGCGTCTCGAGATCGTCGAACGAACGCTCCGGCGCGGTCAGCCACACGAGCTCGACCTTTTCGAACTGGTGCTGGCGGATCAGCCCGCGCGTGTCGCGGCCCGCGGCGCCGGCCTCTTTGCGAAAGCACGGCGTGTACGCGGTGTACCGGGTCGGCAGCGCGTTGCCCGCAAGGATCTCGTCGCGGTGCAGCGCCGTCAGCGGCACTTCCGCGGTGGGGATGAGATACAGCGCGTCGTTCGCGTCGTCGCCTTCGAACGCGTACATCTGGTCGGAGAACTTCGTGAGCTGGCCCGTCGACCACATCGTCGCGCGCGACACGAGCACCGGCGGGTTGATCTCGACGTAGCCGTTGCGCGCGGCGCGGTCGAGAAAGAACGACACGAGCGCGCGCGACAGCCGCGCGCCGGCGCCGCGCAGCACGGTGAAGCGCGAGCCTGACAATTTCGCGGCCCGCTCGAAATCGAAGATGCCGAGCTTCTCCCCGACCTCCCAGTGCGGCTTAGGTTCGAACGCGAACGCCGGCGGCGTGCCCCACGCGCGCACCTGCACGTTCGCGTGCTCGTCGCTGCCGTCGGGCACGGAGCCGTCGAGCACGTTGGGGACCTCGGAAAGCGCCGCGGCGATCTGCTCGTCGAAGGACGGGAGCTGAGCGCCCGCGGCCGCGATCCGCGCGTCGAGCTCCGCGATCGCCGGGCGCAGCTCCGCCGCCGCGGCTTTCTTGTCGGCGGCCTTCGCGATCTGCGCGGTCAGCGCGTTCTTCTCGGCTTTGAGGCCCTCGACGGCGGAGATCGTCGCCCGCCGCTGGTGGTCGAGCTCCAAAACGCGGTCGACGAACTCCGCGCCGATGCCGCGCCGGCGCGCGGCGATGCGGACGTGGTCGGGCTCGCGCCGCAGCAGATCGAGATTGAGCACAGCCGCCGTGCGTTCGCGACCGCGGCGCTCCCTTCCGCGCGCCGCGACGGTCCTGTCCGCGTGGGCGTCGAAGCCGCGGGGGATGCGAGCGCTGCGGCCCGGTGCCACCTTCGAGACCGAACGTCTTCTCGCGCCCGCCGAGGCGCTCGAAGCGTACTTCGCGGCCGTCGCCGTGCGGCCGCGCGGCACGGAGCGCGTCCCGCTGGAGGCGGCCGCCGGCCGGATCCTCGCCCGGGACGCCGTCGCCGAGCACCCGTACCCCGCGGACGACCGCTCGACGATGGACGGCTTCGCTGTCCGGTCCGCCGACGGCGACGCCCCGCGCCGGATCACCGGCACCATCCGGATGGGCGCCGCGCCGCCCGGCCCGCTGCGGTCCGGCGAGGCGATGCGGATTCCGACCGGCGGCGTGCTGCCGCCGGGCGCCGACGCGGTGCTCCCGGTCGAGGACGCGCAGGAGCGCGGCGACGAGCTGTTCCCGACGGAATCGCCCGCACCGCGGGCGTTCTTCACGCCGCGCGGCGACGACATGGCGCCGGGCGACGTCGTCCTGCGCGCCGGCCGGCGGATCGGGGCCGGCGAGCTGTCGGTACTTGCCACGCTGGGCGAGATCGCGGTCGAGGTGTACCGCCGCCCGTCGGTGGCGGTGATCTCCACCGGCGACGAGCTGGTGGATACGGGCCGCGCGCCCGGCACCGGCCAGGTCCGCGACTCCAACCGCTGGGCCATCGCCGGCGGGCTGGCCGCGCTGGGCTGCGACGTCGTGCACCTGCCCCGCGCGGTCGACGAGATCGCCGCCATCCGCGCCGGGATCGCGGAAGGCTTGCGCGTCGCGGACGCCGTCGTGCTGACGGGCGGCTCGTCCGTGGGCGCCCGCGACCACGTCCCGGCGGCGATCGACGGGCTGGGCGCGCCCGGCGTGGTCGTCCACGGGCTGTCGGTAAAGCCGGGGAAGCCGACGGTGCTCGCGGCGGTCGGCATTCAGCCGGTGATCGGGCTGCCGGGAAACCCCACCAGCGCCCTGACCATCCTGGACGCCATCGCCTCCGACGTGTTCCGCGCGCTGACCGGCCAGACGCGCGCGGCGCGCGCGACGGTCGCCGCGGTGGCCGCCGAGCCGTTCCCCGGCCGCGCCGGCTGGACGTGGTACGTTCCGGCGGTGCTCGACGGCGACCAAGCCCGGCCGCTCGCGCTGCGCTCTTCCCACACCAGCCTGCTGGCGCGCGCCGACGGCTACGTCGTCGTCGGCCCGGATCGCCCGCGGGTCGAGGCCGGTGAGCGGGTCACCGTCGTCCGCTACGGCGGGGCCGCGTGAGACATACGCTCGCGCTCGTCGCTGCGCTCGCGTTGGGCGCCGGCACCGCCGCGCTTGCGGGCTGCACCGGGAACTCGCCGCAGAACGTCAAGGTGCCCGAGCCGTTCGGCACCCGCCCGGCGACCGCGGTGCTCCAGGACGTGCTGACGCTCAGCGCGGTGAAGGCGAAGCTGATCGGCGACGACCCCGACTCGACGATGAGCCTGCGGGTCACGGTTCGGGACGGCGTCGTCACGCTGCGCGGCACCGTGCACGACGCGGCCATCCGCCGCAAAGTCGTTGCCGATGCGCGCGCGACGGGCGGCGTGAAGCGCGTCGTCGACGCGCTGCGCGTCGACCCGCGCGGGCCGCGCCTGCGCCAGCAGGTCGGCGACGTCGCGCTGGCCGCGCGCGTCGAGGCCGCGATGACGGCGCAGGTCGGCTTGCAGCACGTCACGGTGCGCGTCGATCGCGGCGTCGCGACGCTCGACGGCAGCGTGCCGGACGCGAAGACCAAGCGCACGGTGCTGGCGACGGCGCGCGGGACGGCCGGCGTTCGCAACGTCGTCGACCGGGTTCGGGTCGGAGGAACGTGAGCGCGCAGCCCCGCTTCCCGCAGCCCACCGCCCAGGTCGCGGCGGTGCCGCCGTCGACCCCGTTCGTCGCGCCGGAAGAGCTGGCGCGCCGGATGGGCCTGGCCGAGATGCTGCGCCTGGGTGCCAACGAGAGCGCGTTCGGCCCGTCGCCGCGCGCGATCGCGACCATGCGCGACGCCGTCGCGCTGACGTCCTGGTACGGCGACCCCGAGTCGCTCGAGCTGCGCAGCGCGCTGGCCGCCCGCCACGGCTGCGCGGTCGCGGAGATCGTGGTCGCCTGCGGGATCGACGATCTGATGGGCTTGATCGTGCGCGCGTTCTGCGCCCCGGGCGACCCGTGCGTGGCGACGCGCGGCACGTACCCGACGCTGTTCTACCATCTCAACGCGTACGGCGTGCGCGCGGAGTTCGCCGAGCCGGACGAGCGCGGCGGCATCGTGCCGGAAAGCATCGTCGATGCCGTGCGGCGTTCCGGCGCGAAGCTCGTGTACGTCGCGAACCCCGACAACCCGTCGGGCGGGTTCGTCGACCGCGCGACGATCGCCGGGCTGCGCGCCGCGCTGCCGGACGACACGCTGCTGTTTTTGGACGAAGCGTACGCCGACTTCGTGTCGCCCGCGGATTTGCCGCCGGACGTCATCGATCCGCGCGTCATTCGCACGCGCACGTTTTCCAAAGCGTACGGGATGGCGGGCGCGCGCATCGGCTACGCGCTCGCGTCGGCCGAGACCGTCACGACGTTCCAGAAGCTGCGCCTGCACTTCGGCGTCAACCGCACCGCGCAGATCGGCGCGCTCGCCGCACTCGGCGACGACGCGTTCCTGCGCGGCGTGATCGCCGAGGTCGAGCGCGGGCGCGACGAGTACCACGCGCTCGCCGCGCAGCACGGCCTGCCGTCGCTGCCGTCATGCACCAACTTCGTGTGCATCGGCATCGGCACCAAGGCGCAGGCCGACGCCATGCTCGCCGCGCTGCTGGCGCGCGGCGTGTTCGTGCGCAAACCGTGGGCGCCGCCCATCGACGGCTACATTCGCGTGACGGTCGGTACCGCGCCGCAGCGCGCGGCGTTCGCGCAGGCGTTCGCCGAGGCGCTCGACGGCGTGCGGGAGAAAGCCGCCAGGTGAGGTACGCGGTCGTCTCGGACGTCCACTCGAACATCGAGGCGCTCGACGCCGTGTTCGCGCTGCTCCGTGACGACGACGCGCTGCTGTGCCTGGGCGACATGGTGGGCTACGGTCCCAACCCCAACGAGTGCGTCGAGAAGATTCGCGCGCGCGCGACCGCGACGGTGCTGGGCAACCACGACGTCGCGGCGATCGACAACTTCGGCCTCGCGTACTTCAACCCGGCGGCGCGCGAAGCGATGAAGTGGACCCAGGGCGTGCTCACCGCCGAAAACCTCGCCTGGCTCGACAGCCTGGGCTACGAGTTTCGCATGCCGGACTTCTTGCTCGTGCACGGCGCGCCGGTGAACTACTTCGAGTACATCCTCGACAAGGCGGCCGCGGCGCGTGCGTTCGCCGCGACCGACGCGCCGATCATCTTCATCGGCCACACCCACATCGCCGAGGTCTACACGCTCAACGAAGACGGCACGATCGAGCACGCCCACCTTCAGCAGGGCGGCGAGGTGAAGCTGCGCGCGGGCCTGCGCTATCTCATCAACGTCGGCAGCGTGGGCCAGCCGCGCGACCTCAACCCGCGCTCGTCGTTCGGTTTTTACGACTCGGTCACGCAGACGGTCACCGTCACGCGCGTCGAGTACCCGATCGCGCAGGTGCAGGAGAAGATCACCGCCGCCAAGCTGCCCGACGCGCTCGCCCGCCGGCTGCTCGTCGGCCGCTAACGAAACCGAGCGAACGGGTGCGCATCGGCCGCAGCCGAGGGTTCCTCGGGAATTCACGGGAACGAGAGCGCGCTGTGCTGCGCCGTTCTCTCGCCGCGTTCGTCCTCGCGTCCCTGTGCGCGGTCCCGCTCCTGGGCGCCACGCCGGCGCCCAAGCCGTCGGTCGTCCCCGCTCCGCCGCCGCCGGCTGCAGGCGCGCGCAACGATTATGCCAACGCGGAGTTCACCGTACCGCTGGGCGAAGGGCTGCGCGCGTTCTACACGCGCGACTTCGCCGCCGCGCGCGTCGGCTTCGAGCACGCGCTGGTCGTCGTGCCCGACAACACGCTCGCGCTGTCGTTCCTCAACGCGACCGCGGCGCAGACGCCGGGCGACCTCGACACGCTCGTCAACGCCGAGGAAGACGCGCTCGCGAAGAACCCCAAGAACGCGCTGACGCACGTGCGGCTGGGTTTCTCGTACATGTTCGTGTCGCTCACCGGGCGCGACCGCAACGTCGACGCGCGCGAAGAGCTCAACCTCGCGCTGCAGCTCGATCCCGCGTCGCAGTCGGCGCACACGGCGCTGGGCATCATGCGCGAGGCCGAGCGCAGCGCCAACCGCGCCAAGACGGAGTTCGTCACCGCGCTGGCGACCGATCCGCAGAACGTGCTCGCGCGCGAATACCTCGCGCGCATCTACCAGGTCGATCTCAAGGATCCGCAGCGCGCGCTCACGTCGCTCATCGACGTGCCGAACCTCGTGCCCGACTACGCCGACATCTACTTCCACCTCGCGTCGCTCATGCACGACCTCGGGCAGTACGACGCGGCGATCGCGTACGCGACGCGCGGGCTGCAAGCCGATGTCGGGCACGTCGGCGAGGCGGGCCAGCACGGCTACACGCTGCTCGCGCGCATCTATCTCGACGAGAAGAAACCCGACGACGCGCGCCGCGCGCTGCGCGCGTCGATCACCGCGGGCACCGACACGGCGTACGCGAGCACGCTGCTCAAGAAGATCGACGACGGCGCGTACGGGAAGCCGTCGCCCAGCCCGCTGCCGTCGAGCTCGCCCGCGCCCAAGAAAAAGAAGCCGTGAACGGCGCGCCGGTCGACGACGGGCGCTGCTTCGCCTGCGGCCCGTACAGCGCCGACGGCCTCCACCTCAACTTCGTCCCGGCGGGCGAGTCGGCGGTGCGCGCCGAGATCACGCTGCCGCCGCGATTCCAAGGGTGGCGCGGCACGGCGCACGGCGGCATCGTGATGATGCTGCTGGACGAAGCGATGGCGCACGCGTGCGGGCGCATCGGCGAGCGCGGCATGACGGCGTCGATGGAGCTGCGGTTCCGCGCGGCCGTGCCGCTGGGCGAACCGCTGATCGTGACCGGCGTCGTGAAATGGCGGCGGCGCGCCGTCATCGCGCTCGAAGCGACCGTCGCGGACGAACGCGGCGCGGTGCTCGCCGGCGCGGACGGCTCGTTCGTCTCGGCCGGCCCGCTCGGCAAGGAGCGCCTCGGCGCGCCCGACGCGACCGCCTGATGGCGAAGATGAAACAGGCGCGCGTCGCCGCGAAGGCGGAGCGCGCCGCCAAAGCGCCCGAGCCGTCGCTGGACAACCGGCGCGCACGGCACGAGTACGAAAAGCTCGAGTCGCTCGAGGCCGGCGTCGCGCTCCAGGGCAGCGAAATCAAGTCGATCCGCCGCGGCAACGTGTCGATCAACGAAGCCTTCGCGCGCTTGCGCGACGGCGAGCTGTTTCTGCTCAACTTCACCATACCGCCGTACAAGGAAGCGTCGCACTTCAACCACGAGCCCAACCGGCCGCGCAAGCTGCTGCTCCACCGCGAGCAGATCCACCGCCTCGCCGGACGCGCCGCCGAGAAAGGCCTGACGCTGGTTCCGTGGCGGCTCTATTTCAAGAACGGCCGGGTCAAGGTCGAGCTGGCGCTGGTCCGTGGCAAGAAACTGTGGGACCGGCGGCGGGACATTCAAGCCCGGGACGTCGAACGCGAGATCGCCCGGTCCACCAGCCGCTAACGGCAGGGTCGCACTTACCGTCCGGTGTACGAGGCGGTGAACGGGCTCACTTGGGGGGCTCCGAAGGAACGTGATGATGAACCGTTACCGCAATTTTCTACGCGCGGGTTTTCTCGCGCTCGTTCCGTTGGTGTTTGCCGCATGCCAGGGCGGCGGCGCGAATCCGCCGTCGCTTCCCACGGGTACCGGCATTCCGCCCGGGTCCCTGAGCGTCAGCCCGAGCTCGCTGACGTTTTCCGGCACCGGGTCGTCGTTCGCGCAGAACGTGACCGTCACGGTGACCGCGCCGACGTCGAACCTCACCGTCACGCCGGATGCCACGTGCGGGTCCGGCAGCAGCGCCCTCGTCACGGTGTCCAATCCACACCAGAACGGCAACACGTTCACCGCGACCGTCACCCCGCAGAACCCCGGTATGTGCACGGTTACGGTCAGCAGCCCGCAAGGCGGCCAGGCGACGGTCACGATCACCGTCAACAGCGGCTCGGTCACGATCTCCGGCCGCCACGGCACTCAGTAACTCGCACGGGTTCGCGCGCTTGAGGGCGCGTGGATCCGTCGCGTATCGCGGAGGCGACGACACATGAACACGCGTGCGGTAGCCGTGGCATCCCTGGTTCTGATCGCCGGGTGCGGAGGCGGAGGCGGCTCGTCGCCCGCCCCGCAAATGCAGACCGCGCAAATGCTGCCGGCGACGGCGACGCCGGCCCCCGTGCCGGCGGGTTCCGTGCGGCTCACGCTCGACGTTCCGCGCAACGGCTCGTCGACGCGCCGCGCACCGCGCTACGTGTCGCCGAACTCGACGACGCTCGTCGTCACCGTCAAAACGGTCAACGGGCAGCCGCCCACCGCCACGCAAGTACCGCCGGCGCTCAACCCCGAGACGTTCCCGCTGTCGACGGCTCCGAACGGCAACTGCACCGTGACCGCGAACGGCGAGACGTGCACCGTGACGATCGCGGCTCCCACCGGCCAGGTCGTCTATCAGTTCGACGTGTTCGACGTGAACAGCCACGAGCTGTCGACGAACACGCTGACCTACACGATCGCGGCGGGTACGACGTCGAACCTGCAGGCGCAGCTCGACGGCATCGTCGCGAGCGTCACCGTCACCGCGCCGGCGCTCACCGCGGGCACGTCGTTCTCCGGACCGATCACCGTCAATGCGTTCGACGCCAGCGGCGCGCTCATCACCGGCAGCGCGCCCTACAACAACCCGTTCACGCTGACGGACAACGACGCGGAGGGCGGGACGTCGCTCACCAACGGCGCTACCACCGGTGCGACCGTGACGGTCGGCAGTCCCAACGACGTCGTGCTCCTCAACTACGACGCTTCGGCGATCGACTCGTTCACGATCAGTGCGACCGTCCCGGGCAAACCGGCGGCGACGGCCGGCTCCGTGACCGTGACCCAGCAGCCCGTCACGTTCCCCGGCACGCCGAACGACACGCAGCGCCCGACCGACCCGAACTACAACCAGCCCACCGTCGCGTTCACGACGATCGGGGCGACGCAGCAGTTCACCGCGGCGCAACTCGGCTGGTCCGATCACGGCACGCACGGCTTCACCGTCGCGCTCGATCCGGCGACGTGCGGCAGCGGCGCGACCGCCGTCGTGACCGTCGCGCCCGCGGCGGGCACGAACAACCGCACCTTCAACGTGACGTCGCAAAACGCGGGCGTGTGCAAGGGCACGGTCACCGGCGGACCGCCGGGACAGCCGGTCTCCGGAACGATCTGGTTCAGCGTCAGCACCTCGCAGCTCATCTTGAACTGAACGCGTGCGCGGGGCTCGCCCGGAACGCGCGCTTGATGCCGTGATTCGCAACGCCGTGCGCTTCGAGCGCGGCGTTCGCGTGTGCGTCGCGTGCTCCGGCGGGCCGGACTCCGTCGCGCTCGCCGCGCTGCTCGACCGGCTCGCGCGCGAGGACGGCTACGACGTCGTGCTCGCGCACGTGAACCACGGCGTGCGCGCGAGCGCCGGACAGGACGAGTGCGTCGTGCTGTCGGCCGGCGCGCGGCTCGGGCGGCGCGTCGTCGTCGCGCGGCCGCGCGTCGCGGGCGACGACGAAGCGGCATTGCGCGACGCGCGCTACGCAGCGCTCGCGGATCTCGCGCGCGCCGCCGGCGCGAGCGCGGTCGCCACCGCGCACACCGCCGAAGACCAGACGGAGACCGTGCTCCTCGCGCTGTTTCGCGGAACGGGCATCGACGGGCTGGCCGGCATGCCGCCGCGCCGCCCGCTGGCCGGCGGCGTCGAGCTGGTCCGCCCGGTGCTGCGCGTGACGCACGCCGAGCTCGCCACCGAGCTGCGCCGCGGCGGGTTGCCGTATGCGCTCGACCCGACCAACGATGCGACGCGCTACCGGCGCAACGCGCTGCGCGCGCCGCTGGACGCGTTGCGGGCGGAGTTTCCGCGGCTCGACGGCGCCGTCGCGCGCTGCGCCGCGATCGTGCGCGGCGAGCTCGAGCGGAGCGGTCGCGGGCAGGCGCGCCGCGCGCTGCGCGAGGAGCTGCGCGCGCGCAACTTGCTGCGCGACGTACCGTTCGAGCGCATCGAGGCGATGCTGGACGCCGGCGATCGCGGGGCGGGTCCGTAAAGCCGGCGAACGCGCGGTGCATGCAGCAGCAGACGCTCCCGCCCGGAATCGAGCAGATCCTCGTCACCGCCGAGGAGATCGCCGCCGCGAACCGCCGCATCGCCGAGGCGATCGCCCGCGACTACGCCGGCTGCTCGCTCACCCTGCTGGGCGTGCTCAAGGGCGCGCTCTTCGTCACGGCCGACCTGGCGCGGGCACTCGCCGAAACGCCGGGCGGTCCAACGGACGTGCAGCTCGATTTCATCGCCGTCTCCTCGTACGGCAACGCCCACCGCTCCAGCGGCGAAGTCCGGTTGATCCAGGACACGACGCATGCGATCGAGGGCCGGCACGTCGTCATCGTCGAGGACATCGTCGACAACGGCCACACGCTGCACTACCTGCGGGCGATGCTGGCGAACCGCCGGCCCGCCTCGCTCCGGGCGGCCGTTCTCCTCGACAAGCCGTACCACCGAGCGGTGGACGTGACCGTGGATTACATTGGATTGACCTGCCCCGACGAGTTCGTCGTAGGGTACGGCCTGGACTATCAGGAACGGTATCGGACTCTTCCGTATCTCGCGAAGCTCCGCCCGGAGCTGCTCCCCGCATGACCCGGGCCAACCATTACAGCGCGAGACGTGTCTTACCGAGTAACGTTCTAAGAGAAGAACGGTAAAAGGGTCTCGCAACCAATGGGCAAGCACCTCAAAGGCATCCTGGTCGTCCTCGGCATCTTCATCCTGGTGATCTTCATCGTGGATAAGCTCGTGCTGAGCCCGACCCCATCCACGCCGCTGGCGTACTCCGCGTTTTTCACGGACGTCCAGCAGCACAAGGTCAAGAAGGTCACCGTCTCGGGCCGCGACATCACGGGCGAGCTGACCGACCAGCAGAAGTTCTCGACCGTCGCCCCCGACGACAAGGACCTGTTTTCGACGCTGCGCCAGAACGGCGTCGAGATCAACGTCCTCAACAACACGTCGACGCCACTGATCGGGTACATCTTCCAGTTCATCCCGTTCATCATCATGGCGCTGCTGCTGATCTTCATCTTGCGCCAAGCGCAAAGCGGAGGCAGCCAGGCGCTCTCGTTCGGGCGCTCGCGCGCGAAGCTGCTCAACGAGAACCGGCCGAAGGTCACCTTCGCCGACGTCGCGGGCGTCGACGAGGCCAAAGAAGAGCTGGGCGAAGTCGTCGAGTTCCTTAAGTATCCCAAGAAGTTCCAGGCGCTGGGCGCGCGCATTCCCAAAGGCGTGCTGCTGCTCGGGCCGCCGGGCTCCGGCAAGACGCTGCTCGCGCGCGCCATCGCGGGCGAAGCCGGCGTGCCGTTCTTCTCGATCTCCGGCTCGGACTTCGTCGAGATGTTCGTGGGCGTCGGCGCGTCGCGCGTGCGCGATCTGTTCGAGCAGGCGAAGAAGTCGGCGCCGTGCATCGTGTTCATCGACGAGATCGACGCGGTCGGCCGCCAGCGCGGCGCCGGCCTGGGCGGCGGCCACGACGAGCGCGAGCAGACGCTCAACCAGCTGCTCGTCGAGATGGACGGGTTCGACCAGAACACCGGCGTGATCCTGATCGCCGCGACCAACCGCCCCGACGTGCTCGATCCCGCGCTGCTGCGCCCCGGCCGCTTCGACCGCCAGATCGTGGTCGACCGCGCCGACGTGCGCGGCCGCCAAGCGATCCTGGGCGTGCACTCCAAGAACAAGCCGCTCTCCAAAGAAGTCTCGCTGGAGACGCTCGCCCGCCGCACGCCCGGGTTCTCCGGTGCGGACCTCGAGAACTTGCTGAACGAAGCGGCGCTGCTCGCGGCGCGGCGCAACAAGTCCGTCATCGAGATGAACGACTGCGACGAAGCCATCGACCGCGTGATGGTCGGTCCCGAGCGCAAGTCGGTCGTCATGTCGCAGCGTGAAAAAGAGAACACGGCGTATCACGAGTCCGGCCACGCGGTCGTCGGCGGCCTCACGCCCAACTCCGATCCGGTGCACAAGGTCACGATCATCCCGCGCGGCATGGCGCTGGGCATCACGTGGTCGCTGCCCGACGAAGACCGCCACTCGCAGACCAAGAATGAATTGCTCGCGCTGATCAAGCGGCTCGTCGCGGGGCGCATCGCCGAAGAGATCAAGTTCGGCGACGTCACGACGGGCGCGTCCAACGACTTCGAGAAAGCCACCGAGCTCGCGCGCCGCATGGTGACGCAGTACGGCATGTCGGATACGCTCGGCCCCATCCAGTACGGCCGCGGCAACCACCAAGTGTTCCTCGGCCGCGACTTCGGCGAAGACCGCAACTACTCCGAGGACATCGCCGGCAAGATCGACACGGAAGTGCGCAAGATTATCGACGGCTGCTACGGCGACGCGCGCAAGATCCTCGAAGTGAATTGGGACAAGGTCGAGCGCATGGCCAACTCGCTGCTGGAGCACGAGACGGTCGAGACGCAAGAAGTGCTGGCGATCCTCGGCGACAAGCCGTGGCCGCCCAACGCGCCGGTCGTCGAGCCGCCGTCGGACGAGCCGCTGGCCGCGTCGCGCCCGCCCGAGCCGGAGAGCCGGCCGGAACGGCCCAAGCGCTTCCCGCCGAACATCTCCCCGGAACCCGCGTGAGCGGCTTCCCAAGGGGTCTCTGGGCCGCGGTTTCCGCGGCCCTTCTCGTCTCCGGCGTCGCGAGCGCCGCCGCTGCCCAGGACGCACCCGCCCCGGCGGCCGCCGCGACGGGAACGCTGGCCGGCGGCGTGATGTACGAGCTTCGGCCTGACCCCGCCCAGCCGGCGGCGGCCGTGGCGCTCTGGTACCGCGCGCCGGCAAGCGGCTTCGACGCCAAGCCGGTGCCGGGGTTGTCGCGGCTCGCGGCCGCCACGGTGGCCGCCTCCGCGCCCATCACCGGCACGCCGCTGGCGCGGCTCGTCGAGGGCTTCGGCGGCCGGCTGAGCATCGCGGCCTATCCCGACAGCATTGCGATCACGGCGCTCGTCCCGCCGGACCACGTCGCGCAGACCGTGCGCGCCATGACGGCGGACTTCTTCGCCCCCGTCGTGACGGCCGCCGGCTTCCCGGTCGCGCAGCGCGACACCGGCGAGGACGCGCTGCTGCGCTCGGTGGAGCCGGACGCGATCGAGGACGCGCTCGGCGCAGCCCTCTTCACCGCCGGCCCGTTCCACGACGGAACGATCCCCACCGCCGCCGCGCTCGGCGACCTCACGCTGGAGCGCGTCCGCGCCTTCGCGGAGCGCGCCTTCCGGCCGTCCAACGCGATCCTCATCCTGACGGGCAACGTCGACTCCACGGCGCTGGGCAGCATCGCGGCGCGCAGCGGCGACGCGTCGCCCGCGATTCCGGAGCCGGCCGCCTCCCAAGCGCCGGCGGCGCGGACGGCCGACACGCCTCCGCTGCTCCGCACCGGGATCGTCACCGGCACCGGCCTGGGCTGGATCGGCCCGCCGATCGCCGACGAAGGCGCCGCGACGGCGCTGGACTTTCTGGCCGATGCCCTGTTCGCCCCGAAGACGGGGATCGTGCCCAAAGCGCTGGGCAGCCGCAAAGCCTCGGTGACGGGCAAGTTCGTGACCTACCACGACCCCGGCGTCTTCCTGGTCACGATCACCGGCGAGGAGGCCGACGCCGCGCGCCCGGTGGTCGAGAAGGCGATCGCCGCCGCCGTCACGCCGATGGGCGCGCCGGCCTTCGCGGCGGCTCGCGCCGGCTTCGTGTACCGCCTCCTGGGCGGAATGGACAGCCCGGCCGAGGTCGCTGACACGTACGGCTGGTACGCGGTCGAGGGCGATCCGGCGTACGCGCCCGCCGAAGGCGGGCTGCAGGGCCGGTACTTCAGCCTGGCGGCGAAGCTGACGCCGGCGGGCGTCGCGCAGACCGCAGCGCGCTACCTCGCCGCGCCGCCCGCGGTGGTGACGTTCGGCAAACGGCCCGCGCCCGCGCCGAAGGCGCCGGCATGATCCGCCGCATCTTCGCCGCCGCGCTGCTCGGCGCGGCCCTCGCCGCGCCCGCGAGCGCGGCCGCGCCGCGGACCACCGCCGCCGACTTCGGCGGAACGCGCGGCTACGTGCAGGCCGATCAGGGCTCGCCGCTCGTGGCGGTCGCCCTGTTCGTGCGCGCCGGGCTCGACCGCCAGACGCCTGCCCAGAACGGCCTGGCGGCGCTGGTCGCCGAGGCGGTGCTGCGCACCCCGGTCGGCCCTTCGACGGGCTCAGGGCCCGCTATTCCGCTGGCTGACGCGGTCGACGCGCGCGGCGCTTCGCTCAGCTACGAGGTCACGGCGCAGCAGGTTCGCTTCTATCTCGAGGGCACGCCCGACGGGCTCGCGGCTGCGGCGCCGCTGGTCGCGCGCTCGCTCGCCGCACCGGCCTTCGACCCGGCTACCCTCAGCGCGGCGCGCGCCGCGCTCGGCGAGCGCATCGCCGACGAGGACGGCGACCCGCGCTTGGTCGGGCTGCAGATGCTGCGCTCGTCGTACTACCGCGGGGCCGCGGGGTTTCCGGCGCTCGGCAACGCGGGCTCGCTCGCCGGGCTCGCGCCCGCCGACGCTCAGGCGTTCTTCACGCGCTGGTACCTGCGCGGCGACGCGTTCGTGGCCGCGGTCGGCCGGACCGGCGCCGTCACCGACATCGCCGGCCGCACGCTCGCCGCGGCACTTCCGCCGGGAACGGCAGCCGCCGCGCCGCTGGCGACGCGGCCATTCGGCGCGCAGCCGCGGCGCCTGGTGACGCACCGCGACGTTTCCGCGCCCTACGTCGCGCTGGGCTTCGCAGCGCCGGCGCTGGGCGACCCCGACTTTCCGGCGGCGCTCGTCCTGCGCGCGGTGCTCGCCGGCGCGCTGGAGCGCCCCGGTGCGACGACGCAGCCCGTCCTCTTTCGCGCGGCCGGAACGATCTACGGCTACGACACGGCGCCCGCGCAGCTGGTGCTGTGGATCAACGGCGCGCGGACCGACGCGGAGGCCAGCCTGACGGCGGTCGACACGCTCGTCAAAAACGCCGCGAGCAAGCCGCTCGCGGCGGCGGTGCTGAGCCGCTCCAAGGAGACGGCGCGCGGCGCCTGGGCGCTCGAAGCGGTGTCGCTGGACGAGCGCGCGTTCGCGATCGGCAACGCGGTGTCGCAGGGCCTCGACGCCGACGCCGCGGACGGCGTCGGCCCGGCAATCGCGCGCGTCACCGCCGCCGACGTGCAGCGCGTCGCGAAGAAATACTTCCAGAAATTCGACGTCGCGCTCGTCGTGCCGCGCGCGAGCGACAACTGATCGAGGCCGCGCCGCCCTGAGCACCGCGCTCGTGCACGACTACCTCAACCAGCGCGGCGGCGCGGAGCGCGTGTTCGCGCATTTCGTGCGCGCGTGGCCCGAGGCGCCGGTGTACACCGCGCTGTACGACGAGCGGGCCGTCGGCGATCTCGTGCCGGCCGCGCGCGTGCGCACCTCGTTCCTGCAGCGGTTTCCGCTGCGCGAGCGCGCGTTCCGCGCGTACGCGCCGCTCTACCCGCGCGCGTTCGAGTCGTTCGACCTCTCGGCGTACGATCTCGTGGTGTCGTCGACGACGGCGTGGGCGAAGGGCGTGCGCGTGCGGCCCGGCGCCGTGCACGTCTGCTACATCAACACCGTGTCGCGCTTCGTGTTCGACGCGGAGCGCTACGTCGGCGGCTTCGGCCTCGGCGCGCTGGCGCGCCCGCTGCTCAAGCGGCTGGCCGCGTGGGACGTGCGCGCGGCGCAGCGCCCGACGCGCTTCGTCGCGAACTCGCGCAACGTCGCGGCGCGCGTGCGGCGCTGGTACGGCCGCGACGCCGACGTGCTGCCGTGCCCGGTCGACGTCGACCGCTTCACGCCGGGCGCCGGCAACGGCGGCTACTTCGTGGTCGTGTCGCGGCTGCTGCCGTACAAGCGGATCGATCTTGCGATCGCGGCGTGCGCGCTCGCCGGCGTTCCGCTGCACATTGCGGGCACCGGGCCAGACGAGCGCCGGCTCAAGGCGCTCGCGCTGGGGACGCGCACGACGTTTCACGGCGCGGTGGACGACGCGGCGCGCAATGCGCTCGTCGGCGACGCGCGCGCGGCGATCTTGCCCGGCGAGGAAGACTTCGGGCTCGTGCCGCTGGAAGCCGCGGCGGCGGGCCGCCCGACGATCGCGTACGCCGCCGGCGGTGCGCTCGAGACGATCGCCGACGGCGCGACGGGCGCGTTCTTCGGCGCGCTCGAACCGCGCGCGCTCGCCGACGCCATTCGCGCGTTCGATCCGTCGCGCTACGATCCGGCGCGGCTGCGCGCGCACGCGGAGGAGTTCCGGCCGGAGCGCTTCGTCGCGCGCTTGCGCGCGATCGTCGCCGACACGCGCGCGTGATGCGGCCGACGCGCGCCGTCGTCATCGCCGCGGCGGTGTTCGTGCTCGTCTACGCCGCGCTCGACCTCAACAAGCTGTACGCGCTGCGCTACGGCGCGGACACCGGGACGTTCGTGCAGTGGCTGGCGGGCGAAGCGCACGGGCGCGGCTCGTGGAACGGCGCGGAGTACCGGCCGCACTTGCAGGTGCACGACTCGTGGGTATTGCTCGCGCTCGTGCCGCTCGTCGCGGTGTTCCCCTACGCGCAGACGCTGCTGCTGGTGCAAGTGGTCGCGCTCGCTGCCGCCGCCCTCGCGCTCTGCGCGTTCGCGCGCGCGTGCGGGGCGGCGCCGCGCGGCGCGACGGCGGTCGGGATCGCGTATCTGCTGTCGCCGTCAGTGCAGGGCATCGCGTACGGCAACTTCCTGGAGAACGTGTTCGTCCCGCTGCTCGCCGCGCTCGGCGCGCTCGCGGTGCGGCGGCGCGCGCTCGTCGCGTCGCTGGTCGTCGCGCAGCTGCTGCTCGGGCTCAAAGAAGATCAGGCGCTGTTCCTGGCCTGGTTCGGCGCGGCGTGCGCGCTGTGGTGGGACCGGCGCATCGGCCTGGGCGTCGCCGCGCTCGCGGTCGTGAACGGCATCGGGTTCGTCGTCGCGGAGCGGCTGACGAACGCGCACCCGTCGCTGCCCGGCTACGCGCTGCACGTCGACGAGCCGCTGCAGAAGCTGGCGTTCTTCGCTGCGCTGCTCGCGCCGTTCGCGTTCGCGCCGCTGCTGCTGCGGTGGCGGCTGCTGCTCGCGCTCCCGCTTGTCGCCGAGCTCGTCTTCAACCGCCCGTGGGCGTATCCGATCGCGCGCATCGGCACGCATTGGACCGCGCCGCTCGTGGCGGCCACCGCGCTCGCGGCGGCGTACGCGGTCGCGAAGCGACCGCAGCTCGCGACGCCGGTGCTCGTATGCGCGATCGTGTGCGCGCTGACGATCAACGACACCGCGCTCAAGATCGGCCGCTGGCCGTACGTCGTCGACCGCGGCGCGTACGCCGCAGCGTCTGCGCTGCGCGACACGCCGCACGACGTCGTCGTCCGGCGTGTCGACGAAGGCGCGTACGTTGCCGCCGCCGCGAACCCGCACGTACTGCTCGCAAAATACGATCCGCGCGAGACGGGCTACTGTCCCGCCTACGATACGAATGCGCGCGCGTTCTTCGCGTCGCTGGGCATCGGCACGTGGCCGCCGAACACGGTGCTGTGCGGCGGCGTGCCGGTCACATCTGGTGGAAGACCAGGACCAGCACGACGGTGACGAGGTTGAACGTCGCGTGCGTGAGCATCGACGCGACCAGCGAGCCCGTGCGCACGTAGACGGACGCGAGCACGATGCCGCCCGCCGCGAGCGGCGCGATCGCGCCCGCGTTGCCGGGTTGCCAATGCGAGAACCCGAACACCAGCGCCGATAGCACGACGGCGACGCCCAGCGGCATGTAGCGCCGAAACGCGTTGAACACGAACCCGCGAAACGTGAGCTCTTCGAAGAACGGCGCAAATACGCACGCCGCCGCGACGAACGTGCCGACGAGCGGCCCGTGCGTCGCGCGCAGCCACTGTACCTGGACCTCGTCGGCCTTGAGATGGAAGAGCGCTTCCTGCACCACGCCGGTCGCGATGGTCGCGAGCACCATCACGATCGCGCCGCCGATGCCGTAGCCGGCGTCGCTCCAGCGCGGCCGGCGCAGCCCGAGCGCGCGCCACGGGCTGCGCGCGAGCCACGGCAGCAGCGGGAGCAGCACGGCGAGTCCGGCCGCATACGCGACGAACTGCCCGATGACGACCGGCCACGAGAAGGTCGTCAGATCGCGCTGGTGTGCCCAGCCGCCGACGATCAGGACGGTCAGCACGATCACGCTCGGGATGAGCAGCGCGAAGAACAGCAGCAGGGCGAGCAGCAGCGACTGCCACCACACGAACCCGTCTTTAGGCGAGCGCGTCGGCGAGAGCGGCAAACGATCGGAGGTCGAGGTCTTCTCCACGCACGTCGGCAGGCAGAGCGAGTGAGGCGATCGCCGCGACGATGCGCTCGCGCGGAAGATCGAGCGCGAGCGTAAGGGAGTTCGCCAGCGTCTTGCGCCGGTACGCGAACGCGCCGCGCACGACCTGTTCGAAGCGCGCGCGGTCACGCACGGCGGCCGGCGGCTCGTCGAGCCGGTGCAGCACGACGACCGTGGACACGACGCCCGGGCGCGGGAAGAACGCGCTGGGCGGCACGGTGAGCGCGCGCCGGACGCCCATCGTCAACCCGATCGCGAGCGTCAGACTGCCGTACTGCGACGTCCCGGGCTTGGCGAGCAGCCGGTCCGCGACGTCCGATTGGATCATCGCGACGATGCGCGCGGGCGGCTGCGGCAGCGCCGCGAGCTTCACCAGCAGCGGCGTGCCGACGTTGTACGGCAGGTTTCCGGCGGCGCACCAGCCGGCGTCGCCCGCCCAGGCTGCGTAGTCGAACGCGAGCGCGTCCGCCTGCCGGATCTCCGCGCCCGCGAGGTCGTCGCGCGAGCGGAGCACCTCGACCATCTCGGGGTCGAGGTCGAACGCGGTGACGTCCGCGCCCAGCCGTAAGAGCGCCGCGGTGAGCGCGCCGGTGCCGGCCCCGATCTCCAGGACGCGGTCGCCGGGCGCGTCGACGGCGAGCCGGGCGATCTTCAGCGCCGTGCCGCCGTCCATGAGAAAATGCTGCCCGAGCCGTTTCTTGGGCCGAATCCCGCGCGCCGCCAACAGCGCCCGAGCGTTGGCGGCGCGCAGGTCCGAAAGCGGAGTTGTCTTGTCCTCGTCTATTTGATCAGGTACACGGTCACGGCGCGGCGGCCGAACTGGTTCGCGGCGGCGTTGGAGTTGAAGCCGAGGTCGATGCGGTTGCCGCGGATTGCGCCGCCCGTGTCGCCGGCGACCGCGTGGCCGTAGCCCGGAATGTACATGCGCGTGCCGAGCGGGATCACGCGCGGGTCGACGGCGACGACGCCGTGTCCGGCCGGCCGGCCGCTGGCGGTCATTCCCCCGCCGCCGCAGCCGCCGCAGCCGGCGGTGTACGCGGTCGCGACCATGGAGAGCGCCGCGCTCGCGAGCTTGAGCGTGCCCGTGATGCCGCGCTGCGCGATCTGCGAGAGCGCCGCGTACTCGCCGACCCCTTCGGCGACGATGCGGGCCCGCGGCGCCCGCAGGATGCGCGACACTAGGGCGGTCTTGCGCACGGCCCGGCGGTCCGGAGTGCGGGTGACGGCGTAGGCGGTCTCGGCGATGCCCGGCTGGCCGGGATCGACGACCGCGCTCTTGCCGGGCGGGAGGGTGAAGGCGAAGCGCTTGACGACCTTCGCCGCGACGGTCTTGCGGACGGTCTCCGTCCACGAGTCGACGTGCTTGACGGTGACGGCGGTGCCCTCGGCGAGCGCGGTACCCGGCGCGGGCGACACGCGGTCGTGGCGGTCGAAGGCGACGCCCTGCTCGGAGAGGAGGGTGGCGACGCTGGCCGCCGGGGTGCGCACGATGCGCGATTGCCCGTCGATGGTGACCGTCACCAGGACGGCGGCCCGGTAGACGACGGTCTCCCCGTCGGCGAGGGGGCTCGCGGGGTCGACGCTCACGGCGTCGTCGGGAGAGCGGGCCAGATTCCGTTCGGCCAAGAGATCGCCGGCGGTGCCGGCGTTCGTTTCGATGGTTTCGGTGAGCCCGTCGTGGACGAGGGTGACGTGCTTGGCGGGGGCCGGTGCCGCGACGGCGGCGACCTTTTTGGCGATCTGGTCGGGAACCGTACCGGCTCCGAACGGGATCAACAACCCTAGCGAGAGCACGCCCGTCGTCACGAGCGGTGATGGAAGATCGTTGCGGATCGTCCGACTCCTTTCTCGTGCGGAGGGTGCGTCCCAGTAGGCCCGGATCATACGATCCGTGCAAAAATCTGGTCCGCACTCGACGTCGTAGCAAGTGGTCGGCGAGCGTATTTCGAGCCCCGGCGGCAACACCACGGGCTCGAACGCTCGGTCGAGTGCCTCCAAGACCCGAAAGGGCCCTGGTGAACCCGAGTACGGTACCACGCCCGGCGCGACCCCGTCAAATACGGGGGTCGTAGCCCGCAGGACGCACCTTCTGGTACGCGCGCGGCGCCGCGCCCTGCCGGGCGCTCAGGTCCGATATGCGGATGGTGCTGGGTGCAGACGGCGAATGGCGTGATCCTCGTGCGCGTCGGATTCTTCACCGAGTGCTACAAACCGATCGTGAACGGCGTCGTCGCCAGCATCGACGCGCTGCACGACGGTCTGCGCGCGCGCGGCGTCGAGGTCACGACGATCGCACCGCACTTCCCGCGCTTCGTGGACGACGAGCGCGACGTCGTGCGCATCCCGTCGCTGCCGCTGCCGACGCAAACCGCGTACCGTTTGTGCGTGCCGTACTTGAACGCCGACGACCGCCGCCGCGTGCGCGGCCTCGACATCGTGCACGCGCACTCGCCGTTCGTCACCGGCTGGATGGGCGCGTCGTACGCGCGCCGCCATCGCATTCCGCTCGTGTTCACGTACCACACGCGTTTGGACGCGTACGCGCACTACGCGCCGTTCGACCGCGGGACGACGGAGCGCGCGATGTCCGAGCTGACGCGCCGTTACGCCAACTGGGCCGATGCGGTCGTCGTGCCGACGCAGGCGATGGAATTTCGTTTGCGCGAGCTCGGCGTGCACGCGCCGATCTCCGTCGTGCCGAGCGCGATCGATGTCGAGCGCTTCTCGGCCGGCCGGCGCAGCGCGCTCGTGCGCGCGCGGCTCGGCGCGAACGACGACGCGCCGCTCGCGCTCGTCGTGTCGCGGCTCGCGATGGAGAAGAACGTCGAGCTCGCGCTCGACGCGCTCGCGCTTTCGCCCGAGCTGCGGCTCGCGGTCGTGGGCGAGGGACCGCATCGCGCGGCGCTCGAGGAACGGGCGCGGCGGCTGGGCGTCGCGGACCGCGTGCGCTTCACGGGCACGCTCGCGCGCGAGCGGCTGCCCGACGTGTACGCATCCGTGGACGCGTTCGTCTTCCCGTCGACGACCGACACGCAAGGGCTGGTCCTGGCCGAGGCGCTCGCGGCCGGGCTGCCGGTGATCGCCGCTGACAGCGAGGCGTCCCGCGACGTCCTCGTCGGCGCGGGCCGGCTGGTCGCCGCCGACCCTGAAGCACTCGCCGCCGCGATTCGCGGCGCATTGGCGGCGGGGCGTGATCAGAGTGCCGTACATTTGGCATTCTCGCGGTTTACGGTAGACATGCAGACGCGGCGAATCCTCGAACTCTACCGGGAGGTGCTGGCCGCGCGAGCAGCTTGACAAGATTGTCAGCTCCGGCTGAACGTCAGCTCGACTGACTTGACTCGAACACACGTTCGATATAGGATGATCGCAAGGGCCATGCAACAGACTGCCACCGCCAACCGCCACCGCTCCGCCGACGTCGCCGTCGGCTACGCCGCCGACCGCACCGGAACTGGGATCGCTTACCTTGCGATTGGAACGGGCAGCGGGCGCACCGTCGCCAAGGTGCCGTTCAGCGCCGCGCCGCTCGCGGCACTCGACGGCCGCGAGTTCGGGTACGCCGCCGTCGCGGCGGCCGGCGCGTACCTGCGCGGCCACGGCTTCACCCGCGTGCGGCTGCGCCTCGCCGACGACGCGGTCGTCGACGATCTCAACGCTCGCGGCAAGGTCCCGCCCGCGCTAGCGATGGCCTACGTGAAAACCCGCTGCGTCCTGCACGGCTTCGCGGTCGCGCGCGTCGAACGCGGCGAACCGATTGAAACCCACGACCTCCAGACCCGCGCCGGCGCGGAGATCGCCCTCCGCACCCAAGCCGCAGCCTGACAACGGTCACCCTGAGCTTGTCGAAGGGCGGCTCGGTGCCGCGGATCTCCCGCACGACACCATCGCGCTCTCGCGCGCGCTGATCGGCAAACTGTTGGTCCGCGTGCTCGACGGCGAGACGCTGGCCGGGCGGATCGTCGAGACCGAGGCATACTTTCCGGACGATCCCGCGTCGCACGCGTTCCGCGGGCAGACGCAGCGGAACCGGGCGATGTTCGGCCCGCCCCTGCACGCCTACGTCTACTTCATCTACGGCGCCAACTGGTGCCTCAACGTGACGAGCGAAGGCGAGGGCATCGGCGCGGCGTCGCTGGTGCGCGCGTGCGAGCCCGTCGCGGGCCTCGCCACCATGCGCGCGCTGCGCGGCCGCCCGGGCGTCAAGGACCGCGACCTCGCGCGCGGCCCCGGCAACCTGTGCCGGGCGTTCGGCATCGGTCCGGAGTTCGACGGCGCCGACCTCACGGCGGGTCCCGCGCTCTGGCTCGCCGATGACGGCGTCGTCCTCCCGGTGGGCGTCAGCCCGCGGATCGGGATCACCAAGGCGGCGCAAGCGCCGCTGCGCTTCTACGCCCGCGGCAATCCGAGCGTCAGCGGACCGCGCGCCTTGTCGCCTTGACGCGTGTGTGGTAGACTCCGTTGCGTCGCGCGGGTCTGATCCGGGCGACGTTCTCGTTCCTCGGCGCCTCGCGCCGACGAGCGGCCCCGGCAGCCTCGCCGGTCAGGCCCCGTCGCGTGAATCGCCCGTCTCCCCGAGGGAGCACTTCGCTGCAGTTCGACAACCGACCCCAGCACAGCGGTAAGCCGGAAGGCGGCCGCCGCCGCCGCTCGCGGCGCAACCGCCAACGCTTCAACGAGAACGGCGCGCCGCAGCAGCAGCACGACGTCTTCGCCCAGCCGGAGTTCCCGCAGCCGGTCGGGCCGCCGCTGCTCTCGGCGGACCAGCTCGCGGAGATGAGCAAAGCCGAGCTCAACGAGCTCGCCAAGACCTTCGAGATCGAGCTGCCGACGAAGATCAAGAAGGACGAGCTGATCGCGCAGATCGTCGCGATCCAAGCGCAGCGCAGCGGCCTCGAGAAGGCCAACGGCGTGCTCGACGTCTTGCCGGAAGGCTACGGTTTTCTGCGGCGCGAGGGCTACCTCGTCGGCGCCGACGACATCTACATCTCGCAGTCGCAGATCCGCCGCTTCGAGCTTCGCCGCGGCGACCTCGTCGCCGGTCAAGTGCGCAAACCCAAAGAGAACGAGAAGTACTACGGCATCGTCAAGGTCGAGACGATCAACGGCCAGCCGCCCGAAACGCTCGCCAACCGGCGCGTCTTCGAGGACCTGATCGCCGAACCGCCCGCGCAGCGCTTTGCGCTGGAGACGCGCGGCGATCTCGCGATGCGCGCGCTCGACCTGTTCGCGCCGCTCGGCAAAGGCCAGCGCGCGCTGCTGCTCGCGCCGCCGCGCACCGACGACTCGGCACTGCTCGTGCGCATCGCGCGCGCGATCGAAAAGAACCAGCCGGACGCGAACGTGATCGTGCTGGTCGTCGACGAGCGCCCCGAAGCCGTCACGCACTTGCAGCGCACGCTCGACGTCGAGGTCGTCGCGACGACGTTCGAGGAGCATGCCGACAACCACGTCACTGCCGCGGAGCTCGTCTTCGAGCGCGCGAAGCGCATCGCCGAGCTCGGGGAAGATGCGGTCGTGCTGATCTCGACGCTGACGCGCCTGGTGCGCGCGTACGCCGCGACCTCGCACCACAAAGGAAACGCCGCGCTGATGGATGCCGCGCTGCTGCAGCGTCCCAAGCGTTTGTTCGGTGCCGCGCGCGCGGTCGAAGGCGGCGGTTCGCTCACCGTGCTCGCGACCGTCGGCTCCGGTTCGGCGCCGCTCGACGCGTTCGTGCTCGACGAGTTCTCGCCGCTGTGCAACGCGGAGATCGTGCTCGCGCGCGAGCTCGCCGAGGCGCGCGCGTACCCGCCGGTCGATCTGATCCGCAGCGGCAATTTCTACGAAGAGCACTTGCTCAGCGAGATCGCGCTGCACAAGGTCGGCGATCTGCGCCGCGCGCTCGCGGGGGCCGAACCCGTGAAAGCGTCCGAGCGCATCTACGCCGCGCTCGGGCGGACGAAGACGAACGACGAGTTCGTCACGGCGTTCGACCTGAAGAAGGTCTAGGGCCCGCCCGATCCCGCGGCTTCAGAAATATCTCGCGGCGGCCGGCGTTGCGTCGCGCCGCCGCGCGGAAGAGCTGATCGTCGCGGGCCGCGTGCGCGTCGCGGGCCGTGTGGTGCGCGAGCTGGGCACGAGCGTCGACGACGACGCGCGCGTCGAGGTCGACGGGCGGATCGTGCGCCCGGCGGCCACGCACTCGTACGTGGTGCTCCACAAACCCGTCGCGGTGATGACGACGATGCGCGATCCCGAGGGGCGCCGCACCGTCGCGGACGTCGTGCGGCGCGCCGGGATCACCGCGCGCGTCGTCCCGGTCGGGCGGCTCGACTACGACACGAGCGGCGTGCTGCTGCTCACCGACGACGGCGACACGGCCAACGTGCTCACCCACCCCCGCTTCGGCGTCGAGAAGACGTACCGCGCGACGCTGCGCGGGCGGCTGGAGCCCGCGGCGGTCGAGAAGATCCTGCGCGGCGTGCGGCTGGACGAAGGCCGCGCCGCACCGGCGCAGCTGCGCGTCGTCGCCGTGCGCCGTGACGTGTCGCTCGTCGACATCACGCTGCACGAAGGCCGCAACCGGCAAGTGCGCCGGATGTTCGAGGTGGTCGATCATCCGGTCGTGGCGCTGGTGCGCCTGCGCTTCGGCCCGATCTCGCTGGGCGACCTGGCGCCGGGCGCCGTCCGTCCGGCCACCGAGCGCGAACTCGCCGCGCTGCACCGCATCGTCGCCGACGCCCAGACGGCGCGGAGCGCCCCGGACGAGGCCGGCCGCGCGTGATCGTGCGCGGGATCCGCGGCGCGACCACCGTCGCGCGCGACGAGGCGGAGCTCATCCTCGCGGCGACGGAACGGCTGCTGCGCGAGATCGTCGAGCGCAACGGCTTCGTGCCGGACGACGTGGCTTCGGCGCTGTTCACGGTCACGCCGGACCTGGTGGCCGAGTTCCCCGCGGCGGCGGCCCGCCGGATGGGCTGGACGCTCGTGCCGCTGTTGAATTTCACGGAAATCGGGGTACCCGGACGTTTGGAGCGGTGTATCCGAGTCCTCATCCACATCAACACGGAGCTCCGCCCCGACCAGATCAACCACGTCTATCTCGAGGGAGCCACAAGCCTTCGCCCGGACCTCGCCGGCCGCTAGACGGCCACCGGCGGCAGCTTGGTAGGCGCTCGGTCGCAATCGTCGCGGAGGCCGGACCGGGGGCCCCGGAACGTGTTCGCGTCGCCGCGCGTTCTTTCTCGTACCCCATCCCGCGTTCACGAGGCACCATGGCTCATCGCATCCCACGACTGCTCGCCGCGCTCGCCGTCTCCGCGTTCGCGCTCGTCTCCGCCCCGCCGAACGCGTCGGCGCAGACCGGCACGTACTACACGCCGCCCAAGCTCGTCAAACAAGGTACTGCTAGCTCGCCCATCGTGGGCACCGGGGCCGTCACGGTTCAGGTGTTCGTGCACAAAGACGGCTCGCTCGGCGCGGCGAAAATCGAAAAGTCGACCAATCACGGCGACGACGCCGCCGCACTCGAGATCGCAAAGAGCTCGACGTACAAACCGGGCGTCCGCGACGCGAAGCCGATCGATGCGTTCTACACCATGGCGCTGCGGTTCAGCGGCTCGTCGGTGATCAACGACACCGGCACGGACTCGGGCACGCTGCTGCAAGCGAACGCGCTCATCCGCGCCAACAAGTACGCCGAAGCCAAGACGCAGCTCGGTTCGTATCTGAGCGCGCATCCCGGCGACAAGAACGCGGAGGCGCTGCTCGGCGTCGCCGACGCGTACTTGAACGATTCGGCCGGCGCGGCAGCCGCCTTCGACGCGGCCGGCACGATCCCCGAGCAGTTCAAAGTCGTCGCGGGCAAGGCGTACTCCGACGCCGCCGTCGACGCGCTGAAGGCCAAGAACTACGACCAGGCCGTCGCGCTTTCCGACAAAGCGCTCGCGCTCCAGCAGAACGTCAACACCCTCTACATCCAAGGCACGGCGTACGCCAACTCGCAGAAATATCCGCAAGCGATCGCCTCGCTCGAGAAAGCCAAAGCGCTGGCGTCCGCGGCCGGCGCGAAAGCCGATGCCGCCACGCTCAACGCGATCGATGCCTCGCTCGCGACGTCGTACGTCTTCGGCGGCCAGGCCGACAAGGGTCTCGCCATCGCGAAGGCGCTCAAGCAGCGCGATCCGTCGAACACGCGCGTCGACGACACGCTCGCCGCGTACTACAACAGCCAGGCCGTCGCGCTGATGAAGGCGGGCAAGAAGGACGAGGCGGTCGTGAACCTCGAGAACGCGGCGACCCTCGTCCCGTCGCGGGCCGTCGTCATGTACGTGCAGGCGGCGAACGTGCTTTCCCAAGGCGACAAGCCGGATTGGAAACGCGTGAAAGCCGAGACGGACAAGGCGCTCGCGATCGACCCGAACGACGCCAAGGCGAACTACGTCGCCGCCATCGCGCTGGCGAACCAAGGCGACGGCAAGGGCGCGATCCCGCTCCTGCAAAAGGCGAAGGCCAACGCGGGCTCGGATGCGCAGCTCAACGCCGACATCGACACCGCACTCAAGAAGCTGGGACCAGCCAAGCAGTAGGAATGGACGGCGGGACGGCCAACACAGAGGCCCGCCCGCGCCCCGGGCGTCCCCGCCGGACGTCCTCATCACCCTGGAAGACTCGGAGGCTTTACTAGAGCTCGTGGACGCAATCACCGGATTTTTCGCAACGATCCAAAGGGGCGGCCCCGCGATGTGGATGCTGCTCGTTCTGTCGGTCGCCGCCGTGGCCATCGTCATCGAGCGACTGCTGTTCTTCGCGAGCCAGCACTCCGACTCGAAGGGTCTGCTTCGCACCATCGGCCAGCGCATCGCGGCCGACGACCTCCCCGGCGCCATCAAGATCTGCCGCTCGAACAAAGGCATGCTCCCGAAGATCCTGGAGTTCGGCCTGCAGCGCGGCGAGAAGAACCGCGCCGACATCACCGACGCGCTCTCCATCGCGCTGATGGAGAATCTGAATTCGCTCGAGCGCAACCTCGGCGTCATCGGCACCATCGCCGTCATCGCGCCGTTCGTCGGCCTCTTCGGAACGGTGCTCGGCATCATCCGCGCCTTCGAGGACATCGCCCTCAAGGGCAACTCGACCCCGGCCGTCGTCGCGGCGGGCGTCTCGGAAGCGCTGATCACGACCGCGGCCGGCCTGTTCGTGGCCGTCATCGCCGTCATCTTCTTCAACTACTTCAAGACCCGGATCAAGGCGTACAACCAGGAGATGATCGTGGCGGCCAACCAGCTCGCCGAGATGCTCCACTTCCACAACACCGGCACGCCGATCCCGACGGACCTCTACCAGCCGTCCGCCACGGGAACGAAGTAACCTGAACCTCTCGATCAAAGGGCTCGACTCATGAGCATGGTCTCCGCACAGCAAGACCAAGAGGTGATGGCCGAGATCAACATCACGCCGTTCACCGACGTGCTGCTGGTCCTGCTCATCATCTTCATGATCCTCGCGGCGCTCGTCGCCCCGCCGGGATTCGAAAAGCAGCTGCCCGACAAGAACGACAACACGCCGCAGCAGCAGCAGAAGAAGACCGACAACATCGAAGTGCTCGTCAACGAGACCGGCAAGATCTTCGTCGACGGCAAGCCTTCGGACGACACGCACATCTACGCGGACATGCAAGACGTGAAGGCCCGCAAGGGCAACAAGCACGTCTCGCTCACCGCGGACGTCAAGGCGCCGTACGGCGAGATCATCAAGATCCTCGATGCGTCCAAGATCGCGGGTCTCGAGGACGTCGGCTTCGTCACCGGCGGATAGCCGAGAGCAAAGGAAGACAACTTCGTGGCCGTCTCCACCGGACAAGGCGAAGAAGAAGTGATGTCCACGATCAACATCACGCCCTTCACGGACGTGTTGCTGGTCCTGCTGATCATCTTCATCATCCTCGCCTCGGTCGTCAAAGAGCCGAAGCTCCCCGACGCCAAGAACACCGAGAAGGTGCACCAGTCGCAGATCGTCGTGCGCATCGACGAGAAGAACCAGGTGCAGATCGGTTCGAGCATCGTCAACGAGATGCAGGCCAAAGAGCAGTTCGCCGAGCTCGTCAAGAGCACGGGCAGCGGGCTCAAGACCGTCATCATCAAAGCGAACCCGAAGGCGAGCTTCGGGACGATCCTGCGCGTCATGGACGCGGCCAAGTCCGCGAACCTCACGACGTTCGGGCTCGCGAACCACGTCGAGGGCACGCCCGAAGGACAGTCGCAATAGATGGCGACGAACAAGGCGCCGCAGCCGTCGCCGACGGCTGACCGGGCGAAGAACTTCCTGCTGTACGGCTTTGCGATCTCGATCGCGCTGCACCTGATCTTCGGGCCGTTCCTGAAGTTCAAGAACACGCAAGCCACCGAGGAAGCCCCGCAAAAGGTGACCGTCGCGCGCATCCCCACGCCGCCGCCGACGCCGCCGCCCACGCCGACGCCGCACCCCACGCTGCCGCCGACGCCGCCGCCCAAGCAGACACCGCCGCCGCAGCAGACGCCGGCGCCCCAGCAGCCCAAGATCAAGATCAACACGCTCAAGACGACGTCGAAGTCGAACACGGGCCCGACCGAAGACGCCAACAAGTACAACCAGGGCAACACGCAAGGCATCCCGCAGGGCCAAGGCACCTCCGCGCCGTCGACCGCGCCGCCCGCAACGCCCGCACCGGCGACGCCGGCGCCGACCGCGACCCCGCGGCCGACCCCGACCCCCCAGAGCTGCGCACGCCCGAACGTCGCCGCCACGACCATCCATCCGGTCGAGCCCGACACGCCGCCGATGGCGCAGCAGCAAGGGATCCAAGGCACGGTTCAAGTCATCGTGTCACTCAGCGCCGACAGCAGAGTCACCGGAACCAAGGTCCAGAGCTCACCGAGCGCGATCCTGAACAGCGCCGCGCTCGCCGCCGCCCGCCAGTCGACGTTCCAAACGGAAATCCGCGACTGCAAGCCGATCGCCGCGGACTACATCTTCAGCGTCGACTTCACGTCACAATAGACTTTTGCGCTCTGAACGAGCGCAAGAAGTCTGCGGACGCAAAAATGCCCCGGCCCTTCGGGCGGGGCATTTTCCGCGTCCTGGTTATCTTGGCGGTGAGCCGGAGTCGCTGAACACCGGTAATTTGCTATAGGACGCCGAGGTCGCGGAGTTTGTACATCGTTTCGATGTAGCCGTGTAGCTGGTTCTCTTGGTCCGGCGTGCGGTTGGTGAACTCGACGCCGGTGCGAAATTTGCCGAGAATCGCATCGGGCTGCGACCAGCGGACTTCGCCCGTCATGGCGAGCGGCGGACGCGGGTCGCCGCGCAGTTCGAGCTCCAGCCGCAGGTGCTGACCCGGCGGCAGCTCCGTCTCCGTGAACATCGCGAGCCCGCCCAACCCGATATCGTACGTCTCCGTACGCGCGGCCGCGAACTCGTCGCCGATCGTGTACGCTACCAGCAGCGGTGCATCCGAGAGTCGCCGATGCGAGCGTGCCTCACTCACCCGGAGCGCCTTCCGCGCGAGCGGGAAACCCTCCCCCGCGTGCGAACCGACGGGCGTTGTGACGTTCGTGCAGGCGATGGTGCTCGCGGTGCTGCAGGGCGTCAGCGAGTTGTTCCCGGTCAGCAGCCTCGGGCACACCGTGCTGCTTCCCGCGCTGCTGCGGTGGAACGTCGACGAGGGCTCCGAGCCGTTCCTCGCGTTCGTCGTCGTGCTGCACCTCGGCACGGCACTAGCACTGATCGTCTTCTACCGCCGCGACTGGATCGCGATCATCCGCGCCTTCATCGCAAGCGTCGTACGCGGCCGCTTCAGCGACGACCGCGACGAGCGCACGGCATGGCTGCTGGTCGCAGGCACGATCCCGGTCGGCGTGCTGGGCGTCCTGCTGGAGTCCTACGTCAAGAAGCTCTTCGCATCGCCGATCCCGGTCTCACTGTTCCTGTTCGCAAACGGCTTCATCATGCTGTTCGGCGAGCTGGCTGCGCCGCCGCCAGCACCCAACGACAAGCGACAGTTCGAAGCCCACCGCGGCGAACGACAAACGCTACCGCCGCCTCGACGAACTGACCCCGCGCGACGGCGTCTTCGTCGGCTTCGCCCAATCCCTGGCCCTACTCCCGGGCATCTCCCGCTCCGGCTCAGCAATCGTAGCAGGCTTGCTGCGCGACCTACACCACGAAGACGCAGCGCGCTACTCGTTCCTGCTCGCAACACCGGTGATCCTCGCGGCAAGCCTTCTGGAATTCCCCAAACTGTTCGCACCGGACGCACACGTCGTGCTCGTGCAGGCAGTCGTCGGCGGCATCCTCGCCGGCATCACCGCCTACGCATCGGTCGCATTCCTGACCCGCTACTTCCGCCACAATGACCTCTCACCGTTCGCGTGGTACTGCATCGCGGCGGGCGGAATCTCGTTCCTTCTCTTCGCTACGAAGGTAATCGCATGAAACAGCTGTCGCTCATCCTCGCCGTCGTATTCGTCATCATCGCGCTCCTGTACTGGACGGGCCACTTCATCCCAGCCGGCGTGCACGTCAAACACGGCATCGTAAGCGTGATTTTGGCGCTGCTGTGCCTGGTGTGGTACCGCTTCCAGTCGGCTACGCCCGCGCGCTGAATCCGATCATCGTGGCGGGCGGGGGATCGTGCAGTATTGCGGCGGGGACGTTCCCTCCAGCGCATCCTGCGCTTCCGGTCACTCGGTTCTCCGCTCGCTCCCGCCCTCCGGGCTCCGCTCGCTACGAAACGCCCCGCCGCAACACTGCACGATCCCCCGCCAGGCACGGTTGAAACGATGTCAAAAAAATAAAAAAAAGGACGGTGGAGTTGCCCCTACGCGAAGGATGATCGAAAGCCGCCGAAATTACAAAACCGGAATCACAAAAAGAAAAACTCCGCTTCGGCAATGACCCTGCGCGTAGGGGCAACTCCACGATCCCCTTTTTTATTTTTTTGATGCGATAAAAATCTCGCCTGAGGCGGGGACGCGATGTTGCTGCGACGGGGCGTTGCGGAGTTCGCGGAGCCCGGAGGGCGGGAGCGAACGGAGCACCGAGCGACCAGAGCCGCACGATGCGGCGTCGGGAGCGTCCCCGGCGCAGCAACGTCGCGTCCCCGCCGCGCCACAAAAGCGCCGCTAGGTACGACCAATCACATAAAGCTCGTCGTCATTGGGACTGACGATCTCAACATTCGCCCGATGCGCACGCACAAGCCGCTCAAACCGCGCGGCTTCCCGCACGGTCGACTGCACGATCACATGCCGCGCACCCTTCGCCGCCTCGAGCACATCCCCAATGGCACGATCATAGCTCGCATCGTCATTGGTGCCGCTACCGAACACCGTATCGCGATAGAGCCGCTCGACGTTCAAATACGGATCCCCCTGCCACCAGGCTTCCCACATCCAGACGCGGGCGTCGATCCGTTTTGCGCCGCTGCGGCCTGGTGGAGCGAGGTAGACGGCATCCGCACGCGCATTCGCAAGCGTCGTCGCAAAGTCACCCCGCCGCACGGTATTGCGTTTACCGTTATCGGAGACCCAGCGTTCGGTCTCGCGGATGTAGAGCCACGCCAGCTCACTGGGCGCAACGTCAACCATCTCATCGGGATGCCGGGCTTTGAGCAGCCAGTGACACAGCACATGCCAAAGCCCGAGCACAGCCAGCCCGGTTTGCCCATCGCTCCGCAACGCATGCACGTTCGCGTGCCAGACGCCGAGATACCGGCACTGCTCTTCGCTGAAGAACACACCTTCCCACGCGCGAAAGAGGTCGGTCGGATAGATCCGCCCGGGCAGCATCTCGACCACTTCGGCAACTTCGTTTTCGCGCAAGATCGTGAAGTCGTTCACGACGACGCCTTCGCCGGCGCGCACGAACCATTCGAGCAGATCGCCGCCGTGCACCGCGATGCCGTGGCGCTTGAGCACGTTGAGGTGCATCGGCAGGCCCATGAACGGGTCGACCAGGCTGCCGATGTCGCGCTCGCGGCAGAGGTCGAGCAGTCGCGTGCCGGAGACGCGGCGGGTGCGGGCGGGGAGCTCGATCACGTCGGCGCGCCCAGGGTGGCGAGGTAGACGCGGGTCACGTCGGGGTCGAATTGGGTGCCGGCGGCGGCGGGGAGGCGGCGAGGGACGTCCAGCGGGTCGAGGTTTTCGACGGCGAGGGCGAGGGCCAGGATCGCGGCGAGACGGTTGGCGTTGCCTTCTTCGTACCAGGCGGCTGAGGCGGCGAGGTAGGGGGCGTCGGGCTCGTAGCGGGGGACGGCCGCGGCGATCGCGGCGGCGCGCTGGGCGACGGCGCCGCGGCGGTCCCGCGCCAAGCGCGAGAACGGGTCGAAGTCGTCGTGAGCGACGGTGTCCGCGGCGCGGCCCAGGGCCAGCAGGCGGGCGAGGCGGGCTGCCCGGGTGGGGTCGAGGTCGAGGCGGGCGGCGAGCGTGCCGGCGCGGGCGGCGAGGCGTTCGCTGCGGCCGGGGCTGCGCGGGTCGCGGGCGTCGATGCGGGCGGCGAGCGCCGTGAGGGCGGGTGCTTCGTCCACGTCCGGGACCGGGACGACGATCGGGGCGTCCCAGTCGTGCGGGTTGGCGGTGACGTACTCGCGGAACGTGCGGACGAGCTCGATGCGGAAGCGGCGGCCGCTGTCGGCGACGATGGTGAACAGCGCTTCTTCGGGGCCGCGCGGGTCGTCGGAGTCTTCGATCGCCTCCAGGAACGCGTGCACGACGCCCAGCGCGGCGGCTTCGAGGGGGATGCCGTCCCAGCGGAGGCGGTCGGGGATGCCGGTGCCGTCGTCGTGCTCGCGGTGCCAGCGGACGATGTCGGCGGCTTGGGGCGGAAGGCCCGGGAGCGCGGCGGCGATCCGTGCGCCGTGGAGGGGGGCATCGGCCAGGGCGAAGAGGCGGGCGTGGGGGCTCGCGTCCGGCGTCAGGACGACGTCGACCAGGCCCGTTTCCGCGAGCGCGCCGGCGACCCAGGCCGCGGCGACGGTAGACTCGTCGGCGCGGCGGTGCGCGGCGAAGCGCGCCGCGAGCGCGGCGCGGCGGGCGCCGAAGCCGAGCCGCCGGCCCGCGAATGCGTCGCCGACCGCGCTGTACAACCCGAGAGCGCCGTCAGGTACAACAGGAACCGTCATCCTCGCCGGACGACGTTCACCGCACCGTGCCGAAACCCTCACTCGCCGCCATGCCGCATGCCCGTGACGGGTTCGTCGGCGCGATCGGCAACACGCCGCTCATCGCGCTGCCGAAGCTGTCCGCGGCCATCGGGCGCACGATCATGGGCAAGGCGGAGTTCCTCAACCCGGGCGGATCGGTGAAGGACCGTGCGGCGCGCGGCATCATCGAGGACTTCGAGGCGCGCGGATTGCTCGGGCCCGGCGGCGTCGTGGTCGAAGGGACGGCGGGGAACACCGGGATCGGGTTGGCGCTGGTCGGCAACGCGCGCGGGTATCGCACGATCATCGTGATGCCCGACGATCAGGCGGAAGAGAAGTACGGGTTGCTGCGCGCGTACGGCGCCGATCTGCGTGTCGTTGCGGCGGCGCCGTATACCAACGATGCAAACTACTATCACGAGGCGCGGCGCGTCGCCGAGTCGATTCCCGGGGCCGTGTGGGCCAATCAGTTCGAGAACACGGCGAATCGCGATGCGCACGAGCGCACGACCGGGCCCGAGATCATCGAGCAGACCGGTGGGACGTTGCGCGCGTTCGTTGCCGCCGCCGGGACGGGTGGGACCATTGCCGGTGTCGGGCGCGCGCTCAAGGCGCACGATCCGGCGATTCGGGTGGTGCTCGCGGATCCGTACGGGTCCGCGCTGTATAGCTATGTGAAGACCGGCGAGCTCGCGGTCGAAGGGGATTCGAACGCGGAGGGCATCGGGATCAAGCGGATCGTTGCGAACTTCGCGGGTGCTCCCGTCGACGATGCGGTGCGCGTCGACGATCGCACGCTCACGGAGATGGCGCACTGGCTCGTGCGCGAGGAAGGCTTGTTCGTCGGCGGGTCGGCGGCGCTCAACGTTGCGGCCGCCGCGCGGTATGCGCGGACGCTGCCGGCCGGCAGCAGCGTGGTGACCGTGCTGTGTGACGGCGGGGACCGGTACCGGTCGCGGCTGTACGATGCTGCGTGGCTCCGCGAGAACGACGTGGTGCCGACCGCGACGGATCTTGCGTTCCTATGACGATGTCCAAGCTCTCGCACGTGCGCGAAGACGGCTCGCTGGTGATGGTCGACGTCGGCGGCAAGCCGGCGACCGCGCGAACCGCGCGCGCCGAGGCGCGCGTGCGGCTGAGCCTGGCCGCCGCGGATGCGCTGCGCGCGGCGACGCTGCCGAAGGGCGATGCGTTCGCGGCCGCGCAACTGGCCGGGATCATGGCGGCGAAGCGCACCGGCGAGCTGATCCCGCTCGCGCATCCGATCCCGCTGGGCGCGGTCGACGTCGGCTTTGCGTGGGACGACGCGACGACGCTGCGCATCGAGACGCGCGCGACGACCGTCGGCCAGACCGGTGTGGAGATGGAAGCGATGGTTGCGGCGAGCGTTGCCGCGCTGACCATCTACGACATGTGCAAGGCGGTCGACAAAGGCATCGTCGTCGAGAGCGTGCGGCTCGTGGAGAAAACGGGCGGCAAGTCCGGCGACTGGCGGCTCGCGCCGTGATCGAACGCGCCGTGCACCCGGTCTCGCTCATCATCTTGTCGGACCGCGCGCATTCGGGCGAGCGGCCCGACGCGTGCATCCCCGTGATGAAGGACGTGCTGCTCGGCAACCCGCTCGCCGTCGACGACGAGCGCGTCCTGCCCGACGATCCCGCGGCGCTGCAAGCGGCGCTCATCGAGCTGTGCGAGGGGCCGACGCGGCTGGTGCTCACGTCGGGCGGCACCGGGCTCGGCGTGCGCGACCGCACGCCGCAAGCGACCGTCGCGGTGCTCGATTACGAGGTGCCGGGGATCGCGGAGGCGATGCGTGCGGCGTCGATGCGGCACACGCGCGCCGCGATGCTGTCGCGCGCGGTCGCGGGCGTGCGCAACCGCTCGCTGATCATCAACTTGCCGGGCAGCCCGAAGGCGGTCCGCGAGACGCTCGACGCCATCGCGGGCGCGCTCCCGCACGCGCTCGATCTGCTCGCGGACGTCGCAACAGACCAGCATCCCACGGGGTATCACGAAGGGTGACCTTTGCATCGGCGCAGTCCTACCTCTTGGGGCTGATCAACGAGAACGCGTCGCGGCGGATGCCCAATCGCCTCGATCGCATTCGCGCGTTCTTGGAAGCGCTCGGCAACCCGCAGGACGCGTACCCGACGGTGCACGTCGCGGGGACGAGCGGCAAGGGCTCGACGTCGACGATGATCGCCGCGGCGCTGCAAGCGTCTGGCAAGCGCACCGGGCTGCACACCAAACCGCACCTGACCAGCGTGACCGAGCGCGCGCGCGTCGACGGCATCGCGATTTCGGAAGACGCGTTCGGCGACCTCATCGGCGAGATGCAGACCGCGGTGGACCGGATCGGGTTCGAGCACGGCCGCCCGACGTACTACGAGACGCTGCTCGCGCTCGCGTTCCTATGGTTCGCGCGCAGCGAGGTGGACGTCGCGGTGATCGAGGCCGGCGTCGGCGGCACGCTCGACGGAACCAACGTGCTGCGCCCGCAGGTCGCCGTGATCACCAACGTCGCGCTCGACCACACCGACATCCTCGGCGACACCCTCGAACAGATCGCGCGCGACAAAGCGGGGATTGCGAAGGCCGGCATTCCGCTCGTCAGCTTCGTGCGCGACGCGGGCGCGCGCCGCGTGATCGAGCGCGCGTGCGCCGAGGCGGGCGCTCCGTTCGTGTCCGTCGCCGACACGGTGACGATCGAACCGCGGCGCGGCGAGCGCTATGGGCAGTCCTTCGCGCTGATCACGCCGGAAGACCGCTACGACATCTCGCTGCCGGTGCTCGGCGACTTTCAGCAGGAGAACGCGGCGACTGCGGTCCGTGCGCTCGAGCAGCTCGGGCCCGGCTTGCGCCCGACGCGCGAAGAGATCGAGACCGGGCTCGCGCGCACGGTGATCCCCGGCCGCATGGAGTTCTTTCCGTCGCATCCGGGCGTCGTGTTCGACATCGCGCACAATCCCGACAAGGCCGCGCATCTCGCGCACGCGCTGGCGGAGACCTTTCCCGGCCGGCACTTCACGTTCGTCATGGCGATCGGCGAATCGAAGGATGCGGCGCAGGTGATCGAACCGCTGCTCGCGCTGCCCGCGACGTTCACGTTCACCACGTTTTCCGTCGCCGGGCGCAACGCGTCGCGGCCGCAGCGGCTCGCGTCGATCGCGGAGGGTCTCGGCGCGTGGGGCCGTGCGATCACCGATCCCGTCGATGCGTTCTCGATCGCGCGCCGTTCCGCCGAGGCGGACGACGTCATCGTCGTCACCGGCTCGACGTTCATCGTCGCCGAGCTGCGCGAATGGTGGATGGCGAACGTTCAGTCCAACTCGAATGTCTGATCTCCGCGTGACGGCGGAGCGGGGCGCGTTGCGCGTGCGCGGGCGGGTGCTGCCCTGGGGCGTGCGCACGTACGTGATGGGGATCGTGAACCTGTCGCCCGACTCGTTCTCCGGCGACGGCGTGCACGACGCCGGCGCGGGGCGCGCGCGCGCGCTCGGCCAGCTCGCGGACGGCGCGGACCTCGTCGACGTCGGGGCGGAGTCGACCCGCCCCGGTCACCGGCCGATCGACACCGCGACGGAGCGCGCGCGGCTGCTGCCGGTGATCGCGGCGCTGCGCGCGGCGGCGCCCGATGCGATCGTCTCGGTCGATACGTTCAAGGCCGGCGTGTTTCGCGACGCGCACGCCGCCGGCGGCGACGTGCTGAACTCGATCTGGGGTGCGTCGGACGAGCTGATCGCGGCGTGCGTCGAAACCGGCGCGCCCATCGTCGTGATGCACAACAAAGCCGTCGCGATGTACGAGCGCGACGTCGTCGACGAGATGCTCGCGTCGCTGGAGTCGTCGGCGGCGCGCTGCGTGCGTGCCGGCATTCCGGCCGAGCACGTGATCCTCGATCCCGGGATCGGCTTCGGCAAGCTGCCGGAGCACAACCTTGCGGTGCTGCGCGCGCTCGGCCGGCTCGTTGCACTCGGGTTTCCGACGCTGCTCGGGACCTCGCGCAAGTCGACGATCGGCAAGCTCACCGGGCGCGACGTCGACGCGCGCGAGCTCGGCACGGCCGCGACGATCGCGCTCGCGATCGACGCCGGGATCGACGTCGTGCGCGTGCACGACGTACCCGGTCAGCGCGACGCCGTGCGCGTCGCCGATGCGATCGTGCGCGGCTGGCGGCCCGACGGCTGGACCGAGCGCCTTCCGTGAACGCCGCGCGCCTGCCGTGATCCGTGCTTGACGTGCCGGTTGCCGCGATCGGGATCGGCTCGAACGCCGGCGACGCGCAAGCGCACGTGCGGCATGCCTTCGACCGGCTCGCCGAGACCGGCACCGTACTGGCGCGCTCGTCGCTGTACCGCACCGCACCGTGGGGCGTCCACGATCAGGCGCCGTTCGTGAACGCGGCGGCGCTCGTCGACACCGCGCTCGATCCGCACGGGCTGCTCGCGGTGCTCAAGCGCATCGAGCGCGAGGAAGGGCGTATCGCGACGTTTCGCTGGGGGCCGCGCGTGCTCGATCTCGACATCCTCGCGTACGGCGACGTGCGGGTCGCCGATCCGGACCTGACGATCCCGCATGCCCGGCTGCACGAGCGCGCCTTCGCGCTCGTGCCGCTCGCGGAGATCGCCCCGCGGTACGCCGCGCTGCGCGATGCGCTGGCCCCCGGGGAGCGCGCCGGGGTCGTCGAACTGGAGGCGCGATGAGAGGTCTCGCCGCCGCGTCGTTCGTCCTCGCGCTCGTCGCCATGCCCGCCGTGGCTCGGGCCGATCTGTTCTCCTCGGTGTCGTATGGGGTGCATGCGAGTACGATCGGGCATGGGATCACCCTCGAGAAGCCGCTGCTGTACGACTTCAGCGTGCGCGTCACGACCGGGACGCTCAGTGTGTCGCAGGAGTCGACGTATGATTCGAATCCGTATACGACGACGACTCGGTATAGTAACGTCGGCGTCATTGCGGATTACCGGCCCTACGGGGGGCGTTATCGGATCAGTGGTGGGCTCGTGTTCGGGAACGATCGGGTTGATAATATTGCGCGGGATGTCGGTGCGTTGGTGCGGGTTGGGAATGGGCTGTATCCGGTGAGTGGGACCGGGATGGTCGATGCGCGCGTGCGGTATGACCGGCCGTCGATCTATGCTGGGGTTGGGACTGGGACTGGGCTCATTCGTGGGCTCGCGCTGCAGTTCGATGCTGGTGCGCTCGTGCGGAATGGTACTGCTAGCGTTGTTGCTACCGGGCCGCTTGCGAGTGACCCCGTGTTTCGGGCTGACCTTGAACGGGTGCGGGGGGAGTTGCGCACGCATGTCGTCGTGCCTGTGCTCAGTGTTGGGCTCGTGTATCGGCCGTAGGCCGTTGTGGTGGCGCGGCGGTGGAGCGACATCGCCGCGCGGGGGACGCTCCCTGCGCGCATCCTGCGCTCCGGTCGCTCGGTGCTCCGTCGCTCCCGGCCTTCCAGGCCTCCGCGACTCCGCAACGCCCCCGCGCGGCGACGTCGCTCCACCGCCTCCGGCACGGTGGGGAGTTCGTCACCAAAAAAATAAAAAGTTGATGGTGGAGTTGCCCGGACGCGCTGGTTTTGGCTGTGATCTTGCGATGCTATTGCCTTGCGTGCACCGGGGGTGGTTGCATCTCTTTAGCGTGGTCGACCGGCTTTGTCCCTGACGTTCGCGATTGGGGCTTTTTCGCGCGCACACATCGTGCCTAGCGGGGTGGCGTGCAGTGCTGCGGCGGGGCGTCGCGTAGGCGCGGGAGCGCAGGATGCGCGGGAGCGCCGGAGCGCCGAGCTCCCGGAGCGCAGGATGCGCGCAGGGAGCGTCCCCGCCGCAGCACTGCACGGCACCCCGCTAGCCACAACGGTTTACAGGCGCGCGGCAAGGACCGGTTCGTAGACGCGTTTTTTGATGAAGAGGTCGAGCAAGTCGCGGTCTATTTTGCCGCGGTCTGCGAATTCTCGGGTGAGGATGTCTAGTGCGCGGTCGACCGGCATGGCGGGTTTGTAGGGGCGGTCGTTGGCCGTTAGGGCGTCGAAGACGTCGCTTATTGTTAGCATGCGGACTTGTGGGGGGATTTCCGGGCCTTTGAGGCCGCGGGGGTAGCCCGAGCCGTCGAGGTGTTCGTGGTGGCCGTAGGCCATGTCCGGGACGTTTTGCCATGGGGTTTTGGACCATGGGATTTCGCGTAGGAAATAAAACGATTGCGTGACGTGCTGTTCCATCTTGCGGCGTTCTTCGGTTGATAATGAGCCGCGGGGGATGCGTAGGAAGTCCAGTTCGGTGGGGTCTAGCAGGGGACGGTCGTTGTCGAGATCGCGGTATGTCATGCGGGCTAGCGCGTCTAGGACGTTGCCTATTTCCATCGAGATGATGCGGGGTTCGTTCGCGTTTTCTACGTGGGTCAGGAGGGCTCGCAGTTCTTCGCGCTGGTGTTCGTCGGCGGTTTGTTCGATCGCTAGTAAGAAGCGCAGGCGGATCGCGTCGATGCGGCCGTCGGGGAGTTTTTTGGCTTTGCCGAAGATGTATTCCGGGACCGCGACTTTGCCGAAGTCGTGCAGGAGTGAGGCGTAGCGCATTTCTCGGACTTGGTCGGGGGTGAAGTTCAGGTCGGCGAAGATGCCTGATCGGACCGCGTTCACTGCGTCTGCTTGTAGGCATGTCAGGTCGGCTACGCGGGATGAGTGGCCTTGGGTGGATTTGTCTCGGACTTCGATGGCTTTCACCGAGGCGCGGACGAACTGTTCGAAGAGGTCTTGGATCGAGTCGAGGAGTGCTTTGTTTTCCAGGGCTACGCCGGCTTGGGATGCCAGGGAGCGGAGGACGTGTTCGTCGCGGGAGCTGAACGGTTGGACGATCTCCTCGGTGTGGGCCGGGGAGGTGAGGACGACGTGGAAATCCGGTTTGCGGTTGATCAGCATGATCACGCCGACGATCGTGTCCTCGTGGTCGCGCATCGGGACGGCGAGGACCGACATCGTGCGGTAGCCGTTCGCTTTGTCGAAGCTGCGGTTGACGCGGTATTCGGCGTTGGACGGGATTGCGTAAGCGTCGTCGATGCGGACCGTTTCGCCGCTCAGGGCAACGTAGCCCGAAATCGACGTTCGGGAGAGCGGGAGTACCGCGTTGAGGTAGGCGCCGAAATCGTTCGGGCCCGTTTGGGCGACGGCGAAGCGCAGGACGCGTTCGCCGTTGTCGCCCTCTTCCAAGAGGTAGAGGGAGCCGGAGTCGGCTCTCGTCAGTTCGCGGGCGTTGCGGACGATGGTGTGCTGGAGCTTCGTCACGTCGCGTTCGGCGGAAAGGGCGAGGCCGATCTGGAGGAGGCGGTCGCTTTCGCCTTGCGCGATGCGGACGCTCTCGCGCGCGGCGAGGGTGGCTGCTGCGTTGCGGGCGGTTGCCACGAACGCGGCGCCGTCGGGCGGCGTAACGACCCAGCCGCCGACGTAGGGGTTTTCCGCCAGCCAGGTTGCCGTGGATCCGCGTTCGGCCAGGACGATCGTCGTGGCGGGTTGGGCGCGGTTCATCAGCTCCAGGGCGTGTTCGACCGTCGTGCGATCGCCTAAGGAGAGGAGGCGAGGCTCGTCGATCGCGTAGACGACCGGCACCGCTGCGTCGTCGGCGGAGTAGGGGAAGCGAGCCGACTCATGGGTGATGCCGGCCCGGTCCAATGCGTCGCGAACCGCGGGGCCGAGGTCGAGGCCGTGCGGGTAGACGAGGACGAACGCCGGTTCCATGGCAACGCTGCCGGTGCTCGAGCGCGCACCTCCTGGGGCCATCGTACCAGGTATCGGCAGGACCTCTTCATCACGCGCAGCCGCCCCGGGGGCGACGCCGCGAAGCGTCGAACCGGACCCCGGATGACCGAAGACGTGATCGCCACGCGCGCCCGCGCGCTCGCCGGCGCGCTGAACGAGGCCGGGTTCGCCCGGCTGCGCGTCCGCGACGGCGATACGGAGATCGAGCTGCGCCGTGCGCCGCGCGGCGCGGCGACAGCCGTCGTTGCGCCTTCCGCGGCGGCTCCTGAGCCCGCGGAGCGGCCGGCCGAGCGGCGCGCCGACGTCGTCAGCTCCGACGTGGTCGGGATCATGCGCCATGCGCGGCCGCAGGTCGCCGAAGGGCAAGAGCTCGACGGCGACCGTGAGCTCGGTGCCGTCGAGACGCTCGGCATCCGCAATCCCGTCCGGTCACGCGGCGGCGGGCTCGTCGTCGCGGTCTTCGTCACCGAAGGCCAGCCGGTCGAATACGGCCAGCCCCTTTTCGCGATCGAACGATGACGGTGATGGACCGAGCGCAGCAGCATCGTGCCCTGCCCGGATTGTCGTTGCGAGGTCGTGTTGGGGGCCCCACGCAGCGCGTGGGGGGCCAGGATTCGGCCTTCGGCCGAATCCTTCGGTCCGAAGGACCGCGGCGCTTCGCGCCGGGGTGCTACGCACCCGAGCCTCGGGCGGAGCGCCTTTAGATGTTCAAGAAAGTTCTCATCGCCAACCGGGGTGAGATTGCGCTGCGCATCAATCGGGCTTGTCATGAGCTCGGGGTTGCTACCGTGGCGATTTTTTCCGATGCGGATCGGTTGTCGTTGCACGTGCGGCATGCCGATGAAGCGTTTTGTGTGGGGCCCGGGCCCGTGATGCGGTCGTATCTCAACATTCCGAACATCATTTCGGCTGCGCTCATCAGCGGGTGCGATGCGATTCATCCCGGGTACGGGTTTCTTGCGGAAAACGCTCGCTTTGCGGAGATCGCCGCGGATCACGGGCTGACGTTCATCGGGCCGACGCCGGCGGTGATCAACGCGATGGGCGACAAAGCGACGGCGAAGCGGATCATGCAGGAAGCCGGAGTTCCGACGACGCCCGGCAGCGGCATCGTCGCGAACGTCGACGAAGCGCGCGCGGTGTGCGAGCAGATCGGGTATCCCGTGCTGCTCAAGGCGACTGCCGGCGGCGGCGGCAAGGGGATGCGTGCGGTCGCCGGGCCCGACGACTTGCCGACGGCGTTCGCCACCGCGCAAGCGGAGGCGGAAGCATCGTTCAAAGACGGGCGCATGTACGTCGAGAAGCTCATCGTCAATCCGCGCCACATCGAGGTGCAGGTGCTCGCGGACGAGCACGGCGACGTGGTGCACCTCGGCGAGCGCGACTGCTCGGTGCAGAAACCGTCGCACCAGAAGCTGATCGAAGAAGCGCCCGCGCCGGCGCTGGATCCGGCGGTCCGCGACCGGCTGCACAACATCGCGACGACCGCGACCCGCGCCGTCGGCTACACCAACGCCGGGACGCTGGAGTTTCTCGTGCACGGCGACGACGTGTACTTCATGGAGATGAACACCCGCATCCAGGTCGAGCACCCGGTCAGCGAGCTGATCTACGGCGTCGACCTGGTCAAGGAGCAGATCCGCATCGCCGCGGGTGAGCACCTCGGGTTCAGCCAGGAGGATCTGCACCCGCACGGCCACGCCATCGAGGTGCGCGTCAACGCCGAAGACCCGCACAACAATTTCGCGCCGGCCGCGGGCACGCTGACCACGGTCGTGTTTCCCGGCGGCCCGGGCATCCGCGTGGACACGCACGTGTACGGCGGCGCCATGGTGCCTCCGTTCTACGACTCGATGCTCGCGAAGATCATTGCCGTCGGCCGCACGCGCGAGTCGGCGATCCTGCGCATGGAACGCGCGCTGGGCGAGACGCGTATCGAAGGCGTGAAGACGACCGTCGACTTCTGCCGCGAACTGCTCGGCGATCCGGAGTTCCGCGCGGGCGGGATCGGCGTCGGCTGGCTGCCAGCGTTCTTGGACCGGCGGGCCGCAGCCGTCTAATTATGCCTTCTACGTCGCGGCGGCATGGGCGCGAGATCGCGCTGCAGGCGCTGTATGGGACCGAAGTCGGGAAGCGCCCGGTGAGCGACATCCTCACCGAGCTGCTCGCGCGTGACGAGTCGTCCGACGGGCGCGCGTTCGTGCGCGACCTCGTGCTGGGCACGCTCGAGAACGAAGACGAGTCCGATGCGCTGATCGCGCCGCGGCTCGAAGGCTGGACGCTCGACCGGCTGCCGACGATCGACCGCATCATCTTGCGGATGAGCGTGTTCGAGCTGCGCCATCGCAAGGAGACCGATCCCGCCGTCGTGATCAACGAAGCGGTCGAGCTCGCCAAGAAGTTTTCGACCGAAGATTCCGGCCGCTACGTCAACGGCGTGCTCGGCCGCATCCTCGGCACGGTGACCGCTTGAGCTCGATCGCGCGGCCGCGCGGCGCGGTGCGGCGGCGGCCGGTGAAGCGCGGCGGCGGTGCCGGGCGGATCATCGGGCGCATCGTCAAGACCGTCGCCGTGCTGGTGCTGTTCGCGGTGCTGCTGTTCGTCGGCATCGTCGCGGGAATCGTCGCGTCGTACTCGCGCAACTTGCCCGACATCAACCGCATGGCGGATTTCCAGCCGTCGCGCTCGACGCGCGTGTTCGCGCGCAACGGTACGCAGCTCGCGAACCTGTACCGCGAGAACCGCACCTGGGTGCCGATCGACCGGATTCCGGTGCAAGTGCGCAACGCGTTCATCGCGACCGAGGACCGGCATTTCTACCAGCACCACGGCGTCGACTTCGTCGGCATCATGCGTGCGGCGTTAGCCGACTACCGGCGCCAGCAGCTCCAGGGCGGCTCGACGATCACGCAGCAGCTCGCGCGCGGTCTGTTCCTTTCGAACGAGCGCTCGTACTCGCGCAAGATCCAAGAAGCGCTGCTCGCGATGGAGATCGAGCGCTACTACACCAAAGAAGAGATCCTCGAGCGCTATCTCAACCTGATCTACTTCGGCTCGCGCGCGTACGGCATCGAAGCGGCGGCGCACACGTACTTCGGCACGGACATCGGCCGGCTCACGCTCGCGCAGACGGCGATCCTCGCCGGCCTGCCCGCGGCGCCGTCGGACTACTCGCCGTACGTCGACCTCGCGCACGCCAAGCAGCGCCAAGCGCACGTACTCGACCGCATGGTCGAGGCGGGCTTCATCACGCGCGGGCAGGCCGACCGCGCGGCCAAGGCCCCGCTGCAGCTCATCGGCGAGCGGCCGCAGGGCTTGCAGTCGTACCGCTATCCCTACTTCACGACGTACGTCACGCATTTGCTCGAGCAGCAGTTCGGCACGCAGGCGACGTTCGAAGGCGGCTTGCAAGTCTACACGACGCTCGACCCCGCGATGCAAGACATCGCGCAGGAGGCCGTCACGTGGGGCGTCGGCCGGGCGGTCGCCGAGGGGATCGGGGCGCATCAAGGCGCGCTCGTCGCGATCAAGCCGTCGACCGGCGAGATCCTCGCGATGGTCGGCGGCGCGACGCCGTTCTCGCTGACGAACCAGTTCAACCGCGCGTGGCAGGCGCACCGCCAGCCGGGCTCGTCGTTCAAAGCGTACGTCTACACGGCGGAGATCGACAGCGGCAAGCCGCCGACGACCATCGTCGAGGACACGCCGGTGAGTTACCCGATGGGCGACGGCTCGCGCTGGGCTCCGATGGACGACGACAACCGGTTCCTCGGGCCGATCACGCTGCGCTACGCGCTCGCGCAGTCGCGCAACGTCGTCGCGGTCAAGCTCGCGCAGGACATCGGCATCGAGCGCATCGTCGAGTACGCGCACCGCATGGGCGTCACCGCGCCGCTCGACCCGACGCTCTCGCTCGCGCTCGGCTCGTCGGGCGTGTCGCCGCTCGATCAAGCCGCCGGGTATGCGACGCTGGCGAACCAGGGCGTGCACATTCCGCCGTCGCCGATCAAGCTCGTGCGCGACACGATCGGCACGCCGGTGCTGGACAACACGTATCCGCAGCAGAGTGAAGTGATCAGCGCGGGCGTCGCCTACGTGATGACGTCGATGCTGGAGTCCGTCATCAAAGAAGGCACCGGGTACCCCAACGCCGATATCGGCCGCCCGGCCGCGGGCAAGACCGGCACCACGTCGAGCTTCCGCGATGCGTGGTTCGTCGGCTTCACGCCGGATCTCGTGGCGGCGGTGTGGATCGGCAACGACAACTACTCGCGCATGAACGAGTCGTACGGCGGCAACATTCCCGCGCGCATCTGGGCGCGCTTCATGAAGAAGGCGCTCGAGAAGACGAAGCCGCACGACTTCGTGATGCCGGTCGGGGAAGTGCACAAGCTCAAGCTGTGCGGCACCGGCAAGGACGAGGTGTTCGTCGCCGGCACGGAACCCGTGCACACGTGCGGCGAGGCGGACGATACGGCGTCGCCCGCGCCGTACTATCACCACCGCCGCCACGCTGCCGTGCCTGTCCCGGCGGCGGTGCCGGTCGCGCACGTCGCGCAAGCGCTTCGCACGCCGCCCACGATCGTGCCGCTGACGCCGCCGCCCGACACCATAGGCGACGGGCAGACGTCCGTGCGGCTCGACGCGCCGCCGGCGCCCGCAGGCGCGGCGACCGCGCCGCCGTGACGAGCGGCACGCGCGCCGACGTTCGCGTCGTCGCGGTCTCGCGGCTCGCGAACTACATCGCCGGCCTCTTTGCGCGCGACCGCGCGTTCGCGCGGCTCGGCGTGCGCGGCGAGATCTCGAACTTTCGCCTGCAAGCCAACGGCAACGCCTACTTCGACCTCAAGGACCGCGACGCGCTGCTCAACTGCGTCGCGTTCAGCGAGGCGGCGGCGACATTTCCCGAGCTCGCGAACGGCGACGAGATCGTGGCCTACGGCAGCGTGCAGACGTACGCGAAGGCGTCGCGCTATCAGCTGCGCGTCCTCGACGTGGCCGCCGAAGGCGGCACCGGTGCGCTGCACCGGCGCTACGAAGCGCTCAAGACACGGCTGACCGCCGAGGGGCTGTTCGCGCCGGAGCGCAAGCGCGCGCTGCCGCGCTTCCCGTTCCGCGTCGCGCTCGTTACGTCGCAGAACGCCGACGGTGCGCGCGACTTTCTCACCCAAGCGCAGGCGCGCGCGCCGCACGTCGCGGTGCAGACGTTCCCGACGCCGGTGCAGGGCCCCAACGCCGCGCCGGAGATCGCGCGCGCAATCGCGCGCGCCTCGGCCGGTGACTTCGATCTGCTGATCGTCGCGCGCGGCGGCGGGTCGTTCGAGGATTTGTTCGCGTTCAGCGACGAGCGCGTCGTGCGCGCGCTCGCGGCCTCGCGTATCCCCACGGTCTCGGCGATCGGTCACGAGGCCGACGCGCCGCTCACCGACTTCGTCGCCGACTTCCGCGCGCCGACGCCGTCGGCCGCCGCGCAAACCGTGCTGCCGCGCCGCGACGACCTGCTCGCGCTCGTCGCCGAACGCCGCCGCACGCTGGCGCGCGACACCGACCGCGCGCTGACCGTTCGCCGCCAGCACGTCGACGTCGCCGCGCGCCGGCTCGCATCCGCGGCGCGCGAGCGCGTGCGCGCCTGCGGCGACCGCTTCGTCACGCTCGAACGCCGGCTCGCGGCGGCGGCGCCCGCCGCGCGCCTCGCGCAGCGGCGCGGGCGCTTCGAGCAGCTGCGCGAGCGGCTCGCGCGCGACGTCCCCGCGCTGCTGCGCCGCCGATCCGACCGCGTGACGCAGCTCGCGGCGCGTCTGGCGCGCGTCGACCCCGCGCTGCGCGTCGCGCGCGCGACGCGGACCACCGCCGGCACGGCGAACCGGCTCGACGCGGCGATGGTGCGCTTTCTGGAACGTCGCGTCGCGCGCTTCGAGACGACGCGCGCGTCATTGAGCGGACACGATCCGGAAGCGATCCTGCAACGCGGCTACGCTATCGTCACGGCAGACGACGGGCGCCCGCTGACGGATGCGGGGCTGGTGCCGCCGGGATCGACGATCCGGGCGAAGCTGGCTCGCGGAAGCCTCACGGCGCGCGTCGAACGCGAAGGGACGCATGGCGGACGACAGATCAGCCTCTTTTGAGGGCTCGCTCCAGCGACTGGAAGAGATCGTGAAATCGCTCGAGACGGAGGAACCCGATCTCGAACGCGCGGTCGCGCTCTATGCCGAAGGCAAGGAGCTCGTGGGGCGCTGCGAGGGTCTGCTCAAGAACGCGCAGCAGGCGATCGACGCGGTGAACGCGCCGCCCGCACCTTCGCGTCCGGTCGAGGACGCATTGGATGACGACGAAATCAAGTTATAAAGGCGCCCCGCGATGACGCTGCGCTCGGTCCATGACCGTATCCGGCGCCTCGATACCGTCGTCGTCGGCATCACGGCGCTCACGCGCTCGCAGGCGCGCGCGCTCATTCTTGCCGGAAAGGTTCGGGTCGACGACGAGCCGTCGACGAAGCCCGGGACGCACGTGCCGGAAGGCGCGCGCGTGGTCGTGGAAGAGCCGCCGCGCTATGTCAGCCGCGGCGGCGACAAGCTCGCGGGCGCGCTGAGCGCCTTCGCGCTCGATGTCGCCGGGCTCGACGTGCTCGACGTCGGTGCGTCGACCGGCGGGTTCACCGACGCACTGCTGCAGCACGGCGCGCGGCACGTCACGGCGCTCGATGTCGGGCGCGGGCAGATCGCCTGGAAGCTGCGCAGCGAGCCGCGCGTCACGGTGATCGAACGAACGAACTTTCGCACGCTGCCCGACGACGCGTTTCCCGGCGGGTTCGATCTGGTCGTGATCGACACGTCGTTCATCTCGCTGCGCACGATCGTCGGGCGCGCCGTGGCGTACCTGCGCGACGGCGGCGCGATCGTCGCGCTGGTGAAGCCGCAGTTCGAAGCGGGCCGCGAGCGGATCGGCGGCGGCGGCGTGGTGCGCGATCCGGCCGTGCACGCGGCGATCCTGCGCGAAGTGCGCGACGCCGTCCGCGACACCGGCGTGCGCGCCGTCGCCGCCACGCTGTCCCCGCTGCGCGGCCCCGCCGGCAACGTCGAGTTCTTCTACGAGCTCCGCCGCGACGGCGACGAAGTCGACGACGCGCGGCTCGACGCGCTCGTCAGCGAGGCGCACGCGCCGTGAACGCCGTGATGCTGTACGTCAACACGGAGCGACCGCATGCGACGGAGACGGCGCGCGAGGTTGCGCGGATCGCCCGCGAGCAGGGGCTGCGCGTCGGGCTGTGCGACGGCGATCCCGATGCGCTCGGCTTCGCCTCGACGTGCACGCTCGAGGATGCAGACTTGCTCGTGACGATCGGCGGTGACGGGACGCTGCTGCGCGCCGCGCGTCTCGCGCATCCGCTGCGCTTGCCGATTCTGGGCGTGAATACCGGACGGCTCGGCTTTCTGACCGAAGTGGAGTCGAATCCGGCCGGCTTTGCCGCGCTCGCGCGCGTGTTCCAGGGGGACGTGCAGATCGACGAGCGCGTCGCGCTGCACGCGACCGTCGCCGGCTCGGACGACGTCCACTTCGCGCTCAACGAGGTCGTCGTGCGGCGCGTCGCACAGGCGCGGCTCGCGCCGTTCGGGCTCAGCCTCGATGAGGAGCTGATCACGCAAATGCCGTCGGACGGCATCATCGTCGCGACGCCGACGGGCTCGACCGCATATTTTCTCAGTACGGGCGGTCCCATCATCCACCCGTCCGTCGACGCGCTCGGCGTCGCAGGCCTGATGCCGCACACGCTGTTCGCGCGGCCTTTGATCGTGCCGAGCGATGCGACGATCGGGATCATGTGCGACGGCGAGCTGACGCACGCGAACCTGGAGACCGACGGGATCGTCGCAGCCGACTTGCACGGCGGCGACAACGTCGTCGTCAAGCGCGCCGCCGAGCCGATGCGGTTCGCGCGCGTCCGCTCGGGCGCGTTCTTCGCGCGGCTGGAAGACAAGCTCCAATGGGGCGTGCCGATCAAGAAATGACGCTGCTGCGCTTGACGGTCGAGAACGTCAGCCTCATCGTGCGCGCGGAGCTCGCGTTCGCCGCGGGGCTCACGGTCGTGACGGGTGAGACGGGCTCGGGCAAGACGATGCTGCTGGGCGGACTGGAGCTCGCGCTGGGCGGGCGCGCCGACGGCGACACCGTGCGCGCCGGCGCCGAGCGCGCGCGGGCGACGCTGGAGATCGCGCCGGACGCGGCGCTGCGCGCGCGGCTCGCGGATGCGGGCTTCGCGCTCGCCGAGGACGACGATCTGATCGTGCAGCGCGAAGTGCTCGCGTCGGGCCGTTCGCAGGGCCGCATCAACGGCATGCCCGCGAGCGCGAGCCAGCTGCGCGAGCTCGCCGGCGCGCTGGTCGACGTGGTGTCGCAGCACGCGGCACAGCGGCTGCTTGCGCCGGCGTACGCGCTCGATCTCGTCGACCGCTTCGGCGGCGCCGAGGCGCTCGCACTGCGCGACGACGTGCACCGCCTGCACGACGAGCTGCGCGCGGCCCGCGAGCGCGCGGCCGCGCTGCGCGACGAAGACGGCCGCAAGCTCGCGCGCGCGGAGTTCGCGCGCTTCGCGCTCGGCGAGATCGACGCGGCCGCTGTCGCGGACGACGACGAGGACGAGCGTTTGCGCGCGCGGCGCGACGTGCTCGCCAACGCGGAGCGCATCGCCGCGTCGCTCGCGACGGCCAGCGCGGCGCTCGAAGACGACGGCGCGGGCATCGACGCGCTCGGCGCTGCGGAGACGGCGCTGCTGGGGCTCGCGCGCTACGGCGAGCGGTTCGTGGAGCTAGGCGGCGCGGCCGCGGCGCTGCAGTCGGATGCGAACGAGCTGGCCGCGCGGATCGCGCGCGAACGCGACGCGGTCGAGCTCGACCCCGCCGAAGTCGAGGAGCTCGGTGCGCGCCTGGACGCGCTCGGCGCGCTCAAGAAGAAGTACGGCGGCTCGCTGGCCGCGGTGCGCGCGCAGCGCAACGCGTTCGCGAGCGAGATCGCCGACGTGGACGACCGCGACGCGCGCGTGGCCGCGGCGCAGCGCGAGGCCGACCGGCTGGAGGCCGCCTTGCGCGAGCGCGCCGCGGCGCTCAGCGCCCGGCGCGCGGCGGCCGCCGCGGCGATCGAAACCGCCGTGGGCGCGGAGCTGCGCGCACTCGCGATGCCGGCGGCGCGGCTCCGCATCGCGCTCGAACCGCTCGACGCCATCGGCGCGCACGGCGCGGAGCGCGCGGAGCTGCGCCTCGCCGCCAATCCCGGCGAGCCGGAGCGCGCGCTGGCGCGCGTCGCGTCCGGGGGCGAGCTCTCGCGCGTGCTGCTGGCGCTCGTCGTCGCGGTCGCGGACCGCCGCGAGCGGACCGCGCTGGTGTTCGACGAGATCGACGCCGGGATCGGCGGGGCGACCGCCTCGGCCGTCGGCGCGCGGCTCGCGCGGCTGGCCCGCGACGCCCAAGTGATATGCGTCACCCACCTGGCGCAGATCGCGTCGCACGGCGACGCGCACGTCGCGCTGCGCAAGCGCGCGCGCGGCGACGACACCACGATCGCCGCGGTCGCGCTCGATGCCGACGCGCGCCGCGCCGAGATCGCGCGCATGCTGTCGGGCGACGAGCGCGGCGTTGCGCTGGAGCACGCGGCCGAGCTGATCACGTCCGCCCACGCCAAGCGTCCGGCGCGTCGCTGACCCACGAGCCCGCTTAACCGGCGGTGAGAGCCAGCGAATTGCCAGGTTTCTCGCAGCGGCTTCGGAGTAGAATCGGCCCATGCGGACGGTGCTGCTCGCAGCGCTCCTCGCCCTTGCCCCTTGCGCGGCCGCTGCCGACGAGCCGACGTCGGTTCCCGCTGTGCTCGCGGAGCTCGCCGCGTCGCCGGACCAGCCCGGCGAGTACAAAGCCTCGGTCGCGCTCCACGTGCGGATGCGCGTCTTCCCGTTCATCCGGCTCACCCTGCACGGCGACTCCTGGTACAAGCGCCCGGGCCTCTATCGCTTCGTGTTCCGCGGCGTACCGCTCGTCGCGCGCGCGTTCTCCGACATGAAGTACGACCTGGGCGATCCGGCGCGCTGGCCCGACCGCTACGAGATCGCGTTTGCCCCGCAGTCCACGCCCGCCGCGCCGGTGCTGCGACTCACCCCGAAGAGCCCGGTGCTGGTGAAGCAGCTCGACGTCGCGCTCGACCCGGCGCACGGCCGCATCCTCAAGGCGACGTGGTCGCGCGGCGACGGCGGCACGATCACCATGGTGCAGACGTACGTGCCCGTCGCCGGCCACGCGTACGTCGCCAAGCAGGCCGCGACGATCGACCTGCCGCGCATGAAGGCGGAGCTCGTCGCCGACTATTCGGATTTCACCGCCGCAGAAGCATCGGTCGGCACCGCGCCGTAGTAGTCGGGCGATGCCCGACCGCCATTTCGCCAGCGACAACAACGCCGGCGTCCACCCGCAGATCCTCGCCGCGCTCGCGGCCGTCAACGACGGCGGCCACGCTGCCGCATACGGCGACGACGAGCACACGCACCGCGCCGAGGCGGCCTTCCGCGCGCTGCTGGGCGAGGACGCTCGCGTGTTCTTCGCGTTCAACGGCACGGGGTCGAACGTCGTCGCGCTCGCGTCGGCGCTGCGCCCGTACCAGGCGGTGATCTGTCCGGAAGGCGCGCACCTGGCGGTGGACGAGTGCGCCGCGTACGAGCGCTTCGGCGGCGGCAAGCTGATCGACGTGCCCGTGCGCGACGGCAAGCTGACGCCGGACGACGTCGAGCGCAACATCCGCGGCGTCAGCGATCAGCACCACGCCCAGCCCGGTGCGATCTCGGTCTCGCAGTCGACGGAGGTCGGCACGGTGTACACGGTCGACGAGCTGCGCGCGCTCGGCGCCGTCGCGCGCAAGCACGGGCTGCTGTTCCACCTCGACGGCGCCCGCATCGCGAACGCCGTGGCGTCGCTCGGCGTCGACGTGCGCACGATGCTGGTCGAGACCGGCGTCGACGTGTGCACGTTCGGCGGCACGAAGAACGGGCTGATGTTCGGGGAAGCGATCGTGTTTCCGAAGGGCCATCCCGCGGCGGACGCGCTGCCGTTCACGCGCAAGCAGGGGATGCAGCTCACGTCGAAGATGCGCTTCGTCGGCGCGCAGTTCGAGGCGCTGCTGCGCGACGGTCTCTGGCTGCGCAACGCCGCGCACGCGAACGCGATGGCGCGCCTGCTCGCCGCGCGCCTGCGCGATCTGGACGACGTGATCGAGCTCGCATACCCCGTGCAGGCGAACGGCGTGTTCCCGATCCTGCCGCCGCACGCGATCGAACCGCTGCAGCGCGAGCGCCGCTTCTACATGTGGGATGCGCCGCGCAACGTCGCGCGCTGGATGACCGCCTGGGATACGACGGAAGAAGACGTCCACGACTTCGCCGACGCGATCTGGCGCATCGCACCACCGCCCAAGTCCCGCACGCCGGATGTCACCCTGACCCTTCGACAAGCTCAGGGTGACATGGCGACGGGTCACCGCTGACCCGATGGCGCTGGACGACTTCCGCTACCGGCTCGACATCCGGGTGGTGTTCCGCGACGTCGACTACTACCGCCACGTGAACAACGCCGTCTACATCACCTACATGGAGACGGCGCGCATCGACTACTGCGGCGTCGCGTTCGGCAAGCCACTCGGCTCACCGCAGAACGTCATCATGGCGTCGCAGCGCTTCGACTACGAGAAGCAGGCGCAGTACGACGACCGGCTCGTGATGGGCTGCCGCACGTCCCGCATCGGCACGAAGTCGCTGGAGTTCACGTACGAATTGTGGCGCGCCGACGAGCGCATCGGCCACGGCCTCTCGACGCTGGTCGCGTTCGACTACGAAGCGAACCGCTCGATCGCCGTACCGGACGCATGGCGCCGGCGCATCGCGGAGTACGAGGTCGTCGCGCCGGCCGGTACGGTCAGTGCGCGGGCAGGCGGTGGATCTTGAGCACGTTCGTGCCGCCGGCGCCGACCGGCATGCCGCTCGTGATCGCGATCGTTTCGCCCGGTGCGGCATGGCCTTCGGCGACGACGCGCGCTTCGGCGATCTCGATCAGCGTCTCGATGTAGCGGTACGACTGCACCACCGACGACTCCACGCCCCACACGACCGCCATGCGGCGCGCGACCTCTTCGAGCGGCGTCAGCGCGACGATCTTCGCGCGCGGGCGGAACGAGCTGATGTGGCGCGCGGTGTTGCCGGTGGTCGTGCCGGTCACGACGAGCCGTAGACCGAGCGCGTCGGCGGAGCGTACGGCGGCCTCGGCGATCGACATGCCGATATCCTCGTCGGTCTCGATGCTGCCGCCCTCGCTCGTGCGGCGGCGGCGGATCTCCTTGAACGGGTATTTCGCCTCGACCGTCATCGCGATGGTCGCCATGACGCGCACCGCTTCGAGCGGATAGGCGCCGCGCGCCGTCTCGCCCGAAAGCATGACCGCGTCGGTGCCGTCGAGGATCGCGTTGGCGACGTCGGTTGCCTCCGCGCGCGTCGGGCGCGGCGAGCTGATCATCGACTCGAGCATCTGCGTGGCCGTGATCACCGGCTTGGAGACGCGGTTCGCGCGCTGGATGAGGTCTTTCTGGGTCAGCGGCACCTCTTCGAGCGGGATCTCGATGCCGAGGTCGCCGCGCGCGACCATGATCGCGTCCGCGACGGCCAGGATGTCGTCGATGTGGTCGAGCGCTTCGTGCTTCTCGATCTTCGCGATGACGGGGATCGTCGCGCCCGCGTCGCCGATGTGCGACTTCACCCGCCACACGTCTTGCGCGGTGCGCACGAACGACACCGCGACCCAGTCGACGGCCTGCGCGATGCCGAAGTCGAGGTGCTCGAGGTCGCGGTCGGTGACGGCGTCGAGCTCGAGCGTGCCGTCGGGGTAGTTGATGCCCTGCTTCTCGCGCAGCTCGCCGCCCGTTTCGATCACGGTCTGCACGCGCGGGCCGTCGACGCCCGTCACGCGCAGCGCGATCGCGCCGTCGGCGAGGTAGATGCGTTTGCCGACCTCGACGTCGCGCGCGAGCCCCGCGTAGGAAACGCTCACGTGCTGCGCGTCGCCGGGCACCGGTTCGGTCGTCAGCGTGAACGGCGCACCGTCCTGCAAGCGCACCGACGGGGTGCCGTCGGCGAACGTGCCGGTGCGCACCTTCGGTCCGGGCAGATCCTGCAGCACCGCGACGTGCAGGCCGAGCTCGCGCGCGATGCGCCGCACGTCGGCGATGATCGCGCCGTGCTCCTCGTGCGTGCCGTGCGAGAAGTTGAGCCGCACGACGTTGACGCCGGCCAGAAAGAGCGCGCGCAGCATCGCGGGCTCGCGCGACGCGGGTCCCACGGTCGCGACGATCTTCGTACGTTTCGGCGGGGGCTGCACGGCGCGCGCGTTCCGCGAGGTCACCGCCGGTCCTGCATTGCATCTGCGCGCGGATACGGGAATGGTGTGGGACGAACCGCAGGAAAGAGACGCTCGCATGCATGGCGCACGCCGCCCGCTCGAGGCCCATATCGAACGTCCGTCGCGGCGTCGCGACGCCGTTGCGCTCGGTGCGTCGTTCGTCATTCACGCGCTCGCGTTTCTGCTGCTCCTGTTCTTGAGCGGCTCGTCCGGCGGCGCGCCTGCCGAGCCCGACGTCACCGCGGACGTCATCGTCGAGGAGGCGCCGCGCGCGGCGGTTCCGCCGCCCACGCCGGTTCCGACCCAGCCGCCGCCGCTGCCGACGCAAGCCCCGACGCCGCGGCCGGTTGCGCCGCGGCCGGTGCCCCGCCGCCGCGTCGTGCCGCCGACCCCGCCGCCGCCGCGGCATCACGAGCTGGCCCGCATCCGGCCGTCGGCGCCTCCGCAGCCGACCACGCCGCCGTCGCGCCCGCCGACGGAGCCGCCGACCGCGCCCCCCACGCGCGTGCCCACCGTCGCACCGACGGCGCTCGTCGCGCTCGCGACCGAAGCGCCTACGGTGCCGCCGACGCTGCGCCCGACGATCCCGCCCACCGCCGTCCCGACCGTGGCGCCGACGCGCCGCCCGACCACGCCGCCGACCGCCCCGCCGACGGTGGCGCCCACCGCGCCGCCGACGGTCCAGCCCACCGCCGTGCCGACGACCGTCCCGACCGCGCGGCCCACGACGGCACCGACGTCCGCGCCGACCGCGCGGCCGACCGCCGCCCCCACGCAGGTGCCGGTCGTCGCGGCCGTCACCGCCGCGCCGACCGCTGCGCCCGGCACCCCGCGCCCGGTCGCGACCGCCGCCGCGCTGGGCTCGCCCCGCCCCGCCGGCACGACGGCCCCGCGCGCCGCCGGGACGACCGCACCGCGCGCCGCCGCGTCCGCCGGCCCCGCGGCGTCCGCCGGTCCCGCCGCGAACGCGACCGGCGCACCCGCGGTGCCAGGCCCCGGACCGGCAAAGGCGAGCGCCGGTCCGGTGACCCGCCCGGGCTCGGGCGCGAGCGCCGCGCCGGCCGCACGGGCGAGCAGTGCGCCCGGCAGCGCCGGCGGCCCGGCGCCCGGGCCGAGCGCGTCCCCGTCCAACGGCCTGGCGTCGCTCAACGACAAGCTCCGCGCGCTGCTGCCGCACGGCCCCGTCACGCCGGGACATTTCACGCCCGGATTGGACGCGAATGCCGCTGTGGCCGCGTACGAGAAGGCGCTGGCGCCGCCGGCTGAGGTCCTCGCCGCGACGTTCGGGCTCATCCGCGTCACGCGCACGCTGACCCACGCCGACTCGGTCGCGTACGTCTTCGAGCGCCGCAAAGACATCTTCGGGCGCGAGGTGTGCCGCGCGTTCCGGGTGACCGACCATCCTCAGCCACCGGCGCCGACCCCGGTGCCGAGGCTGATCGGCGACTTCCCCCGCCCGTACATCCCGGACCGCTCGCCCGACCTGAAGCCCGAGATCGAGTACGTCGACGTGTCGTGCAACGACAAGCGGATGGAGCGCTTCCCCCCGGGCACGCTCACGACGCCGGTCCCGCGCCACCCGTGAGTCCGGCGCCGGAGTTGCGAGAAACGGGCCGCTGTCGTATGATGGCGGACGGACGTAGACGCTGGGAGCGTGGGCAAAGCCCGCGCTTCTTTGTTGAAGAGGGGGAAGGAGGTCGCGCTTGGAGCCGTATGCGGAGAAGACGCTGTTTGCCGACGCATTCGAGCGGGTCGTCCACGCGCTTCCCCACGACGCCGCATTTCGCGACGTCGAGATCCTGAGCACCAGCGCGCACCGCCATCGCCAGACGACGGCGCTGCACGTGACGGTCGACCGCGAAGGCGGGGTCGACATCGGCACGTGCGAGCGCATCGCCTCGCGCATCAACGCCGCGCTCGACGCGTTTCCCGATCCCTACACGCTCGAGGTCGAGTCCGCGGGCTTGAACCGCCCGCTCACCAAGCCGTCGGACTACGAACGCTTCGCCGGGCGCGACGTGAAGATCGTCACGACGCTCGCGATCGAAAGCGCGAAGACGCACCGCGGCCGTCTCGACGGCGTGCGCGGCACCAACGTGATCCTCGCCCGCGACAAAGGCGAGCTGCCCATTCCACTCGCCGTCGTCAAGTCGGCCAACCTGGAGTACGACGTACGCGCGGATCTCCAGCGCGCGAAACAACGAGAGAAGAACCGATGAACGCAGAGATGATCGCGGCGCTCCGCGAGATCGAGAACGAACGCAACATCAGCTTCGAGTCCTTGCTCGAAGCGCTGGAAGCCGCGCTGATCTCCGCCTACAAGCGCAATTTCGGCGGTGAGGCGAATGCGATCGTGACGATCGACCGCCAGACCGGCGACTATCAGGTGTACCACCGCCGCACCGTCGTCGAGGACGGCGCGGAGATCACCGATCCGAAGCTGGAGATCGCCAAGAAAGACGCGGGCTCGCGCTACGAGCCCGGCGATTTCTACGACGAAGTGGTCACGCCGCGCGACTTCGGCCGCATCGCGGCGCAGACCGCGAAGCAGGTGATCGTGCAGCGCATCCGCGAGGCCGAGCGCGACACCGTCTACAACACGTACTCCGCCAAACTGCACGACATCGTGCTCGGCACGGTGCAGCGCTACGAGCAGCGCAACATGTTCGTGCTGCTCGACGACCGCAAGACCGAAGCGCTGCTGCCGTTCTCCGAACAGGTCGCGCGCGAGAACTACCGCATCAACGACCGCATTCGCGCATACGTGCTCGACGTGCGCAAGACCAACAAAGGGCCGCTGGTCGTGCTGTCGCGCGCGGCCGAAGGGCTCGTGCAGCGGCTCATCGAGTTCCAGGTCCCCGAGATCCAGGACGACATCGTGGAGATCATGGCGATCGCGCGCGAGCCCGGCGCGCGCACGAAGGTCGCCGTCACGTCGAAGCGGTCCGAGATCGATGCCGTCGGCGCGTGCCTGGGGCCCAAGTCGTCCCGCATCGCCAACGTCTCCGACGAATTGCGCGGCGAGAAGATCGACGTCATCCGCTGGGCGGCCGACCTGCCCGCGTTCGTCGCCAATGCGCTCGCGCCGGCCAAGGTCCTGGGCGTGGAGCTGTACGAGGACGAGGGGATCGCGCTGGTCGTCGTCCCCGACCACCAGCTCTCGCTGGCCATCGGCCGCGAGGGCCAGAACGTCCGGCTGGCCGCGCGCCTGACCGGCTGGCGGATGGACATCACCAGCGACTCCGAGGCCGCCGAGGCCCGCGAGCGCTATCAGGCCGAGCGCGAGGCGCGGGCGGCCCAGACGGGCGTCGAAGAGCGCGAGGGTGAGGGCGCCGAGGTCGAGGCCGGCGCGGGCGAGGAGCTCGACGAGGCGGCGATCGACCAGGACGAGCTGCTGCGCCGGCTCGAGGAGTTCAAGCGGGAGATGTTCACGAACGAATGATCCCGCAACGCACCTGCGTCGGCTGCCGGACCGCGTTCCCGCAGCCGGCGCTCCGGCGCTTCATCCGGCGGGACGACCGCTGGGTCGCCGACGGGGCGAAGCGGCAGGAAGGGCGCGGCGCCTACCTCTGCTCCCGCGAATGCGCGCAACGAGTCGCAAAGAACAAGCGTTATGCGGGGTTTAGTGGCGAAGCTCTGTTACAATGGTGACTCCCTCCGGATCTCGGAGCTCAATCAGAATGACTTAACGGGCGGTGGCGCCTCCGGGCGCCATATCTTTGAAGGACTGCATGGCAACCGGTAAACCCAGGATTTTCGAGCTCGCCAAAGAGCTCGGTATGTCGTCGAAAGACCTGCTCGGCCTCTTTGGCCGGCTCGGGGTCGAGGCGAAGAACCAGCTCAGCGTCGTCGAGCCGAAGGTCGCCGACCTTCTCCGCGCACAGCTCAAGGGCGCCAAAGCGGCCAAAGCCGCTTCGGCTGCTGCTGCACCGGCTGCCGCCGTCGCGACCGCTGCCCCACCCGCCGCCGCCGCGGAGTCTCCCGGCGCGCCCGCACCGGCCGCACCGGCTGCCGCGCGTCGTGCCGCGCCCGTGACGCCGCCGGCGGCGACCGCCCCGGCCGCCCCCGCCGCGTCGTCGACCAACGGCGCCGCTGCCGCGCCTGCTGCGGTGCCCGCAGCACAGCCCGTGGAGCCCGCCGCCCCGGCCGCATCGGCCCCGGCTTCACCCGCCGCGACCGCACCCGCAGCCGCCGCCCCCGAGGCGCCCGCCGCAGCCGCTCCAGCCCCGGGCGACACAGCACCGCCGACGGCCGCGCCGGTCCCGCACCTTCGGCCGGTCCCCAGCGGCCCGCCCCGGTCCCGCCCCGCCGCTCCGCCGACGCAGCCCGCTCAACCCGCTCAGCCGGAACGCCCCGCAGCGCGTGCGCCGCAGGCGCCCCCGGCCGGCGGCTCGCCGTCGCGTCCGGGCGTCGCCCCGCGCCCCGGCCAGCCCGGCCCCATGCCGCCGCGCCGTCCGGTGGCCCCAACCGAAGCCGTCCCGCAGCTCCAGCCGGTGCCCTCCGGCCAGGCCTCCATCCGCCCGCCGCGCCCGCCTTCGCGTCCGATGACGGTGTCCGGCCCCGGCCAGGTCCCGGGCCGGCCCGGCGTCGCGCCGCGTCCGGGCCAAGGTGGCCCCGGCCAGTACCAGCAGCCACGCCCGGGCACGAACGGACCTCCGGGTCCGGCCGGCGCCGCGGGCGGCCCGCCTGCGCCCGGCGCGCCGGCCGGCCGCCGTCCCGCCGGCAACGGCGCGTTCCGCGCGATCCCCGGCGCCACGGCGACGCCGCGCCCGTTCGGCGGCCCGCGCCCCGGCGCGCCCGCCGGCAACGGCCCCGTCTCGCCCGGCGGCGGCCCCATGCCGTCGTCCGGCACCGGCGGCGGCCGCCCAGGCGGTGGCCGCGGCCGCTCCACGCGCGAGCAGCTCGAAGCCAAGAAGGCCCGCGATGCGGAGATGCGGCTGGAGAAGCAGCGCCGCCGCACCGGCGGCGCCTACGTCGACCGCGTCGAGGATCCCACCAAGAAGCTGGAGTCGATCGAGATTCCGGACGTGCTCACCGTTCAAGAGCTCGCGACCTCGATGATCGTCGGCGCCGCCGACGTCATCAAGGAGCTCTTCCGCATGGGCACCATGGCGACGATCAACCAGAACATCTCGTCGGATCAGGCGATCGCCGTCGCGCGCAAGTTTGGCTTCAACGCGATCGTCAAAGAAGCCGGCGAGGAAGTCGTCGTCGAGCAGGAAGAGGACAAGCCGGAGATGCTGCAGACGCGGCCGCCGGTCGTCACCGTGCTCGGCCACGTCGACCACGGCAAGACGTCGCTGCTCGACCGCATCCGTTCCGCCACGGTCGCCGCCGGTGAAGCCGGCGGGATCACGCAGAAGATCGGTGCGTACACCGTCACCCAGGACGGCCGCGCGATCACGTTCATCGACACGCCCGGTCACGAAGCGTTCACGGCGATGCGCGCGCGCGGTGCGAAGGTCACCGACGTCGCGATCCTCGTGGTCGCCGCGGACGACGGCGTGATGCCGCAGACGCGCGAAGCGATCTCGCACATCAAGGCTGCGGGCGTGCCGATCGTCGTCGCCATCAACAAGATGGACAAAGAAGATGCGCAACCCGACCGCGTCAAGCAGCAGCTCACCGACGAAGGTCTGCAGCCCGTGGAATGGGGCGGTACGATCGAGATGGTGCCGGTGTCCGCGCGCCGCGGCGACGGCATCGACAAGCTGCTCGAGACCGTGCTGCTCGAAGCCGATCTCAAGGAGCTCAAAGCCAACCCGCACCGCCGCGCGAGCGGTGTCGTCATCGAGTCTGCGCTCGACCGCGGGCGCGGTCCCGTCGCAACCGTACTGGTGCAAACCGGCACGTTGCGCGTCGGCGACGTCGTCGTCGTCGGGCCGACGTTCGGCAAAGTCCGCGCGCTGCTCGACGATAAGGGCAAACAAACGAAAAAAGCGGGTCCGTCGATCCCCGTCGAGATCATGGGGCTCAACGACGTCCCGTCGGCCGGCGACACGATGATGGTCGTCTCCGACGAGAAGTCCGCGCGCGAAGCCGCCGCGAAACGTTCGACCAAGCGCCGTGACGTGCGCATGGCGTCGTCCACGGGCGGGGCGAAGGTGTCGCTCGAGACGTTCATGATGATGCCGGCCAACGGCGGTCAGAAGACGCTCAACCTCATCCTCAAAGCCGACGGCCAGGGTTCGGTGGAAGCGCTGCGCGGCCGCGTGGAATCGCTCTCGACCGGCGAAGTCGACGTGCGCGTCATCCTCGCCGGCGTCGGCGGGATCACCGAGAACGACGTCAACCTCGCGTCCGCTTCGGGCGCGGTGCTGATCGGGTTCAACATCCGTCCCGACGAGTCGGTCAAACGGCTCGCCGAGTCCGAGCAGGTCGACCTGCGGTTCTACCAGGTCATCTACGACGTCGAGAACGACCTCAAGAAGGCCATGGTCGGCATGCTTGCGCCGAAGTTCCGCGAGATCGTCCTCGGGCGCGCGGAAGTTCGCGAGATCTTCAAGGTCTCGAAGGTCGGCTCGATCGCCGGGTGCTACGTGCAGTCCGGCAAGATCACGCGCAACTCGAAGGTTCGCGTGCTCCGCGATTCCGCCGTCGTGTTCGACGGCGAGATCGAGTCGCTCCGCCGCTTCAAGGACGACGTTCGCGAAGTCGCCGAGAACTTCGAGTGCGGTATCCAGGTCGCGCGCTTCGCGGATCTCAAGCAAGGCGATGTCATCGAGGCGTGGACGTCGGAGCTCGTGGCTCCGGAGTTCCAGCCCGCGTAGTGGCCGAGGATTGTGGCGGGCGTCCGGTGCGGCTACATTGCCTCGCCGGGGACGCCCGCGATTTTCCATCCATGGAAAATCGCTACTCGCACAAAATCGGCTCTCGGCATCCTGCCTCCGCCGATTTCTGTGACGCCCCGTCGAGGCAACGTAGCCGCCCCGAACGCTACGGATGATTTGCGCGGGCAATTCCGCGATCGTGCCCTCTGCGATTTGCGATGAATGCGTACATCTTGCCAGGCGTGGTGGGGCGTACGTTTTCGTGGCGGGGGCTCGCAGAAATTCGCGGAGCCAGGATGGCGAGAGCGAATTTTGCGGCAGTAGCATTTTTCCATGGATGGAAAAATGCGGGCGTCCCCGCCACGGAAATGTACGCACCGCCGCGCCCACGACGATGTCCCAATGAAGCAGCAGAGACAAGCCCGGATCGATCATGAGATTCAGCGGGCGCTCGCGAAGATCATCAGCGAGGACCTCAAGGACCCGCGGCTCGGGTTCGTGACGGTCGTGCGCTGTGAGATCACGCAGGATATGAAGTTCTGCAAGGTGTTCGTGTCGATCATCGGGGATCGGCACGTGGCGCGGCAGTCCATGGACGCGCTGCAGTCCGCTTCGCGCTATTTGCGCGGCGAGCTGGGGCATGCGATCGACTTGCGGTATACGCCCGAACTGACGTTCGTCGAAGACCGGACGACCGAGAGGGCGATCGCGCTGCACAAGACGCTGGAGAAGGCGAAGGTCGTCGATGAGTAGAGCGGGTTCTGCGGGCGCTGCGGCAGTGGTGTTGCCGGCGTCGAATACGACCGAGGAGATCGTTGCCGAGCTGCGGCGCCGCTCCTCGTTCATGTTCGTTTCGCATGTGAAGCCCGATGGCGATACGCTCGGGGCCGGGCTTGCGCTCGGGCTCGCGCTGAAGGCGAGTGGGAAGCGCGTCGGGTACTTTCAGCAGGATCCCGTGCCGCGGAATTTGCGGTTTCTGCCGGACTCGCAGTTCGTCTCGCGTGACGTGCCGGCGGATTTGCCCACCGATACGCTGTGGGTGTTCTGCGACATGAGCGACTTTTCGCGCGCCGGGGAGTTTTTACCGACCATTGCGCGCGAAAACATGCTCGACGTCGACCATCATCTGGGGAACTCGCATTTCGGGGCGTTCAACTACGTCATCCCGACCGAGGCTTCCACCGGCACGTGCGTGCTGCGGTTGCTGCATGCGCTCGATGCGACGATTACGCCCGAGATCGCCACATGTATCCTTACCACCATCATGACCGATACCGGGGCGTTCATGCATACGAACACCACCGCTGCCGTGCTGCGCATGTCGGCGGAGTTGGTGGAGCTTGGGGCCGACAAGCCGCTGATCACTGAAGAGATCTTTGCCAACAAGCGGTTTGCTGCCACGAAGCTGCTCGGGATGGCGCTCGAGCGCGCGGTGCTCGACGATGGCGGGCGGTATTGCTGGACCTACGTCGACGAGGAGATGCTGCGGGTGTGCGGCGCCGACGGTGAGGATACCGAGGAGATCGTGCAGCATCTGCGCGCCGTCGAAGGCGTTGAGGCGGCGGCGCTTTTCAAGGCGTATGAAGGCGCGGTTCGGGTCAGTTTGCGGTCCAGTGGGAAGATCAACGTGCAGGCTGCTGCGGCTTCGCTCAACGGCGGCGGGCACTTCATGGCGTCCGGGCTCACGTTCGAGGGTGACCTGCAAGCCGCCGTCGACGGCGTGCACGCGGCGCTGCGCGCTCAGGGTTTGTAGCGGTTCGAAGGGATTGCTCGGCTTCGTCAACTTGTTCAAGCCGGCGGGGCCTTCGTCGACGCAGTTCGGTGCGCGTTTGCGCGGGATCTATCGCGATCCCGGCGTGAAGCTCGCGATCGGGCATCTCGGGACGCTCGATCCGCAGGCTGCCGGTGTGCTGCCCGTTGCGCTCGGGAAGGCGACGCGGCTGTTGCCGCTGATCCTCGACCGGCGCAAGGCGTATGTGTGCACGCTCGTGCTCGGGCGGGCGACGGCGACCGGGGATGCGACGGGGGAGACCGTTGCGCGAGGCGACGTGCCGGCGGACGTCGACGAACGGCTTGCCGCTGCGGTTCCCGCGTTCATCGGGGCCGTTTCGCAGGTGCCTCCGATGTACAGCGCGCTGCAAAGCGGCGGGCAGCGGTTGTACGATCTCGCGCGCGCGGGGAAGACCGTCGAGCGTGCGGCGCGCACGATCACCGTGTATGCGCTGCGCGTGCTCGGGCGCGAGGGAAACGTCGTGCGGTTGCGGATCGCGTGCAGTGAGGGGACCTACGTGCGCACGCTGTGCGAGGATCTTGCCGTTGCGTGCGGGACCGTTGCGCATATGGGCGCGCTGCTGCGCGAGGCGTCGGGGCCGTTCGTGCTTTCGGAGAGCCGTACGCTCGACGACGTGGCGTCGGATCCCGATGGGGCGCTCGTGCCGCCCGAGCGCGTCATTCCGATTCCGACCGTCGTGCTGGACGGGCGGGGGGCGACCGATTTTCGGGCTGGGCGCATGGTGCCGCTCGCGCAGCCGCCGGCGGACAAGCACGTGTTCGTGCGCGATTCGGCGCGTGCGCTCGTCGGGGTCGGCGAGACCGTTGGTGCGCTGCTTGCGCCGCGCAAGGTTTTTTTGTGAAGGTCCATCACGTGCTGCCCGAGCGGGCGCCGGAGCGGGCGTTCGTCGTGGCGGTCGGATTCTTCGACGGCTTTCATCGCGGGCACCAGGCCATCGTGCGCGAGGCGCTGCGGTTGCGGCGCGCCGGCGAGCGCACTGCCGTGCTGACGTTTCGCGAGCATCCCGACCGCGTTTTTGCGGCCGGGTCAGGAGCCGCCGATGATCGCGACGCTGGAGGAGCGCGTGAACGCGTTCGCGCGCGCCGGGATCGACGAGGCGTTCGTGCTGCCGTTCGATGCGTCGGTCGCGTCGCTGTCGCCGGCGGAGTTTCTCGATGAGACGCTCGTCGCGCGGCTCGGCGCGCGCGCGATGGTCGTCGGCGCGAACTTTCGCTTCGGGCACAAGCGTGCGGGGGACGTTGCGTTCGCGCAGGCGCATCTCGCCGAGCGCGGGCGCGCCGTCGTCGGGGTGCCGAACACGCTCGACGGTGGCGAGCGGGTGTCGTCGACGCGCATTCGCGCCGCGATCCCGGCCGGTGAGCTCGACGTCGCGGACCGGCTGCTCGGGGCGCCGTACACCGTGCGCGGCACGGTGGCGTTCGGCGCCGGGCGCGGGCACGACCTCGGCTATCCGACCGCGAACGTCGTCGTCCCGCCGCAGAAATTACTGCCGCCCGACGGCGTGTACCGGATCACCGGGCGGCACGACGGCCGCGACTACATCGGGCTCGTGTCGATCGGCACGAACCCGACGTTCGACGGTACGGCGCGCACCGTCGAGGCGTGGCTGCTGGATTTCAACGGGGCGCTCTACGGCGAAGAGCTGGCGCTGCGCGATTTCCGCTTCCTGCGCGCGCAGCGCCGCTTCGACTCCGTCGACGAGCTCGTCGCGCAGATGCGCGACGACGCGTCAGAGGTTCGTTTCCCGACCGTTGTTTAGCGTCGTGCGGGCGTCCGGCGTGAACTTCACGCCGAACGTGGTCTGCGACGAGACTGCGCGGCAGCTTCGGAGCGCCGCCGTGAACCGCGAATCGCGTGCCGCGAGCGATGCCGGCGCCGTCAGCGCGGGCGACGTGGACGACAGGACGTCCTCACCGACGACCCGGCCGCGGTCGTCGAGCACGAGGCGCATCTGCACGGAACCTAGCAGCGGTGCGCCGGACGGGCTGCGCGGCACGACCGCGTGGGCCGCCGCGGCCGGCGCGTTCGGGCTCGAGCAGCTTGCCGTCGCGACGTCTCGCGCGCGCGTGCAGCGGTCGTCGGCCAGCGTCGCGCTTCCGCTGCGCGCGGTGCGGCGAAGTCCGCCGGGCTCGACGGCGTAGCTGAAGCTCAGCGGTTTCACGACGCTGGACGCCTGTTCGCCGAAGCGCGCCGCCGAAGCGCGGTAGCCGCCGGTGCCGCCGGTAGGGGCTTCTTCCGAGATCGGGACCGCTCGGGCGCCGGACTCTTGCCCGGTGAAGCGCATCCCCGACGCATCCGCCGATGCGGCCGTCGCCGAGCCTTCGGGCGTCTCGACCGCGAGGCTATGGTCGGAACGTTCGACGATGCGTTCGAAGGCCGGGCCCGTGTCGGCGCCGTCCTGGCGCCCGTAGACCGTGCGCAGGACGCTCGCCGTGGCGGCGGGCGCGCCGGCGCGCCGCCGGGGTGTCCACGCTGGATCGCGCGCCGCCGGCGGCACGCGTCCCCGAGGTCGTCGCCGTGCCGGTCATGGCGGAGCCGCCGCCGTCGATGACGACGTAGGAGCGCTCGGTGACGGCGCCGTTGGACGCCGTGCAGAGCCAGTGGCCCGCGATCGACGACACGGCGTCCGAAGGCGTGCCGCCGATCGTCGCCGCGCCCGACGTTGCCGGGCCGACCGAGGACAGCACCAATGGAGCGAGGGCAAAGATACGAAGCAGCGTACGCATAGCTGCGATGATACGCTGAGCGGGCGTCCGTTCCCGCTTGTTCTGGGTACTTTTGTATCAGCTGGCGCAGCCGAACTTTCGGTCGCTTGCTTTAGCGGCCGCGGCCGCAACGCGTTTCGAGCCGCGGGCGTTACAACGAGCGTGCGTCTCCCGACCTCCTCGCCGCCGCGCGTCCTCGCGCTCGTCCCCGCGGCCGCGTTCGCCATCCCGCAGGTCGGCAAGCCCCGCCGCCGTTCTCGCTGCCGTCGCCGGGCGGCAAGCCCGTCGTGCTCGACAAGCTGCGCGGCAAGCCGCTCTACGTGAACTTCTTCGCGTCGTGGTGCGGGCCGTGCAACGCCGAGGCGCCGGCGATCGGCAAGCTGCGCGCGCAGTACGCCAAGCGCGGCTTGCAAGTGCTCGGCATCGACTAGCTCGACCAGCCCGGCCAGGCGCAAGCGTTTCAGCGCAAGTACGACAACCCGTACGGCCTGCTCGCGATCGACGAAGACGGCGCCGTCGGCAAGCAGTACGGCGCGATCGGCATGCCGCGTGCACGTCTTCATCGACCGGCGCGGCGTCGTGAAGACGTTTCGCGTCGGCGAGATGAGCCCGGCCGAGATCGAAACCGCGATCAAAGACGCGCTGAAATGATCACCGCTGACCGTTGACCTGCTGCTGCGCCGCGGCGCAGAGGTCGACGGCGGCGCGCGCTTCGGTGCGCACGTCCTGATAGCGGCCTGATTTTGCGTCGCGCTCCGCGGCGGCGAGCCGCTGCGACGCGGCGGCGGTGTTCGGCGAGTTGCGCGACTGGCACGCCGCCAGCGCGCCGCGCGCCTGCGCGACGAACGCGTTCGCGTCGATCGCCGCGACGCTGCCGCCCGCGATCGGGAACGGCTGCGTCTGCAGGTAGCTCGTCTGCGGGATCGTCGACCGCAGCACGGGGATGTTGGTTTGCGGCAGGCGGTTCGCTTCGATGAGCGCCTGGATCGCGGCGGAACGCGCGCCGTTGACGTCGCCGGCGTTGTAGCGCTGGATCGCGGCCGACGTGTTGAGCGACGCGGATTGCGCGGCGCCGGGGTTGACCGACGCGGCGCGCGCCGTCGCGAGCATCGCGTCGAGGATCAGGTTCGCGGTCGGCGCGCCGGGCGGCGGCGGCGTCCCGGCGGAACGGTCTGCGCGAACGCGCCGGCGCGTCGTTGCGCCGGCGAGCGCCAGCGCGAGGAGAAGTCGTTTCATGCGGCAGCCTCCACGGTGATCGCGCGGCCGTCGAAGTCGACGCGCGCGGTGTTGCCGGTCGCGAGCCGCCCGCGCAGGATGGCTTCGGACAGCGGCGTCGTGACGTGGCGCGCGATCGCGCGCGCGACGAAGCGCGCGCCGCTGCCTTGCGACGACGATTCGCGCGCCAAGAACCGGCGCGCGGTTTCGGAGAGATCGAGCCGCATCGCGTGCGCGCCGAGCCGGTCGGCGAGCAGCGCGACCTGCAGCACGACGATCTTCTCGATCTCGGGCGCGCCGAGGTCGGCGAACACGACGATCTCGTCGATGCGGTCGAGCAGCTCGGGACGCAGCGTCGCTTCGAGCTCGTCGCGCTCGGTGTTCGACGTCAGCACGACGATCGCGTGGCGGAAGTCGATGGTGCGGCCCTTCGCGTCGGTGACGCGGCCGTCGTCGAGGATCTGCAGCAGGATCGCCGCGACGTCGGCGTGCGCCTTTCTCGATCTCGTCGAACAGCACGACCGAGTACGGGCGGCGGCGCACCGGCTCGGTGAGCTGACCGGCTTCCTCGTGGCCTTGGTATCCCGGCGGCGCGCCGAGCAGGCGCGACATCGTGTGCGCCTCGGTGTACTCGGAGAGGTCGAGCCGCACGAGCGCGTCGTCGGTGCCGAACAGCGCGTGCGCGAGCGCGCGCGCGAGCTCGGTCTTGCCGACGCCGCTGGGGCCGACGAACAAGAACCCGCCGACGGGTTTGCGCGGGTCTTTCAAGCCGGCGCGCGCGCGGCGGATCGCTTCGGAGACGACGCGCACCGCTTCGTCTTGGCCGACGACGCGGGTGGTGAGCTGCGCCTCGAGCGCGAGCAGGCCGGCGCGCTGCGCGTCGGTGATCGTGCCTTGCGGGATCCCGGTCCAGCGCGACACCACGGCCGCGACCAGCTCGACGTCGACGCGCTTCGCGCCGCGCATCGCGGCGCCCGGCGGCGGCTTCGTCCATCACGTCGATCGCTTTGTCGGGCAGATAGCGGTCGGCGATGTAGCGCGCGGCCAGCGTCGCGGCGGCCTCGAGCGCGTCGTCGTCGATCTCGCACGCCGTGGTGCGCCGCGTACTTCGGCGCGCAGGCCTTTGAGGATCGCGACGGTCTGCTCGATCGTCGGCTCGTCGACGTGCACGGGCTGAAAGCGCCGTTCGAGCGCGGCGTCCGACTCGACGTGCTTGCGGTACTCGTCGAACGTCGTCGCGCCGATGCACTGCAGCTCGCCGCGCGCGAGCTCGGGCTTGATCATCGAGCTCAAGATCGAGCGAGCCTTCCGCCGCGCCCGCGCCGACGAGCGTGTGCAGCTCGTCGATGAACAGGATGATGTCGCGGCCCGCGCGCTTCACCTCGTCGAGGATCTTCTTGACGCGGCCTTCGAACTCGCCGCGGTATTTCGTGCCCGCGACGAGCGGGCCGAGCGAGAGCGCCAGCACGCGCTTGTCGCGCAGCGCTTGCGGCACGTCGCCGCGCGCGATGCGCTGCGCGAGACCTTCGACGATCGCGGTCTTGCCCACGCCGGGCTCGCCGATGAGCACGGGATTGTTCTTGCTGCGCCGCGCGAGGATCGACACGACCCGCTCCACCTCGTCGTCGCGCCCGATCACCGGGTCGAGCTCGTTCTTGCGCGCGGCCTCGGTGAGGTCGCGCGCGTACTGCGACAGCGTGGAGCCGCCGCGAAACACGCGCCCGAGGTCGGTCAGCGGCTGCGGCGCCCGGCGCAGGCGCGTCGTGACCGCCGGGGTTGTTGCGGCGGTTCGCGGCGTCGATCGCGACGGCGGCGCCGCCGAACAGCGCCGCGGCCGCCGCGGCGATGCCGAGCACCGCGAACGGCGCGCGGCGGCGCTTGCGCGCGCACGCGTCGCAGACCTCGGCTTCCACCCAGCGGCCGGAGCGGAGAGCGTAGTCGCGCACGCTCGCGGGCTTCGCCCGGCAGACCTCGCAGGTTGCGGTCATCGTCTCCACCTACCCCGCGCGGCGCGGCGCGGTTTCGGAAGCGGTCGACCACTCGCTCGGACGCGGGTCACGAAGCGCTCGCCGTGCCGTTTCGTTCAAAATCTTCCCGGGAAGGTTGTGCCTGCAACGCGGCAGCGGCCGCCTACTTAAGGGGCAGAGGGAAAGGGTACAGAGCACACATGGGATTCATCTACTTCTTGCTGGTCGGACTCATCGCGGGGTTCCTCGCCAAATACGTCGTGCCCGGTGAGGGCCCGGGCGGCATCATCGGCGACATCATCATCGGCATCATCGGCGCCTTCATCGGCGGCTTCGTGTTCAATCTGTTCGGTCACGCCGGATACACCGGCTTCAACCTCGGGTCGATCATCGTCGCCTTCGTCGGCGCCGTCATCCTTTTGTTCATCATCCGCGCCCTCACGGGCCGTCGCGCCACGTACTGACACCGGCACTCGAAACAACGAAGCTCGGAGCGCCCGTCCGTTTTACGGACGGGCGTTTCCGTGCTGGTCCGGTAGGAGCGAACCGGGTCGCCGCGCAACCCCTTCCCGGCGATGACCTACATCATTACCGAGCCGTGTATCGGGACCAAGGACAAGTCGTGCGTGGACGTGTGTCCGGTCGATTGCATCCACGGCAACGATGACGACACGATGCTCTTCATCGATCCGGAAGTGTGCATCGACTGCGGCGCGTGCGTGTCCGCGTGTCCGGTCGAAGCGATCTTCGCCGACTCCGACGTCCCCGAAAAGTGGAAGAACTACATCGAGATCAACGCGGAGTGGTACAAGAAGTAGCCTGATGGCGAAGCTCGCGTGCGGCGCACGATAGCCCGCGAGCTCATGGACGAGCCCGTCGCCGACGCCGGCGAGCTCGAAGCGAACCTGCGCGACATCGCGTTCGCCAACGCGCGCCTGGGTGGAACGGCGCCCGGTCGTGCGCGCGCTGCGCCGCGCTCGGCGCCGCGCCGCGTGCTCGACGTGGGCAGCGGCGCCGGCGACGTCCCGCTCGCGCTCGTGCGCGACGGCGCGCGCCGCGGCGTCCAAGTGCACGTGACGTGTCTGGACCACAGCGAGCAGATGCTCGCGATCGCGCGCCGCGCGACCGGCGGCCGACCCCGCGCTCAGCTTCGTGCGCGCGGACGGCGGCGCGCTGCCGTACGCCGACGGCGCGTTCGACGTCGTGACGTGCACGCTCGCGCTGCACCACTTCGATCCCGACGGCGCGCGCGCGCTGCTGCGCGAGCTGCGCCGCGTCGCGCGGCTCAGCCCGGTGGTGTGCGATCTGCGCCGTTCGCCGGTCGCGTTCGCGGCGACGTGGCTGTGGTCGCGCACGTCGCGCAACCGGCTGACGCGCCACGACGCGCCGCTTTCGGTGCGCCGCGCGTACACGCCCGGCGAAGCGCTCGCGCTCGCGCGCGACGCCGGCTGGCGCGCGCCGCGCGTGCGCCGCGAGCCGTTCTTCCGCATGACGCTGACCGACGAGGCGGCATGACGCGCGCCGACGACGTCGTCGTGGTCGGCGGCGGGCCGGCGGGCAGCGCGACGGCGCTGCTGCTCGCGCGCGCCGGCGTGGCGGTGCGCATCGTCGAGCGCGCGCGCTTTCCGCGCACGAAGGTGTGCGGCGAGTACCTCAACGGCGGCGCGGTCGACGCGCTCGCGCGGCTCGGCGTGCTCGACGCCGTGCGCGCCGTGTCGTCGCCGCTGCGCGGCGTGCGGCTCGTGCCGCCGGGCGCGCAGCCGGTCGCGCTCGCGTTCGCGCGGCCCGCGCTCGCGTGCGCGCGCGAAGCGCTCGACGCCGTGCTGCTCGACGCGGCGGTCGCGGCCGGCGCGGTCGTGGAGCGCGCGCGCGCCGACGAGCTGATCTTCGAAGGCGGGCGCTGCGCGGGCGTGCGCGTGCGGGCCGCCGACGGCGGGCTGGAGGAGCGGCGCGCGCGCGTCGTCGTCGGCGCCGACGGGCTCGGGTCGGTCGTCGCGCGCAAGCTCGGGCTCACCAAACCGGTGCGGCGCGGCGCGCGTTACGCGGTCGGTGGGCACTACGAAGGCTTCGGCGCGTTCGACGGGCACGTCGAGATGTACGTCGGCGGCGGCGCGTACTTCGCGCTCAACCCGCTTTCAGAACTGCGTGCCAACGTGATGGTCGTGGTACCGAAAGACCGGCTCGCGGTGTGGTCGCGCGACGTGGACGCCGGGGTGGGCGGCGTTGCGGACGCGCTGGGCCGCGGCGTGCGCTCGTTCGCGGACGCGGTGCGGCTGGGCCCGCGCGTGTCGATCGGGCCGCTCGCGCACGACGTGCGCCGCCCGAGCGCGCCCGGCGCGCTGCTGGTCGGCGACGCGGCGGGCTTCCTCGACCCGTTCACCGGCCAGGGCGTGTTCCTCGCGCTGACCGGCGCGGAGCGCGCCGCCGAGGCGATCCTCGCGGCGCTGCGCGACCGCGCGGGCGAGGCCGCGCGCGTTCGCCGCGTACGCGCGGTGGCGAACCGACCGACGTCGCGTGGCGGCGGCGGCTGTGCGCGACGGTCGCGCTGCTCATCGCGGTCCCGCCGCTCGCGCGGCGCGCGGCCGTGCGGCTGGCGCGCTTTCCGGACGTCGCGGCGACGCTGGTCGAGGTGCTCGCGGGCGCGGCCCCGCCGCGGCACGCGTTCCGGCCGTCGGTGCTGGGCCGGCTGCTCGCATGACGGTCACGCGCAACACGGTCGAGATCGCCGCGCCGGTGCACGCCGTGTACGCGCTCGGCGCGGCGACGGAACGCTGGCCGCAGATCCTGCCGCACTACCGCTACGTGCGCGTGCTCGAAGAGCGCGGCCCGACGCGCGTCGTCGCGATGGGCGCGTGGCAGGACGTGTTTCCGATCCACTGGGTCGCGGAGCAGACGAACGATCCGGTGACGCCGCACATCGCCTTTCGGCACCTGCGCGGCTGGACGCGCGGCATGGACGTCGAGTGGATCTTCGAGCCGGTCGGCGGCGGCACGCGCGTCACGATCGAGCACCGGCTTGAATTTTCTGTTTCCGGTCGCCGCGGAGTTCTTGGGCAAGCACCTCGTGTCGGACTACTTCGTGCACGGCGTCGCCGCGAAGACGCTCGCGCGCGTGAAAGCGCTCGCCGAGGCGAGCGCGTGAACGGCAGCGCGTTCGCGCTACGCGCATCGCGTCGCCGTTACCGGGATCGGCGTCGTCACGCCGCTCGGGATCGGCATCGACGCGTTTTGGGACGGCGTGCTGTCCGAGCGCGTCGCGGTCGCGCCGATCACGCGCTTCGACGCGGGCACGCTACCGGTCGCGGATCGCGGCGCAGATCGACGACTTTCGAGCCGCGCGACTTTCTCACGGACCGGCGCTTGCGCTGGACCGACCGCTTCTCGCAGTTCTCCGTCGCGGCCGCGCGGCTGGCGCTCGACGACGGCGGCTATCATCCGAACGGCGCGTCGAGCGACGTCGGCGTGTATCTCGGTTCCGCGCTGGGCGGGCTCGCGTTCGCCGACGAGCAGCACGACGTGTTCCGCCAGCGCGGGCTCGACGCGGTGCGCCCGCTGCTGGCGATCTCGGTGTTCGGCGGCGCCGCGGCGTGCAACGTCGCGATCGAGTTCGACCTGCGCGGGCCGACGGTCGTCAACGGCAACTCGTGCGCGTCGGGCGCGGTCGCGATCGGCGACGCGTTCCGCGCGATCGCGCGCGGCGACGTGCGCGCCGCGCTCGCCGGCGGCGTGGAAGCGCCGCTGTCGCCGCTCGTCTACGGCGCGTTCACGATCATCCGCGCGATGTCGACGCGCAACGACGCGCCGCACGGCGGCGAGCCGGCCGTTCGACCGCGCGCGCGACGGGTTCGTGATGGCCGAAGGCGCGGGCGTGCTGCTGCTCGAGCGGCTCGAAGACGCGCGCGCGCGCGGCGCGCGCGTCTACGGCGAGATCGCCGGCTACGGGCTCACCAACGACGCGCACCACATGTCGGCGCCGCGCCCCGACGGGACGATGAACGCCGCGGCGATGCGGCGCGCGCTCGACGAAGCGGAGCTGGCGCCCGGACGACGTCGACATCGTCAACGCGCACGGCAGCGGCACGCCGCTGGGCGACCGCTGCGAGGCGCTCGCGATGGAGCTCGTGTTCGGCGCGCGCGCGGCGTCGGTCCCGGTGACCGCGACCAAAGGCCAGCACGGCCACGCGCTCGGCGCGACGGGCGCGTGGGAAGCGGCGCTCTCGGTCGCGTCGATCGCGCACGGCATCGTGCCGCGCAGCGTCAACGCGGACGATGCGGATTGCGACCTCGCCGTCACGCGCGAGCGGCTCGACCGCCCGGTGCGCACCGTGCTCTCCAACTCGGCCGGCTTCGGCGGGATCAACGCGGCGCTGGTCTTTCGCGACGCGGGCGACCGCGTGACCGCGCCGTCGACGCACGCCGCCGCGGCGTCGCGACGCGCACGCCGTCGATCCGGTGATGGTTCGCGCCGTGACCAAGGTCTACGGCGCGGGCGACGACGCGGTGCGCGCGCTCGACGGCGTGACGCTCGACGTGCGGCGCGGCGAGATGGTCGCGCTGGTCGGGCCCGAGCGGCTGCGGGAAGTCGACGCTGCTCAACCTCGTCGGCTGCGTGGATCTGCCGACCAGCGGCACCGTGTAGCATCGACGGCAGCGTGACGAACGCGCTGAGCGACGACCGCCTCACGCGGCTGCGCCGCGACCGCGTCGGGACGGTGTTCCAGTTCTTCAACTTGCTGCCGGCGCTGCGCGCCGCGGACAACGTCGCGCTGCCGCTGGTGCTGCAGCGCGTCGCGCGCGCGCGAGATCGACGCGCGCGTGAGCGCGGCGCTCGCGAGCGTCGGGCTCGCGGACAAGGCGCGCGCGTATCCGGCGCAGCTCTCCGGCGGCCAGCTGCAGCGCGTCGCGATCGCGCGCGCGATCGTGCACCGCCCCGCGATCGTGCTCGCCGACGAGCCGACCGGCAACCTGGACTCGGCGACCGGCGCGACGGTGCTGAACGCTGCTGCGCGACCTCGCCGACGCGGGCAAGCGATCCTGATGGCGACCCACAGCGACGACGCGGCGGCGATCTGCGACCGCGTCATCCACATGCGCGACGGCCGCATCGTGTGAGCGCACGCGCTCTTTTTCGCCCTCGTCCTCGGCCCGCTGCGCTCCAACGCGCTGCGCGCGCTCGTCACGCTGGTCGCGGTCGCGCTCGGCGTCGCGATCGGCTTGGCGATCGACCTCGCGAACGCGACGGCGGTCGCGTCGTTCCAATCCAGCGTGAACGTCGTCTCGAACAAGGTGAACCTGCAGGTCCTCGGCGTCGGGCGCGGCTTCGACGAGCGCGCGATCGTGCGCGTGCAGGACATCGCCGGCGTGACCTACGCGAGCCCGACGATCGAAGACGCGCTGACCGTCGGCGCCAAGCCGGGCGATCCGTTCTCGGGCGAGATCCTGCGCGTGCTCGGCGTCGATCTGCTGCGCCCGCTGCCCGGCGCGGACGGCGCGTCCGCGTCGTCGCCCGGGCAGCGTCTCGCCGCAGACCGCCGACCCGTGGGTGCTGGTGAACGCGCACGGCGCGTTCGTCAGCGCGCTGCTCGCCGCAGCGGCTGCGCTGGCGCGCGGGCGAGACGGTTCACGCGCTCGTCGGGCGACCGCGACGTGACGCTGCGCGTCGCCGGCATCATCCCGCGCGGCACGGTCGGGATCGACTCGAGCGTCGTCTTCGTCGACGTCGCGACGGCGCAGGAGCTGTTCGGCAAGATCGGGCTGCTCGACCGCATCGATCTCGTCGTCGAGCCGGCGCGGCTCGCCGCGGTCGAGCGCGCCGTCGCCGCCGCGATCCCGCCCGGCGCGCGCGCGATCCGGCCGAAGACGCGCACCGACGAGATCGGCCGCATGCTGCAGAGCTTCCGGCTCAACCTCGAAGCGCTCGCGTACGTCGCGCTGCTCGTCGGGATGTACTTGATCTACAACACGGTCGCGATCTCCGTCGTGCAGCGCCGCGCCGAGGTCGGCACGGTGCGCGCGCTCGGCGCGACGCGCGGCGCGGTGTTCCGCACGTTCGTCGGCGAAGGCGCGCTCGTCGGCGTGCTGGGCTCGCTGCTCGGGCTGGGCGTCGGCGCGCTGCTCGCGCGGTTCTCCGTCGCCGCGGTGTCGCGCACGGTGGACACGCTCTACGTCGGTTCGCACGCCGACGCCGTCGCGTACGATCCGGTGCTGTTCGTGAAAGCGTTCGTGCTCGGCGTCCTCGCGGCGATCGCCGCCGCGGCGTTCCCGGCGTTCGACGCGGCGACGACGCCGCCGGCGATCACCATGCGCGCGCAAGGCTTCGAGCGCCGCCGGCCGCGCTTGGCGCCGCGCGCCGCGCTCGCGGGGCTCGGGCTGCTGCTGCTCGCGCTGGCTGTGCACGCGCGTGCCCGCGCTCGACGGCGTGCCGGTGTTCGGCTACGCGGCCGGCCTGCTGATCATCTTCGGCGGCTCGCTGTGCGCGCCGCTCGCGGTGGACGCGCTCGCGCGCGCGGGCACGACGTTCGCCGCGCGCCGGCCGACGCTGGGGCTCGCCGCCGCGAACCTCGCCGGCGCGCCGCTGCGCACCGCGGTCGCGGTCGCGTCGCTGATGATCGCGATCGGCATGATGGTGTCGGTCGCGGTGCTGGTCGCGTCGTTTCGCACGACGATCGTCGCGTGGGCCGACGAGACGCTGCGCGCCGACCTCTTCGTGCGCCCGCTCGGGCTCGCCGACGCGTCCGCGCGACGCGCGCTTCTCGCACGGCGTGGCGGAGCGCATCGCGCGCCGTGCCCGGCGTCGCCGCGGTCGACACGTTTCGCGGTGCTCGAGCTGCCGTTTCGCGGGCGGCTGACGAACCTCGGCGTGACCGATCTCGCGACCGTCGCGACGCGCCAGCACCTGCGCGTGCTCGGCGGCGGCGATCCGGCGGCGCTGGCGCGCGCGCTCACCGGCACGACGAACGTGCTCGTGTCCGAACCGTTCGCGACGAAGTTCGGCGTCGGGCGCGGCGACCGCATCGAGCTGCCGACGCCGTCCGGGACGACGGCGTTCACGGTCGCGGGCGTGTACAACGACTACTCGTCCGACGCCGGGATCGTGCTGCTCGACGTGCGCACGTACCGGCGGCTGTTTCACGACGACTCGGTCAACTCGGTGGCGGTGTACGCGGCGCCCGGTGCGAATCTGCCGCGGCTGCGGTCGGCGGTCGTGCGCGCGGTCGCGCCGCTGCGGATCGACGTCGAGACCAATCGTGAGCTGCGCGATCTCGTCGTGCAGATCTTCGACCGGACGTTTGCGATCACGTATGCGCTGGACGTCATCGCGGTGACGATCGCCGTGCTCGGGCGTGGTTTCGACGTTGTTTGCGCTGGTGCTGGAGCGGCGGGCGGAGTTCGGGATCTTGCGGTATCTCGGCGTGACGAGCGGCGGCGTTCGGCGGGTGGTGCTGACCGAGGCGGCTGGGATCGGGTTGCTCGGCGGGGTGCTGGGTGTCGGCGTTGGGATGCTGTTGGCGTTGTTGTTGATTTTCGTGATCAATCGGCAGGCGTTTGGGTGGCTCATCGAGTTGCACGTGCCTTGGCTCTTTTTGCTCGAGACCGTTGCGCTGGTGGTGGTGGCGGCGGTGCTTGCTGGGGTGTATCCGGCTGGGGTGGCTGCTCGGATTCGGACTGCGGATGTGGTGCGGACCGAATGACGCTGTCGATTGCGATTGGGGCAGCGGTGCGGCGTGCACTCCGTTGCGGGGCCGCTCGGCTCGCGCATCCTGCGCGAGCTGTCGCTACACTCGGGCTCGCTCTCGCCATCCTGGCTTCGCTCGCCCTCGTAGTGCCCCGCAACGGAGTGCACGCCGCACCGCTTGGCGCGGTGGGTGGGGTGGGTGGCGGTTACGACGACGGGGGTAGGGGTGGCGGGGGTGTGGAGTTGCCCCGTACGCGGAAGTCTTTGCCTGTTCGTACTTCTCTTGGATTTCTCAATGCTCGGGTGCCGTGGGTGTTTCAGTTTCCGCGGGATCATGCTGCGCATTTTGGGTTTCAGAGTGAGTGGTGGTATTTTACCGGGCATCTCGTCGCCGACGATGGGCGGCGGTTTGGGTATGAGCTCACGTTTTTTCGGTATGGGCTCCGGCCTGGGGATCCGCGGCCGGCGCGCGGTGAGTCCGCGTGGCGTGGGAATCAGGTGTATCCCGTGCATCTTGCGCTGACTGATGAGCGGGGGCAGCGGTTTGTTTATGATGAGCGGTTTGCGCGCGAGGCGCTTGGGATGGGGCGGGCGTCCGATACGTGCGTTGGATGTTGCGGCCGATCGGTGGACGTTGCGGGGTAGCTCGCCGTTTGTGCTGCGATGCTCAGGGCGAGCGTGTTGGGGTTTCGCTCGAGCAGGTGGCGGAGAAGCCGCCGGCGGTTCACGGGCGTGACGGGGTTTCGCTCAAGGCGTGCTTGTGCTACGTGCGCTTCGCATTATTATTCGATGACGCGGTTGCGGACGAGCGGGTCGTTGCGGTACGGCGGGCGCGTCTTGCGCGTTCGCGGGGTTTCTTGGATGGATCATGAGTTCGGGTCCGATGAGCTGCAGCGCGATCAGGTGGGGTGGGATTGGTTTTCCATTCAGCTCGACGACCGGCGTGAGATCATGAGCTATCGGCTGCGGATGAAGGACGGGTCGCTGGCGGCGGAGTCCAGCGGGTCGCTGGTCGATGCGCGCGGGGGCGTGCGGTATCTGCCGCGCGCGGCGGTTCTCGTCGATGCGATCGGGGCGTGGACGAGCCCGCATACCGGCGCCGTCTATCCCAGCGGGTGGCGGGTTCGGGTGCCGTCGGCGCGGGTCGATGCGATGCTCGTGCCGGTCGTGCGCGATCAGGAGCTCGTCGGGACGGCCGGCGGGGTGTCGTATTGGGAAGGGGCCGTCGACGTGCGCGATACGGTCAGCGGGCGGCGGCTCGGGGCCGGATACGTCGAGCTGACGGGGTATGCCGGGGCGATCAGCCTGTAGCGCGCGCTGCCGCTCGAGCGGCGTGACGTTCGGCACATCGAGGAAGCGAGCGCCGGGACGGCGCTCATCCGGGCCGCGGTTTTGGCCGATGACCTTCTCAGTGGGCGGCCGTCCGAGTATCGGTATGGATGATCTAAAGCCGTATTTCCGTTCCCGTCCGCGCAGCGCGCTCGATCGCATCGAGCGCCCGCGGCTCGCCGCCTGGTTCACGGAGACGCGCCATGCCTCCGTGCGGATCGTCTGCGCGCCGCTGGGCTCGGGCAAGACGTGCGCCGTGCAGCAGTACGCCGACGCGCAGGGCGGATCGACCGGCTACGTGCGCATCCCCGCCGGTGCCGGCGCCGCGGCGCTGCGCGGCATCCTCGCGCAGCGCGGCGCGTTCGCGGAGATCGTCCTCGACGACGTCGACCGCGCCGACCCGGACGGCTACCGCGCGCTGATCGACGACATCACCGACGGGCTGATCGATACGCGGCTGGTGCTGGTCGGCCGTTCGCGCCGGCGGCTGCACGGCCACGCGCTCGTCGCGCGCGGGCCTCGCCGTCGCCTGCGACCCCGCCCTGCTGGCGTTCGACGCCGAAGAAACCGCCGCGCTCGCGACGCTGATGCGCGTGCTCGCACGACGGTCAGGACGTGGCGCAGCTGCTGCACGACACCGAGGGCTGGGCGCTCGCGACGCAGTGGCTCGTGCGCGACGCCGCCGAGGCCGGCCGCACGCTCAACGACGCGTTCGCGCGCTGGCGCGAGCGCAACGGCCATCTGCTGCTCGGAGCTGGTCGAGCAGGAAGGCTGCTACGAGCCCACCGCGCGCGCCGCGTTCTGCGGGTCGATCGGCGACGCGGCGACGGCTGGGCGTGCTCGCAGTCCGAAGCCGAAGAGTTCGAGCAGCTCGGGCTGCCCGATCGTGCGCACGCGCAGCGGCTTGCGCCCGTACCGCATCCTCAACCGGCTCGCGCGGCCGGCCGTCGCGGCGCACGTGACCGCCGCCGTCACGCCGATGATGTTCGTCAACGTGTTCGGCCGTTTTCGCTGCGAGATCGGCGGGCGGCCGATCGCGTTCGCGCGCCGGCGCGACCAGCAAGTGTTCAGCTACGTGGCGCTCGCGCCGGATTGCCGCACCAGCCGCGACGATCTGCTCGACGCGTTCTGGCCCGGGCATCAACCGCACGATCGCGGCGCAAGGCCTGCGCACGACGCTGAGCCGCATCCGCCGCGCGATCGCGGACGTCGGCCCCGCGGTCGATCCCGAGCGCTACTTCGAGACCACCGGCGAAGTCCGCATCAACGCGCGCACCGTCGCGATCGACGTGCACCGCTTCGTCGATCACGTCGAGCAGGCGCGGCTGGACGAAGCGCGCGGCTCCGTCGAGGGCGCGAAGCACCACTACCGGCTCGCGCAGCGCATCTACGTGGACCGCCTGCTCGCGTCCGAAGCGTCCGAACCGTGCCTCGAGCAGCGCGCGCGGTACTTCGAGAAGCTGCACGTCGAGGTGCTCACGCGCGTGACGGAGCTGCACGCGGCGACCGGCGACCTCGACGTCGCGCGGGACGCGGCGCGCGCGCTGCTGTCGTGCAACACCGCGGAGTCGCGGCGCAACGCGCTTGAGCTCGATCGCCGTCGAACCCGTCGCGACGGCATGAACGCGCTCGCGCGCTACGAGCGCGGCAACCTCGCGCGCGCCGACGGCAACGTCGTGCAGTTCGCGGCGGGCGGCGTCGCCGCCGACGTGCGCGTCGAGCGCGTCGACCGGCGCAAAGGCGCGAGCTGGTACGCGGTGCGCCTGGCGTCGACCGACGCGGACGTCACCGGCCGGCTGTTGGGCGTGCACCGCAACGGCGAGATCACCGATCTGGGCGGCGTCGCCGTCGCGCCGGGCTCGATCGGCTCCGCGCGGCTCGCCGTCGTCGCGCCGCGCGGCGACGTACCGGTCGATGTTCCTCGAGATCCGCTCGCACGACGTGCTCGTGCGCGTCGACGCGCCGGTGCCGCCGCAGCGCGCCGGGCATCCGGCCGTGGAAAGCCGGCGCGGCGCTCGTCGCGTTCGGTGCCGTCGCCGCGTGCGGCGGGCTGGTCGGCGCTCGCGCTGCCGCGCGATCCGATGCTTTCCGCGCCCGCGCGCGCGGTCGCCGGCACGCAGGTGCGCTTGCCGTACGCGGCCGGCGGCGACGGTTTCGCCGAGTACTCGGCGACGTCCGACGACGGCCGCGTGCTCGTCGCCGGCAACCTCACGCGCCGCAACGGCGAGATCGCGTTCGCGCTGCCGGCGTCCGCGGCGTCGCATCGCGTCTCGGTCGCGCTTTCGGTGCACGGTCCGCTCGGCGTCGTCTCGCGCACCGCGACGTTCGCCGTCGCGCCGCCCGAACCGGCCGCCGCGCCCGCGACCGCCGTCGCGCGCGTCATGTCGTTCTCCGCGCGGCGCGACACCGGCGCCGCCGGCGACACGATCCTCGCGTCGTATCTCGCGATCGGCGAGCGCGGCACGATCGCGCTGCTCGACGCCGCCGGCAAGGTCGTCGCGTCGGCGCCGTTCGCGCACGTCGGCACGAACCGTCTCGCGGTGCCGCGCGGCGTATCAGACGCAGCCGATGACCGCGCGCATCACGGTGCACCGCGGCACGACCGTCGCGGACGCGAGCGTCGCGATCCCGCCGAGCACGCTGCCGCAGCCGTCGGCGTCGCCCGGCGCGCAGGCCTCCGCCGCGCCGGACGCGGCGAGCGCCGATGCGCCCGAAGCGGTCACGCCGCTCGACGCGATGTCGTCGCGCACGTCGGGCGGCACGATCGCGATCGTCGGCCGCGCCGTCGCGGGCCACGCGCTCGCGCTGCACGTCGCGGCGAGCTCGAGCCCGATGCAGGTGGAGCTCCAGGACGAAACCGGCGGCACGCTCGCCGAAACGACGATCGCGCCGCGCGCGACGACGGCAGCGCTGCCGCTACCGGCCGCGACCGCGACGACGACGTACTTCGTCGCGCTGCACTACGCGCGCAACGGCGGCGAAGAGACCGTCGTCCGCACGGTCGTCGCCGCGCCGCACTAATCTGCGGCTGTTTTAACTTCCGTTTTCGGACCAGGGCGCAGCCCTGGGAGGACTTGAGCGCTCGTCGAGAGCGCCCGAGTCAGACCAGTTCGAGGCGGTCGCCCGGCAGCACGTCGACGTCGCGCAGCGCGCCGCCGCCCAGCTCGACCACGCCGCGCGCGCCGGGACAGCTCACCGCCAACCGGTTCGGGTTGACGTTCGACTCCACGCGGATCACGTGACCGTCGGCGTCGACGAAGATCACGTCGATCGCGACGCGCATCCCGATCGTGTGGATGGCGCGGCACGACGTGATCCACACGCCTTCGTCCGGGCCGGATCGTCGTGCGCGCGAGCAATCCGACCGCGCGGTGCAAGAACGAGGACAGGCGATCGATGCGCGTCGCGACGATCGTTCCGGTGGTACTGTTGCGAAGGAGCGGCACGGTTAGATGTTCCTCACCAGCGGGAGCATCGCGACGATCGCCGCCGCGAGATAGGGACCAAAAGCGATCGGGCGGCGTCGCGCCCGTGGTACGGCGCGCGATGACGGCGGCGGCCAGCGCCGCGAGCATGAACGCGAACGCGGCCTCGCGCGCGCCGAGCAGCGCGCCGCCCAGCGCGGCGAGCTTCGCGTCGCCCCAGCCCATCCCGCGCCCGCGCGAGACGGCCGCGGCGAGCGCGAACGGAACGAACGACCAACGCCGCGCTCAGCAGCGGCGCCCAGTCGTGCGCCAGCGCGCCCGCGCCGGCGACGACCGCCAGCGGCACGAGCGTGAGCGGATCCGGCAGCAGCCCGCACGACAAGTCGGCCGCGCAGCATCCCGCGAGCGCGAGCATCACGAACGCGAGCAGCGCGAGGCGCGCCGGCGACGCGCCTTGCGCGGCGAGCGCGAGCCCGATGCCCGCGCCGGCGAGCGCGAACGGCCAGCGCGCGAACGCGACCGGCGCCGGGCCGTCGTCGAACGGCGCACGTCCCGCGCAGAGCGCGTCGGCCGACCAGCGTTCCGGCCCAGGCGGCGCGCGCCGAACAGCAGCGCGGCGAGCGCGATCGTCAGCGCGGCGATCATCGGTGCGTCACCACGCGCGCGATCACCGGGCCGAAGATCATCAGGTACAGCGACGGGATCATGAACAGCGCCATCGGCAGGATCATCTTGATCGGCAGCTGCGCCGCTTTCTCTTCGGCGCGGAACCAGCGCCGGTCGCGCGTTTCCTTGGCGAGCTCTTGCAGCACGACGCTCAGGTTCGAGCCGAGCTTCTCCGCTTGCACGATCGCGGTGACCATCGTCGTCGTCGAGTCTTCGTTCACGCGATCGGCCATCGCGTTGAACGCGTCGGTGCGCGGGCGGCCCAGCCGCACCTCGGCGAGCATCGACAGCAGCTCTTCCTTCAGCGCGCCCGTCGTCGAGTCGGCGGCTTGCACCAGCGCGGCGTTGAGCGCGAGGCCGGCCTGCACCGTCGTCGACAGCAAGTCCAAGAAATCCGGCAGCGCGCGCTGGATCTCTTCCTTGCGCTGCTTGAGCGCGCGCGACAGCAGCATGCTCGGGAAGCGCCAGCCGATCAGCGCGACGAACCCGCCGGTCACGAGCGCCAGCACTTTGATGGGGAAGAAGAGCATGATCATCAGCGCGGTCACGGCGCCGATGCCGATCGCGCCGATCGTGCGCAGCGTCATCGCGAGCGGCGTGACGCCGTACCAGCCGGCTTCGATGAGCCGCTGCTGCAGCCGCGACGTGCGCTCCTTGCTGACGATCTGGTCGATGATCGTGATGCGCTGCGAGACGGACTTCTCGCTGACGCGTTCGAGCTTCTTGATCCGGGCCGCCATCGGGCTGCGCGCCGGAAACGCCGAGAACACGATCAGGAACGCGGAGATCGCGCCGCAGCCGGCGACGGCGACCGGTGAGATCTCCGTCATGGATCGATCTTCGTGATGCGCACGAGCGAGAAGATCGCCAGGCCGTCGAGCACCATCGCCAAGCCGAGGAAGAACTGGCCGACCAGCGTGCCGAGCATCGCGTCGCGCAGCTCGTCCTGCGACGCGACGAACCCGCCGATCGCGAGCGGCAGCAGCCCCAGCAGCCACGCCGTCGCGCGGCCCTGCGCGGTGATCGCTTTCACGCGGCGCCGCAGGCGGCGGCGGTCGCGGATCGTGCCCGCGAGGCCGTCGAGCACGGAGCCCAGGTCGCCGCCGGTCTGCGCCTGCACGCGGATCACGCGCGCCAGCACGGCGGTCTCGGTGTTCGTCATGCGCGCCGCCATCTGGTCGAACGCATCCAGGATGCTCCAGCCGAGATTGCTCAAGCCGACGACGCGCATGAACTCGGTCTTCACCGGCTCGCGGCTCTGCTCGCTGGTGAGCACGAGCGCTTGGCGGATGCCCAGGCCGACGCGCACGCCGCCCGACAGCGTGCGCAGCGCGCCTTCGAGCTGATCTTGGAACATCGCGATGCGCTTCTTGCGGCGGCTGCGCAGGTTCGAGCGCCCGCCGTACAGCGTGAGCCCCGCGCAGGCCGCGAGCAGCAGCACCGCGACGACGAACGACGGGCGGAAGAACGCGAACAGCCCCACCCACAGCGTCAGCGCGACGCCGGCGAGCACCATCACGAAGTTCTGCGGCGCCATCCGCATGCCCGCGGCGTCGAGGTCCACCGCGAAGCGCGTGCCGAGCTTCTCGAAACGCGCGGAGATCGGTTCCCAGAACGACGCGCACACCAGCCCGATGGCGGCGAGCACGCCGAGCAGGATCGCGGCCGGCGCTATCGCAGCCACGTCGGCTCCTTGCGCGCGATCGAGGGCAGCTGGAACGTCGACATGTCGTACGGCACGCCGAGCTCTTCGAAGCGCGCGAGGCAGTTGGGCTGCACGCCGCAGGGCTCGAAGTCGCCGATCACGTTGCCGTCCTCGTCGAGGCCGCGCTGGCGGTATTTCACGAGCTCCTGCATCGTGACGACGTCGCCTTCCATGCCGACGACCTCGCTGACGCCGATCACGCGCCGCGAGCCGTCGCGCAGCCGCGACACCTGCACGATGAGGTCGACGGCGCCCGCGACCTGTTCGCGGATCGCGCGCACCGGCAGATCGAAGCCCGCCATCAGCACCATCGTCTCCACGCGCGAGAGCGCGTCGCGCGCGCTGTTCGCGTGGATCGTGGTCAGCGAGCCGTCGTGGCCGGTGTTCATCGCCTGCAGCATGTCGAGCGCTTCGGCGCCGCGGCACTCGCCGACGACGATGCGGTCGGGCCGCATGCGCAGCGAGTTGCGCACGAGGTCGCGGATCGTGATCGCGCCCTTGCCTTCGAGGTTCGGCGGGCGCGCCTCCAGGCGCACGACGTGGCGCTGGTCGAGCTTGAGCTCGGCGGCGTCCTCGATCGTCACGATGCGGTCGGCTTTGGGGATGAAGCTGGACAGCGCGTTGAGCAGCGTCGTCTTGCCCGAGCCGGTTCCGCCGCTGACGATGATGTTGAGCCGCGCCTGCACCGCGGCGCGCAGGAAGTCGATCACCGGCGGCGTCACCGCGCCGACGCGCAGCAAGTCGTCGACGCCGAAGCGCTTGGTGCCGAAGCGCCGGATCGTGAGCGTCGGGCCGTCGATGGCGAGCGGCTCGATGATCGCGTTGACGCGCGAACCGTCGGGCAGGCGCGCGTCGACCATCGGGCTCGACTCGTCGAGCCGGCGGCCCAGCGGCGCGATGATGCGCTCGATCACGAGGCGCACTTGGCGGTCGTCGACGAACTGCTTCGCCGTGTCCTCGATGCGGCCGCGCCGCTCGACGAAGACGTTGCCGAAGCCGTTCACCATGATCTCGGTGATGTCGGGCTCGTGCAGCAGGCTCTCGAGCGGGCCGAGCCCCATCGCTTCCTCGATCACCTCGTGCCGCACGCGCGACGCGTGCTCCGCCGACGTGATCTCCTTGCGCGACGCGAGCAGCTCGTCGGCGATCGTGTCCACCTGCTTGCGCAGATCGGCGAGCTTCCCCGCGTCCGTGTGCGCGCGCGCCGCGGCGAGAAAGTCGATCTTCGTCAGCATCGCGCGGTGCAGCTCGGTCTTGAGCCGCTCCGCCGCGGCGACGTCGCCGGTAGCGGGCGGCAGCGTCGTGAACACGCTGGACGCGCCGGCGCTCGCGCCGCCCAGCGACGACGCGCCGGGGAACGGAACCGGCGCCGGGCCGCACGGGTTCGGGCCGGCGCGCCTGGCGCCGGTCGCCGATCGGGTTGGCGCTCGACGGACGCAGGTCGTGCATCGGGTCGACATCGGGCGTCGCCGCCAGCGTGTCGACGAAGCGGCCGAACGTGCGCGACCAGCCGCGGTCGCGCGGCGCCGGCAGCTCGGCGGCGATCGCGAACTTCAGCGACTCCTGCACTTCGCGCGCGCGCAGCTCCGCGTTGTTGCGCAGATCGTACAGCGTGAACGCGATGCGCGCGGGCGGGATGCCGAAACGGTCCATCGCGGACAGCGTCGCGTGCGCGGAGCCGACGCCGAGCAGCGTCGGCTCGCTGATCACGACGATCTTCGCCGCGCTCATGATGAACGGGCGCACCGTCGCGGCGAACGGCTGCGGCGCATCGACGACGACGAGCCCGTGCTCGGGCAGTTTTTGCGCGAACTGCTCGACCGCTTCGGCGCTGACGACGAACCCGTCTTCGTACGAACGCGCGAGCTCGACGATGGACAGCGGTCCTTTGTTCGTCATCGCGGGCGAACCGGGCACGCGCCCGAGGTCGAGCTCTTTGGCGACGTCGTACCAGATCGCCATCGCGCGCCGGCCCGAGAGGTCCGCGTCGACGATGAAGCGCGGCCCCGCCGACGGCAGCTCGTCGACGAGCTGCATGGCGATGCTCGTGGCGCCGACGCCGCCCTTCGCTCCCACGACGACGAAGACGCGCAGGCTCATCGGTGCGAGGCGCCGCCCTCGATGCGGTCGAGCTCGATGACCGGCACGACGTTGGGTGCGGGCGCCGCGGGGCGCGGCTTCACGGCGGCGACGACGGGCGCGGGCGCCGGCGCGGGCGCTTGGGCGGGCGGTTGCGGCGGCGGGCACGGCGCGACCGCCGCCGGCGGCGCGGTCGCCGGCACGCCGAGCTTGAGCGCCTCGGCGGGGAACGCGCGGATCGATTCCTTCGGCGGCCGCAGCGCGAGGCGCAGCGTCGTGTTGAGGTCGGCGGACGCGAGCAGATCGACTTGGCGCGGCGTCAGCGCCAGCGTCACGGTGGTGAGGTTCTGGTTGTCCGGGCTTGGCGTGGCGCTGGTGGTCTCGACCTCGTTGCCCATCGCGAGCACGAGCGCTCCGCGCAAGATCGCCGATGCGTGCGGCACTTCGCTGGCGACGCGCGGCGGGACCGCGATCACGTCGACGCGGTCGCCGGGCTGGATCAAGCCCGCGACGCCTTTGACCTTGTCGATGGAGATGCTCACCGCGCGCATCCCGATGGGAAGGCGCGCGGGCAGCGCGTTGGCGCCGGCGAGGCCGATCTTCGAGCGCGTGACGACGCTGCCGGCCGGGATCGTGATGAGCGAGTACTTCCCGGCGAGCTCCTTGCGGATCGACGACGGCGTCGGGATCGACCTCGCTCGCGGGCCGTTTGACCTCGGTGACGAGCGCCGTCGTTGAGCAGCGCGCGCGCGGGCACGTCGTGCGCGGCGATGTACACGGTGCGCGCCGGGGCGACGGCCGTCTGACCGCGCATCGAGCCGAGGTAGTTCAGCATGAGCACGCCGGTGCCGAGCGCCAGCACGCAGGCCGACGATCAGCGGGATGCGTCGAGCGTTCTTCATCGGGTCACCTCAGGGTCGGCACGAGAGCGTACGCGATGCTGCCCGCGGCGATCGCGACGCCGTACGGCAAGGTCGTGTTTTCGGTCGCCGCGCCGCGAGCGGCGACGGCTGCGGTGCTGCGGACGAGCGCGACGAGCCGGCCGTTCACGGCGGCGGCGACGAGCGCGAGCACGCCGCCCGCGACGAGCACGTCGAGCACGAACGGGATCGCGGCCGGAAAGCCGACGAGCCCGCAGCATGCCGCGATCAGCTTGACGTCGCCGCCGCCGAACCAGCCGGCGGAATACGCGAACGAGCCGATGCACGAACGCCGCGATCATCGCGGCGACCGCCGCCAGCTCGGGCCCGATCCCGTCGAAGAGGTGGATGCCGACGGCGACGACCGCCGTCGAGGCGGTCAGCGCGTTGGGGATCCGGCGCGTGCGAACGTCGGTCACCGCCGCTGCGAGCGTCGCGACCAGCAGCACGATCGTCGCGGCGGTCATGGGTACGCTTCGTTGATGTCTTGGTACCGCGCGAGGATCTGCGACGCCGATGAACGCGACCGCGCCGATGCACAGCGCGGCGATGAACGCGACGATCACGGCGTACTCGCCGAGGCTCTGGCCGCGGTCGTCCAGCAGCGCGCCGAGCATCAGAAGATCGCCCGGATCGCTTGAATGATGTGGTCGATGTTGCGGCTCACGACGAGCGCGCCGACGACGCACTGCACGGCGAACAGGCTGAGCATCGTGCTGTATTCGGCGAAGCCTTCGCCGGACTCGTCGCGCAGCACCGCCGCCCAAGCGGGCGTGCGGCGCCGGTCAGATGCTGCTTCCGGCATTGCTGAGCAATCCTTGGAGGTTGCCGCTGAAGAACATCACGGCCGCGATGCACACGATCGCGATGAGCCCGAGGATCAGGCCGTATTCGGCGAGGCCTTGGCCTCGCTCGTCGTCGCGCAGCGAATCGAACGCGGCGACGTGGTACTCTGCGAACGCGTCGCCGGAGTCGTCGAATTGAGCCGGGATCGTATCGCGGAGTACGACGTCGCCCATCGTTGTCGACCTAGATGCTGCTGCCGACGTTGCTGAGCAGACCCTTGATGTTGCCCGAGAGGAACAGCACGGCCGCGATGCAGAGGACGGCGATGAGGCCGAGGATGAGGCCGTATTCCGCGAGGCCCTGGCCGTCTTCGTCGACGAGGATGGAACGAAAGGTTGTCATCATGACTGAAACTCCTTGGAAGTGCTAGCGCACGGAAGCTGGGATGTCGTCCGGCGGAGCCGAGACGTTGGGGGCGCCGACCAGGAAGGTCGTGCGGGCACTCGGACCCGCCGGGAGTGATCGGACGACGACGGTGACGATCGCGCTGCGGAAGAACGCGGAAGCGATCGGAACGGTCGCCGAGTAGTGACCCTGCGCGTCGGTCGGAACGGCGCGCCGGCTCAGGAGTACGTCGGGGAGATCCCGCGAGAACGTCGCGTAGAGCGCGGCTTCGAGCGGCTGCGCGACGGGGCCGTTGCCGGTGATGGTCACCGCCTCCGCACCGACTACGCGCGTTGCGGTCACCGTGACGCCGTCGGCGCGGCCGGCGCATCCGCGCCGGGCGCCCCGATGGGGACGAACAGCGCCGAGACGGCGGCGAGCAACGCGATTGACGGCGGGTTGATGACTCGCATCGTGGACGCATCGTACAGGTCCGGACCCCGCCCTGAAAAGCCCATTCCGGCAGAATTGACGGTGCGTCCACGGTCCGACAACGCACGGTCAACGGGGCCCTCTGGCATACTCGGGACAACGCTTTCCGACCCGCGGTTTTTTCCGCGTCAGAGGAGTCCCGTTGCACTACTTTCTCCGCACGACCGTCACCGCGGCCGCCGCCGCCCTGATCGCCGTCGCCCCGCTCGGTGCCCGCGCCGAGGCGACGACGCCGGTCACCTTGCGCACGGGGCAGTCGGTCTCCGTGTCCACGCCGCGGCTCACCCGCGTCGCGGTCGGCGACGGGAAGATCGCGGGCGTGCTCGCCGTCGGCAACTCCGAGATCGTCATCAACGGGCGCTCCCCCGGCCGCACGACGCTGCTGGTGTGGATGAGCGGTTCGCGCCGCACGTTCGACGTGACCGTCACCGAGCAGAGCCTCGCGAGCCTGCGGGCGATGCTGCAAGGCGCGATCTCCGATCCCGGCGTGCACGTCGACGCGTACGACCGCTCCGTCGTGCTCAACGGCACCGTCGCCAACGGCGAAAGCCTCGTGCACCTCGGCGAAGTCGTGTCGCACTTCGAGCCGGTCGCGGCCGCCGGCAAGTTCACCGTCGTCAACGCCGTGACGGTGTCCAAACCGCTGGGCCCGCTGCAGAACGAGCTCGCCGCCGCTGCGGCGACGGCCGGTGTGCGCGTCGACCGCGACGCCAAAGGCAACCTCATCGTGAGCGGTCAGGTGGAAGACCGCACGACCGCCGAGCACGTGCTGCGGCGCGTGCGCGCGCTCGCGGGTCCGTATCTCGCCGCGGACGGCAAGGTGATCGACCGGATCGAGACCGCGACGATCAGCCAGGTCGACATCAAAGTCTACGTGCTCGAAGTCGACGAGACCGCGCTGCGTCAGCTCGGCTTCAACCTGCAGTCCGCGACGTTCCACCCGGACGGAACCTACACGCTGGGCGGACCGCAGTTCCCGGTGGTCGAGAGCCCGTACACCAGCGCCAGCGGGAACGCGCCCGGCCCGTCCGTCGACGGCCGCGGCTTCACGCTCGGCGCGTTCTTTCGCACGATCACGCTCGCACCGACGCTGAACCTCGTCATGCAGAGCGGTCACGCGCGGATCCTCTCGTCGCCGGATCTCGTGACGATGCCCGGCCGCGAAGCGAACTTTCTCGTCGGCGGGCAGATCCCGATCCCCGTCGCCGTCGGGCCCGCGCAGATCGGAATCGTGTACAAAGACTTCGGCGTGAAGCTCGTGGTGACGCCGACGATCCTCGGCGAGAACGGCGTGGAGACGGTGATCGCGCCGGAGGTGTCCGACCTCGACTTTCAGGACGGCGTGAACATCAACGGCTTCGTGGTCCCCGCGCTCAAGACGAGCCGTCTCGCGACGGACGTCGTCACCAAGGCGGGCGAGTCGATCGTGATGGGCGGACTGCTGCGGCGCCAGGAACAGCGCACGGTCGACAAGATCCCGCTGCTCGGCGATTTGCCGATCCTCGGCAAGCTGTTCCGCTCGACGCGCTATCAGAGCCAGCAAACCGACGTCGTCTTCGTGATGACGCCGCAGATCCTGACGCGCTGAACGCCCGCCTTCGCTCAACCGGAGGAACGATGATGAGCTCGATGCGCAACCGGCATGCCCACGAAGGCGAACGCGGCCAAGTCATCCCGCTCGTCGCGCTCGCGCTCATGGTGCTGTTCGGCGCTGCGGCGCTCGCGGTCGACGTCGGCTACTGGCGCTACCAAGAACGGCTCCAGCAGGCCGCGGCCGACAGCGCCGCGGTCGCGGCCGCGAGCGAGATGGCGCTGGGCCTCGCCGGCATCGACGCGGCAGCGACGCACGACGCGACGCTCAACGGCTTCACCGACGACGGCGTCAACACGCGGGTCGTGACGAACTGGCCGCCCGCGACGGGCTCGTACAGCGGGAACACGAGCGCGGTCGAGGTCGTCATCCGCAAGAACCAGCCGGGATTCTTCGGCAAGGTCGTCGGCTTCGGCACGCAGTGGATCAGCGCGCGCGCCGTGGGCCTGGTCAGCAGCTACGGGCGTTTCTGCATCTACGGCCTGAGCACGTCCGGCACGTCGGTGCTGTTCAACGGCTCCACGGTGAACACGCCCAAGTGCGGCATCATCTCCGACGCCGACATGACGATCAACGGCGCGACGGTGACCGCGTTCTCGCTCGGCTACGTCGGAGCGGTCACGAACAACGGGAGCACGTACCCGGGCAACAGCGCGCAGCCGAAGAAGGCGCTGCTGACGAGCGATCCGTGCCCGACGATCGCCGGGTGCGCATGGATCAAAGCGCACCCGCCGAGCAGCGGCCCGTGCCTGTCCCCGACCGTGTACAACGGGCTCGCGACCGCGACGCTGAACCCAGGACGGTACTGCACCAACGTCGTCATCAACGGCTGCACCAACGTGGTGTTCAACGCCGGGCTGTACGAGTTCGACGCCGGCGTCACGGCCAACGGCGTCACGAACGTCTCGGGCAGCAACGTGACGATCTACAACAACAGCGGATCGCTGGTCATCAACGGGTCGACCGTGAACCTGTCCGCGCCGACGACGGGAAACACGGCGGGGGTGCTGTTCTATCAAAATCCCGCCGATACGAACGCGTTCGTCGCGAACGGCAGCGGCGGCGGTTACGCCGGCATGATCTACTTTCCGACCTCGCAGCTCACGATCAACGGGACGCTGAGCCAGTGGCTCTTGCTCGTCGGTTCGACCGTGGTGATCAACGGCTCGGGCACCAACGTCTCGAGCGCGGCGTTCCCCGGCTGGGGCCGCTCGGTGCTGGCGGAGTGACGAGCATGCGCGCGAAGCACACGCTCGTCGCTCGCGGCGACTCCGGCTCGGCGCTCGCCGAGATCGCGGTGGTGCTGCCCATGCTCGTGCTGATGCTGATCGGCCTCATCGAGGTCGGGCGGTACGGCAGCTACCTCATCATGACCGAAAACGCGGCGCGCGCGGGCGCGCAGTACGGTGCGCAGAACACGATCACGGCCAACGACGCCGCCGGCATGAAGACCAGCGCGAAAAACGACGCGCAGAACGACGCCGGCCTCAGCGCGAACGCGATCACCTACTGCCAATGCGCGGACGGAACGGGGTCGACGTGTCTTGCGACGGACTGCGCGTCCAGCCACCGGCTCGTGTTCGTGGAAGTGGACACCACCGGCACGTGGCAGTCGCTGACCAATTTCTGGTACTTGCCGGCGTCGCTGAAGACGATCACCGTCCACGGCAAGTCCGTGATGCGGGTCGCGCAGTGAGCGCAGCGCTTCGGCGGGGAGAGCGCGGCAGCGCGCTGGTGGAGTTTGCGATCGCCAGCACGGTCGCGCTGACGATGATCTTCGGCATCGTCGACTTCGGCCGCGGGCTCTACACGTTTCATCTCGTCTCGAACGCGGCGCGCGCGGGCAGCCGGTATGCGATGGTGCGCGGCAACACCTGCACCGCCGCGGGCTGCCCCGTGACGACGGCGCAAGTGCAAACCTACGTCCGCGGGCTCGCGCCGGGGATCGATCCGAACTCGATGACGGTCACGACGACCTGGCCCGGCGGCGCCACGTGCGTGGGCGCGATCACCAACAATCCCGGCTGCCCGGTCGTCGTGACCGTGACGTATCCGTTCAAGTTCATCGTGTCGCTGCTCCCGGGCTTCACGATGAACATGTCGAGCGCGTCGCAGATGAGCATCGCGCAGTAACGTGCCGAGCGTCATCGGCCGGCGCCTCGCGTGGCTGCTCGCGCCCGCGATCCTCGCGGCGCTGATCGCGCTCAACCCGCTGAACCGCCCGACGTACGTGATGGGCGACTTCCGCGCGTTCTACTGCGCGGGCGCCGTGATCGCGCAGCACGCGAACCCGTACTTGGAGGAGCCGCTGCGCGGCTGCGAGCGCGACGCGGGACCGCCCTTCGAGCCGGCGTTCTTGCGGCCCGTCGCGCTGCCCGCGCCGCTGCCGCCGTACGCGCTCGCGCTGTTCGTGCCGTTCGCGTCGCTCCCGTTTCCGCTGGCCGCCGTGCTGTACGGGCTGCTGCTGATCGCCGCGATGACGGCCGCGACAGCGCTGTACGCGCGCGTGACCGGCGTCTCGAGCGTGTTGCTGAACGTCGTCGTTCGCCGCGATCACCGCGACCGTGACGTACTACGTCGGTCAGCCCGTGCCGCTCGTGTTTCTCGCGCTCGCTGCGGCGGCGCTGTTCGCGCGCCGCGGGCGCTGGCTGGCCGCCGGCTGCGTGCGCCGTCGCGGCGAGCATCGAACCGCACGTCGCGCTGCCCGCGCTCGTGGGGATGTTCGTCGCGCTGCCGCGCACGCGGCTGCCGATCGTCGCGTGCGGGGCGGCGCTGGGCGCTGCCGGCGTGCTGGCGGTCGGGCTTTCGACCAGCATTGCGTACGTGCGCGACGTCGTGCCCGCGCACGCGCTGGCGAACGCGTTCGAATGGCAGTTCAGCCTGACGTCGGTGCTCACGTCGCTGGGCGTCGGGGCGCCGCTCGCCATCCGCTGCGGCGAGCTGATGTTCGCCGCGATGGTGGCGCTCGGGGTCGCGGTCGCGCTGCGGCTGCGCAAGCTCACCGGCGACGCGGCGGTGATGGTGCTGATCCCGCCGGCGTTCGGCGTGTTCGGCGGCGTGCACGTGCACTTCCAGCAGCTCGCCGTCGCGTTCCCCGCGATCCTGTACGTGTTCGCGCGCTACCCGCAGGCGCGCGCGCTTGCGGCGGGCGGGCTCGCGCTCGCGATGATCCCGTGGAACGTGATGAGCTCGACGGTGCTCGCGGGGTTGTCGCCGGTGTTGGCCGGCGCGTTCGGCTGGCTGACCGTTGGGCGGCGCGGCGGGCTCGTGTTCAGCGCGGGCGCGGCGCTGATCGGGTTCTCGCTGCTCGCGCTCGCGCTCGCCGGGCTGGGACCGCCGCCCGCGCATTTCGTCCCGCACGAATATCCGCCGGGCGCGCTCGCCGAGTCGAGCTGGGGCGATTTCTCGCGCTCGACGCTGATGCGGCCGTCGCTGATGATGCAGTGGCTGCGCCTGCCGACGCTGCTCGGTCTTGCGTGCGGTTTGGCCGCGATCGTGCGCGTCGCGTACGGTGAGCCGCTACGCGCCCGGCGCCGCGCGCGCGCGCTGCGGTGCAGGTCGCGTCGCCGGCGGCGTCGTGATGCGCGCGCGTGCTGCGGCTCGATCCGGATCGCGTCGCTGCCGTGGGCGTGCGTCGCCGCGGCGTTCGCGTGGTTCGTGTCCGTCGCGCTGCGGTTTCCGCCCGGCGACGGCGATCTGCTGTGGCAGCAGTGGCTCGGCGCGCGGATCTTGCGCGAGCACGCGATCCCGCGCGCGCTCGGGCCGGAGACGTTCGCCGCGGCCGGTGCGCCGTGGACGCCGCACGAGTGGCTGTTCTCGACGGCGCTCGCGTTCGGCGACGCGCACGGTGCGCCGTGGCTGATCCCGCTGGCGTGCGCGCTCGCCGCCGCGCTCGCGCTCGCGACGGTCGTCGTGCGCTGCCGCCGGCGCGGCGTCTCGCCCGCGCTTTCGGCCGCGGGCGCGATCGTGGGCGCGCTCGCGATGATCCAGTCGTTCGGCGCGCGCGCGCAAGTGCTGGGCTGGCTGGGCTTGACGATGGTCGTGACGCTGCTGGAGATCGACGGACCGTGGGCATGGGCCGCGGTGCCCGCGACCGTCGCGTGGGCGAACCTGCACGCGAGCGTGTTCTTGTCGCCCGCGGTTGCCGCGCTGTTCGCCGTCGCGGCGCTGCTGCGCGACCGTCGCTGGTCGCGCGACGTCGCGCGCCGCGCCGCGCTCGCCGCGGCGTGCGGCGCCGCCACGCTCGCGACGCCGCTCGGCATCGATCTCCCGCGCTACGCCGCCGGCCTGCTCGCGAGCCCGATCCGCGCGTCGATCAGCGAATGGGGTGCGACGAGCATCACGAGCGCGGCGTTCGTGCTCGCCGCGCTGCCGCTGCTGCTGATCCTCGGCGCGTTCGGCATGCGCGCGTCGCTGCGCGACCGGCTGCTCGCGGCGGCGTTCACCGTCATCCTCTTCACCGCCGTGCGCAACGTGCCGGTGTTCGCGCTCGTCGTCGCACCCGTCGCGCTGAGCGCGTTCGCCGCCGCCCGCGCGCCGCGCGCCGCGCGCCCGCGCGCGCGCCGCGCCTTGCGGCGTGGTCGACCGTCGGCGCGGTCGCGCTCGTCTGCGTGCTGATCCCGGCGGTGGTGTGGAACAGCGCGCCCGCCGTGCAAAGCGGCCTGCCGGCCGGCCCGGCGCGCGCGCTGCTCGCGCAAGCGCGCAGCCAGCCGCGCGTGTTCTGCGAAGACTTCGCGTGGTGCAGCCTCTTCTTGCAAGCGCCCGGGCGCGGTGCGCTTCTACATGGACGGCCGCTGCGATCCGTATCCGGCGGCGATGTGGCGCGACTACCGCGAGGTGATGGACGGCAACCGCAACTGGGCCGCCATCATCGAGCGCGAGCGCATCGACGCGATCTTGGTGCGCCGTGACGGCGCACTGGACAGCTTGCTCGCGGAGCGTCCCGGGACGTGGCGCAGGATCGCGTCAGACCGCCTCGCTCGGCTGTACGTGAAACCCGCGCTGCTCGACGGCGGGCACGACGCCGGCCGGCGCGCGCTCGCCGCGATCCCGCGCTGAACGCCGCGCACCGGCGCGCTCGAACGCGCGGCGGATGCGCACGCGCATCGGCTGCTCGATCCCGTGGAAGAGCGCGAAGCTCAGCGCGAGCGATATGCCGAACGCGACCGGCACGAACAGCGGATGGAGCGGCCCGATCCAGTACGTCACGGTCGCGATCACCGCGAGGTGGATGAGGTAGAACGCGAAGCTCACCTCGCCGAGGCGCACGAGGACCGGGTGCTCGAGCGCGCGCGAGAACGCGCCGCGCCGCGCGGCGAACACGAAGATGACGAACGCCCACGCGGGCATGACGCGCGGCGGAGAAGCGCAGCGCGAGCGGCAGCAGCGGCGACACGAACACGGAGAGCCCGACCGCGGCAAGCGCGAGCAGTTCCATGCTCGTGCCGCGCAGCCGCGGGCGCACCGCGAGATCGCGGCGCAAGAACGCGATGCCCAGCAGCATGCCGACGACGAAATCGGCGAGCCGTGCCGGCGGGAACACGTAGAAGCGCCAGTCGTCGACCACCGCGTGCTGCGGTGCGAGCACCGCCGCTTGCAGCGCCCACACCGCGAACGCGGCCGCCAGCACCGTGCGCACGGACGCCGCCGCGAAACGCGCGCAGCAGCACGACCGCCAGCAGCGGGAACAGCGCATAGAAGAACGCTTCGACGGAGATGCTCCAGCTCGGACCGTTGCCGCCGAAATGCACGACCCGGTCAGCGAACCAGCTCTGGAGCAGCACTGCTTGCGCGGCGACTTGCGTGATGCGCGCGTGCGCGTCGACGCCGGTCCACACCGGGTTGCCGAAGTACACCATGGTGAGGATCATCGGCGGCATCGTGACGAGGTGCAGCGGCACGATGCGCGCGACGCGCGCGGCGTAGAACGCGCGCACGGCCTGGGCCGTCAGGCCGTTCGCGAACGCCGCGCGATAGCTGTACGTGAGGATGAAGCCGGACAACAGGAAGAAGAAGCCGACGCCGATGTATCCGAGCGAGAACGTCGCGGAGAACTGGTGCGTCGGCACGCAGTGCCACGAGAACACCAGCAGCGCCGCGAAGAAGCGCAGCGACGTCAGCGCGTCGAGCGGCTTGCGGTGCGTCACGCCGTCAGATGTCCTGGTGCGCTACGAACCCGTCGTGCAGCGCGATCGCTTGCGCGTCGTCGGACTTGGCGTACGCCGCGAGCTTGGCGGCCGCGCGTGCAGCCGGCTCGGCCGCCGCCGACGGGCGCGTTCCATGCTTCTGCGGGTTGACGACGACGATCCGGTAGCGGCCGACCGCGGCGTGGCCGGCGATGCGCCGTGCCGCGAACCGCACGTCACACACCGTGCCGTGCGTCAGCGCGAACCGCGAGCGCGGGACCCCGGTCTTCGTCGCGTACGCGCGCACGATGTCCGCTGCAAAGCGTTCGGTCATGCTGGAGCTGCACACGTGCACGGTATTCGAAACGACCGACCGGTGCGCGGCGGTGGGCCGCAGCACCGCGAAGGCGGCGACCGCAGCGACGGCGACCGATGCGACGACGAGCCCGGCGCGCTTGCGCGCCGGCGAGAGCGGTGCGGGCGCGCGGCGCGTCCGCGGGCGGCTCGCCCGGATCGAACTGCGCGAGCGCCTCCAGCGCAGAGAGTCCGCCGAACGGCGCGGGCTTGACGGCCTCGAGCGCTTCGCCGCACGCGGGGCAGAACTCACCCGGCCCGGGGTAGAGCTCGACCGGCTTCGCGGCGCGCGCGTTGTCGCACGTGGCGCTGCGGCACACGCCGGTCGTCATGCGCGGCTAGCTCGCCGCGCCGCGCTGCACGTCGGCGGCTTGGCGTTCGGCGATCCGCTTCGCCGCGTCGGCGGCGCGGCGTTCCGCCATCCGCGGTCGACGCGTCCACGGTAAGCTCGCCGCTGCGCGCGCGCGCCGCGGATTCCGCCGCCGCCGCGTCGTTGAAGCGCAGATCGCTCTGCGCGCACGCCGCGTCGGCGAGCTCGAGCCGGCGGCGCGCTTCGGCGAGGTGGGCCTCGGCGGCTGGCGACTTCGGCCGCTGCGGCGGACCGTGCCGCGCGGTCTTCGGCCTGCCGCGACTCGGCCTGCGCGCGCTGCGCTGCATGCGCCTGTGCCGCTTCTTCCGCAAGACGCTCTTCGAGCTCGATCGCTTCTTGCAGCAGCCGTTCGGCGGCGATGCGCTGCTGCGCGGCGCGCTCTTGCGCCTCCGTGAGCGCGAGGGGAAACTCTGCATGGGACGTTTCGGAGCGCGCGGGCGCCGCGACGGCGGTCTCGACCGGCGCGGGGGGCGGTGGCCCGAGCTGCGGCTGCAGCTTTACGAGCGTGAGCATCGGCGGCGTGGTCGCGGCGGGTTCCGCGGCCGGCGGCGGCGCGGCGCGCGGCAGCGGCTTGCGGTCGAGGAAACCGAGGTCGGCAACGATGTCGAAGACGTTGCGGCGCCGGTCCGCGCTGTTGCCGTTTTCCACGAGCGTTCTCCTCATCCACGTGCGCGCGCGAACGCCCCGACGTCTGAAGCGCGCGGTATCTCTCTTGGAATATCGGTCCGGGGGCCGAGGGGATGAGGTGTCGGGCGTCACCACCGCTTGCCGCGCAGGCGCCGCCGAGCGCCGCACCGTAGCGCGAGCAGGATGCGCGGCCCCTTGCTACGGCTCGTTTTCTGGGGCTGGTCCGGCGCGGTCGCGTTGGCGATAGCATCGGCTGCGGGCTGGTCCGTGCAGCACGGCGCGGGCGACTGGCGCGTGTTCGTCGCCGCGGGGTCGTTGGCCGGCACGCACGCGCTCATCGATCCGCCCGAAGCCTGGCAGATCTTCGTGTACCTGCCCGGCGCCGCGTGGGCGTTCGTGCCGTTCGCGCGGCTGCCGCTGGCGGTGTCGTTCTACGCCGAACGCGGCGTGCATGCTGGCGTGCGCCGCCGCTGCCGGCGCGTCGCGGCGCGCGCGTACGGTTTGCCGCGCGCGCTCGCGGTGGGATCGTTCGTGCTGTGGCCGCCGGTCGTGTACGCCGCGGCGATCATCGGGCAGAACGCGCCGTTCGGGCTGCTGCTCGCGCAGCTTGCGATCGCCGGGATCGCGCGGGGTTCGCTCGCGCTGACGGCGCTGCCGCTGGGGCTTCTGCTGTACAAGCCGACGTACGCGCTGCCGCTGCTCGGCGTGCTGCTGCTTGCGCGCGCGCTGGCGCGAGCTCGGCGCTATCGCGGCGATCGGCGCCGGGTGGTACGTGGTCAGCGCCGCCGCCGCCGGCGGCGACTGGCGCTGGCCTGCCGAGTGGGCCGCGCTGATCGCGCGCTACGCGCCCGGCGACCTCAGCGTCAACGGCGCGTTCGTCGTCGGCCTGCCGGGGCTGCTCGCGCGCGCGGGCTTCGGCGTGCCGGCGATCGTGGCGGTCGTCGCGCTCGGCGCGCTCGCGGTCGCTCTCGCCGTGCGCCGCGCCGGCGCGCTCGAAGCCGCGAGCGCTGCATGCCTCGCGGGCGTCGCGCTGAGCCCGCACGCGCTGGCGTACGACGCGGCCCTCGCGCTGCCGATGATCGCGTTCACGGCGGCGCGGCTCGAAGAACCGGCGCGCACGCGGTTCTTGCTGGCGCTGTTCATCGTGGCGCCGCTGTTCTTCGTGTCGCCGCTGCTGCGATTCGATCCGCTCGCGATCGTCGTCATCGGCGGCACGTGCGCTTGGGTCTACTGTGCGCCTAACATCGCGCAGCCCGGCGGATACGGCGCTCAGCGCACCGTGAAGGACGGCACGTGCTTCGGCTGTTTCTGAATGGCCGGAATGCGGATCGACGATCGCATCGGCGAGCGCGGAAGCGGCGCTCGTCCCGTCGGTGTAGTAGATGCACACTTCCTGCGCTCGATAGGTCCCAGGCCGCATCGTCCTCCCCGAACACTGCAGAGAACGTGTAGGCGCCTGCATCGTAATCGTCGGCGCAGTGCGAGGAAATTTGGCGCACCGGCTTCGGCCCATCGTATCGAAAGATGGTCGAGATTCGGGATCGGTTCTGGCACGCCGAGCACCAGAGAACTGCGTCGCTTACCGTTGACGTTGATTGAAAAGCGGTGGCGCATCAAGACCTCGTGAGAGAGCATCGTGCGCAGGCACCCCCACTGCTCGCGTGGCCTTCGACGTGCAGTGCGTCGTTCAACTCCCTGACGTGTTGGAAATATGCTTCGAGCCGTCCAGTATTTGGCCGTTTCGTCGCTGAATGCTGCCAACAGCGCGGTGTCTCAGAACCTGCTCGACTGCTCGGATCTCCGGGACGTCCTCGCGGACGACGGCTTCGATGCCGCCTTTGAGCGTCGAATAGCACTGCGGCGCAGCCGCCGCACGCGCCGATCATCTGCACGTACGCGATGCCGTCGTCCACCTTCACCAGCCACACGTCGCCGCCGTCGCGGCGGATCACGGGGCGGATGCGGTCGAGCGCCGCTTCGATGCGGCTTTCGAGCGGGTTCGGCTCGACGGCCGAACCCGGACTCGTCGTCATGCTCAGTTGCCGAAATCCTTGAGCAGGTCGTGGATGCGTCCCGACATCGAGATCGCCTCGTCCCATTTGCGCTGCCACATGTTGCGCCCGAAGATCAATCCGACGCAGCCGGTCTCCATCGCGAGCCGCGCCTTGTGGACCGTGTCGTCGTCGCCCATCTTCGAGCCGCCCGACACGAGCACGAGCGTGCGTCCCGCGGACTTCACGACCTTGCGCAGGCCGTCGGCCTCGCTCATCGTCAGCGTGTTGTACGGCTTGGGCGCCGCGGCCGCGGCCTCTTCCGCGTTCGGCACGTTGAGCTTCACGACGTCCGCGCCGATCTCGCACGCGACGCGCGCCGCGTAGTCGACCGCGTACAGCGAGTCTTGTCCGCCCTTCGCCTTGATCGCCGAGCCGCGCGGATACGCCCACACGATCAGCGGCATGCCGTAGCGCTCGCACTCGCGGCGCACTTCGTTGGCCTGCTCGATGTCCGCGGCTTGATTCGGCGAGCCGACGTACAGCGTGTAGCCGACGGCGCTCGCGCCGAGGCGCACGGCGTCTTCCACCGACGACGTCATCGACGAGAACGACTCGTCGTCGGGAGGCACGTTCGTCTTGCCGTTGACCTTGAGCACCAGCGGCACGCGGCCCGCGTACTGCTTGTGATACTTCTCGGCGAGCCCGATGTGGTAGGCGATGCCGGAGAAGTTGCCTTCGACCGCGAGGCGCAGCACCCAGTCGGTGTCGAGCGCGTCGGGGTTTTCGAAGAAGTCGATCGGGCCGTGCTCGAGGCCTTGGTCGATCGGCAGCAGCATCAGCGTCCCGTTGGCGGGGCCGTGCCCGTACATCATGTCGTAGAGGCGGGCGCGCTTGCCGGTCGAGAGGTTGAGGTCCTCGAACGTCGGGCGGCGGATCGAAGCAAGCATCCTGTCGGTTCCCCTTGGCGAAGCGATCGGTTCGGCGCGCCGGCTTCGCCCGGGCGCCATCCCGACCATTGTGCCCCCCGCGGCGCGCGGCGCAACGACGACCGTCGCCGGCCGCAGGCGCGCTCTTGCCGCCCGCTCAGCGCGGGGCGAGCGCCGCGAACACGACCGCGAGCCCGGTGACGGTCGTCGCGTACAGCGCCACGCCCCAGAACGCGACCGACGCCGGCCGCGGGTCGCGCGCGCAGCAGCCGCACGAGCCGCAGCGCCGCGGCGGCCGCCGGGGCCAGCGCGAGCAGCCGCGGGCCGGCGTCGGCGCGGTACGCGATCGACGATCGCGTGCGCGACGGCGATCACGGCGACGATCGTGATGAGCTGCCACGCGCGCGCCGGGCCCCAGCCGCACGACGAGATTGCGCTTGCCCGCCGCATGGTCGGCGCCGGCGTCGGGCAGCTCGACGCACAGCATCATCGCGAACATCGCCAGCGCCGTCGACGTCACCGCGGCGCTCGAGCGCCTCGTCGATCCGCCCCGCGAACGCCGCGTAGCCGGCGAGCGGCACGAGCACGCGCGACGACGAGCGCCGTGTCGATCTCGCCGAGGCCGCGCGACGTCGAGCCGCACCGGCGGCGCGGAGTAGCACCACGCCAGCACGCGCGATCGCGAGCCCCAGCCACGCGACGGTCGCGTTGCCCGGCGAGCGCGAACCGCGCCGTCGACGAGCGAGCCCGAGCGCGGCGCACGACCAGCGCCGCGCCGAGCGCGACGCGCGGGTGCGAGCGCGCCCGTCGCGAGCACGCCGCTGCCGCCCGACCACGCCGTGCGCGCCGGCGTGCGCGTCGCACTCGCGGTCGAAGTAGTCGTTCGCGTAGTGCACCATGAGCTGGAACGACGTCACGAGCGCTTGCGCCCAGGCGTACGCCGCGAGCGTCGAGCCGCAGTGCCCGCCGCGTGCGCGACCGCCGCGCCCAGCGCGACGCCCGCGAAGCCGCCGTACAGAAACAGCGGCCGCGAAAGGCGGACGAACGCGAGGAGCGGACGGCATCACGCGGCGTCCGGTTCGGCCGCAGGCCGTCGCGTCCCGTGCGCCGTACGCGGCGGCTTCTATGGCAATGAAGGTGGGAATGATCGGCGTCGGCGCGATGGGCGAGCCGATGGCGGCGTCGCTGCTGCGCGCGGGCTTCGACGTCACCGTGTGCGCGCACCGCAACCGCGAGCCCGTCGAACGGCTGGGCGTGCTGGGCGCGCACGACGGCGGCGATCCGGCCGGCGTCGGCGCGTCGTGCGACGTCGTCATCACGTGCGTGCCCGACGCGCCGCAGGTCGAGGAGGTGCTGTTCGGCGACCGCGGCGCGGCGAGCGGCGCGCAGCCCGGCACGCTGTTCATCGACATGTCGACGATCTCGCCGGTCGCGACGCGCGCGTTCGACGCGCGCCTGCGCGCGAGCGGCTACCGTTTCGCCGACGCGCCCGTGTCCGGCGGCCCGGCGCGCGCGACGACCGGCACGCTCACGATCATGGTCGGCGCGTCGGACGCGGACTTCACCGCCGCCGAACCCGTGCTCAAAGCGATGGGCACGCCGAACCACGTCGGCGGCGTCGGGATGGGCGAGGTGGTCAAGCTCGTCAACCAGATCATCATCTCGAGCACGATGCTCGCGAACATCGAGGCGCTGACGTTCGCGGCGAAAGCCGGCGCGGACATCGACGCCGTGCTCGCCGTGATCGGCGACCGCGACCGGCTCGAACTACCTGCTGCAGAACTGGCTGCCGCAGAGCTGGCTGTCGGGCTCGCACAAGCCGGGCTTCGCGCTCGATCTGCTGCGCAAGGATCTCGCGGCGGCGCTCGACTCCGCGCGCGCGATCGGCGTGCCGATGCCGTCGAGCGCGCTGGCGTATCAGATGTACACCGCGACGTCGGGCGAAGGCCACGGCCGCGACGACTACTCGTCGGTCGCGACGTTCTACGAGCGCGCCGCGGGCGTCGAAGTGCGCAAGAAAGCCACGTAGCCTCCAGCCATGCTCTTCGGCGCGATCGACGTCGGCACGAACTCGATCCACCTGATCGTCGTCGAGCTGGATTCGGCGTTCGACACGTCGCGCGTGGTGTACAAGGCGCGCGAGATGGTGCGGCTGGGCAGCGACGACGCGCTCGAAAGCGGGCAGCTCTCGCGCAAGGCGATGGAGCGCGGCGTCGAGGCGATCGCGCGCTTCAACGACGCGGCGCCGCGCGCGCGGCGCGGAGAGCGTGCGCGCCGTCGCGACGTCGGCCGTGCGCGAGACCGACAACGGCACCGAGTTCCGCGACATGGTCGCGGCGCGCACCGGGCTCGAGCTCGAGATCCTCGACGGGCTGGAAGAAGCGCGCCTGATCCACCTCGGCGTGGCGAACGGCTACCCGCTGTACGACCGCGTCGCGTGCATCGTCGACATCGGCGGCGGTTCGACCGAGTTCGTCGTCGCCGACGGCGACCGGCCGTATCTGGTCGAGTCGGTGAAGCTCGGCAGCCTGCGGCTCTACGACGCGTTCGTGCGCGGGAAATCCGATCCGCTGCGCGCGCTGCGCAAGCTCGAAGCGCACGTCGCCGAGGTGCTCGCGCCGCTGGCCGAGCGCATCCGGCACTACCGGCTCGACGTCGCGATCGGCACGTCGGGCACGATCATGGGGCTCGCCGCGCTCGACGCCGCGCAGCAAGGGATCGCGGTCAAAGGCGTGCACGGCTACACGCTCTCGCGCGCGCGGCTCGAAGCGCTGCAGCGCCAGATGTCGCTGCTGACCGAAGCCGAGCGCCGGCGCATGCCGGGGATGAACCCGCGCCGCGCCGACATCATCGTCGCGGGCAACGCGGTGCTGATCGGCGCGCTGACGATGCTCGGGCGCGACGAGATCGTGGTGTGCGAGCGCGCGCTGCGCGACGGCGTCGTCGTGGACCTCGCGCACCGCGACCGCGAGCTCGCGCAGCGGCTCGGCGACGAGCGCGCGCAGCGCCTCGAATCGGTGGAACGCCTCGCGCAGCGCTACGAGCACTGGGGCGGGCACCAGCGCCACGTCGCGCGGCTCGCGCTCGCGCTGTTCGAGCGGCTCGCGCCGCTGCACGGGCTCGCGCCGGGCGACCGCGATCTGGTGTGGGCGGCCGCGATCCTGCACGGCATCGGCCGCTTCGTGTCCGACACCGGCCACCACAAGCACGCGGCGTATCTGATCCGCAACACGCCGCTGGACGGCTGGAGCGACGACGAGCGCGTGCTCGTCGCGCAGATCGCGCGCTACTACCGCAAGGCGATGCCCAAACCGGCGCACCTCGAGTACGCCGCGCTCGCGCCGCGACGACCGGCGCCGCGTCGACGTGCTCGCGTCGCTGCTGCGCATCGCCGACGGCCTCGACATCCGCCACCTCGGCGTGGTGACCGACGTCGCCGCCGTCCCCGAAGGCGGCCTCGTGGTGATCCACGCGCAGGCCGACGGCGACGCCTCGCGCGAACTGGACGCGGCGATGGAGAAAGCGGACCTGTTCGAGCGGACGTTCGGCGCGCGGGTGATCCTTCGCCAGGCGCAGGACCGCCAAGCGCGCGAGCGGCGCCGACGTGACCGCCGCGAGCGCCGCGAAGAAGAAGATCCTGCTCGTCGACGACGAGGCGGCGATCGTGCACTCGCTGCGCTACAACCTCGAGAAGAACGGCTACGCCGTGACGACCGCCGGCGACGGGCGCACCGCCGTGACGCTCGCGCAGACCGAGCACCCCGATCTCGTCGTGCTCGACATCATGCTGCCGCTGCTCGACGGCATCGAGGCGTGCAAGGAGATCCGCAAGACGTCGAGCGTGCCGATCATCATGCTCACCGCGAAAGACCAGGAGTTCGACAAAGTGCTCGCGCTCGAACTGGGCGCGGACGACTACGTCACCAAGCCGTTCTCGCTGGGCGAGATCATGGCGCGCATCAAGGCGCGGCTGCGCCGCGTCGACGTGGACGCCGAGGAGCGCGACGAGTCGATCACCGCGGGCGAGATCACGATCGATCCCGCGCGCCAGCGGCTCGTCGTGCGCGGCCGCGAGGTGGCGCTCGCGCCCAAGGAGTTCCGGCTGCTGCACGTGCTGATGGAGAACCGCGGGCGCATCGTCACGCGCCAGATGCTGCTGGAGAAGGTGTGGGGCTACGACTTCGAGGGCGAGCACCAGACGATCAGCGTGCACGCGCGCTGGCTGCGCGAGAAGATCGAGGTGGACCCCAACAACCCGCGCCACATCATCACCGTGCGCAGCCGCGGCTACATGTTCCGCGAATGAAGACCGGAGCGGGCGACGACTGATCTCGCTGCCGCGTCGCTGGGCGCGCTCGCCGGGATCGTCGCGACGTACGCCGCGCTGCGCACCGCCGGGCGCGACCGCGCGTCGGCGCAGCGCGACGTCCCCGCGCCGTCCGAGCCCGAGCAGGACCGCGCCGCGCGGCTGGTCGACGCGCTGCCGTTCGCGGCGTTCACCGTCGACGCCGGCGCGCGCGTGCGCGTGTTCAACGCCGCCGCCGCGACGCTGTTCGCGATCGATCCCGGCGCGCGCGCTCGGCCGCGCGATCATCGAGCTGATCCCGTCGGTCGACCTGGAGCGGATGCTGCAGGCGGCGGTCGCGGGCGAGACGAGCACGCGCGACATCGTGCTCGTGGAGCGGCGCGCGCGAGCGGTACTTCGGCGTCACGGCGCAGCCGTACGAGGACGGCGCGATCGCGATCGCCGCCGACCGCACCGCGCTGCTCGCGGCCGAGCGCATGCGCAGCGACTTCATCGGCAACGTGTCGCACGAGCTGCGCACGCCGCTCTCGGCGATGAAGCTGATGATCGAGACGGTGCTCGCCGCGGACGACGACGCCGAGGCGCGCACGCTGTTCCTGCCGCAGATCGGCGACGAGGTGGAGCGCATGATCCGCCTCGTCGAAGATCTGCTCGAGCTGGCGCGCTCGGAGTCGGGCGCGATCCCGATGCGCCGCGAGCGGTTCGATCTGGGCGACGTCGCGGCGGCGACGGTGAACACGTTCGCGCAGCGCGCGGGCGCGCTGGGGATCGAGCTCGACCTCGAAGCGCCGGACGCCGTCGACGTGGATGCCGACCGCGGCCGGCTCACGCAAGTCGCGGTGAACTTGGTCGACAACGCGCTGCGCCACACGCCGCCGGGCGGCAGCGTGATCGTGGAGGTCGCGCGCGACCGGCGCGACGCGGTGCTGCGCGTGCGCGACACCGGCGTCGGCATCCCGTTCGCCGACCTGCCGCGCGTGTTCGAGCGGTTCTACGTCGTCGACCGCTCGCGCTCGCGCGAGCGCGGCGGCGGCACCGGCCTCGGCCTCGCGATCGCGAAACACCTCGTCGAAGCGCACGGCGGATCGCTCGTCGCGGAGTCGGTGTACGGCCGCGGCGCGACGTTCACGATGCGCGTTCCGGCCGCGCGCGCGGCGAAACCTTAAGGAGCGTTAAACCGAATTTAAAGCGCCCTTACGCTGCGTCTGCGACGATGGAAACCGTGAAATTCTCTTTGAAGAACAACGCCGGGCTCGCGGCTGCGCTGCTCGGCTTTTCGGTCGTCACCACGTCGGTGCCGGCGTTCGCCGACACGACCATCGCGATCGCCGGCTCGACCGCGCTGCTGCCGCTGGTGAAAGACGCCGCCAACGCGTACCAGCAGGCGCATCCCGACGTGAAGATCAGCGTGTCGGGCGGCGGCTCCGGCTCCGGCATCGCGCAAGTCGCCGGCAAAGCCGTGCAGATCGGCGACTCCGACATCACCGCGCCGGCGCATCCCGAGCTGCACGACAACCGCGTCGCCGTCGTCGGCTTCGCCGTCGTCGTGCATCCCGGCGTCGGCGTGAAGAACCTCTCGAAGAAACAGCTGCAAGACATCTTCTCCGGCAAGGTCGCGAACTGGAAAGAGCTCGGCGGCCCCGATCAAAAGCTCGTCGTGATCAACCGGCCGCGCAGCTCCGGCACGCGCGCGGTGTTCGCGAAAACCGTGATGGGCGGCGTGCCGATCAACGAGAGCAGCCTCACCGAAGACGCGACCGGCACCGTCATCAGCGTCGTGAAGCAAACGCCGGGTGCGATCTCGTACGCGGCGTTCAGCGGCACGCGCGGCGCGGGCTTGACGGAACTCGCCGTCGACGGCGTCGAGCCGACCGACGACAACATCATCCACGGCAAGTACCCGATCTGGTCGTACGAGCACATGTTCACGCTGGGGCCGCCGACGGGCGAGGTCTCGCGCTTCATCGCGTTCGTGCAGAGCAACTCCGCGCTGGTCAAAAAAGACGGCTTCATCCTGATCCGCGACATGCGGGTGACCGAGACCGACCGCTGATCCGACCGGCCGCTGCGCCGGAACATTAAGGATTCTTAAGGCGGAGTTAATCCGGCCTTACGGTTCGGTTGGGACCATGACGCAGGCGATCCGGGGTGGCGCCTGCGTCTTTCTCGGTATCGGAGGCTCGTCGGTGCATCGCACGTCCGCTCGGGCGGCATTGGTTCTGGTCGCCGCGCTCGCGGGCGCATCGCTCGCCGCGTGCTCGTCGCAAACGCAAGACACGAGCAGCTCGCGGCGGCGGCAACGCGAGCGGCACGATCACGGTGGCCGGCTCGACCGCGCTGCTGCCGCTCGTGAAAGACGCGAGCGCCGCGTATCAAGACGCGCACAAAGACGTGAAGATCAGCGTCTCGGGCGGCGGGTCGGCGACCGGCATCACGCAGGTCGCCGCCAAGGCGATCGACATCGGCGACTCCGACATCCTCGCGGTGGGCCAGCCGCAGCTGGTGGATCACCGCGTCGCCGTCGTCGGGTTCGCGGTCGTCACGAACCCGTCGGCCGGCGTGAAGAGCCTGAGCCGCAAGCAGCTGCAAGACGTGTTCTCCGGCAAGCGTCGACGAACTGGAAAGACGCCGGCGGCGCCGATCAAAAAGTCGTGCCCGTGAACCGGCCGCGCAGCTCGGGCACGCGCGCGGTGTTCATCAAGACGATCATGGGCAGCGTGCCGATCGCGGAGAGCGGGCTGGTGCAGGACGCGACCGGCACCGTGATCTCGGCGCTCAAGCAGACGCCGGGAGCGGTGTCGTACGTCGCGCTCAGCGGCGTCACCGACGGCGTGACGATCGTCGCCGTCGACGGCGTCATGCCCACGCCGCAGACGATCACGACCGGCAAGTACCCGATCTGGTCGTACGAGCACATGTACACGTACGGCGAGCCGAAGGGCGACGTCGCGGGCTTCATCGACTTCGTCAAGAGCGGCGCCGGACCGCGTGCAGCAGAACAAATTCATCGCGATCTCCGCGATGAAGGTCACCGAAACGGATCGCTGAGCCGGCGTCGTGATCGCGCTGCAAGCCCGCCGCTCGCGCCGCGTCGAGCGGCTCGCGCTGTTCGGCCTGCGCGTCGCGGCGGGTTTCGTCATCGTCGCGATGGCGGCGCTGCTGCTGTACCTCGGCTTCGAGGGGACGAAGACGTTCTTCGCCGACCACGTCAGCCTCGCGACGTTCTTGTTCTCGCCGGCGTTCGGCGTGGACACCGGTCAGCCGGGCTCGGCGGTGTTCGTGCTCGGCTCGCTCGCGGTGACGCTGTTCGCGATCGCGGTCGGCGGGCCGTTCGGCGTGGCGGTCGGGATCTTTCTCGCGGAGATCGCGCCGCACCGCATGACGTCGCTGCTCAAGCCCGCGATCGAGCTGATGGTCGGCATCCCGTCGGTGGTGTACGGCTGGCTCGGGCTCACGCTGCTCGTGCCGCTGATCCGCACGCACACCAGCTCGCCGGCGGGCTTCGGCCTCGCGGCGGCGGGCATCGTGCTGTCGATCATGATCCTGCCCACCGTCATCACGCTGAGCGAGGACGCGTTTCGCTCGCTGCCGGCCGCGCTCAAGGAAGGTTCGCTCGCGCTCGGCGCGACGCGCTGGCAGACGATCACGCGCGTGCTGCTGCCCAGCGCGTCGAGCGGGATCGCGGTCGCGCTGATCCTCGGGCATCGCGCGCGCGATCGGCGAGACGCTCGCGATCCAGATGGTGATCGGCAACGCCACGCAGATTCCGCTCGAGCCTGTTCTCGCCGACGTCGACGCTGACCACGGAGATCGTCACCGACATGCCGGGCGCCGCGCAAGGCTCGCTGCTGGAGCACTCGCTGTTCTCGATGGCGCTGCTGTTGCTGCTGATGGCGATGGTGCTGATCGTGCTCGTGCGCTTGGCGCTGCGCAGGCGAACCTGACGTGGCGCTGACGACCGCGCCGTCCGCGCGCAGCGTCGCCGCGACGGCGAACGTGCGCGCGCGCAAGATCGTCGACGCGGTCGCGACCGGCGTGCTGTGGGTGATGGCCACCAGCATCATCGTGCTGCTGGCGGCCTTCGTCGGCTACATGATCTATCTCGGCTGGAGCGCGCTCACGCCGTCGTTCATCTTCGGCATGCCGAAGGAGCGCGAAGCGGGCGGCGGCGTGGGGCCGGAGATCTACAACTCGTTCTACATCTTGGTGCTCACGCTGATCTTCACGATCCCGATCGCGATCAGCGCCGGCGTGTACCTGCAAGAGTACGCGCGGCGCGGCAAGTTCCGCGAGATCGTGCAGTTCAGCGCGGAGTCGCTCGCGACGGTGCCGTCGATCGTGATGGGGCTGTTCGGGCTGCTCGTGTTCGTCTACACGTTCCACTGGCGCTACACCGCGCTGGGCGGCGCGCTCACGCTGACGCTGCTGAACATGCCGGCGCTGCTGCGCGTGACGCAAGAAGCGCTCTCGAGCGTGCCCGACACGCTGCGCGAGGCGTCGATGGCGCTGGGCGGCACGAAGTGGCAGACGATCACGCGCGTGGTGCTGCCGAGCGCGATCGGCCGGCTCACCACGGGCGTGGTGCTCATCGCGGGCCGCATCTACGGCGAGACCGCCGCGCTGATCTTCACCGCGGGCTTGAGCGTGACCGTGAACTCGCCGTACGACCTCAACCCGTTCCACACGGCCGAGACGCTCGCCGTGCACCTGTGGTACACGCACTCCGAGTCCACCGTGGCCGACGTCGACCGCATCGGCAACGGCTCGGCGCTCGTGCTGCTGATCATGGTCCTGATCTTCAACGTCGCCGCGCGCGTCGCCGGACGCGCGCTCACCAAACGCTTCACCGGGAGAGCCTCGTGATCAAATCACCGCCCGTGACCGCGGAGCTGCCGCTCGACACGATCGAGAACAAGCTCGTCGCGGACGACGTGAACGTGTTCTACGGCTCGTTCCAGGCGATCAAGCACGCGTCGCTGACGATGCGCGGCCAGCACGTGACCGCGCTGATCGGCCCGTCGGGCTGCGGCAAGACGACGTTCCTGCGCGCGCTCAACCGCATGCACGACCTCACGCCGGGCGCGCGCGTGGAGGGCTCGATCCTGCTCGACGGCGAGGACATCTACGGCCCCGACGCCGACCCGGTGGTGATCCGCCACCGCATCGGCATGGTGTTCCAGCGCGCGAACCCGTTCCCCAAGACGATCTACGAGAACGCGGTGTACGGCCCGCGCATCCACGGCGAGCGCGACAAGCGCGTGCTCGACGAGATCGCCGAACGCGCGCTGCGCCAAGCCGCGCTCTGGGACGAGGTGAAGGACCGCCTCAACCGCTCCGCGCTGGATCTGTCGGGCGGCCAGCAGCAGCGCCTGTGCATCGCGCGCGCGGTCGCGCTGAACCCCGAAGTGATCCTGATGGACGAGCCGGCGTCGGCGCTCGACCCGATCGCGACGTCGAAGATCGAGGATCTGATCGGCCAGCTCACCGAGCAGTTCACGGTGGTGATCGTGACCCACTCGATGCAGCAGGCCGCGCGCATCTCGGACTTCACGGCGTTCTTCCACATCGGCGAGATCGTGGAAGTGGGACCGACGAATCAGATCTTCACGCACCCGAAAGAAAAGCGCACCGAGGACTACATCACGGGCCGCTTCGGCTGATTACCGCAGCTGGCTGGGCGGTATGTCGTACTGGCTGATCGCGGGGATGACCGGGCCGGGCGCCGGACACGGGCAGATTTGTCCGGGCACGCCGAGCGTGCCGATCCGCACCGACGATCCGGACTGCACGGCCGCGAACAACGCGACCACGTCGGCGGACGGCGGCGTGGGATCGGAGATGAACGACCACCCGCCTCCGAACGTTTGCGCGAAATTCGGATCGACCGGCATCGCGTTCGGCGTTTGCGAGAAAGCCCGTCGCCGGGGATGGTCTCGAACGTCACGGTCTTGGTTTGCGCGTTCATCACGCCGCGCGCTGCGTACCCGATCGGAACTCCCAGCGCCCCCGCCGGGGTGTCGACGAGGATCACGAAATACGAGCTCGGTGCGAAGGCTCCGGGTTGGAGCGTGCCCGTGACCGCCATACGCGCGGGGCTGCGCTCGAAACGGATCTGACCCTTGATCGCACCGAAGCGGGCCGGGGGATTGATGGTCGCGTTCAAGACGCAGGTTCCGGGCAGCGGCTGACACGTCGACGCGAAAATCCACACGCCGATGACGGCGAGAATCGCGAAGCCGGCGTACGCGGCGATCTCGCCCGCGATGTGTCCGGCGCCCGCGCCGACAGCGGCGCCGGCGATCTGCATCGCGATCTCCGCGCCGGCGAACGAGGCACCCGACGCGCCAACGCAAATTCCAGGGAATACCGAGAACACCGATGCCCGTCGAGAGCGCCAGCACGTCGAGGCCGACCGCAAGCGCGATGCCGCCGGTGCGAACCGCGGTGGAGCCGGCGATGGGATCGATGACCGCGTAAAGCAGGGCGAGTGACGACACCGGCCTCGTGTACCCGGTCCTGCCTCGTCTTCGTGGTCGGCGAGTCGCCGCCGCCGCCTCGGTGGCTACAGACGGATTGTCGCGTCCTCCAGCAGCGCCGCGACGTACGTGTCGGCGCCGATTCGCAGCTCCGCGATCGGTCCCGCAACGCTGACCTCACCGTTGCGGAGTACGATCGCTTCGCTGCAAAGTGCCGCGGCGTCGGCGAACGACGTGGTCGCGATGACGATCGCGCAGCCCGTGCGCCGAGCATAGCCGGCGACGAGCGACCGAAGCATCGGGCGCGTGTCCGCATCGACGTTCGCAAACGGTTCGTCCAAGAACAGACCTTGCGGCTCGAGGGCGAGCGCGCGGGCGAGTGCGAGGCGCTGGCGCTGTCCGGTCGACAACGTGCGCGCATCCGCCTCGGCCATGTCCGCGAGCCCTACGCCCGCGAGCGCTGCCCGGCGCGCCGCTCGCGCTCCACCGAGCTCACGTCGAGCTCGCGTGGGATTGCGACTGCTGCGTTCCAAAGCGTCGTGCCGCGAAGGACGGCGGGCCGCGCGAAGACCGCGGCGCATCGCAGGCGGCCTTTCGATCTCGCCGGCGGCTTCGATGAGCCCGTGCAGTGCCAGCAGCAACGTGGTCTTCCCCGCGCCGTTCGGCCCCAGCACGGCGGTGCCGGTCGCGCTCGCGCGGAACTCGGCGACGTTGAGCGTGAATCGGCCTCGATGCGCGATGAGGCCGCGTGCGGTTACGTCCATCGGCGCTGGAGCGTGAGCGCAACCCCCGTTGCGAGCGCAACGATGCCAAGGAGCACCGCGACGTACGAAAAGGCCTGGTCGAACTCGCCTTTGCCGACGGCGAGCATCGTCGCTGTCGTGAGCACGCGCGTTTGGCCTTGAATGTTGCCGCCCGTCATTTGCGCCGCGCCGACCTCCGCGATCGCGCGACCGAACCCGGCGAGCGTCGCTGCTGCGAGACCCGGCGCGACCTCGCGCGCGAGCAGGCCGAACCGGCGACGCGCGCGAGGCCGAGTCCCGCGAGTTGCATCGCGAGCGTCGCGTCGTTGCCGCGAAGCGCGACGACGGCAAACGTGCCGACGAGCGGCACGACGATGACGATTTGCGCGAGCGCCATCGCGTACGGCGTGTAGAGCAGGTCCACCCATCCGAACGGTCCGCTTCGCCAGAACGCAAACGCGACCGCGAGGCCGACAGCGACGGGCGGAAGGCCGAGACCGACCGTGAAGAGCGCGAGCAGTCCGCCGCGCAGCGGAGAACGGCCGTACACGATCCACAGCGCGCCGGGGACGGCAACGAGCGCCGCGACCAATGTTGCAAACGCGGAAACTGCGATCGATAGCGCCGCGATCTGCGCCACTAGGGGCCTTTGCCGGCGTCCGGCGTGAACAGCGGCCGCCCGAAACGCTCGCGCCCGTACGTCGCGATGATGTGCTGGCCCTCCGCCGACGTCACGAATCGTGCGAACGCCGTCGCACCCGGCTCGTTCGAAACGCGTCCGTCGATCGGCTTCACGACGATCACGTGGTAGACGTTGCGCAGATCCTTCGCGTCCTCGAGGAGCGGCGATAGCCCGAGCGTCGCGCGCTGCGAAAGAAACGTTCCGTCGTCCGTCAGCGTGTACGCCGCCTTCTGCGAGGCGATGTGCAGCGTGTCGGCCATGCCGCTGCCCGTCTTGACGTACCACGCGCCTTCAGGAGTGATGCGCGGCGGCCTTCCAAAGGGCGAGTTCTTTGATGTTCGTACCCGAGTCGTCACCGCGCGAGACGAAGACCGCGTGCGCCGCGGCGATCGCCCCGAACGCCGCCTGCGCGGTCGCTACGCCCTTCACGTGCGCAGGATCGCTCGCGGGCCCGACGACGATGAACGCGTTGTGCATGACGATCGCGCGCGAGAGCCCACGTCCCTTCGCCATGTAGGCCTCTTCAGCGGAGGGCGCGTGAACGAGCAGCACGTCGGCATCGCCGCGTTCACCCATCGCAAGTGCCGCACCGGTTCCCACCGCGATCGTCTTGACCGAGTAGCCGGACGACTTCTCGAACGCAGGGACGAGCACGTCGAGCAGGCCGGTATCCTGGGTACTCGTCGTCGTTGCGAGGATGACGGACGGAGCGGCAACGGCCGACAGCGGCACGAGGGTGAGCGCAACTGCGAACGCGACCGCGGCAGCGCCCGCGCGCAAGAGTCGGCGAAACATGGGCAACTGGATTGGCAGCCCGTGCCGCGTTGTCCCGCGTCTTCGCTGAAGGTGCTGAAGGCGCTGAACGTGAGCAACGCGGCGATCACGACCGGCACGGCGGGGACCCGCGCTCCCACGATGCCAAGCTCTGAACCTTGCGGTAGCCCTTAGTGCCACCCGGATGTCACAGCATTGCCTTATCGACAAGGCGGGCGACCGCGTCGTTGAAAATACGACGAAAGCGCGGGATCGATACTTTGAGCGAGTTGAAGATGGGACATATTATGAACGCCGCTGAGGCGCGGAAACGACGTGGTGGCTCCACGCTAGTAGAGCGCGTGAAAGCCGGCGACCCCTGTACGTTCTGCTCGCATTGGCAAACTCGTCGCGGCAGCCTCCGTTCAGCAGATCGTTCAAGCGATCATGGACAACGAGAGCATCGATGCTGCGGAACTAGCGCGCCGAATCAATGCGAAGGCGCCTCAGGTATCCCGTGACCTGCACGGAGGGCTGAGCCGCTCGACTCTGAGCCGCTTATCGACGATTGCAGACGCCCTTTGCTACGATTTTATCCCGGCGTTCGTGCCGCGGGCAGACAGCGCCAAACGCAAACGCTTCATCGAGATGTATCGCGAGCTCGATTCCCACGTTTGTGCCCGCACCGGCGTCGAGACGAGATGTCGTTTCGGCGAAGAAGGCGCGCGGAAAAAAGACATCAGCCGCGCATGGTAAGCGTCGCGTCGCGTGAGCTACGCACCTCGGGGATATCCTTTCACGGATCAGCGGCTGGTGTCTCTACGCTGTGACGAGCGCGTAGATGCCCACGAGGGCCACGAAAACACCGCTCGCGACCTCGCCGTAGCGCTCGAGCGGACCCAGCGAGATACGCTGTAATCCCGCGATGCCGGCGACGGAAACCGATACATACGTCAGAATCGTCGCCGCCGCGAAGACCGCGGCCATCGTCGCGAGCAGCGGAAGACCGTACGTCGACGCCGCGAAGAACGCTGGAATGCCCTCGACCATCGGTGACGAGCCGAGAATCAAGAGCAGCGCCGTTCGCCCTGCCACGGCGTGCTCGTGCACATGCAGCGCCGCGGCGCCGTCTTGGGCAGCGTGCCAGTCGCCGGCTGCGTGTTCGTGCCAGTGCACGTGCCGGACACCGTCGTCGTGACGGTGGTCGTGCGCGTGCGCGAGACCGGGCGCGTGTTCGTGTCCGGCGTGCTCGTGCAGCTCGCGCCAGCCCGCGTAGGCGATCCACACGCCGAACCCCAGCAGCGCGAGCGCGGCCGCAACGCTGACGAGGTGCGCGTACCGCACCGCGAGCGACGCCCCGACGGCCCATAACACGATCCCAAGCAGCAGCGTCGTCGTGACGTGACCGAATCCGGCGATCGCGGCAGCGCGCGCCGTTCGCGAGACCGACCAACCCTGCTGACGCCCGAGCACGACGATCGGCGCCCAGTGGTCGGGCACGAGCGTGTGGAGGACACCGACGGCGGCGACCGTCGTGATCAAGAGCGGACCGGTCATTCTCGTCGTACGTACCCGCTCGCTGGTGCGGCAACGCTGGTGCGGCAACGCGGCACGCAGTTTTCGTGCCCCAAGCCGAGGCCGCAAACGCACGACCGGTACCTATGGTACGATGAACGGATGGCAGACGCGAAGAGCAACGACGTGGCGGGAACGGGCACGCGCGAGGACCCCTGGCACCTCAAGACGCCGACGGGCGGTTCGCAGTACGACGCGTATCTGGATGTGTCACTCGACCCGCCGGCGCTCGTAGCGCAGGTCGGATCGACGCAAGTACGCTATCACGCGCGCTGCCTCGACGACTTGCACGCGATGCTGGTCGCGCACGGCGATTGGATGCCCCTCGGCATCGCCGACGAGCAGAAGCCCGCGGCGGAAGGCACCGTCGAAGCGTGGGCGCGTTCCGCAAGTAATCCTGTCGGCGGCTGGTACGGTTTGAAGAAGGGCCTACGCGGCCGCTTCGCGATGTACGTGCCGCCGGTGCTGGAAGCGCTGCACCGTGCCGAAGTCGAGCACAACCCCAAGAACAACCGGATGCGCGCTATCTAACGTTCGGGAGTTACGTCAACGGCGAGGGGCACATCGTGGCACACCGAAGTCGAAGAGATCGTCAACGTCGATTCCACCAGAGTGAAGTCCTTCGTGCGCCAGAAGCGTAGACTTCCTCGAGCGCGATGAGCTGCGCGACGCCCGGAGGCTACTTACCGCGCATCACTCGTGTCATCAGATGAGCGATGGCGACGCCGGCGGCAGCCCAAAGCGTGAGTTTCACGGCCGGGTAAGACAGGATCGACCCGGATACGATCAGGCCCAATGCGAGTATCGCCTCATGCCATTTCGCGAACGTCGGACCGGACGTTGCAATGTCGAATCGGACATCAGCGCTGCGAGTGTTTGCGTCGCGCATTGTGCTGACCCCGCCCGGTCGGCGATTCGGTTGGTATGACGTGGCGGCATGGCGAGTGGCGGTCATCGCAAAATAGCTCTTGCGTGATAGCACGGTAACTAAACGCGCCATGAGCTCTCGACGGATCGCCGCGAGTTCGGCACGCGCCTCATCCAAGGACGGTGCACCGACAGGCTCTTCGCTCCAGGGATCGAGCGGGGCGAGTGGTTGACTCATACCGCCTTCTTCGCGAAAAGCGCTCACTTCGACCCCTCACCGCCCGAGGAGGCGGATCGCCGCTTTATCGCGCGCAGGGCCGCGATCGCCTTGCGCGATTATGGGCGGCGGTGTGCCCGCGATTGTAGGAACCTGCACCCAAAGAATGGTGCACAGCATGGCAACGACTGATCGCATGCCCACGTCGTTTGAATCACGCGCTGCGTGTGCAGGTTGATGCCCTCGGTTTCATCCGCATGCGATTTACGTGAGTGACTTCGTCGCCTGGACCGAGGCCAAGCCGCCCCGTGCCCGGTGGAGAGCCACGCCGTTCGGCCAGCGCCACGGAACCGCATGCTCGTGCGCCCCATCCGGGTCGGAGAAGTAGGTCACGGCTTAGGCAGGGTCAGGGCCGGTTTTTCATAGCTCCAATCGTATACTTGCCCTGTGCCATTCGTGGCGTTTTGGTGCGCCAAGTATATCATCTTGACACCTGCTAACCCCTGAGCGAGTCTAAGGGGCGTGGAGAGATTTTCTGACGAGCTCACGGCCGCCATGACCGGGGCCGGGTTAACAGCCGCTCAGGTCGCCCAGCGGTCGGGCCTCACCGAAGCCGCGATCTCGCTCCTTCGGAGCGGGCGCCGGCAGCCGACCTACCGGACGGTCCGGACGCTCGCGGCCGTGCTGCCGGCGCTCGGGCCGCGGCTGGCGACCGAGCGGAGCACCATGGACTCCATCGAGTCCGCGATCGCCGAGATTCGCGACGGCAAGATGGTCGTCGTCATGGACGACGAGGACCGCGAGAACGAGGGCGACCTCGTCATGGCCGCCGAGAAGGTCACGCCCGAGGCGATCAACTTCATGCGCAAGGAAGGCGGCGGCCTGATCTGCGTGCCGATGACGTCCGAGCGGCTCGACGCGCTGCAGATCCCGAACATGGTCAACGACAACACCGCGCCGCTCGGCACCGCGTTCTCCGTGTCGGTCGAAGCGCGCGGCCGCGTCACCACCGGCATCTCCGCGCAAGACCGCTCGAACACGATCCGCGCGCTGATCGATCCGAAGTGCGGCCCGTCCGATTTCTTGCGGCCCGGACACACGTTTCCGCTGCGCGCGCGCGACGGCGGCGTGCTCGTGCGCGCCGGACAAACCGAAGCGTCCGTCGATCTCGCGAAGCTCGCCGGGCTCTATCCGGCCGGCGTGATCTGCGAGATCATGGACGACGACGGCTCGATGATGCGCCGCGACAACCTCAAGGCGTTCTCCGAGAAGCACGGCCTGCGCATCATCACCGTCAAAGACCTCATCGCGTACCGCATGCAGCACGAGAAGCTCGTCGAGCGCATCGCGGAGTTCTCGCTGCCCACCACCAACGGCGCGTTCCGCGGGATCGCGTACGAGTCGCGCCTCGACAAGATCGCGCACGTCGCGCTCGTCATGGGCGAGATCGGCGACGGCAAGAACGTGCTCGTGCGCGTCCACAGCGAGTGCCTCACCGGCGACGCGCTGCACTCGCTGCGCTGCGACTGCGGCCCGCAGCGCGACGCGGCGCTCGCCGCGATCGCGCGCGAAGGCCGCGGCGTCTTCCTGTACCTGCATCAAGAAGGCCGCGGGATCGGCCTCGCCAACAAGCTGCGCGCCTACGCGCTGCAAGACGCCGGCGCCGACACCGTCGAGGCGAACACGCTGCTCGGACTTCCCGCCGACAAGCGCGACTACGGCATCGGCTCGCAGATCCTCGCCGACCTGGGCGTGCGCGAGATGCGGCTGCTGACCAACAACCCGAAGAAGATCGCCGGGCTCGAAGGCTTCGGCCTCACGATCAAGGAGCGCGTGCCGATCCAGATCACGCCGACGCAGCACAACGCGCACTACATGGACACCAAGCGCGACAAGATGGGCCACATGTTCGGCGCGCCCAACCCGGTCGGTGCCGAGTGAAGACGGAGAAGAAGGCCGAGAAGAACCACGCGCTGCCGGACGCGAGCGGGAAGTCGTTCGCGATCGTCGTCGCCGACTTCTACGCCGATCTCGCCGCGCAGCTCGAGGACGGCGCGCGCCGCGGTCTGCGCGACTGCGGCGTCGCCGACGACGACGTCCAGATCGTGCGCGTCCCCGGCTGCTTCGAGCTGCCGATCGCGGCGCGCCGCTTGATCTCCGGCAACAAGCTCGACGGCGTCGTCGCGCTGGGCGTCGTGATCCGCGGCGACACGCCGCACTTCGACTACGTCGCGGGCGAGTGCGCGCGCGGCATCATGGACGTGCAGCTCGGCAGCGGCGTGCCGATCGGCTTCGGCGTGCTGACCACGGAGAACCGCGCGCAAGCCGAAGAACGCGCCGATCCGGCGCGCGGCGACAAAGGCTACGAAGCCGCCGTCGCCGCGGCGACGGTCGCGCGTCATCGAACCCAAGCGCGAGAGCGCGCGGATTGGATTTCGCTAGCGCGCGATCAGTCGGAACTCGTCGGAGGTTACCGCCTCGTAATGCCACGACGAACTGATAGCCGCTGGAAACGGGCTTGCAGCGGAACACGGCTGCGGCTGTATTCGCTTTTGCTTGCGGCGTAGATCGCCGAGGGATTCAAGTTTATCGAAGGCGAGTCGACGACGCGCGCGTAGCGGACGTTGCCGTGGTCGTCCAGCCGCGACCGCGACGCGCACGAGGCCCGACTTCTCTGGTGGCCGGCTGCTGCGGTTCCACCGCCTGCTTCACGGACGCCGGCACGTACGGTTGCCTGCAGCTTGCGCGCCTCGACCGGCTGTGAATCGCCGACGGCGAGTGTCGGACGCTGGACCTCGCGCGCTTCGTAGTTGCGGCTCGGCAGCGTCCCGGCACGGAAGGCACAGGTGCGCCCACGGACGGCGTGTATGCGATCCCCGTCGATCGGACGATCCGCGCGCACGACGAGCGAGGCTTCTTGTCCGCCGTACGGCAAGTCGATCACGGCGGCGCGGCCGATTTTCGCGGTCGACATGGTGTCGGCGCTATACGCCGCGATCGTTCCGGTGAACGGCCCGCGGAGGTCGATGGCGCGCACCACGACGGCATTCGGATCGCCGTCCACCGTGGTCGCGTAGAACGGCGTCACGCACGCCGCGGTGAGAAGTGCCGCGGGCGCGATCGGCAGCGCGCGCCGCGCCGATCGGCGCGATCGCGACAGCGCACGTCAGCGCGACGGCGAAGCTGCGAAAGAAGCGCACGACGTCAGAACCTCCGCGGCGCGTAGAAATCCGCGTGAAACAGCGCTCGGCCTTGCGGGCTTGGCGCGCAGCGGTAGATCGCGGGCGTGTACGTCATCGACCTCGCCGCCGCGAGCGCCGCCGAATTCAAGATCGACGACGGGCTCGACACGATGCGCGCGTCCGACGGCTTGCCGTGCTCGTCCACCATCACGCTCACCGTGACGACGCCGCTGATGCCTTGCTGGCGCGCCATGATCGGCGCCTCGACGGCGACGCTGTGATCCGCGCTGCCTTCCACGAACGGGCGCTCGCAGCTCATCGGCGCATCCGGGACCGGCACGGCGTCGAACGTGCGCGTGTGCGGCACGACCGCGCGCGTCGCTCGCCGCTTCGATCGCCTGCACGGTCGTCGCGTGCAGCGGGCACGTCACGGCTGCGGCCGTACTGCTGCACGCTCACGATCGCGGCGGCGACGACTTCTTGATCCAGCGGCGCGCGCACGATCGTCATCATGCCGTCGAACGGCGCGACGACGTGCGCGTTCATCGTGTCGAGCCGGAACGTTCCGCTGCCCGGCGATCGGGCGCGCGAGGTCGCGAAAGCGAACGAGATAGCGCCGGCCTTTCGGATCGTCCGGCAACCGGAAGAGCCCTTCGATCTCCGTGGTCGCGCACGGGTCGGGCGGCGCGAGCTGCGCGGCCGCCGGCGGCGGCCACCATGCGGCGGCCAGACCGAGGATCAAGGCGATTGCGACCCGGTGCATCGCGATCGTACGGTTCGGCTTGCCAAGAGACCCCGCCTACCGTATACTCCCCGTACCGACGTGGCGCCATCGGCCCACGCCGGGTTTTCCATCCCGTTACCACAGGGGTCGGGCGGCTCGCCGCCCGTGCGAAGTCGGTGTACGAAAACAAAAGCCTGATTTGCAAAGACTGCGGAAACGCGTTCGACTTCACCGTCCGCGACCAGATGTTCTACGCGGAGAAGGGGTTCGAGAACGAACCGCAACGCTGCCGTGACTGCCGCACCGCGCGCAAGGCCCAGCGCGCGAACGGCCTCGGCGCCGGACCGCTTTCCACCGCCGGGCTGCGCGAGCTGTTCGACGCGGTGTGCGCGCAGTGCGGCATCGCGACGACGCTGCCGTTCAAGCCGCGCGGTGACCGGCCCGGTCTACTGCCGCAGCTGCTACGCCTCCGTGGGGGCGACAGTAGTTCACTGACCCCTGCCGAACCCGCCGGGTGTGGATTCGGTCTGGTACGACGACGACGCCGTTGGCTTTCTCGATCAGCGGGCGCTGCCGCGCGCCGTCGTGCGCGAGCGCGCCACGACGGTCGATGCGGTCGTCGACGCGATTCGCACGCTCGCGGTGCGCGGCGCGCCGGCGATCGGCATCTTCGGCGCGTACGGCGTCGCGCTCGCCGCGCGCTTGCACGCCGGCGACCGCGCGGAGTACGAACGCGCCGCGGCGCAGATTCGCGCCGCGCGGCCGACGGCGGTGAACTTGGCGTGGGCGGTCGACCGCGTGCTCGCCGCGCGCGGCGACGAGCTCGGCGAAGCGCGCCGCATCCACGACGAGCAGCGCGACGTCGACCGGCGCATCGCCGAGGCGTCGGTGGCGCTGTTCCCGGCGGACGGCAACGTGCTGACGCACTGCAACACCGGCCCGATCGCGACCGGCGGCGACGGCACGGCGCTGGGCTGCTTCGTCGCCGCGCACCGCGCCGGCAAGGCGCTGCACGTGTTCGTCGACGAGACGCGCCCGCTGCTGCAAGGCGCGCGCCTCACGATGTTCGAGCTGCGCGAAGCGGGCGTGCCGTGCACGCTGATCGTCGACAGCGCCGCCGCGATCACGATGCAGCGCAAAGCGGTGCGCGCCGTCGTCGTCGGGCGCCGACCGCATCGCGCGCAACGGCGACACGGCGAACAAGATCGGCACGTACGGCGTCGCGATCGCGGCCGCGCATCACGGCATCCCGTTCTACGTCGCGGCGCCGCGCTCGACGTTCGATTTCTCGATCGATTCCGGCGAGCAGATCCCGATCGAAGAGCGCGCGCCCGACGAAGTGCGCATCGCCGCGGACGACGCGGTGTACAACCCCGCGTTCGACGTCACGCCGGGCCGCCTCATCACGGGCTTCATCACCGAATACGGCGTGCTGTCGCCGCCGTATGCCGACAGCGTCGCCGACCTCGAGCACCGCCCGCGCCTGCCGCTGCCCGTCGCGTGAAGTTCTACGACTTTCTCGACAAGAGCCCGAAGATCGACGGGCTCGTCGATCATCGAAGGCGACGACGCGATCCTCGCGCAGCGCGCGCTCGATGCGGTGCTCGACCGGCTGCTGCCCGAGGACATGCGCGCGCTGAACTGCGACGTGCTCGACGGCCCGGAGTCCGATTCGATCGGGCGCGCCGCGGGCGACGCCGTCAACGCGATGCCGTTTCTCGCCGACCGGCGCGTCGTCGTCGTGCGCAACTGCCATCGGCTGCGCGCGCAGCCGCGCCGCGATCTGTGGGCGGTGGCGGAGAACGTGCCCGGCGGGCAACACGCTCGTGCTCGAAGATCTGTTTCCGCCGGCGAAAAAGACGAAGCCCGAACCGTTCGGCCAGCTCGCGGGACGCAAGGCGCTGCGCATCGACACCACGCCCAACGCCGACGTGCGCGAGCGCTTCGTCCGCGAGACGCTGCAGCGGCTGGGCGCGAAGGCGCAGCCGCGCGTCGTCGCGGTGATGGCGGACGGCGACGCCGACCTCGGCGCGCATGCAGAACGATCTCGAGAAGCTCGCGCTCGGCGGCGGGACGATCACGATGGCCGACTTGGAGCGCGAGAGCCTGAGCATCGAGGACCCGAAGGCGTGGCAGTACGCGGCGGCGGTCGTCGAGGGCCGCAGCGCCGACGCGCTGGCGATCGCGTTCGAGCTGTTCGCGAACGACCCGCGCGGCGCGGCCGTGCCGCTCACGAAGATGCTCGCCGAGGAGTTCGCGCTGCTGTGGGAGCTCGCGCGGCCGGGCGGCGGCGCGCTGCCGCCGCGCCACCGCTGGCGCGAGCGGGTGCTGCGCCCGATCGCCAGGCGCGTCGGGCGAGCGGCGGGCGCGCGTCGGCTACGAGGCGGCCGTGCGCGGCTTCGAACGGGTCGTCACGGGGCAGATCGACGATCCGCGGGCGCTTATCGAACTCTTGACCGCCGACTTGGCGGGGCGGCTCGCCTCGCGGCGGTGACCAATCGGAGGATTCGGTTTCCGTTGAATCCAACGTCGCGCACGAACGCGGGCCGCTTTTGGGCCACGCGTCGCCGCTCGCTTTCGGCTCCCTGAGAGGTCACTCCACGCATGCGTAGTCTCCTCGCCCGCCTGGCCGTCCTCGGCGCGTTCGCCGTCGGCATGGCCGCCTGCTCGAACGGGAGCGGCGGCGTCGCTGCCGTTCGCGGGCCCGCCGAACAACGCCGGCGGTTCCCAGGGCCAGTTCCAGTCGCGGCTCCAACGGCTCGGCGCTGCTGCGCTTCATCCAGGGATCGCCCGACACGTTCAGCACCTTCGGCGGCCCGCCGGCGTCGGGCACGGTCGACGTCTGCGTCGACAACCTTCCGTTCGGCGTGCTCAACCCGACGGTCTCGTACGGCCACGGCATCGGGGCTCTATGCGATCGCCGGCGGCATCTCGCACACGGTTGCGGTGTATCCGTTCCTCGGCGTCCGGCCAGCAGGGGCTCGAGTGCCCGACTGCGCCGGGACCGTATCTCGGGACGTCGGCGATCCTGGTCACGACGATTACTCCCGCAGTCGGCTACGCGTCAGACGATCGTGCTCGGCGGTACGAATCCGCCGGCGGGCCGAACACGCTCGGCCTGTACGTGTACACCGAGCCGAGCTTCGCGATCGCGCCGGCCGGTAACGAAGTGATCTCGCACAACGCCGCGCCCGCGTTCAGCACCGGAAAGCCACCGGCGTCGGCTTCGGCTATTGCACGACGACCGTCACGCCGTGTACGGTCCCGACGAACTTGACCGGCGCGCAAAACCTTGCAAAGCCGACGAAATCCTCGCCGACCGCAACGGTGAACAACGGCACCGTCCAGTCCGGCATCAACGCCGTCCCGGCAGGCTTCTACGACGGAACCGGCGTCCCAGCAGGCACGGTGGTACCGATCACGTCGGTTGCGGCACCGAACGCAGTTGCCGGACAGCCGTACGTCATCGAGCTCTACGCGATCGATGCGCCCGCCGGTGGACTGAATCTGGTCGCTGTGCCAAGAGCAAACATTGGGCTTCGGCTTCTAGCTCGACGATTCGAGTCATGACAAACGGGGCTGCCGATTGGCGGCCCCGTTTTTTCTGTTGACGCGAGATAGCGCTTATGGCATTGCCTGAAAGACTTCAAACGAAAGCGTTGCAGCGACATGCCGTATTCAGTCCGCGGATTGCTGGATCGCCGGCATTATCGCAAGCCGGGAAAGTCTGGTACCACGTGATCTTCGAGTTCCGGCGAGCATCGGCGGATGAGAAAGTGAACTGAATATGGCGAGCCAGATTCTGCCGTTGCACAGCGCGTCGATCATGTCGAACAAGGTTGTGCATTGACTGCCGATGATCGAGGTCGTCTCGATCGAATGCCTCCGGTACGGCGTCCAACAAAGACGTGATTGACCGTCGCGTAATACGGACGGCTTCGCCAAAACCAATTGGCGGATTAACCGGGCCGCCGACGGGTCGCGTCCCATTAACGTGAGCGTACCGGTGGGCAGATCGTCGACAAGATCGAATATGGCATGCACGCATATCGTCAAGCCGTCGATATCGTTCAGATTCTAAACAGCAGCTCATGAGCTGTCGATCGATCGGCGGCTACTGGCGGCTGACAACGCAAATGTCGGTCAAGCGATATCTGATCGTATTGAATCGAGATAAGTGCATGACGCAGTCGGCTGTGTGCCATCGCACGTCGTAGTCAGCGGAACACGTCTTTGTAGAATGTCTGCGTCGTTTGATCCACGATGCGGCGATAGCATTTTCCGTTTGCGACTAGATCGCATTTTGGAGGCGTCGGTGTCGGCGTTGCGCCCGGGACGGCGGTTACTGCTACCGTCACCGTTGCCGTGTCGGCCGTTGCGCCCGGGACAGCCGTCGCGTCAGCTTGGGCCGTGACGCGTGCATGTGCCCGCGGCAGTGCCGGTGATCGTGAACGCCGAGCCTGACGGTTGCCATCCCGCTCGGCGTCGCGGTGCACGTCGCGTCCGCGGTTTGAATTTCCACCGGGATCGATGCCGGTGTTCCCGCCGGGACTGCGTTTGCGTTCGTCAGCGTTGCTTGTGCCGTGAACGAGCCTGTTCGCACCGACGTTGATCGTCGCGGGCGCTCCGGTGATCGTCACGTGATAGCGTGCGCCCGCACCTCGGCGGCGAGCCGGGCGCGCAGCCGCCCGGCGATCGGCGTGAACGTCGGCGGGCAGCTTGCCGTCGATGTCGGCACGTTCGGGAGCGACGTTGCCGTGCAGCCGGCTCCGCCGCACGGTGTCGGGAGCGGCGCGATCGTCGCCGACGGCCATGCCGTCAACGTCGCCGGGCCGGTGTCCGCCAGCGTCATGCGGCACGGCACGTAGCGGTCCGCGCTTCCGCCCGCCGCTTTGATGACGAAATGAAATGCGCCGCTCGGCGGGCAGCCGACGTCGTTCTTCGCGCTGTCGCCGACGCGATAGCCCGGCCGTCCGCTGAGCGATCCGTTCGCGTGCACGATGAACGCGAACGGCGCCTTTCCCAGCGATTCCGCTTCTTCGATCGTCGCGCGGGCGTGCAGTGCCGGCAGCGTCGTCGCCGCGGGCGTCGTCGTTCGGGCCGCCGGCGAGCAGACGCACCTCGGTGCCGTCGCCGTACGCGTCGGGCGTGAACGCGAGGACCGCGCCGTCGAGGCTCGCGCGCGATCGTTCGCGCGCTGTCGAGGAATTGATCGAACTCGCCGGCGGCCGTCGACACGGCAAGCGAGCGCGACCCGAGCGATATCCCGACGCCCGCCGCGACCGTCGCCGCGACGATCGCGACCGCGATGACGATCTCCACGAGGGTGAAGCCGCCTTCCCGCATCGCGCTCCTGTCGCTCACACGGGGCGGTGCCACGCCGGGCCACGCGCGATTCCAGCGCGCGAATTCGGCGGAGGTCCTTCCTCCCTTCGCGACGTTTCTCGTCGAGGCCGAGGCAATCGGCCCCCGCGAAACGACGCGCCGGACCGTGAACGACACCACTTACGCCTCGCCGTTTTCGTGGCGCTACGCGCGCCCGTCGCTGCGCGAGCTCTTCTCCGAACGCGAGCGGCGCAAGCTGTGGCGCGCGGTGTGGGTCGCGCTCGCGGAGGCGCAGGAGCGCGCCGGCCTCGTCGACGCAGCGCCGAAGTCGACGATCTTGCGCGCGCACGCCGGCGACATCGATCTCGACGGCGGCGCTGGCGATCGAGCGCGAGATCGGCCACGACCTCATGGCGGAGATTCGCGTGTTCGCGTCGCAGGCGACCGTCGGCGGCGGCAAGCTGCACCTCGGCGCGACGTCGATGGACGTCGAGGACAACGTCGAGACGTTCCGGCATGCGGCTCGCGCTCGATCAGATCGTCGCGGCGCTCGACGACGCTGCTGCGCGCGTTCGCGGCGCGGATCGAGCGCCACGCGGACCTCGTCTGCATGGGCTTCACGCATCTGCAGCCCGCCGAGCCGACGACGCTCGGCTACCGGCTCGCGGTGTACGCGCAAGACCTGCTCATCGACCGCGCGATGCTGCTCAACGCGCGCGAGCAGCTCACCGCGAAGGGCATTCGCGGCGCGGTCGGCACGTCGGCGTCGTACACGCGGCTGCTCGACGGCACCGCGCGCTCGCCGCAGCGAGCAAGAAGACGACGTCCTCGGCGCGCTTCGAGCTCGAGCGCGCGCGACGTCGCGACGCAGACCTATCCGCGCAAGCTCGATTATCTGCTGCTGTCGGCGCTCGCCGGCCTGGGCGCGTCGCTTTCGAAGTTCGCGTTCGACGTGCGCGTGCTCGCGAGCCCGGGTTTCGGCGAGATCGCCGAACCGTTCGGCGCGAAGCAAGTCGGCTCGAGCGCGATGCCGTTCAAGCGCAACCCCGTGATGGCCGAACGCATCGATTCGCTCGCGCGGCTGCTGCCCGGCGTACGCCGACGTCGCGTGGCAGAACGCGGCGACGAACCTGCTCGAGCGCACGCTCGACGACAGCGCGAACCGCCGCACGATCCTGCCCGAAGCGCTGCTGTGCACCGACGAGATCGTCGTCGCTCGCGCGCAAGATCGTCGACGGGCTGCGCGTCGACGAGCGCCGCATCGTCGAGAACCTGCGCACGTACGGCCCGTTCGCCGGCACCGAAGCGATCCTGATGGAAGCGGCCAAGCGCGGCGGCGACCGCCAGGAGCTGCACGAAGTGATTCGCGAGAGCGCGATGCGCGCGTACGACGCGCTCGCGCGCGCGGCGATTCGAACCCGCTCGCGACGCTGCTCGCCGACGACGAGCGGATCGCGCGCTGGGTCGATCCGGCCGAAGTTCGCGAGCGGCTCGACCCGAGCGGCCACGTCGGCGACGCGCCCGAGCGCGCGCGCGCGGCTCGCCGCAGCGCATTCGCGACACCGTCGATCCGGTGGAGAAGAAGAACGATGCGTAAAGGACACGAAATCGCGCGCGGCAAGACCAAGGTTCTCTACGAGCTCGACGGCCAGCCCGACGTGCTCGTCGTGCAGCAGCAGGACGGCATCACCGCGCGGCGACGGCGCGCGGCGCGACGTGATCGAAGGCAAGGGCCGCATCGCCGCGCAGACGACCGCGCGCGTGTTCCGGCTGCTGAACCTGTGCGGTCTGCCGACGCACTATCTCAACGGCGGCGAAGACGACGACGACAACGAGATGCTCGTGCGCCGCGCGCAGATGATCCCGCTCGAGGTCGTGGTGCGCGGCGTCGCGGCGGGCTCGCTGGTGAAGCGGCAGCCCGAGCATCCAGCGCGGCGCGCTGCTCGTGCCGCGCATGATCGAGTTCTTCGTCAAAGACGACGCGAACCACGATCCGCTGATCGAGCCCGACGCGATCGTCGCGCAGGGCATCGCGACGCCGCAAGAGATCGGCGTCGATGAGGAGCTCGCGCGCATCACGTTCGAGATTCTCGCGCACGCGTGGCGCCGGCGCGACGCGCTGCTGGTCGACCTGAAGATCGAGTTCGGCCGCATCGCCAGCGGCGAGGGCAAGGCCAGCTCGTCATCGCCGACGTGATCGACAACGACTCGTGGCGCATGTGGCCGCAAGGCCGCGAAGAGCTGATGCTCGACAAGCAGCTCTATCGCAACCTCGAGGTGGTCACGCCGGCCGACCTCGACCGGGTGCGCGCGAACTACGAGCAGGTCGCCGAGATCGTCGGCACGTTCCCGCAGATGCGGCCCGGGATGGTGGCGCTGATCGCCGACGGCCCGGAGCACGGCGCGGCGATCGAGACGCGTCGCGCGCGCGCTCGGCGCGTACGGCTTGCCGTCGCGTGCGCCACGTCGTGTCGGTCGCGCGCACGCCGGGCTACGTGCTGCAGCTCGTCGCGCAGCTCGAGGCGACGTTCGCGCGCATGGTCGTCGTCGCGATCGGCGCGGACGACGAGCGCGCTCGCCGACGTGCTCGACAACGCGACGGCCAGCCCGGTGCTGTTCGTCGACGCGGCGTACCCGCGCGCCGACGAGATCGCGCTGCGCTGCGCGAAAGCGTTCGCGCTCGAAGACACCGTCGTGTTCGGCCGCGTCCTGCTCGCTGCAGGCGAACGCGCGCTGCGACGGTGCTCGCCGCCGACGCGCAGCTCAACGCGCCGCCGCCGCCGCTGCCGCCCGGCGTCGCGCGTGCGCTGAGGCGCGGCGATCGCGCTCGACGACGCGCGTCGCGCGCGGCCGCCGCATCGGCGTCGCGCTCTCCGACGACGAGCTGCGGCGCATCGCCGAGCACCTCGGCCGCATGCCGACCGACCCGAGCTGTTCGCGTTCGACGCGCAGTGGAGCGAGCATTGCTCCTATAAGTCGTCGCGCGAGCATCTGCGCAAGCTGCCGACCGAAGGGCCCGACCGTGCTGCTGGGCGTCGGCGAAGACGCCGGCATCGTGCGCCTCGGCGAGTGGAACGGCGAGACGTACGGCATCGTCGTCGCGCACGAGTCGCACAACCATCCCTCGCAAGTCGTGCCGTTCGAAGGCGCGGCGACCGGCATCGGCGGCATCGTGCGCGACGTGCTGTGCATGGGCGCCGAGGTCATCGCCGTCGCCGATCCGCTGCGCTTCGGCCGGCTCGAGAACGAGCACTGCCGCTACGTCGCGCAGCAAGTCGTCGACGGCATCGCCGCGTACGGCAACGCGATCGGCGTGCCCAACGTCGGCGGCGACGTATACTTCGACGAGTCGTTCGACGACAACTGCTCGTCAACGTCGTCGCGCTCGGGCTCGTCAAGGAGAAGGACATCATCCACTCGCGCGCGCCGCAGGGCAGCGCGGGCTGGGACATCGTGCTCGTCGGAAAAGCGACCGACCGCAGCGGCTTCGGCGGCGCGTCGTTCTCGTCGCTGACGCTCGACGAAGACGACGCCGAGCAGAACAAGGGCGCCGTTCAAGTGCCCGATCCGTTCCTGAAAAACGTCATCATGCGCGCGTCGTACGCGCGTGTTCGCGGAACTGCGCGCGCAAGGGATCGACGGCCGGTTTCAAGGATCTCGGCGCCGGCGGCATCGCGGGCTGCAGCGCCGAGCTGTGCGCCGCCGGCGGGATGGGCGCGGAGATCGACCTCGACCGCGTCTCGACGGCGCAGCGCGATCTGCCGCCCGAAGTGATCGCGATCGGCGAGACGCAGGAGCGGCTGTGCTGGATCGTGCCGCCGTCGTTCACGCCCGACGCTGCTCGCGATCTACAACGAGATGTACTCGCTGCCGCGCATCGCGCGCGGCGCGTGCGCGGCGGTGATCGGCAAGGTGACGGAGACGGGGCGCTACGTCGCGCGCCATCACGGCGAGATCGTCATGGACGTCGATCTCGGCGTTCCTGACCGGCGGCGTGCGCTATTCGCGCCCGTACGTGATACCGCGTCGAAACGGACGCGTCGCGACGACGCGCGAGCGCGCGTCGGGATGCCGTGGATCACCGGCGCCGCGCCGACGGCTGTTCGAGGCTTGCTGGACGTGCTCGCGCATCGCGACGTCTGCTCGCGCGAATCGATCTACCAGCGTTACGACGGGGTCGTGCGCGGATGCACCGCGATCCCGCCCGGGTTCGCGGACGCCGGCGTGCTGGTCCCGATCCCCGGCGCGCCGCTCGGCGTTGCGCTCGGGATCGGCGGCAACCCGCGCTACGGCAAGATCGATCCGCGCCGTGCGGCGGAGCTCGCGGTCGTCGAGGCGATCGCAAACGTGACGGCGGTCGGCGCGACGCCGGTCGGGCTCACGGACTGCTTGAATTTTGGCGATCCGACCGTCCCGGAGCAGATGGGCGCCTTCGTCGCGGCGGTCGACGGACTTGCATTCGCTGCCAAAGCGCTCGAAGTGCCGTTCGTCTCCGGGAATGTCTCGCTCTACAACCGGTCGTCGTCCGGGAACCACGTAGCGCCGTCGCCGATCGTCGCGTGCATCGGGACGATCGCGGATGTCTCGCGCACGGCGACGAGTGGATTCAAGCGCCCCGGTTCAGCCATCATGCTCATCGGACAGCCGCAGATCCTGTTCGCAGGAAGCGTATTCGCCGAAATCGCGGAACTTGCGCCGGAACAGCTTCCGGAAATCGATTACGCCCGCTTCGCCAAATGCTGCGCCTTACTCCGAAAGGCGTATGCGCAGAATCTCGTGCTTGCTGCGCACGACGTCAGCGACGGTGGGATGCTTACCGCGATCGCGGAGATGTCGCTCGCGTCCGCGCTTCACTACCACGACCGCGAGATCGGAGCGCATTTCTATTCACTCGACATGACCGTCGATCCATGGCTCTCCGATGCAAGCTGGTTCGAAGAGTTCCCCGGCTTCGTCTGCGAGGTCGAAGACGAGCCGGCATTTTACGACCTCGCGCGAGAGATGGGCGTTCACGCGCACAATCTCGGCAAGACGATCGCCGAGCCGGTACTCTTGTATTACGACGGTTGGGACGCAGTCGGGATGCGTCAAGTTCGCGGTGCGTGGGAACGACCGCTGCGTGATTTCTACGGCGCCGCGCGATGAGTGTGCGTGTCGCAGTGCTTGTCTTCCCGGGGACGAACAGCGAGGATGAAACGCTGCGGGCGCTTCAGGCGGTCGGGGTCGACGCGGCGCTGGTACATTGGAGCGCGCCCGAAGCGTTGGCACGTTTCGACGCGTTCGTGCTGCCTGGCGGTTTCGCGTACGAGGACCGCATTCGTGCTGGCGCGGTTTCGGCGCACGACGCGCTGATGGAACCGGTAATCGCCGCGGCCCAGCGCGGGAAGTTCGTTCTCGCGCCGCCTGCGGGCTCAGCCGTGCGGCGATCAGCGCGTTCGATGCCGTGCGTGAACGGGATCCCGATGTCGACCTCCGGCAGGCAGAAGAAGCCGCGATCGGCGCGCATCACGCGCTCGATCGTGCGCGAGCGCGAGCATCGCGCCGGCGGCGAACGTGTGGCCCTGCAGCGCCGCGACCGTTGCCACGTCGAGCTCGAGCATGCGCGCGAGCAACTCGTGCACGCGCGGCACGAACGCCGCGATCTCCTCCTGATTGGCGCCCATCCACTCGAGATCGAGCCCGTTCGAGAAGATCTTGCCGCTCGCCGTCGTCACGAGCGCGCGCGGCGCCGGCGCCGCCTGCACCTCGATCGAGGCACTCCTCGAGCGCGTCGAGCGAGGCCGGCGTTGAAGCGGTTCTCGCCGTCGCCGAGGCTCAGCACGAAGACGTCTCCGTCGCGCTGCAAGCTTGGAAGCGAGGGGGGCTGCTCGTCGTCTGGGCTCAACGCGTTGCTCCTATCTCTGTCGTTGATCGCGCGAGCGGCTCGCACGCGTGGTTCGTGTCTGTGAGATCTTCTCAAGGACTCAAGCGAACAGAGGAGGAAGCGTGAGCGCGCAGGCCGAAACGCACGTCGGTTCTTGGAGCTGCACCACGGTGAGCGCCCGCTGCTGATGCCGAACCCGTGGGATCGCGGCTCGGCGAGCTGCTCGCATCGCTCGGCTTCGAGGCGCTTGCGACAACGAGCAGTGGCGCGGCAGCGACGCTCGGCAAGCTCGACGGCACGATGACGCGCGAGCAGACGCTCGCGAACGCGGCTGCGATCGTCGACGCTGCCGGCGTGCCTGTCTCGGCGGACCTCGAGAACTGCTTCGCGACGGATGCGGCCGGCGTGGTGGAGACCGTCGAGCTCGCGCTCGAGGCCGGGCTCGCGGGATGCTCGATCGAGGACTACTCAGGCGATCGGCACGAGCCGATCTACGAGCTCGCGGAGGCGAGCGAGCGCGTCGCGGCGGCCGCCGAGGCGGCGCACGGTGGCAGCGGGCGGCTCGTGCTGACGGCGCGCGCGGAGAATCACATCCACGGGCGCGACGACCTCGACGACACGCTCGCCCGCCTGCAGGCATATGAGGCGGCCGGAGCGGACGTGCTCTACGCACCGGGACTCACGGACCTTCAGCAGATCCGCCGCGTTGTCGAGACGGTTGCGCTGCCGGTCAACGTGCTCGCGCGCCCGGGCGGACCGAGCATCGCCGAGCTCGCCTCGGTCGGTGTGCGCCGCGTGTCCGTCGGCGGAGCGTTTGCGTTCGCTGCGCTCGGCGCCGTCGTCGAAGCGGCGCGAGAGCTGCGCGCGGACGGGACGTACGGCTTCTGGGAGCGTGTAGCCCTAGGCGGGAAGGCCGCGCGCGCGGCATTTGCCTAGAGCAAAGCCCAAGCGAGGCGATCATGCCGATCCAGCGAACCTCGTCTTCGAGATCACCGAGACGACGCTGATGGAGGTCGATGGAAGGGTCTTTGCACAGGCCTGCCGATCGCTGTCGGCCTCGCGCTCGATGACTTCGGCACCGGGTTCGGCAGCTTCACCTACCTGAAGTCGGTTCCTGTTTCATATCTGAAGATCGACATCGATTTCGTGCGCGACGTCAAAGCCAATCCGGCTAACCAGGTTCTGGTCAAGGCGATCGTGGGCCTGGCCGAGGGGTTCGGCTATCAGACGATCGCCGAGGGAGTCGAGGATGCCGAGACACTCGCGCTTCTCGAGGAGTTCGGAGTTGACTTCGTTCAGGGCTTCCACCTCGGACGTCCGGCGCCGATGGAGGCGCTAGGGCTGCTGTCGAAGTAGAAGCTCCTCACCTCGGCCGGGCTTCATCTGTCCAAGTCCGTCACAGGTCCAAGGCGCCCGCGTCGCCGTGCCCAGAGCGGCGTTTCGGGACGTTCTTTGGTACGGACTGCTGCTCGCGGACACTGCCATCGCGTTGCTAACGGACGGTCTGGCGAACGCGTATGCGGAGCGCGAGCCCGACCACGACTCCCTTGCTTCAGATAGGCTCCGCTCTCGATTAATCGCATCTCGGTCCCGTCCTTCTACCGTTGTGCGTCCCAATTCAGGAGCGACAGGGGGCCAGCGTTGGATCAGACCGAACAGCGAAGCTCGGCCATGATGGCCGTCTCGAACGCGATGGTTCGACTCCACAAGGAGCAGTTCGGACGCGGGCCGACCAAGGCACGCTCCTACTTCGCAGGGCCGGACACACTCCTGTCCGTCCTGGAGAACGTGATGGTGCCCGCCGAGCAGAAGCTGATCGAGATCGGCCAAGAGGAGCGTGTGCGCGACACGCGGACTTCCTTTCAGGCTGCAACCCAGGCGGAGTTCATCGCGGCCGTCGAGCAGATCGTCCACCGGAAGGTGCGCGCATTCGCGAGCGCCGTGGACGTCAAGGCGGACCTCGCATACGAGATCTTCACGTTCGAGCGCTCAGAGAACAGCGAGACCGATTCGTCCGACCCTGTGCCAGCGGACGCCGTCGACGGATCGTCTCCGCAGTCCTGAGCGTCCGGTTCGCGCGGTTCGAGCGAAAGCGAGAAACCGGCCGAATAGAAGCGCTCAGTCTTGGGTGATGTGAGTTTTCCGCGCTGGCGCGTCACCCTTCGAAGGCGGGTGCGTGAGCCTGGGCATTCCTCTTGGGCGCCGCGTCGGACACTGCGTCAAGTTCGCTACGTGCGTCGATGGTGCGATCGCGCCCAAGGTGCTTTGCCTGATATAGAGCCTTATCGGCGAGTTCAATCACGTCGAGGGGTGCGGTGGTCTCGCCAAACGAGGTTGCCGCAACGCCGGCGGAGCAGGAGAGCGCGCTGCCGCTCACGGGCACGCCTGCAATCGCAGCCCGTGCGCGCTCGGCGAGTTCGTAGGCGGTCGTAGCATCGGTTTCGGGGAGGAGCATCGCGAACTCCTCGCCGCCCATGCGTGCGACGGTGTCCTGCTTGCGCACGGAGTCTCGCAGGGCATCCGCGACCCCCACTAGTACCCGATCGCCGTAGGGGTGACCGTGTTCGTCGTTGATCTTCTTGAAGAAGTCGAGATCGAGCATGACGATCGAGACGCTCGCGCCGCTGCGCTCGCTTCGACCGAACTCAACGGCGCACTGGCGGAAGAAGGCACGTTGGTTGGAAAGCCCTGTGAGCGGGTCCTCGGCCGCCTGACGTTGAAGTCGGTCGACCAGCCGGGCATTCGACAGCGCGATCGATGCGTGCGCGGCGTAAGCGGAGAGCGCAGCCACGTCTGCGGGCAGAAAGACCGTCGATCCGGGGGCCAAAGCGACCAACACGCCGAGTAGACGATCGCGAAAGACCAGCGGGGCCGCGCAGATCGACCCGAACGGAGCCTGCGCTTCTCTTGGAAGCTTGGCGAGCAAGGCGTCCGTGGCGAGATCGTCGATCACGATCGCGCCCTGCCCGAGCAGCGGCGCACGATGTGCCTCTGCCCAGGAGGCGAGAAGTGCAAGTGACGATGACGGGATGCCCGAGTGGCGATCGGGGCGCATCCCGGCGTCGTCGTCGAGCAGCAACGCGAACTGCTGACCGCCAACCGCCGTCTGCGCCTTCTCTGTGATCTGCTCGAGCACCTCCTCCAGGCGCAGGTCCGAGGACAGGTCCTGAAGCGAGGACAACAGGCGCTCGGCCGCATCGTCCTGCTCGGCGACACGGCGCTCGAGCGAGCGCAGCCGCCGATGCATGAACCCGATCGCGCGCGCGGCGATCGCCAGCTCCCCGGCCGCCAGCACACCTGCCGCCACCGGAAGAAGTCTCGGCTCGGCGAGCGCACTGGCCGTCGCGAGCACGCTGCCGCCGGCGGCTACGGCAAGCGCCGCGCGGGTTAGGCCTTGAGTGCCGTTCGTCCACCGCGCCTCAAATTCGCAGCATGCTCCCCCCGACGCACCGCATAGCGAGTGCACGACGTGCGCCCGCGGTAGATCGAAGAGGCTGGGCACAGTCGAAAGGAGCCCCATCGTGTATTCGCAGTCATAGCGGTGATAGCCCACGCCCGCGAGGTCGACATAGCGCATGCGAACCGATGTGGTGTCTTTGCTGACGACCTCGAGTTCGTGGGCCCAATTGAACTTCGCGTTGGCGCGCGCCACGTTCCCATAGACGAAGGCAGGGGTGCCGAGAGCGCGCAACGTGCGCTTCAGGCCCATTGCCACGGAGAGCTCCAACATCGCGGCGCCGGCATGTTCTGCGACGTGCGGATCGCCGAGCACCGTCTCGGCAGCGCTCCACAACCCGATCTTCGTCTCATAGGAGAACCAGTGATTCTCGTCGCGCAGTCGCGCCTCGGCCTCCGAGAGGTTCGCACGCTCAAGCACTTCTCGGATCGCTTGGCCGCCTGCTTCACGCTCTATGTACGCGAGGATCAGCCGGGAGGTCAGGCCGGAACCGGCGTGATCGCGTTGCCAGTCTCGCGAGACGCGGTCGTCTTGCTCGATCGAGGGCTGAACTGCGAGATGGCGAGCCATATGGGGTGGTATCGGCGGCGAGGCTCGCGGGGTGAGGGGCGTCACGCCGAAGCGGACAAGACTTTGCCCCGGCCGGCCCTCCGGCCCCGAAGTTGCGCGATCTGAGTGCTGTAGCGTGGCGCGGGTGCTCGCAGCGCCGGCTCGCCGGTCACGTTGGCCGACCGTGCTGGACCGCGTGACCAAGCACCGTAGGGAGGGTCGCGCCATCTGGACCCGGCGATGAAGCGGCACGGAGCGGATCGGAATCCTGTCGCTTGGAGGAGATGACACGCAGCGGCGCCTCGAGGTGTGGTGCGAGCGCGAGGAATGCCGCGACGAGCCGTGGATCGAAGTGCGTCCCGCTGCCTCGCTGGATCTCTGCGAGCGCCTGCTCGGCGGTCCAGGCCTCCTTGTAGGAGCGCTTGGCGAGCAGCGCGTCGTAGACGTCCACGACCGCGCAGATGCGCGCCGCGAGCGGGATCTCCTCGCCCTTCAGTCCCGCCGGGTAGCCGCTCCCGTCCCAGCGCTCGTGGTGGGACATGGCGATGTCGCGCGCCATCTGAACGAGCGGGTTGGACGAGTCGGCGAGAATCTGCGCCCCGGCCGTGGTGTGCGCCTTGATCGACCTCCCACTCCTCGCGCGTCGAGCTTGCCGGGCTTGAGCAGGATGCGGTCGGGGATGCCGATCTTGCCGATGTCGTGCATCGCGCTTGCGTGGCGGAGCACCTCGGCGTCCTCCTCGCTCCAGCCGATCTGCAGGGCGAGCTGCTGCGAGAGCCTGCCGATGCGCTGGATGTGCTCGCCGGTCTCGGTATCGCGCGTGTCGACGGCCTGGGCGAGGCGCTGGATCAGCTCGAGCTGGCTTTCGCGCAACTGTCGCGCGAAGGCGTTTCGTTCGATGAACGCGCCGACGTAGTTCGCTGCGACGGTGCCGATCAGCCGCCAGCGCCCATGCCGCCAGCGGATAGGTGAGCACGAGCACGGTGCCGGCGTCGAACGCGGCTTGGGCGATGAGCACGATAGCCCGCTGCGACGACGGCGGCGAGCAGCAGCGAGCCGAGGACCCGGAACCTCAGCGAAGCCAGCGGCGCGATCAGGGCGCCGAGGACGATCGCGATCAGCGCAAGCCATCCGGGCGCGGGCTGGAGCGGATTGTCGTGCAGCGCCGTCCAGATCGCGTTCGCCTGGATCTCCGGTCCCGCCATCGGGCTGGCGGACGTGGTGGAGGTCTGATGGACGTCCTGCAGCGTCGGCGGAGGTGGCGCCGACGACGACGATCTTCCCGCGGAAGACCTGCGGCTTGACGCGACCTTCGAGCACGTCGGCGTAGGAGACGGTCCTGATCGTTCCCGGCGGGCCGCGGAAGTCGATCAGCGCGCGGTCGTCGGAGAAGCGCGAGCGGCGGACCGGTGCTCCGGCGGCCTCGCTGGTGGCGACGGCAAAGCCCTTCAGGCCGAGCAGCGAATAGGGATAGCGACGGATGACCCCGCCGGATTCGGCGGGCAGATTGGCGGCGGCGGCGACGGCGTGCGCCTGTTTGAGGGCTTCTTCTCCGCCGAGCACGTCGGTCTGGCCCGAGGCGTTCACTTCGGTCGTCGCGAGCACGACCGGCGTCTTCGACCGCGCGATCGATTCGTAGAGCGCGAGGTCGTCGCGTTTGTCGGTTGGCTCGGTGAACTGCACGTCGTAGGCGATCGCGCGCGCTCGGTCGGCGGCCAGGCGGTCGATGACCGAAGCGTGCAGCCGGCGCGGGAACGGCCATTGTCGGCGCAGCTCGGAGAAGGTCTTGTCATCGATCGCCACGACGACCACGTCCGGGCGCCTTCGACGCGCCGCGCGCGTTGAAGCGCATGTCGATCGTGTCGTTCTCCAGGCGAGGCCAGGCGTCGGCCAGGTAGGCGGTGAGGCCGCCGGCCATCGCGACGAGGGCCGCTACTGCGACGGCCAGCGCCTTCGGAGTCAGGCTCAGACGCCTCACGCGTCAGCGCTCGCCGTGCTCAGCGCTTTGCCAGGTAGCTGTGGCCGGCACGGACGAGCACCGAGCGGTGGCGATGCAGATCGCGCACGCTGACGAGGCCCTGCTTGACCGTCGTGAGCGTTCCGTCACAGCGGTTGATCGTCTCCCAGTAGGTGCCGCGCACGGTTGCGACGCTGTTCTGCCCGCGGGTGCTGTACTGGCCGTGGTTGTCCTTGGCCCAAAGCGTCGGCGGCGTCTTGGCTCGGGCCGCGCTTGCCGCCGACGCGTGTGCGCGCCCGACTGCGGCGGCACAGCCCGACGGGCGCGGAAGCGTGAACGTCGTCATGCCGTGCTCCGGGGCTCTGCCCGACCGCGAAGGACCCGTGCCACAGCGTCGCGCTCTGAAGCTTGCCCGCCGTGTCGACGGCGGTCGTCAGGCGCACGACGCCGTGCTGTGCGTCGACCACCGAGCCGATCGGGATGTTCTGCGACGGGCCGAGCGGCACGAGGCCCGCGAGCGCCGGGCACACGGACGAGCACGACACCCGAGATCACGCCGGCGACCGCAGTCTTGCCGATCGACGGTGGCGCGATCGGCGGGAGCAGCGCGCGCAGGTTCGGCGAGCTCGTCACGATCGGCATAGCGGCGGTCCGGGAGTCAGGCGAGGCCTGCGTCGTGAACGTGCGTCGCTGCCGTAGGTCGTGCCCGAGGCGCAGCCTTCGCAGTCGCTGGCGACGATGCGGTAGTGGTAGGTCGTGCCCGGCGTCAGGCCGGTGAGCGCCTGGGCAGGAGTGTTCGGCGCTGTCGGAGCCGACGGCGCTCGGCGATCGGCGCCTGGCTGCCGTAGGCGGTGTCGTGCCCCAATCGAAGTGGTAGGTCGTCGAGCGCCCTGGGGGTTCACGATCCCGCGAGCGTCGCGGTGCTCTGCCCACGGCCTGCGCCGCCGCGTGACCGCGAGCGGCGCCGGGGCGGTCGTGAACGTCTCATCCGGCCCGTAGGTGGTTCCTTCCGCGCAGCCGCCGCAGTTGCTCGCGACGACGCGGAAGTGGTAGCTGGTGTCCGGCGTCAGTTCGCTGAGCGTCTGTTCGACGGCGTGTTCGCTGCTGTCGGAGCCGACGCTCGCGTCGGCGAGCGGCGCCTGGCTTCCGTAGGCGGTGCTCGTGCCCCAGTCGAAGTGATAGGTCGTCGCCTGCCCCTGCGGATCGATCGATCCGTGCAGGGTGCCCCCGGTGAGCGTCGCGCCGGTCGCCGCCAGCGTGTTCGCAGTGGGCGCTGAAGCCGTCGTGAAGGTCTGATCCGGGCCGTAGGTCGTTCCGCTGGCGTTCGTCGCCACCGCACGGAAGTGATAGCTCGTCGTCGGGGAGAGGCCGACGAGCGTTTGCGGACACGACGGCAGGCGTGGCGCCGCTGCCGGCCGAGGCCGTCGAAGTCTGCGAGCCGTATTCGGTGGTCGGCCCGTACTGGAAGAAGTATTCGGTCGCTTGCGAGTTGGCTCCGACGGGAGCCGCGAGCGTCGCGGTCTGCTCGGCGACGTTGGAGGCAGCTGGCCGCCCCTACGCTCGGCGCGACGGTCAGCGTCCCGATCTTGCCGCCGTTGGCGACCTCCGTGAACCAGAGGTTGCCGTTGGGCCCGGTGGTGATCCCGAGCGGCTGGCTGTTGTTCGTCGGCGTCGCCGTCTGCGTGATCGCTCCCGCGGTCGTGATCTTGCCGATCTCGCCGGGGTTGTTGAACTCCGTGAAGTAGAGGTTGCCGTCGTTGGCGGCCGTGATCCCTTCGGGCCTGATGTTCGTCGGCAGGCCGGTTTCGTACTGGGTGATCGCCCCCGCCGTGGTGATCCGCCCGATCCGGCCCGGGTTTGCTTCCTCGGTGAACCAGAGGTTGCCGTTCGGGCCGGCCGTGATGCTCTGCGGTTTGCTGTTGGCCGTCAGCCCGGTCGAGAACTCGGTGATCGTGCCCTCGGGCGTGATCCGGCCGATTCGCGCGGGATTGGCCGTCTCGGTGAACCACAGATTGCCGTCCGGCCCCGCGGCGATTCCCTGCGGTTTGCTGCCCGACGTGAGGCCGCTCGTGAACTCCGTGATCGTTCCCGTCGGCGTGATCCGCCCGATCGCGCCCTGGCTCGGAGGAGATCGTGAACCACAGATTCCCGTCGCGCCCCGCGGCGATCCCGGCGGGCTTCGCCGAGCCGAAAGCCGCCGCTGGGGATAGAGAACTCGGTGATCGTGCCCGAGGGCGTGATCCGACCGATCTTTTCCTGCGAGGGCTCGGTGAACCAGAGGTTTCCATCGGGACCGAGAGCGATCCCTTCGGCCGGCCCGCTGAGTCCGGCGGTGAATTCGGTGATCGTGCCGGCCGGCGTGATCCGACCGATGCCGCCGGAGCCCGCGCTCTCGGCGAACCACACGTTGCCGTCGGGGCCGGCGGCGATGCCCGCCGGACTGCGCCCGCCGGTGAGCAACGGGAACTCGGTCATCGTCGGCGCGGCGCCTGCGGAAGCAGCCCCACAGAGGCTGGCTGCAAGCAGGGCCACGACGATTACGGGTCGCCAGGGAAGTCGCACCCTGTTCCTATCGGCTTTGTCTTGGTGGTCCTTAACTGGCGCTGGACGCCCTGCAGCGCCGCACCGGCGAGCGCGAGGAGGGCAAGCGACTCGCGTCGCGCAAGCGGCGTTCTGCGTCGCCGCTATGACCGGCGCCGATTCAATGCCGCGCAGTCTTGTTCCCGTGCGAATACGAAGGCGAGATCGTGCTGGCCGGCCGCGCAAGGCAAAAATGGTGCGGCGGGTGGGATTCGAACCCACACACCCTTTCGGACAGGGCCTTTTGAGGGCCCCGCGTCTACCGTTCCGCCACCGCCGCACGGGGGCGCATGAAGTCTAAGCGAGCGTGGGGAGGATCAGGCGGGCTGCGGCGGTGCGCCGCTGAAGCGCTCCGCTCCGGCGTTTCCTTCACGACGCTCGAGCTCGACGTTCCAGCCTTGTGAGAAGCCGCGCATCGTGAAGGCGACGAGCAGCATCTGCACGGGCACGATCAGCAGCGTCAGCACGCCGAGCAGGCCGGCGTTGAGCGCCGGTTCGGCAAAGCCCGATTTGTCGCGCGCGAACCAGCCGGGGCCGGCGACGCCGGCGAAGATCAGCAGCAGCACGGCGAGCACGGCCGAGACCGGCAGCACGCCGCGATTCCAGCGCCAAGCGAAGAACGCGAGAGTCAGATACGCGAGTATGTAGGCGATCTGCACGGGAACGGCTCCCTGGAGCACTTTCCAGCCGCCGATCGTGATGATCAGGACGAGCGCGGCGCTGACGAGCAGCAGCACGATCACGGTCGCGCGCGTCGCCTGGACGACCGCCTTGTCGCGGTTCGGATGCGTGATCGTCACGCCGGGCGCCTGTGAGCCCTGCTCGGCTTGCCTGCCTGCACTCGAAGACATCGCTGCATCACCATACAATCTCGGCTCCCAGCGCGCGCGGGCGTGGTGGAATTGGTAGACACGCCGGCCTTAGGAGCCGGTGGGCGAAAGCCCTTGTGGGTTCGAGTCCCTCCGCCCGCACTGCGCTCAGCCGACTCGCTCGCACGGGCTGTAGCGGCGCATGTCGCAGCGAAAGTGTGGCCGCCGTGGGCGGTCCAACGCCGCTGTGCCGCCGTCTCGCTCGCGCGTTGCCCGCTAGCCCGTGAAGCCAGTCGGCGGCGCCGTCTCGCGGCTGAGCTTCCACGATGTCGAGCTCGGGCTGAGGAAGTTCGGCGGTTGCTGCGCCGCGAGCCGGTCGTCGTAGTTGTAATTCTTGATGTAGCCCGTGCCAGAACCGCCGGACGTGCCGACCGGACCTCGCCAGAACTGGGCGATCGACCCCCAGACGGTGAGTTTCCCGAGCGAAGCCCCGCACTCGTAGTTATCGACGATCCACGAATGTTTCGTGCTGAGGATCGCCGCATCGATCACGGGTTCTTTCAGCGCGCCCCAGCCGTTCGGGTCTTCGGCCGCGGTGAGGTTCGACGCCTTGTTGGCGCAGTTTTCCGCGGTGTTTTCGTATTCGCAGTACGCGTTGCTGATGTAGGAAGATTCCGATTCGCAGTTCTTGACGTAACGGTTTTCGGCTTCGATGAATTTGTCGTAGCCGGATTCGACTTTGTGGCAGTTGTCCAGTTTCGCGTTGTACGCGTACCCCGTCGGCACGTAGACCTTGACTTTGGTCGCTTCGCCATAGAACTTCAGTTTCGTCGATTCCGTTTTTTTCGCGGCCTTGCTCAGCTTGATCTTGCTTTCGGAAGCTTTGATTTCGGTGATCACCGTGCCTGCTTCGAGCTGGCCGGCGACCGTTCCTGCGACTTCGTCGCCGACCGCGAGCGTGGTCGTCGTGACTCCGGTGACTTCTGTCGAGGCCGATTTGATCGTCGCGCTGAGTTCTCGCGCTTTGGCAACTGCCGCTTCATTCAAAATGAGCTTGTTTTCGGCCGCAGGCTTGACTTCGGCGATTGCGGCTTCTTCTCCGATCTGACCGGCCACCGTCCCTTCGACTTCGTTCCCCGAGGAGAGCCCCGTCGTCGTGATTTCGGAAAGTTCGGTCGTTCCGTGAATCCTCGTGCCGAGTTCTTTCACGTTCGCGCATTTCCCGTTGATCGCCGGCGCGGTCGCCGGCTGGACGTTCACCGTCGTGTAGCCCTTCTTGACCGGGTGGTAGACGCGGACGAAGTTCTGCGCGATCAAGCCAAGCGTCGCGCCGCCCGTCGGCGCGCCACCTTCTTCGGAGGTCGTCGTCAGGTTGCCGTTGACGATCACGTCGTCGGCTGAGGCGATCGTCAGCGATTCCGTGTATTCGCCGTGGACATAGACATTGCCGCAGCCGGTGTCGTGTTCGGTATCGCTGCCGAACGGGCTGTACTTCGCGATGCCGCAACCGCTGCTCGAGTTTTCGACGTACACGACGCCGTTCGCTGGGAAGGTTTTCGGAGGAAGCGTTTCTTTTTCTTTTTTGCTGTTGATGATCGTTGCGGTGATCGTGTTAGGCGAGCCGGCGGTGAGCGTCAGTTCGGTGCGGCCGCTGAACTTCAGCCCGGCCGTTTCGAGCAGTTCGGCGTCGGTTTCCGGAGGCAGCAACGAGCCTGCCGTTTCGCTGTATTTACCGACGATGTTCGGCGTGTTGTTACATCCGGAAGCAGCGTAGTGGCCACCGTTCATCTCGATCGGGTCTTCGGTGCTACGGCCGAACGTCGGCGAGCTGCTGCCGGTCCCGCAGATCGCGGTGGCGTCGTTGGTGTGCATTGGGCCTTTGACCTTGTCGGTCGGCGCGAACTGGATCGGCGGACAGATACCCGTAAGTCTGTGTTCGACGCGATATTTGTAATAGTGTTCGCAGACCGTCGGTTCCGGTTCGAAGTTGCTCGGATCCTCGACCTCGTAGTTGCTGTCGTATACGTATTTGGTGAAGCCAGGGTGCGCGAACGTTGCGACGATCATGCGCTTGACGGTGGATTTGCCGGAGCCGGCGAAGCCCATCGCGAGGATGCGGAAGGTTCCTTTTGCGGCGCCGGTCGTCTCGAGCGTCGTCAGCTGTTTTTCCTTTTCGCAGACACTATGCCCCGCTGATCCAAGCGTCTTGACGTAGTAGCTCTCGTCGGTCGTCGCCGGAACGGCGATCCGTTCGCCTTCTTTTTCTTTGCCGATGCTTTCGCACTGAACCCAGTAGTTCGGGTTGGTCGAGAGTTCGTGCTGGTAGCGCTGCACGCCGGCCTGCGCGGCGTAGTAGGCCTTCGTCTGCAGCGTGAAGTTGCGGCTAAGCCTGATGTCGCCACTGGCCGCCGTGAAGGCCGAGGCGACGAGCAGGCCGCTGATCAGCAGCGCGACGAGCGCGAAGATCAGCGTGAAGCCGTCATCGCCGGCGGCGAACTGTCGCGCTCGCCTCTTTGATCCTGCGTCTGTCAGGCGCACGTTGATCCTTCCGAGTTCGATTCCGGTGGGCTTAGGCGCAGGACGACGGAGTCGCTGAAGTTCGCTGTGTGACCCGGGCGCGTGTCGCCGCGTTCGGGCGCCTGCGTATACATGATTGTTACCTTTGCAATCTGCTTCGCCGTGGTGGCGGTCGGCGGGAGTTCGCTCGAGGCGAGCGGGACGAGTTCACCGAAGGTGCTGTCCCCCGACGTCGTGTCATAGCTTTCGTAACTGAAGATGTGTTGGGAGGGTTCCGCGGCGGGAATCACGTTCGTCGCTACGACGCGAATGCTGCTGGCGGTCGCAGTGGACAGCACGCTGTTGAATGTCCAGGCCGAGTTCGGCGGTTCGCCACCGGTGCTGTTCCACGAGTAGTCGGTCAGCTTGCCGAGGGCTTGTTTCGTGTTGCTCGTGCCGGTCGAAGTCCACGTGAGGTCGTGCAGCGTGACGCGTTTTATCGACGCTTCGCCGCTCGAGCTGCTTCCGTAAGCCGTGAGAAACCACAAGCTCAGCGGTCCGGTGGAGCCGAGCGGAGCCGTCGGCGTCGTCGCGGGCGCCTGGATCGAGGTCGAGCCGAAGCCGGTGCAACTCGAATGCAACTCGTCGACGATCTGGTTGAGCGCCGTGCGTCCGATGCCATCGGCTTGGACGCGGTCGGTGATGCGCGTGTTCTGTCGCAGCGCGACCACGAGGATCAGCGTCGCGCCGGCGACGACGACGGCGCCGGCCGTCATCGAGACGAGCAGTTCGATCAACGTGAGGCCGCGCTCCTCGCGCAGCAGGCGCGCGGACGCCCGGCGAACGGGCGTCAGCATGTCAGTACGCTCGAGCTCGACTGGTAGCCGGTTTTTTTGAGATAGAAGGACTGGCTGGTGCCGGCCTTCGCGGTGTTCGTAAAGCCGCCCTGGGTGCTCTTGTAGTAGGTGCTCCCGATCAGCCCAACGACGCAGACCTGCAGTTCTTTGGCGTAGGGCTGGTACTTCTGTTCGAGCAGCCCGCTTGTGATTTTGACCGCGTGTCCGACGGACGAGCAGCCCGTGTTGATGATCTTCGCCGAGGTCGCCGTCGCCAGCACGCCTTCGGTGGTCGTCGGTCCCTTGTAGACAGTGAGGTTGAGCGCGGGCACTTCGATTTTCGGTTTGACGATGCCGTTCGGTTCGACCTGCGCCGAGGGTTCTTCGATGCCCGCGACCGTCTTCGGGCTGTTCGCCGCGCAGTCGCCGGCATAGACCTTGTACGGGTTCGCCCCGCCGGATGACGTCTGGAACGGGAACAAGCCGGCGAGTTTGGCCGTCGAGGAGACGTACGTGCCAGCGGTCCCGCCGATCAGCGCTTTGCTGACTCCCGAGTGGGTCGCGAAGAAGGTGTCGCCTGTGACTCCCACCGTCGAGCCGTTGCTTTCGAACGTCGGTTCGATCACGCCCGGAGGGGCGAGGGTGAATTCGACCGGCCCGGTCAGCGCGGTGGGGGAGAGCGTCACTTCTTTCGCCGGCGCCGCGCTGCTCAGTTCCTCGGCTTCGTCGACGTCACTACCCGCGACTGCGGACACGTTGACTTGCTTTTCCGGCAGCGCGCCAAAGACCACGCAGCCGCTCACGGGCGTCGCCTCTTCGGCGTCGGTGACCGTTTCCGCGCGATTCGTGACCGAGACGGTGACCCCTTCGAGCGGTCCGTGGGCTTGGTTGTATGTCCTGACGAGCAACTGCAGGCTGGTCGGGACATTGACGATGCTCGACTGGGTCACGCCGGATGAGCTCCCCGGCCAGCTGACCTTCGATGTGGTCTGGATGTAGTTCGCGGCACCGCTGGTCGTTTCGCACGTGAGTTTGTTCTGCGCTCCGGCGACGTATTCGGCCGACGAGGTGATCGTGAAGGTCGTTCCGGGAACGGGTCGCGTTTGGGACCCGAACTGGCTGAGTTCGGTGACGTTCAGGCCGCGCAGGCGTTCCTCGTCTTGGGCGGCGAGCAGCGTCGCCTGATTGCGCGAGCGCTCGTCGGCGCTCGCGCGGTTCGAGCCGGCAAAGCCGGTCAGCGTCCCGACCGCGATCAGAGCGACGATCAGCGAACTGACGACGACTTCGATCAGCGTGATGCCCGATTCCGCGCTTGCCGCGGCGATCAGCGCCGGGCGGCGGCCGTCTCTTGCGCCGGCGCGCGTTTCGTTTGGGATTCGGCTGACGCGCTCGGACAGCCACGTGCGGCCGGCCTCGGCGAAGCGCCCGCGGACGCGGCGCAAGGTCCGGAGCATGGCGATGGGCTTGAGCATGGGACGGGTGTAGCCGGGAGCTAGTGGTCGTTTCGGCAGTCGGGACCGCCGGCTTGAGCCGACGTGGTCGAGGCTCGGCGGGCAGACGGTTCCGGTCGGCGCGCATGCAGAAGCGCCGAAGCGCGCATCTGCGCCCGCGAATGAGCGCGATCGGGCGGCGCAGGCACGCGAGCGCCTACAATCTCGGCTCCCCGGGGGACTGGTGTATCGGTAACACGGTGGTCTCCAAAACCGCAACGCCAGGTTCGATTCCTGGGTCCCCCGCTCGCTCTGGCAAGTCAGATGACGCTTGCTGGAGCAAGTCCTTGACGTGCTCGATTGTCTGCCGACCGGTGGAGTGGGGCCGGAACTGCCGTAGAGAGGCCGCGGCGCGCTTTCACCGCGGCTCTTTGCCGCCCTTGGCGGCCGGGCGCGGCCCGACAGCTC
>CAVRRP010000024.1:0-40107 GCA_963723635.1 Vulcanimicrobiota bacterium | reverse complement strand
CGCGTTCGAGGTGGTGCAGACGGGAACGATCGTCCACTAGCCTGCTTTCAGGCCGGGCATCATTCCGGCCGATACAAGAACTTGATGGTGGGGGAACTTTCACTTGAGGCGCGCGCCGGCGACCTGGAGCGGTGCGCCGCATGGCTGCGCGAGCTGGCCGAGAGCCGCGATCTGGTCCGGCCGCTCGCGGGCGTCGACGAGCGGGCGTTTCCCGCGGCGGCGGGGCTGCGGCGCTACGTCGGCGGGCTGCGGGCGGAGATGCTCGATTTCCGGGCGATCGTCGAAGCGGCCGCCGAGGTGGCGGCGCTCAACGCCGATCAGCTCGACCGCATCGTCGCGAACACGTCCGAGCAGAGCACCGTCGTCGAACGGACCGCCGCGGCGATCGCGGAGATCGACCGGGGCGCGGCACACGTGGCGCAAACGGCGGAGAGCCTGCGCACGCTGACGCGAACGCTTGCCGAGTCGACGACGCGTTACGACAGCGGCATCGACTCCGTGCTCACCGCGCTCACCGAGCTCGTCTCGACCGTTGAAGCCGCCGCGGCGTTTGCGGCCGCGATGGAGTCGGGTTCGAGCGAAATCCGCTCGTTTCTGGACCAGCTTCGCCGCATCGCACGCCAGGCGCGCCTGCTCGCGATCAACGCCGCGATCGAAGCCGCGCACCTCGGCGACGTCGGACGCGGGTTCGTCATCGTCGCGAGCGAGGTGAAACAGCTCGCCGCATCGACCGCCGACTCCGCGACCAATGTCGCCGGCATCGAAAAAGAGCTGCACGAAGCGAGCCGCCAGGTCGAATCGGCGATCGGCGAGTCCGCCGGTATCGTGCGCGCGCTGACCGCCGATCTGCGCACCGCGCGCGAGCGCTCGGCGCAAACGCGCGAAAACGTGCGCGAGCTCGACGATGCGATCGGCGACGTGGCCGCGATCGCGGGCGAGCAGAGCGCGAGCCTGTCGTCGATCGCGGGCGGCGTGGACCAGGTGGCGCACCACGCGCAGGACGTCGCGAGCGCGGCGCAGCGCGCGGCCCGGCTCGCGATCGGTGACGCGATCGAACGGCTCCAGCGCTCGATCGCGACGTACCGCTTGGGCGACCGCACGGCGGCGCTCGGCAAAGGCGGCGCCGATCTCGGCGACGTGCCGCCGGCGCTGCGCGACGAAGCCGAACGCCTGCGCGCTCGCATCGACGCCGACCAGCGCGAAATCCTCACGCTGATCACCGCCATCGCCGTCTCGATCGCGCGCAACAGCTACGAGTGGAAAGCGATCGCCGCAGCGCTGGGCTCGCTGCACGGCGAGCTGGGCACCACGACGCACGCCATCGACGAGACGGCCGCCGGCGCGAACGTCGCCGTGCAAGCGTCGCAGCGCATGCGCAAGACGCTCGACGCGATGCGCGCGGGCTTCGCCGCGTCGGTCGACGAGCTGCAGCGCGCGCTCGACCGCGTCGTGCGCGTGCGCGACGACGTGCGGCACGCCGAGTCGTTCGTCGTCGCCACGTCGGCCGCGAGCGGACGCGCCGCCGCCATCCTCGACTTGATCGACACCATCTCCGGCGAGACGACGCTCCTGTCGCTCAACGCCGCGATCGAGGCCGCCCACGCCGGCGCCGCCGGCAGCGGCTTCGGCATCATCGCCGATGAGATTCGCTCGCTGGCCGAGACGACGTCGCGCGCGACGCAGCAGATCGCGCGCGTGATCGCGACCGTCTCCGACGCGAGCGGGTCGATGACCGACACCACCGCGCAGGCCGTCGCGCAAACCGACAACGTGCACGACGAGACCACCCGCATGCAGTCGTCGATCGGCGCGCTGCGCGCGGAGCTGGACGGCACGCTGGACCGCGCCTCGGAAGTCGCCTCGATCGTCGAGCAGCAGCTCGTCGCGCTCGGCGACGTTCGCCGCGCGACGGAGCTCGCGGTCGCGCGTGTCGAGAGCGACGCCGGTGCCGCAACGGACACGCGCCGGCTCGAGCTGGCGATGCTCGGGATGCGCGCGCACGCGCTGGCGTCGCGGCGCCCGCTGGGGACCGTCGCCGAACGCGTGCGCGAGATCGGCCTTGCCGTCGCGCAGGAGATGGACGGCGTGTTCGACGACGCGCTGGCGCGCGGCGCCGTGCGGCTCGACGACTGCTTCGACACGAACTACGTCGAGCTCACCGGCGCCGGCATCGCGAAGCTCTCGCGGCTGTTCGACGTGTCTCGCGTCCCCGCAAGCGGGTTCACTCCGCCCAAGTTCGAGACGCGCTACGATCGTGCGGTCGAGGACGGTTTCAACCGGCTGATCGACGAGTACGTCCCCAAGCACGCGTCCATCAAAGCGATGTTCGCGGTCGATCTCAACGGCTATTGCTTCGGGCACTACCACGAATGCCGCCGCGCGTGGACCGGCGACGCCGTCACCGACCTCAACCACAACCGCATCAAACGCTTCTTCGAAGACGACTTGAGCCTGCGCTGCTCGCGCGTCGGCATCGGCGCGCAATCGGATCCGCTGCCCAAGCGCACGCCGTACGCGCGCTTCCGCGAACTGGGCTGCAGCCTGCGCCTGGACGGCGACCGGCCCTGGGCGATCTACACCTACGCCCGCGACACCGGCATCGTCTACAACGACCTCTCGGTCGCGCTGTTCGCCCAGCGCCACCGTATCGGAACGATCCGCATCATCTACGACGCCGACGTCGTATAAGGCGGGGTGCACGAGCGCCCCGACGACCCGATCGCCCGACCGGGCTTCTTCTACGGCTGGACGATCGTCGCCGCGCTCGGCGTGACGACGATCCTCTCCTACGGCACCAACCAATATCTATTCGGACTGCTGGTCGATCCGCTCTCGCGCGAGTTCGGCTGGGACCGCGCGTCGATCGCGCTCGCGTACAGCGGCGTGGTGCTCGTCTCGGGACTCGCCGGGCTCGCGCTCGGCCCGATCTGCGACCGCGCGGGCGCGCGGTTCCTGCTCGCAACGGGCTCGCTGATCAACGGGCTGTCGCTGATGGCGCTGGCAAACGTGCACGGGCTCGCGGCGTTCGATCTGCTGTGGACCTTCGGCATTGGGCTCGGCTCGGCGCTGACGTTCTATCCCGTCACGATGACCGTCGTCGCGAACTGGTTCGAGCGCCGGCGAACGCAGGCGTTTTCGGCGTTGAGCTTCATGGGCGCGTTCTCCTCAACGGTCACGTATCCGGCCGCGGGGCTGCTGATCGCGCGCTTCGGCTGGCGCGAGACGCTGGTGATCCTGGCCGCCGTGCAGTTGCTCGTCGCGTTTCCGCTGCACGCGCTGGTCGTGCGCCGGCACCCGGAAGATCTCGGGCTGTTCCCCGACGGCGCACCATCCGCCGGAACGTCCACACCGCAGAGCGGCGTCGCGTATCGCGTCGCCGTGCGCAGCGCGGCCTTCTGGCTGCTCACGATCGCGCTCGCGCTCGGCGCGTTCGCCAGCACGGGCATGGTGCTGGAGCAGGTCGCATACCTGATCGCGCGCGGCTACGCGCCGGCGTTCGCGGCGACGCTGGTCGGACTGTTCGGGCTCGCCTATCTGCCCGGTCGCGCGTTCATCGCGTGGCACGGCGAGCGCACGTCGCTGGCGCTGCTGTTCGCCGCCGCGTTCGCGGTGCAGGCGCTCGGCATCGTGCTGTTGGTGAAGGCGCCGTCGCTGCCCGGCGTGATCGCGTACGTGTGCACGTTCGGCGCGGCCTACGGTGCGACGTTTCCGCTGCGCGGCGCGCTCATGGCGCAGCGCTTCGGACGCCGGTCGTACGGCGCGGTGATTGCGGCGCAGGGCGTTCCGGTCGGCATCGGCGCCGCGCTCGGTCCCGCCGTCGTCGGCCGGCTGATCGACGCATACGGCTACGGCACGGCGTTCGGCGCCTGCATCGCGGCGCTGGTCGCAGCCGCCGCATTCGTCGCCGTTCCGGTACGAGCGCCGCGAGGTCTCACGGCGTCGCCCCCGTATCCAGGCGCATACGCAGGCGAGGGCCCGTAGAGGAGGCTTCCATGAGCGATCCATTGTCGCGCGGCGAGTTCATCCAGGTGTCCGCAGCGGCCGGGGCGGCCGGGTCCGCCGCGCGCGGCGGCGCGGTAGCCGCGTCCGGCGCGACGGTGCCGCTCAAGATTCGCTGGTACGGCGGCGGCGTGTACGAGCTGGCGACGCCGGACGACAAGAGCATCGTGCTCGTCGACGCGTGGATCTGGAACAACACGGGCTTCAAGGCGTTCAACATCGACAAGCCCGCCGAGCTTTCCAGCGCGGCCGCGTACGCGGCGCACATCAAGGGTCGCAAGCCCGACGCGGTGATCGTCGCGCTGTCGCACGATCACGGCGATCACATGGGCGACTACTTCGAGCTGCTGAGCGCGCTCGTCGCCGCCGGCGTCGACGTGAAGACCGTCGGTCAAAGCGACATGATGCGCGTGGGACTGGTGCCGAAGTTCAAGGCGGCGAACCTCGACAACACGCAGCTCGTGCTCAACGGCGGCGCCGGCATCAACATGGGCGGAACGGCGAGCTATAAAGGCGTGAAGATCGAGCTCGTCCCCGCCGTGCATTCCACCGCCCTCGGCTTTCCCGCGGCGGGATTCATCATCGACGTCGGCGGCGCGCGCGTGTACGCATCGGGTGATACCGACCTGTACGGCGACATGGCGCTGATCGGCACGCGCTATCGCCCCGACCTCGCCGTGGTGTCGTCGGGCAACGGCGCGTTCACGATGGGCCCGGACGACGCCGCGTACGCGTGCAAGCTGCTCAACGTCGGCCAAGCGATTCCGGTTCACTATGCGCACAACCCGCTCGTCGTGGGCCCGCAGTGCGGCGACCTGTTCCGCGCCGCGGTAGCACGCGTCGCACCGCAGACGTCGGTGACGCTGCTGCGTCCCGGCGAGACGAGGACGCTGCAGATCGCGACGAACGCCCGCTGACGTTCGTCGCGCCCGGTCACCGCGCGAGCGCGAGGGCCGGGCCGGGCACTGGTGCTTCGACGGACGATCGTCCGCGCGCATGCCGGCGTTCGTTCAGCAGTTTCGCGATGACGGGAAATGCAAACTCTTTGAGTGCAGGATATGCCGGTCTCGCGGTTTCTTGACGATCCCAAACGCGATAGTGCGTAAGCACCGGCACGTTGCTCGCCCCCGGCGCTTCCTCCGCGACGAGAAGCGCGAACCCCATATCTTCGTTGACCGGGACGGCAGGCCAGCCGCCGATGCGCAACGCGACATCCGTTTGCACGAGCAGACAGTTCGGGTGGAACGGAAACGGTGACGTCCAGGAATCCGCAAGCGCGCCTGCGGGCCAATACCTCGGCTCGGCATTCCAATGTGCCGTACGGCGACCGTCCATCAGCAGACGATTCCCGGCGAGCCAGCTCAGACCGCGATTCCGGTCGAGGGTCATGAGCAGCGCGGTGAGCCCACGCTCGTCGAGAACGTCGTCGGCATCCAGCGGCGTGACCCAACCGCCTTTCGCTTTGGCAAGCCCGATATTGCGAGCACATGCGATGCCTGTCCGCTGCGGTAACCGCGTCAACTGGTCGCAGGCGACCGCAGGCACCATACCCGGGCCATCGACGACGACAACCCATTCGAAGCCCCAGCCGGCGGCCGTCGCGGCGGCCCTGCAGCGCTCGACGGCGTCAGCCGCCTCATTGAGGTACTCGGCCCGCGCCGGCAACACGGCGGTCAAAACGGTAATGGCTCGCCTGAGCATCATGCAGTGCCCTTCCGTGTCAGAACCACGGCGTTGTCGGCTTGCTTCGCGATCGCTTGTGACATTCTTGCCTCACAAGACAACCAGGGTGTTTCTTGCTATACTCGGCGTCATGAGCCCGGAACACCGCGCGACAAGCGCGGCTCGGATCGGCGTGCCCGACTTGGAGAGCTTAGCACTCATCGCAGAGTACGCGGCGCTCCGAGCCGAAATCATGCATCGGATCACGAACCAACTGACCATTGTCGGCGGAAATATTGCGCTCCTGACGATCGCCTTCACGTCCTTCAAAGAGCAGTTCGGTCATGCGACGGTATCGTTCGAGCTGTTGCTTGCCCCGATCGTGTTCATCGTCGTGGCTTGGTGGTTCTTCCAACAAGATATCTTGATCGCTCAAGCTGCATCGTATCTTCACAAGGCCCTCCGGCCGAGGCTGGAAGCACGACTGGACCGCGAGTTCGGACCGGCCGCGTCCGCCGGCATCATGCAGTGGGAAAGTCATCGGACGGAACTCCCGTTCCGCCGCGCCGGAATAGTTTTCGAGTTCCTGGACCCGCTCTTTCGTCTTGCGGCAACTCTGGGACCCGGAATCGCGGTGATCGCGATCATCTACCTCGTCACCTGGTCACGACCGGAGTTTCTCTACGACGCATCGTGGCCTCGCAAAGTGCTCTTCGCCGTCGATTCCGCCCTGCTGATCGCATTCTTCGGGATTCCGTGGTACACGAACCGCCTCTACCAGCACGTCGCCGACGAACGACCGTCGAAGAATAGCTGGCTCATCGTTTCAATCCGGGTCGCGATCCTGCAAGTCGTGGTAATCATGTTCTTGGCCTTCGGCCCGCATCCGACCGACCTCTCATGGCCGCCCACCAAAGCAAAGCTGAGCCATTTCATAACGAACGGTCAGCGCTATGGAAGCGCTTTCGTCAATGCTCGCGACGCGGCGGCGGAATTCGCTTGGACCCGGCGGCGCAATCCCGACCCGGCCGCCCGCGCCGCAGCCGCGCGCGGCGAGTCGGCTCAGCTCGCGGTGATGTACGCAATGTCCAATCAAGAGCTTTGCACGATGCACGATTATTTCGGGATGATGGACGATATCTACGGGTCGGAGCTCACCACCGCGGCACGGCGGGCGCTTCGCGATGTGGAGAACGACCGGGCCGATGGGCTTCGCGCATGGGCCCGTGCGACCGACGCATATGGCGGTGACGTCAACCGGCTGTACGAGGTCGCGGACCGCGCACTGGACCGTAGCGAGATCGCGGATCAATGGCTCATTGATGCCTTGCAAACCGTCAGCCACCGCGTCGACGCCGACGTCGTCCGGCAACCCATCAACGTCAAGGAGGCGTTCGACCGCAGCAGCTCGTGCGGCCACAAGAGCCGCGTCCTGCTCGGCCAGCGTTAGCGGTACGCCGCCTGGATCGCGGCGTAGTCGGCGTGCGGCGTGCGGACGTCGAGGTGCGCGATCGGCATTTGCGGTAGCTCGGTGCGGTCCTCGAACGTCGGGCGGTCTTCTTTGTACAAGATGCCCAGTGGGATCTTGCCGTCGGTCGTGAGCGCTTCGAATGCGGCGAGGCGGTCGTTGGGGGCGTAACCGTCGCGCAGCGTGCCGTCTTCGGTGTTTTCCTTGAACCACGCGTACGTGTTGATCTTGTTGTAGGTCACGCACGGCGACATCACTTCGACGATCGCAAACCCGCGGTGCTCGACCGCCGCCTTGATCATCGCGACCATCTGCTTCGGCTGTGCGGAGAAACCGCGCGCGATGAACGTCGCACCCGCTGCGAGCGCGAGCGCGAGGCCGTTGAGCGGCGTGTCGGGGTTGCCGTCGGGGCTCACCGACGCCACGTAGCCCGTCGCGCTGGTGGGCGACGACTGGCCTTTCGTCAGGCCGTACGTCTGGTTGTCCATGACGATGTACGTCATGTCGGTGTTGCGGCGCACCGCGTGCACGAAATGCCCTGCGCCGATCGCGTAGCCGTCGCCGTCGCCGCCCGCGGCGATCACCGTGAGGTCGCGGTTGGCAAGCTTCACTGCCGTCGCGACCGGAAGTGCCCGGCCGTGAACGCCGTGGAACGCGTAGCTGTGGAGGTAGCCGGAGATCTTGCCGGAGCAGCCGATGCCCGAGATGAACGCGACGTCCTTCGGCTGCTTGCCGAGCTCCGCCATCGCCTGCTTGAGCGCGGACAGAACCCCGTAGTCGCCGCAGCCGGGGCACCACCACGACGGCGTCGCCGTCGCGAAGTCTTTGGGGGTGAGCGTCGCGGTCATCTCAAAAAACCTCCGCCGGCGTACCGACGTCTGCGATGCGCAGCACCGGTTCGATGATCTCGATCGGGCGGAACGGCCGCCCGTCGTACTTGCGCACGCCGTGCAGCGCGTCCAGCGGCCCGACGACCGCGCGGATGAGCTGCATCAGCTGGCCCGTGTAGTTGTTCTCGACCACGAACACGTGCTGCGCGCCGCGCACGAACTCTTTGATGTCGTCGTCCGGGAACGGCCACAGCGTGCGCAGCTGCAAAAAGCGCGTCAGCACGTTGCCCGCGCCGAGCCGGTCGACCGCTTCGGCGATCGGGCCCGTGTTCGCGCCGTAGCCGATGATCGCGATGTCTGCGTCGGCGACGCCGTGCAGCACCGCCTTGGGCAGATCGTCGCGCATCGACACCATCTTGCCCATGCGCTTCTCCATCATCCGGGCGCGGTTGCGCGCGTTCTCGGTGATGACGCCGGCGTCGTTGTGCTCGGAGCCGGGCGCGAGGTGCATACCGCCGGGGATGCCGGGGATCACGCGCGGCGACACGCCGTCCTCGGTGAACGCGAACCGCTTGTACTCGCCGAAGACGACCTCGCCGGAGTCAATGAGCTTGCCGCGCTCGACGTGCACCTTGCTCAGGTCGAACGGCGGCAGCGTGGCTTTGCTCTGGCACAGCGCCTGTTCCGTCAGCACGAACACCGGCAGCTGGTACTGCTCGGCCAGGTTGAACGCATCGATCGTCAGCGAGAACGACTCCGACACCGTGCCGGGCGCGAGGATGACGCGCGGGATCTCGCCGTGCCCCGAGTAGATGAGGTGGTTGAGATTGCTCTGTTCGGTCTTGGTCGGCATCCCAGTCGACGGACCGGTGCGCGCGCACTCCACGACGACCACCGGAATTTCGAGCACGCCCGCGAGCCCGATCGCTTCGGTCATGAGCGCTTGACCCGGACCGGACGTCGCGGTCATCGCGCGCACGCCGGTGTACGCGGCGCCGAGCGTCATCGTGATCGCGGCGAGCTCGTCCTCCGCCTGCACGACGACGCCGCCGAACTTCGGCAGCTGCACCGACATCCACTCGAGCACGTCGGTCGCAGGCGTGATCGGGTAGCCGGCCATGAAGCGGCAGCCCGCGACCAGCGCGCCGTATGCGATCGCGTCGTTGCCCATCATGATGAGCCGGTCGCCGTCGTTCGCCGCGACGAGCCCGTAGCCGCTGGGCTTGTCCGCGAAGTTGTCGCGCACGAAGTTCTCACCGGCCTCGATCGCGCGCATGTTGAGGTCGACGACCTTGTCGCCTTTGCGCTGGTACAGGCGGCGCACGTCGTTGCGGATGATCTCCGGATCCATCCCGATCAGCGCGCCGAGCACGCCCAGCGAGATGGTGTTGCGGATCAGCTCCAGCCCGAGCTCTTTTGCGATCTTCGCCAGCGGTATCTCGTACCACGTCACGTCGTGGCGGCGCATCTCGTCGGAGATCACCTCAGACGTGTTGTCGAACACGACGAAGCCGCCGGGCCGCATCTCGTCGATGTGCGCCTCGACGGCTTCCAGATCGAACGCCACCAGCCCGTCCACGGCGTCCGCCATCCCGTAGTCCTTGCGCTCGCTCGCGCGGATGACGTAGTTGGTGTGTCCGCCGCGGATGCGTGAGGGGAAGTCTTTGTACGTGTAGACTTCCAGGCCCATCCGCTTGAACACGCCGGCGATCAAGTCGCCCGTCGTCAAGCTGCCGTCGCCGGCCTGCCCTCCGAACATGACTTCGACGCTGTTGAGGATCACTCTGGAACCTTCCCAATCGACACGGGGCCGTTGGGCGTAAGGTTCCCAGCGCCGACGGCGCTGCCCTGTCGCACGGTCCCCCTGCGCGCTGTGCCTGGGCGCTATCTGCTTGCGCGCGATGATGTCAACAAGCTATGCTAGTTGCCCGAACACACGTTTGCCCCAAGGTGTACCTATGGCCGATCCAAATCCTTGCCGAAAAGTCCCTGCCGAATACTCGCCGATCTCAGCGCGGGTCACCGCCGCGCAAAACCTGCGCATCAACCGCGCGAACGCGCAAGCGATCACGCCGCCGGCGCAGCCGTGCAACGGCGACGAAACCGACTTCCCCACGTACATCGCGAATTTTTCGAAGTCGCTCGCGCACAACGCCGACGGCGAGCCGATGGTCGCGGCGTATCAGGCGTTCCTCGCCGCGCTCACCGAAGAGCACGTGTGCGCGTGGGACCGCCATCTCGAAGACCCGCAGGTAAATCCCACCACCGAGCAGCTCGGCACGGTGCCGGTGACGCCGGCGGCCGGCAGCATCCTGCGCTTCAAGCAGCGCAACAGCTCCGGAATGCCCGTCGGACCCAACGGTGCGCGGCTGCTGTTCGACAACCCGCTCTCGGCGGACGTGTTCCAGCTCGAAGGCGCGGACACGCAGACGGTCGGCATCTACGACCTGCGCATGCCCGTCCCGTCGACGGGCACGATCTATCAGCCGCCGATCATCGCGTTCCCGGCGCCGCCGAAGTTCAGCAGCAAGACCGAGCTCGCGGAGATCGTCGAGAACTACTGGATGGCGCTGCTGCGCGACGTGCCGTTCAAGTACTACACGGCGGCAGGCCGCAACGACGACGTCAGCCGCGGCATCCTCAGCTCCGCGCTGGCATCCCAGATCGCGACGCTCGTCGATGCGGCCGTCGCCGATCTCGGCGGCAGCAACCTCGTGTACTACTTCGGCCAGAACCCGCAAGGCGGCAACAACGGCGCCGTCACCGAGCAGACGCTGTTCCGCGGCTTTACCGAAGGCGACCGCATCGGCCCGTACGTCTCGCAGTTCTTCGTGCGGCCGGTCCCGGTCGGGCGCCTCACGCTGAGCTCGAAACAGAAGACCGCCGCGATCCGCACCGACTACGGCACCAAGCCGTCGTACGAGTCGCCGACGAAGACCGGGCGCGACTACCTCACCACGAAGACGGAGTGGCTCGCGCGCGAGCGCGGCTTCATCTACCGGACCGCGATCGGCAACGTCGCCGATCCGAACTTCGACACCGAAGCGCGCCTGATCCGCGCGGGCCGTGACGCCGGCGAGTACGTGCACGCGGACGTCGTGTTCCAGGAGTACCTGAACGCCTGCTTCATCCTGCTGACGCCGCCGTCGCCGCGCACCAACTTCCCGCGCGACTCGGTGTACAACGATCTCGACCCGAGCGGGACGGCGCTGCCGTACGAAGGCGGCCTGTTCGATCCCGGCCAGACGCTCGCGCCGGAGATCCCGTACCAGTTCTCGCAGGTCGAGAAGGGCTTCATCACGCTGGGCAACCACGACCTCAAAGGCATGATCGGCGAGGTCGCGCGCCGCGCGCTCGCGACGGTGTGGTACTACAAGTTCAACATCCACCGGCGCCTGCGCCCCGAAGAGTTCGCCGGGCGCATCAACCAGCAGCTGCTGTACGAATCGGGCCCGTATCCGTTCTACGCCAACCCGACCGGCTCGGTGACGGCGACCGTGCTGCCGTACATCTACAACTCGAACTCGACCAACCCGCAGGATCCGCAGGGTGACGGCATCCAGCCGTCGCCGGAGCCGGGCTATCTGCTGCCGCAGCAGTTCCCCGAGGGCTGCCCGGTCCACCCGTCGTACGGCGCCGGTCACGCGACGGCCTCGGCCGCGGCGGTCACGCTGCTCAAGGCGTTCTTCAACGACGACCTGCCGCTGGCGAACCTCAAGTACACCGACCCGGTGACGGGCGTGCAGTCGACGTACTTCAAAGCCGTGCAGCCCAGCGCCGACGGCCGCACGCTGGAGGTCTACCCGACCGCCGCCGACCCGTCCCAGATGACGATCGGAAGCGAGCTCAACAAGCTGGCGTCGAACGAGTCGCTGTTCCGCAACCTCGCCGGCGTCCACTGGCGCTCGGACCACACGTACTCGCAACTGCTCGGCCAAGCCGTCGCGTTCGACTACCTGCTCGACATCGTGAACACGTATTCCGAAGAAGGCAGCGGCACCGACAGTTACTCCAACCCGCCGGCCGCGTGCGACAGCCGCCCGCCGTTCTCGTTCACGCTGCGCACGTTCGAAGGCTACCGCGTCCGCATCGCCAAGTCCACGAGCGCCGTGCCGTCCGGCTTGACCGTGATCGAGCAGCCGCCCGCGGGTTACCACGACGTCAGCGCGATCTACAACCCCAGCTACCCGTAATCGCGGTCGCTACAGCCGCTGCTCGAGCGCACGGATCGCGTCGGGCGGACCGGCGATCACCAGCTCGTCGCCCGCCCGCAGCTCCGTTGCTGCCGGCGGGCGAAAGCGCATCTCGCCCTCACGCTTGAGCGCGAGCACGAATGCTTCGTCGTCGCGCGGGAACAGCTCGACGAGCGCGCGCCCGATCCACGCCGAGCCCGCGCGAATCGTCAAATCTTCGAGCAGCAGCTGTCCGTTGTCGGCGGAGAGCACCGTGTCGACGAACTCGACCGCGGTGGGCCGCATCGCCAAGCTCGCCATGCGGCGGCCGCCGATGTTGTACGGTGAGATGACGCGGTTCGCGCCCGCCAGCCGGATCTTGCGCTCGGCGTCTTCGGCGTTCGCCCGCGCGACGATGAAGAGATCGGGCTTGAGGATGCGCGCGGACAGCGTGACATAGATGTTGTCGGCGTCGTCGTCGACCGCGGTCACCAGACCGCGCGCGCGTTCGATGCCCGCGGCTTGCAGCGTGCCGACGTCGGCGGCGTTGCCGTTCATCACCGTGAACCCTTGCGCCGCCGCGCGCTGCAGCGAGTCGGGGTTGATGTCGACGACGACGAACGCGATCTTCTCAGCCGTGAAGTCGCGCGCGATCTCGCGGCCGACGCGGCCGAAGCCGCACAAGATGAAGTGGTCTTGCATCTTAGCGATACGCCGCCGCATCCGGCGCTCGGCGAATTGCTCGCCCAGATGCCCTTCGATCACGTACGCCATGAGCGCCAGCACGGTGTAGGTGAGCACGCCGAAACCGAACGCGACGACGGCGATCGTCCACCACTTGCCCGGGACGTCGAGCGGCGCCGGCTCGCCGCCGCCAACCGTCGTGATCGTGGTGACCGTCATGTAGAACGCGTCGAACCACGACCAGCGCTCGAGCACGACGTACCCGGCCGTGCCGAGCAGCACCACGCTGACCAGCAGCGTTCCCGCGACCAGCAGCGTGCGCGGCAGGATCGAGCGCTCTCTCATACACGGCCGGGCCGTTCTTCGGGGCCGGCATGCGCCGTCCCAGCGAGCGCCGTTTGCACCGCGGAGCGCAACGGGTTGGCCGCATCGTTCCACGCGTCGACGAACGAGCGCAGGATGTGGCCGGTGAGCCCCCATACGCGGCGGCTCTCGTAATCGAGCAGATACGTCTCGATGGTCAGCTCGCCGACGACGTGCGTGCCGGGCTGCAGGTGCTCCACGACGACGTCGAGCGGAATGGTGAACACCGCCGCCGTCTCCGAGCCGTCGATCGTGAGCGGTCCGCGCGCGACCGCCGCGACGAACGGCGTCACGTCGAAGTTGTTCGCGCGCGTCTGGCGGACCATCGGCAGCTGCGCGAGGATCGTTACCCGCTCGGCGGCGATCCCGACCTCTTCGCGCAGTTCCCGCAGCGCCGTCCGGCGCAGGTCGCCGCCGTCGGCCGCGTCGACCGAGCCGCCGGGGAGCGCGATCTGGCCGGGATGGTCGCGCAGGTGCGCCGCGCGCTCAATGAAGACCACGCCGTGCGGCGGCTTGGTCAGGATCGCGATGACCACGGCCGCGACTCGGCGTACGGACTGCATTCCTGGCAATTTTCGACAGCGGTTCCGGCGCTTCCGGGGTCGAAGACGGGCGCCGTGATCGAGTTCTTTCTGCACCGGCCGGTGTTTGCGTCGGTCTGCGCGCTCTTCATCATGCTGGCCGGGCTGATCTCGATCCCCACCTTGCCCGTCGCCCAGTTTCCGCAGGTCGCGCCGCCGGTCGTCACCGTGACCGCGACCTACACCGGCGCAAACGCGCAAGCCGCGGAGTCGTCCGTCACCACGCCGCTCGAAGAGGCGATCAACGGCGTCGACGGCTTGCGCTACATCACGTCGACGACCACCAGCGACGGCACCAGCTCCGTCGTCTGCACGTTCCAGCTCGACCGCAACATCGACCTCGCCGCCAACGACGTGCAGAACCAGGTCAACAACACCATCGGCCGGCTTCCCGCCGAGGTGCGCGCGACCGGCGTGACGGTGACCAAGAACAGCGGCACATTCGTCCTCGCGATGGGCCTGGCGTCGTCCGACGCGCGGTACGACCGCGTCTTCATCAGCAACTACGCGGCCAACAACATCGTGGATGTGCTCAAGCGCATCCGCGGCGTGAACGACGTGCGCATCTTCGGCGAGCGCCGCTACGCGATGCGGTTGTGGCTGGACCCGACGCGGATGAATCTCAACCACCTCACCGCATCGGACATCGTGAGCGCCCTCCAGACGCAGAACGTCCAAATACCTGCGGGCTCGATCGGCTCGGCCCCGATCCGCTCCGACCAGCCCTACCAGATTTCGATTCGGGCACTCGGGCGGCTGCGGACGTCCGAAGAGTTCGGCAACCTCATCCTGCGCAGCAATCCCGACGCCGGCTTCGTGCGCCTGCGCGACGTCGGCCGGGTGGAGCTCGGCGCCGAGAGCTACGCGCAAGATTTGCGGCTCAGCGGCAAGGACGCGATCGGCGTCGCGGTGCTGACCTTGCCCAGCGCGAACGCGCTGCAGGTCGCAGGCGACGTGCGCAAGACGATGGACAAGCTCCAGGGACGCTTTCCGCACGGCATCACGTACCAGTTCGGCTTCGACGCGACGCCGTTCGTCAGCGAGTCGATCCGCGAGGTGCTCAAGACGCTGGGGATCTCGATCGTGCTCGTGATCGCGGTCGTGTTTTTGTTCCTGCAGTCCTGGCGTACCACGCTGATCCCGGCGATCACGATCCCGGTCTCGCTGATCGGGACGTTCGCGCTGATGAAGGCGCTAGGCTTCTCGATCAACACGCTCACGCTGTTCGGGCTGACGCTCGCCACCGGGCTGGTCGTCGACGACGCGATCGTCGTGATCGAGAACATCGCGCGCTTCGTCAACGAGAAGGGGATGGAGTCCTACGCCGGCGCGTCGGCGGCGATGAAAGAGATCACCAGCGCGGTTGTTGCGAGCTCGCTGGTGCTGCTCGCCGTGTTCATCCCCGTCGCCTTTTTCGCCGGGACGACGGGCCAGCTCTACAAGCAGTTCGCGCTGACGATCGCGTGCGCCATCACCATCTCGCTATTCAACGCGCTCACCCTCACGCCGACCCTCTCCGCGCTGCTTCTGGGCGAGCACAAGGTGCACCGCACCGGGTTCTACGGACTGATCAATCGCGCGATCGACGCCGCGCGCAACGGCTACCACGCGGCGCTGCCGGCGCTGGTCCGCTACCGCGCGGTTGTACTTGGCTTGTTCGCGCTCGGACTCGTCGCGACGTTCTTCGCCTACCAGAAGATTCCGACGGGCTTTTTGCCGGACGAAGACCTCGGCTATTTCTACGTGACGGTGCAGCTCCCCGAGGGCGCGTCGCTCGCGGACACCGAGCGCGTCACGCGGCGCATCGAAGGCATGCTCGCCGGATTTCCCGAGGTCTCGATCGTGTTCGAGCCCAACGGCACGCAGTTCGGCATCAACGCGCCTAACCGCGCGATCATGTTCGTGTCGCTGACGGAGTGGGGTCTGCGCAAATCGGTGGATTCGTCGGCGTTCGGCGTGATGCGGCGGCTGCGGCCAAAGCTCGCGCAGATCGCGAACGCCACCGTGCTGGCGTTCAACCCGCCCGCGATCCGCGGCATCGGCAACCTGGCCGGGTTTCAGTTCGAGCTACAGGATCAGGACAACATCGGCATACCCGCACTGACCGCCGCGGCGCGCGGCTTGATCGGCGACGCGCGGGGCGACCGCACCCTGGGCAACGTCTCCACGACGTTCCGCGACGATGCGCCGCAGTTCCTGGTCGAGCTCGACCGCGACAAGATCGCCGCGCTGGGCATCCCGCTGCCCGACGTGTTCGCCGCGATGCAGGTCTACCTCGGCTCGGAGTACGTCAACGACTTCGACTACCTCAACCGCTCGTACCGCGTGTACGTGCAGGCCGACACGCCGTTCCGCAACCGGCTGCAGGCGCTGGACCGTATCTACGTGCGCACGAGCGCGCCCGGGCCGCAGCTCGCGGCGACGATCCCGCTGTCGTCGCTGGTGCGCACGCACGTCGATCGCGTGGCGCCGATCATCACGCACTACAACCTGCTGCGCTCGATCGAGATCAACGGCATCCCGGCCGGGGGCTACGGCTCGGGCCAAGCGCTCACCGCGATGACGAGCGCCGCGCAGAACCTGCCGAGCGGCACCAGCTTCGAGTGGACGGGGATCTCGCTCGAGCAGATCGAGTTCGGCAGCCAGGCGCTGGTGATCTTCGGCCTGGGGCTGCTGTGCGTGTTCCTCGTGCTCGCCGCGAACTACGAGAACTACAGCGACCCGATCATCATCCTCGTGTCGGTGCCGCTAGCGATCTTGGGCGCGATCCTCGCGCTCGACCTGCGCGCGCTGCCCAGCGACCTCTACGCGCAAGTCGGCTACCTCATGCTCATCGCGCTCGCGAGCAAGAACGCGATCCTGATCGTCGAGTTCGCCAACCAGCGCCGCAAGCACGGCCTCGACGCCGCCGCCGCGGTGCGCGACGCCGCGCAGACGCGCTTGCGGCCGATCCTCATGACGTCGCTGGCCTTCATCCTCGCAACGGTTCCGCTCGTGTTCGCGTCGGGCGCGGGCGCCGCGAGCCGCCGTTCGCTGGGCACGGCGGTGTTCGGCGGCATGATCCTCTCCACGGTGCTGAACTTGTTCGTCGTGCCGGTCGTGTACGTCGCGCTGGCGGGCGTGCGCGCACGGTTCGCGCGCCGCAAGCGCGCGGCGGCGACGAACGGTCACGCGCCGGCGGGCGCCGTGCCGGTCTCCGTGGTGCGCAACGCCGACGGCGAGATCGTGCTGCACTTCGCCGACGGCAGCGAACCCGTGCGCCTGGCGCTGCCCGACTGAGCCGGCGCAGCGCCGCTTCGGCCTGAAATCTCAGCCGGGGTGGTGTTCGGCCAGCTCGTAGAGGTCGTCGTCTTCGGCCGCCATGCGGCGTTCCAGCGCGGCGCGCACGGCGTCCCATGCATGCGCGAAGGCGCGCGGTTCGGCTTCGACGGCGCCTTCCGCGCGCCAGCGCTCGAGGAACGCGACGACGCGCGTGGTGAGGTCGCCCATCTGCTCGCGAAAGCCGCGCGCGCGCTCCGCGATCGGCGCGTCCGCCGCTTCGAGCACGGGGTACACCCGTGCGTCCTCGAACGCGAGATGCCGCAGCAGAACCGTCTCGAGACTGCGCAACGCCGCGCGAATCTTGCCGGCGTTCCCAGCGACCGGCGCCGGAAAGCCTTCGATCAATTCGCGCAGCACCGCGTGATGGCCGCGGCAGGTCTGGATGTCGCGCCCGAGAGCGTACGGCATCAGTTCACCTCCTGCCGCATGAACGGCAGCACCACGCACACGTCGGTACCGCCTTCCAGCCGCGTCGCGGACGTTACATCCTTTGCGAACGCCGAGATGAGAAAGAGCCCGCGACCGCTCTCGGAGAACACGTCCGCCGGCAGCCGCGCGCGCGGCTGAAAACCGCGTCCGTTGTCGCGCACCGTCAGCATCGGCTCGTCGCCGCGCCACGCCAGCTCGACGTGCACGGGTCCCGGCGCGTGCTCGACCGCGTTCGCGAGCAGCTCGCCCAGAATGAGCTCCGCGGGAAACAGATCGGTCTGCGCGTCCACGAAGCGGCTGAGGAAGGTCATGAACTGCGTTCGCACCGCGGCGGCGGAGCTGGGATCGGCGGCATCGACGTCCCACGAGATCGCGTCGCTGCGCCGCTGCGTCGAGCTGATCGCAAAGCGTGCGCCGGGCTCGGCGAAACGCACGACGAGCAGCGCGAGGTCGTCGTCGGTGCCGCCACCGCCGAGCACGCGCTCGACGATGCGCAGCGCGTGATCGCGCGCCGGATCTTCCACGGCCGCGAGCTCGACCGCACGGCGCAGCGTCTCCTGGCCCGCCGCGACGTCGCGCGCGTACTCGATCAAACCGTCGGTGTAGAGCACGAACAATGTCTCGCCGCCCGCGTCGATGCGCGTCTGCGCGACCATCGGATCGTCCAGGATGCCGAGCGGGATGCCGCCGGGCTCGAGAAAGCGCGCACCACCGCGCCCGGCGACCAGCGGCGGCGGATGACCGGCCGACGCGTAGGTGATGACGCGCGTCTTCGGATCGAGAAAGCCGACGATCGCCGTCGCCATGCCCGCCTGCTGCAGCAGCAGCACGCGGTTGACCGTGCGCAGCACCACCGCGGGGTCCGGCGAGTCGAGCGACGCGATGTAGATCGCCTGCCGGATCGCGCCCATGGTGACGGCGGCATGCAGGCCGTGACCGGCCACGTCGCCCACGGAAAACGCGAGCCGTCCGTCGGGCAGGCGGAACACGTCGTACCAGTCGCCGCCGACGCGCGCGTCGTCTTCGGCCGGGACGTACACCGCATCGAAGCTGATCCCGGGCACGGTGGGAAACGCGCGCGGGATGTAGATCTGCTGGAGCGTCTCGACGATCTGCTCCTTGCGGCGCAGCTGCTCGCGCAGCCGCTGGTCCGACTCTTCGAGCGCGTCGAGCGCGTCGCGCATGCGCGTGACCGCGTGCAGCTCGCGCAGCCGCGCGCCGACCTGCGCGCCGAGAATCTCGGCGAGCCCGCGGTCCTGCGCGGTGAAGCGCGTCCCGGCGGCCCGGCCCGCGCCCAGCATGCCGGTGCAGGTGCCGTCGACGATGATCGGCACGACGAGCGCGACGCGCACGCCGAGCGCGCGCGCGATCGCGTTCTCCTCCGGCGACGCGCGCTCGACGCGGTCGTATGCGATCGTCTCGCCGCTCAGCAGCGCGGCGACGCCGGGGATGTCTTCGTCGCGCAACGCCAGCGTCGCGGCGCCGGCCTCCAGCCCCCGCAGCGTCGACATCGACCACGCGCCGTGCTCGCGCCGCGCGAACCACGCTGCATCGACGGCGAGCAGCCGCCGCGTCGCGTCGACGGCAACCCGCTCGATGTCGGGAATCGACCGCGTCGTGCTCAAGCGCCGCACCGTCAAGCCGGCGAACTCGTAGTCCAGCGCGGTGTCGCCGCTGTACAAGCGGCCGATGTAGCCGGTGAGGAACCACGCGATCTGCCGCGTGGCGAGCGAGCGCAGTGCGGGCGGAAGCCGCTCCGGCAGCGCGATCAGGAACAGGTCGACCCGCGCCCGGTGCAGCCGGTCGACGACGTCGGGAAGCCGGTCGCCGCGCAGGCGCAGCCAGCGCGCGGTTTGGGCGCCGAGCTCCGCGCCGCAGTCATAGAAGTCGTCCGCATCGCCGGCGAACGCCGACACGAGCGCGTCGAGGATCAGCCCGGCCCGGTCGCCGTACGCGGGCGGCAGATCGCGCGCGCCGTACACGCGGTGCGCGAGGGCACGCAGCTCGGCGTCCTGCGCCCGAAGCAGCGCGGCGATCGCCGCGAGGTCTCCCGCCTCGCTCGAAATCTGCACCACGCAGACGGTTACCACGGAATCCCGGCGATCCTTTCCGCCGCCGTTCGTTTGCCGCGCGCCGGTCGCGTTATACGCCGACCGAGCTCTCGACTTCCGCCGCCTCGATCATCGCATCGCACGCCGCCGGATCCGCAAGCCACGGAAACAAGCTCGGCGGATGGTCGAAACCGTTGACGAACGCGTGCCGCAGCGCGGGCCGCGAGGTCGCTTCGAGCAAGAACCGCTGCACGTGCGGCGGCGCCGGTTGCAGCAGCGCGTTGGTGAAGCCGGTCGACCACGCTGCGTACGCGGCCCAGTGCGCATCGAACGTCGCCTGCATCCATGTCGCGTCGAACGGTTCGGCGCCGCGCTCGACGATGGCCGTGAGGTACGCGGCGGCGGCCTTGGTGGCGTTGTTCGAGCCCTGGCCGGTGATCGGATCGTTCAGCACGACGGTGTCCGCGAGCCCGAACGCGAGCGCACCCGACGGCAGCTGCGCGACGGGGTTGCGAACTTCCGGCGCGAAGCGGCCGGCGAGCGTCGCGCCCGCGTCGGTGAGCTCCGCATCCGCGAAGCGCTCGAGTTCCGCGGGCACGAACGCCGCAAGCAGCTCGAGGGTCAGCGCGAGCCGCTGCTCCGGCGCCGTGACGCCGTCGAACCGGTCGAGCGGCCCGCCGGGGACCGCCTCGATCAACAGGTACTCGCACGCGCCGCCCGCGCCCCAGCTCGGGACGCAGAAAAACTCGCCCACTCCGGGGATGAGGCTGAACGCTACGCGCACCGGGTCGTACGCCCGCGTGTTCTTCACGCAGCACATCGCTAGCGCGCGCTGCGGCGCATCGAACGGCGACTTCGCGCCGTCGCGCGCGAACAGCTTGCGCACGTCGGCCTTGCCGGCCGCGACGACAAGCAGCTCGCACTCGCGCGCGAGCTCATCGACGTCCGCCACGCCGACGGCTCGCGTCTCGAGCCGGCCGCCCCGCTGCTCGAACGCGCGCATCCACGCCGGAAACTTCAGCCGCTGATCGACCGATGCCGCTGGTTCATCGAGCTCGCCGCGCCACGCGATTGCGGGCTCGCCGTCGGGCCCGATCATCACGAACTGCAGCGCGCGCATCTGCGGCGCGAGTTCGTCCCACGCGTTCAAGCCGAGATCGCGCTCGATCTGCAGCGCCGCGTGGAACATCCCTTGCGCGGAGCGGATCGGCCCTTCGGCGATCTGCGCCGCAGTCTCGCTCGTGACGATCCGCACGGAATACCCCGCGCGCAGCAATCCGATGCCGAGCACCAGCCCCGCCTGCCCAGCCCCGACGATCGTGATCTCTCTCATGCCAACTCCGCAATAGCCGAAGGTGCGCCCGTCATAGAACGGTGCGCCACGATTGCGCTTCGGCACGCAACCGCTGCATGCTTCGCGGCGCGCCGTCGCAAAAGTGCCGCGCTACTGCCTCCTAGGCGCGAACCGTCGCGCCGAGCAGCTCCGTCAGATCGAGCGCGTTCGCGGTCGCAGCGTCGAGCGCGGTGTTGTCGAAGATGCACCACGCCGGAACGGTGGCGGCGCGCAAGCGCGCGGCGACGGCGTGCAGCACCGGTTCGTCGTATGCGGAATAATACGTGCGCGGGGAGCCGTGCAAACGATAGTACACGAAACCATCCCAGCCGCCGGGCAGGGCGGCAGCGGGTACGACCGCAGGATCAGCGGCTACGCGCGCGACGCGAGCGCGGCGCAGCGCGTCTTCGGCATCGGCGGCGAACCAGGTCGGGTGGCGCGGCTCGCACGCGAGCAGTCCGCCGTAGCGCGCGCGGAACGTCGCGAAGAACGCGTCGACCAGCGCGGCATCGTACGCAAACTTTGGCGGCAACTGCACGAGCAGCACGCCGCGCTTTTCACCCAGCTGCGCGCTCTCGGCGAGAAACCGTTCGAGCGGCTCGACGACGTCGACGAAGCGCCGCGTGTGCGTGATCTCTTTGGGCACCTTGAGCGCGAACCGAAAATCGTCGGGCACGCTCGCCGCCCAGCGCGCGTACGTAGCGGGACGGTGCGGGCGGTAGAACGACGAGTTGATCTCGACGCAGCGGAAGCGGCGCGCGTAGCGCTCCAGCCGGCTGCCGTCGGCGTCGAAGCGCTCGCGCACGTCGCGCGGAATCGCCCACGCAGCCGTTCCCACGCGTATCTCATTTGCCCGCATCGCAGGCACTCTGCCCGCGCCGAACGCCCCGTAACCGCCGGCGCGGCTGCTGCTCAGACGCTACGGACAGCCGCCGGGCGCGCCGGCTCGTGCGCCGGCGGCGCCCATTGCGAGTCCGCCAGCCACGCCTGCAGGTCGCCGGCCGGCAGCGGCCGGCTGACGTAGAAGCCTTGCGCGACGTCGCAGCCTAGCGCGACGAGCGTTTGGAGCGCCTCGGTCGTTTCGACGCCTTCGGCCACGACGCGCAAGCCGAGAATTTTTCCCAGCCCGTGGACCCACCGCACGATCGCGCCGTCTTTCTCGTCCGCGTGCATGCCCAACACGAAGCACTTGTCGATCTTGATCTCGTCGACGGGAAGCTGCGCGAGGTAGCCGAGGCTGGAGTAGCCCGTTCCGAAATCGTCGACCGAGATCGAGACGCCCAGCGCGCTCAGTTGCGTGAGGATCGTCCGTGTCGTGTCGAGGTCCGCCATCAACGTGGTTTCGGTCACTTCGAGCGTCAGCGCGTGCGCGGAGACCGCGTGCCGCTTCAGCAGGTCCTCGACGGTTTGCGGAAACTCCGGGTCGAGCAGCGCGCGCGTCGAAAGGTTCACCGCCACGCGCAGGCTCGTCCCCGTCCGTTCCCACGACCGTACTTGGCGCAACGCCGTTTCCAGCACCCAGTGCGTGAGCGGAACGATCAATCCCGTTTCTTCGGCGATCGGGATGAACTCGTCGGGCTGAAGCTGCCCGAGCATCGGGTGCGCCCAGCGTACCAAGGCCTCGACCCCCGTGACCCGCCGGGTCGCCAGGTCGACGACGGGCTGGTAGTGCAGCAGCAACTCGTCGCGCGCGATCGCGTTGCGAAGGCCGCCTGCCAGCGCCAAACGGGCGGAACTATCCCGGCCGCGCTGAGCGTCGTACACCGCAACTCCGGCGGATACGCGTTTGGCATCGTACATCGCCGCGTCGGCGCAGCGCAGGAGCGATCCGCCGTCGACGGCGTGATCCGGGTACACTGCGAGCCCGACGGCGGCGCCGATCTCCAGCGCACGTCCCTCGATCGCAAACGGTGCGCCGAGGGCCGCGACGATGCGCAGCGCCAGCGCGGTCGCCCTGCTCGTGCTCGCGTCCGGGATGAGCACGGCGAACTCGTCTCCGCCCAAGCGGGCGACGAAGTCCGCGTCGCGCAGCACGGCGCGGATGCGCACGCCGACCTCCTGCAGCAGCGCGTCTCCGACGTGATGACCGAGCGCGTCGTTGATGCCCTTGAAGCGGTTGAGGTCCAAAACCGCCAGCGCCATCGGCGTTCCCGTCGCTCGCGCGCTTTCGAGCATCGGCTCAATGCGAGCGTTGAGCGATGCGCGGTTCGGCAGGCCGGTCAGCGCGTCATGAAAGGCTTGGTGCTGCAGCGCTTCTTCGATCCGGCGACGTTCGGTGATGTCGGTTCCGACCGCGATCACGCCGGCGACGGCGGCGCCGTCGCCGTACACGGGCGTCCAACGCATCTCGATGATCGTGCCGTCCACCTCGGCGTCGGCGGTGAACTCCTGTCCGGAGAGCGCGCGGCGGGCCTGATGGAGCAGTTCCGGCACGTCGGCGTTGACGGCGAAGAACGAGCGGCCCAGCACCTCGTCGGAATAGCGGTTCATCCCGCCTGCGCCGCGGCCGCGCGCCATCGTAATCGTCCCGACCGCGTCGAACGCGAACAACACCACCGGCGCGTTCGCGAACACGGCGTGAAAGTGACTCGTCGTCGCGGCGAGGGCCAACTCGTGCGCGGAAAAGCGGCGATCGACATACGCGACGGCCAGCGCGAGGCTCAACACCAGCAGCGTGATGACCGCGATCGCACCGCCGCCGAGGGTGTCGGCGGAAATCACCCCGCCGGTCGCCGGCTGCGGAGCGGTCGCCAAGAACGTCGCCGCCGCCATCCCGGTATAGTGCATGCCCGCCACGGCGAATCCCATGACGACGGCCGCTGCGCCGCGCCGAACGTCGAAGAGACGGCGCGAGACGGCCCGTAGCCGAAACACCAGCCACAGCGCGACGAGCGACACCACGACCGCGATCGCGACGGACGCGGCCACGATGCGCGGGTCCCATTGCGCGGACGCAGGAACGCGCATCGCCGCCATACCGGTGTAGTGCATGAGGGCGACACCGCTGCCCATCAGGAGCCCGCCGGTGAGCCAGGCACGGACGCTCATCAGGGGCCGGCTGACGACCGCGAGGGCGACGCCCGACGCCGAGATCGCCGCCACCAGCGACAGCGCCACCGTGAGGACGTCGTAGCTGATCGCGACGGGCAGATGAAACGCCAGCATCCCCGTGAAGTGCATCGACCAGATGCCGGTGCCCATCGCGGAGGCGCCGCCCAGCAGCCAGAGATGCCGCGCCAGGCCGCGGTTCTCGGTGACGCGCTCGCCCAGGCTGAGCGCAACGTATGCCGCGACGCTCGCGATGACGATCGACAAGGCGACCACACGCAGGTCGTACGTGCCGCGCAGGAACGTTTCATGCGCCATCGGCATGCCGCTCACGGACCACTCCTTTGGAAACACACCCTCCTATGGTATCGGCATCCCGGGTCGCCCGGCCATACGCCCGGGCCAGGGCGGCCGGCGCGCTAACAGGTCTGGGTGGGATCCCAGTTTCCGCCGATCCGGCCGCACTGGAACTGCGTGAGGTTAGCGCACTGCGGATTTCCGTCGGGATCGAGGAAGTCGCACCGGCCGAGCTCGCCGTCACCGACCGCGGCGGCGGTGTTCGCGGTTTCCAAGAGGCCCGCCAGCTTCGCCGTCACGTTTTCACCCGAGTTGCTCATGATGTCTCATCCCCTTGTCGTTAGCGGTTGTCGCAGTTGCTTTTGACGTCGTTGATATAGGCGTTCACCGGCGCGCCGAAACGCAGGCGTACGAAAAACTGCGTGGCCGGCGTCCCGCTTTGCCGCACGTATGCCATGAGCAGCGCGGGCGATGTTTTCGTCGGCTGCAGCTCGAGCGACGCGACGTTTGTGAATCCGGGCGCCGGCACGCCTTTCGCGAACGACGAGCCGCTGCCGCCGCGGTCTTCGGTGGTGTACGTAAGCGTCGAGCACTTGCCGTGGAACAGGTACGCCCCGGCGGCGATCTGGTGCACGATGTGCCCGGCGGTCGATTGCCGCAGCGCGCCCTGCGCGGCGATCGGGTTCCCGATGAGCTGCAATCCTTCGTCGTTGAGGTTCTTGATCGCCCCGGCGACGAACACGTCGGACAGCGGAAACGCGACCAGGCTGCCCGTGAGCTTCGATTGCCGGTACGAAAAGCACGGCGGCGCAGGCAGGGTCGGATCGCAGTTCTGAAACGTCCCGGTCGTATACCCTACCGAGGATTGAAAGAACGACGCGTTCTTGTAGGTGAACGATCCCGACCGAGACGTGTTCGGCAGCATCGTTCCACCCAGTTGGTCGTCGCGCACGGTGATGCGGTCGCTGAGCTGGCGGCCTGCCTGCGACACGGACAGTGATCCCGTCGTGAAGCTTCCCGTCAGGCTGAAGTGGTCACCGCTGTCCAAACGGTCCGAGATCGACCCCGTGACCGCGACGTCGCGCGCCTGCGCGGCGTCGGAAAAACGCCGTATGCTGAGCGATGCCCCGGACGGTCCGACCCTCGTCTTGGTGGGTTCCGAGTACAGCGCTTTGCCGTAGAAGCCGTGAAGCCCGACCAGCGGATCGAAGTCGCCGTCGAGCGGCAGATAGTTTTGGCCGAGGCTGCGGTAGCCCACCGCGACGCCCCATTGCGGTAAGCTCGTCGGCACCCGCTTGAAGTCTGCGAACGCCGGGTCGATGATGAGCGAGGCGGCCGCTTCGACGCGGTTCGCGTCGGGGCCGGCATGCTCGGTGCCCAATCGCACCAGTGCACTCACCGTCTTGACCGCCGCCGTCGAGACGCGGGTATCGTTGATCGCGCTCGGCACGAACGCATGGGAGAATCCGAACGACGCCTCGGACGTCTGCGTGTGCGCCACGCCGGGCCCGCCGGGCACGTACGTGTCGGCCGGGATCGGCGCGGGATTGCTGCGCGTCGCGACCGCATGGTAGAAGCCCGCGCGAAACGTGTTCGTTCCCCAGTCGAACTGACGGCTCAAGCGCAGCACGGCGTCTCGTGCCGCACCGTCGTTGTCCGTGGTTCCGGAAAGCGTCGCGAGAGCGATCCGCTCGTCGGCGATGAGCGCCTTGAAGCCCGCGTCGAGCGCGTAGCCCGCCGCATCGAACGAGAACGGTACGCTGTCGACGCCGAGCTGCCCGAAGTCGAATCCCAGCGTATCCTTCGACGTCACGAGCCGGTCGAACGGCGTCGAGTGATCGCTTTGAAACGATCCGCACGAGATGCAGCTCAGCGCATCGGCCTGATCGCTCGGCAAGATGTCGCCCAGCGCCTTGTCCCGTTTGTTGAGCAGCGCGCCGGTGTCATCGGAGAACGTCGCCGACACGAAATCGTGCGCGCTGAGCGGCACGTTGACGAGCGTGGAGGTGCGGTGCGGCGGCAGGGCGGGATCGCTGTTGCCGAGGTTGGGAGCCGCCGAGACGTACTGTTCGCCCGCGACCGATTCCGTCGCAGCCATCGCGGCGCCGACGAACTGATCGTTTGCGAACAGCTTGGGATCTTTTTGCGGAACCGCCGGGTCGCCCGACAGATATTTCTCCGTCCGACTCGCCCGCACCGGAGGCGGGTGGTACGTCACCTGCGCACGGACCAGGAAATCGAGCGGAATGCGGTCTTGCCCGAGAACGTCGTAGGTGATGAGAAGGTGGCTCGACCAACCCGTGCCCGTGATCGTCGCCTTGCCCGCTTGGCATTGTTTGTGGCGCGTGATGTTGCCCGGCACGGAGCTCACGCTGCTGCACTTGCCGTTCGCGTTGACGTAGGCGGTGAGCAGGTTCTTCGCTGCACCGCGCTTGCGGATGAAGAGCGCGACGTTGTCGTCTGGTTCGAGCGTCACGCCGTCGAACCGAACCGTCTTCAGGATGGTCGGCTGGGTGATCGTGAAATCGGCTTCCAAGCCGTCGCCGGTGAACGACACCGTCACGTCCGGGGAGACCGTCAATGCCGGCGCGGTCAGGTCTCGCGGGCCGAACGCGCGCACGAAGTCGAGGCGGCAGGCCGGGCCGGGTTTGGGGTCGTGGAAGGTTTGATAGCCCTGAGTCAGGTCCACGCTGACGGCGGTCGTTCCGCCGGTCGGGCAACGCGGCACGGTGGAAACCGGAGCGGCGGTGGCCGCTGGTGCCGCTTGGACGGCCGGTGCTTCACCGGTAACCGGTGACGCGACGACGACGGGTGACACGGCGGCGACTGGCGCCGGGATGGCTGCGGGTGCGGCGCTCGGGGACGGATTCGGTGCGGGCGCTGCCGGCGGCGTCGAGTCCGCATCCGGCGATTCCGCGGGACTGCGCAGGCTCAGCTCGGGCGGCGGCGGCGTGTCGGCCCACACGTTCGGCATTTGGATGAAGCCGATTGCGAAGGCGACGATGATACACAGAAAGCCTGCGGTACGCAGCGCAGTTCGCACTCGGACAGCACTCCAAATCAAGCAAAGAAATATCGTTCGATCTTACGAGCAACCTCGGCGATCCGTCAAGGTCCGCCGGACCGTCCTACGGCGGATCGCATGCGCTCAAGCGCGCGGCACGACGACGGTGAACCGCGCACCGCCGAGCGGTGAGTCGGCCAGTTCAACGCGGCCGCCGGCGCGCTCGAGGATGAGCCGCACGAATGCGAGTCCGATCCCGCTGCCGTCCGCACCGGTCGCGGCCCGCTCACCGAGCGCAAAGACGCGCTCGCGGTCGGGACCGGCAATGCCCGGGCCGTCGTCGTCGACGGTGACGCGGACGAAGCGGCGGTCTGCGACGTCCACGCCGACGAAGACGCCGCCGCCGGGGCGGCCGTGCTTGACGGCGTTCTCGATGAGATTCACCAGCACGAGCGTGAGCCGGTCGGTATCGATCCCGATTTGGATCGGAGGAACGTCTGCGACCGCGATCCCTACGTGCCGCACCACTGCGCGCGTCATGGCGGCGTCGCAGGCGGCTTTCACGGACTGCGGTAACGACCCGGTCGCCGGCGGCGAGCTTCCTTCGCGCATGTCCAAGAGCGAGATCTCGAACATCCCTTCCACCAGCCGGCTCAGCCGCAGCGACTCGTTGTACGCGATGCGCACGAAGCGCTCGCGCGTACGCAGGTCCACGCCGTCGTCCAGCAGCGTTTCCAGGTAGCCGCGGATCGACGACAGCGGCGTGCGCAGCTCGTGGCCGAGCGACGAGAAGAACGCGTAGCGCTCGCGCTCTTGCGCGCCGCGCACCAGCGCGCGCTCGATGACGGCCTCCATCGCGCCCGCGTCGGATGCGCGGTCGTACGTCGTCCAGCCGGTGCGCACGTCGAGCCGGATGGTCGCTTCCATCGCCGCGGCGATGCGCGCCAGCGCGGAACGGACGTCGACCGGTGCAGGCACGGCGCCGCCGTCGCGCGTCGGGCCGACGAGCGCGGCGACGAAGACGTCGCTCCCGGCATCGTGCGCCACTAGATCGTCGACGCGCAGCACGCGCGATACCGCGGTCGAAAAGGCGGCGCCCGCGGCGCGTTCCAGCGCGCGCGCCGCGCGCAGCCCTCGCCGCCACGCCACGCGCTCGAGCTCCGGTAGCCGCACCGCCAGCAGCGGGCGCGGTTCGGGTGCGAGCGCCCCGAGCCGCCGTTCCAGCGCGTCGAGCCGCGGCAAGAGCCCGCGAACGTCAGGCGCGTGCAAACCGGTAGCCGTAGCCGTGAACGGTGTGCACCAGCACCGGCAACCCTTCGCGCTCTTCCAGCCTGAGCCGCAAACGCCGCACGTGCACGTCGACGGTGCGCTCGTCCCCGTCGAAGTCGTAGCCCCACACGCGCTGGAGCAACGTCGAGCGCGACAGCGCGACGCCCGCGTTCGCCGCGAGCTCCAGCAGCAGTGCGAACTCACGCGGCTTGAGGCCGACGTCGACGCCGTCCACGCGCGCCTCACGCGCGGCCTGGTCGATCTCGAGCCGCTCGAAGGTCAGCGTGACGGGCGCGCTGGTCGACGCGAGCCCGGCGCGCCGCGCGATCGCTCGCACGCGCGCGACGACCTCGCGCGGTGAAAACGGTTTGACCACGTAGTCGTCCGCACCGATCTCCAGCCCGACGACGCGATCGATCTCGTCGGTACGCGCGGTCAGCACGAGGATGGGCAGGTCGCGGCCTTCGCGCCGCAGCGTGCGCACGATCTCGAAGCCGTCCACGACCGGCAGCCCGAGATCGAGGATGAGCACGTCGGCGCCGGTGCGCGCGAGCCGCAGCGCAGCCGGCCCGTCCGCCGCCTCGTCGCACAGAAAACCGTCGCGCCGCAGATGATGCACGACAAGCTCGCGGATGGACGCATCGTCCTCCGCGACCACGATGCGCGTGACCGCCATACCGGGACCGGTGCCCGGCCCGCGTGCCGGAAATTACCGCAAAGCGGTCAGGCCGTCGGCCCGGATGCGGTCGACTCCGCGAACAGCCGCGCGTCGTCCGCTTCGAACAAGTCGAACAGCACCGCGTGCCGTTCGCGCAGATCGGCGGGATACGAGCGCTCGAACGTCTCGCGCATGTCCTCCCCGGTACGCGATGACTCGAAGCGTTCCATCTTGGCGTTGATCTTCGGCTTGTCCACCTGCGCGGTGCGCTCGGCGACCCACGCCTCGACTTCGTCTTCTGAGGCAGCGCGCTCCACGACGCCTTGCAGCTCGTGCAGGTCGATGCCGGTGTAGTACGCCCATAGCTCGCTGAAGCCGATGAACGGAAAATAGCCGTTCAGGTCGCCGCCGGGCAGCGAGGCGCGCAGCTTGTCGATCACGCGCCCGGTGAAGACGATGCCGGCGACTTGCGCGCGTGGCCCGCGCGGCGGCGCGGTGCGAAAATCCAGCGGTTCCATGCTGCGGCGCTACGCTGCACAAGACTCACGTTCCCGTACGTCGAAGGTGCCGGTTCCGATGTGCGCGCGCTTTTCGCTGGCCGGACCCGACCGGGTCGCCGGCCGCTATCCGCAGTTCAAGCCGTTCGGCGGGTGGCCGCGGCGCTATAACATCGCGCCGACGCAGGACGTGCTCGCGGTGCGCAACGATGCGGCCGGCGAGATCGCGCCGCTGCGCTGGGGCCTGGTACCGTACTGGGCCAAGGACCTGGCGATCGGCCAGAAGCTGATCAACGCGCGCGCGGAGACGCTCGCCGAGAAACCCGCCTTCCGCAGCGCGCTGCAGCGGCGCCGCTGCATCGTGTTCGCCGACGGTTTCTACGAGTGGACCGGCCCGAAAAGCCGCAAGCAGCCGTACCGCTTCACGCTCGCGGATGGTGCACCGTTCGCGTTCGCCGGCCTGTGGGAACGCTGGGGACCCAAAGACGCGCCCGTTGCGACGTGCACGATCGTGACCTGCGCGCCCAACGAGCTGCTCGCTCACGTGCACGACCGCATGCCCGCGATCCTGGACGACGGCGCGCTCGACGCGTGGCTGCACGGCGACGTCTCAGACGCGCTCGGCGCGATCGCACCGTTCGACGCCGCGCGCATGCGGCAAACGGCGGTCACCCCGCAGATGAACCACCACGCGTTCGACGACCCGCGCTGCATCGAACCCGTGCGGGTCGACGAAGCGCTCTTCTAGGACGCGTCTTTCTGGATCACGCCCTCACCGTCGACCACGGTCTTGCCGTGCTGGTTGACGATGCTCGTGCGCACGCGCAGCCGCCGCTTCTCGGTGATGAGCTCGGTGACTTCCGCGCGCGCGGTGAGCGTGTCGCCGATGAACACCGGCCGCCGGAAGCGCAGCGACTGCTCGACGTAGATCCCGCCCGGCTTCTGCAGCATCAAGCCGTTCACCGTGGAGAGCAGGCTCGCCGTGAGCATGCCGTGCGCGGCGCGCTGACCGAACCGCGTCGTCTTCGCGTACTCCGCGTCGACGTGTAGCGGGTAGTTGTCGCCGCTGACCGCGGCGAACAGCAGGATGTCGGCCTCCGTGATCGTCTTCGAGAACGTCGTCGTGTCGCCCACGCGGAACTCTTCGTACTTCTTCTCGCCGTAGCTCATCACGGCGCGGTTTCCGCATCGACGATCAGGAACCATGGCCGCGTGCGCAACCGGGCGGCGAGCCCCGGATCGCGCGCGTCGGCCTCGGCGCTGGGCTGCGGCTCGCGCAGCGCGAGCACGGTGAAGCCGCCTGCGCGCAGGTCGGCGACGATGCGCTCCAGCGAGCGGTGGTAGTAGCGCACCGGCACGGCGTCGGCCGCGAAGCTGCCGAATGCGTCGTCGATGCGCCGCAGCGCGTGATAGTCGTCGACCATCTCGAGCGTCACGAACGGATGGTGCGTCGAGAGCACGAGCCGTCCGCCGGGCCGCAGCACGCGCGCCAGCTCGCGCAGCGCCGGGTTCCAGTCTTCGAGATAGTGCAGCGTGAGCGACGACAGCACGACGTCGAACGATGCGTCCGCCAGCGGCAGCGGCTGCGCGAGATCGGCGCGCAGGACCGTTGCCGCGTCGCCGAGGCGCGCACGCGCCAGCCGCACCATCGCCTCGCTGGCGTCCAGCGCGACGACGCGCGCACCGTTCTCGACCAGCCACGCGCTGTGCTCGCCGGCTGCGGCGCCCGCGTCGAGCACGTCGCGCCCGCGCACGTCGCCCAGCACGTCGCGCACCGCCGGCCGTTCGTACGCAGCGTTGTACACGTTGGACGCCGTCACGCGCGCGTACGCCGCGGCGAGCGCGGGATCGTCGTACAGCGGGTTGGATTCGCTCACGGCGCCGCGGCCGGCGCGCGCACGAGCACCACGTCCACCGGCGTGGGAATTCCGCGCAGTACCAGCGTGCCGCCCTGACCGTCCGGCAGCATGTCCGCCACGCGAACGTCGTCGGCGACGGCGGTCGTCATCAGGATCTCGCCGCCGCCCGCCGCGTGCGCGACGCGCGCCGCGAGGTTCACCGTCGCGCCGAAGTAGTCGAGCCGCTCGTTCGCGCGCATCGCAATGCACGGACCGCGGTGCACGCCGATCCGCAGCTCCAGCGGCAGCGCCGCGGTCGCGAACTCCAGCGCCGCCTCGACCGCGTCGCACGGGTCGGCGAACACCGCCATGACGGCGTCGCCGATCGTCTTCACCACCGCGCCGCGGTGCAGCGCGACGACGTCCTGCAGTGCGTCGACGTGCTCGCGCACGAGCCGGAACGCGTGCGCGTCGCCGGTCTGGGCATACATCTGCGTCGAGCCGACGACGTCCGTGAAGACGACGGTCAGCGAGCGGATCGCGAGCTCGATTCCCGGCCCCGGGATCTCGCTGGAGAACAGGTCGCGAAACGCTTGCAGCGCGGTGACCTCGGCCGCCGTCGCGATCTGTCCGGTCAGCTCGGCCTCGCTCACGCGCACGACGGCGTCGCGCGCCGATGCGTTCTCGATGCGAACGCGGACCGCGCCGGACTGCACGACCGACGTCGCGGCGCGGACGGAGTCGTCGTCGACCCGCACGTCGAGCGTCCCCGCGCCGGCGTCGTCTTCGACGGTGAAGCGCGCGGTGCGGTCGGGCAGCGCTTGCACGATATACGCGCCCGCGCGCAGCGTGACCAGCAACGACGCGTCGGTGCCGAGGGCGAGCGCAGTCTGCGCAAGCGTCTGACGCGCCGACTGCGGGCCGGCAAGACAGTACGCCGCGGCCGCCGCGCCGCGGCCGGACGGGCGCGCGTCGAACGTCACCTCGACGTTGCGGTCGAACTCGGCCGTGTACGCGATCCCGCACGCGTCGCAGTGCACGCGCTCGCCGACGCGCGCCAGCGCCGGCACGCTGTTCCGCTGACTGCGACAGCTCGGGCAGATCAGTGTCCACGACAGGTCGAGCAAACCGCCGCGCGCCGCGGCGAGCATCGCGCCGAGCACGCGGTCGCGCGGGAGCTGCCACGCGTCCGCCAGCACGTAGGGCCGCATGCGCGCGACGAACGCGTCGTCCGCGTGCTCGACCAGCGCCGCAAGCCGCGCCGCGATCGCCGGCTCGTGCTCGGTGTGCGGCTGCAGCGCCTCGAACGCGTCGACGAAGCGCGCGACGCGCGCGATGGCGCCGGCCGGCACGTCCGGCACGTCTGCGTTCTCTCCGGCGCGCCGGGCGGCCAGCGCGTACGCGCGCTCGGCGCCCGCGCGACCGCGCGCCAGCACCGCCGGCGCGAGCAGCGCGCCGAACGCACTGCGGGCATCGAGCTCGACGGCGTGCTCGATGCGTGCCCCGCCGCCGTCGGCCAGCACGCGCACGTCGCTCGCGAACCGCGCGAACGGGCCGCCGCGGAAGTGCCGCTCCACGGCGACACGGTGCGGCGCTTCCCAGTGGAACGGCGGCTCTTCCCACTCCAGCGCGAGCGGTCCCAAGCGCGCGTGCGCGACGGTCGTCGCCGGCCCGCGCTCCCGGGGCTCGTAGGTGTAGCGCACGGGCGGCAGCCCCGCGTCGCGGTTGACCGCATCGGTGTCGGAGACCGTGCGCCACAGCACGTCCGGCGGGACGACGAACGTGAACGTGTACCGGTCGGCGAAGCGCCTCACGCGAACGCCGCGAGCCCGGTGCCGGCCGCCGCGCGGAACGGAGCGGTACCGGCCTGCGTTGTTCGCGAAGAGTCCGACACGATGAGGCCGCTTTTGATCGTTCTCCCCACCCTCCCCTCCGAGCTCGCATGATCGCGGCCGACGTTCAGTTCCGTACCACCGCGAACGCCGCCGCGGCCGCATTCGCGCAGTCGCCGCCGTACCTCGCGTACCACACCGAGGTCGTCGTCGACGTTCCCTCGCTGCGCCGCCATCAGGTGATCGCACGCCAGGTGGAGACGCGCACGCGGGACGACTTCGCGGCGCTGCAGGACCTGCCGCGCGGCCAGCACCAGTACGCGCACAGCTTCCCGCTGATCCCGACGTTCGACGCGCTCTCGTACTTCCGCGTCACGTTCAACGGCAACCGGCGGGATCTGCTCAGCTACGTGGAGCCGGGAGCGCCGATCACGTTCACCGATCCGCGCGCGACCTCGCACGCCGACGTCGTCGTCACGTCGCTGCGCTACTACCATGCGTCGTATGCCGACGACTCCAACGACCGCATCGCGCACATCGTGATGGACACGCTGCCGACGCTGACGCGCAACAACGCCTCGGACTTCTTCATCCACGACGTCTACGTCGACACCGTGACGAACCTGCCGACCAAAGTCGTCTACGTGGGCCCCACGACCTCGTTCACGACCGACTACGAGGTGGTGCAAGGCCACTGGCTGGTGCGGCACGCGACGTACACGCACACGTTCTACGGGCCGCTCCGCATGGGCCGCATCACCGCGACGGCGGACGCCACCAACAGCGACTTCGCGTTCCCCGCAACGCCGGCCGACCCGAAGCTCACCCAGTAACGGTCAGCCGAACCGCCACTCCGCCACGTGCCACCACAGCGTCACGTTGTTGGGCGCGGGGCGGCGTAAGTCGACGTTGCTGCCGACGCGCAGGCGCAGGTAGTAGACGAACGCCATCGGCACGTCGCGCACGACGAGCCCTTCGATCTTCGCGTAGAGGGCGTTGCGCTGCGCATCGTCGTAGGTCGTCAGCGCCGCGCGCTGGAGCGCCTGCATCGCGGACGAGCAGTAGTTCCCGAAATTGCGCCCGTGCGGCGGCCGCGCGTCGCAGCCGAACAGGATCGAGTCGTCGAGGTCGGTGCCGGCCTGCCAGCCGTACAGCGCCAGGTCGAAACGGCCGTTCGCGAGCACGCCGCCCGCGCTGGCCGGGCCGAAGAACGTCGCGGTCGCGTAGTCCTTGATCTGGCCGTCGATGCCCACCGCGCGCAGCATCGACTGCACCTGCACGTCCATGTTCTGCACGCTCGGCGAGCCGGCGAAGTCCGCCATGAGCAGCGACAGCCGCTTGCCGTCGCGCACGCGGATGCCGTCCGGGCCGGGCTTCCAGCCGGCACCGTCGAGCAGCGCCCGCGCCGCGGCGGGATCGTACGTGTTGGGATCGTCGCGCACCGCACCGCCGTACAGCGCGGGCGGGATGTCGGCGTACCCCGGCAGCGCCGTGCCGAGCGCGACGCGGCGGACCAGCCCGGCCCGGTCGAGCGCGCGCGCGATCGCGCGGCGCACGCGCACGTCGTCGAGCGGCGCGTGGCGCTCGTTGAGCAAGTACGCCGTGAACCCGTTGAGCGGCACGAGCTCGGCCTTGACGCCGTCGGCACCGCGCACCATCGAAAAGCCGTTGGAGTCCAGCAGACCCAAATCGAGCCGGTGCGCGCGCAGCTCGATCGCGCGTGTGGTGAAGTCGGGGATGATGCGCACGACGATCTTCGGGATGCGCGGCGCGCCGCCGAAGTACGCGGGGTTCGCTTCGTACGTGACGCTCTGCGCGCGGTCCCAGCGCACGAATTTGTACGGGCCCGTGCCGATCGGGTGCGTGTTGAAGTCCGCGCGGTCGAGCGACGCCTCGTGCGCGAGCAGGTGCTCCGGCAGCACGCGATACGTCGTGTCCGCTTCGGCGAACACCGTGCGCACGAACGGCGCGTAGCGCTCTTTGAGTCGGAAGACGACGGTGTACGGGTCGGGCGTCTCGACGCGCGCTACGCGGTCGTAGCCGTGCCGGTTGGGCACCGCGTTGCGCGCGTCCATGATGGCGCGCCAGGTGAACGCGACGTCGGCGCTCGTGAACGGCGCGCCGTCGTGCCAGCGCACGCCGCGCCGCAGCGTGTAGCGGATCGTCTTGCCGTCGGCCGCGATCCCGCGGTTGCGCACGGTCGGCACGACGGCCGCCAGATCGGGGACGAGCCGGCCCGCACCGTCCTGCGTGATCAGCAGATCGAAGCACAGCGACGCGAGGTAGTCGTCTTCCTGATTGGTCGGATAGATCGGGTTGAAGCCGTGCGGGTCGGCGGCGACCACGAGCCGCAGCGTGCTCGGGTCGGTCCAGGGATGGAGGGCCGGCGCGCCGTGCGCCGGCGCGATGCCCGCGGCCAGCAGCGCGAGCGCGCACACGATCACCCGAAACGAACGCGGCGCCGTCCGGAGGGACGGCGCCGCGCCGGCGTGGCGGAGAGGGTGAGATTCGAACTCACGGTACGCTATCAACGTACGCCCGCTTTCGAGGCGGGTGCCTTCAACCACTCGACCACCTCTCCGTGCGCCGCTTCCCCGCGAAGAACTCGCGCAGCTGTGCGGCGGTTTCTTCCGCGAGCACCCCGTCGACGACGTCGACGCGATGGTTCACGGCGGCCGATCCGAGTATATCGATGACCGACCCCGCCGCCCCTCCCTTCGGATCGCGGCAGCCGAACACCAGCCGCTCCACCCGGGCCGCCACGAGCGCGCCGGCGCACATGGCGCAGGGCTCCTTGGTGACGTAGAGCGAGCCGCCGACGCGCCAGCGGCCGAGCGCTCGCGCGGCCGCCCGCAGGACGAGCATTTCAGCGTGCGCGGTGGGATCCGGGCGCGTCTCCTTCTCGTTGCACGCCTCGAACATGCGGCCGTCCACGACGAGCACCGCCCCGATCGGGACGTCGCCGGCCTCCGCGGCGCGCTGCGCGAGTACCATCGCGCGCCGGATGAATACCGTGTCCCCAGCCGCGGCCGACGGGTCGTCCGCGAGGAAATCATGCTCCCGGCCCGGCTCGAACGGGCAACCTTCGCCTTCGGAGGGCGACACTCTATCCAATTGAGCTACGGGAGCATACTCCGCCTCTAGCGGCCCCGGTCTTCGGTTGGGGTGGTTGGGCCGCTCGTGGGGCCTGTGGTCGGCATGTGCTTGAAGAGATCGAGCTTGTGCTCGACCAGGCCGCGGTAGAACTTGCGGACGCAGTCCGGGTGGCCGAAGAAATACGTCCGCGCGTACGCCAAGTCGTCCCCCGAGCTGTCCGGCACGTAGTGGCTGATCTCGATCTCTTCCATCTGCGCCCGGTCGACCGGGTGCGGGCAGAAATCGCAGGGGATCGTCGACATGTGGTTACCTCGAGAAATTCCTGACTCGGGTAGGATTTGAACCTACGACCTAGGGCTTATGAGTCCCCCGCTCTACCGCTGAGCTACCGAGCCGTTGCGTCCGGCGTATGGAACGCACGTCGATTATAGAGAACCCGTCAAGACCCTCCAGGGGTGCAGCGGCAGGCCCGGTCGCGCCCGTGCCGCAAAGACATGCCATGGTCAACCGGGTGTTTCTCACCGCGGCCGTTGCGGCGTTCGTGATCGCGGCCGTCCCGCACGGCGCGCAGTCCGCCGGCGAGGGCGACGCCGGCGCGGTCCTCGCGCGCCACAAAACCTACGTCGGCTGGTCGTACGGCGACGGCACGCTCAAGAGCGCGCGCATCACCGTCGAAGCGGAGTCGCCGGCCGTACCGGCATCGCCGTCGCCCGCGGCGACACCGGACGCCGAGGGCCCGGCGAAGGCGCGCGGCGTCGAGCTGCGGCGCGAGCTTCTGTATCGAACGATCGGCGGCGCGGCCGGCGCCGGCTCCAGCAGCAGCGGGTTCACCGGCAGCGTGTTCTGGCGGGCGAACGTGAACGGCAACGTCGTGACGCGGCGCGGGCGCGACGCGCGCCAGGCGCTCACCGAGGACGTCATCGAGGCCGAGGCGTACGCCGAAGTGCCGGCGGTGCTGCGGCCCGCCGCGCCGTTCGACGGCAAGACCGCCGACGTGGTGCGCGTCGAGCCGAAGACCGGCGTCGTCGCGGACGTCTACTTCGATCATGACAGCGGCGCGATGCGCGGCTACGTGCTCGAGCCCGACGTCGCGCTCGAGCGGGTCACCCTGCACGTGCTCTCGTACGCGGAGTTCGCGCCCGGCAAACGGTACGTCGCCTCGTATCGCTTCAACGAATCCAAGCGCGTGCAGCGCGTGACGTCGTTCGAGCCGAACGTCCGCGTGAGCGATGCCGACCTGCATCCGCCCGCGCCGACGTCACACTGGACGTTCGGCGAGCCGAAACCGGTGCCGCTCACCGTCGCGCTGCACACGACGCAGTACTCGAACGGCGGCGGGCGCGCCGTGCACGTCACGGCGACGGTGAACGGCCACACCGGGCAATTTCTGTTCGACTCCGGCGCCGGCGGAATGCTGGTCTTCGATCCGTTCGCCAAAACGCTCGGCGCGAAGGAACTCGGGCGCTCGTCGTATATCGGCGTGAACGGCCGCGGCGTTGCGGCGACGCTCGTCCGGTTGGACACGGTCACGATCGGCGGGAGCACCCTGCATGACGTCACCGTCACGCACGGCAAAACGAGTATCAGCCCGGACCTCGACGGGATCATCGGCTACGACGTGCTCGCGGGCGCCGTCGCCGAGGTGAATCTCGTCGACAAAACGCTCACGATTCGCGATCCGAACGGGTACGAAGCGCCGGTCGCCAAAGGCGCGTACGCGTTCATGGCGGATCTCTCCGTCTTTCACGCGGGCGTTCCGGTGAAGGTCGAGAACACGGTGCTGCCGGCGGTCTGGCTCGATACCGGCGACGACTTCTTCGTCATCCTGCCGCACGAACTCGAGAAGAAAACGATCGCGCTCCCCAACACCGTCAGCATCGGCGGCAGGTTCGAGTTCGAGCAGACGATGTACTTCGGCGGCGTCGACGGCAGCGGGGCCGAAGCCGCGAAGTGCGTGCGGCTCAACGAGATCCAGATCGGTCCGTACCGCTATCAGAAAGCGCTCTCGTGCTTCGCGCCCAACGATGTGTTCGGAACCGACGGCGGCTTGATCGGCTTCGACTTCCTGCGCCACTTCAACTGGACGTTCGACTACCCGCACGGCAAGGTCGTGCTCACCCCCAACGGGCTCTAGAAGCACTCCTGGAAGGCTGACTCATGCACCACAAGCTCTTCGCGCTTGGCGCCGCGGCGGCGTTCACGTTCGCCGGCAGCGCCGTGGTCGCACCGCAGCCCGCCTCAGCCGCGGACGACGGTGCCGCGCTTATGGCCAAGCACAAGGCGTACGCCGGCTGGGAACGCGGCGACGGCGCCATCACGTCGTTGCGCGAGACGGGCACGATCACGTTCGACGGACGCGTCGTCGCGGTCATCCGCGCGCTGCACCGCGGGCCGGTGTTTCGCCGGAGCTTCGTGCGCGCCGCGGGCAGCGAGGAAGACGGCTTCACCGGCCGCGTTCTGTGGTCGTCGAACCAGAACGGCTTCACCGTGCAGACGGTCGGTGAGCCCGCGCGCTACATCTACACGCGCAGTGCGCTGTTCGACGAAGGGCTGACGGCGTTGCCGGCGACGGTCGTGCGCACCGAGACCGTCGACGGCACGCCGGTCACCTGGGTGCGCGTCGCGCCCGAGGTCGGCGTGGTCGCGGAGCTGGCGATCGACCCGGCGACGGGCATGCTCAAGCGCGCGGTGCTCGACCCCAACGGAAAGTACGAAACGCGCTTCGACCTGCTCGGATATACCGACGTCGGCGGCGGGAAGCGCGTCATCTCGTCGTGGCGCTACACGGGCCAAAAGTCGGTCTCGACGTACACGACGGTCGAGGCGAACAAACCGGTGACCGACGACGAGCTGCACCCGCCCAAGCAAACGGCACAATGGACGTTCGATCCGGACGCCGGCACCGTGCCGATCGAGCTGACGAAGTCCCGCATCCTGCTCGACGCGACCGTGAACGGCGTGCGCGGCAAGTTCATCCTGGATACGGGCGCGGGCGTGATCGCGTTCACCGACAGCTTCGCTCGCCGCGCCGGCGCGAAGCGCGTGGGGCAGAGCGACATCGTCGGGATCGGCGGCGGCGCCACCGCGAATCTCTACAAGGTGGACAGCATCGCGTTCGGCCGCAGCGTGCTGCGCAACGCGATCGTCTTCACGGGACTCGACGAGCGCGGCCCGTCGGAGAACGACGTCGCCGGGCTGATCGGCTTCGACCTGCTCGCGGGCGCGATCGTCGACTTGGACCTGGATGCGAAGACGATGCGCGTGATGGACGCCGCGAAACTCCAGCCAGACACCAGCAAAGGCCTCATGGTGCGCGTCGATCTCACCGACGGCACGCCGCGCGTCCCGATGACCGTCGGCGGCCACGTGCCCGTGCTCGCGACGCTCGACAGCGGCAACCCGCTGCACGTGCTCTTCAGCCAGTCGCTCGTCTCGCGCGACCACGTCACGTTCTTCTCCGATCCCAGCAGCTTGTCGTCGCAGCTCCAGTACTACGGCGTCAACGGCAGCGAGATCGCGCGCTGCGGCCAGCTGCAGAGTCTCGAGCTCGGGCCGATCGCATACCGCCCCGTGCCGGCGTGCGCATCGCCGTCGCAAGCCCACAACGACGTGCTGGTCGGGCTCGATTTCATGCGCGCGTTCAACATCGTGTTCGACTATCCCGACGGCTACATG
>CAVRRP010000023.1:0-58656 GCA_963723635.1 Vulcanimicrobiota bacterium | reverse complement strand
CCGTTCCCAGCAGAATCTTCGACCACGTCGCGGTGCCGGTCGACACGTTGTACTTCGTTTTGACGAGAAAGCCGCTCGGCGAGACCAGCCACGTCTTCGTCGTGGGTCCGGACGGCGCAAGCGCATCCTGCGCGACCGCCGCGCTGGGCAGCGACCGAGGATCCCCGCTTCTACGTGGCGGCTTGCTGCGGGCTCATCGTCGTCGCGTTTCCGGCCGAGCCCACGCGCCTGTACGGCACGAGCGGAATGATGCGCCGGGTTGGGACCGATCTGCGTTCCCGGCGCGATCGAGCCGAGGAGCTTGGGGTGGGCGGCGGGATCGATGGTGCCGCCGACGCCGAAGAGCTCGAACCCGGGCGGCTGCGCGACGAAGCGCGGCGGGGCGCTCGCCGCCGGCGGGCTGGCGCAGCGTCGCGTACGCCGTCGTCCATGCCGGCGTCAGCGGCGAGGCGGTCGGGTCGAACGGCGCCGCCGTCGGCGACGCGAGCGGGAACGGAAACAGCGGCGCGTACGCGGGCGCGCCCGAGGTGAAACGCAGCCGGTCGCCCGCGACCTTCGCGGCCGACGGCGTGAACGCCAGATACTCCGTTCCCTGCAAGCCGCACATGAGCTGCGGCGCGCCCGACGCGATGCTCAGCACGAAGTCGCCTTCGGGCACCAGCATGAAGATCGCGGGCGTGTCGTTGCTGTACTTCAGCGACACGAACACCAGCTTGGCCGTCACGTCGCCGCCCGCGGCCGTGCTGGGCACGACCGGCGTGAGCGCGATCGGCACGCCCGTGGGCGAGGTGTAGCACGACGTGAACTGCGTCGTCGTCGTCTCGACGTTCGTGCCGCGGAACGCGAGCACGGTGCGGTCCGGGTTGAGCGCGTTCACCAGGTCGAGCGGATCGAAGCTGGCGTCGAAGATGGGCGTCTGGGCTCCGTCCGGCGACGTGAGCGGCGCATAGAGCAGCAGGTTCGCGGCGTTGGGAACCGGCGACGGCATCGCGAACGCGAAGCCGAAGTTGCGCGCATCCAGAGCCGCCTGCGTCACCGACATCGTCATTTGGATGCAGAACGCGTTGGGACCGTCGAACGGAATCGTCAGCGGCGCGTACACGTTGTTGGCGAGCCCCGTGACGATCGGCGGCGTCGTCCAGTTCAGCGTGAGCCCGTCGTCGCTTCCCTGGAGCTGCTGCTGGCCCGGGACGGTGAGCGTGATCGCCGAGGTCGCACCGTACACCGTGAGCGCGGTGCTCAGCAGCGCGCTGCTGCCGCTGCCGGGCCCCAGCGTCGCGACGAACGCTTGCGGCACGGTCGTGGGCGACACGGCCCATGCGATGACGCGGTCGCCGGACGGCTGCGCGGCGATGAGGTCCGCGACGGCTTTGACGAAGGCGCTCTGCGCCGCGGAGCCCGTGCCGATCGGCTGCTGCAAAAACACGATCGACGCATTGAGGTTCGATCCGAGCACGTCGGGGATGTCGTACGCGTTTTGCGGCGGCGCCTGAGGAAAGACTGCGGCGACGTAGCCGACGGCCGCGCTCGGCTGGCCCAAAAACAGCGTGGAACCCGGTTCCGCTTGCGTGAAATACGCCAAGAGATCACCCCGATCGTTGTGGTCGCCCCGGTTACGGCGGTAGCGCGGGACCCGTCGTGAACACGATGACGGTTGCGAGCGCCGTCTGTTGCAGCAGAGAAGCCGTCGCGTTGTAGCCGGAGGTGAAGAGCGCTGCGGTGTACGGTGATTTTCCGGCCATCCGCACACCCGGCATCGGCGACAGCCCCGTCGAGCTGGATTGGAGCACCGGTGCGAAGAAATCCGGCACGTCGGTGTACGGCGCCGCCGTACCGTACCAGAGTCCGATCCACGCGCCGTTCGTTGCCGGGTTCATGCCCGCCGGTAAGCTGTACGTCCAGACGACGAACGCCGTTTGCGCGGTCTGAATGCCCAGCGCCGAAGAGGTGAGTTGCGTCGGTTGCGTGCCGACGCCGCCCGGAAGGTACAGTGTCGCTGCGACGTTCGGATAGCTTCCGCTGCTTCCCGAGACCGAGAACGGGCCGACCGAGTACGCGCACGTGTACGGCCGCGCGCCGAACGTCGTCCCGGCCGCCGGGTAGACGATGGCGCCGCCGTTGGGTGCGGCCGCGCCGGTTCCGGCCGGGATCGCACTCGGTATGGCGGGGCCGCCGTTGAAAACCAGCAGCTGGTTGCCGTATTGCGTGGGCTGATTCCCGTTCGGCGTCTCATACGTGACCCCGAAAAAGCTGCTGTAGGTGGTGGGGAGAGCCAGCGTGACGATCGCCGTCTGGTCGATCGTCACGCTGAACTCGTACCCCGCATCCAAAAACAGATAGACGAGGTCGTCGTCCTCTACGCCATCGGCGTCGTCGCGTATGGTTCGCTACGTCGGGTTCTGGATCTGGAACTGGAACCAGGACACGATGCACGTCGGGGCCGCGACGCCAACGGTGAGCGGAAACCCGGACGTGTACAAGGCGGCGGTGTACTGCTGGCCGACCGCGAGCTGAAGGCCCGGCATGATGACCGTGCCGGACTCTTTGCCGAAGATCTGCGCGACGTTCGTCGGCGCCGTCGTGTAGACGTTGTTCTGCGTTCCGTACCAGAGGCCCACGAACGCGCCGTTGGTCTGCGGCGTCGTCCCCGCGATGAACTGGTACGTGAACTGGATCGACGTCGCGGTCAAGCCGCCTGGGACGAATCCCAGATTCGACCCGTAGTATTGGATGGGCAAGCCGCTGCCGACGCCGCCCGGGATGTACGCGCTTGCGGCGATGTTCGGGTAGGTCGTCGCTCCGCCGGCTTTGGCCGTCACCGCGGGCCCGACCGAGAACGCCATGACGTAGTCGGTCGAGAAATAGGGGTTGCCCGTGGGGGAGGCCACCACGTTCCCGTTCTGCAGGTTTTGCGAGACGGTGCCGCTGCCGACCGGCGCGATCTGCAGATTGAGCGCGGGGCCGCCGGTAAACACGAACGCCGTGTTGTTGTAGGACGCCGGCTGGTTTCCGTTCGGCGACGCGAAGTTGCCGTTGACGTAGTACGGCTGGGCGATCACCCCGCTCAGTGACGGGACCGGCGACTGCAGCGTGATCACCGGAGTGAAAACTTCCGGCTGCGCGTCGAAGAACTCCTCGGCGCTCATCGGGCGAACTTCGTCATCGGAACTCATGCGTTACCCCTACCTGAAAAAGAAAGCGCGGTGGTGTACCACCGAGCGGTTGCAGCAGGACAAATGATGACCGCAGCAAGTAGGGTTTGTCAACCAGTGGCCCGGCGCCCCTGCTCGCACGACGCGCGGGTCTCCACGGCGCGGCGCTGAAGGAGGCCCCCGTGGGAGGGCCTCATTGGCGCGTGGTCACGACCGCGCGCGGCTTCGACGGCACGCCGCAAGCCGCGGCGCTGCTCCGCGACGCCGGCTGCGAGCTCGTGACCACGCCGTACAGCGGCGCGCGCTTCGACTACGAGCTGGGCGGCGACGAGCTCGCGGCGCTGCTGGACGGGGCCGACGCCTACGTCGCCGGTTCCGCCAAGGTTACGCGCGACGTGCTCGAACGGGCGCCGCGGTTGAAAGTCGTCTCGCGCCGCGGCGTCGGCTTCGAGCGCATCGATCTGGCGGCCGCGAGCGAGCTCGGCATCCTGGTCGCCATCGCGACGGGCGCGAACCAGCACGCGGTGGCCGACCACGTCTTCGCGCTGCTGCTGGCGGTCGCGCGGCAGATCGTCGACGCGAACCGCAGCGTCGTGCAAGGGCGGTGGGAGTCGTTCATCGGGCCCGAGCTGCGCGGCAAGACGCTGGGCGTCATCGGCCTCGGGCGCGTCGGCAAGGGCGTCGCTCGCCGCGCGCTCGGTTTCGGGCTGCGCGTGCTGGCGACCGATCCGGTCCGGGACGACGAGTTCGCGCGCGCGAACGGCGTCACGTACGTCCCGCTCGAGGAGCTGCTGGCCGCAGCCGACGTTGTCTCGGTGAACGCCTCGCTCAACGACACGACGCGCGGGCTGCTCGACGCGCAGGCGCTCGCGCGCATGAAGCGCAGCGCGATCCTGATCAACACGGCGCGCGGCGGAATCGTCGACGAACGCGCACTCGCCGGCGCGCTGCGCGCGGGCGCGCTGCACGGCGCCGGCGTCGACGTGTTCGAGCGCGAGCCGCCCGGCGACTCGCCGCTGATCGGCCTGCCGAACGTCGTGCTCACGCCGCACACCGCGGCGTACACCCACGAGGCGATGACGGCGGCGAACCTGCTCGCCGCCGAGATCGTCGTCGACTACATGCACGGCCGCCTGCCGCACCCCGACTGCATCGTCGCCGCCCCGCGGCAACCGGAGAACGCCTAGAACAAGTTCCAGAGGTACTGGTTGTACACTTCGTGGTGGTACTGCACTTCTTGCACCTTCACGAACGTGCCCAGGAGGCGCGGGCAGCGGTCCGCGCTATCTTGCTTGAGCTGCGCGTAGCGCTCCTTCACGCCGGCGGTGAGCAGCGTCGTCGTCCAGTCCGCTTTGCGAAAATCCTCGAGCGCGTCGTAGATGTTGTCCGGAAGATAGCGCTCCGTCGTGCGCACGTCGGGCGCGATCGTCCCGTCGAGCCCGGTTTTGAATACCGACAGCATCACCATGTACGGGTTCGCGTCGGGCGCCACCGAGCGCACTTCGAGGCGCGAGCTGCGCTCGTTGCCGATCGGAAAGCGCACCATCGCGCCGCGGTCGACCGCGGACGCCTTGATCTGGTTGGGCGCTTCGAAGTGCGGATCGAGGCGGCGGTATGCGTTCACGCTCGAGTTGAGCATGAGGCAGAGGTCGTTGCCGTGGGTGAGGATGCGGTCGGCGAACGACCACGCGAACTCGCTGAGGTTCTCCTTGCCGTTCGCGTCCCAGAAGATGTTCTTGCCGCCCTTGCTCACCGAGATGTTGGTGTGCATGCCGTTGCCGTTCACGCCGACGACGGGCTTGGGCAGAAAGCTCGCCGTCATGCCGAGCCGCGTCGCGACTTGGCGGCAGATCAGCTTGTAGAGCTGGATCTGATCGGCCGCGGCGACGACCTCGCCGTAGCTGTAGTTGATCTCGAACTGCGCGGGTGCGACCTCGGGATGGTCCTTCTCGTTTTCGAACCCCATCGAGCGCTGCACCTCGGCCACCGTGTCGATGAAGGTGCGCAGCGGATCGCCGGGCAGCGAGTGGTAGTAGCCGCCGGTGTTGACGTACTCGAACTTGCCGAGCTCGGTGTAGGTCTGCTCCGCGTCGATGCCCTTGAACACGAAGCCTTCGATCTCGTTGGCCGCGTTGAGCGTGTAGCCGTTCTTGTCGAACTGCTCGTCGGAAAGCTGCTTGAGCTTGCCGCGAATGTCGCCGTCGAACGGCTTGCCGTCGCGGTCGAGCACGTCGCCGAACACGAGCACCTTGCCCGCGCCGAAAATGTCCGCGGGCGCCCAGTAGAACGCCGCCCAGTCGAGCACCAAGCGCAGGTCGCTCTCGCGCTGCGGCGTGAAACCGCGGATCGACGAGCCGTCGAACGTGAGGTTGTCGGCCGACTTCAGCAAGAACTTCTTGTCGTAGTCGAGCATGTGCAGGCGGCCTTCGAGGTCGCTGAACAGCACCGTCACCGCCTTGATGCGGTTCTCGCCGGCGAGGTATTTGAGCCGGTCTTCGGCGACCTTGTCCTTCGCTACGCGGTCCTTCCGCTGCTGTTTCGCCTTGAGGTTGAGCTCCTCGAGCTCCGTGTACGAGAGCGTGAGAAAGTCGCGCAGTTCGATAGCCATGGCGCGAGCTTTGGCGGGTTCCGGGGGCCCGCCTTTGAGCATTTGGCCAATCCGGCCGGGCCGGGGCTCGCCCTCGGTGCGCCCGCTCGCTACGCCTCGAAACGGTTGGCCAGCGTGCCGATGCCGTCGATGACCACCTCGATGCGCGAGCCCGGCTTCATCTTGCCGGCGCCGACCGACGTGCCGCAGGCGATGACGTCGCCCGGCACGAGCGTCAGGTCGCGCGAGATCAAGCTCACCAGCCGCGCGGGCTTGAAGATCATGTCGCTCGCCGGATACGACTGCCGCTCCTCGCCGTCGAGCACGGCGCGGATCGTGAGCGTGTCAGGATCGAGGCCCGTGGCGACGACGGGGCCGAACACGCCGAAGGTATCGAAGCTCTTGGCGCGCGTCCACTGCGCGAAGGACGGGTCCTCGTTGAGCACGTCGAACGCCGTGACGTCGTTGACGCAGGTGTAGCCGAAGATCGCCGCGCGCGCCTGCTCTTCGTCCGCGCCCGCGCAGCGCGCGCCGATCACGATGCCGAGTTCCGCCTCGAACAGCACGCGCCCGTCGTAGAACGGCGGCTTGCGAATCGCGTCGCCGCTCGCCGCGAACGAGCCGTTCGCCTTGAGAAAGTACAGCGGCGTCGCGGGCACCGCGAGCCCGAGCTTCGTCCCGAGCGCCGCGAAGTTGTTCCACAGCCCGGCGAAGGTGCGCGGCTCCGTCGGCGTCAGCACGGTGACCGCGCTCAGCGCGACGGTTTCGCCCGTGACGACGGGCGCGTCGAACATGTCGCCCTCGTAGCGCGCGATCGTCTCGCCGTCGAGCGTGCCGAACGCCGTCGTGCCCGCATGGGCATACCGAATCCAGCGCGCGCCGCGCGCAGCGCCGCTCACCGCGCTTACACCGAAACCGTTTCGCGCAAGCGGTCTTCGGCCAACAGCTCGAGCGGCGCGTAGTTGCGCGACACGACGTAATCCGGCCGCGGCTGCGCGGGGACCGGATTGGGCCGGTTCGCCGCCGGGTTGTACGCCACGTAGACGTGCCAGCGATCGTTGGCGCTGAGGTTGTGGCCGGAACCGTGGACCATGTTGCAGTGGAACAGCACCGCCGTGCCCGGTCCGCCCACGATCGGTTCGGGTTTGGGATTCTCGCGCAGGAACGCGCGCATCGCGTCCTTCTCGATCGCCCACTGCGGATACGACGTGGTCGTCTCGTCCTTTTTCGCGGGCAGCGTGCCGCGCTTGTGCGAGCCCGGCACGAAATACAGACAGCCGCCCAGCTCCGTGGCCTCGTCGAGCATCACCAAAAACGTTGCCATGTTGCTGGTGGGCACGCCGTCGTGCCGCCAGTAGCCGTAGTCCTGATGCCACAGCCACACCGTGCCGTCGATCGCGGTCTTGATGTTGCTCTTGCAGTGATAGACGTACAGCTCGTCGTCGTGCAGCACTTGGCGCGCGGGTCCCAGCAGCCGCGGGCTGCGGATCAGCCGCGCGAACGCAGGCGAGTACGTCGCGCCGTCCGGCTCGTGCGAGCGGTACACGGTGCGAATCGAGCCGGTGCGCTCGCGAATGATCGCATCCGAGTCGGCGGTTCCGGTACGCGCGATCTCCGCCTTGAGCAGCGCGATCTCCGCGGCGTCGAAGAGGCCCTCGAAGCGCAGGAAACCGTCGCGGTCGAATTGTGCCAGTTGCTGCTCGCTGAGCGTCATGGGCCCTCCGGAAGCGCGTCGCCGATGAGGATGCGTAGCCGAACGTTCGCGGGGGGAGGCGCACATATCCCGTCACGGGCGGGGTGCGCGGCGGATCGCCGAGTCCCCGCTTGCCGGGTCGGCGGAGGAATACGCAGCGTTCGAGCGACAACGGCGCGCCATGGCAGTCAGCGCGACGAACCGTAAGCGAATCGAGCTCACGTACCGGGGGATCATCCTCGGGGCCCTCATCACGGTGCTGTTCACGGCAGCCAACGTGTACCTCGGACTGAAGGTCGGGCTCACGTTCGCGACCTCGCTGCCGGCCGCCGTGATCTCGATGGCGGTGCTGCGCTTCTTCCGAAACTCGACGATCTGGGAGAACAACATCGTGCAGACGATCGCGTCGGCGGCGGGGACGCTGTCGTCGATCGTCTTCGTGCTGCCGGGCCTCGTGATGGTCGGCTACTGGACGGGCTTTCCGTTCTGGCAGTCGTTCGGCATTTGCGTGATGGGCGGCATCTTAGGCGTGATGTACAGCGTGCCGCTGCGGCGCGCGATGGTGACGGGCAGCGACCTGCCGTACCCGGAGGGCGTCGCCGCCGCCGAGGTGCTGCGCGTGGGCGCCGCCGCGACGAGCCGCGAAGGCGCCGATCCTGCCGCGGTCGCGGAGAACAAGGCCGGCTTCACGACGATCGTGTGGAGCTCCGTCGTCAGCCTCGCGTTCTTCATGATCATCGCGACGAATCTGTTCGCGGGCGAGTTCAAGCGCAATGTTCGCATCGGCGTGAATACGCTGACCGGGCTCGACGTCGGGTTTTCGCTCGCGCTGATCGGCGTCGGCCATCTGGTCGGGGTGACCGTGGGCGTCGCGATGCTCGCCGGAATCGTGCTCGCCTGGGGTATCCTCATGCCGGTGCTCAGCTCCATGCATCCCGGCGTGGGCGCCGATCTCTCCGCGATGGTAACCGACGTGTTTCGCCATCGTGTCCGCTTCGTCGGCGCCGGTGCGATCGGCGTCGCGGCGATCTGGTCGCTGGGCCGGCTGGCCGGTCCGCTCGTGCGCGGTGTCGTCGCGTCGCTCGCCGCTTCGCGCGCGCGGAGCGCCGGAACGGACGACACCTTGCCGATCACCGAGCGCGACATCCCCTTCAACATCGTCGTCATCGTGAGCGTCATCTGCCTCATCCCGATCGGCGCGCTGCTCGCGGTATTCCTCAGCGGCGGCGTTCTCGCGAGCGCGGCGATCCCGCTCGTCATCGCCGCGCTCATCTACATCGTGCTCGCGGGCATCCTCGTCGCCGCGGTCTGCGGCTACATGGCGGGACTGATCGGTTCGTCGAACTCCCCGGTGTCGGGGCTCGCGATCCTCACGGTACTCGGCGCCGCGCTGCTGCTCGTTGCGCTCGCGCATCCGGGCGATCCCAACGCCTCCAAGGCGCTGGTCGCGTACGCGCTGTTCGTGACGGCGATCGTGATCAACATCGCGACGATCTCCAACGACAACTTGCAGGACCTCAAGACCGGCCAGCTCGTCGGCGCCACCCCGTGGCGGCAGCAGGTCGCGCTGATCATCGGCGTGGTGTTCGGCGCGCTGGTCATTCCGCCGATCCTCGTCATGCTCAACAACGCGTTCGGCTTCCAGGGATCGCCGATGCACGGCATCACGTCGCAGCCGCTGGCCGCACCGCAAGCCACGCTGATCTCGGCGCTCGCGCAAGGCGTGATCACCGGCGACTTGCCGTGGAACTTCATCGGCACCGGCGCGGTGATCGGCCTGATCATCGTGGCGATCGACGAGTTTCTGCGCCGGAGCAGCGGGCGCCAGTTCCCGCCGCTCGCAGTGGCGCTCGGCATCTATCTGCCGATGTCGGTGACCTTCATGGTCGTCGTCGGCGCGTTCCTCGCCAAGTACTACAACAACTGGGTGTCCGGGAAGCCGAACGGCGCGGTCGCCATACGCCTCGGGGTTTTGCTGGCATCGGGCCTCATCGTGGGCGAGAGCCTCGGCGGCGTCGTGCTCTCCGGCATCATCAGCGCATCGCGCAAAGACACGCCGCTCGGGTTGCCGTTCCTTCCCGCCGATTTCACGGGCCCCGCCGAATGGATCGGCGGCATCGCATTCGTGCTCGTCGTGTTCGGCATGTACCGCTGGGTGGCGGCGCTCGCCCGCCGGATCACGGCCTGAGGCGCACGTACGCGAGCAGGGACGCCCTGGTGAGGAATATCGCGGCGAAACGGAGATACTCGCGGGTATGGCATCTCTCGCTCCGGAGCGCCTGACCGAGCTGAAAGAGCACGCGAACGACGTCCGTCAGGGCATCATTCGCTCGCTCGTTTCCGCGGGGTCGGGCCATTCGGCCGGCTCGCTCGACATGGCCGACGTCTTCACGGCCCTCTACTTTCACATCATGCGCCATGACCCGCAGCAGCCGGAATGGCCCGAGCGCGACCGCTTGCTGCTGTCGTGCGGGCACATCGCGCCGGTGCGCTACAGCGCAATGGCGTACGCGGGCTACTTTCCGGTCGAGGAGCTGCTGACGCTGCGCAAGTTCGGGACGCGCCTGCAAGGCCACCCCGAGCGCGTGTCGCTCAAAGCGCTCGAGACGACGTCGGGCCCGCTCGGCGAAGGTCTCGCGCAGGGCACCGGCATGGCGCTGGGCGCGAAGATGGACCACGCCGACTGGCGCGTGTACGTGATCACGTCCGACGCCGAGCACCAGTGCGGGCTGCACTGGGAAGCGATGATGACCGCCGCCAAGTTCAAGCTCGACAACCTCACGTGCATCATCGACCGCAACTTCATCCAGATCGACGGCAGCACCGAGGACATCATGCCGCTCGAGCCGCTCGCGGACAAGTACCGCGCGTTCAACTGGGAGGTGCTCGAGTGCGACGGCAACGACATGGCGGCCGTCGTCGAAACGCTCGAGAAAGCGAAGGGCGTGAAGGGCAAGCCGCAGGTCGTCATCGCGAATACCGTGCCCGGTAAGGGCGTGTCGTTCATGGAAGGCGATTATCTCTGGCACGGCAAGCCGCCCAAGAAAGACGAAGCGGACGCCGCGCTGCGCGAGTTGCTCGCCGACCGCGAAAGGATCATCGCCGGCCGTGGCTAGCACCAGCGTGAACGACTCGGCCGCCGCTGCCAGCGCGATGCACCTCGTCGACTACACTGATCCAAGCGCGGTGAAGCAGGTGCCGACGCGCAACGGCTTCGGTACCGGACTGATCGAGGCCGGCGAGCGCGACGCCAACGTCATCGCGATCTGCGCCGACCTCTCGGAGTCCGTGCGGATGGAAGCCTTCAAGAAGCGCTTCCCCGAACGGTACGTCGCGATCGGCGTCGCCGAGCAGCTGCTCGTCGCGATGGCGGCGGGGCTGGCGTCGACCGGCAAGATCCCGTTCATCGCCAGCTACGCGATGTTCAACCCGGGGCGCTCGTGGGAGCAAGTGCGCACCACGATGGCGCTCAACGAAACCAACGTGAAGATCGCCGGCGCGCACGCGGGCGTGTCGGTCGGCCCCGACGGCGCGACGCACCAGGCGATCGAGGACATCGCGATCATGCGCGTGATCCCCAAGATGATCGTCGTGGTGCCGTGCGATTCGAACCAGACGCGCAAAGCGACGCTGGCCGTCGCGGAGAAGTTCGGCCCGACGTATCTGCGCTTCGGGCGCGCGGAGTCCGCTGTGGTCACCACCGAGGACACGCCGTTCGAGCTGGGCAAGGCGCAGACGTTCCGCGAGGGCGGTGACGTCGCTATCGTCGCGTGCGGCATCCTCGTCTACACCGCGCTCGTCGCTGCGGAGGAGCTGGCCAAAGACGGCATCCAGTGCCGCGTCGTCAACAACCACACGATCAAGCCGATGGACGAGGCGGCGATCGTCGCCGCCGCCGCGGACTGCGGCGCGGTCGTGACGGTCGAGGAGCATCAGGTCCAAGGCGGGATGGGCTCGCGCGTGGCGGAGATCCTCGCCGAGCAGCACCCCGTGCCGATCCAGTTCGTCGGCGTGCACGACCGCTTCGGCCAATCGGGTTCGCCGCAAGAGCTCATCGAGGAATACGGCATGGGCTCGAGCGCGATCGTCGCCGCGGTGAAGCGCGCGCTGGCACGCAAGCGCGAGCGGTGACGCAAGCCCAGACGCTCGCCCGCGCGCTCAACGCGCTCGCGAAGTCGTCGCAGTTCTCCTACGTCAAAGCGCGCGCCGCGGCGCGCCAGGACCCCAACGTGGACTGGCCGCGCACCAAAGCGGAAAACGAAGGCTTCAACCCGGAAGTGGACGGCTGCGAGACGTTCGTCCTGCGCGACGGCAGCCGGTGCGAGTGGGTCTCGGGCACGTTCACCTACGTGGCGCGCGGCGGCGGCTGACCCTCTTTGGTGTTGTGGAAGGCCGCGATCTTCCACGCATCTCCCTCGCGCACGAGCACGGCCGTTGCGAGCGCGCGCAGCTCGCCTTGCATCGGGCCCTCCGGAACCTCCAGCAGGGCGCGTATGTGCGCGAGCGCGACGCCGTCGCGCAACGAGCGCAGCGCCTCGACGCTGAATGCGTTGCGGCTGCCGCGGTAGAACGTGTCGAAGATGGTCTGGTGCGCTTTGGCGATCGCCTCGCGACCGACGCCGTGCGTCGCGAAGATGTTGACGAAGTCAGCGTCGTCCGTGAACTCGCGCGCGAACGCAGCTCCGTCCGCGGCGTTCCAAGCGGCCGTGAGAGCCGCCGCGATGGCGTCGGCGGCGGCGCGGTCAGGCGGGGTTTCAGCCATGACGGTCCTTCCTACGATCAAAGCGCGATGATGGCAGATGGCAGCTACTGCGGTGGTGTCGAAAGATCCGGCCACTGCGCGCGCAAGGCCGCGTATTCCGCTTCCTGCGCCGCGGTCGGCGCCTGGAACGACGACGAGCTGACGCGCGACAGCAGGTCGAGAAGCCGTTCCCGCAGCTGTGGCGGCGTCTTGAGGTCTTCGATGTTGCGCGGGTCGAGGGTGAGGTGGTGCTTCTGCGCGTCGAGCGCCGGGCGCTCCGCGGGAGTCGCGCGCTCGATGCGGGCATCGAGCGCGTTGAGCTGCGTGTCGACGCGGCCGATCTGGCGGTTGAGCTCCGATAGGAACGCGTGGCGCCGCGCGTAGTCTTCGGGGGGCGCCGTGTCGCGCGGATCGCGCTTGATGATCACCGGCTGTGACGTCGTCGTGCCGTCGACGGTGAGGCGCGCGGTGTACGTGCCGGGGATCGCTTCGGCGCCTTCCTTCGGTCCGCGGTTCTGCTCGTACGTCCCCGTCCAGCGCACTGGTCCTTCTTCCGCGAGGTCCCACGCGTAGCGGTTCAGCCCGGCGTGGTGCGGGATGCGCTTGCCCGTGTACCGCCGGATCGTGCGGCCCTTCGCGTCGGCGATCTCGATCGAGACCGCGCGCGCCGGTCGCGCAAGATAATACGTCAGCAGTGCGCCGTACGGCCGGTTCTCGCCGACGAAGTCGCCTTCGGGAAGGCTGCCGTCGGTGAACGAGTTGATGGGCGAGGTGCGCCACATCAGGTAGGCGTCACGCGGGGCGAAGAGCGTGATCGGGGCGGACTGCGCCGCGGTCCACTGCTGCAGTGGGCGCAGGTCGTCGAGGATCCAGACGCCGCGGCCGTGCGAGCCGACGATGAGATCGTTTGCCTGGGGGTGCACTTGCAGATCGTAGATCGCGGTCGCCGGCATGTTCAGCCGCAGCGGATGCCAGTGCGCGCCGCGGTCGAACGACGTCCACACGCCGCGCCGCGTGCCCGCGTACAGCAGCGCGTTGTTCTTGGGATCTTCGCGCACGCTACGCACGAACTGGTCCGGCGGAAGATTCGCCGAGAGCGAGCGCCACGTTGCGCCGTAATCGTCCGTGACGAAAATGTACGGGCGGTCGTCGCCGCTCATGTGGTGGTCCACGGCGACGTACGCCGTTGCGGCCGACGCATGGCCCGGCTCGACCGTGTAGACGCGGCCCCATTCCGGCATCGCCGGCGGCGTGACGTTCTTCCACGTCGCGCCGGCGTCGCGCGTGAGCTGCACGAGCCCGTCGTCGGTGCCGATCCAGATCGTGCCGCTCGCGAGCTTCGACGGCGCGATCTGCAGGATGGTGTCGCCGTTCTCCGCGCCCGACACGTCCTCGTCGATCGGCCCGCCCGGCGTCTGCTGGTGCGATTTCTCGTTGCGCGTGAGGTCGGGGCTGATCGTCGTCCAGTGCAGCCCGTGGTCCGTGCTGCGGAACAGCACGTTGCCGCCGACCAGCGCCGCACCGTCGGCGGCGAACGCGAGCGGCGTGTCCCAGTTGAAGCGATGGGTCAGCGTCGCGAGCTTGTCCTGCGCGGCGCGCGCGTCGGGCGACACCTCGCGCGTCTGCTTCGTGCGCGTATCGTAGACGTACACCTGGCCGGGGTCGCTGTTGGTCGACGTGGTCCACACGAGGTTCGGATCACCGGGATCGAACAGCGCCCACATGCCGTCGCCGGGGCCGGCGGTGTACCAGTCGCGGTTGAGGACGCCGACGCCGTTGTCGCTAGTCGACGGGCCGCACCACGAGCCGTTGTCTTGGAGTCCCGTGCACACCGTGTACGACGGCATGACGGCATCGAAGCCGATGTGATACGGCTGCGAGATCGGGAGCGCGTACGGCTGCGCCCAGCGCCGTCCGCCGTCGGCGGAGAGCACCACGCCTTCGTCGCTCGCGACGGCGACGCGGCGGCCGTCGGCCGAAAACCACGTCGCGTGATAATCCCAGCCGGCATTGGTCGCGATCGGTTTGAACGAGCGCGCGCCGTTGGTGCTCAGCGACAAGATGAGCGACACGTTGACGACGCGGTCGCGGTTCGCCGGATCGACATAGAGCCGGCTGAAATAGAAGGGCCGCGCGCCGATCAGCGCGCTGTGCGGCATGGCGCGCCACGCGTTGCCGCCGTCGTCGGAGCGCCAGATCTCGCCGTGCTGTGACTGCATGATCGCATAGACGCGCCCGCGCGTCGCGGCCGCGACGCCGATGCGGCCGGTGAGCCCGGCGGGAAGTCCGCGTCCGATCAGCTTACGCCACGTGGCGCCGCCGTCGTCAGAACGATAGAGCCCTCCCAGCGGTCCGCCGCTCGACATCGTCCACGGCTGCCGCCGGAACTGCCACACACCGGCGAACAGCATCGACGGGCGGTCGGGCACGCGCGCGAGGTCGGAGACGCCGCTCGACGGGCCGACGAAGAGCGCGCGCGTCCAGTGCGCGCCGCCGTCGTGCGTCACGAACACGCCGCGCGTCGTGCCGTCGCGAAACACGTGCCCGAGCACGCCCACGACGACCGTGCGCGCGTCGTGCGGATCGAGCGAGATCGCCGAGATCGAGCCGGCGTCGTCGAGCCCCGCATGACGCCACGTTTTGCCGCCGTCGGTGGAGTGCCATACGCCCGCGCCTTCCTCGACGGTGTTGCGCGGGTTCGCTTCACCGGTGCCGACCCACACGTCGTTGGGATCGCGCTGCGACACCGCGAGCGCGCCGACCGGCGCGACGGATTCGCGATCGAAGACCGGCCGCCACGACACGCCGCCGTCGGTGCTCTTGAAGACGCCGCCGCCCGCGCCGCCCGCGTAGTACACCGCGGGATCGCGATCGCTGCCGACGACCGCCGTTGCGCGCCCGCCGGAGATCGCAGGGCCGATCGGCCGGTACGCGAGCGAGCCGAAGCCGTCCGACGTCGAGTCGCCGCGCGCCGCGAGCGGAATCGATACGGCGACCGCGCACGCGGCGATACCGAGGCGCAGCATGAGCGAAGCCTTGTTCATGCGAGCGTCTTCGCGCGAATGCGGCAAGGCCGCCTGCAACGGAACCGCAGGAGCCACGTCGAACGATGGCGACGTGCTTGCCTTCGTAGCGCTCGGCGCACTGCTGCTCGGCATTGGTGCCGCAGCACCCTCGCCGGTGCCGGCGCCGTCCGTTCCGCCGGCCGCCGGGCCGAGCCCCGTCGAGACGACGTTGCCGATCATCGGGACGACGCGCGCCAAGCCCGTTTGCACGGCGATCCGCCGCGCGCTCGCGCCGGCCGTTGCGGCGGCGCTGCGTAACGACCGCACGTACGGCGGCGTCCGCAAGCGCATCTTCGACTATCTTGTCAAAGACTCGAGCGATGCGCGCGACCTGCATTTGATGCAAATGGACCGCGAAGTCGACAAGATGGCGAAGGACGTCGCCACGCTCGAGGCCGCGCTGCGCTCGCCGGCGCTCGACGTGACGCCGACGACCAAGCCGGAAGACGCGCAGCGGCTGCGCGAACTGCGCGCAGCGATGGCGAAGGTGCTCCTCGCGGAGAAAATCGAGCTCAACGCGATGAGCGGTTTCGTCGAGGGCGAGCGCACCGGCCGCTTCGCCAAGCTCAACGAGTCGCAGCAGAGCATGCAGCATGTCCTGTGGGCGACGACGGACTTAGCGCCGCGGGGGAGCGGTCCGCTCGACACGCCGCCGCCGCCCAGCGTCTCGGCGGCGGACGCGGCTAAGCCGTCGAGCGGACACGCGCCCGTCGCGGGCTTGCGCGGCGCAATGCTGTTCGACCGCGATCTCGGCGATATCGCCAAGCTAACTGCGGCGTACGAGGACGCGGCGACGAACCTTATCGTGCCGGCCGCGAACGACTGCAAGTAGCGTTCCGCCGCCGCGCCCTCTTGGCGCGGTTTACATCACGGTCAGGCCGCCGTCGATCACCATCTCGGCACCGGTGATGAAGGTACTTGTCGCAACGGTCTTTCGATCAAACCAAGCGCGCGACCGAATCAATGTCTTTCGCGCTCCGGACCTGGATGATCGAAAAATACGCCCTCAGCCTGCGCGTGGGCGAGTATCAATTCCGTTAATTTTCCCTTTAACGGGCCCAACTCATCGCGTAGCTTCGGCCAATTAAATTCAACCAGGGAACCATTTACTTGGTCCGTGACCCAAAGAAGCTCCTCAAGTCCCGCGTGCCATCCGTACTCTTGGAGAAGCGAAAACCGAATGAAGATTAAATCCCACAATGCAGCCTCGCCATTTTCGCCGTGGTCATGGTGCAGATCGGCATTACGGAACCGCGGCTCCTCATCAATTTCTTGTAAGAATGCCAAAACCAAGCGATATGAACTTTTCCAAGTTTCGCAATTTGCCATATATCGACGCACGAGACAACCATGAGCAATCGACCTTCTGCCGTCCACGCCACCAGTAAATGATTCGATAAAGACCCATGCTGGTTCGCTCTTGTGGTATTGAGCGAGAACGTTGGTGAGTGGATCGAAGGATCTCTTTTCCCAGATGAATTTCTCGCTATAGTATATTAGGCCGATTGGCTGTCGTTCGTGTAGGCGAACCATTCCAGCGAATTCAGCGAATTCAGCTGCATGCTCGCGCAGGCCCTCGTCAACAACGAACCTCGGAAGATCCTTTCTGTGTAAATATTTGCATGTGGTGTCGTCTGGGTCCCAAATTACAGAATTATGCCGTAAACAAAATCCGGAACCCGTGCCGACGCTCAAGCTCTGTCCGCAGTTTTGGATGCAGTTTCGGCAGCTAAATAACTCGTCCATGTTTAACACTTCTTAAAATATCTGGCAATTTTCTGAGCCGCCCAGTTGATCAAGTTCTTTCGTTCGACACGATGAAATGAGAAGTTCCAGCAGACTAGTCCCTCTTTTCGCATACGCGAATACCTAAGAGCCTGCAGCGCCATCAGTCTTTCGGCTTTTTCTCCGTTACGCGCTACATGTTCCAAACGCCCGATCAATTGGGCGTATTCAACAAGCGTATGACGATTAGCGCTCAACAGGTCGCGTAAAAGCACATACTGACACTCTCCAAAACGCGCAATGGCACGCCTGTCGAGCGAAACGCTAGTATACGCGGTCCGCTTGCCGCGTGCCCGTACTATGTGCTCGGCAAACTCACAGCGCTTCGACAAATCTGGGGCCGTGATTCCATTCTGCTGATCGCCTCTATAATAGTCTTGTACAGTCATCGAGGGAACTCCAGCGTCCTATTTCTTGCGTTTGAAGACGTCATACTCCGTGATCTGGGTCGACTGCAAGTTGAGTGCTCTTCGCCATTCTTACTCGCCCTTCCCGGCGGTCGTGCCATATCAGGCGCTCCCGCTGGCATCGTCCGGACACCAGACGCTTCGCCCATTACGTAATTTTTCGCACGGGATACGGCTGCTCCGGGCGGTGCGAGGTCAGAGGCTGGGTCGGGCTTATTCACTACACCTACATCGCCGTCAGGCCGCCGTCGATCACCATCTCGGCGCCGGTGACGAACGCGGACTCGTCGCTGAGCAGGTAGACGATCAGGTCCGCGATCTCGTTCGGCTGCGCGACGCGGCCAAGCGGGACTTGCGACACCAGCGCGGTGCGGATGCGTTCGGGTTCGCGCGCGCGCGATAGCGTCGTCTGGTACATCGGCGTGTCGACGAACGTCGGGTGCACGGAGTTGCAGCGGATGCCGTACTTCTCTTTCGCGCAGTGCAGCGCGACGGACTTGGTCAGCATGCGCACCGCGCCTTTGGACGAGTTGTACGCCACGACATTGTGCCCGCCGACCAACCCGCTCACCGAGGACATGTTGACGATCGAGCCGCCGCGCGTTTTCATCGCGCGCACCGCGTGGCGGCAGCCGAGGAAGACGCCGTCGAGGTTGACCGCGTGCGTGCGGCGCCAGTCCTCGAGCGAGATCTTCTCGATGTCGCCGATGATGAACACGCCGGCGCTGTTGACCACGCCGTCGAGCGCGCCGAAGCGGCGCTCCACGCCCGCGATCGCCGCGGTCCAGCTCTCGTCGCTGGTGACGTCGAGCCGCTCGCAATGCACGCCGGCCGTCGCCGCCGCGAACGCCTCGCCCGCGGCGACGTCGATGTCGCCGATCGCGACGTGCGCGCCGTGCTCGAGCGCGCGCTGCGCCGTGGCGCGGCCGATGCCGCTGGCTCCGCCTGTGATGAAAACGGTCTTGCCGGCGAGCCGTTGCGCGGTCATGTCGTCAGCCTTCCTCGGGCGTCGTGAACCGGCGCAGCGCCTGCACCGACGGCACGAAGTAGTATGCGCCCGTGAGCGGCGTGGTGTAGAACGTCAGCGCGTCGCGCGGGCCGCCGTCGGCGCCCGCCATCTGCTCGAGCATGCGCTGCATGCGATGCTGATCGGCGCTGAACCCGATGAACAGCGTGCCGTGGTCGGTGACCGTGCCGTACGGAACGTTGCGGCGAAAGATCGGCAGCTCGTCGCCGTGCTCGTGCACCTTCGTGCGCGACACGTGCGAGTCGGCCGGCATCGTGGCGCCTTCGAGCTCGATGCTGTCCGGCTTGGTGCGGCCCATCACCCGCTCTTGCGCGTCCTGCGGCAGCTCGGTCCAGCGCGGCGAGTCGTGCCGCCATTGCTGGAAGAGCAGCACGCTGCCGCCCGCGCCCGGTGCGCCGTTCTCGATCAGCGCGACCTCGGGCGCATCGTAGAGCGTGGGGTTCTCGGTGCCGTCCTCGAACCCGGTCAGATCGCGCGTGTGCTTGTACGACCAGCCTGCCGTTTCGCGTGCGAGCGTCGCGAGCGGTGCGAGCGCTTCGATCGTCGCCTTGCCGAGGTCGAAGACGATGTCGTACGCCGCGGCGGAGAACCACACCCACAGATCGGCTTGCGTTCCGGGCATCGTATACCCGCCCGCACCGCGCAGATCGACGTTGAACCCGGCGACACCGGACGGCGCGTCGGACGGCGCGACCGCGCGCCACAACTCCGGACGAAACCCGACGACGAGGTTGACGCCGCCAACCGTCGTGCGCGGCGGCCGCAAGCCGGCGACCGTCGTCACGAAGGCGGTCGCGTCCGCGCCTGGGCGCAGGACGAACTCGAAAAAACCGTGCGCCGCGTCGCCGATCGCGAAGATACCGGGCTGGCCGCTGATCATTCGGCGGCGCCGACCTCGAGGATCAGCTTGCCGACGTTCTCGCCCTCGAACAGTTTGAGCAGCGTCTCCGGGAACGACTCGAAGCCTTTCACGATGTGCTCGCGCGACTTCAGGCGTCCTTCTTTGAGCCATTGCGCGAGTTGGCGCGCGCCCTCGCCGTAGCGGTCGGCGTAGTCGAACACGACGAACCCTTCCATGCGCGAACGCGTGACGAGCAGCATCATGTAGTTGCTCGGGCCTTTCACGCCGCCGGTCGCGTTGTACTGCGAGATCGCGCCGCACAGCACGATGCGCGCGCGTCGCGCCAGGTTGACGAGGCACGCGTCGAGCACGTCGCCGCCGACGTTGTCGAAGTACACGTCGATGCCTTTGGGGCAGTGCTGCCGCAGCGCCTTGGCGACGTTCTCCGCCTTGTAGTCGATGGCCGCATCGAAGCCCAGCTCGTCGACGATGTAACCGCATTTTTCGGCGCCGCCGGCGATCCCGACGACACGGCAGCCTTTGATCTTCGCGATCTGCCCGACGATCATGCCGACGGCGCCGGCCGCCCCCGACACCACGACGGTCTGGCCCGGTTCGGGCTTGCCGACGTCGAGCAGGCCGAAGTAGGCCGTCATCCCGGTCATGCCGAGCCCGCTGACGTATACCGGCAGCGGGATCGCGCTCGCATCGACCTTGGTGAGCTGACGGCCGTCGACGAGCGCGTACTCTTGGATGTTGAGAATTCCGGTGACGTCATCGCCCGCGGCGAAGTCCGGATGACGGCTTTTGACGACGCGTCCGGCGCCCGATGCGCGCATCACCTCGCCGATGCCGACCGGCGGAATGTACGAACGGCCTTCGTTCATCCAGCCGCGCATCGCGGGATCGAGCGAGAGGTACAGGACCTGGACGAGCACCTGACCTTCCCCCGGCTCGGGAACGGGCTCGGTCGTGAGCTCCCAGTCGCTGCGCTTCGGCATGCCGACGGGACGGGCGGCGAGCCGGAATTGCCGGTTGGTCGTGGCGGTTGACATAGGAAGCCGTGCTTCCCGCGAATCCGCGAACGGCCCTTGGGCTCGGCCTCCGCGGGACGGATCAGCCGCTTATGCGTGATTGCACGCCCGCAGAAGAGCTAGCACGATGAGCGTGAGGATCGCGGAGACGAGCAGGGAGCCGCCACAGCCCATGCGGTTGCTGAAAAAGAAAAACATGCTCGCTTGTTCCCGCGAGACGGTGCCGCAAAGCCGGTGGCGTTTGCCTGACAGCGCCGGCGTAACAGGACGTCATACCCGGCTCTAGCGGGAAATGGTGAGGCCGCAATGAAAAACTGTCGGCCTCGGGGATAAGGCGTACGATGAAAGACTTCTTACGATGAACGTGTTGCCACGAGTTCGACTGACTTTGCTTTTGGTGGGGCTAAGCGCGTGCTCTAGCGGGGCGGGAACCGGCTTCGTCGCTTGCCCGTGCGCCGTACTCGGGACGGCCCCCACCATACGCTACACGGGGGCGTTCACGGCGGGCGCGCAACTCGCTCCGCCAATCGCATTCACGGGGCCAGCGAAACCGCGACGGTATCGGTAACCCTTCAAAATGCTGCGGGTGGCTCGGTACCCGTTTCGAACCTCACCGCGAGCTTCGCCGCGCCGTGCACTGCCGCGACGCTCGGAACGCCGACTTCCGGGACGTTCACCGTCACCTCGGTCGCTAGTGGTACCTGCACGGTGCTGGTCTCATCGACGTCCGGCGGGACCGCGATCCAACTTTCCGTACCGTAAACTTCACGAGACACCGCGGTGTCGGCGGCGACCGTTATCCGATACCGGCAGGACAGTTTACGTCTCCGCCGGACCTCCGGCCGGATGACGAAGCGAACCGGCGGGCGGGCGATCGTCGACGCGCTCGTGACCAACGGTGTCGACACGGTGTTCTGCGTCCCCGGCGAGAGCTTCATCGCGGTGCTCGACGCGCTGCACGACGTGCCGCAGGTGCGCGTGATCACGTGCCGTCACGAAGCCGCCGCGGCGAACATGGCCGAAGCGTACGGCAAGCTCACCGGCCGGCCGGGGATCGCGTTCGTCACGCGCGCGCCCGGCGCGACGCACGCGAGCATCGGCGTGCACATCGCGCGCCAGGACTCGACGCCGATGATCCTCTTCGTCGGTCAGGTAGCGCGCGGGATGCGCGGCCGCGAGGCGTTTCAAGAGATCGACTACGCGCACGTGTTCGGCGGGCTCGCGAAGTGGGCCGCCGAGATCGACGACGCTGATCGTATTCCCGAACTCGTCGCGCGCGCGATCCATACCGCGATCTCGGGACGGCAAGGGCCCGTCGTGCTCGCGATGCCGGAGGACATGCTGCGCGACGAGGTGGACGTGGCCGATCTCCGTTACGTCACGCGTACCGCCGCGCATCCGGGTGCGGCTGAGCTCGCGCAGTTCCGGGCGATGCTGGCCGACGCGGAACGCCCGCTGGTAATCCTCGGCGGCAGCGGATGGGACGCGGACGCGTGCGCTGCGATGCGCCGGTTCGCGCAGCGCAACGCGCTGCCGGTGGTATGCTCGTTCCGGCGGCAATCACTGTTCGACAACCGCGATCCCCACTACGCGGGCGACCTCGGCATTGGGCCGAACCCCGGGCTGGCCGAACGCATCCGCTCGGCGGATCTGATCGTCGCCGTCGGCGCGCGCTTGAGTGAAGCGCCGACCGGCGGCTACACGCTTATCGAAGCGCCGCAGCCGCGCCAGCGGCTCGTGCACGTGTATCCCGACCCCGACGAGCTGGGGCGCGTGTTCCAACCCGCGCTCGCGATCAACGCCGGTCCGGCCGAGTTCGCGCGTGCGCTCGACGGCGTCGAGCCGATCGCATCACCGCGCTGGCGCGAGCATACCACCGCCGCGCGCCGGGACTACGAAGCAGCGCTGCAGCCGGGTGAACCGCGCGGCGAGCTCGACCTCGCGCACGTCGTGCGGTGGCTGTCCGATCGTCTGCCCGACGATGCGATCGTGTGCAACGGCGCCGGCAACTACAACACCTGGCTGCACCGCTTCTTCGAGTACAAGCAGTTCGGCACGTCGCTGGGTCCCACGGCAGGCGCGATGGGCTACGGCTTTCCCGCGGCGATCGCGGCGAAGCTGCGCCATCCGGAGCGCATCGTCGTTGCCTTTGCGGGCGACGGCTGCTTTCTGATGAGCGGGCACGAGCTCGCGACGGCGGTGCAGTACGGCGTGAACGTCGTCGTGCTCGTGATCAACAACGGCATGTACGGCACGATTCGCATGCACCAGGAGCGCCACTATCCGGGCCGTGTCGTCGGTACGGACTTGGTCAATCCAGACTTCGTCGCGCTCGCGCACGCCTACGGCGCGCACGGCGCGCTCGTCGAGCGCACGGCGGAGTTCGCGCCGGCGTTCGAGGCGGCGCTGGCCGCCGGCAGGCCCGCGCTGCTGGAACTGCGGACCGACCCCGACGCGATCACGCCGCGCACGACGCTTACCGCGCTGCGCGCCGAAGCGAACGAGCGCGCCGCGCGAAGGTGAATCGCGCCGCGGCGACCGAATCCCTCGCCTCGGTGGAGCAGCCGTTGCTCGACGTCGAGGACGTCACGCTGCAGTACAAGACGCGCGATCACTTGGTGACCGCGACGTACCGCGTCGGCTTTCAGGTTTTTACGGGCGAGCGCTACGTCGTGCTCGGGCCGTCCGGCTGCGGCAAGTCGACGCTGCTCAAGGCGGTCGGCGGCTATATGACGCCCACCGAGGGCGCGATCCGGCTCAAGGGCGAGGTGGTCCGCCAGCCGGGCCCCGACCGCATGATGGTGTTCCAGGAATTCGACCAGCTTCTGCCTTGGAAGACCGTGCGCGAGAACGTGATGTTCCCGCTCGTCGTGAGCGGCACGATGTCCGCGCACGACGCGGGCGAGCGCGCGCGCGAGTACATCGACAAGGTGAACCTCACGCGTTCCGCCGACCAGTACCCGCACACGCTGTCGGGCGGCATGAAGCAGCGCGTCGCGATCGCGCGGGCGATGGCGATGGAGCCCGACGTGCTGCTGATGGACGAGCCGTTCGCCGCGCTCGACGCGCTGACGCGCCGCAAGATGCAGGACGAGCTGCTCGAGCTGTGGGACGAGATTCGCTTCACGATGGTCTTCGTGACGCACTCGATCGCGGAAGCGATCAAGGTGGGTAGCCGCATCCTGCTCCTGTCGCCGCATCCGGGACAAGTGAAGGCCGAGCTGAACAGCGTGCCGCGCACCGGCGCGGGCTCCGACGACGCGCGCGTGCTCGAAGCGCGCATCCACGAGATGCTCTTCGCGGAACCGGTCGAGGCCGTCGTTGCGAGCGCCTGAACGGCCCGCGCTCGTCGCCGAGCGGCCCGAACGGCTGGCGACCACCGTGGACGCGAGCGAGTTCGCGATCGCGTCGAAGCCGCTGTCGACGTTCGAAACGATCGTCAACAACACGCTGCTGCGAAAGATCGCAATCCTCGTCGTGCTCGCGGCCATCTGGGAGATCTACGGCAGGCGGCTCAACAACCAGCTGCTGGTTCCGACGTTCAGCGCGACGGTGCAGGCCTTCTTCGCGGCGATCCTCAGCGGCGAGCTGCTGCCCAAGGTCTGGGTGTCGATCAAGGTTCTGCTCGTCGGGTACGCGGCCGGCGTCGCGATCGCCGCGCTGCTGACGACGTTCGCCACGACGACGCGCATCGGTTCGGACCTGCTGGAAACGCTGACGGCGATGTTCAACCCGCTGCCCGCGATCGCGCTGCTGCCGCTCGCGCTGCTGTGGTTCGGGCTGACGCCGCTCAGTTTGTCGTTCGTGCTGATCCACTCCGTGCTGTGGCCGATGGCGCTCAACACGCATTCCGGCTTCGTGTCGGTATCGCCGACGCTGCGCATGGTCGGCAAGAACTACGGCTTGCGGGGGCTGCGCTACGTCGCGAAGATTCTGATCCCGGCGGCGTTTCCGAGCATCCTGACCGGGCTCAAGATCGGCTGGGCGTTCGCCTGGCGCACCTTGATCGCCGCGGAGCTGATCTTCGGCGTGCAGTCGGGCGGCGGCGGCCTGGGCTGGTTCATCGTGAACAACAAGAACATTCTCGACATCCCCAACGTCTTCGCCGGCCTGCTCACCGTGATCATCATCGGGCTGCTGGTGGAGAACGTCATCTTCCGCACGATCGAGAACCGCACGATTCGCCGCTGGGGCATGGCGACGTCGTAGAACTCGCCCCTCGCCACCACCATCGTCGAAGGAGGTACGCTTTGCGAACGCTCATCCGCATCATCGTCGCGCTCGTGCTCGGAATCGCCGTCACCGCGCCGGCTTTCGCCGACGTCAGCGAAGTCCGCATCGCGCGGCAGCCCGGCCTCGTGTACCTTCCGATCATGATCATCGAGCAAGACCAGCTCATGCAGAAAGAGGCCAAGAAGCGCGGGCTCGGCGACGTCAAGGTCACGTTCAGCGTGTTCAACAGCGGCGGCGCGGCGGTCGACGCGGTGCTCTCCGGCAACGTCGACCTCGTGACCAGCGGCGCGACCAACTTGCTCACGGCCTGGTCCGCGACGAAGGGCACGCCCAACGAAGTGCGCGGCGTCGCCGGCAACGGCGCGCTCCCGATGTTCCTGGTGTCGCGCAACCCCAACGTGAAGACGATCAAGGACATCAGCTCTGCCGACAAGATCGCCGTCCCCACCGTGCGCGTCTCGACTCAGGCGATCGTCATGCAGATGGCCGCCGAGAAGCAGTTCGGCCTGGCGGAGGAGCACAAGCTCGACCAGTACACCGTCGCGCTCGGACATCCGGACGCGGTGCTGGCGCTCGAAGCCAACAAGGACGTCAACGGCCACTTCTCGCTGCCGCCGTACCAGTACGAAGAGCTGAAAATCCCCGGCGTGCACGTCGTGCTCAACTCGATCGACGTCACCGGCGGACCAGCGTCCAACGGCGTGACCTTCGCCACGACCAAATTCCACGACGCGAACCCGAAGATCATCGCCGCGTTCTTGGCGGCGATGGCGCAAGCCGAAGACACGATCAGGAACAACAAGCGCCACGCCGCCGAGCTCTACCTGAGGGAGACCAAGGAAAAGCTCACCGTCGACGAGCTCGTGAAGATCATGAGCGATCCGAACTTCGTGTACTCCACCGCGCCGCAGCAGTCGATGAAGTTCGCCGAAGCGATGTACCGCGGCGGCACGATCAAGAACAAGCCGGCGAGCTGGAAAGACTACTTCTTCCCGGAGGTCTACAACCTCAAGGGCAGCTGATGCCCGAACGTCCCGAACAGCTCCGCAGCCACCGCTGGCTCGGCACGCCGGGGCTGCGGTCGTTCGGCCACCGCTCGCGGCTGCTGCAGATCGGCTACGACCGCGACGACTTCGCGGGCAAGCCGGTCGTCGGCATCGTCAACACCTGGTCCGACGCCAACCCCTGCCACGTCCACTTGCGCACGCGCGCCGAGGAGGTGAAGCGCGGTGTGTGGCAGGCCGGCGGTTTTCCGCTCGAGCTGCCCGCGATGAGCTTGTCGGAGAACTTGATGAAGCCGACGACTATGCTCTATCGCAACTTTCTCGCGATGGAAACCGAAGAGCTCATCCGCAGCCAGCCGATCGACGGCGTCGTGCTGCTCGGCGGCTGCGACAAGACGATCCCGGCGCTGCTGATGGGCGCGATCTCCGCGGGTGTGCCGGCGATCGTTTTCCCGGCCGGACCGATGCTGCGCGGAAACTGGCGCGGCGACGTGCTCGGCTCGGGCACCGACTCGTGGAAATACTGGGACGAAAAGCGCGCCGGCACGATCACCGAGGACGACTGGCACGAGATCGAAGGCGGCATCGCGCGCTCGTTCGGCACGTGCATGACGATGGGCACGGCCGCGACGATGATGTCGATGACGGAAGCGCTGGGCTTCATGCTGCCGGGCGCGTCGTCGATCCCGGCCGCCGATTCAGCACACCCGCGCATGGCGACGGCGTCGGGCCGGCGCATCGTCGAGATGATCTGGGAGGACCTCACGCCTGACAAGATCATCTCGAAGGATTCGCTCGACAACGCGATCGTCGCGCACGCGGGCTTGGGCGGCTCGACCAACGCCGTGATCCACCTCGTCGCGATCGCGCGCCGCGCGGGCGTTCCGCTGACCATCGACCGCTTCGACGAGATCGCGCGCGACGTTTCGGTGATCGCCGACATCCGCCCGTCGGGCCGCCTGCTGATGGAAGACTTCTTCTACGCCGGCGGCATGCGCGCGTTCTTGCACCGCTTGTCCGGCCACTTGAACCTCGCGTGCGCGACGGTCTCCGGAAAAACGCTCGGCGACGACATCGCCGGCGCGCACGTCTACAAAGACGACGTGATCCGATCCCTGAACGATCCCGTGTCGCCCGCGGGCGGCATCGCGATCCTGCGCGGCAACATCGCGCCCAACGGTGCGGTGATCAAACCGTCCGCCGTCGAGCCGCGGCTGCTGCAGCACCGCGGCCCGGTGCTCGCGTTCGAAAGCTACGACGAGATGGCGGCGGCCGTCGACGACGAGGACCTCGACGTCACGCCCGACCATGTGCTCGTGCTGAAAAACGCGGGCCCGCAAGGCGGCCCCGGCATGCCGGAGTGGGGCATGCTGCCGATCCCGCTGAAGCTCGTGAAAGCCGGCGTGCGCGACATGGTCCGCATCTCGGACGCACGCATGAGCGGCACATCCTACGGCGCGTGCATCCTGCACGTGGCACCTGAAGCGTTCATCGGCGGCCCGTTCGCGTTCGTGCAAACCGGCGATGTCATCGAGCTGGACGTGCCCGCGCGCCGGCTGCACCTCGACGTTTCCGACGACGAGCTCGCCCGGCGCCGTGCTGCATGGAAACCGCCCGCGCCGCGCGCGTCCCGAGGCTACGGTGTGATCTTCTCCCAGCACGTCGGCCAGGCAAACGACGGCTGCGACTTCGACGTGCTCGGTCCCGGCGCGCCGCTCACGGAGCCCGAGATTCACTGAGCGACCGCGCAAGCAGCGCAGCCAAAGCATAGCGCCGTCCTTCGGCGGGCACCGCCCGCGTCGTAGCACCACCGGAGGACGAACGTGCACCACACTGTCCCGCGCGAGACCGAGCGCGGCTTCACGCTGATCGAATTGATGATCGTCGTCGCAATCATCGCCATCTTGGCCGGGATTCTCATCCCCAACTTCGTCAACGCGCGCTCGCAGGCGCAGACCGCCGCCTGCGAGTCGAACCTGCGCGCGATCGCCACCGCGCTCGAGCTGTACTATGCCGACAATCAGGTGTATCCGACGGCCTCGGGCGCGTCGGTGCAGCCGGCGCTGCTCACGGTCAACGGCGTGGCGTATCTCAACAACACGCCCAAAGATCCCGCCGCGCAGAGCGCTGTGGCGACGTACGCGCTCACCACGGCCCAGGCGAGCGGCGGCGGGCCGGCGACGTACACCGTCACCTGCCCGGGCGTGCACGTCGGTTCGACGCTGGCGAAGATCCCGCTGACCGGCGGAACGAGCGGCAGCGTGTGCGGCACCAATTGCACCGCAACGAAGATCCAGTACGTCGCCGGGCAGGGCCTTCAGGTGGCGCCGTGATCGACGCGGTGAGCGCCGGGCTGAACGCGGTGGCGACGCGCTCGCCGCTGGCGTTTCCGCTCGTGTTCGCCGCCGGTGCGGTGACGAGCGTCGGACCGTGCGCGGCGCCGCGCTACGTCGCGCTCGCGGCGCTGGTGAACGCGTCGCGGCGGCCGTGGCGGATCGTCGCGGCGTTCGCCGCAGGCCTCATCGGCGCGTACGTCGTGCTCGGGGTTGCGACCGGAACGGTGGGCGCGCTGTGGTCGGCGTCCGGACTCGTGTATGCAGCGCTCGCCGTCGCGCTGGCGGTAGCGGGGATCGCCACGCTCGTGCGCGGCGGCGGCGCGTCGCACATGCACGAGGATGCCGCCGTTTTGCGCGGGGACGTGCGAGCGAGTGCCGGCGGGACGTTTCTGCTCGGTGCGTCGAGCGCGTTCCTCGTATCGCCGTGCTGCACGCCCATCGTTGCGGGCATCGCAGGTCTCACGACGGCGAGCGGTCACACGGCGAACGGCGTGGCGCTGCTTGCGACGTTTGCCTGCGGGCACGCCCTGCCGGTCGTGTTTGCCGGCGCGGTCGGAACGCGGGTTGCGGACACGGTGCGCGGCCTTGCCGCGTCGCACGCGCCCGCGGTCGTCGCGGGAACGCTGATGCTTGCGCTCGCGGCGTACTACGGAGTGCTCGCGTGATGACCGCTGCTATCGTGCGCGCGCTCTCGCATGCCGCTCCGATTCCGCCGCTGCGCCGCATCGCCGTCACGGCCGTGAGCCTCGTCTGCGCCGCGATGCTCTTTCGCGGCAACATTGCCTCGGCACTCGTCACGCGCGGCGACGACGTGCTGCGCGCCGGCGACGTCGACGGTGCCGTGCGCGCCTATGCGCGGGCGATGCGGCTCGACGCCGCTTCGGCCGTCGCCGCGGACCGGCTGGCGTTCTTCTTGCTCGTCCGGCGCAACGCCGGCGACGCCGCACACGCGTACGCGATCGCCGATGCGGCGCTCGCCGCCGTGCCGAACGAACCGGCCCTCCTCGCCGACCGCGCGTTCGCGGCGCAGCGCCTCGCCCGCTGGCGGTCCGCCGAGCGCGACTTCGCAGCCGCCGCGCGCGCGGCACACGATCCGCGGTACGCGCATCTGGCCGCGCGCATGGCGCTGAGCGCGCACGATCGCGCGGCGTCGCGCGCGCATCTTCATGCTGCGCTGGCACTCGACGCAGCGTACGCGCCCGCGCGGGCGCTGCTCGTGAGGCTCGGCCGATGATGCCGAATGCGACGTCCTCGCTGCTCGTGCTGCCGTCGCTGCCCGCGCTCACTGCGCTCGCGGGCACGCTCGTCGCGGCAGTCGTCGACGCGCGTACGGGCTTCATCCCGGATGCGCTCACGCGCACGACGGCGGTCGCAGCGGTCGGGTTCGCGTACGCGAATGGCGTTGCGCCGCTCGCATGCGGCGGCGCATACGCCGTCGGGGGCGCGCTGCTAGCGCTGCACGTGCTCACGCGAGGCCGTGGTCTCGGGCTGGGTGACGTGAAGCTCGGCACGGCGATCGGCGCCGGATTTGGTCCCGGTCCCGGGCTCGTCGCACTCGGCGCGGCATTCGTGCTCGGCGGCGCCTATGCGAGCTGGCTGCTCCTCACGCACCGCGCACGGCACGGCGACAGCATTCGCTTCGGTCCGTTCCTCGCCGCGGGAACGCTCGCCGCCGTGCTGGTGCCCGCTGCGGTGCTCGCATGAGACCAGCGGTGACGCTGCCGCTCGGCATCGACGTCGGCACGGCTCGCACACGCGTCGCGCTGCTCGAACGCGATGCGACCGGCGCGCCGCGGCTCGTCGCCGTCGCGACGCGGCCGACGGGCGATGACGCCGCCGCGGCGATTGCCGGCGCGTGCGCGGAGCTCGCCACCACCGAACGCCGCTGCGTGCTCGCGCTCGGTCCGGCCGATGCGCTCGCGCGAACGGCGGCGTTCCCGGCAATGGGGCGCACGGAACGCGCGCGCGCGGCGCGCTTCGAGGCAGCGCGCTTCGTGTCATATCCGCTGCACGAAGCCGCCGTGCGCGTGCACGGCGAAACCGGCGAGCGCTGCATCGTCACCGTCGCACGGCGTTCCGCGCTCGACGCGCGGATGGCGCTCGCGAAGCGCGCCCGCTTGCGAGCAGTAGCAGTCGACCACGGCGCGTTCGCGCTGATGCGCGCGTTCCCGTATGCCGACGCAATCGTGGACGTCGGCGAGTGCGCGACGGTGCTGGTGCTTCCGAACGATCCGCTACCGGTGCTCCGCGCGTTTGCGACCGGCGGTCGCGCGTTCACCGAAGCCGTCGTCGCGTCGCTCGGCGTCGACGAGGCGACGGCCGAGCAGCGCAAACGCAGCATCGGCCTCGCCGGCGCGGGCGAGCACGCGCGCGATGCGCTGGTCGAACAGCTCGCGACCGCGCTCATCGAGCACCGCGCGAGCGCGCGGACGGAACCGCGTACCATCGCGCTCGCCGGCAACGGCGCGCGGCTGGCGGGCTTCGCCGAGGCGCTCGAACGCGCGGTGGCGATCCCGGTCCGGCTGGGCGCGCTCCCGGCGGACGAATCGCACGGGCTGCCCGGCGACGTCGTGCGCGCAGCCTCGCCCGACTGGGGACTGGCGTACGGCCTCGCTCTGTGGGAGACGGCCGCATGAGGCGCATCAACTATCTGCCGAGCTGGAGCGAGCGCCACATCGGCGTCGCGCTGCCGGCGCTCGCCGCGGAGCTGCGCGCGCCGCTCGTCGCGCTCGCCGGCGCAATCGCGCTCGCAGCTGTTCTCTGGGCCGTGCAAGCAACGCGCTTGCAGGCCGCCGAGCGCGACGGCGCTGCAGCCGCGGAACGGCTTGCCGCGATGCAGCTCGACGTCGCGCGCGTCCGCACCGTCGAGCACGACGTCGAGCGGTTCCGCGCGCTCGACGAACGCGTCGAAGCGCTCCGGCGCTCCGGTGCCGCGCGCGCGAACGAGATCGCCGCGCTCGGCAACCGGCTCCCGCCCGACGCCTGGCTGAGCTCGCTGCGCGCCGACCGCGGCACGCTCGCGCTCGAAGGCCACGGCGCACGGCTCGCGGCGGTCGGAACGGCGATCGCGTCGCTCGCCGCGCTGCCGGCATACGGCGCCGCGCGTCTGGTCGCAGTCCACGAAGATCCGGCGCGATCCGGCGTGACGTACGCGCTGTCGCTGGAGCCGCGTCGGTGACGGACGCGAAGGTCATCCGCTTCGCCGCCGTCGCGGTGGTGCTCGCCGCGTACGTGTTCGTTTTCCGCACCGGCGAAGCGCGCATCGCGGAGCGGCTCGAAGAGAACGCGCGCATCGCCGAGCGCGTGCGCGCCGGCGAACGCACGCTGGCATCGCGACGGCGGATCGAAGCGGAACGGACGCGCCTGCGCGGGCGGCTGCGCGCCGTCGAGCTCGACGCGGACCGCAGCACGCTCGTGGCCCGTTTCTTGCGCGACGCCGCGCGCGTCGCTACGATTCATCACGCGACGATTCCGGCGATCACCGCCGTCACCGGCCCACCCAGTCCGATCGCTGCCGCGCCCACAGCCGCCGACGCCGGGTCGAACCCCGGCACCATCGCGACGAACGCAGGGAACGAGCCGCTCGAACCGATTCCGCTCGAGATCACGGTAGAAGGCCGCTACGCCGACGTGCTCGCGACGATGCGCGCGCTGTCACGATCGCGCGTGCTCACCGCCGTCGACGTCGCGTCGCTGTCGCGCAAGCACGCCGACGGCACCGATGCGACGCTGACGGCAGCACTCCGCGTCGTGCTCGAACGTCTCGCACCCGCGCAAACGACATCGCCTGCCCAAACGATACTGCCCGCTCAAACCACACCGCCGGGTCATATAACACCGCCCGCCGATTCCACCGATGTTCGTACTCGACGCGGCTAGCCGCACGCTGCTCGCGACCGCCGCGTTTGCCGCATTTGCCGCGGCATTCGTCAGCACGGCGCTGGTAGCGCGCAGCGAGGCCGGCGTTCTCGCGGGCCCGGCGCCGTCAGTGGTCCCGTTGCCGGTACGAACCGCCTTCGTAGACGTCGTACCGCGGCGCGATCCGTTTACGGGCGGCGACGTGGCGGCACGGCCCGGCACAGCACCCGCGCAAACGACGGCGTTGACGGCAACCCTGCCGTCACTGCCGCAAATCCCCGCGATGCCGCAGATACCGGCGGCGCTGCGAGCACTACCGCCGAACGCAGGTGCCGGCAACGAGGTCTTCCCGTTCGCGGCCGCCGCGCGCATCGACGCGGTCGTGACCGCCGTGATCACGGGCCCGCATCCGTTCGCGCTCGTCGACGAAGCCGGAACAACGCGCGTGCTCACCATCGGCGACCGCATCGACGGCGACGCGATCGTCGCGATCGCCGTCGACGGCGTCCGCTTGTCGCACGGAACGCGGCTTGCAGTCGTGCCGGCATCCCAGCCCGCGTCACCGCCGTTGCGCACCATCGCGCCGGTTCAGCCGCCCGCACACGGCGTCTCACCGACGCCGACCACCGCGTCGCCGGCGCCGGCGATCACTGCACGTTCGATCACCGGAGGCCCATAGGCATGAAAATCCTCGCAAGCGCATTGCTCGCCGCGCTGCTGCTGAGCTCGCCCGCGGCAGCGCAGAGCGAGCGCTTCACGCTCGAAGCGCGCGACGTCGATCTCACCGACGTGATTCGCCTGCTCGGCGCGCGTTCGGGCCAGAACGTCGTCGCGGACGGCTCAGTGAAGCCGCAGCGCGTGACCCTGCGGCTGCGGAGCGTGACGTTCGACGAAGCCCTCGCGACGCTGCTCGCGGCGTACGGGCTGCAAACGCACAAGGACGGCCGCGTCGTGATCGTCGGCGACGCCGCGTCGATGAACCGCCGCTTCCCCGACGACGCGACGCCCGGCGGCACGCAGACCGCCGTGTTCGCGCTCGCGCACGCGCGTCCCGACGACGTCGCGGGATCGCTCCAAAACGCCCTGCCGCAAGGCACGGTCGTCGTCGGCGACAAGCGCACGGGGGCGCTCGTCGTCACCGGCAGCCCGTCAACCGTCGCGCGCGCCCGCCGCCTCGTTGCAGCGCTCGACGCGCCGGGCTTCGGCACCGGCGGCACGATTGCGACGGCGTCGATCCCCCTCCATAACGTGCGCGCGACCGAAGCGGTCAAGACACTGCGCGCCGCCGTGCCGGACAACACGCTGTTCGCCGACGACCGCCAGAACGCGGTCATCGTGAGCGGGAACAGCGAGCTGCAAACGACGGTGCGCACGCTGCTGCACGACCTCGACGCGCCGGGCCGCCAGGTGATGATCGAAGTCCGCGTCGCGGACGTGCAGCCGATCAACGACACGACCAACGTCGGCGTGCAATTCGGCGGCTCGGGTTACGGCGCCGGCGCGCTCGCGCAGTTCCCGTACACCCTGACAAAGAGCTCGATCGTGGTGAACGCGCAGATCGACGCGCTGATCCAGCGCGGTCACGCCTCAATCCTAGCCCAGCCGCGCATCACGACGCTCAACAACCGCGAAGCATCGCTGCTCGTCGGCGAGCAGTACCCGGTCGTCACGGTGAACCAGCAGACCGGCTTCCCCAGCGTGCAGACCATCGACGTCGGCGTGCGCCTGCGCCTGACGCCGACGATCGGCGCCGACGGCACGATCACCGCGGACTTGCATCCCGAATATTCTCAAATCATTGGCTTCAACAACAACTTCCCGATCGTCGCCAACCGCAAAGTCGATGCGACGCTGCGCGTGCACGACGGCGAGACGATCGTGCTCGGCGGCTTGTTCCAGGACGTCGACTCGGAGACGGTCACGAAGTTCCCGATCCTGGGCGACCTGCCGGTGCTGGGCGGCTTCTTCCGCAACCGCCAAACGTCGCGCAACAAGGACGAGGTGGTCTTCTTCATCACCCCGCACGTCCTCGAGGGCGACGCGAAGATCACGCGCTGACGCGTCGAAGTCCGTCCGCGATGAAGCGCCGTCGTACACGCCGCCGTCCTTCGCGCGGGTCCGCGCTCCCGATCGTCGCGCTGCTGCGTAGTCAACATGCTGGCGTTTACTTGGCCGGCGGTGCGTCGGCGATCGAACATTCCTGCGCGCGGTCAGTGTTAGCAGTTGGCGATTGGTTGGCATTGCTAGCGCCAATCGGCGCGACGTCGTATGAAGTGTACCATCTCATGCATTGTGCCGTGGAACTAGCAGCATCGTAATGCACTATGTGGGCGCAGCCGTCGGCGCGCTGATGGTAATTGCCATCGTGTGTAAGGTGTTCATTGACCGGCACATGACACTCGCGGAAGGTGTTCCAATCGCGATTCTCTTTGGAATCTGGGCCTATCTTCAGTGGCATGGGCCGGTTGGCGGTTCCCCGCTCCTCTTGCTCATTGGGTATGTCCTGTTGGGCCGCTCCTACCGTCGCAACGCGCCATTCTATCGGCAGAGGTTTCACGAACGCCTGGCCGAAATTCGAGCGCGACGCACCCGACAGACGCCGCGCTAAGCGACCCCAAATTAAATCTGGCGAGACGTAAGGGGGACGCGAAGATCACGCGCTGACGCGTCGAAGTCCGTCTGCGATGAAGCGCCGTCGTACACGCCGCCGTTCTTCGCGTGGGTCCGCGTTCCCGATCGTCGCGCTGCTGCTTGCGTCGGCGATCGTGGCAGTCGCGATCACGCTGATCGTGCGCGGCGACACCACCTCGCGCGGCATGAGCGCTTCTACGACGCACCACCGCCGGCACACCATCGCCGCAGCGCAGGTACCTGCCGAGACGGCTGCGCCCGTCGTCACCGAACGCCCGTCCGCCGAAACCGCATCGGCGCCGCCGCTCGCGGAACCCAGCGAAGCGCCCGAAGCCACGACGCCCGAACCGGGAGCGTCGGTCGCGCCGACCGCGACGCCGCGCGCGGGCGCGCCGCGGCTCGCGATCATCATCGATGACTGCGGCCAGTGGCCCGACACCGAGCACGGCTTCATCGCGCTGCCGGCCGCGCTCACGCTTTCGGTGCTGCCGCACGTGCGCTACGGCACGCAGATCGCGCACGACGCGGACGCCGCGGGCAAAGGCGTGATGCTGCACCTTCCGATGGAACCGCTATCCGGCGCCGACCCGGGTCCAGGCCGCATCACCGTCGCGATGAACGACGACGCGATCACGGCACAGGTGCGCGACGATCTCGCGTCCGTACCGCTCGCGGCGGGCGTGAACAACCACGAAGGCAGCCGCGCGACCGCGGACGACCGCGTGATGCGCGCCGTCGCGTCGGTGCTCGCACAGCGCGGCCTCTTCTTCATCGACTCGCGTACGGGCAGCGCATCGGTCGCCGAACGCGACACGGCGGCCGCCGGTATCCGAACCGCAGGCCGCGACGTCTTCCTCGACAACGTCGCCGACGTGGACGCAACCGAAAGTCAGCTCCGCCGCGCCGCACAACTGGCGAAATCGCAGGGCAGCGCGATCGCGATCGGCCACCCGCGCCCGACGACGCTCACGGCGGTGCGCGCGCTGCTCCCGGAGCTGCAACGCGACGGCATCCAGTTCGTGCTCGCCCGCGACCTCGTCCGCTAGCCGGGTATACGAGCCGGGATGGCCCTCGACACGCAGAACGCCTTTCAGCTCCTGACCTTCATTGCGGCTCCGGCGCTGCTGACGAATGCCTCCACGGTGCTCGTGCTTTCCACGTCCAACCGGTTCGCGCGCGCCGTCGACCGCGCCCGGAATTTGGAGATCTCCCAAGCGCCGGACCGCGCGCAGGCGCTGGCCCGCGTGACCCGCCGGGCGCTTGCGCTGAACCGAGCGCTCACGGCATTCTACATCGCGATCGCGTCGTTCGCGACCGGAACGTTCTCCGAGCTGCTGGGAGGCGGCGTCGCAGCCATCGTGCGCGGCGAGATCGCGCCCGTCATCACGATGGTGGGCCTCTTCGTCGCGACGATCGGAACGATCGCGATCGCGACCGGAGCCGCATTCTTGGTCGCCGAGACGTGGGACGCGTACAGCGGCCTGCGCGAAGAGGCGCGCGACATCTTGCACCCGCCCGGAAGCTGACTCCGTCGCCGCTTCGCGTCAGCGCTCCTGCGACCGGACCCAGTGCTCGATCATCCAACCGGCGATCGACATCGTGCCGCGTGACGTCGTGACCGCGTCGAGGTCGGCGGGGCGGAACCAGCGCGCTTCGCGGATCTCTTCGGGCTGAACATGGATCTCGCCGCCGGCGTAGCGCGCGAGAAAGCCCACCATGAGCTGGTGCGGAAACGGCCACGGCTGCGAGCCGAAGTAGCGCACGTCGGCGAGCGCGATGCCCGTTTCCTCGCGCACTTCGCGCCGCACGGCGGTCTCGAGGTCCTCGCCGGGCTCGACGAAACCTGCGAGCGTCGAGTAGAACGGTTCGGCGCGCTGATGCCCCCAGGCGAGCAGCGCTTCCTCGTCGTGCTCGCCGCGCGTGACGAGCACGATGATCGCGGGCGCGATGCGCGGATACACCGACAGCCCGCACGACGGACATTTCCGCGAACGGTCGTCCGCGCTCGGCACGGTCGGCGTCGCGCACCGCCCACAGAAGCGGTGCGTGCGATCCCACGCGACGATCTGATCGGCGCGTCCGGCGATGATCCACAAGCGATCCGGAACGCGGCCGTACAGCCGGCGCAACGGCATCCAGCGCAGCGTGCCCACCGGGACGAAGTCCGGTTCGACGTCGACCGCGACGCACAACCGCTCGCCGAGCGAACCGATGACGTGCTGCGCGCCAGGCGGCGGCTCTGCCGGGAACTGCACGCCGTCCGGCGTTTCGTCCACGAGCACCTCGCCGCTGCGAACGCCGAGATAGAGCCGCGCCGCGTGTGCGACGTCGCGGCGCATATGCGGATCGAACTCCGGGAAAGTCGGCTCGGTCACGACGGGCTGGATGGACGACACTCTGCCCTCGTTCGACTTTGCCAAACGCGCGCGCCTCTCAGGCGACGCACCCGCGTCTCGCGCCTCTCACGCAACGCACGCGCGTGCCTCTGCGGCAGGCACCGCGAGCCGCGAGCGCGGAAGGCGGCGTCATGCTCCGTTCTCGCCTCGCGCTTTCGCTCGCGCTCGTCCTCTCGTGCTCCGCGCTGGCGGCCGTGCCCGGCGGCGCGGCGGCCCCGCCTGATCCTGCGAGCGCGCTGCGCAACGTGCTGCACTGGCGCGCGATCGGCCCGGCGCGCGGCGGCCGCACGATCGCGGTCACCGGCGTCCCGGGCCGGCCGCACGAGTTCTTCATCGCAGCGGTCAACGGCGGCATCTTCAAGACGACCGACACCGGGCGCACGTGGACGCCGGTCTTCGACGATCAGCCCAGCGCGTCGGTCGGCGCGCTCGCGGTCGCGCCCTCCGCACCGGACACGATCTACGCCGGCAGCGGCGAAGGCCGCCAGCGGCCCGATCTCGCGGTCGGCGACGGCATCTACAAGTCGACCGACGGCGGCGCGCACTGGACGCACCTCGGCTTGCGCGACGGGCAGCAGATCCCGAAGATCGTCGTCGATCCGAAGGACCCGAACCGCCTCTTCGTCGCGGTGCTCGGGCATCCGTACGGACCGAACACCGAGCGCGGCGTGTACCGCTCGACCGACGGCGGCGCAACGTTCGAGCGCGTGCTGTATTTCGACGAGAACAGCGGGGCGTTCGACCTCGCGCTCGATCCGAACGATCCGCGCACGCTGTACGCGACGCTGTGGGCGGCGCGCCAGCCGCCCTGGGAGACCTCCGGCGCCGACTCGTTCGGCGGCAAAGGCACGACGGGGCTGTTCAAGTCCACCGACGGCGGCAGCACGTGGAAGCGGCTCGACGGCGGCTGGCCCACGGTAGAGCAAGGCCTGAGCCGCATGGCAGTTGCGGTAGCACCCAGCGAGTCCAAGCGCGTGTACGCGTTCGCGACCGCGACCGCGACGGAAAAAACGGGCGTGTACCGCTCCGACGACGCGGGCGCGACGTGGGCATTCGTCAACGGCACCGACCGCATCACCGAACGCGGCGACGATCTCGTGACGCTGGCGGTCGATCCGCGCGACCGCGACGCGGTGTACGAGTCGAACACGACGACGTACAAATCCACGGACGCCGGCAAGACGTTCGTGCCGCTGCGCGGCGCGCCGGGCGGCGACGACTACCAGAGCGTGTGGATCGCGCCGGACGATCCGCGCACGATCCTGCTCGGCAGCGATCAAGGCGCCGTCATCAGCGTCAACGGCGGCGAGACATGGACGTCGTGGTACAACCAGCCGACGGCGCAGTTCTACCACGTCATCACCGACGACCGCTTTCCATACCGCGTCTACGGCGGCCAGCAGGAGAGCGGCAGCGCGGGCGTGATGTCGCGCGGCAACGACGGCGCGATCACGTTTCGCGACTGGCATCCGGTGGGCGTCGAAGAGTACGGGTACGTCGCACCCGACCCGCTGCACCCCGGCATCATTTATGGCGGCAAGGTGACGCGCTACGACGAGCGCACCGGCCAGGTGCGCGACGTCGGCCCGGTGATCTCGTGGCGCAACAACCCGCAGTACCGTTTCCGCCGCACGGCGCCGCTCGCGTTCTCGCGCGCCGACCCGCACGCGTTGTTCCTCGCCGGCAATGTCGTGTTCGAATCCACCGACTACGGCGCGCACTGGCGCGTGATCAGCCCCGATCTCGCGCGCCCGGCAACGACGCCGCCGCCGAACGTCGGCGTGTTCGCCGCCACGGCGCAAGCAAAACGCCCGCCCCGTGGCGTGGTGTACGCGCTGGGCCTGTCGCCGCGCGACCGCAACGTGATCTGGGCGGGCACCGACGACGGGCTCGTGTGGCATACCGCCGACGGCGGGAAGCACTGGCGCGACGTCACGCCGCCCGGCGTCGGCGCGTGGGCGAAGATCTCCATCATCGACGCGTCGCCGTTCGACGCCGCGAGCGCGTACGTCGCGGTGAACCGCCTTCGCCTCGACCAACAGCGCCCGCAGCTGTTCCGCACGCACGACGGCGGGAAGACGTGGACGGAGATCGACCGCGGCATCGAAGCGGCGCCGACCAACGCCGTGCGCGCCGACCCGCAGCACCGCGGGCTGCTCTACGCCGGCACGGAGCGCGGCGTGTGGGTGTCGTACGACGACGGCGGCTCGTGGTCGTCGCTGCGTCTCAACTTGCCGGCGACGTCGGTGCGCGACCTCGTCGTGCACGGCGACGATCTCGTGATCGGCACGCACGGCCGCGGCTTCTGGATCCTCGACGACATCGCGCCGCTGCGGCAAGCCGGCGTGCTCGCGTCAGCCGGACCCGCACTGTTCGCGCCGGCGCGCGCATGGCGCGTGCCGCGCAACACGAACACCGATACGCCGCTGCCGCCCGACGAACCGTTCTTCGCGAACCCGCCGCACGGCGCGGTCCTGGACTACGTGCTCCCGCAAGCCGCGTCGCGGGTATCGCTCACGATCGCTGACGCCGGCGGCCGCGCGGTGCGCCGCGTCGCAAGCGACGACCCGCCGAACAACGTCGACCTGAATTCGCTCGACGTCCCCGCATGGTGGATCGCCCCGCCGGCGCGTCCCGACGCGAGCGCGGGCGCGCACCGTTTCGTCTGGGATCTCACGGCGCCCGCACCGCGCGCGTTCGGCGCCGGACCGACGATCGCCGCGATCCCGCACGACACGCCCCTCGAGCCGCAAGGCCCGACCGTTCCACCCGGCCGGTACACCGTCACCCTGGACGCCGGCGGCGCGAAGCAAACGCGCACGCTCGTCGTGCAGCAAGATCCGCGCGTGAACGTGTCCGCGGCGGCGCTGCGCGCGCAGTTCGCACTCGCGACACAGGTCGCCGCGCGCGTCGACGAAGCCTACGCCGCGTCGGAACGCGTGCGCGCGCAAAACCCCGACCTCGCGGGCAAGCTCGCGCGCGCCAACGGCCAGCTCGCGCAACTGCTCGGTTCGGTGGAGAACGGCGACGGCGCGCCGACCGAGACGCAGCGCACGGTGTTCCGGACGCAGTCCGCGGCGCTGGACGCGCTGCTGGGGCAGGCCGGACGCGCGCCGAAGACCTCGCCATGAACGACAGCGGCCGCCCGGACACCCCACACCCGCCCTACGACGAGCTCCGCGCCGCGGCGGGCGAGGACCCGCAGGCGACCAGCTCGGTCGATGCGCTCCGGGCGGAGCTGCACGCGGACGAGCCTGACCCGGCCGCGGTCGAACGCCACGCGACCCGGCTGCGCGGCATCCCCGTGCTCGAGGCGCGCATCGCGAACTGGTGGGACGACCCGAACACGCAGCGCTGGGTCAAAGCGATCACGGACGCGGGGCTGTAGGCGCCGTCACCGGGATCGGGGTGCGCCGTGGGCGCGGCGAGCCGGTCGCGATGACGCGCGGCGTCGGGGGCGCCGGCTCGGGCGTGAAGACGGTGGTCGGCGCGACCCGCGGTGCGCTCGGATCGTACGGCGGCAGCGTGCGCACCTCAACCGGCCCGTCGAACGCAAGCAGCAGCGTCTTCGTGCCGCCGTCCCACGCCACGTGCCCGCCCAGACAGCGCGCGAGCGGCGCGAGCGCCACCAGCGCAGGGTCGGTCCCCGGCAGCGGCTGCGCGACGCAGGCGCGCTCGCCGCGGCGCGCGGTCACCGTCCCGTCGGGCGCGGTCTCGATCCGGTCCGCGAACCGCGCGACGAGCGCGAGCGAGCCGACCACGCGCGCGTCTCTCAGTGACGGCGGAGGATCGCTGGGAACGAACGAGCCGTTCAAGACGACGGTGACGAGCGCCGCGGCAGCCACGGGAAGGAGGTGAGCACCAGGTGTCAAGGCTGATTCGGGTCTTCCGCGCCGCGGGGCTGCGCTTCTCCGCCGAAGGCTCCGCGTTCATGGCACAGGCGATCGCGTTCACGGCGATGTTCGCGCTGGTCCCGCTGTCGCTCGTGGCGGTGGCGATGCTGGCGTTCATCTACGGCACCGACGTGGGCATGGCGCGCGCCAACGCCGCCATCGGGATCTACGTCCCGGCGCTGGGCGACCTGCTGTCGAACAACCTCGCGGCCGTCGTGCGCTACCGCGGCTTCAGCGGCGTCATCGGCCTGATCGGCCTGATCTGGTCGGGAAAGAACCTGTTCCAAGCGCTGACCTACGCGCTGAACCGGTCGCTGGGGATCACGCACTACCGGCACATCGTGTGGGACATCCTGATCGCGCTGGTGCTCGTGCCGGCGGCGGGCATCGTCCTCATCGTCGCGACCGTCCTTCCCGTCGTCATCACGCTGATCGTGCAGTTCGCCCATCTCGAATACCTGCGCTGGGCGCCGCAGATCGCGTCGTACGCGGGCTCGGCCGGACTCGTCTTCGTGACGTCGTCGTTCCTGTACGCGTATCTGCCGAACCGCCGCACGAAGTGGCCCTGCGTGTTCCCCGGCGCGCTGACGTGCGCGATCGGCTATTCGATCGCGCAGATCGCGTTCGCCGTCTACACCACCTACGCCGCGAACGCGTTCCAGATCTACGGCGCGCTGTCGGCGCTGTTCGTGCTGCTGCTGTGGCTCGACCTGATCGGCGTCGTGTTCTTGTTCGGCGCGCACGTGAGCGCCGCGTGGCAGAAGGACGGCGAGAGCACCCAGCTCCCGCTCGCCTCGTAAGGGATCGCCCCGGCGGCGGCCGAACGCCGCCTCGTGCGCCGTCTGCTCGTCGTCCTGCTCGTCGCGTTCCTGGGGCTGCCGCTCGTCGCCGCTTCGCCGCCCCCGTCGTTCTATAGCAAGCCGAACGTGATCGTGTTCCCGTTCATCTCCAACGGCAGCTCCGTCGACCGCGAGGCGAGCTCGCGCCTCGCGACGATCATCGCAACGTCCATGGCGAACACCGGCCTGGTGACGGTCACGCCGCCCCCGCCGGGCACCGACCGCAAGGACTACCTCAACGTCGCGCGCACGAATCGTTCCGACTACTACGTCTCCGGCTTCATCTCGCCGCTCGGCAACGGCGTCTCGATCGTGGAGCAAGTCGTGAGCACGGCGACGGGCATCGTGGTCTACAGCCAGAGCACCCAGCTGAACACCTACAACGACGCCGCGGGCCAAGGCGACGACCTCGCCACGTTCGTCTCCCGCCACGCCAACCGCGGCCTCGCGGCAATCGGCACCCCACCGCCCGCGGTATCCCCGACGCCGTCGGCGAGCAACGGCCCCGAAGCAAACCTCGGCAAACTCTTCAGCCGCAAGAAAAAACCCGCCGCAAAACCAACGGCCTCCCCGACCCCGAAACCAATCGTGAACGCGACGGCCCCGGCCGCGGCCCTGCTGAACGTCACACCGCCCGCAACGACGACCGCTCAGCGCCCGGCCGCCCCGACGTCCGCCCCGCGCACCGCGTCACCGGCAACCGTCGCCATGGCGGCCGCGGGCGAGAGCTACGCCGCACTTCCGGTCACCGGCACCGCGGACGCAGCACTGCGCGAACTGGCAACAACCCACTTGACGGAACGCGCCCACGCCGAACGCGCCGCAACGGCGGCCGCAGCCTGCACCGGGCACGCGCTCAAAGCAGTCCTCGCCGGAACGCTGACGACAACACCGGACGCAACGGGCGGCGGCAACGCAAAATTCGAGCTTACCGCCAGCGACTGCAGCGGCAAAGTGCTCTGGCGCCAAACTCACGGCGGCGACGCCACCGGCCCCCAGGGCCTGCAAACCGCCACGGAACGCGCGGTCGAAGGCGCGATCGGCGCCTACCTCAACCCGCCGAAACGCCGCCGCCGGTAACCGCGCACCCAGCAAGCGGTCGCGGCAACGGGGCTACGCCTCCTCCGCCGCCTGCGAATCGAGCAACCCGGTCGGCAGCTCCACGCTGATCCGCCGCGCGCGCACGTCGACGTCTTTCACGAACGCCCGCACCAACGGCACCATTGCGCGCCGCTCGCGCTGAGCACCACGCATGGCGACGATCAACACGTCCTGCGCCGGATAATGCTCGACCGCCAACACGTCGCCGAGCACGTCACCGCCCGCACCCGCATCGACGAGCGCGCACCCGACGAGATCGTCGTCGAAATATTCGTCGTCGTCCAATTCGACGTCGTCGCGGTCGATCGTGAGCATCGCACCCACGAGCGCTTCCGCCGCGGTCGCATCCTCGACGCCGTCGAACGACACCAACGGCCGCCCTTGATGCCGCCGCAACGCCCGCACGCGCAATTCCCGCACGGTGCCGTCGGCCAAGGTCGCGCGCAATTCCACCCCAGCCTCGAGCGCATCATCGCCGATGCGGCTGGGCGCGATTTTCAGCTCGCCGCGCAGCCCGAAAACGCCGGCCACGCGGCCGGCGTTCGCATCACTCTTTGGCGTCGCTCTCGGCGCCGTGCGCCTCATCGTCGTCGCCGGGATCTTCGCCGCTCGCAAGGTCGTCAGCCCCGGCCGAGCCTCTCGGAGCGTGCTCGGCTTCGCCTTCGAGCACTTCATCTTCGAACGAGATGATGTCGATGCTGAGCCGTCCTTCAGCGCTCGCGCGCACGAGCGTCCGCAGCGCTTGCGCGACGCGACCGCTGCGCCCGATGACCTTCCCGAGATCTTCATGCTCGACGACGAGCTCGACGACGGGACCCTTGTCAGTCTCGACCTCTTCGACGATCACGTTCTCGGGCCGCGAAACGAGCTTCTTCGCCAAAAACTTGAGCAGATCCAACGCCCGTTCTTGCGCAACAGCCGGGTCTTCGGTCTTGCGCGCGCCACGATCGGCACCGTACTCGCGCCGCGGCCGCCGTTCACCCTCTGCAGTGCCATACACGCCGCCGGAGGCGCCGCTCGGCCGGTCGCGCCGATCGGTGCGCGGCCCGCGCCGCGGCCGTTCGTCCTCCGGCTCGATGTCGTCGTGCGCCGCTTCGTCCGACGCAATGCGTCGCGCGCCGAGCGTCGACGTGCGTTCTTCTTCCGCCGCCTTGTCGTCGTCGCCGAAAAGGCCGAACTCGTCGTCGAATGCGCTCATAGCCCGCGCCCGCTCCGTGCGCGCACGATGCTAGCTCTTCTTCGCCTTGGGCGCGCGCTTGGTCTCCGAGATGAACCCCCGCTCGACGAGCCCGAGCTCGGCAAACAAGCGCCGTACCGGATCCGAAGGCTGCGCGCCTTTTTCGAGCCACTGCTTCGCCTTGTCCTGATTGACAACGAGCGTCTTGGGCTCCGTACGAGGATTGTAATGCCCGAGAATCTCGATGAACCGTCCATCACGCGGCGACTTGGCATCCGCCACGACGAATCGATACGTCGGCTGTTTCTTGGCGCCCATGCGCCGCAATCTGATCTTAACCATACTGACTTTCTAGAAAATCCCGCACTACTGTGCGGGGCGGTTGTGGCGCACCCTTCGACAAGCTCAGGGTGACAATGGGGGACCGTCGTGGCGCACCCTTCGACAAGCTCAGGATGACAATGGGGAAGGCCGTGCCGTGATGGCGGCGCGTCGTATCGCTTCGGCGGGGCGTTTGCGGAGGAGCGGAGCCAGGATGGCGAGAGCGACGGAGCAACCGAGTGTTGTGGTTCGCAGGAAGCGAACCACAACACGTCCCCGACGAAGCGATGCGATGCGCCGCCGTCACCGCCCCCCACCGATCCCAGCGGGAAGCTTCGGAAACCGCCCCTTCTTCATCCCACCAAGCTGCTTCATCATCTGCCGAGCCTGCTCGAACTGTTTCACGAGCCGGTTCACATCGGCAACCTGCGACCCAGACCCCATCGCGATCCGCTTCCGCCGCGACCCGTTGAGAATCTCAGGCCGCTCACGCTCGCGCCGCGTCATCGAGCAGATGATCGCCTCGATCTTCGAGACGTCTTTCTCGTCGACGGTGATGTCTTTCGGCAGCGCCTTGGAGAGCCCGGGGATCATCTTCATGATGTCCGTCATGGAGCCCATCTTGCGCACTTGCCGCAGCTGCGCGAGAAAATCGTCGAGCGTGAACTGCGACTTGCGCAGCTTGACGGCGAGCTCTTCGGCCTGCTGCTCCGAGTAGACGGACTGCGTCTTTTCGATGAGCGTGAGCACGTCGCCCATCCCGAGGATGCGCGACGCGAGCCGGTCCGGATAGAACTGCTCGAGCGCGTTGATCTTCTCGCCGACGCCGACGAACTTGATCGGCGCACCCGTCATGCGATGGATGGAAAGCGCGGCGCCGCCGCGCGCATCGCCGTCCATCTTGGTCAGGATCACGCCCGTGATGCCGAGCCGGTCGTTGAACGTCTTCGCGACGTTGACCGCTTCTTGTCCGGTCATCGCATCGGCGACGAACAGGATCTCGGTCGGCTTGACGGCCGCTTTGATCTTGTCGAGCTCTTCCATGAGCCGCTCGTCGATCTGCAAGCGCCCCGCGGTGTCGATGATCACCGTCGGAATGCCGAGCCGGCGCGCTTCGGCGACGCCGTCGCGCGCGATCTTCACCGGATCGCCTTGCCCTTGATCGAACACGGGCAGATCGATCTGTTTGCCGAGCGTCTTGAGCTGATCGATCGCGGCGGGACGGTACACGTCGGCCGCGACGAGCAGCGTGCGCCGCCCCTGCTCTTTCAGACGCAGCGCGAGCTTGCCCGCATGCGTCGTCTTGCCCGAGCCTTGCAGACCCACCAGCACGTACACCGTGGGCGGCGCATCGCTGTACGTGAGCCGCGCGGCCGCGCCGCCCATCAGCTCGACGAGCTCGTCGTACACGAGCTTGATGACGGTTTGCGCCGGCGTCAGCGAGGTGAGGACGTCGGACCCGACGGCCTTGTCCTTGATCGCGTTGACGAACTCTTTGGCGACGGGCAGCGCGACGTCGGCTTCGAGCAGCGCGATGCGAACTTCGCGCAATACCGCAGCGACGTCCGACTCGGAGAGTCGGCCGCGATTGGCAAGCTTGTCGAAGATCGCGCCTAAGCGCTCGCCCAGAGCCTCGAGCATGGTGCCGCTACGGAACGTCCTTCGTCGTGTTCACGGCTTCGATCTTCGCGACGGCGTCGCCGACGGTCTTGATCTTCTCGGCCTCTTCGTCGGGGATGTCGATGGCGAACTCGGTCTCGAACGCCATGACGAGCTCGACCTGGTCGAGCGAGTCCGCGCCGAGGTCGTCGGTGATCGACGCTTCGGGCGTGACTTCGTTCTCCTCGACGCCGAGCTGCTCGACGATGATCTTCTTGACGCGTTCGAAGGTGTCAGCGGGCATGGTTCTCGTGTTCTCCTAGTGAGTGCGAAGCGAGCTACATCAGGAAGCCGCCGTCGACCACCAGCGTTTGGCCGGTGACGTAACGGGCGGCGTCGGAGGCGAGGAAGGTGACGACGGGGGCGACGTCTTCGGGCGCGCCGGCGCGTCCGAGCGCGATGGTGTTGAGATAGTAGTCGCGCGCCGCAGCCGGCATCTCCGAGGTCATCGCGGTCTCGATGAGACCGGGAGCGACCGCGTTGACGCGGATGTTGCGCGACCCAAGCTCTTTCGCGAGCGATTTGGCAAGACCAAGCAGGCCCGCCTTGCTGGCCGCATAGGCGCTCTGGCCGGGGTTCCCGGCGAGCCCGACGATCGACGATACGAACACGATCGAGCCGGCGCGCTGCTTCATCATCGGCTTGGCGACGGCGGCGCTCAGGTAGAACGCCGACTTGAGGTTGACGTCGAGCAGCCGATCGAGGTCCGCGGCCTTGAAGCGCAGGATCAAGCCGTCCTTCGCCTGCCCGGCGTTCGCGACGGCGATGTCGATCCGGCCGACGGCCGCGATCATTTGGCCGATATGGTCCGCCACGGCCGCTTCGTCGGTGACGTCGACGACGTGCGTCTTGGTGCGCGCGCCTTCGCGCGCGGCGGCACAGGCGGCTTGCGTCTCCTCCAGCGCCGCGAGGTCCCGGCCGAACAAGGCGACGTCCGCGCCCGCGCGCGCCAAATCGACGGCGATCGCGCGGCCGATGCCGCGGCTCGCGCCGGTGACGACCGCGAACTTCCCGGCCAGGCTCATCCTTCGACCAGCTCAGCCGCAGCTGACAGCACGTCGGGGCTCGGCGCGGGCGCGAGCTGCGCGCGCAGCTTCTCGACGCCGGCGGCGTCGGAGACGGTGATCGCTTTGGGCGCGCCGGGAATGCGCTTGAACATCGGCGCGAGCACGGCCGACGCGCCGAACTCGACGACGAGGTCGAGCTCCATCGCCGCGATCGCGACGGCGGCGTCGTGCCAGAGCACCTCATCCGTCACGGACCGAATCAAATTCGTCTTGATCCGTTCGACGTCCGTATAGGGCTGCGCGTCGACGTTGGAGATCACCGTGAAGCGCGGCGGCATCAGCGCCGCGTCGACGACGTGGCGCGCGAACTCGTCGCGCGCGGGATCCATCAGCACGCTGTGCCACGCGCCGCTGACGTTGAGCGGCACGACGCGCTTCGCGCCGGCTTCGCTTGCGAGCTCGCCCGCGACGCGCACCGCTTCCGCGTCGCCGCTGATGACGATCTGACCGGGCGCGTTGAAGTTCGCGAGCTGCACGCGGCCCGCGCCTTGCTCCACCGCCTGCGCCACGGCGGCGCGCAATGCGTCGGGCGCGAGCCCGAGCACCGCGGCCATCGCGCCCTGCGCGTGCACCGTCGCGCGCTGCATCGCCAACCCTCGCTGGTTCACCAGCGTGAGCGCCGACTCGAACGTCAGCGCGCCGGCGAGCGTGAGCGAGCAGTACTCGCCGAACGAGTGGCCGGCGCTGACGACCGGCTGGAGCGCGTCGCCGACGGCCATCGCGAGCGCGACGTTGGTGACGAAGATCGCCGGCTGCGCGTAGCGCGTCTGGCGCAGCTGCTCTTCAGGACAGTTTTCGCACAGCGCGAGCAGATCGTAGCCGAGCAGCATCTTCGCGGTGCGAAAGCACGTCGCGGCGGCCGGATACGCGCGCGCGACGTCGGCACCCATGCCGACGACTTGCGAGCCTTGTCCGGGGAAGACCACGCCGACGCGCATCAGGACCTCGCGCCGTTGCTGTTCCAGCGCCACGTGACGGCGCCCCAGCTCAACCCGCCGCCGAAGCCGACGAAGAGCAAGATGTCGCCGTCTTTGAGCTTGCCGGACGCGGCCGTCTCGGAGAGCGCGATCGGAATCGACGCGGCGCTCGTGTTGCCGTAGCGGTCGATGTTGATGACGACGCGCTCGCTGGGAATGTCGAGGCGCTTCGCGGCCGCTTCGATGATGCGCTTGTTGGCTTGGTGCGGGATGACCCACGACACGTCGCGCGGCTCGACGCCCGCGCGCGCGAGCGCGGTGTTCGTCGCCTGGATCATCTTGGTGACGGCGAAGCGGAAGACTTCCTTGCCGTCCATCGTGATCGTGTTGTGCTTGGCCGCAAGACTTTCGACGGTGAGCGCCGGGCCGGCCGTGCCGCTCATCGGCAGATACAGATCGCTGGGTTTCGTGCCGTCCGCGCCGAGCTCGGAGCTCAGGAACGAGTCGGCTTCGCTGGCTTCGAGCACGACCGCGCCCGCGCCGTCACCGAACAGCACCGCGGTGCCGCGGTCTTCGTAGTTGACCAGGCGCGACAGCTCCTCGGCGCCGATGAGCAGCACGCGCTTGAACACGCCGGTGCGAATCATGCTCGACGCCACGGTCAGCCCATAGATGAAGCCGCTGCACGCGATCTCCATGTCGAACGCCGGCACGCCTTGGATGCCGAGCTTCGCGCCGACGATGCAGGCCGTCGCCGGAAACGCGTAATCCGGCGTGACGGTCGCGACGATGATGCAGTTGAGGTCCTTGGCTTCGAGCCCCGCGTTCGCCAGCGCGTTGCGCGCGGCGCCCAGCGCGATGTCGCTGGTGGGCTCGTCGGCGGCAGCGATGTGCCGCTCTCGCATCCCGGTGCGCGTGACGATCCACTCGTCCGACGTGTCGAGCATGCGCTCGAGATCGGCGTTCGTGAGGACCTTGGCGGGCACGAAGTGCCCGACGCCCGCGATGCGGACCCCGGTCTGGTTCAACCGCTAACCGTGGCTGTGGCCGGCGTGCTCGTCCTTCGCCACGACCTGCCGGCCGTCGTACGTCCCGCAGAAGTCGCACACGAAATGCGGGCGCTTCGGCTGGTGGCACTGCGGGCACTCGACCGTCGTCACGGGGTTGAGCTTCCAGTTCGCAGCGCGGCGGCTACGCGTCTTGGACCGAGGGGTCTTCCACTTGAGGTTCGCCATGATCGCTTTCCTTATGTCATCCTGAGCTTGTCGAAGGACAGGTGCAGCCACCGCCCGCGTTCTTGCTCTTTCCGCACGTGCCGCAGAGTCCGCGACAGTCCTCGCCGCACGTCAGTGAAAGTGGCAGCGCGCTAGTCACGAGTTGTCTGACCAGATCGCCCACGTCCAGGTCGGTGCCGCTCAGTACGTTGTTCTCGCCGAAGGGATCGCTCGTTCCGCTTGGCGGATCGAAACGTTCTTCGACCTCGACCGTCATCGGGACGACGACGTCCTCCAGACACCGGCCGCACGGCCCCCCGACGGCCACGTCGATGGTCCCGCTGATGTCCAGCCCGCGGTCCACGCGCCGCAGGTCGAGGCGGACGTGCGCCGGCTGCGGGAACGTGAATTCGGAGAACGGCGGAACCTCGACCCGTTCGTCGAGAGACATCGGACGGCCCGCGAACAGGACGGAACCGATGTCGATGACCAGTGAAGAACCCATACCATAGAACGGGGTCCCCCGCGAGGAGAACCCCATGCAACTGACCCATGTTAGACCACCCCCGGGACCTTGTCAAACGCCATCGTCGCCGGGCCACCCTAGCCGAACGCCCCTGCCCGCGTGATCGACGGGCGCCATGAACACGAACCTCACCGTCGCCTTCGGCGCCCAGATCGCAGCCGCGGCGACCCGCCACCACCTCGAGCCGCGGCTTCTCGCGGCCGTCGCCGCCCAGGAGACCGGCGGACCGGGCAGCGACTCCGGCCGCAACGTCGTCGGCGACGGCGGGCACGGCCACGGCCTCTTCCAGATCGACGACCGCTGGCACGCCTTCGCCCGCAGCCCCGCGGCGATGGACCCGGCGAGCAACGCCGACTACGCCGCCGGGATCCTGTCGTCCAACCTCCAACGTTTCGGCGGCAACGTCCGGGCCGCGCTCTCGGCCTACAACGCCGGCTCGCCCACCGCGACGGGCACCCGGACCGACTGGGGGGACGGCAAGCCGGTCGGCTACGCCGACTCGGTCTTGCGCCACTACGCGCACCTGGGCGGTGAGCCGTCCGTCGCGGGCGGCGCCGGAACGCCGGCCGCGGGCACGACTGCGACGGCAGCAAGCGGTACCGCAACAGCGGGCGATCCGCGCGACTCCGCCGAGGCGGTCGGCGAGTTGCGAAGCCTCGTGGCCCAGCTCGGCTACGGCGCGCAGGCGAGCTCCGTCGCGGCGATGCCGATGGCGATGCCGCTCAGCCTCCCCGCGTACAAGCCGCTGCCGCAGGCCGACGGCCGCGACCGCGACCTCGCGCCGTCGATCTCCGCCGGCGACGACACCTCGGACTAGGAAAGGACAGCAGACATGGGCTTCAACCTCCTCAGCGCCGTCGCGGGAGCCGCGCAGGGCGCGGTCATGGGCGGCAACCCGCTCAGCATCGGCGCGGGCGCGCTCGCCGGCGGCTTCGGCGGCAATAGCGCCAACGCGGTCGGCGGCTTCAGCAACACCGCGCAGGACATGGTCAACGGCGGCTATCTCGCCGGCACCGAGGCGCTCAACGCGCAGCAGATGATGTTCCAGCTCCAGCTCCAGGCGCAGTCGCAGCAGTTCGATGAGACGACCTCCGAACGGTCGGAGCTGCTGCGCGAGACCAACACCCTGCGCGACGTGGCCATGCAGCAGCGCAAGGCGGACAATCAGATCGTCAAAGAGTTCATCCGGACGATCAGCTGATGGAAGCGCTCCCCATCCGGCCGCAGACCCCGCACCATGCGCCGTCGCGGCGGACGCACCGCGCTTCCGCAGCCGGGCCGGCGGCCGCGGACGCGCCGGCGCACGCCGCCCACGCCTCGGCGCACCCGGCCCGCGCGCCGGCGCACTCGGCCGCCGCGCCGGCGTCGCCGGGCGACCTCGCGGCGCTCGCCCAGCAAGCGTCGTTCGACGCGATCGCCAGCGCGCGGGCCGAGCAGCAGCGCGAGATGAACGCGCTGCGCGATCTGGCGATGCAGCAAGTGAAGCGCGACGACCAGGTTCTGAACGACTGGATCAGGCTGATCTGAGCGCTTCCGTCGCTCCGGCGCGCTCGTTGACAAGGGGGCGGCGCTCCCCTAAACTAAGCGCCGACGCCCCGGGCCATTAGCTCAGCTGGTTAGAGCGCATGCTTGATAAGCATGAGGTCCCTGGTTCGAACCCAGGATGGCCCACCATCGTCGTCCGTGCCGATACTGAAGTAGACGCACTCCAGGTGACGACGTGAAATCAATCGCCCTCTCGTTCGCGGCGCTCGCTTTGATCGCAGCGCTCGAAGCTCAGAGCCCGCCGCCGGCCCCGACTGCGGTGCCCGCACCGTGGCAGCCGCGGCCGGTGATCATCATCGATCCGCGGCCGTATCTGAACTCGCCGTCGCCGCAGCCTCACCACCGCGCTCCTGCGCAATCGAAGTATCGTGCGACGCCGCATCCACGGGCGACGCCTGCGCACCGCCGGCCGGCGCCGGGGCAGACGCCCGAAACGTTCGAGCGCATCGACACGTCGCCGAGTCCGGCGCCGCATCGGCGCGCCGGCTAATCGATCGTCAGCGCTCCGCTCGCGGTGCAGTTCACCGCGACGCTGCTCGGGCCGTGCACGCCGATCGGCAGCATCGCGTTCGGTGACGGAAATTTGCTTGCATCGTACGCGTAGCCGTTGACCGGAGCCGTCGGCGCGCCGCCGACGAGCTGCAGTTGCAACTGCGCGGTGCCCGTATGGATGCACCGCACGCTGAACGCGTTGCCGTACGCGCCGGTCGCGGCGGGCAGCGCTGAACCGGGGCTCGACCACGGGCCACCGGTAATGGCGACGATCGCCGGATTGTCGGCCGGCGACTCGACGACGTTGTACGCGCCGTTTGCGAACGGCACCGCTGCGCCGTTGGCGAGCTGTGTCGCGATCGGGTAGCCGCCCGAGTCGGCCGCGACCGCGGTGAACGTATAGAGGCCGGTCGCAAGGTCGAAGTTCGCGTAGCCGGCGCAGTTGTTTCCCGCAGCGATCTGCGCGGGGGTCGCGCACTCGATGTAGCCCGACGCGATGCCGCCGTTCAGCGGGAGCGTCAAGGCGTTCGTGCTGCCGCCGCCGGAAAGCGAATACGTGCCTTGCGCGCTTGCAAGGATGGTCCCATCGACAGCGGTGACCACCACGCCGAAGGTGTGCGCGCCGGCGCCGGTCGCGACCGACACCGTCACGGTGAACGATGCGCCGCTCGAACCGCTCGTGACGGTCGCGGTAGCGCCGCCGGCTAAGCCGGCATAGCTTCCCGCCTGCAGCGTAGCGCCGCCGAACAGCGCAACGCCGTCTTCGAAGATGGAGAACCGCTGCGCCGTCCCGACGACGTCTTGCGGCGCGCGCCCGATATCCGCGACGTGCTGGGCTGCCACCGGCACCACGAACGAGATCGACGCCGTCGCCGGGCCGCCCGGGGCTTGCAGCGGCGTCGCCGCGGGTGCGCCCGTGCCGCCACCGCCGCCGCAGGCAGTGAGCCCCAGCGTGATGACCCCGGCGAGAAGGAGCTTGCGCATGACCCTCCTGGTATCGGCAGGGTCGGAGGCCGATCTGACCGGCGTGCGCCTTCCGAGTCCGAGTGCTAGCCCGCTTCCCTGGCTAGCTCGGTCAAGTTTGCGTCAAATAGGTCACCCGGCCGCGGAATCGGCCCCTCGCGCGCGTATTATCGGCTGGCTAGCGGGTGGACGTTAGTTCGCACCCCGGCACCGCCGAGCGTTTCCAGCGCCGGCGTTTTTGCCGCTTTGAAAGAGACGTTGTGAAACTGAGACTTCTAGGCGCCGCCGCTCTCGCGCTGGCGCTCGCAGCTTGCGGCGGCGGGTCGGGCGGGGGCTCCGGCTCCGGCGCGCCGGTCGCCGTGCCGCCCGCGACCACGCCGCCGCCGCCCAACAGCAACCGCGCGACCGCGACGATCTCGTTCCGCGTCCCGGCTCCGCCGGATGGCACCGCGCCGTCATCGAGCGCGCGCAGCCCGCGCTATATCTCGCCCGGCACGGACAAGCTGACGCTGATCATCGACGGCGTGAAGGCATTCAACAATCAGTCGATTCTCAACACGGGTCCGGCACAGACCTACACGAGTGCCGACGGCAATACGATCGTCGTGTTGAACAACTCGATCAGCGGCGCCGATTTCGTCTTCGTCGCGACCATTGACACGCTGCCGGGGAACCACACGTTCGGTGTCGCGCTCATCAGCGGCACGCCGGCGATCGTGATGTCGGAAGGCCAAGCAACGTATGCGCTGTTGCCTGGCCCGAACAACCCTCAGGCGCTCGCGCTCAAAGGCGTGATCGGCTCCGGCTACATTCAATGCGACACCGATGCGCACAACCTGCAGGGCAACGCATGCGCGAACTCGTTCAACACGACGACGGCTCTGTACACGCTCACCGCGGTTGCGGCGGACTATAACGGCTTCCCGATCCCGAATCAGACCGGTGTCGGCTTCGACAACGGCAGTACCGGATTTTCCGTCGTCGCCACCTCGGGCGGATCGAACATCGCGCTTACCAACAACGGTCCCTTCACGACCCCCGGCACCCAGCTCACCGCCGGGCCGAGCGGAAGCTGGTACGTCGACGGATCGTTCACGTACGGTCAGCCGTTCAACGTGCAGTGCGTCCATCTCGGCACGGCGACGCTCGGTCTGACGAATCCGCAACAAGGCCCGACCAACCCGCTGACGGGTTTGACCTACACCTACTTCCCGCCGAATCCGCAGTCGTCTTCCAATTATCCGGGCTCGGGGGCACTCCCGACCGGCAGCAAGACGCATACCGGCACGCACGCAGGCGTCGGTACGGACCACAACGCGGTCACAAACCTCGCAACCGTCAACTGCGACGCGAGCCTCCAGCTGACGCTCACCTAACCGGCGCACCGAAGCGCGAACACGAGAGCCCCGGCGCAGCGCCGGGGCTCTTCGTTTTCAAACGCCGAGGACTTTGACGAGAAATGCGTAGCGGTCGGCGACTTCGTCGATCAGCTTCGCGGTCGGCTTTCCGGCGCCGTGGCCCGTCTTCGTTTCGATGCGCAGCAGAATCGGCGCGGTGCCGCCCTGCGCGTGCTGCAGCGCCGCGGCGAACTTGAACGAGTGCGCCGGAAACACGCGGTCGTCGTGATCGCCCGTGGTGATCAGCGTCGCCGGATAGTGCTCGCCCTCGCGCAGGTTGTGATACGGCGAGTAGGCGAGCAGCGTCGCCACGTCGCCGGCGTCGTCGGACGAGCCGTAGTCCGACGTCCATGCCCAGCCGATCGTGAAGTGCTGAAAGCGCAGCATGTCCATCACGGCGACCGCCGGCAGCGCCGCGCCGAAGAGCTCCGGGCGCTGCACCATGCACGCGCCCACCAGCAAGCCGCCGTTGGAGCCGCCGTGGATCGCGAGCTTCGGCGCCGACGTCCACTTCTGGTCGATGAGATATTCCGCTGCGGCGATGAAATCGTCGAAGACGTTCTGCTTGCGCGCCTTGATGCCGCCCTGGTGCCAGGCCTGGCCGTATTCGCCGCCGCCGCGCAGGTTCGCGACCGCATAGATGCCGCCCATCTCCAGCCACACCAGCACCGCCGACGAGAACTCCGGCGTGAGCGAGATGTCGAAGCCGCCGTACCCGTAGAGGATCGCGGGCGCGCTGCCGTCGCGCGGCGTCCCTTGCTTCGCGGTCACGATCATCGGGATGCGCGTGCCGTCCTTGGACGTGTAGAACATCTGCTCGCTGGTGAACGTGCTCGCGTCGAAGCGGATCTGCGGCGCGAACACCCGCGTCGACAATCCCTTCACGACGTCGTAGCGGTAGATCGACCGCGGATCGGTGTAGCTGGTGTAGCTGTAGAACGTCTCGCGCGCGCTGCGCTGGCCGGTGAAGCCGTCGACGCTGCCGAGACCAGGCAGCGCGACGTCCGATTCCTGTCGCCCGTCGAGCCCGTACACGACGATGCGCGCGTGCGCGTCGTGCAGGTACGTCGCGACGATGCGGTCGCCGAAGAACGTCGCTCCGTCGAGCGCGTCGGCGGTCTGCGCGACGATCTCGCGCGGCGTGCGGTCGTGCAGACCGATCGCCACGACGCGTGAGCGCGGCGCGTCTTTGGTGGTGAGGAAATAGAACGTCGTCGCATCGTTGGCGAGGTACACGTAGCGCGCGTCCGCTTCGGGCAGCAGTTCGACGACGGGCCCGTCGCTGCCGAGGTCCTTGACGAAGACCGCGTTCTCCGGCGCCGTGCCGCGGCTGACGTCGAGCACGAGATAGCGCCCGTCCTCGGTCGTCACCCCGCCCAGGTTCCAGTCTTTGTGATCGGGCCGCTCGTAGACCAGCACGTCGGTCGACTGCGGCGTGCCGAGCCGGTGGAAGTACAGCTTGTGGAAGTAATTGGTGTCCTTGAACTTGCTGTCGGGGGCCGGCTCGTCGTAGCGGCTGTAGTAGAAGCCGCTCCCGTCGCGCTTCCATGACGCACCGGAGAACTTCGACCAGCGCACGATGTCGGGCCGGTCGGTGCCCGTCGCGACGTCCCGGACGTGCCACTCCAGCCAGTCCGATCCGGACGACGACACGCTGTACGCCAGCAGCGAGCCGTCGTGCGAGAACTCCTTGCCCGACAGCGCGACGGTGCCGTCGACCGAGAACGTGTTCGGATCGAGCAGCACGCGCCCGGGCTCGGCGAGATCGCGCGTGACCCACAGGACGGCTTGGTTCTGCAGCCCGGTGTTGCGAAAGTACGCGTACAGGCCGCCGACCTTCTCGGGAACGCCGCGCCGCTCGTAGTTCCAGACCTCGGTCAGCCGCGCCCGAATCGCCTCCCGCTGCGGCACGGTCGCGAGCACGGACTCCGTGAGGTCGTTCTCCTCGGCGATCCAGCGCTGGGTCTCCGGCGAGTCGACGTCCTCGAGCCAGCGGTACGGGTCCGCGACCCGGGTTCCGAAGTAGTCGTCGATCTGGTCGACGCGCGGCGCGTCCGGATAGGGAAGGGGCATTGTCACAACCGGGGACATTCGCCCTTTATAGCACGCCGAAGGCCGTCCCACACTGTGTCGGCGAACCGAAGGCTCCGGCGGGGACATAGCTCAGCTGGTAGAGCGCCTGCTTTGCAAGCAGGATGTCGGGGGTTCGAGTCCCCCTGTCTCCAGACTCAGAAAAGCCCGCTCCGCGGGCTTTCCTCGTTTTGCAGCACGCGCATGAGCCGGTTCTGGCGACTGCTCCGCCGGAGTCGGCGGTAAGGTTGTTTGCGCTCGGGTTCTCGTCTGCAACGTGGGTCGTTCACTAGGCCGAATGCCGGTAGTTGCTGGGACGAAGGGCGCTAGGCGGGTACGGGGTAGCATTCGGAATCGCCGACACCTGCCCCGGCGAGCCGACGAATCCGGCGCTCGGCTCAGCCGGAGGCCCCGCCTCCGCGGGCGGCCGGAGCGCCGCCGCGACGGCGGCGACGACCGCCTGTCGAGCACGACCGGCGTGAGCGGCAGCTCCAGCGCGCGCTGGAAATCCGGGGGGTTGGCGATGATCGCGAGCGGGGCGGCGCAGGCGACGCCGACGAGCACGGGCACGATCGCGTCGCGGCGCCGCGCGAGCACGCCGACGACGGCGACCGCGAGCGCGAACAGCGGCACCCCGCGCGCGGCAGGCTCGCGGGTTCGATGACCAGCGCGTGCGCGAACCAGGCGGCGTACCATACGCGACGCCGTGGCCCACGTACGGCCCGTGGATGGCGGTCTGCCAGTCGTACGACCACCGCTGGAGCGTCGCGAAGCCGGCGCCGTGGACGGTGGCGATGGAGATCAGCGTCCCCGCGGCCACGAGGCTCTGCCCCGCGAGCATCGCGACGGCGCCGCCGCGCCGGTAGGGGTCGCCCGAGCGGTACGCGGCGACGACAAGGCCGGCGGCGGCGCCGAGCGGCAGCCAGATCGCGGGCCGGGTGAGGGCGAGGAGCACGGCTGCGACGAGCGAGACGCGAGCGCCGTTGGCGTCGGACGCCGCGCGTAGAACGCGATCGCGGCCAGCGCGATCGTCCACCACGCGAGCGCGGTGCCGTCGGTCATCGGCATCGTCGCGGCTCGCGCACGAGCGGCGTCCCCGCGGCGGCGATCGCTCCGAGCGCGGCCAGCCACGGCGGCGCGACGAGGAGCAGCAGACGTAGAGCGCGACCGCGGCGAGCACGACGCCTGCGGCCGAGACGTCTTTCAGCGCGCGAAATCCGAGCCGGGGATAGGGGAGCGCCGCGAGCCTCGGAAAGAGCGGGCGCGCGCGAAAGAGCGGATATTGCGCTTCGTACCACGCGGGCGGGTGCGAGCCGTAGAAATCGCGCGCGTCGGGATCGTGAGCAGCCGGCGTCGTGAGGAAAAACCCGCTGGCTTCGCGGTGCGCGTCCTCCGCGCTCAGCCCGGTGTCGACCAGCATCATGCGCGCGTAGAGAAATCCGTCCGGCTCCAGCGCTTGTCCTTGCGCACGCCGTGCGCGAGCGTCACACCGACCGCGACGAGCACGACGAGGCCGCCCAGCAGCGCCTTGAGGCGGAACATCGCAATCGTGTTTGGCCGCAGCCAGGCACGAGTCCTTACGCAGCGCCCGAGCCGAGCCGGAATCCACGGCAGCGCCGCGAAATAGCGGCCCGTCGACCGCGGCGTTTCGGGGACGTAGCTCAGCTGGTAGAGCGCCTGCTTTGCAAGCAGGATGTCAGGGGTTCGAGTCCCCTCGTCTCACAAAACCACGAGCCCGCTGCGGCGGGCTTTTTTGTTTCCGACTCGCGTCGGCAAGAAATCGATAAGGGTCATGCGGGCCCACGGTCCCGGAATACTCCAACCGCAACCGTAGAGCATCGGGCGCTCGTTTTGAAAAGTTACAAGAAGTTCGCCGCGGCACCAGACAGCATGCGACGCTATTGTAGCGGCGTTCAGCGCTCTTCCCATCGGACCGTCTTCAGGACGTTCGGCACTGACCCTTCTGGACGCAAACGACCGCTTTTGCTATGGTTTCGAAGGCGACATGCGGCAGACAGCGCGCTATCGGTGAGGGGGTCAAATGGCGGATGCCCTTGGTACCGTGAACGGGCAACAACGGCACGTTCAACTGGACGGTGTCTCACGGAACGGGTAATAATGGTCAAGACGAGATCAGCGTCAGCTATGTCCCGGGCAAGATAACGTGCACCGACATACGCTTCGTGCAAAGCACCAAGACTGTCGGACTCGCGGTCGACGCGAACGGTCATCACGTTCGCATGGGCAAGAATGACGACGAGATCAGGGACGACCCAAAAAAGAATCCGTACGGTTTTGCAAGACGGGATTGGGTCACGAACCCGGGCGGCGTGAGCGCCTACGTCGACCGTCTCAAGTGCGAAAAAGACCCGTTCTACAATCCGGCCGCGCACGCGGGGTCTGCACCTCCTCCGACGAAATCGACGATGACCGATGCGCCGTCGTCGGGGTTGCCTGGCGTGAAAGCCGATGTCATCATCGTGCTGGAAATCTTCGAGACCTGCGCAGTATGCGTCGATACCGGTCTTTGTCTCGATTGCTTCGCATGGGTCTGCACGCACACGCGTGCAAATCGAGGAACGATCAACGTCGTAAACCCAAACGGCGGCGCATCGTTGCCCCCAACCGATTCATGGCAAGACGCGTTGAAAAAGTTCGTACTCAATCATACCCGCACGGATTCGA
>CAVRRP010000022.1:0-215578 GCA_963723635.1 Vulcanimicrobiota bacterium | reverse complement strand
GATAGCGCGCGACGGCGCCCAGTTCCACGTCGAGTTGGCGCGGCGGACCGATCGCGACGATGCGGCCGCGGTTGACGACGGCGACTCGGTCGCACAGCTCCCACGCCTCCGCGAGCAGGTTCGTCGCGAGGACGACGGTCTTGCCGGCGCCGTCGACGAGATTCGTCCGAATCATGGCGCGAAGCTCTTCGGCGTGGACGGGGTCGACCGCGCGCGTGGGCTCGTCGAGGAACAGGATGCCGGGATCGGCGATCAGCGCGCGCGCCAGCGTCAGCCGCACCCGCATACCGGACGAAAACCCCCCGAACCGCTGGTCGAGATACGGGCGCAAGTCGACCAGGTCGATGCATTCGTCGATGCGGCGCTTCAACTGCCTGCCCGAAAGCCCCATGAGCGCGCCGAAGAACTCCATGTTCTGCCGCGCCGAAAGCCGGAAGTAGAAGCTACGCTCGTCGCTGGTGCAAAGCCCGATGCGGCGCTTTGCGGCGAGCGGGTCGCGCTCCACGTCGATCCCGTCGATCGTCATGCGCCCGCGGTCGGGGACGGTGAGGGTGGCGAGGAGCTTGAGCAGGGTTGACTTGCCCGCGCCGTTGGGGCCGAGCAGCCCGAACAGCTCGCCGCGCCCGACCCGGAGGTTCACGTCGAAAAGGATCTGGCGGCGCGGAACGCGCTGCCCGACCATCGAGCGCAGCATAGCCCCGAGACCGTGCTCAGCGGGAAACGACTTGTCGACGTGCTCCACCGTGAGCATGGGATCCCTCATGATCCTCCTTGGTGTCCCCTGAACCCGCCTCAAGCTAACGTGCGGTCTGCCGCCGCGAGCGTAATTTATCAGGCAAGCAGGGGTACAGGACGGCGCAGATGCGCGTGTTGCACGTCATCACCGATTTAGGCTCGTACGGGGCCGAGCGCCTCGTGACACGGCTCCTGAAAACGCTGCGGGAGCCCGGCCTGGAGCTCGGCGTGATGACGATTTACTCCACCCCGGACGGGGCGCCGGACATCGGCGTCCCGGTCTTCGACGTGGCGCGGCGGGGCCGGTACGACCCCGGCTTTCTGCCGCGCATGATTCAGATGATGCGGGCCTGGAAGCCCGACGTCGTCCATACGCACATGCACAACGGAAAGTACTGGGGCCGCATCGCCGCGATCGCTGCCGGCGTCGGCACGCTGGTCCATACCGAGCACAACAGCGAGTTCGGCGCGCCAGGCGTCTTTCGCATCGTCAACCGCATGCTCATCGGGCGGACCGCCGCCTTCGTCGCATTCTCGCAGACCCACCGGCGCACGCTCGCCGCGGACGAGGGGATCGACCCCGAGCGCATCGTCGTCATCCCAAACGGCATCGAGCTGAGCGCGCAGTCGGGCACCGCGCGGCAGCGGGCGCGCGCGGCGCTGGGGGTCGGCGACGACGTGCCCGTCCTCATGCACGTCGGGCGCTTGTCCGCGGTGAAGAATCAGGCGCTCACGATCGACGCCCTCGCGTTGCTGCCGCCGCCGACGCAGCTTTTCTTCGCCGGCGACGGCTCCGACCGCAACGCCCTCGAGGCGCGCGCGCGCGAGCGCGGCGTGACGGATCGGCTGACATTCCTCGGCTACCGCGCAGATGCCGCGGATTTGGTAGCCGGCGCCGACGTGGCACTGATCGCGTCCCTCAACGAAGCCATGCCGCTCGCCGCGATCGAAGCGCTCGTCGCGGGCGCTCCCGTGATCTCCGTCCCCTGGAACGGGGCGCGCGAGATCCTCGGCGACGGCGCCTTCGGCGTCGTGGTGGACGACTACACGCCGCGCGCGCTCGCGGACGCGGTGCGCGCCGCGCTGGCGGATCGCGTAGCGTCGCACGAGCGCGCGGACCGCGCGCGCGCATTTGCGCGCAACGAGTACGACATAGTCGCGACCGCGCGCCGCCACGCGCAGCTCTACCGTGAACTCGCCGCGCAGGCGGGCCCGGCGAAGCGGCTCGTGCGCAGCGCACGGTCGTAGCGCCGTGCAGCGAATCGCCGTCTCGACCGTCGCGGAGTTCGACGCACTGCAGCCGCAATGGGAAGCGCTGTACGCGGGCGATCCCACGGCGCAGCTGTTCCTGTCGCGACCGTGGCTGAGCGCGTACTTTGCAACGACGCCGTATCCGTGGACCATCCTCGCGTTGTCTGAGAACGACCGGCTGGTCGGCGCGTTGCCAATCTCGATCCGCAGCGCACCGCATCCGCGCTTTCCGGTCGGGCGGGAGCTCACGTTCAGCGCGCAGGGTTTCGCGGATTACAACGGCATGCTCGCGCTTGCCGGCCAGGAGTCCGCCGTCGTTCGCGAGCTCGCGGCGTGGATCGCGGGATTACCGTGGGAGCGTGTCCGCTTCGAAGATGCGACGGACGTACGCTTGCGGGCGCTCTGCGACGTCCTCGGCTCCGCCGGCGCGCGGACCGACGGACCGCCGCAGCCGTGTTATTACATCGAGTTGCCGGCGTCGTACGAGACATTTCTAGCGCGGCTCGGCGCGGGGACACGCCGCGCGACGCTCAGCGGCGAGCGGCGCATCGCGAAACTTCTGCCGACCGCCCGCATTGCGCGCGCCGAACCCGCCGACCTCGGGTCGTCCATCGACGGCATTCTCAGGGTCAACCGGCTGCGCTGGGGCGGCAGCGCGATCCGCGAACGGCGCTACCGGCGGCTGCTCCATGCCGCATATGCCACCGGCGCCGCGCGCTTTCACGTCGTGTGGGACGGTGCGCGCGCGATCGCGGGGTGCGCAAGCTTCGTGGACCCGGTGCGCGGCACGTACGCGATGTGGCTGTTCGGTCACGATCCCGACTACCGCCACCTCAACCCGGGCCGGGCGCTGTTGTCAACCGTATTCGCGGAAGCCATCCGCGACGGTTTCCGGCAATTCGACTTTCTCCGCGGCGACGACGAGTACAAGCAGCACTATGCGACCGGACAGCGCACGAACTTCTCGTACGTCATCGAGCGCGCGGGGCCGCGCGCGGCGCTGTTGCGTGCCGCGCAGACGTTCTACGGCTGGGCGCGCTCGGCTGCCGTCGCGGTCATCGTGCGGCCGAAACGCGCGGCGAAAGCAGGCGCCTAACGGGCGGCGACCGTGTCGATTCGCGCCGCGAACTCGCGCATGACCACGGCGCGGTCGTAGTGCGCGTCGACGAACGCGCGGCCGTTGCGCGCGAACCGCGCGCTCAGTGCGTTGTCGGCGATGACGCGGCGGATCGCGTCCGCGAGCGCTTGCGGGTCGCCAGGCGTGACCGCGAGGCCGGCGTCCGCGCGCTCGACGAGCCGCCGCGCCTCGCCGGCCGCGCTGAGCACGACGGGCGTTCCAACCCGCATCGCATCGAACAGCTTCGTGGGCACGCTGTCAGCGATCGTTGCGACGAGCGGGACGATGGTCAGCGCGCTGTCGACGAGCGTGCGCATCGCGGCCGCGCGCGGCAGCGAGCCGGTGAACACTACGTTGCCGAGTTCCTCGCTTGCCGCGCGCGCGCGCAGGCGCCGGGCGTCTGCTCCGGCGCCGATCAGCACGAAACGAATCGGCTCGCGACGGAGGAGCGCCGCGGCGTCCAGCACGACGTCGAGCCCCGTTGCGAGGCCCATGTTGCCGACGTACACGACATCGTGAACGCCGGGAAGCTGAAGGAGCGCCGGCTCGAGCGCGGGCTCAACCTCGTCAAACCCGTTGGGCGCGAGATGCACTTTGCGCTCGTCGACGCCGCGCACGACGATCTGCGCGCGCGCCGTCTCGGTAACGCACGTGATCAGTGCGGCGCGAGCATAGAGGGCGTCGGCGACCCTTCCGACGAGCCGCTCCACGACGCTCCCGCGGCGCCAGGCGCCCATCGCGACCGCGATCTCCGGCCACACGTCGCGCACGTCGACGACCAGCGGCGCGCGGTGCGCGAATGCGCCCAGCAGCGCGGGGACCGCGAGCGTCACGGGCGGCGACGTGACGATCACGACGTCGAAGCGCTCGCGCACGGCGACGATCGCGCGCGCGGCGCCCAGCGCTACCGACGCCCAGTTGAACAGCCGCATCGCCGGCAGCGGCGCGGCCGATGCGAAGGTGCGCACCCGCTCGACGGTGATGCGGCCGGCGCGCTCGATCATGCTGCGCTGGCCGCGGTAGCCGTTCGCGATCACCCCATCGGGAAAGGATGGCATCGCGGTGTACACGTGAACGTCGTGGCCCGCGTCCGCCAGCGCGCGGACCATGGCGCCAACCCGGTTCGCGGCGGCGCATGGTTCGGGCGCGAAGAACTGGCTGATGACGGCAACCCGGCTCACACCGAGGCATCTACCCGCAAAATGCACGGCGGCGTGTGCTGGGGAGAGGCCAAGCGTCGCTTCGGGTAAAGATGTCGTCAATGCGCGTTCTGCACGCGGCAAGCTTTTTTGGCCAAACACCCGGCGGCTTCGTTCCGCTGATCGCGGCGCTCGCGCGGCACCTGGAGGCACGGGGCGATCGCTTCGCGCTCGTCGCGCCGCGCGTTGATGGCGCGGGGTGGCAGGCTACGCAGCGCGATGCGCTCGGCGAGCTTCACCTCGTCGACGGCGCCGCGCACGCGGCCCAGGTGGCGCGCGCATGGCGTCCCGACATTGCGCACGTGCACTTCTTCGGCTGGGAAGGCCGGGTCACGACGGCGCTGTGGCTGCAGCGCGCGCGCGTCATGTGGCACGTGCACTCCACCGTAACGTCGCGGCCGCGCGGCCGCGCGATCGCCAGCGTGCGGAGTCTGCTGAAGTACCGCGCGCTCGGCGCGCGCGTCGAGCGCTTCATCGCGGTGTCGGCCGCGATCGGTGACGAACTCGCGCAGCAAGGCGCGCCGCGCTCGCGCATCGCGGTGATTCGCAACGCGGTCGACGCGCGGCGGTTTCGGCCGCCGTCGGATGCCGAGCGCGCCGCCGCGCGAGCGCAGCTCGCGCTGGACGAGCGGCCCGCGATCCTTTTCTTCGGCCGCGACCCGGCCCTCAAGGGAGCGGACGTGCTCGCGGAATCGCTCGCGCGCATGACGCGGCCAACGGTCGTCGCGGTCGCCACGCCCGACGAGACCCGCGCGGCACTGGCGCGCCACGCGGACGTCGTCGCGCTCGAGCGCGTGGACGACACCGTGCCGCTGTTCTGGGCAGCCGACGCGCTCGCGATGCCCAGCCGTGCCGAAGGGTTCGGACTCGTCCTCATGGAGGCGATGCTCACCGGCCTGCACGTCGCGGCAAGCGATCTGCCGGCGCTGCGCGAGGTGGCTGAAGGCCACGCCGCAGTGCACTTCGCGCCGGCGGGCGACGCGGAGGCGTTCGCGACGGCGCTGCGCGCCTCGCTGGCCGGTACGCGAAGCGCAGCGCGAGATATCGACGACGACATGCTGGACCGATGGGTGCGGGAGGTCACCGCGCTGTACGACCGCTAGCGGCAAAGCCGATTGCGACGCGCCCGGTCGCAGCAGGCGCGGTCGTCGTTGCGCTGTACGCGGCGCAGGTGTGGGCGACGAACGATTCGGCGCACGGCGGTCCGCGGGCGGGCCACGTCGCGATCATGCTGGGCACGGGTGTGCTGCAAAGCCTCGCGCTGCTCGCGCTGTATCGCGCGCTCGACGGCGCGGCGATACGGCGAGCGCCGATTTTGCTTGCGCTCGGCGTGGCCGTGATGCTGCTGCTGTCAGCAGCCTGCACGAACACCGACGACGATGCCGCCGCGTACGTCGCATATGCCAAACTGCCCATCGCAGCGTCCGCCTATGCGCCGCCGCCGGACGCGTACTCCGGCAACGGCTTCGACCGCAACGGCTTCGACCTCATCCCGAAGACGTGGCCCGAGTTGCCGCCGCTCGTGTACGGCCCGGTATGGCTCGGCCTCGACCGGCTGGTGGCGGGCCGCGCGCCGACGTACGCCACGGCGCTCGCGCTGCTGCGCGGCGCGAACGCGCTGTATCTGATCGGATTGCTGGTCGCGCTGCGCCGGTTGGGTTTCGGCGCCGCGACGCTCGCGGTCGCCGCGCTCAACCCGATGCTGTACTTCTACTTCATCGTTCAGGCGCACAACGATCTGCTCGCGATCCTGCTGGTCGCGGCAGGCATGGTCATCGCGCGCCGGCGGCCGGTGCTCGGCGCGCTCGTCGCCGGCGCCGCGGGGCTCGTCAAGATCGCGTTCATGGCGATCGCGGTGCTCGCGTACGCAGGCCGGCTCGGTGCGCGCACGACGATCGCGCTCTTCGCGGGCGTCAGCGCCGCGGCGGTTGCGATCTCGGCGCTCGCGGGCGGCGCACCGTACTTTCGCGCGATGGCCGCCGTCGGCCACACGCAGATCGCAACCCGCACGGATACGCTGCACCTGGCGGCCGTGCTCCTTCACGCCGGCGTGGCGCTCGTTGCCGCCGGCGCGCTGGGCGCGGCGGTGCTGCGCAACGCGTACGCCGCGCCGGCCGCGTACAGCTTCAGCGCGATCAGCACGATCAGCTACCCCTGGTACCTCGGGTGGTGCATCCCGTACGCGCTGCGCGTGCCCGGGTTCGCCGCGCTCTTCTTCATCTGGTTGCCCTCGATCGCGCACGCGATCGACCCGCACTTCGCGCTGCTGCCGCAGCGGACGTTCGCGCTGCTCGTGCCGTACGATGTCGCGATCATCGTGCTCGTCGCGCTGCACCTGCGGCGCGCGCTGCGGGCGAACCCGACCGCGGTGGGCGCATAGCGCCGGGCGCGCTTCAGCGCACGACGATCGCGGCGCTCTCCGGCGCCAGCGCTTGGGGCGCGCCGGGTTCGACCCGCGCCCTCCCGCCGTGGTACAAGCTCTGGGCGTCGAGCGCGACGTGGTGCTCGTACCGCGCTGCCAGCGCCGGAACGGCCGCCGCGCGGTCCGACGGATTCACGAGCGCCGCGCACGCACCGATCGTGCGGCCCGCGATCGCGCACGCGCCGAACTCGCGGACGTACACCGCACCGCGGCGCAGGTCGTCGATCGCACCCGGCGTGGCGCGCGGCGCAAGCGGGACGAGCTCGGTCTCGGGATAAAGCGACGGCCCGTCGGATTGCTTCACCGCCATCAGGTAGACGGAGTAGCGTGGGTCGTACGTGAGCAGCCACGACGCGTAAGCGTACATGCGATGCGCGGGCGTCGTGTCGCCGGTGGGAAAGCACACCGCCGCCTTGCGATGTGACATCACCGCGAGCAGCGCGTTCTCTTCGCGCTGGAATTTGTCGTCTTTGTCGCTGTACAAGTAGTGGCCGCCGTTGTTGAAACAGCCCTCTTGCTGCTCCGACATGACGAACGGGAGGTCGAGAAACCGGCCGCCGTACGCCGGCCCTGTACCACGCGGGTCGCCCCCGTTGATCATCAGCGGCTTGCCCGCTGCGTGCAGCATCGCCGTGAACCCCGTAATATACTCTTCGTCGCTGCGGATCTCGACGCCGGGCGCGTTGAAGCCGCCGTACAAGTTCGAGCCCAGCCGACCGTCGGGTCCGGTGAACGGGCTGCCCGAATCGTCCGCCTCGAACCCGTCCAAGAGCGGTGAGTGCCGCAGGATGTCGGAGGTCTGCGCCGCGTAGGCGCGCCACGCGACCGGCTGCGTGACGTTGAAGACTTCCTGGTACTGATAGTACGGATCGTTGTACTTGTGAATGCGCGAGCCGCCCGCATCGTGGATGAAGGCCCGCTCGTCCGTCGCGACGAGCTTGGCGATCTGTCCGCCACAGCGTCCCGCCGGCGGCGCGAACGGCGGCGGACAGTGCGCGGCGTACGTCGGGTCCGTGTATGAAATCGCCATCGCACCGCCCGCGCGCTTGAAGCGATCCGCGTGTTCGGCAGTGTAGCCGTCGTCTTCGACGATGTCGACGTAGCGCACCATGACTGCGGGCGGCACGTCGGCGTTGACATCGCCGAGCCCGTAATACGCCTGCGTACGGACGTGAGGCACGATGCGCCATGCCGCTGGATCGGGCGGCGGCGCCGCGCGCGCCGTCGCCGCGGCGGCCGTCGCGGTCGCGGTATGGCGCGCGCCGAGCACGGCGAGCCCGGCGCCAACCGCGGACGAGGCGCAGAGCACGAGGGCGAGCGCGCGCAGGTTGTGGGCCGGCATCACGATACCGGCCCTATTCCCGGCGCGTCGCGCAGGTTACCGCACCAGGATCGCCGCGGTCTCCGGAGCGAGCGAGCTGATCGCGCCGGCGGCGACGTTCGCTTTGCCGCCGTGATAGATGCTCTGCGGGTCGAGCACGACGTGGCGGCCGTACGCGCTCGGGAACGCGGGCAGCGCCGCGGTCGACGTAGGCGACGAGTTCACCACGGCCGCGCACGGTCCGATCGGCGTGCCGGCGATCCCGCATGACGCGAACTCCCGCACAAACACGCCGCCGCGCTTGAGCTGCACGACGTCGGTCGCGGTGGCGGCCGGCTGCGCGGGAACGAGCTGCGTCTCCGGCCACAGCGCGACGCCGTCCGAGAGCGGGACGTCGGTTTCGTACGTCGAGTATGCAGGATCGTACGTGAGCAGCCACGCGGCGTATGCGTACAGCCGATGCGCGGGCGACGCGTCGCCCGTCGGGAACACGACCGCGGTCTTATGATGCGCCATCACTGCAATGATCGCGTTCTCCTCGCGCTGGAACTTGTTGTCGATGTCGCTGTAAAGGTAATTTCCGGCGTTGTTGAACGAGCCCTCGAACTGCTGCGCGTACACGAAGGGCAGGTCCAAGAATCGTCCGCCATAGGCTGGACCCGTACCGCGCGGGTCGCCGCCGTTGATCATGATCGGCTTGCCTGCGGCAGCGAGCATTGCGGCAGCGGCGGCGATGTATTGCTCGTCGCTGGTTATCTCGACGCCCGTCGCGTTGAAGCCGCCGTACAGGTTCGAGCCGAGGACGCCGTCCGGTCCGGTGAACGCGCTGCCGGAATCGTCGGCTTCATAACCGTCGATCAGCGGCGAGGCTGCGACGATCGTCCCCAGCATCTGCGCGTAGGCGCGCTGCGCGGCGGGCGCGCCCGGATTGAAGACTTCCTGGTACTGAAAATACGGGTCATTGTATTTGTGGACGCGCGCTCCGGTCGCGTCGTGCAGGTAGGCGGACTCGTCGTTCGGGATGAGGTTCGCGATTTGGCCGCCGCACTGTCCAGCGGGCGGCGTGAACGGCGCCGGGCAGTGCGCCGCATAGGTCGGATCCGTGTACGCGATGGCGAACTTTCCGCCCGCGCGTTTGAACGCGTCCGCGTGCGGCGCGGAGTAGCCGTCGTCCTCGACCACGTCGACGTGGGCGGCCATGTACGCCGCGGGAACATCGACATTGATGTTGTTGAGCCCGTAGTACGCGTGCGTGCGCACATGGTCGGGAAACGTCGTCGCGGGCGGCGGCGTCGGACCCACGATCACGAGCGTTGCGCTCTGTGCGGCGACGGGGCTGCCGGGCACGCTAGCAGTCACCCGCACCGCGGAGATCGCGGACGATCCGTTGTAGGAAAGGGATGCCGCCGAAGCCGGCGAGCTGAGCGTGGCGTTCGACAACGTCGTCGCGCCGGTTTTGTCGTCGGACGAGAGTGCGACGGCGTTCACGAACGGATCGTTGCCGATGATGGTGTTGCCCGCCGCGTCGAACGCCTTCATCACGACCGGGATCTGCGTCGCGCTGCCTGCGTTCGCTGACGCGACGCCCAGCGAAACCGCGAGCCGTGCGACCACCCCGCCGAACACGATCGAGACAACGTTCTGCTGCCCCGCGACGATCGTGGCCGTCGTCGCGCCGCTCGAGAGCACGTTGCCGGCGCCTGACGGCTGATCGTACAGCGACACGGCGATCGTCTGCGTTCCGATGGGAGCGGTGAGCGTCGCGGTGCACGTTGCTGTGCAATTCACCGTCTGGCGGTCGGCGCCGACCGTGACAACGGCCGATTTGGTCGCCGCCGAGATGTAGCGCGCGCGCCGCGCTGCCGCGCTCGACGCGACCTGCGGGATCTGGACGCTGAAGACGACCGGCGCCGACGCACCCGCCCCGTTTCCTGGCGGCGGATTGCTCGCAGCCGGCGGCAGAACGCCCGGCTGCGCGGCCGAGCTGCTGCCGCCGCCCCCGCCGCAACCGGCCGCGCCGACCGCAAGACAAAGCGAGAATAAGACCGCGTGATGACGTGCCGTGCCCATGTGGATCCTTCCGATTTGACCATCACCGCCATCGGCGGCCGATCAACCCGGCAGGACCTCTGGTGGCAGTTACGTCATCGGCGGACGGCAGGAATTGCTGAAGCGGCCGCGGCTCGCTGTGACCGCGAACCCGATAGCAGGGCTCCCAGCCGGTCGCGCACCGCCAGGGCGCCCCGCATCACGTTTCGCACGTCGTAGTACGTGCGTTTGCCGTCGAGCACGATCGTGTCGCCGCAGAAGCTGAGCGTGTGTAATCCGTCCGGGAACGGGCCCGGAGGCGCCTCGATCCGCCGCACGGCGCGCTCCGCGTAGGCGGTGGGACTCAGTTCGTCGACGCGGGCGAGGACGACCGCGCCACCGTAGGTGCGCGAGCAATCCTGACCGGTGCGATACAGAACGCCGTCGACCACGAACGGCGGTCCGGCCGGGCGCGCGCACGACACGTCGACCACGATCGGGTTCAGTGCGTGCGGTGTCCACGGTCCGCGCGGCGACGCGGCGTGATACGCGTGCAGCGCGACGCCCGGACCCGTTTCGCGGCGCGTGCAGAACGCCCACCACCGCCCGTCGTGCGCGAACACCGTCGTGTCGATTCCCGCGAAAGGGAACAGCACGCTGGTCCGCTCCCACCGATCCGGAAACTCGACGCAGCGGTACAGCGCGACCTCGTTCTCCGCGCTGCTTTCCGGGACGAGGTACAGTTCGCCGCCGATCTCCAGCGGAAACGGATAGCTGAGGTGCGTCGCGATCTGCAGCGCGCGCATGCGGCGCACGACGGCGTTGCGCTCGTCGAGCACGAGCGCGTCGATCACGCCGCGGTTGCGCGCATAGTTGAACTCTTCGAGGAAGAGCACGCGCATGCCGTCGCGTACGACGACGAACGGATCGGCGACGAAGCTGCGCGCCGCCGGCGTCGCGAGCCACGTCACGTCGAGCCGGGCGCCGTCGACGAGTGCGCGCGGACCGCCCGGCGCAAAACCGACGTTCCACTGGTCCACGACCAAGAACGCGTCGCGCATCCCGGTGACGAACCGGTGCGCGAGCGCCGCCGCGAAGCGCGCGCGGCTCGGCGCGCGCGCGGTACGGGGCAAGCTCGCAGCGATGTCGGTGCGCGGCGGGACGACGCCATCCCGCAGCGCCGCGACGAACGTCGCCGGCCAGCGCGCCGCTTCGTTCAGCGTGAGGCGCAAGAGCGTCGGGTACCACAATGGAATCGGAAACGTCCCGCGCCGCAGCACGGCTTCGCGTCCGTCGCAGCGGCTGATCAGCGCGACGTCGGCGGTGTGCGCACTGCTCGCCACCTCCGTTGCGAAGGGCAGCGCCTCGTCGCCGGCGCCGAGGCGAAACGACCACACGCCGTGGCGCGCGCCGGCCTCGAGATCCGGCGCGGCGAGGTTCAGCACGACGTCGTAGCCCGTGAGCGCGCCGCAATCTGCGGCGACCGGTGCATTCGCCATCGCCTGCCCCGCCCACCGGGACTCGATGCTGCGGAGTGCGCGCCGCGTTCGCGGCGGTACGTCGACGACCGTCACGGTCACGCCGTCGAGCGCGCGCAGCGCGTCGATGGCAGCGCGATGCCATTGCGGCACGCTTGCAGCCGCGACCGCAACCGCGACGTTCACGTCAGCGCGGTGCGCTGAACTCGAGGACGGCGATCCACGCGTAGGGCTGTATCGCGGGGATTTTCAGCAGCGCCCGGTCGAGTGCGGAGAACATTGCCAGGAGCGGCTGGAACAACGGCGTCTTGGTAAAAGGCGCTGCGGCGAGCGACATCAAGTGGTAATACCACACGCCGACGTGCGCGAAGCGCTGGCGCGCGTGGGCGAGATCGGTGCGCAGCAGCGGGTGCTCGTCCGGTGTGCGCTGCTCGGGCGTCGCCTTCCGGTACAGGTTGATGATGGCGTTGTGGCCGAGCGGCTCGATGAAGACGGCACGGCCGCCGGGCGCGAGCAGCCGCGCCAGCTCGGCGTAGGCGCGGTTCAAATCGAGGTGGTGAAGGATTGCGCCGCCGACGATCAGGTCGAACGAATGGTCGGGGAACGTGGTCGCTTCCGCGTCCATTACTCGAAAATCGATGTCCAGCCCCTCGCGCATGGCCTCGTTACGAGCGATTTCGATTGCGACGGGCGAGATGTCGATCCCCGTGACGCGCGCGCCGCGCCTCGCGAGCTCGAACGACTGGCTGCCAGGGCCGCAGCCGTACTCCAGCACGCGTTTTCCCGCGCAACCTTCGTAGACCAGGGCGCGGTGGCGACCGTGCGACTCACCCGTGATGCGATAGAAGGCGCCGGTTCCGCCGCGCGGACCACCGCGTCCGAAGCGCTCGTCGTGGAAGTGCTTTTCGCGGGCCTTCCGCTCGTCCACCGTCATGTGTCAAAATCCATTCGGCACGAACGAGGCCGCTCCGCGGCCTCCGTGAGACATGGGGACCTTATACCCAGGACCGATCACGCCAACCGCCGCCGATTGCCCGCGGCAGCCGCGCCCGCCAAGGTAAGCGCCAGGCCCACCACGTACGGAATTTTCGCCACCTCGAAACGCGGATCGGCGCCGGACACGGCGATGAGCCGGTTGCGGTATGCCCAGATCTCGCTCGACTCAGCATCGGCGGCGATCGGCGGCGCGGCCGCGACGACGATTTCGCCGCCTGCCGCGCGCGGCAGCAGCTGGATCGCGAGGAACAGCGCGGTCGCCGCGACGCCGTACCCAACCGTCCAGGCGATGCGCATTGCAACTGGGCCTCGCAGCGCGCGCGCCACCAGCACCAAGCCGGCCAGCGCGCTGATGACGCTCCCCGCGATCAGCATCTTCCACTCCGAGTCCGCGACCCAAAAAATTGACAACAGCGCCAGCGGCGCGACGGCAAGCGGCTGCGGCACCGTACGCGCGCACGCCAGCAGCAGCGCGGCACCCAGCGCGGTGACGACGTGGTTCTCGTGCAGAAAGGTGCCGCCAAGCATCCCGGCTGCCGACGGGACCAGCAGGAGCGCCGCGGGCATGTTCTCGCTGCGCGCGAAGCGGCGGCCCGCCCAGATCCCCGCGGCGACCGCCAGTGCGAACATGACCGAGCCCAGTGCGAGCGCGACGCGCGGCGCGGCGCCGAGCCCGGCGAGCAAGTGCGACACGCTAAACTGCGCGCGGAACGTCAGTTCGCTCGCGGCATGCGCCGGCAGCGATCGCACGAAGTACTCGAGGTTCTGCGGCACGCCGATGGCGGCGATCGAGACGACGGCCAGCGCGGCGGCCGTTACGACCAACGCGGCGCGCGCGCGCGGCGCGAAGAGCAACACCGCCAAGAATGCAGGCAGCCCGAGATGCGGGACGATCATCGCGAGCGCGGTCAGCACGCCGCAGGTGCGCCACGCGCCGCGCTGCGCGCGCTCTGCCGCCCAGGCTAGGAGCGCAACGAACAATGGAGTGGGCTCGCCGAAGCCGATATCGTAGAACGCCAGTGGCGTCGCCAGCAGCAGCCCGATGAGCAGCACGGGAAAGCCGGTAATACGGGCGAGCGCCCACGTCGCAAAACCGACCGAGGCAAAGATCACGAACAACCAAACCAAGTGCGCCGCATACGGCGGCAGCAGCGACAAACCGGCGAACAGCGCGAGGACGTACCCCGGGAACGGCGCCGGCACGACGAACCAGTCCGGTTGCTGCGGCGACTCGGCGATCGCGCGCTGGCACGTGCGCAACGGCTCGACGCGGTACGGATCGGAGCGTGCCCGCACGACGGCGCCCGCGCAGTAGAACGTCGAGAAGTCCGTCGATGCGTGAATCATCGGCGTTGCCGGGACGCGCCGGTCGTGCGCGACGACGGCGACCAGCGCCAAAGCGGCGAGTAGCACGATGAGTACCGCGGGGCGAAGCCGCGTCACGACGACGGTACGGCCGAGCGCGTGACGACGATGCGGTATTGCGCGGCGAGCGCTAAGATCACCCAGAGGTACTTGTAGTCCATGAGATCGATGAACGACGCGACGAAGAACAGAGCCGCAAGCGACGCCGTGAGCATCACACGCACGTCATACAACGGATGCGTCCGCGCAACGCGGCGCACGTCGGAGCACGCTGCGACCAGCGCAGCACCGAACAGCACGAGCCCGACTACTCCGAGGTCGACGGCGACGTGCAGATAGGTGTTGTGCGGCGGCCGGCTCCACTTCTCGGTGACGTGCAAGTACACGTTCAGGTAGTTGGCGTTGTACGCGGCGATGGCGCCGCCGGTGCCCCAGCCGATCCACGGGTGCTGCTGCCACGCCAGCCAGACGACGTGCCAGATATAGTTGCGCCCGCCACCGTGCTCGAGCAGTGCGTTCTGCATGCGCGCGCCACGCTCGGCACGAGCAGCGGGATCAGCGCCATCAGCGGCACGGCGATCGCCGCCGCGAGCAATCGACGGCGCGAGAACCGATGACGACGACGAAGATGATGACGCACGCGAGCATCGCTTCGCGGGAGAGCGTCATGACGATGGCCGTGCCGAACATCACCACGGCGACGAGCGCGGACCGAACACGACTGCCCTGCGCGCGCGGATCAGCGCCACGAGCGCGATCGCGAGCGGCGCCAGCAGCGCGTTCGCGAAATGGTTGGAGTCGATCATGCGGTCGTCGACGATCACCACGAGCCGCCCGCCGTGTTCGTCCGCAACGAGCGTGATCGTGGAAGATCACGAGCCGTAGATCGCGGCGAGCGCGCCCCCGATCACGATGTCGTCAGCAGCATGCGCAGGTCGCGCTCGTCCAGCGGCGCGATCGCGAGGATCCCGTACAGCATGAGGATCTGCCCCGAACGACTGCAGGAACTGCACGCCCGAAGGACGTCCGGCGTCCACGTCACGCCGACCGCGGCGAATAGCCAGAACACGCAGAAGAGCCAGATCGCGCGTCCGGGCTTGACGAACCGGCGCGTGCGCACGATGTGCACGACCGAGCGCGGCACCGCGGCGAGCGCGAGCCATTTCGTCAGCGTGCCGGCGCTTGCCGAGCGAGAGCATATTGTCGAACGGGATCAAGATCACGTAGAGGGCGTAGGGGAACAGCAACGGGCGGCGCAACGCCAGCGCGATCGCGAACGGCGCCCCGAGCAGACCGAAGACGATCCCGACGCGGTAGTACTGCTCCGGGCCGATGCCGACCGCGAGCCACAGGCCGACGAGCACGAGCGCGGCGACCGCGACGCGCGACCTGCACCTTGCGATCGGACATGTCGATGCGGCGCAGCGCGCCGGCGACGAGTTCACGATCCGAGGGGCGCCGCCGGCTCGGGCAGCGGCACGCGGCGCGCGCCGCCTAGCGTGTACACGCCGAAGCCCGCGGCGGACCACGCGCCGGCGTCGAAGAACGCGCGCGTGTCGATGAGCTGCTTGCCGCGGCACAGCGGCGCGATCGCCGCGGGATCGATCGCGCGCGAACGCGTCGTGGCCGACCATCAGCACGATGGCGTCGCAGCCGCGTACCGCGTCTTCCAGCGATTCCGCGAGCGGGTGCGCGTAGCGGTCGGCGAGCGGGTCGAACACGCTGGTCTCGTAGCCGCGCTCGCGCAGCAAGTGCTCGACGCGCTCGGTCGGCGACTCGCGCGTGTCGTCGACGTTCGCCTTGTACGCGGCGCCCAGGATCGCGACGCGCGCGCCGCCGTCCGCGGGCGCGACCTCCGCGATGCGGCGGACGACGACGTGCGGCATGCGGTCGTTGATGCGCCGCGCGGTCTGGATCAGCTCGGTGACGAACGGGTTCGCGTTGGACAAGAAGTGCGGGTCGACCGGGATGCAGTGGCCGCCGACGCCCGGACCGGGCGAGAGAATGTTCACGCGCGGGTGGCGGTTCGCGAGCGCGATCACCTCGTGCGCGTCGACGCCGAGCTCTTCGCTCAGCAGCGCGAGCTCGTTGGAGAACGCGATGTTGACGTCGCGATACGTGTTCTCGACGACCTTGGTGAGCTCGGCGGTGACGTTGCTCGTGGTGACGATCTCGCCGTCGCAGAACGACGCGTACAGGTCGCGCGCGCGCTCGGCGTCGCCGGGCTTGCGGCCGCCGACCACGCGGTCGTTCTCGCGCAGCTCCTTGACGATCGCGCCCGGGATGACGCGCTCGGGGCAGTGCACGATCGCGACGTCGTCGGGGTCGACGCCCGCGGCGCGCAGCGCCGGGACGACGACGCGGTCCATCGTCCCGGGCGGGACGGTCGACTCGAGGATCAGCAGGTTCCCCGGCCGCAGCTTGCGCGCGGCGTCGCGGGTGGCCGCCTGGACGTACGACAGGTCCGGCTTGTTGTCGATGGTCGGCGTGGGGACGCAGATGACGAACGCGTCGGCCGATTCGGGCAGGACGGTGGTCAGCGTCAGCCGGCCCGTCGCGAGCGCGGCGACCACCAGCGCGCGCACCGGCTCTTCCTTGACGTGGAGCGCGCCCGCCTGGAGCGCCGCCGGCACGCGCGGGTCGACGTCGAAGCCGACGACCTCATGCCCCGCCAGCGCCATCATGGCTGCCGTGGGAAGACCGATGTAACCGAGACCTTGAACGCAGACCTTCATCCGTGAGCCCCGCCGCGCCGCGGCCAGAAGAAACCGATAGCTTGTTCCCGGCCTGTGTACCCCCGGGACCACCGTCCCACACGGCAGGCAGCCAAAACGTTCAACGCGCGCTCGGGCCGGCGTCGGCCGGGCGCGGCCGCTGGGCCGGGATGCGCTGCGCGCCTTGGTAGTGTGCGATCATCTCGCGCGGCGGCAGCGGCCGGTCCGCGCGGCGGCCGTAGAAGTAGACGGACGAGGCGCCGTCGACCGCCGGGCCGCCGCCCTGCCGCGAAGAGATCGATGAGCCGCCCCAGCGGCGTCGCTGCGAAGCGCACCAGCGGCCCGACGCCACGCAGCGGGACGACGCTGCGCGCCGCCTGCGCGAGCGAGTCCGCGACCTGCGCGCCCGGGCCTTCCACGACGCCGGACTCGATGAGCTCGAAATCGCGGAACAGCCAGCGGTGACCGCTCTCGGTGAAGCGCGTGAAGTCGTACGGCCCTTCGTGCACGGGCTGGAGGAACGGCGTGTCGGCGTACACCAGGCCGTCCGGGCGCAGCACGCGGTGGATCTCGGCCGCGACGCGCCAGGGATCGAGCACGTGCTCGAGCACCGCCTGCACGACCACCGCGTCGACCGCGCCGTCGCGTAGCGGAATGCGGTGCGCGTCGGCGACGAACTGCGTGCACGGGGTCGGAAAGATGTCGAACGCGACGATGTCCAGCTCGGGCGCGGCGTAGAGCGCGTCGAGGCCGTCGCCGATCGTGCCGCCGCCGATCACGAGCAGCGTGTGCCGGCCCGCCGCGCGCGGCGAGGTCCTCGGCGAGCCGCGCGCAGACGCGCGTCGCGACCGAGTTGGGCCGGTCGAAGACGCCGAGCACCTTCACCGCGGCGCTGCGGGGCCGCGGCTCGGTCCAGGTCACCGTGTCGGGATCGACGATCGACGACGCCGCGTCGATGAGCACCGGCTGCCCGGCGACGAGCGGATACGGCACGCGCGCGTGCGCGCACGCGGGGTTCGTGCACGTCGCGCCGTCGGGCTCGAGCTCCGCCTCGCACGCGACGCAGCGGAGCAAGGCGAACGCGTCCGGCGTTCTCAGCAGCGGCATGAAGCGGTTCTTCTCTCCTTTGCCCGGTCGATCCGCGGCCAGGGACGGCGGCGCCCCGCCGGGTACAGCGTCGCGGTGAAGCTCGCGCTCGTCTCCGCGAAGTACCCGTTCGGCGGCAAGGAACCGTATCTCCACGCCGAGCTGCAGCACCTCGCACCGTATTTCGAGCGCGTCACGGTGTTCCCGACGTCACCGCCCGACGCGGCGTGGGGCTTCACGGGCGTCGCGGGCGACGTGGTCCGCCTGGGTTTGTTCGCCCCGTCGACGTTCGCGCGCGCGGCCGTTGCGTTCGCGAGCAATCCGGCCGGCGCATGCCGCGCGATCGCGGCGCTGCTGCGCGCGAAGTATCCCGCGAAGGTCAAGCTCAAGAACCTCGCCGTGCTGCCGCTGGGGCTCGCCGTCGGCGGGCGCCTGCGCCGCGAGCGATTCGATCACGTGCACTCGTACTGGCTGTCGACACCCGCCACGGTCGCGTTCATCGCCGCGCACGTCGCGCGCATCCCGTGGAGCTCGACCGGCCACCTGTGGGACATCTACGAGAACAACGCGCTCGCCGCAAAGCTCCCGAGCGCGCGTTTCGTGCGAGCGATCTCAGAACGCGGCCGCCGCGATCTCTACGCCGCGCTCGCCGATCCGTCGAAGGCGACGATCGAGGTGGTGCACGTCGGCGTCGACGTTCCCGCGGCGCGCGTATCCGGCGAATGCGTCGACGGCCTACCGGGAACGCGGCCGTTCGCGCTGCTGTGCGCGGCGAATCTCGTGCTGAAAAAGGGGCATGCCGATCTGCTCGAAGCGCTCGCCGAGCTGCGCGACCGCGACGTCGCGGTGCACTGCACGATCGCCGGTGACGGCGAATTGCGCGACGAGCTCCAGGCGAAGGCTGCGACGCTGGGGATCGAGGCGAACGTGACGTTTCGCGGTCACGTCGCGCACGCGGCGCTGCTCGACGAGATTCGCGCCGGGCGCTACGACGCGATGGTGCTGACCAGCCTCGAGCTGCCCGGCGGATTGATGGAAGGCATTCCGGTCGCGCTGATGGAGGCGATGGCGCTGGGATTACCGGTCGTCACGACCGACACGGGCAGCATCGGCGAGCTCGTCGACGACGGCTGCGGGCGCGTGGTCGAGCAGCGCGACGTCACCGCGATCGCCGCGGCCGTTGCGGAGCTCGCACAGGACCCCGCGCTTCGCGCATCGCTCGCCCGCGCGGCGCACGCGAAGGTCGACGCGGAGTTCAACGTGGTGTCGGTTGCCCGCCGGCTGGCGCAGTTGATCGGGAGCGAACGCGCAGCACCAGCTCCGCAAGCGCAACCGTCGCCAGCATCGTAATCACGGGCGCCAGCGGCAGCTCGACGGTTCGCACGAACTCCAGCGGGTTCGCGAGCAGCGCCGCGACCGTCGCGCACGCCGCACCGAGCGAGCACGGCAACGAGGCTCGTGCGCCGGCGCAACACCAAGCCGATCGCGGCGAGCGCGATCGTGACGGGTCCCGCGTTCACGAAGATCTCGTGCAGCACCGCCTTCACGAACGCGGAGACTTCCGTGCGCGCATACCACGCGACGAAGCCTTGCGATTGCGGCGCGAGGCCGGTCGCGCGCGCGAAATCGTACTGCCATGCGAGCTGCTCGCGCAACCCCGGGCCGTGCACCGCGGCGGCGTACGCAAAAAAGACCACCGCGATGCCGGCTGTCACCGCGACGAGCGCGAACGCGGCGCGGCGCGAAACGCCGCCGAACCGCGTCGCGCCGAGCGCGCCGAGCGCCGCACCGATTGGCAGATACACCGCAGGCCGCGTAAACGCGAGCGCGAGCGAAGCCACGCCGACGGCGAGCAGCAACCCCGCGGACGCAGCAGACGGCGCACGCGCGGACGCGGCAGATGCCGCGGCTGGCGCGCGCGCGGACGCGGCGGACGGCGCGCGCGCATACGCGAGTATCGCACCGAGCGCGGCGATCCAGAACAGGACTGCAAGCTCATCGGTCAGCCCGTAGCTCGCCATGTCGAGCACCGCGGGGTTCACGGCAAATGCGATGCTGCCGAGCGCGGCGATCCACGGCGGCGCGACCGACAACAGCACGATGAACATCGCGCCCGTCGCGAGCACGTAGGCAACGGCGGAGATCGCTTGCAGGCCGTGCGGACCCGAACCGCGGATATAGCACCGCGCCGAGATACGGAAACAGCGGCCGCGTCGTGAACAGCGCGAACTGCTTCGCGTAGTAGTCCGGCGGCGTCGGGCCGTAGAATCCGCGGCTTGCCGGATTGCGCCCTTCGGACGTCGTCGCGATGAACCGGTCCGCTTCGGCGCGGGCCGCGTCGCGCGCGAGGCCGCGGTCTTCGAGCGCCATCCGCAAGTAGATCGCGGCGTCCGGCTCCCAGCGCTGCAGATCATGATGGTACCGGTTCGCGCCGACCACCGCCTGCGAACAGCAGCACCGCAGCAAGCGCGAGCAGCACCGAACGCACGTTTACGGCGCGTCCGGCAACGGCGCGTCGGCCAGCCGCTGTCCGGCAGCTGCGCGTCGGCCAGCCGCCCGTCCGACAACTGCGCGTTCTGCAACGTCCCATCCGGCAACAGCGCGCGGCGGGGCACGCGCGGCGAGGCGCGATGCGCGGCGACCGTTGCGCGGGCGAACGCGGAGAAGAACGGCAGCTCGGCGACGCGATACACCGCGTACGCCAAGGCGACGACGACCGGCACGAGCATCGCATACGTCACCGCGCTCGCGACGGTGCCGGCGTGCGCGCGCGCCAGCGCCGCGGCGGTGACGCGCACGAGCGGCCCGTGCACGAGGTACAAGCTGTACGAGAAGCTGCCGAGCACGACGAAGAACCGCGTCGACAAGATTTTCACGAGCGGGATGCGCGCGTCGCGCGTCGCCGCGACGAAGAAGGCGCCCAGCGCAACGCCGAGCGCGACGTCCATCGGCCAGATCGCGCCGTCGGGCGTGACTTGATCGCGGTACGACACGAGCAGGATCAGCGCGACGAACGCCGCCACCGCCGTGAGCCACGTCCACGGCCACCGCGCGACGTCGGGCCGCGCGGTGAGCTGCGCGGCCGCGACGCCCATCGCGAACAAACCCAGCAGCCACGGGCTCGTCCAGTCCAGCGTGTGGAACGCGAAATGCGGAATCAATCCGATCGCGAGCGCGACCCCGAGCTGCGCAGCGGCGCCGAACCGCCGCCACACCGGGATCAGCAGCAGCGCGAACACGACGTAGATCTGGATCTCGAGCGCAATGCTCCACATCGGCCCGTTCAGATATTCATTGCTCGCGGCGAACAGGTTGTGGATCAGCGCGACGTGCATCGCAAGCCCGAGCGCGATGTGCGCGGCGTTGATGTGCGCGCCGTTGAGCAGCGCCGTCACGCAAAACGGGATCACGGACAAGAACAGCACCAGCAGATACGCCGGCATGAGCCGCCGCGCGCGCCGCTTGAAGAACGCGAGCGCGTCGAACGAGCGCTCGGGATGCATCGCGACCGGCAGCGCAAGGCAGTAGCCGGAGATCACGATGAACGCGGCGACCGCGAAGTGCCCGTACTGCATGATCTGCGTCGCGGCGAACCACTGGCGCAGCGTGCCCGCGGAGTCTTGCGCGCCCGACTGCCAGATGTGGAACAGGAACACGTAGAGGGCCGCCGCGCCGCGGAGGCCCTCGATGTGCGGATAGTACGCGCGGTCCGTGCTCGGCGTGGCGGCCATGCCGGAGCGAGCGTTACGCCGCTTTGTGGAAGAGCACCTCGGCTGCGGTCTTCATGCAGACCGCGATGTCCATGAACATGGACCAATTCTCGACGTAGAAGAGATCGCCGCGCAGCTTGTCGGGGACGTCTTCGAAGCCGACGACGCGCTTGCCGTACACCTGCGACCAGCCGGTGATGCCCGGCGGCATGATGTGGCGCTCGGCGTAGCGCGGGTACTTCTCCTCGAACTGGTTGACGAACACGGGGCGCTCCGGGCGCGGCCCGACGATCGACATCTCGCCCTTGAGCACGTTGAACAGCTGCGGCAGCTCGTCGAGCGAGGTGCGGCGGATGAACTTGCCGACCCGGGTGACGCGCGCGTCGCCGACCGTCGCGAACTTCGCGCCGTCTTTCTCGGCGTTCATGCCCATCGAGCGGAACTTGAGGATCTGGAACGTCTTGCCGTCGCGGCCGACGCGCTCTTGGCGGTAGAGCACCGGCAGGCCGTCTTCCATCGTGATCGCCGCCGCGACGAGCAGCATGACGGGCGCGAACAGCACGATCGCGCACAGCGAGACGGTGAGGTCGAAGAGCCGCTTGCCCATGCGCGAGCTGGACTCCGTCGCCTTGAGCGGGCGGGCGACGATCAGCGCCTGCTTGCCGATCGACTCCATGTGCAGCTCGTAGGCGTGCACGCGGATGCGCGGCGGTGCGAAGGCGATCGTCAGGCCGACGCGCTGGGCGGCGGCGAGGACCTGCGGCATCTGCGACGGCGCGAGAATCTCGGTGAACACCAGGGTGTCGCAGCCCCATTCGACCGCGTGGCGGAACCACGGCTGCGAGGCGACCGCATCGGGCGTGAGCGCGCCGACGGCGTCGATGTTCGGTACCGACAGGCGGAACACGCGCGCGTTGGGGAGCGAGCGCATCGCGTCTTCCGCGAACTCCAGGCGCGACGGATGGCCGACGACCGCGATGCGGCGCGGGTGCGCCAGCATGATCACGTCGCGGACGCGGTGGGCGATGGCGCGAGCCGAGCCGACCAGCGCGATCGCGAACAGGAGCGAGAACAGCGCGACGACCCGCGAGGTCGAGACCAGCGGGAACATCGAGAAGACGATGAGCACCGGCGCCGAGGCCAGCGAGAGCGCCGCGACCGCGTGATAGAACTCGTCGCGGACCGACATCGCGAAGGAGCGGCGGTAGAGGCCGAGCTGCCAGAAGACCAGGACCGACAGCCCCGCGGTGAGCGTCGCCGGGACCGCCACGTGGCGGATCAGCAGCGACGACATCCAGAAGTGCTTGACGAAAAGGCCGGCCAGATAGGTGGCGGCCAGGAAGAAGACGACGTCCGACGCGATGAGGGCCGCTACCCAAGCCCGTGAGAAAGAATGCACGCCGGGACGAGCGTCGGCGTGTGGGAGAGCGGCGAATTCGTGTTCCAGGGCGACGGCCATTTTGCGGTGCGATCCTTGCGGCGACGATGCGCTTCAGTGCGCATAACAAATGTCGCCGATCACACATGGCCCCAAGTGAAGCGCACGTCCCGAATGAGCGCGTCCTTTGGACCTGTAAATTAGGCCTCTCTGGGCGAACCGTCCCGGAGCCGAATGCCCCTGAATCACCCCTCAAAAATAGGGGTGCCGGTCACTTTGACCCTAGCTTGCAGCCCGCGGTTGGGGGGCCAATGTCGCCCCTGACCTTCGATGTCGCCCTGAGCTCGATGTCACCCTGCGCTTCTGGAAGGGTGCGCCTGAATCGGGAGCGTCAGCTCCCCAGGCCGTGGACGACCAGCCAACCGATCACGCCGCAGTCGATCAGCGCGAGCACGCTCAGCGCGACGACCAGAACTTCGACCGCATTGAGGCGGTCGTGCGGCTTCGACTTGAGGCGCGCCCGGATGTGGCGCGCAGGAAGACCCGAATCCATATGGGCTCCTTCTCGCGGATACACGGCGCCGGCGGCAACCGGTACTCCCAGTTATCGGCACGCAGCGGTCCAATGTTACGCGGAGCCGGGCTTCAAGGGACCCGCCATCGGGCGACGGTATCGACCGCTCATGCCGATCCGCTTCTTCCTTTGTGTCTGGGCCGCTCTTGCGATGGGACTTGCCGCCGTGTCGCCGGCCCGGGCGCAGCCGGTGCCCTTCGATCAGATCGCCGCGGCGCTTGGGAGCGTGCATCAGTTTTCGCAGGTCGCGCTGTCGCCCGACGGGCGGCGCTTTGCGTACGTCGAGGGCGACGGGGACCGCAATGCGATCCGGCTGGCGGACGTGGCGCGGCCGAAGGTTGCGCACACGATCACGGCGTGTCCCGGGCGCAAGTGCGATGAGGGCGATCTCGCGTGGTCGCCCGACGGCCGGCGCCTGGCGTTCGTGACGACCGACGCGCGCGGCCAGGGCCAGATTGCCGTGGAAGACTTCTCGGCGGCCGGCGGTGCGCGGATCGTGACCGCGGCGAAGGGCCCGCTGTCGACGCCGCGCTGGTCGCCCGACGGGACGCGGATCGCGCTGCTCTATTCGCCCGGCGCGCCGCGCGCGCCCAGCCCGCTCGGACCCTCGGCGCCCGCGGGCGGCGTCATCGGCGGCAAGTTCTACGAGCAGCGGCTCGCGGTGATCGCCGCGCGCCCATCGACGGGCGCAGGGCAGGCGACGAGCGCAGGACCGGCCCCAATCCGGTTGCTCGGACCGGACGACCTCAACGTCTACGAGTACGACTGGGCGCCGGACGGCACGCGCTTCGCGGCGACGGCCGCGCACGGCAACGGCGACGCGAACTGGTGGGTCGCCGAGCTCTACACCATCGACGAGAAATCCGGAGCCGCCGTGAAGATCCACCATCCCGAGCTGCAGATCGCGTCGCCGCGCTGGTCCGGTGACGGACAGCGGATCGCGTACATCGGCGGCCTCATGTCGGATGAAGCGATCACCGGCGGCGACGTCTACGTCGTGCCCGCGGCGGGCGGCGCGGCGACCGACGTGACCGCGAATTTGAAAGCGTCGGTGACGACGATCGCGTGGAACGGCTCGCGCACGCGCATCCTCACGACCGAGCTCGCCGGCGATCGCATGGTGATCGCGTCGATCGATCCGGACGCGAAGCGACAGCAGCAGCTGTGGAGCGGTCAGGAGACGATCTACGCGAGCGGCTTCGCCGGCATCGCGCCCGGCGACGCCGGGGTTTCGATGTCGCGCGACGGCAAGGTCGCTGCGACGATCCGGCAATCGATCACCGCGCCGCCGGAGATCGCGCTCGGACCGCTCGGCGCGATGCACGACGCGACGTCCGCGAACGCGCACGTGCGCCGCGTGACCGGGCCGGCGCGCAGCCTGACGTGGACCGGCGACGGCAACAGCGTGCAAGGCTGGCTGATCTTTCCGCCCGACGCGAAACCCGGCGTGCGCTATCCGATCGTCACGGTTATCCACGGCGGTCCGGCATTCGCGCACTATCCCGTGTTTCCGAGCGGGCCGCTGGCGTTTCAGGCGATGCTCGCGGCGCGCGGCTACATCGTGTTCGAGCCGAACCCGCGCGGCAGCTACGGCCAAGGCGAGGCGTTCACGCGCGCCAACGTCAAGGACTTCGGCTACGGCGATCTGCGCGACATCCTCGGCGGGATCGATGCCGTCGGGCAGACCATTCCCGTCGATCCGAAGCGCATCGGGATCTTCGGCTGGAGCTACGGCGGTTACATGACGATGTGGTCGCTCACGCAGACCAACCGTTTCAAAGCGGCGGTGAGCGGCGCGGGCGTGTCGGACTGGCTGAGCTATTACGGCACCAACGAGATCGACACGTGGATGCTGCCGTACTTCGGCGCGCCGATCTACGACGACCCGAGCGTGTACGCGAAGAGCTCGCCCATCAACTACATCAAAGCGGTGAAGACGCCGACGCTCATGGTCGCGGGCGATCGCGACGCCGAGGTGCCCGTGACGCAGTCGTACGAGTACTGGCACGCGCTGCGCGAGCTCGGCGTGCCGTCGGAGCTGGTGATCTATCCCGGCGAAGGACACCTATTCCAAAAGCCCGCGAACCAGCGCGACGTCGCGCAGCGGGTAGCGGGCTGGTTCGACCGCTATTTGCGCTGAAACGATCGGCGACGTGCTCGCGCGCGCCGCGACCAACTGGACCGCGCTGGCGAAGCGAATCCCCGGCGCTCCGCCGCAATGGACGAAGTCGTTCTCCGCGAGGGGGCTCACGCATAGGGCGGTTGCGAGCGGGACCGCCGGTTTGTGGCGCATCGCGCAAACGGGCGGCGCCACGCCGATCTCGTTCGTCGTGAAGCGGCTAGCGCCGGTCGTCGGTGCGCACGCGCGCTGGCAGGCGACGACTGACCCGTCCGATCCGTTTTACTGGGGCAGGGAAGCGCTTGCGTTCGAGACAGGATTCTTCGGCGATGCGCGGACCGGGATCCGTGCGGCGGCGTGTTATCTCATCGACCGCCGCGACGACGCCATCGACTTGTACCTCGAAGACGTCGCCGGCGAACCGGGCCCGCGCTGGGACGTCGACTCTTATGCGCGCGCCGCCGAACGGCTGGGCAGATTTCAAGCCGCGGCGACGCTGCTGCCCAACGATGCGCCGTGGCTGCTGGGTCGCCGGTTCTTCGCAACGTACTTGGCCCGGCGCGAAGACTGGTACGACAACGCGGAGACGCACGTCCGCGTCCTTGCACCGCACCTCGAGCACGAGCGGCTGCGCGAATACGCAGGCGCGATTCACGACTTGTGGGCGCGGCGCGAGCGCATCGACGCATTCTGCGCGGCGCTGCCGGTCACGCGCTGTCACAACGACTTTTGGTCGCCGAACCTCTTCGCCTTGCCGTGCCCCGCGCAGACCGTCGCAATCGATCTCGCGTATGCCGGACTCGGCCCGCCGGGTCACGATCCGGCGAACCTGGTTGCGGACGCGGTCATGGATTTCTTCGTGCCCGCGGCCGACGCGGAGCGGTTGTGGCAGACCGTCGCCACCGCGTACGGGCGCGGGCTGGCGAGCGGCCTTTCCGCCGCGCACGTGCGCGCCGCGGAGCAGGTCATGCTGTTTACTGCGGCGCTGAAGTTCGCATGGCTGATCCCCGCGACGTTCCACGTCGCGAGCACGCCGGAAGGTATCGCGCGCGCCGCCGGGCCCAACGGCGATCCCAGCAAGTTCTTCCGCAAGCGGTCGGCGGCGCTGCGCTTCGTCGGCGCGTTGATCGAACGGTCGCTGGATGCGTTGCGCGCGCTGGGCTGACGGGGCTACGACGGTAAGGCGGCGCGGATTCTCAGCGCGCCGAGTGCCGTTGCGGCGATTGCGCGGGATTCTTCGTCGTCGGTGCGTAGCGCCGATTCGAACGTCGGCTGCGTGTCGGGGTGGCGGTAGGCGGCCAGCGCGCGCAGCGCCGCGCGGCGGTGTTCGATCTCCGGTTCTTCTTCGTATGCTTGCGTGAGCAGCGGCACGCCCCACGGCGCGCGCACGATGCCGAGGTCGCGCAGGAGGTTCAAACGCGTCGCGTCGTCGAGCGCGCCTGTGCGAGGTTCGAAGCGCTTGGACCACCGGATTTCGGCACGCTGGGCGGCGCAGTCTTCGACAAGCTCAGACTGACATTGGGCGGGTTCGGTCGCTTGAGCGACGTCCGACTGAGGTTGGGCGGGGGCGGCGGTTGATTGACGTTGGACCGGGTCGTCGGTTGACTGACGTTTGGCGGGCTTCTTCTCTGATTGGGATTCGGTGGAGGATGGTTGGTGTGGCGGGGCGTCGGCCCCATTGTCAGTCTGAGCTTGTCGAAGACTTCGCCACCCCGCGTCGCCGACCGCCGGTAAGACGGGCTCACCGGAGTCGATCGGCATCACGTCGCCGACGATCATCGCTTCGCCCGTGGCGGACAGCGCCGGGTCTTCCTCGGCGGCGGACGTTGCGACGGGCACCGGAGTGCGGCCACGCATGGTGAAGAACGCGATTGCGGCGATGACCGCGACCGCGGCGATGATGAGGACGATCGTCGTCGGGGACACTTAGGCTGGGGCGTGCTGCTGTTCGGCCAGCGCGCCGACGAGCTGGTCGCGCTCTTCGTCCAGGCGCGGGTCGACCGGGCGCATTACGGCGGCACCGAACTCTTCTGCCGAGAGCCGGCCCATTTCGGCCAGCGTGTGCTGCAGCGCTTCGCGGTACGGCGTGAAATCGCCGACGACGTCGCCGTTGCGTTCGAGCTGCGTGCCCATCAGCAGCGACAATGCCAGCCACGGCGTGGCGGTTTGCAGCGGCTCGCGTTCGAGCGCTTCGATCGCGGCGGTGAGCTCGTGCGCGCCGACGCGGCCCACGAGGCGGACGTCGCCGGTTTCGTCGTCGACGGGCGCGCGCTCGCGGCGCAGCGCTTCGAGCACGCCGCGCAGCGACGAGCGCAGCTCGCGCGACTCGAAATCGTCCGGCGCCGTCTGCGCGCCGGGGAGGCGCAGCTTCACGAACAGCGTGTCGATCACGTCGCTGAGCAGGTCGCCGTGGCGGCGCAGGCGCGCGCGCAGCACGGCGTCGGCGTCTTGCGCGCCGTCGGGGAAGAGCGCGCGCAGCAGCAGCAGGTGCGGCAGCAAGCCGGGGAACGTCGCTTCGCGCAGGTAGGGCACGAGCCAGTCGAGCTTGTCTTCGGTGAGCTCGAGCGTCAGCGTTGCGCCGGAGCGCAGCTCGTCGTGCGACTGTTCGCCGTTGCCGCTTACCACATCGCCGTGCAGCGCATTGCCGTGGCGCGCACCTTCGTGTGCGTTGCGCCCGCCTTCGAGCGCGTTACCGCGGCCGCCGCCGCCCAGCGCGCCGCGCACCGGCACCGCCGGCGGAAGTTGCATCGTGCGGCCCGCGCGCGGCAGCTGGTGCTGCTGCTGCGGCGGTTCTAGCGCGGCGGCTGCGTCGAGCACGGAGAACGGCAGCACCGGATCGCTGACCGCGAACGCCGCCGCGGAGCGTACGCGCACCGGCTCCGCGTTCACGGTTAGCTCGGGGGCGTCGTCCCAGCTCACGAGCGCGCGCGCGTCGATCGTCGTGCCTGCGGGCAGCGGCGTGTTCACGATGACGCGCAGGCGCGCGATCACCTCGACGCCCGGACCGACGTCGGCCAGCGTCAAGCCGCTCGGCGTCAGCAGCGGCGACGTTCCCGCGAAATCCAGCAGCGACACGTCGTTCACCGTCGTCGTGCCGGGCGCGTAGACGGTCTTCGACGGCTGTTCCAGCCGCGCGGTGAGGCGCTTCGCGGCGCCGTCACCCGTGTTGCGCAGCGACAGCGTGTACGTCAGCTCGGCGCCGCCGTCAATGGCGTCGTCCGGCGTGGAGACCAGCGTCGCGTTGTCGGCGAACGCGGGCTCGGCGTGCGTCGCGACGCGCATCGTTTCGAGCGTGAACGGCACGACGTTGAGGCCGCTCACGCGCGCGCCCACTTCGAGCACGTCGCCGTGCGAGATCGTCGCGACGAGGCGCAGGTGCACGGTGGCGTCGCGCGTCTCGCCGGCCGGCACCGCACCGAACACGACGCTCTGGCCGTCGCGCGACGCGCCGTCGACGCCTTCGAGCCGTAATTCTTCGGGCAGCTGCAAGCGCACGCGCACGTCACGGCCGGCGTCGGTGCCTTCGTTCACCAGCGACAGGCGGCACAGCGTGGTGCGGTTCGGGCGCAGCACCTCGTTGCCCGCGAGCGCGAGCTTCGACGTGGCGGCGGAGAACTTCGGGCGTGACGCGACGACGTGCGTCGCCGCGCCGAGCTCGATCGGGTCGAGCTGCGCGGTGCGCAGCGTCGCGCGCAAGCGCAACTGCGTCTCGTCTTCGATCATCGCCGCGACGCGCGCTTCGACGCGCACCGTGCGCGGCTTGCCGGGCTCGAGCGTGTCGAGCTGCACCGCGCCGTCGTCGCGCACCGGCAGCTCGTTCTTGCCTTCGAGCGCGCGCAGGCCTTCGAGTCCGTCGTCGCCTTCGAGCAGCAGCCGCACGTCGGTGGCGGCGTCGGCGCCGAGGTTCGCGAGATGCACCGTCGCGACGACGGGATCGCCCGGGCCGAGGCGCCGCGGGCTCTCGCGCACGACGTCGTTGAACGCCGCGGGAAACGCGGGCGCGGAATGCACCGTCACCGTGCGGTCGAAGCGGCGCTGGCCCTTCTTCCACTCTACGCTCGCGCCGAGCTGGAGCTCGCGGCCGTCGGCTTGCGGCGTGACGACGACCGCGTCGAGCGAGACGTCGACCGACCGCCCCGGCACGAGATCGCCGATCTCGAACGTGCCGCTGTCCACACCGCGGTCGACCGCGGGGACGCTATCGATGGAGCGCGAGCCCGGCGTGTACGCGAGCCCGTCGGGGAGATCGATCTTCAGCCGCACCGCGCGCGCGATCGCGGTGCCGGTGTTGCGCACGCGCAAGCCGAGCGCGATGCGCTGGCCGGGTTCGACGTCGTCTTCGCAGTCGGCGCGAAACTCCGTCTCGACGCCGGCGAACGACGGCGCCGACGCGACCTTCAGCGTCACCGGCGCGAGCGCGAACTCCGCGACTTCCTGCGAGCACACGGCGCCCGACACGGCGATCGCGGTGGCGTCTTCGACGACGGGGTCGATCAGCACGCGGTAGCCGACGTCGATCGTGGTGCCCGGCCCGAGCGTCTTCACCGTGATCGCGGGGCGCCCGAAGCCGAACGGATCGCGCTCCGAGCCGCCCGCAGCGTGGCCGCTGACGCGCGCGCTGTCGCCGACGTACGACGTGTTCGCCGGCACCGGCAGCAGCACGATGAGGTCGTGCGCGCTGCTCTGGCCGGAGTTGTGGACCTGCGCCTTGACCTGCAGCTCCTGGCCCGGGGCGGTCTCGCGCACCGCGGCGACGGTGAGCTTCGTGAGCGGGTTCTGCAGCTGCGGCTTGCTGCGCACGACCAGCCGCACGACGTTGGAGCCGATGAGCGGCACTTCGAACGACGAGATCGCCGCTTGCACGGTGATCGGCGTGCCGTTCTCGATGGTCGGCGCGACGGTGTACGCGAGCGAGATGCGCCGCTCGCTGCCGGCCGGGATGTCGCCGATGTCGGCGCCCGAGCTCTGCAGCAGCGTCGTGAGCCCGCCCTGCTCGTCGAGCGGCGTGTTGTCGATGCTCGCGGTGCCGACCAGGTACGTCAGCCCTTCGGGTAAGCGGAAGCGCGCGCGAAAGCCGGTCGCCGTGCCGCCGCCGAGGTTGCGGAAGGTGAACGTGGCGTGCACGGTCTGGCCGGGTTCGACGACCCGGCCCGGCGAGACCACGAGGGTGCGAAGGCCTTCCGGCAGCAGGGGCGTTTCGGGAGCGAAGACATCCGTGAGCGTGCGCATCTGTCCGGTGACGGTGCGGAGCGAACGTCCCCGGACCCTGCCTACGGAAGCCACAGGAAAGCGCCCGACGGTGCTCGTCGGGTTACGCCGCGGCCGCCGTCAGTAGATGATCTCGTCGAGATCGGACACCGATACGCCGCTGCGCAAGAACCAGACGTCGGCGTAGGCGCCGATCGACGCGACGAACGGCGTTCCGCCGCCAAACAGCGTGTTGGCGACCACGACGTAATTTCCGGACGCGTCGAAGCGCTCGATCGTGCCGTTGCGCGTGATCGCCCACAGCGTCGTGTAACCGTCGGACGCACCGGGGACGAGCGACACGATCACGTCACCGGCGGGATACTCGGTGACCTTCCCGGACGCGTTGTCGATGTGGCCAAGATTCGGCGCGTTCGCTTCGGCGAACCACGTGTCGTACGTCGTGTCCCCGACGATGACCGAGGGCTTCGCGTTCGCGGTTGGGATCGGGAACTCGACGACGGTATGATCGGTTTTCAACTGCCCGATCGTGTTCGTGCCGGGATCCGTGAACCACGTTCCGCCAGTGAGAAAATTCATCGCAACCGCGGCCGGCGTGCTGCCCGCAATGCCGACGGGATATTCTGCGAAGCCGCCGCCCAGCGTCATCGACCCGATCTTCGCGGCGGCCTCCTCCGCGAACCACAGCTTGTAGTGCCCGCCGTCGTACACGATGCCGGCAAGCCCCGCGTTGGCGGTCGGCACGGCGCGCTCGACGATCGAACCGTTGGTTTGGAGGGTACCGATCGTGTTGGGTTTTTCGGTCACGTAGAACTCACCGGACGGGAGGCCGAGGTACACGATGTGACGCGGTTCCTTGCCGCTCGCGACGGGAAACTCGGTGAAGACGTTGTTTGCGGAGAGCGTGCCGATCTTCTTTGCGGCAGGCTCGGTGAACCAGATGTCCTTGGTGTCGTAGCGCTGCACGAGGTCGCCTTTGGCGACGTTGCTGAAGATCTGGTGCGCGAGTTTGACCCCCGGCACGACGTTTATCGTCGCCGACGAGCCGAGGAGATGCCCGTCGTAGTTGCTGGTCGCTCCAAGGGTATACGTGCCGCTCCCGCCCCTTCCGGCGTACACCAGCGCGATGGTGTCGGCCGGAGAGGTGATCTGGCCGCCTCCCGGTGCGCCGCCGTTGACGCTGAAGCGAAAGTTGCTGCCGAAGGTCGAAGTCGGGGATTGCATCTGAAGGTCGATCGGGAACGTGAACGGGTCGCTGCCGGTGATCTGGTTTCCCGACGCGTCGTAGACGGCCACGGTCAGCGGTACGGTAACCGTGCTCCCGTTCGACGTGATCGTCGATTGCTGTGCGGTGATGGTCGCGGTCGACGGAACGCCGAGCAGCGAAACGACGACGTGGTTTGCGGTTGCCTCGACGATCTGCTGGGTGGCGGATGCGCTCGCAAGCAGGTGTCCCGACGTTGCGCCGCCGCTGGTAAGCGGACCGTCGAATGTGGAGACGGTCATCGTATCGTTGCCGATCGGCATGTTGATGGCGACCGTGCACGTGCGCGTAGTGCCGTTCGACGAACAGTTCGGCGAGTCGGGCGCAAGGCCGAATGCCTGTACGGAATAGCTCGGCGAGGTGATCGTAAGGGACCCGGACAGCGTGCCGCTGGAGACGAATTTCGGACGTCGCGCGGCGCTCGCCGGCCGGAGGAGCGGGATCACGATGGAGAGCTTCACCGACGTCGTCTTGACGCTGCGCTGTGGGAGCGCGGTTCCCGTTGAGCTCCGACCGCCGCCGCCGCCGCATGACGCGGTCGAGATCGCCGCCAGCATGATGACTGCGAGTCTTTTTTTCAACATCATTTCACCGTGAGGTCGGACGTGGTCACGGTCACGGGCAGCGCAACCGATTGAGCGAATGTGTCCGTAAACGAGACCGCACAGCTTCCGACTGCGATGCCGTTGACGATGAACGTGCCGGCCGGCGTCGTTGCAGCGACCGAAGCGATACCCGAACACGCGGTCGCGTTGACGGCGAACGAACCGGTGTAGCCGGTTTCCGTGACCGACACGGTCGCGGGGGAGCTCAGCGACGTGATCTTGACGCCGGTCGGCGAGATCGACGGCGAGCCTTGCGGCGTCGGAACGGGTGTCGGCGTTGGTGTCGGAGTCGGGGTTGGGGTCGGCGTCGGTGTCGGAGTCGGCGTCGGCGATGGGGTCGGCGACGGCGACGGGGTAGGCGATGGCGTCGGTGATGGTGACGGCGATGGCGTGGGCGACGGCGTCGCAAGTGTTTGTGCCGCGCCGAAGAGGACGAACCCGTAGATCTTCCCGGCAACGAGCGTCAGCGGCGGCGGCGCACCGAGGAAGTTGATCGTGTTGCCGGCGATCGCGCCAGGGCCGAGAATTGTCGTCCAGCCGGCAGCGGCATTGGTGGGATCGTACTCCGCGACGTAGGTGAGCGCCGTCGGTGAAAGCGCGACCGGCGAGACGACCGAAAAGCTGGGTGACGTGGGGAACGTCACGGTGACCGACGACGTGACGGTGATGAACGCGATCGTTTGCAAGCCGCTTGCGCCGATGGCAGCAGGCCGTCGTTGCACGGATTGAACCTGCGGCAGCCCCGCCGGTGCGGTCGTCTGGAACGTCGCGGACAATACCGACGCAGCACTCGCGGCCGGTACGGTGATGCTGCCGGTATAACCGCCGGCTACGGGTCCGAACGCCGCCGATGCTGCGCCTTGCGGCGACACGGCGATCGATCCGCTCGCCGTTGCCGGCAATGGCGTCGGCGACGGTGTAATGACGGGCGGCGGGTTGGCAGCGCCGCCGCCACTGCCGCCTCCGCCGCAACCTGCCACGATAACGGCAATGGTCAATAGCGCGCCAGAAAAGCGCGCCGCTCGAAAGGGCCCCATACGAGGCGACCTTCGCGAGGCGCGAAACGCCGCCTGTGTACGATACCGCTCACAGTCCGGCCCGGACGAACCGGCCGGGCGGTATTCGCGTCTGCCTGCGCTAGGTGACGGTGACCAACGCGGCGACGGATTGCGAACGCGCGTCCGTGAACGTCACCGTGCAGGTTCCCGGCGCGAGCCCGGTGATCGTGAAGAGCGCGGAGCCCGGCACGATCGTCACCGGCGTCGCCTGCGCGACCGAGGCGATCCCTGCGCACGCTGCCGCGTTGACCGTGAACGAGCCGGTGTAGGCGCTTTCGCTCACCGTCACCGACGCCGGCTGTGCAGACGCCGCGACCCGCACGCTCGAGGGCGAAACGGAAGGCGCGGCTTGCGGCGGCCCAAGCGGCGGATTCGGCGCCCCGCTGCTGCTGCCGCCGCCGCCGCACGCGGACACGAATGCACAGAGCATGAACGCCACGGCAAAAAGCCGCACCTTGTCACAAGACGCCATGCGCGAGCCTTCGGGTACTGCCGGTGGCGACCTGTTCGGCGTCGAACCCGGCGTCGATGCCGCTCACGATCGTCGCCGACGATCTCACCGGCGCCGCGGACTCGGGCGTGCAGTTCGCGCGGCGCGGCTTTCGCACGGTCGTGTGGCTCGATCACCGAGCCGCGTTTGACGACGTGCGCTGCGACGTGGTCCTGGTCGATATGAGCTCGCGCGGCGTTACGCCCGCGACGGCGCATGCGCGGATGCGCGCGTTCTTGGCGCGATGGTATGCCGGTCTACGCGAACAACCTCCGCGACCGTGCGCGATCGTGCTGAAGATGGATTCGACGCTCCGCGGAAATTTCGGCGCCGAGCTGCGCGCGCTGCAGGACGTGCTGCCGGACGCATTCGCGATCGTGTGCCCGGCGTTTCCGGCGCAAGGGCGCACGTGCGACGACGGCGTGGTGTTCGTTCACGGCACGCCGGTGCATCGCACCGGCTTCGCGCGCGACCTCCTTTCGCCGGTGGCGGACCCGCGTGTCGCCACGCGTCTCGAAGCACCGCACGCGCCGTGGCCTCTGGAACTGGTGCGCAGCGGTACGGCGGCAATGGCCGATGCCATCGAGAAGGCGCGCGCACGCGGTGTGCGCATCGCCGTTGCTGACGCCGAAACGGACGACGATCTTCGGGCGATTGCGTCGCTGCAACGCGTGCGGGACGACGTGCTTTGGATGGGCTCAGCGGGTTTGCTCCAAGCCGTGGCGGACGCGGTGCTGCCGCGCGAGACGCGCGCGCCATCGTATCAGCGCGAGCATACCACGAGTGCAGCGGAGCTCGGCACAGCGTGTCTTCCGCTTGGCGAAGCGTGCCTTCTGCCTGGCGGAGCGTGCCTTCTGCTCGTCGGCAGCATGAGCGACACGACCAAAATCCAGGTTGCCGCATTCACGGCGCATTCGGAATACCACGTCGAGCGCATCGATCCGATTGCGCTGCTCGAAGCCGGCGCGGCGGCCTCCGACGCGGTGGCACGTGCGGCGTCCGCCGTGATGCGCGGAACGACCACGATGATCGCTGTCGCCAGCGGCGACGGGGACGCCGGCGCTGCCGCGCGCTACGGCCGCGCGCACGGCTGGGACGCGCACGAGACGAGCCGTCACATCCGCAGCGCGCTCGTCGCGACCGGCGACCCCGTCGTCCGCGCGAAAAGCGCCGGCACGATCGTGCTGAGCGGCGGAGATGTCGCCCGGAGCTTCTGCGAGCGCAATGGGATCCGGGGGCTCGAGATGATCGGCGAAGCGCAGCCCGGGATTCCCCTGTCGCGCGCGATCGGGGCGAACCTGCACCTGGTGACGAAAGCGGGCGGCTTCGGGCACGCCGAAACCTTCCACGACATCGTCAGCACCGTCCGCACGAAAGCTGTCACGTGAGTTTGCCAACGATCGGGATCACGATGGGCGACGCCGCCGGCATCGGCGCGGAGATCATCGCCAAAACGCTCGCCGATCCGGCCTGGTACGAAAAATGCCGCCCGATCGTGATCGGCGACGCGAGCATCATGCAGCGCGCAATGGACCTGATCGGCTCCCCGCAATTGCTGCGCACGTTGGATCTATGTCACCCTGAGCTTGTCGAAGGGTGCGCCACCCATCTCGACATCATCGACCTCGCCCTGCTCACGCCGGACGACGTCCCGTTCGGCAAACTCTCATCGAAGGCGGGCGACGCGGCATTCCGCTACATCGAATGCGCGAACCGTCTCGCGCTCGACGGCGTGCTCGACGCGATCTGCACCGCGCCGCTCAACAAGGAAGCGTTACACGCGGGCGGCCACAACTATCCCGGCCACACCGAGATCCTCGCGGAGCTCTCCGGCACCAAAGAGTTCGCGATGATGCTCACGGCGCCGAACTTGCGCGTCATCCACGTGACGACGCACATCGGGCTAATTGATGCGATCAAGCGCGTCACGCCAGAACGCGTCCACACCGTCGTTCGGCTCGCGCACGAGACGCTCGTGCGCGCCGGCATCGCGCGGCCGCGCATCGGCGTCTGCGGTATCAACCCGCACGCAGGGGAGAACGGGCTCTTCGGGTACGGCGAAGAGGAACGGCTGATCGAGCCCGGCATCCGGCTTGCGGTAGCCGAGGGCATCGACGTCCGCGGGCCGCTTCCGGCCGACACGCTGTTTTTTCGTGCCGCGCGCGGTGACTTCGACATCGTCGTTGCGATGTATCATGACCAGGGCCACGGGCCCATCAAAGTGCTCGGCTTGGAAGCCGGCGTGAACATCACGGTCGGGCTGCCGTACATCCGAACGAGCGTCGACCACGGCACGGCCTTCGACATCGCCGGCACCGGCACGGCCGAGGACGGCTCGATGCGCGCCGCGCTGGCCGCCGCGATCGACCTTGCCCCGAAATCCACGACCCGCTGATTTCCCATGCCGTCAGCGTACGGTCGCGCGCGGTGCGAAGACATACCGGGTTTCGGGTAGACCCCGCCGCGAACGTAACGGGCATGGAACAGCCGCACGCGACCGTCGTGCTCGAGATCTTCTCCGGGCGGCCCGACCCGACGTGGCCGCTGAACGTGTTCCAACTCGCCGAGCTCCGCGAGCGGCTCGCGGCGCTGCGCGACGCCGGCGAGCACCGGCTGCCGCCCGAACCCGGGCTTGGCTATCGCGGGCTGCACGTGTCGATCGAGACCGGGGGACACGGCGAGATCGTCGCCGTGCGGCAAGGGCGGGTCGCGTTCCAAGGCCGGATTCTCGTGGATCGCTTCCGCAAGCTGGAGCGCTGGCTGCTCGACACCGCGCCGGTGATGCTCGAGCCGGCGCTGCTGCATTCGATCAAGGAATCGCTCTAGCGCGCTTTACGCTTGCCCTGGCGAGGAGTACAATCAAAGCTCCCCTTCCATCTTCTCGCTGGGGTGCTTGAGGAGGTTCTCCGATGCCCGTCACCGTCACGCTCCACGTCTTTTCCGGCCGGCCGGATCCGACGTGGACGATATCCGATCAGGACGCCGCCGCGCTCGAGGCCGATGCCGCGAGCTTGGAGCGGCCGACGCTGGCAAAGCCGCCCGGGGCGCTTGGCCGGCTGGGCTATCGCGGGTTCTCGCTGAGCGGCGTCAGCTCGACCGGCGGCGCGCCGCTGGACCTCTACGTGCACGAAGGTGTGGTCGACCGCGGCCGGCACGACGTCAACGTCGTGGACGAATCGCGCAAGCTCGAACAACGGCTGCTCGAAAGTGCCGTCGCGCAGAAAGTTCTGCCGCCCGAAGTGCTCCAGCACGTGACGGAGGAGATACAGCGACCCGCGCAATTGCATCCGGAGGGACAGGGAGCGCAAGCGACGACGGCGTCCGACGCGCAGTCCCTGACGTCGCCATTCCCGTTCCCGTGGCGGTTCCCGTGGCCACCCAAATCCGCGTGCCCGCCGTGCCACGCGAAAGACGCACCGCCGTACCAGCCGGGGAACTGGAACATCCCGTCGGTGCAGCCCTACAACAACTGCTACAACTACGCGAACAACCGGATCACGAACACGTTCGCGCAACCCGGTCGCGCGCACGGCAAGATGTATTCATCGCTGCAATGCGGAGGAGCGGGCGGCGTCGAGCCGGCGGCGGTGGCGGACGGCCTCGTCGCGGTGGGTAATTTCACCGCACCGCTCGCAGCAGGAAAAGGCTGGTACGTGGCGCTCGTGATCTGGCCGAACGTGGATTATCACTGGTACCGTCAGGACAACGTCGGTTGCTGGTCGCACAAACCGGGCAGCACGGCGGTGCGCAACGTCGACAACGCCGGCCACCCGATCACCGACCCGAAGACCGCCAACCGCGGAAATTACACGATCTTCTGCACGTACATGGTGACGAACCACGCGGTGGTGATCAGGTAGCCGCGAGCGACGTGGACGCGAGCATCTTCGATGCGGGCGTCATGGGGGCCGGCAGTGACGCCGGCCCCGCTTGTCATCGTGACACGAAGGACGACGCGTTAGTAGGATTGCACGCAGGCGCCGAGGCCGGCGTTGGAGGCGTTGCTCCACAGCGGCTGCGTGGGGAAGCCGCCGGCGTTCGGGTTGTTTTGCAGGCCGGTCCACGCGCACTTGTCGCCGTTCTCGGCGCCGCTCGCGTCGGTCCAGCCAGTGCTCGGGAACGGATCGCTCTCGGTTTCGCCCTGCTCGTGGCCCGCGACGATCGAGACGCCGTCGATCGTGCCCGGCGTGTTGACGCTGCCCTGACCGCACGACGATCCGGCGTCGGGAAGATACGGCAGGTTGGTGTAAGCGATCGTGCCGCCCGTGGCCGCGGTCGAGCTGTGCCACGCGCAGTACTGGACCTCGAACCCGATGGGGATCGTGTTGTGCGGCAGCGCGACGACGTACGCCGCGCCGGGTGAGTAGTCGCCGAAGTGTGCAGCGGCTTTGACCGCTTCGGCTGCAATGTCGGAATCTTGCGGAACCGGCAGCGGCGAGCTCGTCGTGTCGACGTACGAGCCCATGAAGATATTGCCGGCGTTGCCGGCGTGCTGGCCGCCCGACTGCGTGTACTGCGTGACGCTGTTGAGCCAGCTGTGGCCGCCGATCGCGCCGTAGAACGTCTTGAGCGGACCTTGGATCGCGCTCGGATCGCCGGCCGACGAGTTCCACGCCGAGCCCCAGAAGACGACGTAGAGATGCGGCGCAGTCTGGACGGGGCCGCCGCCGTACAGCAGCGGTCCGGCGCTGCTGCCGCCGACGCCGAGCGCTTCGTGCCCGAGCGCCTCGCGCGGCGGCAAGATGCGCAGGATCGCACCGTTGCTGCCGACCGCCGTGAACTTCGAAAGCATCGTGAGCTGGCGCGCGGACGACGGCGACTTCGCGCCGGGGGCGCTGCTCGGGACGATTTGCGAACTGCCGCCACCACACGCCGCTAACAGGGCGGCGGCGGCGGCGAACGCGAGGGCTTTGCCTTGGTGCATGGATGACCACCCGTGGGAGCCGCAGGGGCCAACCGCCCCGGGCGCCGGCTGATCCGGCATCATCACCGTACGCCTGCGAGCGCGGCACGCGACATACCGGATTTCGGGTAGACCGCGGGGCGAACCTCAGCGCATGGAACGACCGCATGTGACCGTCATGCCAGAGATCTTCTCGGGACGGCCTGACGCGTCGTGGACGCATGTGTTCCAGCTCGCCGCTGCGACAGCGACTCGCGGCCTGCGCGACAGCGGCGAGCACGGCCTGCCGCCAGAGCCTGGGCTGGGCTGGGCTGGGCTGGGCTATCGAGGACTGCACGTCGCGATCAAAACCGGCGCGCGCGGCGAGATCGTCGCCGTGCGGCAAGGGTGGGTCGCACTCCAAGGCCGGATCCTCGTGGACCGCTACCGCAAACCGGAGCGCTGCCTGCTCGACACCGCGCCGGTGCTGCAATGGAGTGTCCAGCTCCGGGCGGGGTTAGATCAAAGGATCGTTACCACTATCCGCAAACTTCTAAGCATGCCCACGGGCCCTGACCTCATTGAGACCCTTAAGCAACATGTGATTGATACGATGTTGCACAATGCCGACTGCTCTAAGGATGGCGGCGGGCTCGGTAACATTGAAATTGAGGAACTCTCGGGCCTCGCACTCCGACTGCCGTCACAGGATCATTATCTTACGTATTCACTCTTGCAAGCTCTGATCAAAGATGGGCGCGTTGAGCAACTTCGCCACCCAAATGCGCCGCGCCGGCCGAAGTATAGACTACGTTAACCAGCATCGCGGACTCAACACAGCGCCCACAGCCCCGTACGTCTAAGAGTCGGACACCGACAGCCGTGCAGGAGGGAGGCCTTCGGCTTCGAGCCGTTTCTGAAGTTCAAGAAGACGTTTAGACTGCTTGTCGTTTGGCACCCCACCGCGAAATCCAGCAGCCATGCGGAGAATGGTCTCATCGAGCGGTGCGACAATGTTGCGGTTCGTAGCCCAAGATAATACCATCGCCCAATAATCCGCACCGAACCGAACCACGGCGGCTTGAGCATCGATACCTGAGTCGACAATCTGCTGAGTTCGCGCCTCACGCCTTTGCGGTCTTAATTCCTGAATCGAGATTAATTCAGTGACGAACGGCGCATCTAGCAGGAGCTCAACTTGCTTAAGTCGTTCCCAGCATTCGTCCCTTTTGCACCACTGAGTCACATTTTGCCGGCCGGCGGGCGGGTCCGTTATCACGTCAAACGCGACATGAGCGACACGCGCGATCTGGGACGCAAAGGCCTCTGAAACGCTTTGACGTTGCCATATGGACCCAAAGTCAACAATGCGGTCCGAAAGTTGAGCCACGCAATATGCGAGCTTGGCAATGGCGTATGTAACAAGATTTGCCCGATAGCCGCCCAAATACCAAGATTGTGCGGAAACGACCTTCTCGGTAGAGCGGAAAGCGATGATGCGCGCGACAGCATCACGAAAGTACGATTCGTTAAACGCGTTGGCATCTGCATCCCAACGCGTAGCTATATCGTCCGCAAAATACACAAACGCACTTTGCGCCCCGCGGCTGACGCGCTGGGGTTTCTGTTCCCACGAAAGCTCAGACTTAGCCAAATCAGTCTTGACAAGAACCTGATCCCGAGGATTTTCCTCGATGAAGCGCCTCTTCTTAGCATCTGTGAATGCAACAGGTTCATTGAGAAATTGGCCGCGTGCCCGCTCGTAGAACCAACGAGTCTCGTGCTGGGCGCCAGGCTTTGCCGGCGCCCAAATCCTCCTCGAGATCTGCTCGAGACGGCGATGATAGTCATGGTTAGAGAAGAAATCAGCGTCACTGACCTTGTTCTGGCTGTTTGCGAAGCGAGATATCTGAGGAATCATTTCCCCGGATGAGGCGGGCTCGATGACAGACAGCTTCATTGGAACGAAAATGCGATCGAGGGCGGCCTTATCGCCGCGTCGTGCGGCGGCAATCGACGCCGTCGTTTGCGCACCATTAACAATTTGCAAATCGGTCGCCGACAAAAGACGAAGTCCCTCTGAGCTCCGCTCGATAAGGACGTCGCTCGCCGTCGCCGCGATTCCATTGTTATAAGCGAAAAACATCTCAGGAAAGTGCTGCACGGTATTTCGAATGCCCTTATTGACGCGACCCTTCGCACTCAAGAATGACCGAACGTTACCCTCGAGCAGGCGGCTCCCGTATTCGTCATAAATATCCGCCAGAAGGGAGCCGTCGAGGACACAAAGGTAAGCCGAATATGGACTGTCAACGGTGCTAGCTTCGAGGCACGGTATCCCGAGCTTTCCCCTAGCAAAGTCAACCACTAACTCGTCTTGACCCGTACTCGATGACTCGGCGCGATGGAATCTGCTGATATCCCAGATGTGAAACTCGACAGGAATGCTGTCGATCGCGCCCTCCGGCCAATCCTTAATACGAGCGCTTAGCATCGCATCGGTCAGTAAGTAGGCGCGAATTCGAGCGAGGTTGGCTCTGTATTTGTAGATTTCATCGGCAAGCGCGCGCGCTGGCGAGTTTATGTCGATTATATCGTCGAGATTACCCGCAATCGCCTCGTCAATGAATGCGCGCAGACGCTCAAATGCGGCTCTAGCATCTGTCTGAATTAGCGTGGACGTTAATGCAAACGTTGGCTGCGCAATGAACACTCGGAGCGATGCATCCGCCTTGTCGAACGCATACCCGTCGACGCCAATATTTTTTCGGTATCGCCCACTCGAGCCGCGGTAGTAGCACGGTTCAAAGTCCGCCACCTCGCCTGCGTCCTCCAACGATTGGATAGCAACATCAACGAATGCTGCATGAGAGAAGTTCGAGTCGCTCGTGGCCTGAATTGCAACACGATTCATAAAGTCTGCGCGAAATTCGTCTAGTTCCATACCACAAGGCTTTCCCATGATGATTCGAACGCGGAACAGGCTGCAATGAGAACCTCATACGTAGCAGTCGAGACACCGGGGTGAATCATTGCTCTCTTGAGACGCGGGAATTCGTCGCTTAGCTTATATACGCGAAGTCCATCGAACCGAAACCACATGTGGTCGTACTCGGGATGGTCGACGTAACCGACGGCGTTGAGGCGACTTTCAAACTCGAACGCACTATCAGGATTTGATGCAAGGTCGGCCCTTATACCGCGGATTAAGCTCGCCGCCGAGAACCGGCCTGCCCCGTCGGCGGTGGAGTTCGTGAGTGTTACGGTTACGATCCATTGAGGCGCTCCCTGAGGCGGATCAAGTTGCTCGACTGAATTCACATGAAACGTTGACGCGGAAGGTAAGATCGACTTCACCTCGACGAGGCGGTCATAAAGCGCGAAATCTTGAGCAGCGCCTAGCGGCCCTTGCCAACCATTTACCACTTCCGCCAGACCCCATTGTAGCGCTAAGCGTTGTAGCACGAGGAGCTCGCCAATCAGCCCCCTGAGCTCCGCTGGACTCAAGGTTTGGTCAATTCCGGCTTCGAGAAGCTTTCGCCACCGATGAAGTCGGAGAACGATGATGGCGGCCGCCTGGTCAGGGGCGATATGTTCGGTGCTATTCACGAGATCGTTACAAACCATCGCGAAGAGGCTGCTGAGACTTCCCTCTCTTAAAGTAAGCCGGATCGACCATTGACCATCACTTCGGACGCCCGAAGTAATTTCGACCGCCGCGAAGGCCGGGAGTTTGGGCGGGGCGCTTGGAGTCAGTAAAAGTAGCGATCGCCGACCCTCGGCGTCAAGGAGCGCATAGAGGTCGACGCCATGTAGCTCAGAGATACGCCGACTCCCGCCAAAGTCATGGTTCGCCTCGAGTTGCCGCCACAGGCTTTCAATCGTCGTTGTCGGCACTCTCGATCACCTCATCGTCATCGGCCTCGGCTTCAAAGAATGCGCGCATTTCTACCATGTTCGCTCGATAGACCGCTCGCTCGCGAATAGACGAGTCGTCGAATCGCGGAAAGCTGAGGCCAAGCGATACAAGCGGCGGCCTGCCCTCCAAGATCGCTCCATCCTTATCCACGCCTCGAATTAAGTATAGGAGCAACAATGGAGTTTGACGGACAGCCCGATATTCACTATCCGGAATTTGTCGGTCCTTGTATTGCTGACGAACCCGCGGGTCATCAGCAACTCCCCTGAGCTGATCCGCGCTCAAGCCGATGCGCTCCGTGCCTCCGGCTCCCACGCGCAGCTTCGTCTTTGAAACAAAGAACGCGTTGATCTCCGGCTTCCGAAGAATTTGTCGTCGTAGTGGCACCAAGTCGATTCCTGCAAACTGTTCAAGGGACTCAGCGTCGCCGCCCTTCGGAATCGCTACAGTCCACCGCTGCAATTTTTCTTCATTCGACCGCTCAAGGAATTCGGCAATCCTATCAATTTGAAACTCAAAATTAAGCTGATGCGTCTGAAATTGCGCCAGAAACCGGGCAACAACGACCTTCGGCACGTCCTCCCACATCGCCGCCGCACGACGAGGGGTTTCTGCGCGATGAGACGTCTGCTGAAGGTTTTCGACAAACCGCAATGCCGACGCGTAATTGGCGTCCACAACGCTTGGGGTCGATCGAAGCCGAGCAGCTTCCAACCCCTCGCCGCTCAAAGAAATATGTCGTTCAATAATGCCCGACGCTCGCATCTTATTTCTCGCTGTTACGATCAACGAATCAGGATGTGCGCGGACCTTAAGCCCAAAATCTCGGGGAGTGAGAGATTGATCTCGCATGCGCCTAAATTCTGATCTCAGTTCATCTGAGGCTTCACTGATATGGCGATACCATTCCGCAGCCTCTTCCGTAATCCAAAGGCGGCAAAGGTCGTCGTAACCGTCGCGGTAGCCGAACCAACGTCCCATTTGCTGAAGAGTGTCATACATCTGCGAGTTTCTGAAGAAGTAACTCGTCGACAAACCTTCGAGTGTAAGGCCCCGTGACAAACTATTGCCGCCAACGGCGATCACGCGGAGTCCAGACTCCTTGTTCGCGCTATAGTCGAGGCTCGACGCGCCAGTAGCCTGGTTGACTGCCTTCACAACAATCGGTTGGATTGCGGAATTTAAAGCGTCTTGGATATCTCCCCACGTCGGGCCCGAATCGTAAAACTCCCGACGCCAGAGGCGGTACACTGCCTTCAGAATCGGGCTCTCGGCGAACGCCTCGTCGGGTGGCAGCTTAGCAAAACTACGGACGTCCCGCTGTATTCCTTTTAGCTCATCATCAATTAATGCTGCCACTTGGTTCTGAACATTCGTAAAGCGACTTACATTGACTAACATAGAGCGGTGAACCGGACCGTGTCCGCGCAGATCTCGGATCGCATTCGATAAAACGAAACCGTATAGTGCTCGCCTAAGACTGCCGGGAAGGCCAGGAACTTCGTATGTTGACTTGTGGTTTACGGGGAAAACATCATCAGCATCATCGATCGTCCGTAAGAACGCGTCTTCATTCTCCCCGAAGAACCCGTGAGGGCCAAGGTAGTTTGTCGGTGCCTCCAGCGCATAGACGAAGTCCCGCGGAAACAAGTCGTCTTCAAGCAATTGGTCGTCGGTATCAGGATTGATAAATACGTTCGCAAATGGAGTCGCCGTAAAGCCGACATAAGATGACCGGGTAAATAGCGTGAGAAGCTTTCGTATCTGCTTATTAATCGCCGTCGGCGTGTTTGTTTCCACATTTGTATTAATCGACGCCGAATCAGCCTCGTCATCGACGATGAGAACCGGTATATCGATTTTCCCATCTGCTGTCGCATTGTATGCACGCAGCCACGTCTCCAAATTTTCTAGTATTCGCTTGTTCTTCTTAACGACAACAAGCACCGGCTCGCTGAACGAGCTAAGACGGAAGCCGAGTTGCGTGAGTAGTTGCTGACTGAAGTCGCGGGACCGAGATGTAAATACACCGGCCGTCCTATTTCCATCGAGGGTGCCGACTCCGACTAGTAAGCTTCGACGCACGCCGGGGAGGAGCTTCTGCGAACTGTCGAGTCCGACGAACCCCTCATCGAGCCGCTCTTGTGTCTGCCGGCGAAGATTTTCCAAGGTTCCCGTCAGAAGAATTATAAATCGAAATCCTGCGTCAGCGGCCTTGCAGCATAGGGCTGTATAAGTGCCGGTTTTTCCGGATTGCACGTCTCCCATGACCAGGCCGCGGCGCTTCCACGCGCCGTAGCGTTCCGGGTCTCCGGTAAGGTCAAGAATTTCGTCGACGACCCGATCGAGTGTATTAACCACTAGGGGCGGCCACTTTTCACGGCTTATAAGGTATGCGCGATATCGCTCCCAGTAGAATGGGTCGATGTCTGACTTCGCACTGCTAAGCCACGGCGAATAGGCCGCATCATCACGTAAGGCGGTACCCTCCTCCATGGTGATCGACAATTTCGCGTGGAGTCTACGGATAAGCGCCGCGTAAGCGGCATCGTCTATCGGTAGTGCAATACGAAAGGTCGTTGCAAGGTCGCTTACTTCGGCTTCCGTTGGTCGTCGATCCGGCGAGAGCGTTGCGAGCACAGCCTTTTCGATATTCGCAGAATTGACGTCAAACATTGCGTAGGTTCTCCAAAATGCCTCGGGTGAGGACCGGATACATGCTGAAAGGTTCCAACGCAGGCAAGCTAGCTAATAGCCGCGCTCTCGCAGCCGCGTCGGAGCCGACGCTAAGCACTAGCGCGTCAGCCAAGTCTGACATCTCTTCGGCCAATTCCGGCTGCGACGGCGAAATCGACCGATCAGCAGCGATATCAGCAAAGATTGCATCGGCGGGCAGCGATAATTCTATTGCTTTTAGCGCGCTCTCTAGAACGGGCGAATCGACATTCGTAAGTGCAAGTCGAAGTTCTGATATACAGGGATGTTCTCTATTGAGCTCGTAACGCGTCACATTTCGAGCCGGATGGCGTTCCCAAACGTGCAAGATGTCATCTTGGTTGTTCCGCCGATGCCTTTCGCGGAACACATTGCTGCTGCGACCGGCGATGCGATCGATTAGTCGTTTGAGGACTACGCGTACAGCGTCCGGCGGATAGGCAGTCGATTTCCTGACGTCCAATTGCCAAAGGTGGTCAAGAGAATTCGGGATATCGATTCTGACACGCGCAAGCTTCGTAAGTTCATCTTGACGAATTAGATGAAACCATGTGCCGGCAATTATAAGCCGGCGATTTCGATAGACATAAAAGCCCTGCGTCGACCTGAGGCGCTCTCCTCCCCCAGCGCGTCTGAGCTCGTCATTTGTAATGTATCCGAGATGAGGCAGGATGTAAGGCTGAATTGCGATCCTGCTTCCGTCGATTGTCACCACTTCTGTTGGCAGTGGTTCCGTTCGACGATTCGTAGTTATAAATGGGTCAAACGCCTCGACGTCGAGACCATTAGTACGAATAGTTAATCGTTGTTCGTGCTGGCCAGTGCTGATGAAACGGTGGAACACAAGAGCAATGTGATCGCGGGAGTCGTCTACCAAACGCTCGACGGCCTGACCTTCATTACGCTCGCCGATTGCGGCCCGATCAAACTTCTCCCATAGCACGATCGTACCGTGGCCTTTTGTAAGGATAGAATCGATGTGAGGAATGGCGCGAAGCTCTTCCTCCGAGAGGATGCCGAGGGACCAAGAGTCAGTTTTCTGAACGTCGTCAAGATTCCAACTTGCGCCGCAGAGTGACCGGTCGCGGCAAGAGACGACAGTGAGGTGACGGCACTGCGATAGCGAAGCGGTCTTTAGGCCGAGACCATATCGGCCAAGGTCCATCGCAGCCCTGGAAGCCGACGGTCCAATACCACCGTGCCGCATCGCCTCCAGTAGCACTGCTTCAAACATCCCAACACCATCATCGACGATTGCGACGTATGGCGACGGGCGAAGTCGGAAGTTAATATCAACTAATGAGGCACCCGCGGCTATACTGTTGTCGATGATGTCCGCTATTGAGGTATTGAACGAATATCCAATCGATCGTAAGGAGTCGATGATCGCGGAGGGCGCGGGCGGTAGCACAAGATGCTTCATCTAAATTCGCCATAGGTATGCCTGGCGTCATTCAGGTAGCCGCCGGTGCGGCGGCATATCGCTCGCCCCCGGGAGCACCCAGCGTCAATTGAGCAGGTCACCCCTTCACCCCCACATCGCGCTTCGCCGATCTGCGTCTGATCATTTTGCCGTCCTATTGCGAATGCCTTGTGGACGATAGCATGCGAAGCCCTCTCGCGACCGCTGTGACTGCGTAGCAGAATATCCACGAGAGCCAGCACGGCGATGCTCCTCTGATGTTATTGTGCCCGTACTTTCCTCTCGATCCTGGCGGCGATCTTAGCGAGATTCGTACGGATTTCGCATTCCCACACGATAGTAATCCGGTACCTCCGTCGTCGAAGCTCCTTAACGTTCCTCGCGTCGCGCTCAACATTTCGCTGTAGCTTCGGGCCCCAATAATGTGAATTCGTCTTAGGTGCGACCGCATACTTGCAGCCCGGATGTTTATGCCAAAAACAGCCGTTCACGAAAACGACGAGCATTGCGTGCACAAAATGGAGGTCAGGTCGTCCCGGCAAGGTCGGGCTGTGGAGTCGATAGCGCAACCCGCGACGATGCAGTTCTCGGCGCAGGTCGACCTCAGGGCCGGTGTCGCGCGAACGAATACGGCTCATATTTTCGGAACGGGTCATCTTCGAGTCGAGCACGGCGTTGTCATATCCGTTTTCTTAGACCACTTAATGCCAAGCAACCATGAGACGGGCCTCCGGGTTAAGCGTCGGCAAATAGGTGCGACACCAGCTCACTGGTTAACCTGAAGCATACCGCATTTCCGACCTGCTGTTGGCGCAAACCGAGGCCGCGCAGGTGTCCGTGGTAAATTTCCGGATTGTCTGGGAAGAAACGCATCCAATCGGGCAACGACTGCAGCCGTGCTGCTTCTCGAAGAGAGAGGCCGCGATCTTCGAACGGGTGTATCGTCATTGCCTTTCGAAAATTTCCGATCGTGATAGACGGTTCATCGGGATGCAGCCGCCGGTAAATATTTGTGTGTGTGTTATCCGGGTTTGAATAATTGCTAAGCCTGCGTCGAATCGCCCTCCAGTTTGCACCTTGCGGAATGGCTTTGTAGCGTTCCAAAACGTACGGTGCATGTCGCGTTGTCACGTGGTCGTAAAGTCCGTCTGCGTGACGACGGACCTCTTTTTGATATGTAGTCATAGGTTGCTTGGGATAGCTACCAACGACATCCATCGCACCATTGTCGAGTCTCGGTAGGTCGCTTAACGCGTCGCGAACAGTGCAATACGGATTCTTGCGATCCGGACCAAACCTTGCAGGCGGGACGAGGTCGCCAAGGTCAATATGGTCGCTGAGCGCTTCGGTTACGGCCACCGTAAATGATCGAATTCTATGCTGTGGAACTCCATAGTCGGCTGCGTCCAATAAAATCGTCCGGACAGAATATCCGATCTTGCGCAGTTTGCGTTCGATATGCTCGGAGACGGTTAGATTAGGGCTGCGAGCCGACGTAATGCTTCGAATGCCAGGAACATTTTCAATGATTGCGATGAGCGGGCTAGCCGCGCTAATACATTGAACGGTATCCAATGCCAGGAGGTTGAGCGGATTGGTGTCTTGGCGAGACATTTTGTTGGAGTTGGAGAATCCTTGACATGGCGGCCCGGCTAGCAATAAGGTCACGCCGCCATTTTTTCGACTGATTTCGTCAAGCCGTGTGAGCGACGCGCGGCTTGTTGCATCGGCCGGAACTACGGCGCGCGGCACCTGCTCCGGGTGCCCGATGTTCCGAGCGAAGAATGCATGGTTCGATTCGATCATTTTCACGTAGTCAGCGTTGTACTCGCCGACGTGAACAATTCGTGCGCGGCCCCGTAGCGGGGGCGCCAACAAACTGGCTATCCCCATTCCGCCCGTTCCTGCGAAGAGATCGACGACAGTCACGGACTTCCTATGTAACCACCCACTCATGTCGGCTCTATTTTTGGGCAACTGAGTGCCAGCATCCTGGCACTTTTTATGACAAGGTGCCGATGCGACGTTTGGCGATCCGTGGGGGTAGCTTACGAGAGGCTATCTCAAACTCTCGTTCGGCCATTCCTTCCTCCTGCAGTCACGCCAAGTGGCGCGGCCCGGATCTGCTCACGAGACGGGGTCCGGCCTCGATGCACGGCCTGGTCGTCCGGGACCGAGGAGTTCTGTGACTCAGCTCCTGCGCTAGTAGACCAGGCGAACGATCTGCGTCACCCCAGGGGCGAAGAAATATGTGGTTGGCGATATGATCGTGAATCGCAACGCTACACTACCGCGTGCCAACGGCGCCTGTCTCGATGCCGGCGCACTCACCATCACCCCGTTGATCACTCGGATGCCGGCGACGAGCGCAGGTTGGACTCTGAGCCACACGGCGGTTTGCGCGGGGACGGTTAGCGCGTACTGACAGAGCCCGGCTTCGTCCACCGTTGGTTGCGTCTCCGCGATGAGGTGGTTATCAAGCGCGTCGCGCGCCTCGACGACCAGCTCGTTGCACGACGGTGATCGAAGTCCGGGCCTCGCGTCCGAAATCACGATCGGCCCCTGCGCAGTGGCCAGCTCACGTGAAGCCGCGTCGCCCGGAACGGCGCGCAATGCAGTCGCGAAAACAACGACGAGTCCGACCACGATCCGGAAATACACCACTCAACTAACCTCCGCCATCGTCGCTACCCCGCAAAGGCGCGCCGTTCTTGAGGACGGGGCCGTTTCTATCGGGTCGGGGAGGCCATCGGTCCTACGGCGTACACCCCCGCATGAGCGTCAAACTGACCGTCGTCTACGATAATCCGACCGATCCGGAAGCCTTCGAACAGCACTACAAGGCCGTGCACCTCCCCCTTGCGATGAAGGTCCCCAACGTCCGCCGCGCCGAGCTCGCGAAGGTCTTCCCGAAAGAGGACGGCAGCCCGACGCCGGCCTACCGCACCGCCGACCTCTACTTCGACTCCTACGAGGATGCGTGCGCCGCGGTCGCCACCCCCGAAGGCCAAGCCGCCATCAAGGACGCCGTGCAGGTCGGCACGGGCGGCGTCCGGTTTCTGCTGTCGGATATCGAGTACTCGAGCTAGCCGCACGCGACAGGCACCTCGGGCCGCCCAGCGGCAGCAATCCGGCGCGCTCCGTCCAATGCGACGGCGCGCGCCGGGCCTTCCGGGGCGCACTTCGAGAGCTGGAGGATCGTTATGCCCGCTGGGTTGATCTTGCAATTTCCGGCATGGGCATCGCGGAGTACGACCGGGTGAACGCGCTGATGGACATCGACCAGAAATCCAACACCGGCGCGCAAGCTGGTTAGCCTGATCGCGCGCTACGAGCCGTCGGCGTCGGACGAGAAGTACAGCATGCGGTAATCGCCGGCGGGATCGGTGTCCAGATAGATACCGGCGTCGCGAATGTTCGCGATGTCGCGCCGGAACGATCGCACCGAAACGCCGAAGCGGTTCTTGTAGAGCTGCACCGTCACGGGCTCGCGGCGACACAGTCGGGTGATGAGCCACGCGGCTCGGACGATCGGTCGCGCCCAGCGCGTGCGTTGCACGGCTTGACGCGTGTTGCGGACAGACCGGGTGGTCGACGTGAGCACGTCGAAATCGGTGTGCGTCATTCGGTGGTCTACTCCATCGGGTGACGGGCTCAGTCGGTGCTCGATACACCGACTGGGCCGCTTTGTTGTTTGCGCGATACGCGGCGCATTTGTCGCGATCTCGTGTAGCTATTTTACACCACGATGCGTCTTGAATGCAATCGCCGATTGCATTCAAGCTACAAAATCGTCGTCATCGTCATTCGCGAATTCGCGACCAGGCGAAGCATCGTCGCCGTCGCCATAGTCCGTCCATGAGCCGTCGCAACCGGGAGTTCGGATTGCGCAAAGGCCCACTCGCCGCTCTTCAGCCCAGGCAAATCCCGGCCGATATGGTGGGGGTGACGCCTCGCATGGATGCGGAGTATTCGCGTTGGCTTCAGCGGAACGCTACGTCGTCGGTCCTCATTTATTGCGGGCTGATCGCCGTATTTCTGCCGGCGTTCCATTTTGTGCTGATGGCGTTGCCCGGCGTGCCGCCCGGTTCCGACTCCCTCGCGCTGCGCTGCGGACCTGCGGCCCTCTCGGTCCTCATCGCGACCGCCCTTCTGCTATTTCGGCCGCTGCGCCGGCATGCCGTAGCGCTGCAGCTCTGCAATGTCGCGGCCACCGTGGTCGTGATCGCCATGCTGGTCGTGAACAGCGGCGACCACTACGCCTACATCGCCGCCGGGCTGCTCGTCATCACCGGCGCGCAGCAGGCGTTCTACCGCAGCGAGCACGTAGCGGCGATTTTCGCGCTCGGCTTTCTCACCCACGTGGTGTACTCCGCCGCGCACGGCATCCTGTTGAGCCCGATGAACCTCGCCGCGCTCGGAACGTTCGGCAGCGGTTACGTCATCGGGTTCATCCCCGCCGCGCTGCGCATCAGGATTCAGAACAGCGAGATCCGCAACCGGATCGAGGCGCAGCGCGTGAAGGAAGAGCTGCTCGGCGTCCAAGCGATCACGCACCTGGGGAACTGGAGCCGCGATTCCGTGTCGGGCGCGGTCGAATGGTCGCCCCAGCTCTACGACATCTTCGAAGTCCCCGCACGCACGCCGCCCGCGGAGCTCATCGGGCTCTACGAGCGCTCCGTGCATCCCGATGATCGCGCGGCGTTCGAGGCGCGCCTTGCGGCGTGCGAAGCGGCGCGCGAGCCGGTGACGCTCGATCATCGTATCGTCGCGCGCAGCGGGGCGGTGCGCTGGGTCGAGCTGCACGGAAAATATGAGTTCGACGAAACCGGCAATCCCGTGCACTGGGTCGGCGCGGTCCTCGACATCACCGCGCGCAAAGACGCCGAAGAAGCGCTCGTGCACCTGGCGCGCCACGATGCGCTGACCGGCCTGCCGAACCGCACGACGGTGTCCAACCTGCTCGCCGCCGAGCTCATCCGCGCGCAGGAAAACGGCTCGCACTGTGCCGTCGCCTTCCTCGACCTCGACCGGTTCAAGGACATCAACGACACGCTCGGGCACACCATCGGCGACCACTTGCTGCAGGAGCTGAGCGGCCGCGTCGCCGCGGTGCTGGGCGCGGCGGGCGTCGTCGGGCGCTGGGGCGGCGATGAGTTCGTCGCGATCGTCCCCAATGTTCGCGACTACGCCGACGTCGAGGCACTCGCGCAGCGCTTCATCCGCACGGTCTCCGAACCGCTGCGCATCTACGACGTGGAGCTGGCGATCAGCGCCAGCGTCGGCGTCGCGATGTATCCCCGCGACGGCGCCGAAGCCGGGGCCCTCATCCGCAACGCCGACACCGCGATGTACAAGGCGAAGCAGCAGCTCGGCTGCGGATACGCCTTCTTCAGCGACGAGCTCTACGCCGCGGCGTCGCGCCGGCACTACATTCAGAACGAGCTGCGCCGCGCGATCACCGACGGCGGGCTGTCGCTGCACTATCAGCCGATCGTCGAGGCCGCGAGCGGGCGCGTCGTCGCGGCCGAGGCGCTCGTGCGGTGGACGGATCAGAACGGGCGCATGCGTTTGCCCGGCGAGTTCATCGCCGTCGCCGAGGACAGCCGCATCATCGTGCCGCTCGGTGCATGGGTGCTCAACGCCGCGTGCGAACGCGCGGCGATCTGGCGGCGCAGCGGCGTCGACGTCCGCCTCGCCGTCAACGTGTCGCCGCGCCAGTTCGAACATCCCGACTTCATCGACACGCTCTCGCGCGCGCTGCGCGCCACCGGCGCCGATCCGGCGATGCTCGAGATCGAGATCACCGAGGCGGCGATCATGTCGAGCGCGGACCCGATCCTGACGACGCTCAAGGCGATTCACGCCATGGGGATCCGCGTCGCCATCGACGACTTCGGCACCGGCTACAGCAGCTTCGCCTACCTCAAGCGCTTCGCGGTCGACTCGCTCAAGATCGACCGGACGTTCGTGGAAGGCATCGAGCAGGAAGAGAACTTCGCGATCGCGCGCTCGATCTGCAGCGTCGCGCACACGCTCGGCCTGCCGGTCACCGCGGAAGGCATCGAGACGCCCGCCCAAGGCGAAATCATGGCCGACCTCGGCTGCGACCGGCTGCAGGGCTATCATTACGGGCGGCCGATGCCCGCCGAAGAGTTCGAGGCGCTGTTCGCGCCATCGCGCGGCGCCGAGGTGCCGACCGCCTAGAAGACGATCTTGCCGATCGAGTTTCCGGTTGCGTCCGCGTACCAGATGCTGCCGTCGGGGCCGATCGTCAGTTTGCTGAACTCGCTGGCGGTTCGCACGAACCTCGCAATCGGGAACGTTTGCACCGTGCCCTTCGCGGTGATACGCCCGAGCGTGGCGGAGCCCGTTCCGAAATAGATTGCACCGTCGGGACCGGCGACGATGGCCATGCCGTTCGCGTTGCCGCCGAACGTTTGCGGGAACTCGGTGATCGCGCCGGTCGTCGTGATTCGACCGATCGCCTTGCCGCCGGCGTCGATGAACCAGAGCGCGCCGTCCGATCCGCTCGTTATCCCGAGCGGCTCGCTTACGAATTGCCCGGGAGGCGGCGTGACGGGATATTCGGTGATGACGCCCGCCGTCGTGATCCGGCCGATGTTGCCGCCGTTGTACTCGGTGAACCAGAGCGCACCGTCGGGGCCGGCGGTGATCCCTTGCGCTGCTGCGATGCGCGTCGGGATCGGGAACGTCGTTTCCACGCCGGACGGCGTGAATTTGGCGATCACGTTGCCATACGCATCCGGGGCCCACAGGTTGTGATCCGGCCCGAGCACGATCGAGTACAACGGGTGCGTCTGATATTGCGTCTTGATCGAGGTGCGCGTCACGGTGCCGCCCGTGGTGATCTGGTCGAACGCTTCGTCGAAAGACCCGATGTCGCTGAAATACAGATTCCCATCGGCGCCGGATGCGATCGCCCACGGTGCCGGATACTGGCCCGGAACCGGATATTCCGAAAACACGCCGCCAAGCGTCATCCGTCCGACCTTGAGCGCGGTGCCCTCCGTGAACCAGAGCGCACCATCGGGGCCGCTCGTGATATCGCGCGGATGCGAGCCGTTCGTGGGGATCGCGAACTCCACGACTTGCGGCGTCGGCACGAGCTCGCCTTTCGCGCTGGGCACAGCCGCATTCGCCGGAACGCTTGCGGTGATGATCGCCGACGCCGTTTCGCCGCCGATCCACGCACCGTTGTAAGCGATCGTAAGCGGGGGATCGTTCGACGACCGCGATCGTGGTGGCCGACAGCGACGTTGCGCCCGACGCATCGGAGTTGCGAAGCACGATCGGATTGTCGTACACCCCCGGACCGACGATGATCTTGCCGGCTGCGTCGAATGCCTTCACCACCAGTGGGATCGTCGCCGGCGTATTGACCGGCGGATAGGCCTGATCGAACGAAACCTGCAGCGATGCGATCACGCCGTTGAACGTCACGGATACCGCGTTTGCTTGCCCTTCGACAACCGTCGCCGTCGTCTGACCCGTCGACAGCGTGTTGCCGGTGCCGTCGAGTTTGTCGTTGAGCGTTATCGCGAACGTGTCGAGGCCGATCGTGGCCGAAACGGTGCCGACGCACTGCGACCCGACGCATGGAACCACGGACCGTGTCGTCGGCATGCCGGCCGGTGTCACGTTGACCACGGCCGACTGCGTGGCCCAGGAGACATATGCCGGCCGGCGCTTGTGGGCACTCGAGGTCGCGCTCGGCACGGTGATGGCGATGGCGACCGGCACCTGCTTCGCGCCGGCGGATTGCCGCGCCGGGACTGACGATGCGCCGGCGCCGCATCCGGCGAGCAGCAATGCTCCGATCGTCGCCGTTGCCTTCGCGCGCATCAGTGTCCGCCGATCGTGAGCGTCGTGACCGTCACCGGCAGCGCGATTTGGACACCGCCTCCGCCGGTCAGCGTGTACGAACACGTGCCGGCCGCGAGCGGTGTGATCGTGAAGTTCTGCAGGGAAACCGTGGTATCGACCGCCGTGAGACCGTTGCACGACGTGCCGCCCAGTGCGAACAGGCCGTCGTAGTTGGCTTGCGTCACGATGATCGTCTGAGCGAACGTCGTACCGACGCCGAGGAACTGCAGCGATGGGATGTTCGCCACGACAGCGCCCGGCGTCGGCGCGGGTGTGGGCGTCGGCGTCGGCGTGGGCGTCGGTATCGGCGTAGCCGTCGGTAGAGGCGTCGGTGCCGGGGTCGGCGCTGGTGTTGCTGTTGGCGTCGGTGACGGTGACGGTGAGGGCGTGTCCGTGGGGGTCGCTGTCGCCGCCGGGGTTGCGGTCGGCGACGGGATCGTCGACGGCGTCGGTGACGGCAGTGGCAGCGTGAGCGTGGACTGCGTCGAGATCAGCGCGAGATCGTACGTCGCGCCCTTTGCGAACGTCAGCGCGATGTTGCCGAACCCGGGCGCGATCCCGGCGCTCGCCGTGCCGGGGACGCTGACGAGGACCCAGCCGGCGCGCGCATTGGCCGGGTCGTACATCACGAGGTATTCCGCGCCGGTCACCGGGCCCGGAACGCTGATGTTCGTGCCGAACGTCGAGTTGAAGCTGATGTCGGCCGACGCTTGCGCGGTGAGGTAGGCCAGACCGGTTGCGGGCGCGCCGATGGCTTGCGTCAGGCGGCGGTTGCTTTGCAGCGACGGCGCTCCCGCGGGCGGTGTTGCCGAGAGCGTCAGGGCGACCGTCGCGGTCGTGCTCGCCGCCGTGAGGACGACGGTGCCCGAGACCCCGCCTGCGGCCGGCGGCAGCGACACCGTGGTGGGGCCGCTCTGCGATACCGTGCCTGCCGAGCTCGACACCGCCGGCGGCGTTGCCGTCGGCACGGGCGTCGGCGTAGGCGCACCGCCCGGGACGAACGCGGGCGCGCCGGTACTGCCGCCTCCCCCGCCGCAGCTGGACAATGCAAAAACCGCCGCGCTCACAAGAACGCCGCGGACGGGCCGAATCCGGTCGTACGCCATCCCAATAGGCTTCGGCTATCGAGTCCCCCGACTGTACGCCTCAGCTGGCTGCGGATTCGTTTGGCTGCAGGATTCAAACGAAAAGGCCGGGCGTTAGCCCGGCCTCTCCTTTTCCGACGGTCTTGCGATCGTGGCGCACCCTTCCACAAGCTCAGGGTGACACTGGCGCGGTCTACAAGTCTTCCGGGTTGATGCCCTTCGGCTTGTACTGTGTGCGTACGCCGGGCGCGCCCACCGGGGCCGCTTCCGTGTCGTACTCGCCTTCGTACTGGACCGCGTTGTCCGCCATGCGCTGGCGTTCGTACGGGCCGAGCACCTTCGGGTTCATCTCCTGACCGTTCGGTGCTACGACGTCGCTGTACGCTGACAGGCCGTCGTCGCCGCCGTTGGGGTTGAAGTCGAGGAACACGTTCTTCGGGCGGCCCTCGTCGTCCAGATCCTGGCCTTCCGGCTGGATCGAGAGATTGCGGTACCGCGACATGCCCGTACCCGCCGGGATGAGCTTGCCGATGATGACGTTTTCCTTGAGGCCCAGCAGCGGGTCGTGCTTGCCTTTGATCGCGGCGTCGGTGAGGACGCGCGTGGTCTCCTGGAACGACGCCGCCGACAAGAACGATTCGGTCGCGAGCGAGGCCTTCGTCACGCCGAGCAGCACCGGAGTGCCCTCCGCGAACTTGCCGCCGTCGGCCTTGATCTTCTCGTTCTCTTCCGCGAACACCGAGGCTTCGATGAGCTGGCCCGGGAGCATGCGCGTGTCGCCGCCGTCGACAATCTTGACCTTGCGCAGCATCGAGCGAACGATCACTTCGATGTGCTTGTCGTTGATGTCGACGCCCTGCGAGCGGTAGACCTTCTGCACTTCCTGCACGAGGTAGTTCTGCAGCGCGGTCTCGCCGTTGATCCGCAGGATGTCGTGCGGGTTGAGCGAGCCTTCCGTCACCGGCTGACCGGCTTTGACTTCTTGCCCTTCGACCACGTTGAGGTGCGTGTTCGCCGGGACGTCGACTTCGTGGTCTTCGCCTTCGGCGTCCGTCACGAAGACGACGCGCTTGCCCTTCTCCTCACCGAACTTGATCGTGCCGGCGACTTCGACGACAGGCGCTTCGCCCTTGGGCTTGCGCGCTTCGAAGATTTCCTCGACACGCGGAAGACCGGTGATGATGTCTTCCTGCGCGACGCCGCCGGTGTGGAACGTGCGCAGCGTCAGCTGCGTGCCCGGTTCACCGATCGACTGTGCGGCGATGATGCCGACCGCTTCGCCGATGTCGACTTTCAGGCCGGTCGCGAGATTGCGGCCGTAGCACATGGCGCACACGCCGTATTTCGCTTGGCACGCGAGCACCGAACGGATCTTGACCGTCTTGACGCCGGCCGCGAGGATCGCCTTGGCTTTCTCCTCGTCGATCTCTTCATCGCGCTTGACCAGCTTCTCCGCACGCGGATGTTCCGGCTGCTTGATGTCCTCGGCCGCGCGGCGGCCGATGATGCGATCGTAGATCGGCTCGATCGTCTCTTTGCCGACTTGGATGTCGGAGACGAGGATGCCGTTGGGCGTGCCGCAGTCTTCCTCGCGGATGATCACGTCCTGCGCGACGTCGACGAGACGCCGCGTGAGGTAGCCCGAGTCGGCCGTGCGCAGCGCGGTGTCGGCGAGACCCTTGCGCGCGCCGTGCGTCGAGATGAAGTACTCGAGAACCGTGAGGCCCTCTTTGAGGGACGCCTTGACCGGGATTTCCAGAATGCGGCCCGACGGGTCGGACATCAGTCCGCGCATACCGCCCAGCTGCTTGACCTGCGCGATCGAACCGCGCGCGCCGGAGGTCGCCATCATGAACACCGGGTTGAGCGGGTTCTGTGCGGCCTGCATCGCGCCCGTGACGTCCTCGCCGGCCTTCGACCAGATCTCGATCGTCTTGTTGTAGCGCTCGTCGTCGGAGATGAAGCCGTCGTTGAACAGCGAGTGCAGCTCGTCGACCGAGGCCTGCGCCTTGTCGAGCAGCTCGTGCTTCGCCTGCGGCACGATGATGTCGCTGATCGACACCGTCGTACCCGACTGCGTCGCGTACCGGAAGCCCAGCGCCTTGACCGCGTCGAGGAACTCCGCTGTGGCGGCGTTGCCGTACTTGCGGTAGCACTGCGTGATGAGCTTCTTCAGCGCGTTCTTGTCGAGCGTCGCGTTGAGGTACGGGTAGTCCCACTCCGCCGGGAACGCTTCGTTGAGCACGATGCGCCCGACCGTGGTCTTCACGCGCGTGCCCTTGATGCGCACTTCGATCCACTCGTGCAGACCGATCAGGTCGTGGTTGAACGCCGTGACCGCTTCCGTGCCGTCCTTGAACGCCATGTAGTTCGGCGAGCCGTCGGGCTTGTTCGGACGGCCCTTGCCGTCGCGCAGCACCGGCGACGCGTGCAGCGCGTCATCGGAGAGCGCCGCCTTCGCGGGGCCTTTGTACTCGTCCGGCTGGAACGTGAGCCAGTACAGACCCAGCACCATGTCCTGGGTCGGGATCGACACCGGGTTCCCGAACGACGGCTGCAGGATGTTGTTCGACGACAGCATCAGGATGCGCGCTTCCGCTTGCGCGCCGGCGCTCAGCGGCAGATGCACGGCCATCTGGTCGCCGTCGAAGTCGGCGTTGTACGGCGTGCAGACCAGCGGATGCAGATGGATGGCTTTGCCTTCCACCAGCACGGGCTCGAACGCCTGAATGCCCAGACGATGCAGCGTCGGTGCGCGGTTGAGCAGCACGGGGTGCTCGCGAATCACTTCGTCGAGGACGTCCCACACTTCCGGACGCACCCGTTCCACCATGCGCTTTGCGCTCTTGATGTTGTGCGCTTGGCCGCGGTCGACGAGCTTCTTCATCACGAACGGCTTGAAGAGCTCGAGCGCCATTTCTTTCGGCAAGCCGCACTGGTGCAGCTTGAGGTTCGGCCCGACGACGATGACCGAACGGCCCGAGTAGTCGACGCGCTTGCCGAGAAGATTCTGGCGGAAGCGTCCCTGCTTGCCCTTGAGGATGTCCGAGAGCGATTTTAACGGCCGGTTATTGGGCCCGGTCACGGGGCGTCCGCGGCGGCCGTTGTCGATCAGCGCATCGACTGCTTCTTGCAGCATGCGCTTTTCGTTCTTGATGATGATCTCGGGCGCGCTCAATTCCAACAGCCGCTTGAGGCGGTTGTTGCGGTTGATCACGCGGCGGTAGAGATCGTTGAGATCCGACGTCGCGAAGCGGCCGCCGTCGAGCTGCACCATCGGGCGCAGTTCGGGCGCGATCACGGGCACGGCGGACAGGATCATCCACTCCGGCTTGTTGCCCGACGCGAGGAACGCTTCGACGACTTCGAGGCGCTTGATCGCTTTGATGCGCTTCTGGCCCGACGTCTCTTTGAACTCGCGGCGCAGGTCTTCTTGGAGCTTGCGCAGGTTCAGGTCGCGCAGCAGCTCGCGGATCGCTTCCGCGCCCATGCCGGACTTGAAGCGCGTGCCGTACTTCTCGCGGCTCTCGCGGTACTTCTGCTCGGTGAGGATCTCGCGCTTGGTGAGCGTCGTGTCACCGGGATCGGTGACGACGTACGCCGCGAAGTAGATCACTTTCTCGAGCTGGCGCGGCGACATGTCGAGCAGGATGCCGATGCGCGACGGCACGCCTTTAAAATACCAAATGTGCGTGACGGGCGTAGCGAGCTCGATGTGGCCCATGCGCTCACGGCGCACTTTGGCGCGCGTGATCTCGACGCCGCAGCGGTCGCAGATCATCCCCTTGAAGCGGATGCGCTTGTACTTGCCGCAGTGGCATTCCCAGTCTTTGGTCGGCCCGAAGATCTTCTCGCAGAAAAGACCATCGCGTTCAGGCTTGAGCGTTCGGTAGTTGATCGTCTCCGGCTTTTTGACTTCGCCGAACGACCACGCACGAATCTGTTCCGGCGACGCGAGGCCGATGCGCATCGCGTCGAAGTTGTTGACGTCTAGGAGGTTCAATTGATTCCTTTGCTCAGCGCGTCGGCAAGACAGAGGCGGCCGAGGTGACGTCGTAAAGCCGGAGTGACTGGGTCATCGCTTGAAAAGGCGAAAAGACCCAGGAGACGTCCGGTCCGACGTTCCTTGGGTCCGCGTTATCGGCCGAAGGGCATAGGCAGGTAGTCTATCATACTGCGGCGCGTTTGTCACGAGGCCGGCTCGCCTCGGGGGCCGCTGGACCGGCTCCCCCTCGCGAAGTGCGGCCGAAAGGGGAGCCGCGGTGGCGGGGCGGGGAACCCGGGGCCAATGCTTGGTCGATGGGTTCGCCGGGGCTTGCTCATAGTCGGGGCGCTGGTAGGCTTGGTGGTATTGCTGGTCGCGGTTTACGCGGTTCGGGTCGCCGTCGGAACGCATGCCGGGGTGGCGCGGGTCGACGGCACCCAGCACGGCGTGCCCGTCGACGGGCCGGTGACTATCGCTCGCGATCAGCGGGGGGTGCCGCACATCCGGGCGGGGTCCGTGCACGACTTGTTCGTCGCCGAGGGCTTCGCGATGGCGAGCGACCGGCTGTTTCAGATGGACATCACGCGGCGCTACGTTGACGGGCGGCTCGCCGAGGTGCTCGGTTCGAATCTCGTGCGGGTCGACCGGCGGATGCGGCGGTACGGGATTCGCGAGCTGGCGAGGCGGGTCTTCGATCGCTCGAGTGCGGACGAGCGCGCGATGCTGATCGCCTTTGCCGACGGCATCAACGCCGCAGCGGCGCAGCAGCCGACGCCGCCTGAGTACATTGCCTTGTTCGCGAGCTTCGAGCGGTGGAAGCCCGAGGACGCGCTCGCGGTCGGATTCGCGACCGTGCTCGACCTCGACGACAAACCGGACGACGTCGTCATTCGCGACGCGGTCCGCAACGTCGTCGGCGACGCCGGGATGGAAGCGCTGTATCCGCTCACCGATCCGAAATACGACGTTCCGACGAACGGCCGCCCCGCCGGCGCAATCGCGAAGTTGCCGGCGCTGCATGGCACGCTTGCGTGGCGCACGGTTGCGGCGGCGGATGAGCGGCCGCCGGTCGGAAGCAACGCGTGGGTCGCCGGTGCGGACCGGACGACCGTCGGGAAAGCCGTGCTCGCGAACGATCCGCATCTCGACATCGGTATTCCGGGGATCTGGTGGGCCGTCGAAGCGAGCGCGCCCGGATTGCACATCGGCGGCGCCGCGCTTGCCGGCACGCCCGGCGTGACGCTCGGGCACAACGAGCACGTCGCGTGGGGCGTGACAGCCGGCGAGACGGCCGCCATGCGCGTCGTCAAAGAACCCGCAAACGCCGGCGTCGTTCAGGAAAACGGACGATGGATTCCGCTGCACCATCGCCACGAACGCATCGGCGTGCGCTTCGGTGCGGACGTCGATGCCGACATCGAGGAGACCGGACGCGGTGTCGCGATCACCGGCGGCCCGCACCCGCACTATCGTTACCTGATGGACTGGCGCATGCGCCGCAACCCCGTATCACCGCTTGCGCCGTTCGCGAAACTGATGCGCGCACGCACGGCGAACGACGGCGTCGCGGCCATGCGCGATCTGCCGGAGCCGGCGCTCAACGTGATGGTGGCCGACGATACCGGACGCGTCGCGTACCACTTTGCGGGCCAAGTGCCGCTCGACGCAACGTGGGGCCGCTATGCGAGCGACGGTGACGCGCCCGAGCCGGCATATCTCGCATACGCGAACGCGCCGCACCTCGATCCGTCGCGCTCCGCGCTCATCGTCAGCAGCAACAACCGGTCGAACGGCGGGAGCGCGCAGCGGCTCGCGCCGTGGTGGCCGCCGCCGTACCGCGCGTTCGAGATCGAACGGACCCTTGCGGCCGCGGCCGACGAGCGCGGCAAACTTTCGCCCGAAGCGCTCGCACGCGTGCAGCTCGACGCGTCGTCGCCGGCCGAGCGAGAGTTTGCAACCATCCTGCTCGCTGCTGCGGCGAGAACCCATGCCGACCGCGATTCGTCGCTGGCGTCTTTGGTCGCCGCGCTGCGCTCGTTCGACGGCACGCTGGTCCCCGAGTCCCGCGGCGCGACAGCGGTGGTCGCGATACGGCGCGACATGCTCGGCGCGATCGCCGCCGGGCATCTGCCGAGCGAGCTCGCGCAGGCATATCCGTCGACAGGCCCCGGGTTCGAGATCGTCCTGCGCGCGTTGCGCGAACGCCCGCGCGGCTGGGTGCCCAACGACGACTACGATGCATTCGTGGTCGCGTCGCTGCACCGCGTGCAAACCGCGCTCGGGCCGGAGATCCTGCCGTTCGGGACGTATGCCGCGCAGCCGCTCAAGCACGCGCTCGCGCCGTTCGGGTTCACGTTCTGGAACGGTCCGATAATGCCGGGCCGCGGCGGCAGCTTCGCGCCGTTCGTGCAGTGGAACAGCCACGCGCAGTCGTTCCGCGCGGTGTGGATCGCCGGCGACTGGGACCACGGCACGATCGACATCGCCGCGGGCGAATCCGGCGAACCAGGCTCACCGCACTACGCGGACCAAAACGCGAACTGGGAGCGGTTCGGCCGCACGACGCTGCCGTTCTCCGACGACGCCGTCCGCGCGGCCACGCGCTCGACGCTGACGCTGACGCGCTGACGATGCGCCTCGCCATGTCGCTGCTCGCGGCCACGCTGCTGCTCTTTTCGCGCGGCTCTGCCGCGCCGTCCGGCAGCTCGGAACCGCACGTGACACAGACGGTGCTCGCCAACGGGCTGCGCGTGGTCGTGATCGAAAACCACGCAGCGCCGCTCGCCAACGTCGCGATGTGGTACCGCTTCGGCAGTGCGGATGACCCACCCGGCCATCAGGGGTTGGCGCACGCGCTCGAGCACATGATGTTCCGCGGCACGCGCGCCCTTTCCGGCGCCGGGCTCGACGTCGCATTCGCCCGCCTCGGCATCGATGCGAATGCGGAGACGGACTTCGAGTCCACGCATTATTACCAGACGGTGCCCGTCGACGAACTGGCGGTCGCGCTGCACGTGGAGGCGGACCGCATGCACGGGCTCACGCTGTCGCCACGCATCTGGCAGCTCGAACGCGGCGCCGTTCTGGCGGAGCTGAGTCGCGCCGAGTCCAAGGCCGGCGGTGCCTTGCAAAGTGCCGTGCGGCGCGCGGCCTACGCCGGCACGCCGTTCGCGCACGACGAGCTGGGCATCGAACGCGATCTCTTGCGCACGACCGCTGCCGACTTGCGCCACGCGTATCAAGCCGCGTATCAGCCGGACAACGCGACGCTCGCCGTCACGGGAGACGTTGTCCCCGATACGGTCGTGCGGCTCGCACGGGCGCTGTTCGGCCCGTTGCACGGGCACGCGCGCCTCGCGCACCCGCATGCAACGACGCCGCGCGCGCGGGGGTTCACCGTGCGGCTCGGCCCGTTCGACGAAGACGTGGTCGACGTTGCGCTCGCGACGCATGGCGAGGCGGTGCGCGAATCGTCCGCCGAAGAGGTTGCAGCAGAACTGCTCGGCCCGGAGCACGCCGCTCTGCGCAAACCTCTCGTCGAGGACGGTCCGTGCTGGTCGTTCGACGTGAACGACGACCGCACCATCGACGGCGGGCTGTATCACCTGATCTGCCACCCGGCGCCATGGGAAACGCCGCAAACTGCCGTTCGTGCGATTCGTCTGGCGCTGCGGCGGCTTGCCGCGCATCCGCCGCCGGCCGCCGAGATCGCGTATGCGCGCCAGGCGGATCAGGCGGCCGACGCGTTCGCCCGCGACTCGCTGCGAAGCGAAGCCGACTACTTCGGCGGAACCATCGCGCTCTTGCACCAAGATCCGCGAGCCGGTGAGGCGGCGAACGCGCGCGTCTCGGACGCCGCCGTCATCGCCGTGCTACGGCGATGGGGTCAACCCGTCGGGGTGGGACTCGCGACCGAAGGCAAGTTTGCGGCGGAAAGCGTCGCGAGCGCGTCGCGCGAGCGGCTCGAGCATATCGCGGCCGCGCCGAACGACGACGTGGTCGTGGAACCGCCGTGGACGCGCGTCGCGCCGCGGGACTTCCATGCCGCCGAAGACACTGCCGTCGATACGTTCGCGCTTCCGAACGGCATGCGCGTATTCGTCGAGCCGCGGCACGGAAACGGCACGGTGTATGTGCGCGCCGGCCTCGACGAACCGGAGCAAGGTGCCCGCATCGCTGAGCGCGCTGCGACCGTCCGAGTGGCCGAACGCCACGCGATCGTGTTCAACGCTGATGCGGAGATGAGCATGCACGGCTTCACACGCGAGCTGCCGACCATGCTTGGCTTCGTTGCGCAAGCTTGGCGGCCGGCGTCCCGGCGACGACCGGCCGTGGCGCCGCTGCGCATGCCGCGTCCGGAACATGCGTGGATTGCGATCGTGGGAGACGTCGATTCCCTCGCGGTCCGCGCCCAAACCGCCGCGCTCTTCGGCGGCTGGCACGTCGCTGGGCGGAACAAACCGTCGCCCTCGCCCTCGCCCTCGCCCGAGCCTTCTGTGATGAAGACGCTTCGACGCATCCGGAGCCGCATGATCGTACGCGTCGGAACCTCCGACGTGCGCACGATGCTCGTACAGAGCGCCCCGCGCGGCGACGACCCCGACCGGCCCGCGATGACGATCTGCAACGAGATCCTCGGCGGCGACGGCGACATGGACAGCCGGCTGGCCGCGGACGTGCGCCGGCGCCGCGGCCTCGTCTATGTGGTAGGCACGTTTTACGACACGGACGACGGCCTGTTCTTCGTGATGTTCGACGCGCCGCGCCGCCGCTTTCGAGCCGCGCGCGCCGCGGTGCGCAACGTGCTCGCAGCAATTCGAACGCGCCCGGTCACGACGGACGAAGTCGAGCGCGCCCGTCACAAGCTGCTCGCGAAAGCGCTGCGCGCGGAGTCGGACCCGGATACGCTCCTAGGCCGCCTCGCTGCCGCGGCGCGCGACCGAAGGCCGGTGGACGACCTCGCGACGATCGCCGCGCGCTACGGCGCCGTCACGCTGGCGGACGTACGCCGCGTAGCTCGCGCGCACACGAACGTCGAGCGGATGGTCGAGCTCGACGAAGGGCCTGTTCCGTAGCGGACAGCGCGGCGCTATGCTTGCAACGCCTGCATCAGCGCGGCTGCCTCGCGGGCCGCGTCGCTCGGCGACCCCGCGAGCTCGCGCGTGACCCTTTCGCGATCCTCGCGAGGCCGGTTTTGCGACAGCTTGTACTTGCCTTCGACGCGCGACGGCACGATCGTGAAGGCGACGATCCCTTCCATCATGTTCGCGACGTAGTCGTCGGGCAGGCTTTCGATCCGCCACGGCGCCGCCGCGGTGCGCTCTTCGCGCTCGGTGAGGCGCTGCAGCACGTCGTAGACCTGCGCGCGGTCGTCGATCGCGCTTGCACGGCCGTAGACGTGCACGGTGGCGTAGTTCCACGTCGGCACGCTCTTGGGGTTGGCGTACCACGACGGCGAGACGTACGCGTGCGGGCCGGCGAAGATCGCGAGTACGTCCTGATCGGCGAAGCCGCGCCACTGCGGGTTCGCGCGCGCCATGTGCCCGATCAGCCGCAAGGTCTCACCCTCGCCGTCCACGAGCAGCGGCAGGTGCGTCGCAAACGGCGCTCCGTCCTGGACGCTGACCAGCGTCGCAAACGCGTTGCGCCGCATGAACGAGGCGAGCATCGCGGGATCGTCGATGCGAAAGTGCGGCGGGACGTACATGCGGCGGAATCTCCTCGGGACGCGAGATTGGCTCAGCTTGCGTCGGAAAACCTGCGCTTCACGTCCGTTCGGGTGCCGTTCGTGCACGAGAGCGGACGCGCACCGCGCCGGACGGCTATACTGCGGCCACCATACCGTCGTTTTCAGGAGGGCCTCGTGCCGCAGTTCCCCGCGTTCCCGACCAACGGACACACGAACGGCAACGGACACCCGAACGGCAAAACGCCGCTCGCGCCCGAGGTCGGCCGGCCGTATACGAACGAGGACGTTGCGCGGCTGCGGGGCAGCGTGCGCATCGAGCACACGCTCGCGCGCCGCGGCGCCGAACGGCTACGCACGCTGCTCGCCCAGAACGAGCCCGTCGCCGCGCTCGGGTGCATGACGGGCGGTCAAGCCGTGCAAGCCGTGAAGGCCGGACTGAAGGCGATCTACCTGTCGGGCTGGCAGGTTGCGGCCGACGCGAACACCGCGGGCCAGATCTATCCCGATCAGTCGCTGTATCCGTACGACTCGGTGCCGAAAGTCGTCGAGCGCATCAACAACGCGTTCCAGCGGGCCGACCAGATCGACGTCGTGGAAGGCCGCGGCGGTGAGAAGGACTGGTTCGCGCCGATCGTCGCCGACATGGAAGCCGGGTTCGGCGGTCCGCTGAACGTGTTCGAGCTCGCGAAGTCGATGATCGCCGCCGGCGCGGCGGGCGTGCACCTCGAAGACCAGCTCGCGTCGGAGAAGAAATGCGGCCACCTCGGCGGCAAGGTGCTCATCCCGACATCGCAGGCGATTCGCAACCTCATCGCGGCACGGCTGGCGATGGACGTGTGCGACGTGCCGACCGTGCTGATCGCGCGCACCGACGCCGACGCGGCGAACCTGCTGCTCAGCGATGTCGACGACCGCGACAAACCGTTCCTCACCGGCGAACGCACGCCCGAAGGGTTCTTCCGCGTGAAGCCCGGCATCGATCAGGCGATCGCGCGCGGGCTCGCGTACGCGCCGTACTGCGACCTGATCTGGTGCGAGACGTCGCATCCGTCGCTCGAAGAAGCCGAAGCGTTCGCCAAGGGCATCCACGCGCAGTTCCCGGGCAAGATGCTTGCGTACAACTGCTCGCCGTCCTTCAACTGGAAGCGCAAGATCGACGACGCCACGATCGCGCAGTTCCGCGCGAAGCTGTTCGAGTACGGCTACCGCTTCCAGTTCATCACGCTGGCCGGCTGGCACGCGCTCAACCACTCGATGTTCGAGCTTGCCGCGGACTACGCGGAGCGCGGCATGTCCGCCTACGCCGAGTTCCAGCAGCGCGAGTTCGGCAGCGAACCACGCGGCTACACGGCAACACGCCACCAGCGCGAAGTCGGCACCGGGTACTTCGACGAGGTCGCAAAAATCGTCGGCGGCGGCACGTCATCCACGACGGCCCTGACCGGCTCGACCGAAGAAGCGCAGTTCACGACGGAGTTGTCGGTGGTGTAGCGTCAGTCGCGCGCGCGGTGCTGTCGGAACGTCACGTTCAGGCGTTCGCCCGTGAGGCGGGGGTCGCGTGGGACGCGGTGCTCCCAGTACAGTTGGGTGTCGCCCGCCATCACGACGAGGTCGCCGTGCGCGACGTCGATCGTGATCGGATCGTGGCGCAGGCCGCTGTTCTTCTTCGGGCGCAATTGGAACTGGCGCGTGGCGCCCAGCGACAGCGATGCGACGATCAGGCGCGCATCGCGCGTGCCGTCGCGGTCGCCGTGCCAGGCGACGGCGTCCTGGCCGTCGCGATAGCGGTTGAGGAAACAGTAGTCGAACGTCGTGCCCGTGTGGCGCTCGACCATCTCGCGCACGAGTCCCAGTGCGGGCGTCCACGGCTGCGGCATCTTCTCTCCGCGGCCGGCCGTCTCGCGCGGCACGAGGACGCGCTTTCCGTACATCATCCGCGAGTCGGCGCGCCAGTGCGTGTCGGCGCGCAGCTCGCGCACGACGGCATCCGCCAAGGCACGGTCGAGGAACTCCGGGACGTAGGTAACGTCGCCGTGGTCGCCGACCAAGCGCGTTGGGCTGGCGGCGGAGGCGAACAGGGCGGTTTGACGAGGCATGGCGGCGATAACGAACATACGTTCGTTATCGCCGCCTGGAACCCTGCCTAGGGCACGATCGTGGCGCGCCCTTCGACAAGCTCAGGGTGACATGGGGCGCACCCTTCGACAAGCTCAGGGTGACATTGGGGGCACCCTTCGACAAGCTCAGGGTGACATGGGGGTTTACGTCTTCGGGGTGGCGTTCGAGGCGAGGAACGTGCGGACGTCTTCGCGCAGGCGCTCGCGGATTGCGCCGTCCGTTTTGGCGCGGGTCATGCCCTTGGTGATGTACTCGCTGGCCTGAGCGGGGAGGTGCGCTTTGAGCCACGTCTGGAGCTCGTCGGGCGTGGCGGCGTCCCAGAAGATCGCCGGCACGGCGGTCGACAGGCCGAGCATCTTCTCGAACAGCGACATGCGCTTGGTGATCGCGTCGCTGTGCGCTTGGAAGAACGACCACGCGAGCTTGGGGTTCCAGTCCGATGCCGTCGCGACGTATCCGACGCGCGCCGACTCCTGCTGCGGCGGTACTTCGCTCGACAGCGCGATGTCGAGCGCGCGCGCGGCGAGCTGCGGATCGCGCACGTGCATCAGCGCACCGCGGTAGCGCGACGCGAGCACCGGGTCCTTCGCCGTTTGCGCGAGCTGGTGCAGGCGGTCGAACGTCGCCGCGTCCGCGTTGGTGGCGACGATGCCGGTCAGGACCGCGAGCATCTCCGGCGGCGAGGACGCCGGGTCGATGAGCGCGCGGTCGAAACGCGTGCGCGCCTCGGCGACCACGGCGGGGTCGCCCCAGGCGCCCAGCGCGGCGATCGCGCTACGGCGCAGCTCGCCCGTCGCGACGGTCTCGCCGGGCTTTGCATCCCAGCCCAGCGATGCGACGAGCGGCGCCACCATGTTGCGCGCGTAGGCGGCAAACGCATCGTGCTGCGCGGTGTTGCGCGTGTCTTTTTCCAGCTCCGCGAGCGCTCCGACGATGTCTTGCCACGCGCGCGTATTGCGGTTGTCGCCCATCGCATTCGCGAGCGCGAGGAAAGACGGCAGCGGCGCGGCGCCGATGCGCACGAGGTTCCACTGGTCGCCGAGCATCGCGATCTTGTCGGGGTCCGGCAGCGAGGCGAACGCGGCGCGGTTCGTCTCGAACGTCGCGGCGTCGTACGCGACACGATAGTAGCCGACGCCGCCGGCGTCCGCGCGTAGCGGCTCGCTGCAGCGGCCGGCGGGGATCCCGCTCTGCTGCGCATCGGCCAGCATGACGTACGCCGGCGCGGCGCTGCCGCTCGCGAGCGCGACCGGAACGTTCCAGCGCGTGTTCGCGGCGTCGGTCGTGCCGTCGAGCAGAAAGCGTTTCTGCGCGAGCGTCACCGTGCGGTTGCCCGACGCGTCGCACGCCGCCGTCACGGAGACGAGCGGGAAGCCGGGCTGCTCGGTCCACGCCTTCGCCAGCGCGGAGACGTCTTTGTGGCTGGCGGCGCCGAGCGCGATCCACAGATCGGCCGTCGTCGCGTTCGAGAACTTGTGCGTCTGGATGTACTGGCGGATACCGGTGCGGAACGTGTCCTCGCCGAGATACGCTTCGAGCATGCGCAGGAACGCCTGGCCCTTGTCGTACGTGATCTCGGGATCGAACGACGCGTCGGCCTGCAGCTCGTCGGTGACGTGCTGCTGGATCGCGTGCGAGGTCGAGCGCGCGTCGGCGTTCATCGCGCTCTGCTTGGACGCGTCCTCACCCTGCTGCCAGTTCCACTCGGGGTTGAATTTCGCGGTCGCTTTCGCCGCCATCCACGACGCGAAGCTCTCGTTGAGCCAGATGTCGTCCCACCAGCCCATCGTCACCAAGTCGCCGTTCCACTGGTGCGCCATCTCGTGCGCCACGATGCTGAAGCTCGTTTGCTTCGCGCCCAGCGTTGCGTTGGGCCGCAGGATGATGATGTTCTCGTTGTACGTGATGCCGCCCCAGTTTTCCATCGCGCCGCCGAAGCCGCCGGGGATCGCGATGTGGTCGAGCTTGGGCAGCGGAAACTTCACGCCGAAGTAGTCGTCGTAGTACGGCAAGATCTTCTCCGCGCTGTCGAGCGCGTATTTTCCGTTTTGCTCGTCGCCCTTGACGGCCCAGATGCTCTGCTTCACGCCGTCCGAACCGACGCCGGAGATCGACGCCAGATCGCCCGCCGACAGCACGACCAGATACGACGGCATCTTCGGCGTGCGCTGGAACGCCGTCGTCGCCATGTTCTCGTGCACGGTGCGCGTCGCGACCGGCGTGTTCGACACGGCGGTCCACACGGCCGGCAGCGTCACCGTCAGCTGGTACGTCGCGCGAAACGCGGGCTCGTCCCAGCCGGGGAACATCCGGCGCGCGTCCGTCGACTCGAACTGCGTCGAGAGCATGCGGCCCGTGCGGCCGTCCGGCGAGCGGTAGTCCTGCGCGAACAACCCGTCCGGCGAGTCCTCGATCTTGCCGCTATACGCCAGCGCGAGCACGTGACGACCGGCCGCCGCCGGCCGCGCGAGCATCAGCGTCGTGAGCTGTTTGTCGTTCTGCGTCACCGTGCGCGCGACGGGTTTTCCGTCGAGCCGCGCGGACGAGATCGTCATGTCGTGCGTGTTGAAGACGATCTGGCTCGTCGCGCGCCGCACGTCGAGCGTCACGCTTTCCGTCCCGCGCAGCGTCTTGTTCGCGGCGTCCGGCATCAGCGCGATGCGGTAGTCGGTCGGCACGACCGTCTTCGGCAACCGGCCGGGCGTCGTGTCGAAGTTGAACGGCGCGACGGCGGCCGCCGGAGCGGCCGCACCCACAACGAACGCGGCCGCAAAAGCGAACCGCGCGAGGCGATTGAGCATCCGGGCCGTTTCCGGACGAATGCGGAGTTGCCCTATCGGCCGGCGCGCGCCTCGCGGTCGGCGCGCTTGTTTGCCTTTCCGATCTCGGCGGCGACCTCCGCCTTGGTCATGTGCGTCGTCACGTGGGCGCCCAGCGTGCGCGCTTCATCGAGCAGCTGGTCCTTCGTCTTGCCTTCGACGTCCACGCCGCCGTAGGACGGCGCGTCGGCGTCCGGCCCGTGCTGCGCGGCGCGCGGGTCCGACGGGCCGCGGTGGTCCTTGGGCTCCCAATGGTCGCCGACTTTTTCGAACGAGTGCTTGACCGATGCCCAGGCCGCGCGGTGCGCGCGCTCCTCGTCACCGTCGTACGTCTTCTCGGCGCTCTCGAGCGTCTGCTCGTACGTGTCCTGCGCCTTCTTGGGTGAACGCTCCAGCGTCGACGGCAGCGGCGCGAACTCGCCGTCTTTCCCTTTGCTCGGCATACGCTCATGGTACCCAGGCTTGTGCGCTCTGGACGAGCGCCCAAGCCCTCCCTGGGCTTCGCCCAGGTCCGAAAGCGGAATAGGTTGAGCATGAATGACGATCGTGAGACGCAAGACCCCGACGACGCTGCGCTCGACGCCGCGGAACCCACCGACGGCGGCAAGGGCGACGAGTACGATGAGGCGGTGGTGGCGGCCGACGACACCGGCATGCTGGGCGGCGAGCAGCTGATCACGCAGATGGAGATCGAGCGCGGCCTGCGCGGCGGTGAATGAACCGCGCAGGTCACGTGTAACCCGTGACGTAACCCGGTGGCCTGTGAACGGAACCAGGAGTGCCCGCGCCAGTCTCTGGGAGAAGGCGATGAGTCTTCCCGTGGCGCGCGACGAAGATTTTTTCGGCGCCAACCGGCGGCCGGTGGGTATCGACCCGCAGCATCTGCGCGTGATCAACGATACCGCGCTGCGGTCACGGTTGATCATGGCCGGCATCGCGGAGGGGTTGCAGTCACCCAAAGGACCGCAGCGCATCAAGTCGATCATCCGGGTCTATCCCGGCTTTGACGCCCCGCGGCCCGGCAGCAAGCCGCGCGCCGTCCGCACGCCGGCCGCGGCGTCGCACGAGCCGGCCCGCGCGGCGTTCGGGCTGCCGACCGTCGAGGAGCTCAACGCGCTGCTCGGCCGCATCCAGCACGTCGAGCGCGACGTGAGCCGCGAGCTGCAAGGGCGGCTCAACGGCGACATCGACCGCCTCAAGAAGCAGATCGCCACGCTGGACGGCGACGACTTCGAGCGGGCGTTTCGCGAGCTGGAGACCGCGATGCGCCAGCGCCGCGATCTGGCGGGCGAGATCCGCGAGGAAGCGTTCCGGCGCATCGACGGCGACAGCTCGTTCGAGCCGCGCCGCTACCTGCGCCTGATCGCCCGCGAACGCGGCTAGACGAGGACCTCAGGCGACGGCGTCACTGCATCGGCGGGATGCCGGCATCGGCGCTCGCCGTGCACTGCGGGTGCCCGCATTCGCAGCCGTCGTCGCCCACGGCGCCGGCACTCTGCTCCTCGCAGCGCCGGCTGCAAAATCGGCCGTCCGGATCGATCGGTGCGGTCGATGCTGCTTGCGTCTGTTTGGAATACGGGCGGGTGCAGCGGCAGGCGTCGTGCGCGCAGGTCTTTTCCGTCGCGGTCATGGCCGCTTCGTACCCGGCCGATTACTCTATTACGGCCAAACATTGGCCGTCGCCGCGCGGTAAGGGCTGGGTCGCCAGGGGTGCCCTCCGCAGGGGGAGTAGGGGTCCGAAGCAGTGATCCGAAGCGTCAGGGCCGATGGGCGTCCCGATCTCGGCGGAGTTTTCCGTCCGATCGACCGTCCGCGCGTGCTCGACCGCCTCGCGACCGCGGCCCAGTACCGGATCGCGACGATCATCGCGCCGGCCGGATTCGGCAAATCCGTCGCCATCCGCCAGTTCATCGCCGGCGTGCCGTCGGCGGCGGTCTACGACGTCCCGCCCGACGCGTCGACGCTCGTGCCGTTCGTGCGCGGTTTCGCGGACGCGCTCGAAAGCGTCGTGCCCGCGCTGCGCCGTTCCCTGGCGACCGCGCTCGACGGGGCGCGCGACTCGGACGTCCCCGGCCGCGACCTCGCGGCGTGGGTTGCGACGCACATTCGCACGCTGGACACGCTGATCGTCGTCGACGACCTGCACAACGGCGAGGGTGATCCGGAGATCTCGCGCTTCATCAGCTCGGTCGTCGACCGCACGCGCGACGGCCCGCGCTGGCTGTTCTCCTCGCGCAGCCCGCTGCAGCTGCCGGTGGCATCGTGGCTGGCGTACGGCGAGTCCGACCTCGTCGTCGACGCCGTCGACCTGCGCTTCACCATCGACGAAGCGAAGCAGAGCGCGCGGGCGACCCGCGTCGCGGTGCGCGACGACGAGCTCGAGCAGATTCTGGGCCTGATCGACGGCTGGCCCGCGGCGCTGACGTTCGCGCTGCGCACGTCCACGCGCGCGAGCGACTTGCGCGCCGTCTCCGCGGGCACGCGCGAGATGGTCTACCGCTATCTGGCCGAGCAGGTGTGGCACTCGCTGGACGACCGCATCCGGGGCTTCCTGCGCACCGCGGCGTTCCTGCCGCGCCTCGAAACGCGCTTAGCCGTCGCGGCGGGCTTCGACGACGCCGCGTCGATCATCGAGTCGCTGCGCGAGCGCGTCGCGTTCATCAGCGTGCTCGACGCGGGCGTCTACAAGCTGCATGACCTCTTCCGCGATTTCGTGCAGCGCCAAGTGGGCCTTGAAGGCGACGAAGCGCTGCGCGCCGCGCAAGTGACGGCGGGCCAGCTGCTCGAGAAGATGGGCATGTTCGGCGAAGCGCTGGAGCGCTTCATCGACGCCCGCGCCGCGCGCGAAGTCGAACGCGTCCTGGCCGCGTACAACTTCGCGCTGCTGGACAAAGGCTGCTTCGACATCGTCGAGCGCGCGGTGCGCTCGCTGCCGGGCGCGATGGTCAGCGCGAACCCGAACGTGCTCGCCCTGCGCGCCGCGCTCGAAGACGCGCACGGCCGCGTGGACCAAGCCGAACGCTGGTACGCCGCGGTGCTTGAGCGCGTCACCGGCGACGTCGCGTTCCGCGTCGCGGTCGCGACACGGTACGCGCTCGTGCTGTACCATCAAGGGCGCGGCGACGCTATTCCTATTCTCGAAGAATTACGAGATCGTGACGACTTGGATACTCCGGGTCGGGCCAGCACCCTCGGCATGCTCGGGATGATCTATGCCGCGCGCAGCCGCCACGATGAAGCGGGACGCATGATAGCGGAGGCCATCGACCTCGCGGAATTCACGGACGACAGCCTGCGAGCAAGAACATTTGCACGAGCCGCAACTGTTGCTTTCTATGCATCCGATGACGCGAAGGTGGAATACTACTCGCGCGAAGCGAGTCGACTTGCAATCGACGTCGGGCAGTTCGGTCTAGCGGCGCGTTCCTTCAGCACGCTGACCGCGCTGCATGCGTTTGCCGGCCGGATCCCGGTGGCGGCCTGGTATGCCGCGCAAGTGGCGGCAAACGCAGAAAAGGCCGGCGATCCGCAGATGCGCGTCGATGGGCTGCGAACGTTGATGCAGCTCGAGGCCGAGCGCGGCAACGCTGAGCGCGTCATCGAGGTTGATCAGGAACTCTCGCGGTTGACGTATCGCGGCCCCATCGGCCTGACGGGATATCTTTTTGCGAAGGCGCTCCACCATGTGTGGAACGCCCAATTCCGCGAGGCACATGTTGCGTTGAGCAGCGCCAGTGACCGCGACCTTGCTCCGTTTCAGAACCGATTGCGCTACGCGTTACTTGCAGTCGTTCTGGCGAAGTTGGGCTCACGCCAGGAGTCGCTCGAAGCGCTCGCCCGCTACGATGCCGCAGTTGCACAGGATGGCGGGACGCGTCCGCTCCTCGAACGGTTGCGGGGATTCGCCGACCGCTATACGATCCTCGCCAACGTCCTGCTTCAGCGCAACGCGCTCGCACAAAAGGCGCTGCGCAGTAACCGGTCTTCAGCCGCAGACCTCAAGTCGTTCGATGCACTCCTCGCGGCATTGCTGAATCGCGTTCCCGAACAGTTCGAAACGGCGTTGCGTGAGATGCGTTTGGCCGGTATTGCTGGAATCGCCCGCTTTGCGGAGGTTCTCGTCGGCGGGCACTTCACGGTAGCCGCGGAGGCCGACGACGTAGAGGTCCTAACCCCGGTCGAGCTGCATGTCCTGCGCGCGATGTCGCGGGGCCTCGGCAACAAGGCCATTGCGGACGACCAGCAGCGCACCGTCAATACCGTCCGGACGCACGTTTCGGCGATCCTGCGAAAGCTTGGCTGCGCGAGTCGCGGTGAGGCCGTCGCGACAGCCAGACGGCAGGGTCTCGTCTAGCTCTGAAACGCCCTCGTCCTTTCGGACGAGTGTGCCTTCCGGCGCTCCTTGATAGGGTGGAGTCGTCCCCCACCTCTCCAAGGAGCCCGACGTGATCACTGCTCTTCTCACCGCCGCGGCCATCGCAACCGTCGCGTTCATGAACATCCCGGCTGGCGCGTAGCCAGGATTGGACGCAGGTGAACTGAGCAATGGACGGACGAGCCGCGCTGGCGCGGAGACTGATCGAGACTCGGGTCGACGTCGCGAATGCCGTCCTGGAGCGCCTCGGGCCGCGCTCCTCGGGGCAGGCATCGTCGCTCGTGGTCCGGTCGCTGGTCTCGGCGCTGGGGCAGTCGCTCGAAGCGGCCGGAGCCGACCCGGTGGTCTCCTGGGCGCGCATGGCGCACGGCGCGTACGCCCTCCCCGTCATCCACGATCTGGTCGCCACGGGCTGCGACATCGTCGCACGTGAAGGCGAACCGCTCGACCTCGACTTCTCCGCGCTGCTGGTGTTCCTCGAGATCGTCAAGGCGAACGTCTTCGAAGCGTTCCCGCTCGCGCCGGGCCCGCGCTTCGACAACCCGCACCGCGCGACGAACGGCGTGATCGAAGGCGTCCTGGCGATGCTCAAGGCGCGCGACGAAGCGACCTGCGCGCACTCGCAGGCGACCGGCGCATGGTGCCGGCGGCTCTCCGAGGCGATGGGCCTCTCCGCGACCACGACCGACGTCGTCGTCAAGGCGGGCGTGCTGCACGACATCGGCAAGATCGCGACGCCGGACGCGATCCTCTTCAAAGCGGGTCCGCTGGACGCGCACGAGTGGGCCGTCATGCAGAAGCACGCCGAGTACGGCGCCGACATCCTCGCCGAGCTGCCGGCACTCGCCCCGTTCGCGCCGATCGTCCGCGCGCACCACGAGCGCTGGGACGGCCTAGGCTACCCCTTCGGGCTCAAAGGCGAGCAGATTCCGTTCGAAGCGCGCGTCGTCGCGGTGGCGGATGCCTTCCACGCGATGATCAGCAATCGGCCCTACCGCCCCGCGATCGCGCAGCGCGAGGCGATGGAGATTCTTCGCGAAGGCCGCGGCACGCAGTGGGACGCTGAAGTGGTGGACGCGATGATCGCAATGCTCGACGCGCCTCGAACCGCCGCGGGTGGGCGGAAAGAGGCTCGCGGGTAGGCCCCACGGGCAACCGGGTGGCCCCTATCGGGTGTGGGCCGGAGAAAGGGTCGTGCGACGGGTGCGCACGGCCCTTTTCCGTATATTGGTTCCCGGCGCTCGGTCAAGATTGCGTGAACATCGCCATCATGCCGAAGCGCCCGCACGCCGCGGGACGATGCTACAAGCGACAAGGCCCTTTTCCGGAGGCCACGCCGCTTGGACAATTCGCACCCTCTTCTGATCGGTACGGTGTTCGCCGCGCTCATCGCGGCGCCGGCGCTTGCCGTCGCCTGGCGCGCGGCTCGCCGGACGCTGGTTCGCAAGGGCGTGCCGGCGCCGAAGTCGCCTGCGCAGGCCGAAGCAATGGCGGCCGACGTGGACGCACCCGCGGGCGCGAACGTGGATGTGGATGCGCTCGTCGCCGCCGACGCGGCGCGGCTCGTGGCGAAGTACCGGACGTACCAAAGCGTCGCCCGCGAGCGCGACGAGACCGGCGGCGCATCGCGCGAAGGCATGAAGGACGTGCAGCGCCACGTCATCGACGCCGGCGCGACCATCGGCCAGCTCGCGCAAGCGGTGCACGTCGCGGGCGCAGCGGTGGAGGAACGCATCGTTGCGATCGACTCGCTGTCGTCCAACGTCATCGAGCTGGCAGCCAACGTCGACACCGTGAGCTCGTCGGTCGGCGAGCTGGCGTCGTCGGTGAGCCAGGTGGCGGCCAACGCGCAGCAGGCATCGGGCCGCGCGCTGGAAGCGGAGCAGAAAGCGCACGACGGCGCGCTGGCAGCGGAGGGACTGATGCGCTCGACGCGCACGATGGCGGACGACGTCATAGCGATCGCCGCGAAGATGCAGCAGCTCGGCGAGTCTTCGGACCGCATCGGCCCGATCGTGGACGCGATCGACGGAATCGCGGGCCAAACGAACCTCCTCGCGCTGAACGCGGCCATCGAAGCAGCGCGCGCAGGCGAGCACGGCCGCGGCTTCGCGGTCGTCGCGGACGAAGTCCGCAAGCTGGCCGACGGCTCGGCCTCCGCGACACGCGAGATCGCAGGGCTGGTCGCAGCGATCCGCACGAAGACATCGGACGTCGCCCGCTCGACGCATGCCTCGGGCGGACGCGCGCAAAACGCGCTCGCCATGGCCGACGCCGCGGGCGCCGCAATCGGGGAAGTGTCGACCGCGGCACGCGACACGAACGCCGCGATCGCACGCATCTCGAACGCCGCACGCGAGCAGGCCACGGGCGCATCCGCGATCGTCGTGTCCGTCGAGGCGATGAACGGGCTCATGCAGCGCGCCGCATTCTCCCTCGACGAGCAAACCGCGGGCAACCGCGAGCTGCTCGGAGCAGTCACGTCGGTACGCGACTTGGCGCAGCACGTGGAAGGCGCCGTCGCCCGCCAGGAAGCGGCCTTCGCCGAGCTGAGCAGTGCTTCAGCAGATCTCATGGTGACGAGCGACCGATGCCGCGAAACGCGCGGCGCGGTCGACGACGCATGCGACGCGCTCGAACGCGAAACAGCCCGCGACCCGCGCGCACCGGGTGCGCTGAGCGCGGCAATCGGAGCCTTCGCGGCGTGTTATGGCGAGCTGGACGAGGCCGAAGTGCGCCGCGAAGCGGACGCCGGCCGCACCCGCGGCCCCTATCAAGTCGTGGTGACGGAGATCAGCGTGGCACACGAGTCGACGTCCGCGCTCACGGCCGCGGTCGGCCAAGCGGGCGCAGCCGTCGAAGAGATGGTCGTGTCGGTTGATGCGATCGCCGGCGACGCGGCCACCGTGAGCACGAACGTCGAAACCGTCAGCTCGGCGATCGCGGAGTTCGCGGTCGCCGCCGACCACGTGGCCGCGGCAGCGCGCGACGCGGCGGAACGCTCCACGAGCGCGCATCGCAAGGCAACGGACGCCGCAGCCTCGGTGGAACGCCTGATCGCCTCCACGCAAGGCGTCGTCGGCGACATCCGGCTGGTGGTCGAGCAAATGCGCGAACTCAACGACGCATCGGAACAGATCGGCGCGATCGTCGACGTCATCGAAGGCATCGCCGACCAAACGAATCTTCTCGCCCTGAACGCCGCAATCGAAGCGGCCCGTGCAGGCGACCACGGCCGCGGCTTCGCCGTCGTGGCGGACGAAGTGCGCAAGCTGGCCGAACGGGCAACGCGTTCGACCGGCGAGATCGGCGCCCTGATCGCCGACATCAGACTGCGCATCGCCGAGGTCGTGGAATCGACGCGCGCATCGGAGTCGCGCGCAGTCGAAGGCCTGAACACGGCAGACCTCGCCGGTGAAGCGATCGCGGCAATCGCCGCCGCAGTCGCGGAAGGCAGCCGCGAGATCGACCAGATTTCACGCGCAGCATCGGAACAAGCCGCAAGCTCATCGGTGATCGTCGGCTCGGTCGAACGCATGAACACCCTGATGCGCGACACCACCGCCGGCCTACGCGCGCAAGGCGAAGCAAACCAGCACCTCGCCCGCACGGTAGCCGAGATCCGCCGCCACGCCGACGACGTCCACGAAACGGGCGAACGCCAAAACGCGGTGATGGCAGAATACCAAATCTCCGCAAAAGCCCTCATGCTAAGCGGCCGCGCCCTCCGAGAAGCCCGCGCAGCAATGCACGACCTGGTCGTACGTTAAACGAGGCCGCACGCACGCTAGCGCGGGCGCTGACCTGCGTTCGCTGATTGGCGATCCTCGTGCCGGAGGCGGGGGAGCGACGTTGCTGCGGCGGGGCGTTGCGAAGTCGCGGAGGCCTGGAAGGCCGGGAGCGACGGAGCACCGAGCGCCCCGGAGCGCACGATGCGCGCAGGGGCGCGTCCCCGCCGCAGCAATGTCGCTCCCCCGCCGCGCCACCACGCAAATGGCGCGATAAAAAGAAGGCCCGGATCGTCAGATCCGGGCCCTCCTTTCGGGTCGACGTCAGCAGTACGACTTAGTAATCGTCGTCCGTCGAGTGTGCGAGCGGGCCTTCGTCTTCTTCGGCCTCGTCCGCCAGCTCTTCGTCTTCTTCTTCGAGGACGTAGCCTTCGTCGACGTCGTCTTCCTCGGTTGCGACCGGGACGTCTTCGTCGACGATCTCGTCGACGACGATCTCGCCGTCGTCCGTCATCGTCGCGCGCAGTCCGCCCAGCGGGCTCGTCGGAAGCAGGTCGTCATCGGGTGCGCGTCCGCGCGCCGGAGCGGCGCTGACGAGCGGAGCCGAATCGTCGAGCTCTTCCTCTTCTTCTTCGGGCTCCTCATCGACAACCGCGCCGGCGACTTCAGCGGATTCGCCGTCTTCCTCGTCGGCTTCCACCGGCGTGCCGAGCGCCGCCGCGGCTGCCTGCGAGAGGCGGTCGCGTTCGGCTTCGCGTTCCGCGAGCGCGGTTTGCGACAGGCGCGGATCTTCGTCGCCCATCAGCAGACCGATCTCTTGGGCGCGCTCCGCCATGTCGTCGTCCGCGATGCGGATCTCGACCTCTTCGCGCTGTTCCGTCAGCACCTTGACGTCGAGCGCCAGCGACTGGAGCTCCTTGATGAGCACCTTGAACGATTCGGGAACACCCGGTTCCATCACGTTCTCGCCCTTGACGATCGCCTCGTACGTTTTCACGCGCCCGACGACGTCGTCGGACTTCACCGTGAGCAGCTCCTGGAGCGTGTACGCGGCGCCGTAGGCTTCGAGCGCCCAGACTTCCATCTCGCCGAAGCGCTGGCCGCCGAACTGCGCTTTTCCGCCCAGCGGCTGCTGGGTGATCATCGAGTACGGACCGGTCGAGCGCGCGTGGATCTTGTCGTCGACGAGATGCGCGAGCTTGAGCATGTAGATGTAGCCGACGGTGATGGGGCGGCCGAAGCGGTCGCCCGTGCGCCCGTCGCGCAGCCAAGTCTTGCCGTCCGACGGCAAGCCCGCGTCCTGCAGCCACTCGCTGATGTCTTCCGCGTGCGCGCCGTCGAACACCGGCGTCGCGATGTGGAACCCCAGCATCGCGGCGGCCCATCCGAGATGGGTCTCCATGATCTGCCCGAGGTTCATGCGCGACGGGACGCCCAGCGGGTTGAGCACGATGTCGACCGGCGTGCCGTCTTCCATGTACGGCATGTCTTCTTCCGGCAGCACCTTGGCGATGACGCCCTTGTTGCCGTGCCGGCCGGCCATCTTGTCGCCTTGCAGAATCTTGCGCTTCTGCGCGACGTAGACGCGCACGAGGTGGTTGACGCCGGGGCTGAGCTCGTCGCCGTTCTCGCGCGAGAAGCGCTTGACGTCGATGATCTTGCCCTTTTCGCCGTGCGGAACTTTGAGCGAGGTGTCGCGCACTTCGCGCGACTTCTCGCCGAAGATCGCGCGCAGCAGGCGCTCTTCCGCCGTCAGCTCCGTCTCGCCCTTGGGCGTGACCTTGCCGACGAGGATGTCTTCCGGACGAACTTCCGCGCCGATGCGCACGATGCCGTTCTCGTCGAGATCCTTCAGGGAATCTTCGCCGACGTTGGGGATGTCGCGCGTGATCTCTTCGGGCCCGAGCTTCGTGTCGCGGGCTTCGCACTCGTACTCTTCGATGTGGATCGAGGTGAAGCGGTCGTCCTTGACCATGCGCTCAGAGATGAGGATCGCGTCCTCGTAGTTGTAGCCTTCCCACGGCATGAACGCGACCATGACATTCTGTCCCAGCGCGAGCTCGCCCTCATCCGACGACGGGCCGTCGGCGAGGATCTGACCGCGCACGACCTTGTCGCCGACGGCGACGATCGGGCGCTGGTTGATGCACGTGCCGGCGTTGGACCGCGTGAACTTGAGCAGGTCGTAGCTGTGCTCGAGCCCGTCGTCGTCGTGCTTGACGACGATGTGGTGCGCGTCGGCCGCCGTGACGTCGCCGTTGGAGCGCGCGAGCACGCAGCCGCCGGAGTCCTTCGCCGCGCGGTACTCCATGCCGGTGCCGATGATCGGCGCCTGCGGGCGGAGCAGCGGCACGGCCTGGCGCTGCATGTTCGCACCCATCAGGGCGCGGTTGGCGTCGTCGTGCTCGAGGAACGGGATGAGCGCCGTCGCGACCGACACGATCTGCTTCGGCGACACGTCCATCAGCTGCACCTTGTCGGGCGGCTCCTCGACGTACTCCTCGGCGTAGCGCGCCACGACGGACGACGACGTGATCTTGCCCTTCTCGTCGAGCAGCGTGTTGGCTTGCGCGACGATGTACTCGTCCTCGCGGTCGGCCGTGAAGTAGCGGATCTCGTTCGAGACGATGCCGTCCTTCACGACGCGGTACGGCGTCTCGATGAAGCCGTAGCGGTTGACGCGCGCGAACGTCGCCAGCGAACCGATCAGTCCGATGTTCGGGCCTTCCGGCGTCTCGATCGGGCAGATGCGGCCGTAGTGCGAGTGGTGGACGTCGCGGACTTCGAAGCCGGCGCGCTCGCGTGACAGACCGCCCGGTCCGAGCGCCGACAGACGCCGCTTGTGCGTCAGCTCGGCGAGCGAGTTGGTCTGGTCCATGAACTGCGAGAGCTGCGAGGAGCCGAAGAACTCTTTGATCGCCGCGACCACGGGGCGGATGTTGATCAGCGCCTGCGGCGTGACGGTCTCGATGTCCTGAACGGTCATGCGCTCGCGCACGACGCGCTCGAGGCGCAGCAAGCCGACACGGAACTGGTTCTGCAGCAGCTCACCGACCGAGCGGATGCGGCGGTTGCCGAGGTGGTCGATGTCGTCCTTGTGGACTTCGCGCGACTGCACCTTGATCAGCCGGCGCAGCACCGCGATCATGTCCTCGCGCGTGAGCGCCTTCTTCGTCATCGCGGGCGCTTTGAGCCCGGACGCGGTGTACTCGCGCAGCTTCGGATCGCGCGCGCCCTCGAGCTTGCCGAGCAGCTTGTAGCGGCCGACGCCGGCGAGATCGTAGCGCTTCTCGTCGAAGAACAGCGACTCGAGCAGCTTCTCCGCGTTCTCGGCGTTCTCGGGCTCGCCGGGGCGCAGCTTCTTGTAGATTTCCTTGAGCGCGTCTTCCTTGGTCTTGACGTCCTTGTCTTTTTCGAGGCAGTTCGCGATCAGCGGGCTGTTGTCGAACAGCGCCAGGATCGCTTCATCCGACTCCCACGCGTGGCCGAGATCGGGGCGCGACAGCGCGCGCACGAACGTCGTCGCGTAGATCTTGCGGTTCTTGTCGATGCGGACGCCGATCGTGCCTTCGGTCTCGTCGTTCTTCGTGCCGTTGTCGGTCTCGAACTCGATCCACGCGCCGCGGTTCGGGATGATCGTCGCGTTATAGGTCGGCCGGTTGTTCGTATCCGTGTCTTGCAAGAAGTACACGCCGGGGGAGCGGACGAGCTGGCTCACGATCACGCGCTCCGCGCCGTTGATCATGAACGTGCCCTTGTCCGTCATGAGCGGGAAATCGCCCATGAAGATCTCTTGGTCCGGGATGCCTTTGATTTCGCCCGACTCGGCCGTGATGAGGCGGACGCGCACGCGCAGCGGCGCGCTGTACGTCATGTCGCGCTCGCGGCACTCTTCCACCGAGTACTTCGGCTCGCCCAGCGAGTGGTCGCCGAACTCGAGCACGAGGTTGCCGGTAAAGTCCTTGATGGGTGAGATGGAGTCGAACGCGTCCTTGAGGCCGTCGTTGATGAACCACTTGAAGGATGCTTTTTGCAGCTCGATCAGGTCGGGAAGCTGCAGCACGTCCGTGATCTTCGCAAACGAGTGCCGCGAGCGCTTGGCGCCCGGATCCTCGGGAAGCTCGACGGTGAAGGCTTCCTCGGGGACGTGGAAGCTTGCGCTCGCGATGTTCTCTTGCTTGACCGCGGTGCCTGACCCGTTGGGCGCTGCGGGGGCCGCTTCGGTCTTCTTGCGGCTGCGCGTCGTCTTGGGTTTGTCCGCCGTCGTCTTCGTCGCCATTCTGTTTCTGGGGGTCTTCCTGCGTGGGCTCACGCGCGCTCGGGGCTCGCAAACGCGAAAAGGCAAGGACCGACCCACCGGAGTGAGGTGTCCTCGCTCGCTCTCATATGCCGCTATCCGCCGAGGGGCATAGGGCCGTATCCTATCACCGCCTGTCGAGGCCCGTCAAGCGGCTTAGCGGGCTAAAACAACTCCGTCTTCGGACCCGGGCGCAACCCGGGGAGGGCTTGGGCGCTCGTCAAGAGCGCACAAGTCTAGGCTGCGTCGCCGCTGCGAGCGACGTAGGCCGACGGGGAGAACGCCGGGGACGTGCGGGCGCTGTCGACGGCCGCCTCGAGCGCCGCGTGCCGGTCCAGCTCGCAACCGCAGCGGCCTGCCCGGTCGCCCGAGCAGCCCATATAGTCATGGTTCGCGAGCGAATGCCCGCAGGGGCACAGCACCAGATTGTCCATCACTCGCCTCCTGGAAAGTCGCCCTGCCGCGGAGTCGTCCGCGGCGGTCGCTCTCCGAAGAGTTCGCCGCCTGCGGAGCGTCCGCGGGGTCGTGCCGGTGGGCATCGGACGATCCCACGCCCGGAATGGTACCCGGGCCGGCAGCGCGCAAACGCTCGCTAGCGTACCGTCAGGCGACGGCCACCCGGTCGCGCTCCCACCAGCCCGGAGCGGCCGGAGCGGCCGGCACGCGTCCCGAGGCGAGCGCCGCGACCACGTCGGCGACCAGCGTGCGTTCGGGGCGGCCGCCGGGTCCGGCGCACGTGTAGACGCCGTCCTCGCGGAACTGCTCGTCGCGGCACAGGAGCGACACCCAGTCGACCATCCCGAACGCCGCCCACGCGCCGAATGCCGTGATGGGAACGCCCTCGGCCCGGACGGCGAGCGCATCGTCGAAGCGCTGGAGCATCCAGCGGGCGCGCTCGCGCTCGTTCCCGAGCACGTGCACCTCCGAGAGCGCGAAGGGCAGCCCCAGCCGCGCGTGCGCGGCGCGCAGCAGCGGCCGCATGTCCAGCCGTTCGGGCGCGAGGTCGACCACGCCGAGGTTGCGGTGGCCGTCGCCGTCGCTTTCGACCCAGCGCTCGGAGTTGGGATAGTAGTTCCAGCCCATCACGTCGGGCGGCTGCGGGCGCCGCTCGAGCTGCCGCAGCTCGGCCGGCTCGATGCCGCAGCGCTCGACCAGGTAGCGATGCATCGGGTGCCCGTCGACGATCCGCCCTTGCAGCAGCTCGCACGAAAGAAACGTTCGCTCGCGCTTGTGCGCGACGTACGCTTCGACGCGCTCGTCGGCGGCGGTGAAACTCTGCAGGTCTTCGGTGAGCAAGAAGCGCGCGCCGGGGACGACGTCGCGGATCCGCTCGGTCGCGTACGCGATCGCCAGCGCCTCGTTCACGATCGCGCGGCCGAACGCCGCGTCGTCGAAGAACGTGTGCGGATACCAGGCCGCATACAGCGTCGAGAAGCGCGCCGTGGTGAGCGGCTCGTTGATCGGCGTCCAGCGCGTCACCCACGGAAACCGGCGCGCCGTCGCCGCCGCGTAGTCGGCGAACAGGCGCGGAAAGGCCGGATCCACGAGGCTCGTGTACGCCGGGCCGCTGCCGTGGTGCAGCAGCGTGACGATCGGCTCCACGCCGCGTTCGGCGAGCGCGCCGAGACGCCGCGCCGCCCAGCGGTAGTCGCGCGCCTCGGGTACGTGCGGCGCGACCTTCTCCCACAGCACGGGATAGCGCGTGGCGCGCACGCCGAGGTCCGCGATCAGGTCGACGTCGCTGTCGCGCACGTCATGGCCGGTCTCGAACAACTGGTCGCGCCAGCGGTCGCGACCGATGCGCGCGAGGGTCGGCTCGGGCGAGGCCCAGACTTCGACCGGCTCCGTGTGACCGTGCATTACGATGCCACCGCGGCGGTGCGCGCGAGCTCTTCGAACGTCACCAGCGCCGATGCGACCACTTGGTCCATGTTGAAATACTTGTACTCCGCGAGCCGGCCGACGAACGTCACGTGCCGCTGCGCGGCGGCGAGCGTGGCGTACTTGCGGTAGAGCTCGCGGTTGTCCGGGCGGGGGATGGGATAGTACGGATCGCCTTCCGCGCTGGGATACTCGCGGCCCAAGATCGTCTTCGCGTGCGTCTGCCCGGTGAGGTGCTTGTACTCCGTCGTGCGCGTGTACGGCACGCGTTCGTTCGGCTCGTTCAGGCAGCCGACGGGCTGCACCCACGCGACGTCGCGCGTCTCGAACTCGAAGCGCAGCGAGCGGTACGGCAGCCGTCCAAACTTGTACTCGAAGTACTCGTCGATCGGCCCCGTGTAGATCACGTGATTGAAGGTGGCGCGGTCGAGGATCCAGGCGAAGTCGCAGCTCGTCACGACCTCGATGCGAGGATGGTCGAGCATCGCGCTGACCATCGCGGTGAAGCCTTCGGCCGGCATCGCTTGAAAGCTGTCGGTGAAATAGCGGTCGTCGTCGTCGGCGCGCGTCGGAATGCGCCCGCACACGGTCGCGTCGAGCTCGGACGGGTCGAGGCCCCACTGCTTGCGCGTGTAACCGCGAAAGAACTTCTCGTACAGCTCACGGCCGACGCGCGCGACGATCGCGTGCTCCGAGTTCTCGATCCGCGCCGGCGGCTCGGCGCGCGCGGCGAGGAATGCCGCGACGCCGGCAGCGTCGAGATCGAGGTCGAAGAGGCGGTTGATCGTCGTGCGGTTGATCGGGATCGGAACGAGCTGATCGTCGACGCGCGCCAGCACGCGGTGCTCGTACGGCACCCAGCGCGTGAACGCGCTCAAATACTCCACGACGTGCTGCGCGTTGGTGTGAAAGATGTGCGGACCGTACTGATGATAGCGCAGCCCGTCGGCATTCAGCGGATCGTGCGTGTTGCCGGCGACGTGCGGTCGCTTGTCGATCACGAGCACCGTTGCGCCGAGCTGGCTCGCGAGCCGTTCGGCGATGGTGCTGCCGGCAAGCCCGGCACCGACGACGAGATAATCGTAGGACAAACGAAAACTTCTCCGTGCAAGAGAGCGGCGGAACGTTGAGAGGTTCCTCGTTAGGGTAAGGTCTCTATACCCCCGGTAAAACCCGCGCTATGCCAGCTCGCTTCCTATACTGCTAAGTAAGCTGTCGCGTCCTCAAGGAGACGGTTCCATTTCCCACGCACCCATTGAAGTCGTCGTCGCCGGATTGCACTTGCGCTGGAAAGGCGTGTGGCAGCGCCCCAACCATCTGCTCTCGCGCATCGCGCGTGACATCCCGGTGATCGTGCTCGAAGAACCGCTCGCCGCGGAGCGCGATCAGGACGCGATCGAACGAAGCGACGGGCTCACGATCGTGACGCCGCAACGCACCGCTGCGCCGTCGGACGCCGTCGACCAGCGTGCGCTCGATACCGTGCGCTCGCTCGCCGGCGACCGCCGCGCGCTCGTCTGGTTGTATACGCCGATGATGCTCGCGCTCGCTGATGCATTCCCCGGCGCGCCGCTCGTGTACGACAAGATGGACGAGCTTGCGAAGTTCGCGCACGCGGATCCGCGCATCGCGCCGCGCGAACGCGAGCTACTGCAGCGGGCCGGCGTGGCGTTCACCGGCGGGCGATCGCTGTTCCGCAGCGTACGCGACCGCACGCACAACGCGCGCTGTTATCCGAGCGGCGTCGACGTCGAGCATTTCGCGCGCGCGCGGTCCGTCGCGCCCCACGCGGATCTCGCACCGTTCCGCGGCGGTCCCGTCTTCGGCTACGTCGGCGTGATCGACGAGCGCGTCGATCTCGCGCTCGTCGACGCGCTTGCGGCCGCAAATCCCGCCGCGACGGTCGTGATGATCGGGCCGGTCGTGAAGATCGACGAGTCCGTGCTGCCGCGCCGCGCGAACATCGCGTACCTCGGCAAACGCGGTTACGACGAGCTGCCCGCACTCCTCGCGGGGATCGACGTCGCACTGATGCCGTTCGCGCTCAACGAGCACACCGAGAACATCTCGCCGACCAAAACGCTGGAGTATTTCGCGGCCGGCCTTCCCGTGGTGAGCACGGCGATCGCCGACGTCGTCGCCGATCACGGCGACGTTGTGCACGTGGCGCAGAGCGGCGCCGAGTTCGTGGCGATGGCCGATCGCGCGCGCACCGAGGATGCCGGACGCGCGCAGCGTGCCGCGGAGAAAGCGCGCGCGGCGACGTGGGACGCGATCGCCGCGGCGATGCGGGACGACCTCGCGGCCGCAGGAATCGTCTACGCCGCCGATACCGCGGTCGCGGCGAGCCCGGTCCGCAGCAGCTCCGCAGCCTTCGCATAGCACGCGCACGACACGGCGCCGAGGCCCACGTCGTCGACGATGCGCACGCGCGCGTACCCGTGCGAGACTAGGCCGTCGTCGACGAACCGGCCCAGGACCGTCACGACGCTCGCGCGGCGCACGCCGAGCATCATCGCGACGATGTCTTGCGTGATCTGGATTTCGTCGCCGACGCGGTCGCGCGCCGTCAGCAGCCACTTCGCGAGCCGTTGCTCGATCGTGTGGCGCGCGTTGCACGCGATCCATTGCCCGCGGATCGCGCGCGCCGCGGCGAGGTAACGGCGCCCCGCGTCGCGCAGCGCCGTGTCACGCTCGAGCGCGTCGAGGAACGCTTGCGACTCCAGGCGCGCGAAACGGCCGGGCGACTGCACGATCCACGTGTCGGGCGTGCGGCGCTCGCCGAGCACCAGCTCGATGCCGATGAACCCCTCGGCGCCCGTCACCTCGACCTCGACGATGGTCTCGCCTTCCAGCGGGCGGAGCGTCGACACGATCCCGGACAGCGGAAACCAGATCGCGTCGATCGTCTCGCCGGGCGGCTGCAGCACGTCGCCGATCCCGCCGCCGTGCACGGTCATGCGCGACTCCAGCAGTGCCCGGGTGGCCGCCGGCAAGCCGCTCAGAAACCTGTTCTTCTCTGCTGTGCCCGGAAGCATGACGCAAACGTCATACCCCGTACATTTGAGCGCACCCCCATTTCTTAGGCCTTGTAGCTCAGCCCATTCGGGTGAATCTGCACGCCCAGGCAGTTAGGCGGGAACGCGCCCCTCGCGAAGCGCCATCGTCAGGCGGACCTCGGTACGTGCTTGGTGGGTGCGGATCTCGACCCCGTTCATCAGCGCGCGCATCAGCGGCAAGCCACGGCCGCGCTCGTCGCGCCGCTGCGCCGGCTTCCATTTGCCGTCGTCCTCGACGGTCACGACCAGGTTGTCGTCGCCGGCGTGCGCGTGGACGCGCACGAGCCCCGGCGGCCCGAGGTAGGCATGCTCGACCGCGTTCGCAACCGCCTCGCCGACCGCCGTGAGCAGCGCGAAGCGCCCGTCGTCGTCGAAGCCGAGCCCCTGCGCGAACCGTTCCAGGCTGCGCCGCACCAGCGGCACTGCCATCGGCAGCGCGCTGAACGTGAACGCGAACGTCCTGCTCGGCACGTCCGCGGCCGCGACGGTGAGCGTCGCGACGTCGTCCGTGTTCTCGCGGTTCGCGAAGATGCGGCGCAGCAGGGCGCGAGCCGGCTCCGCGTCGAGCCGCGTGATGCCGTCGCGCGCCGCCGCCAGGAGCCGGCGCTCGCCTTCGACCACGTCGCGCGAGTACTCGATCAATCCGTCGGTGTAGGCGGTGAACAGCGCGCCCGGCGGCAGCGTGAACGTCCAGTCCGTCGCGCCGACGGAGTCGACGATTCCCAGCGGCACGCCGTCTTTGGGCAGCAGCGACACGACGCCGCACGGCAGCGCGAGCAGCGGCGCGGGGTGGCCCGCCGACGCGTAGGTCACGGTGCCGTCGCGCGGATCGACGATGCCGAACATGGCCGTCACCATCACCGGGTTCGCGCGCATGTTGACGATCGTGTTCGCGCGCTCGAGCACCAGCGACGGCGAATTGGGATTGAGCGCGGCCGCCCGAAACGCCTGGCGCACCTCGCCCATCACGATGGCCGCGCGGAGACCGTGCCCCGCGACGTCGCCGATCGAGAACGCGATGCGTCCGTCGGGCAGCCGAAACGCGTCGTACCAGTCGCCGCCGACGATCGCTTCTTGCGCGCCGGGCAGGTAGGCCGCATCGAACGCGAGCCGGTCGTCGACCGGCAGGCGCTCGGGCAGCAATGCGCGCTGCAGCGTGTCGGCGACGTGGTGCTCGCGCGCGTACACCTGCGCGGCGTCGACGGATACCGCGACGCGCAGCGCGAGCTCCGACCACAGGTCGAGGCCGCTCTCGTCGTCGGTCGCAGCCTTGGCGCCGCAGACGCGCATCACGCCGAGCTGCTTGCCGCGCGCGACCAGCCCGAAGTCGACCGTGTCGTCGCCCATGCGCCCGGCCCGCGCGAGCGTCGTGCGAATTTCGCCTTCGTCGACTTCGACCGCAAAGCCGTCGGCGAATGCGGGCACGATCAGCCCGCCCACCGCGGCGAGCGTCTGGGCATAGTCGAACGAGGTTGCCAGTTCGCGGCTCGCGGCGACGAGCAACCGCAACGACGCCGCTAGTCGTCGCTCTTCGATCGGGCTCACCGCCTCGGGCGCATTGCTCAGACCGGCCTCTCCCCTGTTGACGCGGCGATACCCTCGCTTGCTCGGAGTCAAACGCCGCGCGCGCGGGGATGCTCGCTTCATGAGCTTCGTTCGGCACGTCTTCCTCGGCGCTGTAGCGGGAGCGGCCGGCACCGCGGCGCTCAACATCGCGACGTACGGCGACATGGTGCTGCGCGGGCGCGGCGAGAGCGACGTCCCGTCGACGATGGTGAAGAAGATCGCCGAAGCGGCGGGGGCCGGCGCGCTCGCGTCGGACGACGAGACGACAGCGCATCGCCGCGCCGGCATCGGCGCGCTGCTCGGCTACGCGAACGGGCTCGGCGTCGGCGTCGCATACGGGCTCTTGCGGCCCGCCGTGCGCGGCGTGCCCGTCGTGCTCGCCGCGCTCGCCACGGGCGGCGCGGCGATGGCGCTCAGCGACGTCCCGATCGCGAAGAGCGGCGCGAGCGACCCGCGTACGTGGGGCTTCGCCGGCTGGGCCGCCGACGCGATCCCGCACCTGTTCTACGGCTTGGCGCTCGCTCTCTCGTTCGACGCGCTTCACGAATAGCTCGCTCGGCCGGTGACGGAACTCATACGGATTCCGTACACTCACGGGTAAGTTCGGCGAGCCGTTTCGCGCTCGCCGCCGACGGGTAGCTTGCCCGCCGTAAGACACTTCGCCGTCGGTGCCGATCTATCGTTGATAGGACGCCGTCGGCGTTTCCGTCATTCCGTCCGAGGGAGATCGCGTATGCCGCCTGCGGCCGTCGCTGGGAAAACAAAGCCCGACGCAAAGCGTCCCGCCGCCGCCAAGAACGGCGCGCCGCCCGCGCGTTCGAACGGCGCGCGCGATCCGGAGCACGTGAAACGCCAGCTCTTGAGCGCGCTGCGCGCCGTGACGCGCGGCGACTTCAGCGCCAAGCTGCCGACGACGTGGGACGGCATCGACGGCGACATCGCCGAGGCGTTCAACGAAGTCGTGGGCTGGAACGGCCGCGTCCTCAAAGAGATCGAGCGCGTCTCCACCGTCGTCGGCTACGACGGCCGGCTCGGCCAGCGCTCGGAACTGCAAGCGCCCGGCAGCTATGGGGAGAAGCTGCTCGCCGTCAACCGGCTCATCGACGACCTCACGCACCCGATCGCCGAGACGAGCCGCGTGCTCGGCGCGGTCGCGCGCGGCGACCTCTCGCAGCAGATGTCGCTCGAGGTCGACGGCCGGCCGCTCAAGGGCGAGTTCTTGCGCAGCGCGCGCACCATCAACGCGATGGTCGATCAGCTCAACGCGTTCGCCGGCGAGGTGACGCGCGTCGCGCGCGAAGTCGGTTCCGAAGGCATCCTCGGCGGCCAAGCGCACGTGCGCGGCGTCGCCGGTACGTGGAAAGACCTCACCGACTCGGTCAACTCGATGGCCGGTACGCTCACCAACCAGATCCGCAACATCGCCGACGTCACCACGGCCGTCGCCAACGGCAACCTCTCGAAGAAGATCACCGTCGAAGCGCGCGGCGAGATCCTGCAGCTCAAAGAGACCATCAACACGATGGTCGACCAGCTCAACACGTTCGCGGCCGAAGTAACGCGCGTCGCGCGCGAGGTGGGTTCCGAAGGCCGGCTCGGCGGTCAGGCCGACGTGCGCGGCGTCGCCGGCACGTGGAAAGATCTCACGGACTCCGTCAACACGATGGCCGGTAATCTCACCAGCCAGGTCCGCAACATCGCCGAGGTCACGACCGCCGTCGCGAAAGGCGATCTTTCGAAGAAGATCACCGTCGACGTGCGCGGTGAGGTGCTCGAGCTCAAAGGCACCATCAACACGATGGTCGACCAGCTCAACGCGTTCGCCGGCGAGGTGACGCGCGTCGCGCGCGAGGTCGGTACGGACGGACGGCTCGGCGGCCAGGCCGTCGTCGAAGGCGTCGCCGGCACGTGGAAAGATTTGACGGACTCCGTCAACACGATGGCGCGCAACCTGACCAGCCAGGTGCGCAACATCGCCGAGGTCACGACCGCCGTCGCGAAGGGCGATCTCTCGAAGAAGATCACCGTCGACGTGAAAGGCGAGGTCGCCGACCTCAAGGTCACCGTCAACACGATGGTCGACCAGCTCAACTCGTTCGCGGGCGAAGTCACGCGCGTCGCGCGCGAGGTCGGCACCGAAGGCCGGCTCGGCGGGCAGGCGCAGGTCGAAGGCGTCGCGGGCACGTGGAAAGACTTGACCGACTCGGTCAACACGATGGCCGGTAACCTCACGGCGCAGGTTCGCAACATCGCCGAGGTCACCACCGCCGTCGCGAACGGCGACCTTTCGAAGAAGATCACCGTGTCGGTGCGCGGCGAGGTGCTCGAGCTCAAGACCACGATCAACACGATGGTCGACCAGCTCAACTCGTTCGCCGCCGAGGTCACGCGCGTGGCGCGCGAGGTCGGCACCGAAGGGCGCCTCGGCGGTCAGGCCGACGTGCGCGGCGTCGCCGGCACGTGGAAAGACTTGACGGACTCCGTCAACTCGATGGCCGGTAACCTGACGAACCAGGTGCGCAACATCGCGGCCGTCACGACCGCCGTCGCGCGCGGCGATCTCTCGAAGAAGATCACGGTCGACGTGCGCGGCGAGATGGCGGAGCTCAAAGGCACCGTCAATACGATGGTCGACCAGCTCAACTCGTTCGCGGGCGAAGTCACGCGCGTCGCGCGCGAAGTCGGCACCGAAGGCAAGCTCGGCGGACAAGCGCAGGTCGAAGGCGTCGCCGGCACGTGGAAGGACCTCACCGACTCGGTGAACTCGATGGCCGCGAACCTGACGAACCAGGTCCGCAACATCGCCGACGTCACCACCGCCGTCGCCAGCGGCGACCTTTCCAAGAAGATCACCGTCGACGTGCGCGGCGAGATGGCCGAGCTCAAGGGCACCGTCAACACGATGGTCGACCAGCTCAACGCGTTCGCGTCGGAAGTCACGCGCGTCGCGCGCGAGGTCGGCTCCGAAGGCCGGCTCGGCGGTCAGGCCTACGTGCAAGGCGTGGCCGGCACGTGGAAAGACCTCACCGACAACGTCAACTTCATGGCGTCCAACCTCACGTCGCAGGTGCGCAATATCGCCGACGTCACCACCGCCGTCGCCAAGGGCGATCTTTCGAAGAAGATCACCGTCGACGTCAAGGGTGAGATGCTCGAGCTCAAGGCCACCGTCAACACGATGGTCGACCAGCTCAACTCGTTCGCCGCGGAAGTCACGCGCGTCGCGCGCGAGGTCGGCACCGACGGCAAGCTCGGCGGTCAGGCCGTCGTCCCCGGCGTCGGCGGAACGTGGAAAGACCTCACCGACTCCGTCAACTCGATGGCGGGCTCGCTGACCGCGCAGGTCCGCAACATCGCCGACGTCACCACCGCCGTCGCGCGCGGCGACCTCTCGAAGAAGATTACGGTCGATGCGCGCGGCGAGATCCTCGAGCTCAAGGGCACCATCAACACGATGGTCGATCAGCTCAACGCGTTCGCCGGCGAAGTCACGCGCGTCGCGCGCGAGGTGGGCTCCGAAGGCATCCTCGGCGGCCAGGCGCAGGTGCAAGGCGTCGCCGGCACGTGGAAGGACCTCACCGACTCGGTGAACTCGATGGCCGCGAACCTGACCAATCAGGTGCGCAACATCGCGAAGGTCACCACTGCCGTCGCGAACGGCGACCTTTCCAAGAAGGTCACCGTCGACGTGCGCGGCGAGATGCTCGAGCTCAAGGACACCATCAACACGATGGTCGAGCAGCTCAACTCGTTCGCCGGCGAGGTCACGCGCGTCGCGCGCGAGGTCGGCACCGACGGCATCCTCGGCGGCCAGGCCGCCGTGCCCGGCGTCGCCGGCACGTGGAAAGATCTCACCGACTCCGTGAACCGCATGGCCGGCAACCTGACGAACCAGGTGCGCGGCATCGCGCGCGTCGTCACCGGCGTCGCGAACGGCGACCTGCAGCGCAAGCTCGTGCTCGACGCGAAGGGCGAGATCGCGGAGCTCGCCGACACGATCAACGGGATGATCGACACGCTCGCGATCTTCGCCGACCAGGTGACGTCGGTCGCGCGCGAAGTCGGCTTCGAAGGAAAGCTCGGCGGACAAGCCGAGGTCCCCGGCGCCGCGGGTCTGTGGCGCGACCTGACCGACTCGGTCAACCAGCTCGCCGCGCAGCTCACGTCGCAGATCCGCGCGATCGGCGAGGTCGCGACCGCGGTGACGAAGGGCGATCTCACGCGTACGATCGAGGTCGGCGCGCAGGGCGAGGTCGGCCTGCTCACCGAGAACGTGAACGAGATGATCCGCAACTTGCGCGACACCACGCGCAAGAACCAAGAGCAGGACTGGCTCAAGAGCAACTTGGCGCGCTTCACCTCCATGCTGCAAGGCCAAAAAGACATCAAGACGGTCGCGAAGCTCATCATGTCCGAGCTCGCGCCGCTGGTGAACGCGCAGACCGGCATCTTCTACCTCAACGAGCCGGTCGACGACACGCCGCTGCTGCGCTACACCGCGGGGTATGCAGCGCCGCGCCGCCGCGGCACGCTGCAGTTCGGGGCGGGCGAAGGGCTCGTCGGGCAGTGCGTCGTCGAGAAGGAACGCATCGTCGTCACCAACGCCCCCGCCGACTACCTGCAGGTGACGTCGGGCTCCGGGCACGCGCAGCCGCTCAACGTGGTCGTGCTGCCGGTGCTGTTCGAAGGCGACATCAAAGCCGTCATCGAGCTGGCGTCGTTCGAGCCGTTCAGCGACAACCACTTGCTGTTCCTCGACCAGCTCACGCAGTCGATCGGCATCGTGCTCAACACGATCGCCGCGAACATGCGCACCGAAGAACTGCTCAAGCAGTCGCAGTCGCTCACCATCGAGCTGCAGTCGCAGCAGGACGAGCTTCAGCAGACCAACGAGGAGCTCGAAGAGAAAGCGCGCCTGCTCGCGGAGCAGAACGAAGAGGTCGAGAAGCGCACGCGCGAAATCGAAGAAGCGCGCCGCGCGCTCGAGCAGAAGGCCGAGCAGCTCGCGCTCACCTCGAAGTACAAGTCGCAGTTCCTCGCCAACATGTCGCACGAGCTGCGCACGCCGCTCAACTCGCTGCTGATCCTCTCCAAGCAGCTCAGCGACAACCGCGAGCAGAACCTCTCCGAGAAGCAGGTCGAGATGGCGCAAACCATCCGGCGCGCCGGCTCGGACCTGCTCACGCTGATCAACGACATCCTCGACCTCTCGAAGATCGAGTCGGGCACGACGTCGGTGGATATCGCGGAACAGCGCGTCGCAGACATCTGCGACGACGTGGAGCGGACGTTCCGCGGCGTCGCGCAGGAGCGCGGCTTGCGGTTCGCGATCCACGTCGAGGACGACGTGCCGTACTCGGTCGAGACCGACCAGACGCGGCTCATGCAGATCCTCAAGAACCTGCTGTCCAACGCGTTCAAGTTCACCCAGCACGGCTCGGTGGATCTCTCGCTCCACCGCGAAGTGCGCGCCGTCGACGGCCAAACCGGCGCGTACGTGGCGTTCGAAGTGCGCGACACCGGGATCGGGATCCCGGCCGACAAGCACAACGTCATCTTCGAAGCGTTCCAGCAAGCCGACATGTCGACCGCGCGCAAGTACGGCGGCACCGGCCTCGGTCTCGCGATCTCGCGCGAGATCGCGGGGCTGCTCGGCGGCGACATGACGGTGGAGTCGGACCCCGGCGTCGGATCGACGTTCACGTTCTACCACCCGATCGAACGCTCGCCGCGCGCCGGTACGGCGCTTGAAGCGGCGCCGCTGCCGCCGCGCGCGAAGCGGGTCGTCGCCGAGACGCCGGCCCCACGGCGTCCGCTCGCGCCGGCGGCGTCCGCCGTCGGCGTCGACGACGACCGCAACGACGTCCGCCCGCAGGACCGCGTCGTGCTCATCGTCGAGGACGATGCGACCTTCGGGCGCATCCTGCTCGGCCTCGCGCGCGACCGCGGTTTCAAAGGCCTGATGGCGACCACCGGTACGGACGGCATCGCGCTGGCGCGCCAGTTCGTGCCCGACGCGATCACGCTCGACATCGGCTTGCCCGACGTCGACGGGTGGTCGCTGCTCGATCAGCTCAAGCGCGATCCGGCGACCAAGGCGATCCCGGTTCACGTCATCTCCGGCGAGGAGCAGTGGCAGAAAGCGCTGGACTCGGGTGCGTTCGCGCATCTGAAAAAACCGGCGAGCGAGGACGCGCTGACGCAGGCGTTCGACAACCTCCTCGGCTTCGCGGACGCCGCCTCGCGCAACGTCCTCGTCGTCGAGGACGACGTCACGCAGCTCTCCGCGATGGCGAACCTCATCCAGTCGGGTGAGGTCACCGTCACCGCGGTGTCGACCGGCGCGCAGGCGCTCGCGGCGCTCGACGAAGCGAAGTTCGACTGCGTGATCGTCGATCTCGGGCTACCCGACATCGAAGGGATCGCGCTGATCGAGCGCATCAAGGGCCATGCCGCGCACGTGCGCGTCCCGGTGATCGTCTACACCGGCCGCGAGCTGACCGAACAGGAAGACGGCGCGATCCGCCGGCTGTCGGAATCGGTCATCGTGAAGGACGCGATGTCGCCCGAGCGGCTCATCGAAGAGACGTCGTACTTCCTCAACCAGGTCGAAGCGCGGCTCCCCGAGGTCAAGCGGCCGGTGCACCATAACGGCACCAACGCGAGCTCGCTCGACGGCCGCACGATTCTCATCACCGACGACGACACCCGCAACATCTACGCGCTGCGCAGCGCGCTCGAGGACTTCAACATGATCGTCCTCAGCGCCGAGTCGGGCGCCGACGCGATCGGGCTGCTCCGCTCGCACGCGGAGATCGACATCGTGCTGATGGACATCATGATGCCGGAGATGGACGGCTACGAGACCATCCGGCGCATTCGCGCGCGCGACGAGTGGACGAACCTTCCGATCATCGCGCTCACCGCGAAGGCGATGAAGGGCGACCGCGAACAGTGCCTCGCGGCCGGCGCGTCGGAGTACATCTCCAAGCCCGTCGACATCGATCAGCTCGTCGCGCTCATCCGCGTCTGGTTGAACGTCGCGGCCGGGTGATCGCCGAACGCCAGCCTTCGGACCCGCCGAATACCGGCGGGCCGGGGGCGTCCCCCGCCGTCACCGACCTCGAGCTGCACTTGCTGCTCGAGGCGGTGTACCGCGTCGCCGGGTTCGATTTCCGCGAATACGCGCCGGCGACGGTCAAGCGCCGCGTCGCCGAACGCGTTCGCGCCGAAGGGCTGGCGACGATCTCCGGCCTGCTCGAACGCGTCCTGCACGACGCAGCGGCCATGGCGCGTTTCATCGACACGCTCACGCACAACGCGAGCTCGCCGTTCCGCGAGCCGGCTTTTTTCGACGCGTTCCGCACGCGCGTTTTGCCGCGGCTGCGGACGTTTCCGCACGTGCGCATCTGGGTCATCGGCTCGGGCGAAGACGCCTACTCGCTGGCGATCCTGCTGCGCGAGGCCGAGTTCTACCACCGCACGCGCATCTATGCGACCGATGCGAGCGACGTTGCGCTCGAACGCGCAAAGGCCGGCGCCTTCCCGGCGGAGCTGCTCGACGAGTACGGGGAGCGGTATGCCGACGCCGGCGGGGCCCGGCGTTTCTCCGACTACGTCGATGTCGTCGGCACGCAGGCCGTGTTCAAGCCGGGCGTGCGCGAGCAGATCGTGTTCGCGCAGCACAACCTCGCTTGTGACGGTTCCTTCAATGAGTTTCACCTTGTGGTTGCGCGCAACGTCGTCACGCACTTCAACCGGACGCTGTCGTATCGCGCGCATCAGGTGATCTATGAGTCTCTCGTGCGGCTCGGCTACCTGGGAGTCTCCGCGAAAGAGACGTTGCGGTATACGCCGCATCAGCGCGCTTATGAAGAGCTCGAGGGGACCGAGCGGTTTTATCGGCGGTTGCGCTGACGTAGGTGGTGGTGGCGCGGCGGGGACGCGGGCGTGCGCTGCGTCAGGAGATCAGGCCGCGTCGATATGCTGTTACTGCAGCTTGCGCGCGGTCCGAGGCGGAGAGTTTGCTCAGGATGTCGGCTACGTGGCCTTTTACCGTGCTCAGACTTATGTGCAGCTGATCGGCGATTTCCGCGTTGCCGATGCCTTCGGCGATCCGTTTCAATATCTCCGTTTCGCGGGGCGTCAGCGGCGACGACGCCGGGTCCGCCGGCGAGCCGCTCAACTTGCGTAGTACGATGTGCGCGATGCGCGGGTCAAAGTAGGCACCGCCGCTCGCGACCGCGCGGATCGCGTCGACGACCACCGCCGGATCCGACGATTTCACGCAGTAGGCGTCCGCGCCCGCGGCGAGTGCTGCGAGCACTTCGTCGTCGAGCTCGTGCATCGTGAGCACGACGATGCCGGGCGCGTCGGGCGCGGCTTTCAGTTCGCGCGTCAGCGCGATGCCGTCTTTGCCGGGGAGGCCGATGTCGATTACCGCGACGTCGGGGTGCGTGCGGACGACCGTCTCGAGGCCGGCGATGCCGTCGGGGGCTTCGGCGATCACGTCGATGCCCGCGCTTTCCAGCGATGTGCGCAGGCCTGCGCGCACCAGCGCGTGGTCTTCGACCAGGACGACGCGGATCGCGTTCATGCCGGTGCTTTCGGGAGGGACAGCGTGAACGTCGAGCCGCGTGGTTGGCGCGGTTCGTAGCGGACGCTGCCGCCGCTTTCTTCGGCGATGCGGCGCACGATGTAGAGGCCCAGGCCGGTGCCGCCGCCTGCGCGCGATGCGGTCGAGAAGCGCTGGAACAGCGCGGCGCGCGAGCGTTCGTCGATGCCGTAGCCGTCGTCGGCGACGATCGCGTCGACGCGGTCGCGGCTGACCGACAGGCGCAGCGTCACCGTGCCGCCCGACGGGGTGTGTTCCAGTGCGTTTGCGACGAGGTTTGCGAGTGCGCGCTTGAGGTCGCCGCGTGCGGCGCGCACGGGGGCTTCCACGTTTGCGTCGACCGACAGGGTGATGCCGCGGGCGTCCGCCATTGCGTGCAGTTCCGAGCCGATCTCGCGGGCGACCGGGGCGAGGGCGATCAGCTCGACGTTGGCGCGGCGGTCGCCCGATTCGAAGCGGGCGACGAGCAGCAGCGTTTCGGCGAGGCGGCGCAGGTCGTCGATCGAGACCAGGCTGTCGCGCAGGACCGTTGCGTAGCGGTCGGGGAGCGGGCCGTAGGCGCCTTCGGCGGCTTGGCGCAGCGTCGTCGCGAGCGCGGTGAGCGGCGTGCGCAGGTCGTGCGACAGTGCGTAGACGAGATCGCGAATGACGTCTTGGCGTTCCACCAGCGCTTCGTTGCGCTCCGCCAGCTCGCCGAAGAGGCGGGCTTGGCCGAGTGCATTGATTGCGATCGCCGAGAATGCGCGGGCGGTTTGCACGATGCCGTCGTCCGGCGTTTCGGCGTCGGACGCGGCGATCAGCACGCCGAAGGCCGTGCCGCGGTCGGCGAGCGGGATCGCGATCGCGCTGCGCGCTTTGAGGCGTTCGAGCACGAAGCGGCCGACGGGGTCGACGCCGCGCACGACGCTCACCGTGCGGTCGTCCGCGACGCGGTGCGTCAGCGTCGCGATTTCCGACGACGGGCGTTCGTCGAGCACGTCGACGTCGGTGTCACCACGGCGCGCGGCGAGGATCTCGCCGTTGTTTCCGCTCGGGTACCAGAACGCTGTGGTCGCGTCGAGCGCTTGCGGGGCTTCGCGCACGATCGCGCGTTTGACGAGGTCCGGTGACAGCGATGCGCGCATCCGGTCGGCGGCTGCGGCGAGGGTTGCCTCCCGGCGCGCGCGCGCTTCTTGCGCGGCGAGGCGGCCGACTCGTTCGGCGCGTTCCTGGACCGCCGTGCTGAGATAACCGACGAGCACGATCGACAGCATCGACAGGAGGCGGTCGCCGATGCTGATCGCGTCCCAGCGGTAACCGTCGTGCGCCGCGTTGAGCGAACCGGCGGCGACGTCGGCGGCGAGCGCCGCGAGGACCAGCGCGAGCGTCAGCCGCCGGCTCTGGGTGAGCGCCGCGAGGACGATCGGGACGTCGAGCAGGATCGCGATGACGAGCGTCTGCGGGGTCAGCGCGTCGGCGACGAACGTGACGGTCAGCAGCGCGAAGGCCGCGGCGGCGACTGCTCGCGAGCGCACGATCAGCGCTTCGGGGAGGCGCGAAGCCGCCCTGCGAACGCTGCTTCGTGCGAGAGAGACGCTCCGACGCCGAGGCGCTGCTCGTCGAGCTGGGTTTGACGCCGAAGCTGACGATCTATCTGGGCGGTGCGCCGGGCGCGGGCAAGACGCACCGCCTCATCGCCGACGCGCTCGGTGAGGCGAAAGCCGGGCGGCGCGTCGCGATCGGGTGGATCGAGACCAAGCAGCGGCCGCAGCTGGAAACGCTCGCAGCAGGGCTGCCGCGGATCGCGCCGCGGCATTTTGCGGCCGGCACGGCGACCGTCGAGGACTTCGATCTCGAGGCCGCGCTCGCGAGCGAGTATGAGACGATCGTGCTCGACGAGCTCGCGCACGCGAATCCGAACGGCGCGGCGCACACGAAGCGCTGGCAGGATGCGCTCGCGCTGCGCGAGGCCGGCAAGTCGGTGCTCGGCGCGTTCAACGTGATGCACCTGGACACCGTCGCGCCCGTTGCGGAGCGCATCGTCGGGCACCCGATCCGCGAGCTCGTGCCGATCGCGTTTCTGCGCAAGGCCGACCGCGTGATCGCGCTCGACGTCGCACCGTCGATCATCGAGTCGCGGCTGCGCACCGGGCGGATCGTGCGCGACGAAGACGTGGAGCGGGCCGCGGCGGGGATCTTCCAGCCCAAGAACTTGAGCATGATGCGCGAGCTGCTGCTGCGCGTCGTCGACGACCTGACGATCCCCGTCGTCGCGCCCAGCAAAGTGTCGATCGCGCTCGCGGTCGTCGACGGTGCCGTCGATCCCGAGCCGTTCATGCGGCGCGCGGCCGCGTTCGCCGACGCGCTCGATCTCGCGCTCGAAGCGACGGCGCTGGGCGGCGCCGACGTCGCGCGCCTCACCGCGGCGGCGCTGCGGGTCGACGGCGGCGTCGTGCCCGCCCCGCCGGGCTTCGCGCGCGGCGATCTGCGCGAGGTGCGCGCGTCGCTGCTCGTCGTGCCGCGCGGTCCGTTCGCGGACCGCCTCCTCGAACGCCCGCTCGACCGCGACCTGCTGATCGCCGATCCGGGCGCCGTGCCGGCGCGGCCGGCGTACGAAGGCAGCCGCCATCCGTACGCAACCGCGCTCGGCGACCGGCTGCGCATCGGCTACGGCACGCTCACCATCTACCTCGGTTCGGTCGCGGGGAGCGGCAAGACGTATGCGATGCTCGATCGCGCGCACCAGCTGATCGACGAGGGCGTCGACCTCGTTGCGGCGCTGGTCGAGACGCACGGGCGCGCGGACACGGCGGCGCAGCTCGCCGGGATCGAGCAGATTCCGCGGCTTCCCAACGGCGAGCTGGATCTGGAGACGCTGCTGCTGCGGCGGCCGAAGATCGCGCTCATCGACGAGCTCGCGCACACGAATCTCAGTGCCGGCGCGCGCGCGAAGCGCTACGACGACGTGATCGCGGTGCTGCGCAGCGGCATCGGCGTGATCACGACGCTCAACGTGCAGCACTTCGAAGGCCTCGGCGACGCGGTCGCGCGGCTGACCGGCACGCGCGTGCGCGAGACGCTGCCCGACAGCGTGCTGGAGTTCGCCGACGAGGTGATCTTCGTCGACGTGACGCCCGACGTGCTGCGCCAGCGGCTGCGCGAGGGGAAGATCTACCCGCGCGAACGCATCGATGCCGCACTCTCGAACTTCTTCCGTACCGAGAACCTCGCGGCGCTGCGCGAGCTCGCGGTGCGCGAGATGCTGCGCGCGCGCTCCGAGCGCCGCCGCGAGCGGCCGTTCGCGCGAATCGTGCTCGGCGTCGCGCCGCGCGAGCGCGACGCCGGGCTCATCGAGCGCGCGGGCCGGCTCGCGCGGCGGCTCGACGTCGACTTGCGCGTCGTCGCGATCACGCCGCAGGACGACCCGGCGACGCGCGCGGCGGTCGATGCGCTGGCGCGGGCGACGAACGGCGTGCGCGGTTCGTTCATCGCCGAGGTCGCGCCCGACGCCGCGGTCCGCATCGCGCAGCTGCTCCTCGACGGCGACGTGCTGGTCGTCGAGTCGCCGCGCCGCCGCAAACGCCGCTTTTTCGGCACGGCGTCGTTCGCCGTGCGCGCGCTCGCAGCCGGCGCACGCGAGCTGCTCGTGCTCGCGCCGCAGGCGCTGGAAAACGCTTCCGAGCCCGCTCAGAAATAGAAGCTCGCGCCGAATCCGACGGCGTTGTACTTGCCGGTCGCCGCTGTCGGCGACGTCGCGAACGACGCGTCGAGCTGGACCCGTGGGCCGAGATCGCGATAGACGGCGAACAGGTATTGCGTGCGGGTGGGCGTCGCCGGTCCGTTGGCGTTCGAGAACCGTGCGATCTCCGCGTTGAGCCCGGTCGCGTTCGGCAGCGAGACGCCCAGCACGAGCGACGGGACGAACGACGGCCAGCGCTGCGCGCCGTTGGTCAGCGAGCTCATCGCGAGCGTCGTCCCCAGGGAGAACACCGGCGTGAGGGTGTAGCCCGCGTTGAGCGCGTACGTCGCGTTCGTGCCGTTGGCGGAGAAGCCGTTGGTGCCGGTCGGCGCGGTGAAGAACGCCTGGCCGCCGTAGCTGAACTTGGGCGTGTAGCCGAACACGTATTTCACGCCGGCGCCCACGTCGGTCGTGCCGGTCACGATGCCGCCCGCGTTCGTGCGGTTGATGCCGGGCGGCGCGATTTGCAGTTCGAGCGCCGAGATCGCCGTACCGATGCGGATCAGCGTCTGCGGGTACGCGACCGCGTTGCCGCCGCCGCTCGCGCTCGTGTTCGCGTAGCCGGTCTCGATCTCGACGTGGTTGGGCCGCACCGTGCAGACGGAGTTCGTCACCGACGGCCGCCCCACGATCGCCGCGAGCGACGTGCACGGATCGTTCGCGCCCAGCGGCGGCCCGATGGGATTCGGCGCAGCCGACGGCGCCGGTGACGGTGACGCGGCTGCCGCGGACGGTGGCGGCGCGGCGGCCGCACCCTTCGACAGGCTCAGGGTGACACCGGCCGTCATGGTGACGACGAGTGCGGTTGCGATCGTGCGCGCGAGCAGTGCGGGACGGGGGCGGATCACTTCGCGGAAGCTCCTTGCGCGTCGAGGGCGCGGTTGAGGTCGAGCACGTTGACGCGCGGTTCTCCCAGCAGGCCGAACTGGCGCGGGATCACGTGCGCGGTGACGAGCGCGCGCACCGCGTCCGGCGAGAGGCCGCGCGCTTTGGCGACACGCGGCACTTGGTAGTATGCGCCCTCCGGCGACACGTCGGGATCGATGCCGCTGGCGCTCGATGTCACGAGATCCATCGGGACCGGTCCCGTCGCGCCGGGGTTCGCTTTCTTGAGCGCCGCGATCGTGCTCTTCGTCGCATCGATCAGCTTCTTGCTGGTCGGGCCGAGGTTCGTGCCGCCCGTGGCCGTCGGATCGTAGCCCTTGCCCGCCGCCGACGGACGGCCTTGGAAGTATTGCGGCTTCGTCCAGTTCTGGCCCACCAAATTCGATCCGATCACCGTCCCGGTCTTATCGACGATCAGCGAGCCTCCCGCCTGGTGGTGGAACAGCACGGTGCCCAGACCCCACACGATCAGCGGATAGACGATTCCCAGCGCGGCGACGGAGAAGATCGTGTAGAGCACGGCCGTGACGGCGTGCGCGAGCGTGTTCTCGCGCGCGCTCGGTGCATGGTGCGTGGATGCCATGGCGTTCAGTGCGCTCCTGTCAGGTGCAGGCCGACCAGGACGAGGTCGATCGCTTTGATTCCGATGAACGGCACGATGATGCCGCCGAGGCCGTAGATCAGGACGTTCTCGCGCAGCACGGCGTTCGCGCCCCGCGGGCGGTAGGCCACGCCGCGCAGCGCGAGCGGGATCAGCGCGACGATGATCAGCGCGTTGAAGACGATCGCCGAAAGGATCGCGCTCTGCGGGGTGGCGAGGCGCATCACGTTGAGCGCGGCCATCGCCGGATACGCGGCGCTGAACATGGCGGGCAGGATCGCGAAGTACTTCGCGACGTCGTTCGCGATCGAGAACGTCGTCAGCGAGCCGCGCGTCATCAGCAGCTGCTTGCCGATCTCGACGACTTCGATCAGCTTCGTAGGGTCGGAGTCGAGGTCGACCATGTTGGCCGCCTCTTTGGCCGCCTGCGTCCCGCTGTTCATCGCGACGCCGACGTCGGCTTGCGCCAGCGCCGGCGCATCGTTGGTGCCGTCGCCCGTCATCGCGACGAGCCGGCCTTCGCTCTGCTCGCGCTTGATCAGCGACATCTTCGTCTCGGGCGTCGCCTCGGCAAGGAAGTCGTCCACGCCCGCGTCGCGCGCGATCGCGCTCGCCGTCAGCGGGTTGTCGCCGGTGATCATCACCGTGCGGATCCCCATCGCGCGCAGGCGGTCGAAGCGCACGCGCATGTTCGGCTTGAGGATGTCGCGCAGCGCGATGCAGCCGAGCACGCGTCCGCGCTCCGCCAGCAGCAGCGGCGTGCCGCCCGCGCGCGCGATCTTCTCGACCTCCGCCGCGAGTACGTCCGCCGCCGGCGCGACGCCCCCGGTGCTGACGGTCTGCGACACCCACGCGCGCACGGCGTCGGGCGCGCCCTTGCGGAGTTGCGCGCCGCCGGCGTAGTCGACGCCCGACATGCGCGTGTACGCGCTGAACGGCACGACGGTCGATCCCGGCGGCAGTGCGCCCGGCGCGCCGCCGTTGCCGTCGCCGCCGCGCGAGCCCGCCAGCACGACCAGCGAACGGCCTTCGGGCGTCTCGTCGGCGAGCGAGGCGAAGTACGCCGCGCGATACACTCCCGATTCATCCGCGCCGGGCGCGGCGATGATCTCCGTCGCCTGGCGGTTGCCCAGCGTGATCGTGCCCGTCTTGTCCAGCAGCAGCGTGTCCACGTCGCCGGCCGCCTCGACCGCGCGCCCCGACATCGCGAGCACGTTGCGCTGCAGCACGCGGTCCATCCCCGCGATGCCGATCGCGCTGAGCAGCCCGCCGATCGTCGTCGGAATCAAGCACACCAGCAGCGCGATCAGCACGACCACGCTGGGCGTCGTGCCGGCGTAGATCGAGAATGGCGCGAGCGTCGCGACCGCGATCACGAAGATGATCGTGAGCCCGGACAGCAGGATCGACAGCGCGATCTCGTTGGGCGTCTTCTGGCGCTGCGCGCCTTCGACCAGCGAGATCATGCGGTCCAAGAACGTCTCGCCCGGGTTCGCGCTGACCACGTACACGATGCGGTCCGACAGCACGCGCGTCCCGCCGGTCACCGACGAGCGGTCGCCGCCGGCTTCGCGAATCACAGGCGCCGACTCGCCGGTGATTGCCGACTCGTCGACCGACGCCGCGCCATCGACGATCTCGCCGTCGGTCGCAATGAGATCGTTCGCCTCGGCGACGACGCGGTCGCCGCGCCGGAGCTGCGACGCGGGCACGCATTCTTCCGCGGACGCCTGCTTCCCGATCGTCGAGAAGTCGATGACGCGGCGCGCCGTCGTTTCGGCCTTCGTGCGCCGCAGGAACTCGGCTTGCGCCTTGCCGCGTCCCTCGGCCATCGCCTCGGCGAAGTTCGCGAACAGCACGGTGAACCAGAGCCACGCGGAGATCGCGACGTCGAACGGCGCCTGCCCGTTGCGCGCGTCGCGGACCGCGAACAGGAGCGCCGCCAGCGCACCGGCCTCGACGACGAACATGACGGGGTTGCGCATCTGCACGCGCGGGTCGAGCTTGACGAACGACTCGCGCAGCGCGGGCCGGACGATCGCCGGATCGAGCAGCGAGCGTGAACGGGTAGCCACTTAGAAGACCTTTCCTTGCCGGTTCAGCAGGTGCTCGACGATCGGCCCGAGCGCATCGGCGGGGAAGAACGTGAGCGCGCCGACGATGACGATCACGCCGATCAGCAGCACGACGAAGATCGGCGACGTCGTCGCAAACGTTCCCGCGGTCGTCGCGACGGCTTGTTTGCGGACCAGCGACCCGGCCAGCGCGAGCACGGGGATGATGATCGCGATGCGCCCGAACAGCATCACGACGCCGGTCGACACGTCCCACCACGTGTTCCCGGCGAGTCCGGCGAACGCCGAGCCGTTGTTGTTCACCGTGGACGAGTAGGCGTAGAGGATCTCACTGAAGCCGTGCGGTCCGGCGTTGTTGAGCGTCGCGAGCCCGGCCGGCAGCACCGATGCGATTCCGGCCGGCACCAGCGCGAAGAGCGGCACGACGAGCGCGGCGAGGATCGCCAACTGCACCTCGCGCCGTTCGATCTTCTTCCCGAGATATTCGGGGGTGCGGCCGACCATCAAGCCCGCGATGAAGACCGTGAGGACCGCGTAGTAGATGATGCCGTAGAAGCCCGAGCCGGCGCCGCCGAACACGACCTCGCCCAGCTGCATGTTGAACATCGGCACGAGCCCGCCCAGCGCGGTGAACGAGTCGTGCATCGCGTTGACCGCGCCGCACGACGTGTCGGTCGTCATCGTCGCGAAGAGCGCCGACGCCGCGATCCCGAAGCGCGTCTCCTTGCCTTCGAGGTTGCCGCCGAGCACGCCCAGCGCGTGCACCGCGGGATTCCCGGCCGCTTCGGCCCAGTACGCGACGACGAATCCGCCGGCGAACAGCACCGTCATCGCGGCGAAGAGCACCCAGCCTTGCCGCTGATTCTTCACGTAGCGCCCGAATGTGTACGTCAGCGCGCCGCCGAGCATGAAGATGCAGACGAGCTCGAAGAGATTGCTGAGCCCGGTGGGATTCTCCCACGGCGACGCGGAGTTCGCGTTGACGAAACCGCCACCGTTGGTGCCCAGCTCCTTGATGATCTCCATCGACGCCATCGGGCCTTGCGGAATCGATTGCTTCGCACCCTCGATCGTGGTCGCGGTCGTGTAGGCGTCGAAGTTCTGCGGCACGCCCTGCCAGATCAGCAGCAGCGCGCCGATGAACGCGAACGGCAGCAGCACGTAGAGCGTGCAGCGCGTGAGGTCGACCCAGAAGTTGCCGATCGTCGTCATCTGCCGGCGCGCGAGCGCGCGCATCAGCGCGATCGCGATCGCGATCCCGGTACCCGCCGACACGAACATGTGCCAGGTCAGGCCGGCCATCTGCGAGAGATAGCTCAGCGTCGACTCGCCGCTGTAGAACTGCCAGTTCGTGTTTGTCATGAACGAGATGGCGGTGTTCCAAGCGAGGTCGGGCGCGAGGTTGCCGAAGCCTTGCGGGTTGAGCGGCAGGAACGCTTGCAGCCGCAGCAGCGCGTAGAGATAGGCGAAGCTCACCAGCGAGAACGCGATGACCGCGAACGCGTATGCCTGCCAGCCCATCTCGCGCGCGGGGTCGACGCGGCCCACGCGATAGATCGCGCGCTCCACCGGCCGCAGAACGGGCGTGAGGAACACCCGCTCGCCTTCGAACACGCGGGCCATGTATGCGCCGACCGGCTTCACCAGCGCGCAGACGAGCCCAAAGACGACGGCGGCTTGCAGCCACCCGACGAGCGTCATCGCGTTCTCACTCCGCTCAGAAACGCTCGGGACGCAGCATCGCGTACGTCAGGTACGCGAGCGCGGCGAGGGACAGGATCAGGCCGGCAATCAGATCCGCAGTCATATCTTCGCGCAGCCGATCACGTAGCGATCGAGCAGCCAGAACGAAGCGGCGGTGAGAACGATGAGTCCGGCCTCGAGCACGAACGCGTTCATCGCGTCACGAGAATGTTCGACATCGCACCGATCGTGCGCCCGAAACGCGGTCCTGTGCACCGGCCGGACGGCCGAATCTTTCGGCTGGCGGCGACGCGCGCCCGCAGCCGCGCTACACGCTAGCCGGCGTCGTCAGGGAACGACCACGTCGCGAACGCGTGCGCGCGGCGCCATTCGGCCAGCACCACCGGTTCGGTGCGCGCCCGCTGCGAGGCCGCGCGCAATGCGACGGCGAGCTCGGCCTGCTGCTCGCGCAGCGCGTTGGCGATCTCTTGCGCCCGGCGCAGCCGTTCTTCGTCGCGCCGGCGGCGGTCGTCGGTCATGCATCGCTGTTACCCGGCGAAGCGCCGGCTCGCGCAAGCGAGCGCTGCCGGCAGGCTAACGGGTAGCCGCGCTCGGCCCCGCCGGGCGCCGGCGCGTCACCGGCAGGGTGACGGTCGTCGTCGTGCGCCCGTCGCGGTGGTGCACGCGCAAGTCGCGCCCGAACGCGGCTACCAGGTACAGCCCGCGGCGCGATTCCACGAAGTCGCCGGGCAGGTGCACGTCGTCGATCGCATAGCCCGGGCCGGAGTCGCCGACCTCGAGGATCGCGATCAGCCCGTTCCAGCGCAGCCGCACGTCGATCGCGCCCGGCGCGTGGCGCGCCACGTTCCCGAGCAGCTCGCCGAAGATCAGCTCCGCGCCGTCCACGTCGGAACCCGCGTCGACCTGCGTGGTGAGGTAGCGCTGAAAGATCGTGCGCGCGTTGTTCGCAAGCGACGCATCGGCGATGCGGAAGCTGAATCCGCTGCTGTCGGCCTTGAGGGTCCACCCGGCCGCCGCGTCCGGCGGCCTTCCCTGCGGGAGGCGCTCCACGAGGTCCGTTTGTACCCCTGAGAATATCCCAGGCCCTGCGTTAAGTCTCGGGCAATTTTTCCGGCAACGGAAGCAACCTCCCCAATTCTGTCTAATGCGCTGGGCGTAGGAGGGGCGAGGTTGGCCTACGAGGTGATCAAACGCGTCAGCGGGCGCGCCTACCGTTACCGGGTCGAAAGCTTTCGCGACCCGGAGACGCGCCGCGTGCGCGGCCGGTGGACGTACCTCGGGCGCGTCGATCCGGCCGACGCCGGGCTGCCGGAACGGCCCGCGAAGCCCAGCTCGCGCGACCGACTGCTCGACGCCGTCGCGCGGCTCCTCGCCACCACCGATGCCGAAGCGCTGTCGGCGGGCGCGATCGCGCACGAAGCCGGCGTCGCGTACGGGACGTTCTACCGCTACTTCAGCGATCGCGCGCACGCGGTCCGCGAAGCGCTCCTGCGCCGCGGCCCGTCGCTGGGCAACGTGGCCGCGCGCTTCGGCCAGCCGCCGGGGACGCGCGCGAGCGAGCGCGAGCGCATCGCGAGCTGGCTGCGCGAGGTCGCCGACGTCGGCCGGCGCGAGCGCGGCGTCGTGCGCGCCTGGCACGTGTACTCCAACGCCGACGAGGCGGTCGTGCGCGCGCGCCGCGAGGCCGTCGATGCGGCGGTGGACCGCGTCGCGGCGTATCTCGAGACGCTGCGCGAAGCGGGCGTCAGCACGGCGTCGTCCGCGCGCTTCGCTGCGTACGCGCTCGTCGCACTGGTCGTCGCGCTCGGCCGCGACGCGGCGCTGGAAGGGGACCTCGGCGACGCGGACGTCGCCGGCCTCGTGACGCTCGCGCACGAGCTCTGCGGCCTGGCGTAGCTCGCCCGCTCGCGTAGGACGCGCTCCCACGGCACCGAACCGGCCGCGCATGCTCGCGCGCCGTCTTCTCTTCGCCGCTTCTCTTTGCGTCTGCCTCGCTGCGCCCGCGTTCGCCGACACGACGCGCTACCGGGCGCCGGCGCCGGCGATCGAGGCGGTGCTCGCGGCGCCGCCGATCCCGGTCGTCGTCGTCGGGCCGCGGCGGGACGTCATCGCGATCGAGACGCCGCTGCGCTACCCGCCCGTCGCCGACCTCGCGCGCCCGATGCTGCGCCTGGCGGGCTTGCGCATCGATCCGGTGACGAACGGCATCCACCATGCGCCGGCGATGACGTCGCTGGCGTTCGAGCGCGTCTCCGACGGCCATCTTGCGCGGGTGGCGTTGCCGGCGGGCGCGCATCTGACGGCGCTGCAGTTCTCACCCGACGGCACGCGCTTCGCCGTGACGAATGCGACGGCGCACGGCACCGAGCTGTGGCTCGGCACCACGGCCGACGGGCGCGCAACGCGCGTCGCGAATCTCGCCGTGAACGACGTGTTCCGCGGCGCCGTGCGCTGGATGCCCGACGGCGCGCACGTGCTCGTGCGCGCCGTGGACCGCGCGGGGCCGCCGCCCGCAGCCGGTGTCGCGAGCGGGCCCGCCGTGCAAGAGACCGCGGGCGCCGCGGGACAGATCGTGACGTACGAAGACATGCTCGCCAACGCGCACGACGAGGCGCTGTTCGCGTACTACGGCACGTCGCGCATCGCGCTGGTCGACGCGCGCAGCGGCGCCGTCGCGCGCACGCCGGCGCGCGGCATCTTCACACGCGTTGCGCCCTCGCCGGACGGACGCTACCTGCTCGCCGAGCGCGTGCACGCGCCGTTCTCCTATCTCTTTCCGTACGAGCGGTTCGCACGCGCCGTCGACGTGCTGGACGCGCACGGCGCGAACGTCAAGACGATCGCCGATCTGCCGCTCGCCGACCGCATCCCCGCCGACGGCGTGCCGACCGGGCCGCGCGAAGTTGCGTGGAAGCCGTCGTCGCCGGCCACGCTGGTGTGGGCGGAAGCGCTCGACAACGGCGATCCGCGCCGCGAGGCCGCGGCGCGCGACCGCGTCATGCTGCTGGCGGCGCCGTTCGCCGGCGCGCCGGCCGAGCTCGCCCGCACGCCGGCGCGCACGCGCGACGTGAGCTGGCTGGACCGCGACGAGCGCGCGTTCGTGACGACGTACGACGGCGCGACGCGCACGAGCACGGTGCTGCTCGCCGACGCGCGCAGCGCGGGCGCCCAGCCGCGCGTGCTGCGCACGCAGCGCGACGGCGATTTCTACAACGACCCAGGCACGCCGGTGTCCGTCGTGACCGCGAACGGCGATTCCGCGGTCGAGCACGCCGGCGACGCCGTCTGGATGCGCGGCCTGGGCTACGGTCCCGACGGGCGGCGGCCGTTCCTCGACCGCGTCGACCTGCGCACCGGCGCGAAGACCCGCGTGTTTCAATCCGAGCTCGCGCCGCTCGAAACGCCGCTCGTGCCGCTCGACGCGGACGCGACGCGCATCCTCACCCAGCGCCAGTCGCCGGCCGATCCGCCCAACGTGTTCGTACGCACCCGCGCGAGCGGCGCGCTTCGCGCGCTCACGGCGTTCGCCGATCCGACGCCGCAGCTGCGCGCGATCGGACGGCGCTTGGTGACGTACAAGCGGCCCGACGGCGTGACGATGTCGTTCACGCTCTACACGCCGCCGGGCTGGAAAGAGGGACAGCGCCTGCCGACGTTCGTGTGGGCGTACCCGCTGGAATTCCTCGACCGCGGCACCGCGTCGCAGAACACGAACACGACGCAGACGTTCGTCACGATCGGCGGCCCGTCGGAATTGTTCATGACGCTGGCGGGCTACGCGGTGCTCGATAACGCGTCGATGCCGATCGTCGGCGATCCCAAGACCGTCAACGACACGTACGTGGAGCAGCTCACCGCCGACGCGAAGGCGGCGATCGACGAAGCGGTGCGCATCGGCGTGACCGATCCCGACCGCGTCGCGGTGGGCGGCCACTCGTACGGCGCGTTCATGACCGCCAACTTGCTCGCGCACACACGCCTTTTCAAAGCGGGGATCGCGCGCAGCGGCGCCTACAACCGTACCCTGACGCCGTTCGGGTTCCAAAACGAGCGCCGCAGCTACTGGGAAGCGACCGACCTGTACACCAAGATGTCGCCGTTCACGTACGCCAACGCGATCAAAGATCCGATCCTGCTCATCCACGGCATGGCCGACGACAACACCGGCACGTTCCCGATCCAGTCAGAACGGTTGTACGCGGCGATTCAAGGCAACGGCGGCACGGCGCGCCTGGTGATGCTGCCGTACGAAGCCCACGGCTACGTCGGCCGCGAGACGATCGAAACGGTGCTGGCGGAAATGGTCGACTGGCTCAACCGCTGGCTGGGCCCGCGCAGCACCGCGCGCGCCGGAACGTAGCGTGCTCGTTCGCATGGCTCCGTGCGCCGGGCAACGAACCATGCTCTGCGACGATGGACATCCTGAGCACCATGAGCGCGAAGTATATCTGGTGGAAGCGCGCAGACGGCCAACCGTTCGAGGCGCGTCGCGTCCTCGCGCAGGTAATGGACATCGGCGACTTCGACGACGTTCTGCGCGTCCTTGACCACCTCGGTGAGGCGCCGTTGCGGGACGTCCTCGCCCACGCCGAAGCCGGTTGGTTCAAACCTCGCTCGTGGTCGTACTGGCACTATCGGCTGGGTGTCGTCGATCCAGGCGCGCCGGTCCCCGCCTTGCCCAAGCGCGCCGTACCGTGACAACATTTCAACCTCAACGCAAGACCTTGCCCGCGCCTCAGCTCGCCCTTTGGCCGGAACTCCGAGCAATGGCTGCGATGGGCTTTGTCCTGTACGGCGGCACCGCGATAGCGCTCCGCCTCGGTCATCGCGAGTCCGTCGACTTCGACTTCTTCTCCGCCGGTCCACTTCATAAAGAGCGCATCATCGCCTCGACGCTCCTTGAACAAGGGCATGTGATCCAGGACGCACCGGACGCGCTGACGCTTCTTCTTGAGCGGGAAGGCGGAACGGTCAAGGTGTCGTTTTTCGGCGACCTCGTGCCGAAGCGCATTCGCGGCCGCGTCGGCGAGCCTGAGTTCACCGACGATCGTATACTGCTGGTCGCGTCGATCGACGACTTATTCGCGACGAAGGTCAAAGTCGTACTCGACCGAGCCGAAGCGAAAGACTATCGCGATATCGCGGCACTGATACGGTCCGGAGCATCGCTCGAACGCGCGCTCGGCGCGGCCCAGGCTATCTATGGTCCGGCATATCAACCAGCGGAGGCCATCAAAGCACTCTCGTATTTCGGCGACGGCGACCTGTCGACCGTCGTCGCGTCTGACAGAACATCTCTCGCCGCCGCCGCGGCGAGGGTCCGAACGATCCCGGCCGTCGCTCTAAAAGCCACTGACCTCATATAAACAATACCAGACCTGCACGCAGCCGGCGTCAGGGGGTGCTATTGCCCACACACGAGGGATCCACAGCTTGCGCTTTCAATCCGTCGTGTCCTCAACCGCTGGCGGTACGCGATAGAGCGTCGCGGCGGGCGCGGTCCCAGCTCGCGCGCGTCAGGGTGAACAGCAGCACGTCGACGTGCCGGCCGCGGATCACCGCGCCGCTGCGCAGCAGCCGTTCCTCGCGAAAGCTCAAGCGGTCGAGCACCGAGCGCGACGCGACGTTTTCGGGAACGATGCACGCCTGCACCTCGTCGAGTTCCCCCGTTTTAAACGCTTCGTCGATCACCGCGCCGAGCGCTTCGCTCGCATAACCGTTGCCCCGCGCGTCCATCAGCAGACTGTAGCCCACCTCGCCGATGCGCGGCGCGCGGTCGTTCACGCGCAGTGAGATCCAGCCGATCGCCGCCGGCGGATCGCCGGCTTTGAGCAGCCATTCGAAGCGGCCGGTCGCACCGCCGCGCAGCTGCTTGGGACGCGTGCGCACCTGGCGCTCGAACTCCTCGGCGCGCACGCGCGGGATGTCCTGATATTTGCGCAGGTCCGGCGCGTTGAGCACTTCCCACAGCTCGCGCGCGTTGCGGCCGTCGACGGGCGCCAGCGTGACGCGCGGCGCGTGCAGCGTTCTCATCGCGCGATGGAGGCGTCGGTGAAGCCGCGCACGAGCATGGCGCCGCTCTCGTCGCGCGTCGTCTCGAACGTCACGCGGTCGCCGGACCGCGCCAGGAGCACGTCGGGCCCGGCGGGATCGACGATCGTGAACACGCCGTGGCGGCTGCGCAGCGTGAACCACACGCGACCGGCGGAGTACGCGAAGCGGTCGATCGTCCCGGTCACGCGCGGCGTGCTCGCGCCGGCCGCGGTGCGATCGCCCAGGAACGCGCGAAACGACGCGAATGCGTCCTCCGCGGGCGACGACGCGGTCGTGCTGCCCACCACGACATGCCCGCCCGCAGCCTGCACGAGCGCGAGCGTCTGAAACTTTCCGTTGTCGGCGACTGCGGGCACCACCCACGTATTCTGCCCGAATAACACGTACAGCACCGGTTGGGTGGGGAGCAGCCGACCTTGTTTGATGATCGGGTTGCCGCCGACCGCGTCCTCGGCCGCCTTGGAGTTGTACTCGCCGCCGCTGGACGTGTAGTACGTCAGCGCGCCCGTGCGGCTGTCGGTGTACGTGAAGCCGGTCATCGACGCGTCGGTGCGGTTGGGCGACGTGTGATCGACGAACCACACGAACCGGCGGTCGGCGAGCAGGATGCCGAACACGTCGTCGCGCGCGGGCAGGTGCACGTCGCGCTTGGTGATCGCGGCGTTCCACCAGCCGTGCACGTAGCGCCCGAACCAGTCGTTGTACTCCACCACGAGATCGGGCGGGTACACGCGGCTGACCCACGTCGGCAGCCGGTCGAACTGGTCGCGCGGGATGCGCTCCATCGCGCCGGTGGCGGGATCGACGATGACGACGGCGGTGACTTTCTCGCCGCTCCAGCCGATCGTCGGCCGCCCGAGCGTGACGAGATAGCGCGGGTTGCCCTGCGCGTCGAGCTGCAGCGTCTCTTCGAGCAGCAATTCGGTGCCGTAGCGCAGCCACACGTGACGGCGCAAGTTCGCGTTGAGCATCGCGGACGGCACGTACGCCAGCGGCGCGCGCGCGCGCAATTCCGCGGCTTTGTCCGGGTTCTCCGCATCGACGATCACGACGCCGGGCGAGCTGTGGCGCGAGAGCCATTGCACGGGGCCTTGAAAATCGAGCGGCGCGACCCACACCAGGCGGCCGTTGTCGGACTGCACGTTGTACGTGCCGACGCGGTAGTACGCGCCCAGCTGGCCGACGACTTTCTCGCCGGCGAAGATCGCGGACTCTTCGGGCACGACGCGCACGTGGCGCGGGTCGGCGGCAGGCGCGCCGCTGGTCGAAGTGGTCGCGCCGACGAGATCGCGCAGTCCGCTCGCATCGACGACCGGCGCGATCCAGAGCACCAGCGTGAACAGCCCGATGACGCCGATCGCCGCGGCCAGCGGCCACACCGGCGTGCGGCGCAGCGACACGATGCGCCGCGAGATCACCATCGTGCGCGCCGCGGTGAGCGATGTGATGAGCACGTTGGGGACCAGCGTGAGCAGCAGCAGCGAGATCGCTTGCGGGAACACCAGCGGCGGCAGCGCGACGTAGCACCACGCGCCTGCGAGCGGCACGCCCACGGCAAGCCGGCGGAGCTGTCCGCGCCACCAGCCGCGCGAGAAGTCCAAGTTGACGAGTCCCAGCGAGAGGAACGCCGTGCCGAGCAGCCAGATCACGCACGCCCGGCCTACGGCGCGTCTTTGAAGCTGGCCTCCTTGCCGCACGCCGCCGCATGCGTGAATGACGAGCGGAGGTGACTATGCAGGTCCACTACAGCGGCACGGTGACGACGCCGCCCAGCTTCTTTTGGTCCAAGCACTCGCATCGGGAACACGAGCAGTTCGACGTCCGCGCCGACGACGGCTCGGCGTTCCGGGTGGTCGACAACGTATCGCTCGCGCCGCGCGTCCCCGCCAAGCCCGGCGACCGCGTCACGGTGGAAGGCGAGCTGATCCGCTTCCACCACGGAGGCGAGCCGATCGTGCACTGGACGCATCACGATCCGCGCGGGCAGCACCCGGGCGGCTTTATCGCGCTGGGCGGCCGCGTCTACGCCTGAGCGCGGCCATTATGCTGAGCCCGTTTTCTCGTACTGGGCGCATTTTGTCGTGCTGAGCCTGTCGAAGCATGCGCCACCACGGTGGGGCGCTTCGACAAGCTCAGCGCGACGACGACTCAGCGGCCGCGCGTCTTCTTGCCGGCGCTCTTCTTCGCCCCGCCCGCAGCTTTTTTCGAGCCGCCGGCGCTCTTCTTCGCGGCGCCCGACGTCTTGCGGGCCGGCGCGGCGGCCTTGCGCGCGGGAGCGGCACTCGCGCCCGACTTCTTCGCGCCGGGGGCCGATTTCTTCGCGCCGGACTTCGACGCGCCGGACTTCTTCGCGCCGCCGCGGCCGGGCTTCGCCGTGCCGACGGCCTCCTTGAGGGCGCGGCCCGCGATGAACTTCAGCACGCGCTTCGCCGGGACGTTGACGGGTTCGCCGGTCTGCGGGTTGCGGGCGACGCGCGCCGCGCGGTCGCGGATCTTGAACTGCCCGAACGGCGTGAGCTGCACTTTGTCGCCCGATTTGAGCACTTCGGTGATCCGGTCGAGCATCGCCTCGACCAGCTCGGTTACCTGGCGCCGGGGAAGCTCGAAGTCGTCGGCGAGCTCTCTTGCCAGTTCGTTTTTGGTCATGGGGTCCTTTCGTACGCGTTTCGGCTCGAATGCGAGCCGTGTTGCCGACAGTATACGCCGAAAAACCCGTATTTCCGGCCGAAAAATCCGTATTTCCGGCTTCTTTTGCGTTATTTTGCCGGAAAAAGACCGTCGAGCGTGACGAAGCGATAGCCCTGCGCGCGCAGCGCGGCGATCACGCGCGGGGTCAGCGCGGCTTCGTACGCTCGGGCGCCCGCGTCGCCGCGACCCTGATCGCCGTCGTGGAGCACGACGATCGCGCCGTCGCCGGCTTGCCGCAGCAGCGTGCGCGCGAGCGCGTCGGGCGGCATGCCGGGCGACGTCTGATCGAGCATCGCGCTCCAGAGCACCACGCGCATGCCGTGCCGGCGCGCGGCGTCGAGCACGGCGGCGTTACGCGCGCCGAACGGCGGGCGCAGCCAATGCGCGTGCCGTCCCGTCGCCGCCGCGACCGCGGCGTCGGCGCGCAGGATCTCCGCATCGAGCGCGCGCGCGGTGAAGAGCGCGTTGAGGTGCGCGTGCGAGTCCGAGTGGTTCTCGATCTCGTCGCCGTCGGCGCGCATGCGGCGCAGGAGCGCGGGCTCGCGCCGCGCGGCGCGCCCGACGACGAAAAACGTCGCCGGCACGTGCTCGCGCTCCAGCACGTCGAGCACGCGATCGGTCACGCCGCGCGTCGGGCCGTCGTCGTACGTCAGCGCGACGACGTGTCCCTCACCGTGCGTGACGACGGGCGCGAACGCGCCGCTGCGCGGCGACTCGACCAGCTCGTACAGCGCGAACGACCCGGCGCCGAGCAGCACCAGCGCGGCGATGACGCGCACCGCGCTCACGAGCGGCACGCCCGCGTGCTCATGAGCGCAGCAGTTTCTCCCGCGCCGCCGCGACGGTCTTCTTGAAACGCGGCGGACCGAACGTGCTGAAGTCGTCGACCACCTTCTGATAACGCGGATCGGCGGTCGACGTCGATTTCAGGGTCAGCAGGTCGGGCACCGGCTTGTTCTTGTCGAGATGGATGTTGTACTGGCGCCCGGCCGCGATCGCGAGATAATGCGGGTCGGTGAAGGTGAACTTGTGCGAACCGCTGCGGTCGCCGGCGATCTGCGCGATCGAGACGGTGTACACGTTGTCGGTGTTTCCCCGCAGCGGACGCGTCTGCAGTTGCCAGATGCCGTCCTGCACGAGCCTCTCGAACGCGAACGTCACGTCGTAGCCGGGGATCGGCTCCGTGAACTTCGCGACGCGCGTGCCCGCGCGGTTCTCCGCCGTGTACGTCGCGCTCGATGTGCCGTCGACGTTGTCGAGCCGCCACTCCTCGCGCGCGATCGGTCCCTTGCCGTGCGTGACCGCCTGGCCGAAGTGGAGCTCCGACCGCGAATAGCGCACTTTTTGCACGTCCGCGAAGCGCTGGGTTTCGTCGTGATAGAACACCTTCCACCCGACGACCAGCCCGATGATCGCGAGAACGATGGCAAAGACCGTAGTGGGGAAGCGGCGCATCGTCTTCTACAACGTGTTCCGGCGCGGGGAAGTGTCAGCGGTGCGCATCGAGCACCTGGTTGACCACGGCGTCGGCCGCCTTGTTCTCCTTGCGAGGGACGTGACGCACGTCGACGCGGCCGAACTTGCGGAGCAGCGCCTTGGCCTCGGCGTGCAGCGGGATCAGCCCGGGATGCTTGACCCGGTATGCGCCGCTGAGCTGCTTGACGACCAGTTCGGAGTCGAGCCGCACGGTGAGGTCGTCCACGCCGCGCGCGAGCGCCGCCTTAAGGCCGCCGAGGAGCCCCGTCCACTCCGCGACGTTGTTGGTGGTGACGCCCAAGAACGTGCCGATCTCCTCGAGCACCTCGCCGTCGTCGGCGTACAGCACGGCCCCGGCCGCCGCAGGGCCGGGGTTGCCGCGGGAACCGCCATCGGCAAAGAGCGTCGCTTTCACGAGGAAAGGGACAACCACACCGAACGGCACAATACCTCCACCGGCCTCCGTCGGGCAGTAGCGCAGCTTGGTAGCGCATCAGTCTGGGGGACTGGGGGTCGCAGGTTCAAATCCTGTCTGCCCGACCACCAACGAGCAGGGCTCGCATCACGCGAGCCCTTTTCGTTTCTCGGACGGCGACAGACGGATCGGGCGAAAGCGTGTGACGAAGCCGCGTCGAAGATCAGACCGCACCATGGCGTTGATCGCGCGAGCCACGAGCGACGAAATCTGGCAACTCGCCGAGCAGCTCGCGGACGGGCTTCGTTCGATGCGGTCGTTCGAGCAGGCGGCACAATGGTTCGTCGGCCGGCTTGCCGAGCAATTTCCGTCCATCGTGCTCGCGCGAGTCTTCGCGACCATTCCGCGCGACCGGTTGCCACGCGAGGAGAGTGCCGCTGCCGTTGCGGCCGCGGGGGGAGTCTCGCTGTTTCCGAGCACCGAGGTGCTCACGCTCTTCGGCTCCGTCGGCGCGCGCCCGGAGTGGAACCAGCGCCGGAACTCCGAGTCGCATCTCGCCATCCCGCTCGTCAGCCGCGAACACGTCGACGGCATACCCATGGTGTCGCGGCTTCTCAGCGATCTGAGATACCGGCTCGACGACGATCCCGAACCGTCGCCTTTCGTGACGCGCGCGTTCGCGAACGCGAATGGTCTGTTCTACGTGCCCGACGCCACAACGACTCTCGACGACCGGGGACGAGCGATCGTGCCGGCGACCGAGTTCGTGCGCGAGCACGGCGTCCGCAGCGTGTTCGGATTCGGCGGATCGTACGTCATCCAGCGCATGTTCGTCTCCACGATCATCTTCACGCAAGAAAGCATCACGAAGACGAACGCCATGAACTTCTTGCAATTGTCGAGCGCCTACAAAGCGGGAACGACGCGACTGGTCAGCCGCGGCTTGCTCTTCGACGGCGATGATGTCGCGATGAGCAATGGCTAGCGCGACGTTGGACGCCGCGCAATTACGCGCCGCGCTGCAGGCGCTGCCCGTCAGCACGTTCACCGCGACCGCGGACGGCAGGATCGACTGGGTGAGCGATCGCTGGTACGAGGTTACCGGCATCCCGCGCGATGCGGTGCTCGGCGAAGCGTGGGTGCAGATCGTGCACCCTGAAGACATCGAGCAGATCGTCTGGGAATGGACGCGAGCGTTGGAAACGGGAGCGGCGTGGGAGGCGACCCCGCGCGTGCGACACGCCGACGGAAGCTATCGGTGGTGGTTCACACGCGCCGAGCGCTACACGCCCGCCGCCGGCCCGGCGATTTGGATCGGCACGACGATCGCGCTCTCATCCGTGACGTGGAAGCGAATCGCCGCGCTCGAGGACGACTCGGAATCGAGCTAAGCGCCTCTGACGGCTACTGCGCCTTGCGGTGGTGCAGGATGAACTGGTTGCCTTCGGGATCTTCGGCGAAGGCCATGTGGCAGACCGGCGTGTCGGTGATCTCGTCGTCGTGGAATTTCACGCCGCGCGCCTTCGCGTCGGCCATCGCTTGCGCAACGTCGTCGACCGCGAACATCGCGCTGCCGCCCGGGCTGCCTTCTGCGGTTTCGTACAGCCCGAACGTCGCGCCGTCGGCGAACGTCCATTCCGCCACCGGTCCGCCGGTCATCGTGGGCTCCGCTCCGAGGAGGTCGGTGTAGAATTTCGTCAGCGCGCCGAGATCCTTCGCCGTGTAGTAGACCGCGTCGACTCCTGAAACTTTCATCGCATTTACTTCTTTCGTCCGCTGCTTTTTTTCGCGCCGCCGCGCTTGGGGCCGCCGACCGCGTCTTTCAAACCCTTGCCGGCCGAGAACGCCGGGACTTTGCGCGCGGCGATCTTGATGACCTCGCCCGTCTGCGGGTTGCGGCCCGTGCGCGCCTTGCGCTCGCGCACGACGAAGCTCCCGAAGGGGATCAGCTGCACCTTGTCGCCGTCCTTGAGCGCGGACGTGATCTCGTCGAGGATCAGATCGACGATCTCACCCGCCTGACGCTTCGACAGCTCGTGTTCGTTGGCCAGCGAGTCGACGATATCGGCTTTGGTCACGGTCTGCTTGCACCTCACGGGAACGTCGTACGAAAAACGGCTCCATACCCGTCGCGGTGCCGCTCGCTCGGTGGAGTACGCTTGCACGCCGCCCGCTCCTCCCGCCCTTCGGCCGAAATGCGGCGCGACCGCGGCGCAACGGGCAAAAGACGCGAACGGTTATCGGAAGGGAATGGATCGCATTATCACCGCCTCGGCCGCGCGCGGCACCGTATCGCTCGTGGCCGGGATCACGTCCGGGCTCGTCCACGAAGCGCGCGAACGGCACGACCTCGCGCCCACGGCGAGCGCGGCGGTCGGCCGCCTGCTGACCGCCGCCGCGCTGCTAGGCGCTTCGCTCAAGGGCCGCGAGCGCCTGACGCTGCAGATCGTCGGCGACGGCCCGATCGGTGCGATCACCGCCGACGCGTGGAGCACGGGCACGCACGCCGTCGGCGCCCGCGCCTACGCGCGCAACGGGCGCGCGGACGTGCCGCTCAACGCGCTCGGCAAGTTCGACGTCGCGCGTGTCGTCGGCGACGGCAAGCTGCAAGTCACCAAGACCTACGAAGTGGGCCAGCCGTACAGCGGCATCGTGCCGCTCGTGTCCGGCGAGATCGGCGACGACGTCGCGGCGTACCTTGGCAACTCGGAGCAGATACCCAGCATCGTCGCGCTGGGCGTGCTCGCGAACCCGAACGGCATCCGCGCGGCGGGCGGCGTGATCGCCCAGGTGCAGCCCGGCGCCGACGACGCGACCGTGGCGGCGCTGGAACGCAACGTCGCGGCGATGCGCGCGATCACGGCGCAGATCGCGGACGGCGCGGGCCCCGACGATCTGGTGCGCGCCGTCGCCGGCGACCTCGACGTCAAACTGTTCGACACCTACACCGTCGCGTTCGACTGCCGCTGCACGCGCGAAAAGGTCGAGTCCGCGCTGCTCGGCCTGGGCAAGGATGAGCTCGCGAAGATCGCGCGCGAGCAGCCGCAGACCGAAGCGACGTGCGACTTCTGCGGCGAGCTCTACGTCCTGTCCGCCGACGACGTCCGCGACTTGGCCGAGCGCCTCGGCTGAGCGCAGCTCTTTGCTCGGCTAATGGTGCTCCGCGGCCGGACCGGCGGCCGCCTCGGGCCCTTTGGTCTGCGCGCCGCCGATGCGCGGCCGGAACTCCTCGACGATGCGCCCGTGACCGAGGTTGGTGTACCACCAGCCGCACTCGCAGCGCACGGGCGAGCCGTGATCGACCGGATACGGGTAGACCCGCTCGCAGCGCGGGCAGGTGAACGTCGGACCGTTGATCGCCTCCGCCGGCGTGTAGGTGATCGGGGGCTTCGAGGGCGCGTTGTGGGCTGCCATGACCGTTCTCTTTCCTCTGAATCTACGGAATGATGCGCGCGAACTTCCGCGAGCCGACCTGCAGGACGGCCGGCCCTGCCGCCGTCCAGCGCGCGCCTGGATCGGTGACCGGCGTGCCGTCGACTTTCACGGCGCCTTCGGCGATCAGCCGCTGCGCCGCGCGCTTGGAGTCGGCGAACCCCGCCGCGACGATCAGCTCGACGAGCTTGCTGCGGCCGTCGAGCGGCAGCTCCGGCATTTCCGCCGGGATCTCGCCGCGCTGGATCGTGCGCTCGAACCAGTCGCGCGCCGCGCGGGCGGCGTCGGGCCCATGGTACAACGCCACGATGTCCTGGGCGATATGCTTTTTCTCGTCCATCGGCGCCACCGTACCGTCGCGCAACCCGGCCTCGAGCGCGCGCACGCGCTCCGCCGGCCACCACGCGCCCAGGCCCGCGTACTGCGGCATCACCTCGTCCGGGATGCTCATCGTCTTACCGAACATGTCGTTGGGCGGGTCGGTCAGCGCGATGTGATTGCCCAGCGACTTCGACATCTTCTTGGTGCCGTCGAGCCCGACCAGCAGCGGAACGGTGATGCAAATCTCCGGCAGCTGGCCCGCGTGGAGTTGATACGGCCGGCTGATGAGCAAGTTGAAGAGCTGATCCGAGCCGCCGACTTCGACGTCGACGTTCAGCGCGACCGAGTCGTACGCGACAGCGACGGGATACACGAACTCGTGCAGCGCGATCGGCGTGCCGCTCTCGTAGCGCTGCTTGAAGTCGTTGCGCTCGAGCATTTGCGCGACGGTCGTCTGCGAGAGCAGTTTGTAGACGTCGGTGAAGGTCAGCTTCGCGAGCCACTCGCCGTTGTAGCGCAGCGTCACGCGCGACATGTCGAGCACCTTGCCGGCCTGCTCCGCGTAGGTCTTCATGTTCGCGCCGATCTCGTCGTCGCTCAGCGGCGGGCGCAGCGCGTTGCGGCCGGTCGGGTCGCCGATGCGCGCGGTGAAGTCGCCGATCAGCAGGATGACGTCGTGACCGTCGTCGACGAACCGCTGCAGCAGCCGCAAAACGACGGCGTGCCCGAGATGCAGGTCGGGCGACGTCGGATCGAGCCCGAGGTAGACGCGCAGCGGCCGCCCGAGCTCGATGCGCTCGACGAGCTCGCGCAGCGATTCGACGTGGTCGCACCCGTCGGTAAGAAATTCCGCGCGTTCGCGCGCGCTGCGTGCAGGCGTCGTCGTCATTCAGCGGTTGTCATCGAGGCGTCGTCATGCGGTCGGCGAGCGCAGTTCAAAGACCGTGACCCCGCCGCCTCCCTCGTCGGCGTTGCCGTAGCGCACGTTCTGCACGAACGGGTGCGCCTTGAGGAATTGCTGCAAGCCTTTGCCGAGCAGCCCGGTCCCCTTGCCGTGGATGAGCCGCAGCGGCGAGTGCCCGAGCAGAATCGCATCGTCGATCCAGCGGTCCACCAGCGGCTCGGCCTCGACGAAGCGTTTCCCGCGCACGTCGATCTGCGCCTGCGCGGTGGACGCCGCTTCCAGCGTGGGCGACGCGGACGGCGCGGGTTTCTCCCGTTTGAGCGCGGGCCCGCCGCGCCGGCGCAGCTCGCTCTTGGGCACGGTCAACCGCATCGCACCCATCTGCACCAGCGCGCTCTCGCCGAGGTCCTCCAGCAGCGTGCCGTCCTGATCCCACGATGCAACGTGCACGCGGTCGCCCGCGGCGACGGGCTGCGGCGTCTCACCCTCGCGCGTGCGCTGCGGGCGCTCCTCGAGCCCGAGCTCGCGGTGCATCTGATCGAGCGTGCGTGCGAGCAAGTCCGCCTGACCGGGCGTGACGCGCGGCGCGCGCGCGCCGCGCTCCGTGCGCTCCGCCGCGCGGCGTTCGAGCTCCGCGGTGAAGCGGCGCAGCGTGTCGGCGATCTCCGCATCGGCGCGCTTGGCGAGCTCGCGCCGCTCGCGCTCCAGCGTCTCGGCGCGCCGTCGCGCGTTGTCCTCGAGCGAGCGCAGGTGCGCGCGCTCGCGCTCGAGCTGCTCGCGTTCGCGCGTCGCGCGGATCCGCTGTTCGGCGACGTCCGCGAGCGCGCGTTCGTAGTCGCGCTCTTGATTCGACAGCAGCGCTTCGGCGCGCGTGACCACCTCGCGGTCGAGCCGCATGCGGCGCGCGAGCGCGAACGCGAGCGACTGGCCCGGCGCGCCGACATCGAGCTGGTACGTCGGCTCGTACGTCTCGGGATCGAACCGCACGCTGGCGTTCGCGACGTGCGGATGATCCGCGCCGAACAATTTCAGCTCGGTCGCGTGCGTGGTCGCAACGACGCGCGCACCGCGTTCCAGAAACCGCTCCAGCACCGCGACGGCGAGCGCGGCGCCGGCGTTGGGCTCGGTGCCGCTTCCGATCTCGTCGATGAGGATCAGCGTGCGTTCGTTGGCGGCGTCGACGATCTCCGCGAGCCGGCGCAGGTGCGCGGAAAAGGTCGACGCGTTCTGCGCGATCGACTGCTCGTCGCCGATGTCGGTGCAGACGCGCTCGAAACGGCCGATCGTCGCCGCCGTCGCGGGCACGTGCATGCCGCACGCCGTCATCGCGACCGCCAGCCCGACGAGCTTGAGGGCGACGGTTTTCCCGCCCATGTTCGGCCCGGACACGATGAGGATCCGCACGTCTGCGTCGAGCTTGACCGACTGCGGCACCGCGCGCTCGTCGAGCAGCGGATGACGCCCTTCGAAGACGTCGACGACCGCGGTGTCGACGAGTTCCGCCGCAACGGCCCGCATGCGGTGTGCGATCGCCGCGCGCGCGGCAGCGAGGTCGAGCTCGACGTAGACGCCGACGTCGGTCGCAACCTGCGCGGCTTCGGCTTGCACCAGCGAAGACAGTTCGCCGAGGATGCGCGCGATCTCGACGTCTTCCTGCACGCGCAGCGCGCGCACGCGGTTGTTCGCCTCCAGGCTTTCGAGCGGCTCGACGAACAGCGTTTGCCCCGACGAGCTCGTGTCGTGCACGATCCCTTGGACCTGCCCGGCGAACTCCGCTTTCACCGGCACGACGTAGCGCCCGTCGCGCATGGTGACGATGGCGTCCTGGATCGCGGACGCATAGCGCGACGAGCGCACGATCGCCGCGGCGCGGTCGCGCGCGTCGTCCTGCGCCTGCTGCATGCTGCGGCGAATCCGTGCGAGCGCGGCGGAGGCGCGGTCGAGCACGTTGCCCCGCTCGTCAATCGCGTCCGTGACGCGGTTGACGATCTGCGGCAGCGCGCGAAACGGTGCGCACCGCTCGCGCAGCACCGGCACGTCCGTCTCCGCCTCACGGATCGCCCGAACGGCGCCACTCGCAGCGCCGAGCGCGTCGGCGACCGCGCGCAGGTCGCGTGCCGCCAGCGCCACGCCCCGCGCGGCCGACGCAACGGCCGCGTCGACGTCGTCGATGCGCTGCATGGAGAACCCGGCGTCCGCGATGAGAGCGCGCATCTCGGTCGTCTCGGCGACGAGCCGCCGCACCAGCGCGAACTCCGTCGCGGGCTCGCACCCCAGCGCGCGCGCATACGACTGCGGCGCATGCGTTTGCCCCGCATAGCGCTCGCGCACGCGCTGGAAATCCAAGACCTCGAGCCCGCGCTCGTCGATCAGCGGCTGCACCGTCGCGGCCTCGTCCCGCGCGAATTCCATGACCCGCTTCCATTCGCTTCGTGACACGGCGCCTCCGCCGCGGATGCGGGCGTTCACCCCCGACAGCGGGCCGTAAGCAGCCGTAAGCGTTTCGTACGCCGCCTGCGCTACCGTCACGAGCAGGGGGCTATGGAGACCCACCGCTCATGCAAGCTGCCGTTCTGGCCGACGTCGACGATCGACGGCCCGTCCGCATCCCGCTGTCCGTGAACGATCCGAACGCCGGCTCGTCGCTCACCCGGTCCGTCGACCGGATGCTGCGCGGCGACAGCCGCGCGCCCGTCGTCGTCGAGCTCTACGGCAACCACCTTCCCGCCCCGCTCGTCGCGACGCTGATCGCCAACCTGCGGCGCCTGCGCGAAGCCGGCACCGGCCTCACCGCGATTCCCACCACGCCGGCGCTGCGCAGCGCGATGGCGCTGCACGGCCTCGACCGCGTGCTGGCGCGCGACGCGGCGGCGGTTACAGGGCTGCGCCGCCGTTCGGCGCGCGGCGAAACGGCCTGGCCGGTCTTCGCGCTGCTGATGCTGGTGATCACCATCGCGGTGGTCATGCTGCTGCTGCAGAACTCGAGCTTCGCCGGCCTCTAACCGCTACGTGATTTCTTCTTCTCTTGGGATAGTCAGCGCGTTGCCGGGACTCAGTCGCGGCGGCACTTTCGGCAGGCGCGCCGGGACGCCGCCGCCCGCGGCCCCGCCGTCATCGGGAGGCCCCGAACCCACGCGGTCCGGACGCGAGCGGTTGCGCATGAGACCGAGCCGTTGCAAGATGCGGATCGGCGTATGGACCCAGATCCCGATCCACGCGTCCACGAACCGCTGCGTCGCCGTCCGGCGACGCGGCGGCCGCGATCGAATGGTCGGCTCACGGCGGCTCATGTGCCGCGTGTACGGCGCTACGGCGCTTGAAGTTTCACCGCGCCCAGCCGCGCCGCCGGCTACGTGGCGAGCTTTTCTTTGAGCAGTTCCTGCGCCAGCGTCGGGTTCGCTTTGCCGCGCGACGCCTTCATCACCGCACCGGTAAGGAAGCCGAACACGTTGGTCTTGCCGGATTTGTAGTCGGCGACGACTTTGCGGTTGGCGGCGAGCACCTCGTCCACGATCGCCTCGACCGCGCCGCGGTCGCTGACTTGCGCCAGCCCTTCGCGCTCGACGACCGCTTTCGCCGAACCGCCGTCGTTCCAGAGCGTCTCCAGCACCTGCTTTGCCGCTTTGGAGTTGATCGCGTTCGACTGCGTGAGCGCCACCAGCTCGCCGAGCGCTTCGGGCGTCACCTTGCCGTCCGCGACGTGCGTGCCGCTCTCGTTCGCCAGCCGCGACAGGTCGCCGAGCACGAACGCGACGACTGCCTGCGCGTTTCCCGCGGCCGCTTCGACGGCGCGGTCGAACCACACCGCGAGCGCGTGGTCGTCCACCAACTGCGTCGCGCGCTTCGACTCCAGACCCTGCACGTCGACGTAGCGCACGTAGCGCTCGAACGGCGTCTCCACCAGCGTCGCGCGCACGCGCTCGACGACGTCGGGCGTGACGTCGAGCGGCACGAGATCCGGGTCGGGGAAATACCGGTAGTCGTGCGCTTCTTCTTTGGAGCGCTGGCTGTGCGTAACGCCCGCGTGCTCGTCCCAGCCGCGCGTTTCCTGGATCACGCGCCCGCCGCTTTCGATCACGCGAATCTGCCGCGCGATCTCCGACTCGGTCGCGCGGCGCAGGCTGCGGAACGAGTTGATGTTCTTGACCTCGGCCTTGGTGCCGTACTCGCTCGCGCCGCGCAGCCGCACCGACACGTTGGCGTCGCAGCGCAGCGAGCCTTCCTCCATCTTGACGTCGCTCACGCCCAGCTCGCGGAACGTCCGCGCGAGCGTTTCGACGAACGCGACGGCCTCATCGGCGCTGCGCAGGTCGGGCTCGCTGACGCACTCCATCAGCGGCACGCCCGCGCGGTTGAAGTCGATCAGCGACGACGTCGAGCTCGCGAGCCGGCCGTCCGCGCTCGCGTGCGTCGACTTGCCGGTGTCTTCTTCGATGTGGATGCGCGTGAGCCGGCACTCGCCGCGCGAGCCGTCGTCGAGCCAGTAGCGCACCACGCCGCCCTGCGTGAGCGGCATGTCGTATTGCGAGATCTGATAATTCTTGGGCATGTCGGGATAGAAGTAGTTCTTGCGGTCGAACTTCGAGTGCGCCGGGATTTCCGCGCCGAACGCGAGCCCCGCGCGAATCATGTGCTCGAGCGCCTTCGCGTTGGGCACCGGCAGCGCGCCGGGCAGCGCAAGGCACACCGGACACACCTTCGTGTTCGGCTCGCCGCCGAACGCGTTGGGGCACCCGCAGAACATCTTCGACTCGGTCTTGAGCTCGACGTGACATTCGATCCCGATCACGGCTTCGTACTTGTCGAGCAGCTCGGACGTCATGTCGGACGTGATCTCGGAGGCGGTCATCGTGGCGCACCCTTCGACAAGCTCAAGGTGACATCATCACTGAGCTTCTCGGCGTGCAGCGTGGCGCGTTCGTAGGCGTGCGCGTAACCCAGCAGGGCGCGTTCGGTGAAGAGCGGGGTGGTGAGCTGCAAGCCCATCGGCATCGGGCGCGCGCCGTCTTCGGGCAGCGCGGCGCCGCACGGCACCGAGAGCGACGGCAGGCCCGCGAGCGAGCCGGGGATCGTGTAGTAGTCCATCAGGTACATCGTCACGGGATCGCTCTTGGCGTTGAACCGAAAGGCGGGCGACGACGCCGCGGGCGCCGCGATGACGTCGCAGCGCTCGAACGCGCGCGCGAAGTCCTCGGCGATGCGCGTGCGCGCTTTCTGCGCCTTCAGATAATAGGCGTCGTAATAGCCCGACGACAGCGCGTACGTGCCGATGAGGATGCGGCGCTTCACCTCGGGCCCGAACCCCGCGGCGCGCGTGCGCTCGTACATCTCGCCGACGTCCGCGCCCTCGGCGCGCAAGCCGTACCGAACGCCGTCGAAGCGGGCGAGGTTCGACGAGCACTCGGCGGGCGCGATCAAGTAGTACGTCGCCAAACCGTAGTCCGCCGTCGGCAGTGACACCTCGACCAGCTCGGCGCCCAGCCGCCCCAAATCGGCATACGCCGCTTCATAGCATGCCCGGCTGGCGGCGTCCAGCTTGTCGAGCCCGAACTCCTTGACGATGCCGACCCGCACGCCGCGCAGGTCCTCGCGCAGGTAGTCTGCCGTCGGTTCCACCGCACGGTCGACGCTCGTCGCGTCGAGCGGGTCCTTGCCGGCGAGCGCGTCGTACGCGAGCGCCGCGTCTTCGACCGTGCGGGCGAACGGCCCGATCTGGTCGAGCGACGACGCGAACGCGATCAGCCCGTAGCGCGAGACGCGCCCGTAGGTGGGCTTGAACCCGACGGTGTTGCAGAACGCGGCCGGCTCGCGGATCGACCCGCCGGTGTCGCTGCCGAGCGAGATGGTCGCGGCGAACCCGCCGACCGCCGCCGCGCTGCCCGCCGACGAGCCGCCGGGCACGCGGTCGAGATCGTACGGATTGCGGGTCGCGGGGAAGGCGGAGTTCTCGCCCGACGAGCCCATCGCGAACTCATCGAGGTTCGTCTTGCCGACCGGCAGCGCGCCGGCGTCCAGCAGCCGCTGCACCGCCGTCGCGGTGTACGGCGCGACGAAGTTCTCGAGGATCTTCGAGCCGGCGGTCGTCCGCGTGCCCTCCAGGCACATGTTGTCCTTGAGCGCCACCGGGACGCCGGCCAGGGGCAGCCGCTCTCCAGCGGCGACTCGCTCGTCGACCCGTCGGGCGTGGGTCCGCATGAGGTCCGGCGTGAGCTGAAGGTAGGCGCGCAGCTGCGCGTTCGTCTGCTCGACATGAGGGATCAGGCGCTCGGCAACCTCGGCTGCCGAGACGGCGCGGTCGTTCACGTGGCGCGCGATCGAGCGCGCGGAGTCCGTGACCGGGTCCACGCTACCCCTCCTCGGCGATGATGCGCGGGACGCGGAAGAACGGCCCCTGCCGCTGCGGCGCGTTCCGAAGCGCCGCCTCCTGGGACAGCATGGTCTCCGGCCGGATCGCGTCGGCCCGCTGCACGTTTCGCGAGGGAACGACTTGAGCGGTCGCCGCTACGTCTTGGGTATCGAGGTTGGCGAGCTCATCGACGTAGGTCATCAAGCCGCCGAGCTGGGGCGCGAAGGTGGCGATCTCGTCGTCGGTGAGTGCGAGCCGCGCGAGCCGCGCGACGTGGCGGATGTCGATCCGGTCCGATGGCATGACCCGCCCGGATTCGCGCCGCGCGGCCTGAGGTCCGTCCGCCGAAGGTGACGAGGTATGCTGCAGAACGCCGAGCACTTTCTTTACCGTGCGACCTCGTACGCGGAAGGGTTGACCGCCCGGCTCGCGCTATCTTGCTCTCCGGGCTTCTCGCTCGGGGTCTGTTTGTTTTGCCGAGAGCCTGCGCTCGCATACCGAACGCGGTATTCGCGCACCCGTCACAAGTAGAGGCGTCATCACGATGAACACGCGCGCCGTAGCGTTCGGCTCCGTCCTTCTTCTGGTCGCGAGCGGCATTGCTGCGTGCAGCGGCGGCGGCGCCATATCCAACGTCGCGCCGCTGACGGCCGCGACGACGACCCCGCTCTCGGGCCCGACCGGAACGCTGACCCTGACGATTCCGCGCAAGTCCGACGCCGCCAAGCGTGCGCCGCGCTACGTGTCGCCGAACGCGGCGTCCCTGCGCACCACGGTCAAGACGGTAAACGGCCAGGCGCCAACGAGCACCCAGGTGCCGCAGAACCCGACGACGACCGCGCTGTCGACCGGGCAGGGCGGAAACTGCACCGTCACGCCGGCCGGCGAGACGTGCACCGTCGCGATTCCCACGCCGACCGGCACGGTGGTCTATCAGTTCGACCTGCTCGACGGCAGCAACAACGTGCTCGCGACCAACACCGTGACGTTCACGATCGCCGCCGGCACCTCCAATCCGGCGCTGGCGGCGCAGCTCGACGGCGTCGTCGCGACGGTCACCGTCAACGCGCCCAACCTCCAGCCGGGCACGGCGTTCTCCGGCCCGGTCACCGTCAGCGCGTACGACGCCAGCGGCGCGCTGATCGTCGGCGCGGCGCCGTTCGCGAACCCGTTCCAACTGACCGACACGGACGGCACGCCGCACACCAGCCTCACCGACGGCAGCACCACCGGCAAGACCGTCACCGACGGCAGCCCCAACGACGTGGTGATTCTGAACTACGACGGCGCGAACATCCCGTCGTTCTCGATCACCGTGACGATCAACGGCCAGACCGTCGTCGCCGGCAACGTGCAAGTCGGGAACAGCCCCACGCCCACGCCGCTCCCGTCGCCGACACCGACGGCGACGCCGGCCGGGGCCACGCCGACGCCGACGCCCACGCCGGCCGGGGCCACGCCCACGCCGACGCCGACACCGGCCGGGGCCACTCCCACGCCCACGGCGACACCTACTGCGACGCCGACGCCGACTGCCACGCCGACGGCGACTCCCACACCGACGCCTACTCCGACCCCCACGCCGACACCCACCCCGGTTCCCGGCGCGCTCGTCGCGAGCCCGAACCCGGTCAACGTGAACGGCTACGGCGCGAGCAACAAAGCGCAGATCACGGTCTCGGAAACGCCGTATCCCGCACCGCTTTCTTTTGCCGAGTCCGACACGTGCAATCCGGCGGGAGGCACGATCGCGACCGTCACGACCTCGAACTCGCAGGGACCGACCGCGACCTACGACGTCATCGGTTTCAAGGCAGGCAATTGCGACGCCACCTTCACGGACGCAACCAACCAGATGACGACGGTCCACATCGTCGTCACATCAGCCGGCATCGGCATCAGCAGCCACGGCCGCCGATGAGAGCCACCACTCACCCCCTCGCAGGAGCGAATCACATGCGTAAGATCCTAGCCCTCCTCGCCATGATGGCGCTTGCGGGTTGCGGTGGCGGCGGCGGAGGAACCAACACCGCGCCGAACCCGAATCCCCCGGTTCAACCAACGACCGCGCCGAGCCAGGGCGACCTCGTCACGCCGACGTTCACGCTGAATCTCGGCACCAAAACCGGTTCGGCGACGCAGCGCAATCCGAAATACATCAACGGCACGGCGTCGAAGTCCGTGACGATTACGCTCATCTCCAACAACGGCACGCCGACGACCGTGACGAACCCGTCGGTGACCACCAACCTCAACGGCGGCGCCGGCACCACGACGTGCAACAGCAGCTGCACCGTGCCGGGCCCGCCGTCACCGCCCGGAACCGACCGCTACAGCGTCACGACGTACGACGCGGCGGCCGGCGGCGGCAACGTCCTCTCGACGGCGACGAAGGACTTCACCATCGTCGCCGGCTCGGCGAACACCGGGCTGACGATCGTCCTCTTCGGCGTCGTCAAGTCGTTCTCGTTCAGCGGCGTTCCGTCGCCGAACGCGGGCACGACCCCGGCGGACACGGCGTTGACCGTGAACGCGCTCGACGCGGACGCCGGCGTGATCACCGGCACCTACGGTGACAACAGCACCGGCGCCGGATACATCGGCAACCTCGCCTTGAACGGCACGCCGGTGACCGTCACGATCAACGAGGCGAACGCGAACGGCGCGACCCTCGTCGCGACCGGCAGCGCAACGCAGAACTCGACGACGAGCGTGACGCTGCACAGCAGCAGCGACGGAGTGAGCCTGCACTACGCCGGGCTCGCCGAGAACCAGAAGACGATCACGGCCGCGGCGACCGGCGCCACCAGCGGAACGACGAACTTCCAGCCGACGCTCCAGGCGATCACGCCGGCGAGCGGCACGGAGATCGACCTCTTCGTCGACAGCACGACCGGCGGCACCGGGTCCACGGGCGGACAGACGTTCACCGAGCCGGGCTTCACCGGCACGTATGCGCAGAGCTTCAGCTTCACGTTCACGATGACCAGCGGCTACACGACGGCATGCGATCAGATCGCCACGATCGCCCAAACCAGCCCCGGCGTGTTCGCGGCGACGGCCCCGGCCGCGGCGAAGCCTCCGGCGGCCGGCAGCTGCGATCTGACGATCAACGACAACCTGACGCAGGCCGGCCACACGTCCACGGCGACGACCAAGGTGACCTACACCACGTCCTCGGTCGGCGCGAGCTCCAAGCACCGCAAGCAGTAGACCGACTCACCTGCCGCCGCAATCCGCATCGCGCGGGTTGCGGCGGCTCGCCTCCGCTCCGGCCCGGGTACGGCGGCGGCGATTTCTTCGGACCCGGAAGTCTCGTTCAGCCCAGTCGGCTGAGGAATGGTGCCCATGAACCGGCTGCTCCGCAAAAAATCTTTGTTCTCCGTGCTCGCGAGCGTCGCGGCCGTTTCCCTTGCGGCATGCGGCGGCGGCGGCTCGCATAGTGCGTTGCCCGTGCCCGCCGCGAATATGGCCGACACGGGCGCACCGTACTCGGGACCGCTCGTCGACTCCGTCTTCAAGATCACGATCCCGGGCCCGAAGAACAGCGCGTTCAAGCGCCGCCCGGCCTACGTGTCGTCCGGGACGAAGTCCGTTCGGTTCACCGTCAACACGGCAACGTATCCGGGCTTGAGCGGCGGGACGCTGACGACGTTCAATAACCGCGCGGCGAACCACTTCGACACCGGCACGCTGCCGAATGCGAACTGTCCGGCCAACGGGGCCGACTTCGTCTGCACCGTGACGTTCCAGCTGCCGCCGGGCAGCGACAACATCACCGTCACCGCCTACGACAACACCGGCGGCACGGGCAACGTCCTCTCGCAGCAGATCAACAACTACACCGTGGTCGTCGGAACGACGAACAGCTTCAGCATCGTCCTCGACGCCAACCTCACGACGCCGAGCGGCTCGCTTGTCGTCAACGGCAGCCAGCCGTGCCAGAACGGAACCGTCGGCACGACGTTCGGCACGGTCGGCACGTCCATGGTGTCGTTCACCGTCGCCTACACCGATGCGGCGGGCAAGACGATTCCCAGCGGCGTGGTCGGGCAGCCGAAGCTGCAGATCCAGGACAACACCGCAACATATCAATCCTCGTCCGGCACGATCAACGGCACGGGCGGCACGGTCGCTTTCAGCATCAACCAGGCCGCGCAGAGCTACACGCTCACGCCGAGCACCGTCCCGATCTCGAACGCAACCGTCAATGTGCGCGCGATCGCACCCAACTCGACCGGCAGCTCGGACGGCCTGACGTACACGGTCGCTTCGTCGACGAAGTCGTACACGTTCTCCGCCGGCGTCGCGCCGCCGTCGCACAACTTCCTAAGCGTCGTCGAGCACACGCAAGGGTCGACGTCCGGCCAGGTCGATTTCTTCAACCTCACGCTGGGCGGCAGCGGCGCCGCCGACACGTTCAGCGCCTTCTCGCCGGCGACCCTCGCGGGCACCAACTCGACCAACGAGACCAAGCCCGACGTCGACAACCCGCAGGTCCTCGCCTGGGACACGAACGGCGACTTGCTGATCGGCAACGGCGACGACGGCGGCGCGAACCACGGCAACATGGCCTGTGTCCCCGTCGGCGCGATCTCCACCGGCGCGAACACGTCGACGACGGTCTCGCAGAACGTCACGTCGCCGACCGGTATCGCGTACGACCCGCGCGACGGCAGCGTCGCGCTCGCCGACAATCCCGCGACGGCCTCGTTCCAGCTCTCCGAGTACCTGCTGACGGGCAACTACACGGCGGCGACCGGCGGGCGCAACTTCCACGAGACCGGCACGAACGTCGGCGCATTTTCCGTCACCAACATGGTGCCGCTGGCGGGCGTGTTCCCGGGCAACGGCACCTACGCGGTCACGGTCACCAACGGGTGCGAGCAGGACGGGGCGCACGCGAGCTGCGGCGCCACGACACCGGTGAACGAGATCGCGATTGACGACAGCAGCGGCACGGTGACTCGCGTGAGCGACACGTCTACGTTCGCCATCGACGAACCGCACGGGATCGGGTGGGACGCCCAGAACAGCCAGCTCGTCGTCGCGAACAACGCGGTTTGGCACAGCTCGCTCGCGTTCTACACGATCACCGCCGGACCGACCGCCGTCAAGACCAAGGTCGTCAATCCCGGCCCCTTCGGATCGCAGCCGAACCACGTCGCGGTGTCACCGGACGGTCACGTCGCGGTTGAGTTCACGCCTGGGCTCTTCAACCCGGCGATCCAGGTGTACGACAACACCGCGGCCCGCAACCCGGTGTTCGGTCCGATCCCGTACAACTCGACCAGCGACGCCAACTGCAGCGTCTACATCTACGGCAACGACGGCGGCGGGAGCGCGCACGTGGACGACATGAAGTGGCTGTCAAACACGAAGTTGCTCGTCGCGCTGCAAGTCGTGCCCGCGGGGGCGCCGAACGCACAGAACGGCATCTACATCTACGACATCTCGACGTCGGCAGTGCCGGCGGGCCATTCGGACGCCGATCCGAATTGCGGCGCAGGCCCCGGTGCGCTACCGGCCGCGCCGAAGCAGACGGGATTCCAGCACATCAACAACCTGCCGTTGGCTGCGGCGTTCAAGCCCTAACGGCCAGAAGAGGAGACGATGTCCAGTCCTTATATTGGAGAGATCCGAATGTTCGGCGGGTCGTTCGCACCGGCCGGGTGGATGACGTGCGACGGCCAGCTCTTACCGATCTCGGAGTACGACACGCTGTTCAACTTGATCGGCACCACGTACGGCGGTGACGGGCAGAACACGTTCGCGCTGCCGAACCTCGCCGCGCGCGTGCCCATCCACGTGGGGAGCAACGGCACCTCGACGTACAACCTGGCGGACAACGGCGGCGTCACGAGCGTGACGCTGAGCGTGAACCAGATTCCGAGCCACACGCACGCGCCCATCGGCGACGGCAACAACGCGACGACCGGCAACCCCACGAACGCGTACTTCGCGGCCTCCCCGCCCAACAATCTCTATACGAAGGCCGACGGCCCGAACAGCGTCAACCCTGATCCGCCGGCGTGGCGAAGTTTCAACGCCGCGATGCTGCCCAATCAGGGCGGGAGCCAGCCGCACGACAACATGCAGCCGTACCTCGCGATCACGTTCATCATCTCACTTTTCGGCATCTACCCGAGCCCGACGTAAGCCATGTCGAATCCATTCGTAGCCGAGATCCGCATCTTCCCGTTCAACTTCGCCCCGAGAGGGTGGGCGTTTTGCAACGGCCAGTTGCTGTCGATCTCCCAAAACACCGCGCTATTCTCGCTCCTTGGAACGTTCTATGGCGGCGACGCCAAGGTGACGTTCGGGCTACCGAATCTGCAAGGTTCGGTGGCGATGCACACCACGCAATATGGCGGCAATTCGCCGTTCGGCCAATTCAGTCTGGGCGAGACGGGCGGCGAGCAATATGTCACGCTGCTCACGTCCGAGATGCCGTCCCACACGCACACGGCGCGTGCCGACGCCCAACACCTCAACGCCACGTCCACGACGCCCAGCAGCTGCGTGCTCGTCTCGAATACGTCGATCAATACGTTCTCGAACAGCGCGACGCCGCAGTTAGGCCTCATGAATCCCGCCATGATCAGCGTCGCGGGCGGCAGCCAGCCGCACAACAACATGATGCCGTATCTCACGCTGAACTATTGCATCGCCCTTCAGGGCGTCTACCCGCCGCGTACGTAGAGCAAGGAAGGATCAGATGGGAACCCCGTATATGTCCGAGATTCGGATCATGTCGTTCAACTTCGCCCCGAAGGGCTGGGCGCTGTGCAACGGTCAGACGCTGCCGATCAACCAGAACCAGGCGCTCTTCTCGCTAATGGGCACCACGTACGGCGGCAACGGACAGACGACGTTCGCGCTGCCGAACCTACAGGGCCGCACCGCCGTGCACGTTGGCAACAGTTTTACCCTTGGTCAACGCGGCGGCGAAGAGGCGCATACGGTCATCCAGTCGGAGATGCCGGCGCACATCCATCAGGCGTCCGTCGACGTGAAGGGCGGCGACAATACGTCGCCCAACCCCACCGGCGCGTACCCCGCGAACACCGGCGGCACGCCGATGTACTCGCCGGGCAGCGCCAACATGGTCCCGATGAATCCCGGCATGGTGACGTCCACCGGCGGCTCACAACCGCACGAGAACCGTCAGCCTTATCTCGCCCTGAACTTCTGCATCGCCTTGCAGGGCATCTACCCCAGCCAAAACTGACGTAAAGGACCAAAAATTGAAGCGCGCCCCGTTTCTTGGGGCTGCCTCAGCCGTGCTTTTAGCCGGCTGCGGTGGTCACCATGTCATGCGAGCGCTCCCGGGTGTCGCGCCTTCCTCGACGACGTCGTCGAAAACCAACAGCCAGCACGGTAAGCTGGTCCCCGACATCGCGGAAAAGATCCCGGACAGCGTCCTGTCGAACCCGATCATCGGGGAGGCGCGGCGTTTCGACGGCACCGCCGCGCCGCCGGGCTGGATGCTGGCGCAAGGGCAAGTGCTGCCCATGACCTCGAATCACCCGTTGTTCTCGGTCATCGGGAAAATCGCCGGCGGCGACGCGACAACGTTCAAGCTGACGAACCCGGGCTTCGGCGTGATCGTCGCGGTGGCCGGTATGCTGCCGACGAGCCCGACGATGCTGGCTCAGTCGGGCCGCCGCATGACGGTCGCCGGATCCGCGGTGGAGGGCGCGCGCATGCCGCCTCCTCGCGACCCCGGCAAGACGGCGACGGATCGCAGCATCGCCGCCCGACGAGTGATCAACTCGCTCACCGTGCGCGTTGGGCGCCCCTCGCCGCCGGTTCCGCGCGAGCTCGTGAACCGCATGCGCCAGACCCGTCTCGACGCTCGCAGCGAAGCGCTCGCGGCATTGAGCGCGGGCAGCCGGGCCCGCCTGGACGCGGGTATTCAGGCGGCCATGGCCGGCCGCACGGACGTGTACGGCGCGGTGACGGAGATGGCCGCGACGCTCTCGAACGGCGAGGCCGATGCGCTGCTCCAGATCAACGCCGCTATGATACGCGCGTACAACGACCGCTGGGACGGTAATCCGCGGCCGAACGTCAAGGTCGACGCGGCGAACTTCCTTCTCTCCGTCGCGATCACCGCGGACCAAGCGAACGCAATCGCCCTTCACGAGCGGTGACCGTGGGCAAGGTCGTCAACTTCCACCTTCCGGCGGACGACGTCGAACGCGCGGCGACGTTCTACCGGGACGTCTTCGGGTGGGAGTTCGTCGCGTTTCCGAGCTCGCCGGTGCCGTATCTCGTCTACCAGCCCGCGGCCGGCTCGAGTGCCGGCGTCCCGGCTGCGATCACCCAGCGCCAGGACATCGTCAAGGCGCCCGTGCCGACGATCGAGGTCGAGAACATCGATCAAGCCATGGTCGACATCGCGATGAAGGGCGGCCAGCAGGCGCGCGTTCAGGACATCCCGGGCCTGGGCCGGTTCGGGTACGCGATCGACTCCGAAGGGAACGTCATCGCGCTGCTCCAGCGCACCGCGTGACCGCCTAGCGGCGAGATCTGCCTGCCCGCTCGGTAGCGGGCCTACCCGATTTTGTGTATGTCGGGGGTTGCCTTCCGGATCGTAGGGTGTAGCCGGGAGGAACGTCCATGAACAAGATCGCGGCCCTGGGGTCTATTGTCGTCGGCATCGCGACCGCCTCGTGCTCGCACGGCGGTGCCAGCAGCGCCTTACCGCCCACCGGCGCGCCGGGGCTCGGCGCCAGCGGCAGCGCCGTCAGTACGATGGGCGCCCGCACGCTACGCCCCCGGTCGGTGGGCGCGGCCCCCGCGGGCTGGGCCAACACAGCCACCGGCGCGATCGCGCTGGCGAACGCGTCCGATCTCGGCCAGCTCGACCGCGGCAAGACGGTCAACGTCGTCCTGGCGCTTCAGATGCGCGACGTGGACGCCGCGAAGTCGGCGATCGCGGCCGGCCAGAAGGTCTCGCGCGCCGCGTTCATCAGCCAATACGCGCCTTCGGCCGCGCAGGTCTCGGCGGCGGTATCGTACCTTCAGTCGCAGGGCTTCGCGAACGTCAGCCCCGCGCCGAACAACATGCTCGTCACGGCGAGCGGCAGCGCGGCGGCCGTGGAGAAGGCGTTCAACACGTCGCTGCACGGTTTCTCGGTGAACGGAAAACCGTATTTCGCGAACACGCAGCCCGCCTTCGTTCCGGCGGCGCTCAACGGCAACGTCGTGGCCGTCCTCGGGCTGACGAACTTCCCGGGCCTCCAGATTCACCCGTCCGTCAAGCCCGCTTACGGCGGGCTGCAGCCGTCCGTCTTCGACGGCGACGGCAAGCCGCAGACCACGGCGTGCACGCAGGGCGTGAACCAGACGACGGGCGCGCCGGTGTGCCCGCGCTTCTACGACCCGGCAGCGTTCAACATCGCCTACGACGTCGCAGGGACGCCGCCCGCGACGAACACCGAGATCGCGATCTTCACCGATGGGGACGTGAGCACGGCGATCAGCGACGTGCGCTCCAACGAGACGAATTTCGGGATGCCGTATGTCGGGATCAACGTGATTCACGTCGACCCGCAGTCTTCGGACACATCGGGCAATACCGAATGGACGCTGGACATGACGTACTCGCAAGGCATGGCGTTCAACCTCAAACAGATCGATCTCTACAACGTCTCCTCCCTCGCCTTCAGCGAGCTCGTCGTTGCAATGAACAAGTGGGCCGCCGACGATGTCGCGCCGATCATGAACGCCTCGGTCGGCGGCTGCGAAGTGTTCCCGTACCAGTCCGGCGACATGCTCGCCGGCGACATGGTCCTCGTCGAAGCGGCCGTGCAAGGCCAGACGTTCTTCGCCTCCACCGGTGACACGGGCGCGTACTGCGGCGCCGCGGGCGTCCCGCCCAACGGCGGCGTCGGCGGTGCACCGTTGGTGGAGTGGCCTGCATCCTCGCCGTACGCGGTCGCGGTCGGCGGCACCGACCTCTTCAGCAACGTCGACGGCACGTACCTCGGCGAACAGGCGTGGCAATCCGGCGGCGGCGGCCTGAGCCAGTTCGAGTACTCGCCCGCGTGGGAGTCGCCGACGCAGCCCGTCGGCACGACGCCCGCCGGCTTGACGTTCCGCGGCGTCCCCGACATCGCGTACGACGCCGCGCTCGAGACGGGTGCGCTCCTCTACCAAGGCGGCACGCAATACATCACCGGCGGCACGAGCCTCGCGTCGCCGATGGCGGCCGGCGTGTACGCGCGCATGCAGAGCCAGCACGGCAACGCGCTGGGCTTCGCGCCCCCGCTGCTGTACCGCGTGTTCGCGGGCAGCACGCCGCAGCAGATCGGCGGGCCGCCGGCGACCGAGCTCGTCGGGCCCTTCCACGACGTGCTGCAAGGCACCAACGGCCTCTACACCGCGCTGCCCAAGTACGACTACACGACGGGCCTGGGCAGCATCGACGTCGCGCGCCTCGGCGCCGCGCTGCAGTAAGGAGCGAACACGATGAAACGCCTGCTCGCAATCGCCCTCACCACCGGCTTGGCGACCGCGTCGTGCTCCGGCGGCGGCGTGATGAGTCATCTTCTGCCCGGCGGCGGCACGGGCACAAGCGCGCACGGCCGCGCGGCGCAAGAAGCGATCGTCGCGCCGGCCGGCTGGTCGTCCACCGCGACGCGCGGTGCGACGATCCCCGGCGGTGCTGACCGCGGCGCTTTGTCGCCGTCCACGCCGCTCACGGTGCGCGTCGCGCTGAACCTGCACAACGAAGATCAGCTCAAGTCGCTGATCGCCTCGCGCCAGAAAATATCGCAGGCACAGTTCGCCGCGCAGTTCGGTCCGACGCCCACCGAGACACAAGCCGTCGTGTCGTACCTGCAGAGCCAGGGATTCACCAACGTGCAGACGAGCGCGCAGCTCGTGAGCGCCGACGGGACCGCGGCGCAGGCGTCGAAGGCGTTCGATACCTCGCTGGAATCCTTCCAGCTCGGCGGCGCGGCCGTGTACGTCAACACGCAGCCCGCGTTCGTGCCGGCATCGCTCGGCAACACGGTGAGCGCGGTGCTCGGGCTTTCGAACGCCGCCAAGATGTCGGTGACACCCAAGCTGCGCACCGCGTCGAACTGCTTCCCGCAGGCCACGCCCAACGGCCAGTGCATTCCGTCGTTCAACGCGCACGACGTGCAGTCGTTCTACGACGTCGGCGGCACGGCGAGCGGGTCGGCGACGACGGTGGCCGTCATGGCCGAAGGCGATGTCTCGGGGACGGTGAGCGATCTGGCCTACGCGGAGAACAAACAGGGGTTGCCGCAGGTGCCCGTCACGGTCGTGAAAGTCGGGCTGGCGAGCTCCGATACCGCCGGCGGCGCGGAGTGGGATCTCGATACGCAAAGCTCGACGGGGATGGCGCAGACCGTCAGCATGCTCTACATTTACGACACAACCTCGCTGTCGGACTCGGACATCGCCAACGAGTACAGCAAATGGGTGTCGCAAAACGTCGCGCAGCTGGGCAACTCGTCGTTCGGCGAGTGCGAGTACCAAGCGTGGCTCGACGGCGCGATGAAGGTGGACGACCATTTGTTCATGCAGGCCGCCGCGCAAGGCCAGACGATGTTCGTCTCGACCGGCGACACGGGTTCGTCGTGCGCGCTCGCGCCGACCAACGGTGCGCCGGGTTCCGGGCCGCCGATGGTGGAGTATCCCGCAGCATCGCCGTACGCGGTCGGTGTCGGCGGCACGACGGTCGTTTCCAACGCGGCCGACTCGAGCTACGCCGGTGAAACGGCGTGGAACGCGGGCGGCGGCGGGCTGAGCCAGTTCGAGAACTCCACAAGCTGGCAGCAGGCGGTGATCCCGTCGAGCACCGGGCTCGCGGCGACGAACCTGCGCGGCTTGCCGGACATCGCGATGGCCGCCGACGCGAACTCCGGTTCGTACACCGTGTACGGCCCGAACGTGCCGGGCATCGGCGACTGCAGCGCGGGCTGCGGCATCGGCGGAACCAGCGAAGCATCGCCGCTCGCGATGGGCTCGTACGCGCGGCTGATGTCGGCGCACGGCAACGCGCTGGGCTTCGCAGCGCCGCAGCTGTATCGCAACTACATCGAGAAGCAAGCCGGCGCGACGACCGTGACGGGACCGCCACCGACGCAGGCGCTGGGCGGCTTCCACGACATCATCACCGGCGGCAACGGCGCCTACACCGCACTGACCGGCTACGACTACACCACCGGCCTGGGCACCCTCGACATCACGGTGATGTCCGCCCAGATCGGGACGTGACCTCATCTTGCCCTGACGGAGTCAGCTGCGGCTGAGCCTGTCGAAGGGTGCGCCACGACCGCGGCGCATGCTTCGACAGGCTCACCATGACGACCATGAATGCCGGACCCATTCTCATCGGCACGAGCGGGTGGACGTACCGCGACTGGCGAGGACGATTCTATCCGGCAAAGCTCCCGCAGCGCGACTGGCTGGCGTACTACGCCGAACGCTTCCCGACGGTCGAGCTCAACGTCACCACGTACCGGCTTCCCAAAGCGCACGACCTCGCGCGCTGGATCGCGGTACCGCCGGGCTTCGTCTACACGGTGAAGCTGAGCCGGCTGATCACGCACCGCAAGCGCCCAGGCGAGCCGCGCGCGTTCGTGGACAACTACATGCGCGCAATCGCGCCGCTGGACCCGCAGGTCGCGAACGTGCTCGCGCAGTTTCCGCCGTGGTTCGCGCGCGACGACGACGCGCTGCGCGGCTTTCTGGACACGCTGCCGCCGCACCATCGCTACATCGTGGAGTTCCGCGAGCCGTCCTGGTATCACGACGAGGTCTACGCGCTGCTGCGCGAGCGCGGCATCTCGCTGTGCCTGCACGACTTGCGCGGCAGCATCGCACCGCTCGTGGTCACCGGGCCCGTGCTGTACGTTCGGCTGCACGGGCCGGTGCGCGCGTATGCGGGCTCGTACAGCCGCGCGAAGCTCGCGGCCTGGGCCGATACGATCCGCACGCTCGCGCCGCAGACCACCGCGACGTACGTCTACTTCAACAACGACGAGAGGGCGTACGCGCCGCGCAACGCCGCAGCGCTGCGCGCGCTGCTCGGCGTGTGATCCTTCGTCACCGCGACGCTGCGGCGCGCAGCGCCGCGTACGGCGTGTCGAGCCAGGCGGCGGCGAGCCGCTCGATCTCATCCGGCGCATCGGCGTCCTCCCCGCGCGCGCGAAACGCGGCGCCCGCGTCCTTGGTGTCCAGCCGCGCGGCGTCGCGCATGCGCGCCGCTTCCGCCTCCGCGGCGTGCACGCCGAAAAACGGCAGCACCTCGGAGAAGACCGCGTCCGGCAGCGCGGCGTACTCGACGAACGCGGAGCGTCCGGTCCCGGCGTACCGCAGCGCCGCGCCGCAGAACGCGGCGACGGCGCAGGCGGCGTACTCGCCGGACTTCATCGCGTAGCCGGCGGCGTAGTCGAGCCGGAGATACGCCGGATCGATGGTGCCCAGGACGACCTCGGCACCGGGCGATCGCACCTGCGAGCGCAGCACCGCGCGCGGCTCGCGAAAAACGAACGTCCACGGTACGCCCGGGAACGCGCGCGCGATGAACGGCAGCTCGAGCACGTGCCAGGCGTGAAACTTCACGAAGAGCCGCTGCTCGCGGCCGCGCGGCTGGGCCAGCGCGTTCGCCATCGCGCGGAACCAGCGGATCAGCGTGTCGTCGTCGACGCCGCGGCCGCGCAGCCGCAGCAGCGCGTCGAGCGGCTGCGGCTCGGACAGCACGATCGTCGCGGTAAGCCGCGCGAGCATCTGCGCGACCAGCGTGGACCCGCAGCGCGACATGTGGAACACGAACCCCGCGGGTGCGGCGCCTGTCGCGTGCGCAGACAGCGCGTCGAGCGCCGCGAGCGGCGTGCGGCGCGCGAACGCGAGGTTGAACGGGTGCTGCATCGCGAGCTCGGCGCTCTGCTCGAAGAACGGCTCGCTCAACGGCGCGTCGACCAGCGCCCAGTCGATCTCGCCGCTCTTCAGGCGAACGCGGACGGGCGTCCACCCCGCAAGCTGCTCGGTCGCTATCGAATCCAACGCAGCATCCACGCGCCGCGGCCGCGTTCGACCGCGGCATCGACCTCGCTGCGCGACACCCCGATCCCCAAGCTCGCCGCGACCGCCACGACCTCGGCGGCAAATCGCGCGGGGTCGATGCGCCGCAAACGCCGTGCGAGCTCGGCATCCGCGGCGACGCGTGCGCGCAGCGTCTGCAATCCCATCTCGGTCGTCGGCGGCGGTACGCCGCCGTCAACCTGATCGCTCGGCTCGTTCACGAGGCGGTCGCGGCTACTGCTCGACGAAGTCCGGGTACTCCGTTTTCGCGTACGGGTCGTCCGACGGCCATTCGGGGATACGGTCGTCCCACGGGGTGGCCTCGCGCTCGGGGAGCGTCACGGGTTCGACGTCGGCTTTGTGCAGGGTCGCGAGCGTCTCGACATGGCCGGTCTGCGGAAACATGTCGAACGGCTGCACGACGCCCAGCGCGTAGCCGCGCTTGGCGAGATGGGCGAGGTCGCGCGCGAGCGTCGCGGGATTGCACGACAGATACCAGACGTTCGCGACGCCGGCCGCGGCGATCGCGTCGAGCGTCGCCTCGTCGCTGCCCTTGCGCGGCGGATCCAAGAACACGATGTCCGCTTCCTCGAGCGCTTTTTTGCCGTCCTTGTTGGCGACCGCGCCTTCGACACGGCCTTCCACCAACCGCACGCGGTTCTCGACGTCGTTGAGCGCCGCGTTGTCGCGCGCCTCGCGCACCGCCGCCGGATTTTCCTCGACGCCGACGACGCGCGCGCCGCGCGCCGCGAAGAAGATCGCGAACGTGCCGGCGCCGCAGTACAGGTCGACGACGTTGCGGTTCTCCGCGAGCCCGGGCGCGAGGAACCGAAAGATCCGCCCGACCATCTCGCTGTTGACCTGGAAGAACGATGCCGGCGACACGCGGTAGCGCACGCCTTCGATGGTCTCTTCCATCTCGCGCTGGCCCCACACGTACATCATCTTGCGGCCAAGCACCGCGTTCGCCGTGCGCGGCTCGAACGAGTTCGACACGCCGACCACGCCGCGCACGCGCCGCGCGATCGCCGGCGCGCGCTCTTTGACCGCGGCCGACTGGCGGTCCGTCGTGATCGACAGCACCGCCTGGCCCGACGCGGCGCCCGCGCGCACGATCGCGTGCTTCGCGCCGGCGAACGCGTCGCGCGCATCGGGGGCGCGCGCGGCGTCGTAGAGCCCGCCGATCGCGGCGTCGAGCTGCGGCAGCACGACGGGGCACGAGTCGATCCGCACCAGCGCGTGCGACCGCGCTTGGTAGAACCCGAACGACGTGTCGCCCGATGGCGGGCGGTCGACGACCAGCGCCATCTTGTTGCGGTAGTTGCGCGGGTTCGTCATGCCGACGGGACGGCGCACGTCGGCCTGAGCGAAGCCGCCGATCCGGCGCAGCGCGCTGCGCACGATCTGCTCTTTCCACGCGAGCTGCGCGGGATACGCGAGGTGCTGCACCTGACAGCCGCCGCACACGCCAAACACCGGGCAGAACGGCTTGGCGCGCATCGGCGACTCCGACTCGTACGCCACGACGTCGGCGACCGCATACTTCGGCTTCACTTGCGTCACGCGCACGCGCGCGCGCTCGCCGGGCAGCGGGCCGGTGACGAACACGACCTGGCCGTTCACGCGGCCGACCGCCTGACCGTTGGCGAGCAGGTCGGTGAAGCGAACCGAAGCGACGACGCCGGGCACCAGGCCGGGCGTCGCGCGCCGGCCGGGGGCGGTGGACACTTAGCTCTGCTTCTTCTCGTCGAGCGTCTTGATGAGGTGGTTGGCCTCGTCGATGAGCGCCTGGATGCGCTCGGCCGTCTCGTCCGACGGCGCTTCGCGCCGCAGCGCAACGCGGACCGCGACGAGGCCGACCGCGACGGAGACTCCGGCGATGCCGAGGCCGATACCCACCCACATGAGGGTGCGGCCGACCGGCGAGCGCCGGCTGGTCGGTTCACTCGCGTTCGCGGCGCTCGGGACTGCGGTCTGATCGGTCACGCGGGAACGCTTCGGCGGCGTAGGCCGTCCGTCCTCACCCGCGGCTCGCTTCCGATATGCGCGAAGGGACGGTGCGCTATGCGGCCGCGACCGCTTCCGCGTCGCTCGCTTCGAGCTCGCGCTTCTCGGCGCCGGAGATGATGCGCGCCAGGTCGAGCAGGATGATCAAACGGTCCTCGATCTTGCCGACGCCGCGGATGTACTCGGTCTCGACGCCGGTGAGCATCTCCGGCGCATCCTCGATCTGATCGACCGGCAGGCGCAGCACCTCGGACACCGAGTCCACCACCATGCCGACGCGCTTCGCGCCGATCTCGGTGACGACGATGCGCGTGTTCTTCGAGTGCTCGGCGCGCGGCATGCCGAAGCGCGCGCGCAAGTCGATGATCGGAATGAGCTGCCCGCGCAGGTTGATCACGCCCTCCATGAACTGCGGCGCGCGCGGCACGTGCGTGACCGCGACCATACGATTGATCTCTTGCACCTGCGCGATGTCGACGCCGTACTCTTCAGACCCGAGCTTGAACGAAACGACCTGAATTGTCTCTGCCATGTCTATACTCCGGAGAATTCTGCTCTGGTGACTTTGCTGCTGCCGCGGGCGGCGGCGACCAAGGAGTGGACGTCGATGATGAGTGAGATCGAGCCGTTGCCCAGGATCGTCGCGCCGGAGATGCCGGCGATGCGGCCGATCACGTCGGAGAGCGGCTTGATGACGATCTCTTGCTCGCCCTGGAACGAGTCGACGACGAGCCCGACCTGGCGGCCTTGCAGGCCGACGATCACGATCATCACCTTGTGGGGATCGCGCTGCGCGTTGAGCCGGAAGAACTCGCCGATGCGGATCAGCGGCACGACCTGGCCGCGCAGCGTGATGACCTCGCCGCCGTGCACCGTGCGCACCTCGGACACGTCGATGCGCTGCGACTCGATCACCGCGTCGAGCGGGATGGAGTAGAGCTCGTCGGCGACGTTCACCAGCAGCGCCTGGATGATCGCCAGCGTCAGCGGCAGCTTCATCGTGAACGTCGTGCCTTCGCCCGGCACGGAGTCCACGTCGAACACGCCCTTGAGCCGTAATATGTTCTTCTTCACCACGTCCATCCCGACGCCGCGGCCGGAAACGTCCGTCACCGCCTGCGCCGTCGAGAAGCCGGGCGTGAAGATGAGCTCGATGATCTCGCGGTCGCTGAGCCGGTCGGACTCGCCGATCACGCCCATCCGGACCGCCTTGTCGCGCACGCGCTGCAGGTCGATCCCGCCGCCGTCGTCGGAGATCTCGATGATGACCTGGTTGCCTTCGTGATATGCGTTGAGCTTGAGCGTGCCGTGGCGCGGCTTGCCGGCCGCTTCGCGCACGTCGGGCGGCTCGATCCCGTGGTCGACGCAGTTGCGCACGAGGTGCATCAGCGGTTCGCCGACTTCGTCGACGATCGTCTTGTCGAGATCAGTGTCGGCGCCGGCGATCTCGAGGTGGATATCCTTGCCGCGCGCCTTCGCGAGGTCGCGCACCATCCGCGGAAACCGGTCGAACACCTGGCCGATCGGCACCATGCGGACCTTCATGATGCTTTCTTGAATCTCGTTGGTCGTGCGCGCGAGCAGCGCCGACGACTCCGAGAGGTCTTTCGCCAGCGTTCCGAGCCGGGCGTCCGCGCTCGCGCCGTTGCCGAGCGTGCGCCCGAGCGTCGCGGCGATGTCGGAGATGCGCGTGCGGTTGATCACCAGCTCGCCGACGAGGTTCAACAGCAGGTCGAGCCGTTCGATGTCGACGCGAATCGTCTGGTTCTTCCCGGTGCGCTTCGCATCGGGAGCGGCAGTCGCCGAAGCGGAAGCCGCAGGCGCCTTCGTGATATGTTCGGCCACCGGGCGTGCTGCCACGGGCTGCGCATCGACATTTGTCTGCGCCGGCGCGGTGCCGCCCGCGGTGAAAAACGCATCCACCGCAGCCTGCGCAGCATCAGCATCGACGGTTGCGCCAGCCGCGTCGAGCGGCGGCGCGACGGCCCCCGCAGCGGCGGGGGCCGCTTGTGCCAGCAGCCGCTCCACTTCGGCCTGGAACGCCGCAACTTGCGCGTCGTCGACCGGGGTGAGGTCTTCTTCCGCATCGTTCTCGGCGCGCGGGCCTTCGATCGCCTGCGCGGTGGAGTCGTAGACGCCGGCGAACGCGTCGAGCCGCTCGACGTACTCCTCGACGCCGCTCGGCGCCTCACCGCCGGCGACGGCTTCGCGAATCAGCGCCGTGAGGACGTCGCGCCCTTCGAACAGCAGGTTGATGCCGCTCTCGGTGAGCGGCATGCGGTCCTTGCGCAGCAGGTCGTAGACGTTTTCGAGTTTGTGCGCGATCTGCTGGACGGCCCCGAACTCCAGCATCCCCGCGCTGCCCTTGATCGTGTGCAGCGCGCGGAACAGCGACGCGACGATCTCCGCGTCGATGGTCCCGCTGTCGACGAACTGCTCGAGGCGCAGCAGATCCGAGTCGATGGACTGGAGCAGCTCCTCCGTCTCGTCGCGGAAATACTGGACGAACTCGGACCGGTCGAAGAACTCGTCTGAGGACGACACCCGGCGAACTCCGGCCTACTCGTCGACGCCGAACACGGAGAGCAGCGGCTGCAGCGAGCCGGTCTCGGGGATGAGGATGAACTGCCCCGACACGCCTTTGTCCTTGTCGAGGAACTGCGACTCGATCAGGAACACGTCCTGATCGGGCAGGATCGACATCAGCGTGCGAAACGCGGCCTGCACCGTGCCGTACGACAGCGTCGGCACCGACGGCAGCAGGTTGATCCCCGTGAGCGAGATCAGCGCCGTGAGATACGAGCCGGCGATGATGTTGCCGAGCTCCTTGAGCGTCGAGTCCACGATCGAGTCGAAGATCTGGATGTCGCCGATGATCCGCTTGATGAAGACGTTGGTGAACTCCAGCGCCTGCTCGCGGTCGAACAGCACGACCATCTGGCCCGGCGCGTCCCCGCGCACGTACATGTGCAGTGCCGCGATCTGGCGGTCCGCGACGCCCAGGCGCGCGGAGAGGTCGCGAAACTTGAGCACGTCGATGCTGGGCTCGGACAGCTTCACCGTGGTGTTCAGCAGCTGCGAGAGCGCCGTCGCCGCATGGCCCGCGCCGATATTGCCGACTTCCTTGAGCGCGTCGCGCTGGAGGTCGCTGAGCGTGAGCGTCGGCACGTCAGGCCAGCACTTTCTGGATGGTCTCCAGGATTTTCGGCGGCTGGAACGGCTTGGTGATGAACGACTTTGCGCCGGCCTGGATCGCCTCGACCACCAGCGCCTGCTGGCCCATCGACGTGCACATGATGATGCGCGCGTCGGGATGGCCCGCGACGATCTCTTTGACCGCCGAGATCCCGTCCATCTCCGGCATCACCATGTCCATGGTGACCAGATCGGGGATGAGCGTGTTGTACTTCTCGACCGCCTCGACGCCGTTCTGCGCCTCGCCGACGATCTCGTAGCCGTTCTTGCTCAAGATGCCTTTGATCATCATCCGCATGACGACCGCGTCGTCGACGATGAGTACTCGCTTCGTTGCCATGCCGTTCCGTGTGCTCCCTAAGCCAAGCCGCGGCTTCGCCGTTCGGCTTGCCGCTTGGTGATGAACTCCGTGATCGCCCGTTCTTCTTCGGGCTTCACTGCGTTGAAGCGAAGACCCAACGCTATCTTCTTCGACGATTCGATGCCGGAACTTCGGATGACCTCACCCAGCAGCACGAGCGGCGGCGCCGCCGGGCTGACGGTGAAGCACGTCTCGAGGTAGGTTCCCTGGCGGATCTCGCGGTCGACGATCAGCGAGGCGCCGGTGCGGCTGATGTCGCTGAGCGACGCGCGCGCAAACTCTCCGCTGCCGCGTCCCCCGGGCGCGTACCGCCAATGCGCGGTGATGGTCGTGTCGAAGCGCACGGCGTTGCGCCGCGGATCGCTCGCGAACACGTGCAGCGCCTCGATGCGCTCCGGGATCGCGAACGTCGCGACGCCCGCTCGCAGCGCGACGCATTTCGAGGCGAACCGGAACTTGCCGACGCCGTTCTCGTAGGTGAACACCCCGGTGCCGCCCGTACTCGTCCCGGGCAGCGCGATCACCGTGAAGTTGCGGTCGGTCAGCGTCTCGATGCATACCGAGCCGCGCGGGCCGGTGCCCGTCATCGCGAGCGCGACGAAGCTATTGAGCTGCGGCAGCTTGAGCTTGAGCTGATCGGAGAGCGCGCGCGGCCGCAGTCCCAGCATGTTCAGCACGTCTTCAGACCCCCGCTCCGACCGGCTCGAGCGATTCTTCGGTCGTCGAGACTTGGCCGATCGACTCGACGCGCAGTCCCGGCGCGATCTCGCTGTACGACAGGACCACGAGCGACGGCGCGGCGCGTTCGGTGAGGCGCTTGAGCGCGAGGCGCGTGCCGGGCGACGTCAGCACGATCGGCTGCAAGCCGCTCTGCTGCGCATCGGTGATGCGTTTGGTGAGCGACGCGTAGATCTTCGCGACGGTTCCCGGATCGAGCAGCGCGTACGCGTCCTCGCCGCGGCGCACCGCTTCGCCCAGCAGCGTCTCGAGCCGGGGGTCGACGGTGATCACCGACAGCAGGCCGTTCTCGGCGTACTCCGCGCAGATGTGGCGCGCCATCGCGGAGCGGACTTTTTCGGTGAGGTAGTCGATGTCTTTGGACGCGCGCGCGCCGTCGGCGAGGTTTTCCAGGATCAGCAGCAGGTTCCGGATCGGAATGCGCTCGCGCAGCAGGTTCTGCAGCACGCGCTGCACCTCGCCGACCGTGAGCAAGTTCGGGATGAGCTCGTCGACGACGACCGGGTAGTGCTGCTTGACGTTGTCGAGCAGCGCGGAGGTCTCCTGACGGCCCAGCAGATCGGGCGCGTGCGTCTTGATGATCTCGGTGAGATGCGTCGCGATGACCGATGTCGGGTCGATGACGGTGTAGCCCGCCATCTCCGCGTCGCCGCGCGCGCTTTCGGCCACCCACAGCGCGGGCAGGCCGAACGCCGGCTCCGTCGTCGGGATGCCGTCGATCCCGCTCATCGCGGTGCCCGGGTTCATCGCGAGCAGCCGCGATACCATCACCTCGGCGCGCGTCACTTCGAGCCCGTAGATCTTCACGACGTAGGTCGACGGCTTGAGCTGGAGGTTGTCACGCACGCGGATCGGCGGCACGACGATGCCGAGCTCGCGCGCGGCATGGCGGCGGATCATCGTGATGCGCTCGAGCAGGTCGCCGCCTTGCGACACGTCGACGAGCGGGATCAGGCCGAAGCCGATCTCGAGCTCCATCGGATCGTACGACAGCAGCGGCACGACGGATTCGGCGGGTTTCACGGCAGGCTGCGACGACGAGCCGGCGATGCCCGGCGCGCCCGGTTGTCCGGTTATTCCCTTGGCGCCGCGACCGCCGCCCTTGGCGGCCTCAGCCCTCGCGAGCTTGCGGCCGCGATATGCGAGCATCAGCAGCACTGCGGCCATCGGCAGCATGAACATCGGCGGCAGCCCGAACATGCCGAACAGGATCAACAAGCCGCCGCCAATGGCGAGCGCGCGCGGCTCTTGCACGAGCTGGCGCGTGAGGTCGTGGCCGAACGAGCCTTCCGACGCCGCGCGGGTGACGATGATGCCGGTCGCCGTCGAGATGAGCAGCGCCGGAATCTGCGTGACGATGCCTTCGCCGATCGTCAGCAGCGTAAAGCGCTGCAGCGCTTCGATCAGCGGTAATTTCAACTGGAACATGCCGACGACGAAGCCGCCGATGATGTTCACGAAGACGATGATGACGGCCGCGACCGCGTCGCCGCGCACGAACTTGGACGCACCGTCCATCGCGCCGTAGAAGTCGGCCGCGCGCTGGATGTCCTTGCGGCGCTGGCGCGCTTCGGCTTCGGTGATGAGGCCGGCGTTGAGGTCGGCGTCGACCGCGAGCTGCTTGCCGGGCATCGCGTCGAGCGTGAACCGCGCCGCGACTTCGGCGACGCGTCCCGCGCCGTTGGTGATCACGACGAACTGGATGATGATCAGGATCGCGAAGATCACGATGCCGACCGCGTAGTTGCCGCCGACGACGACGTTGCCGAACGCTTCGATCACCTGGCCCGCGTAGCCGTGCAGCAGGATGGACCGCGTCCCGGTGATGTTCAGAGACAGCCGGAACAGCGTGACGATCAGCAGCAGCGTCGGAAACACCGAGAACGACAGCGCGTTCTCGGTGTAGAGCGTCACCAGCAGGATCACCAGCGCCAGCGTGATGTTCACCGACAGCAGCATGTCGAGCACCCACGGGGGCACCGGCACGATCATCAGCACGACGAGCACGACCGACGCCGCGGCCACCCAGGCATGGGAGGTCGAGGCGAGACGGTCCAGGAGGCTCGGGCGCGCGGGAACGGCCGCTGCCACTAGGTGACGGTCCTCACGTTAGATCAGTCATCGGCCGAACCGGCCCGCCCCGTGAGGGCAGCCGAGCTCGTCGCAGCCGCCCGGTTCGAGGGCCTACCCTGGCCGCAGCCGGTCGGCCGCTGCCGGCGAGCTCGTCCGATCTCCCACGCTCACGGCAAAGATGCTGCCGAAACCGGCACGAGGCACGGCGCCCAAGCCGATTGAAGGGCGCTCCGATGGTCGAGTTTCAGTGCAACATTTGCGAGACGGCGAATCATTGCGCTGAGGCTTCTTTTTCTCGCGAGGGCGCCTTTTGCTCCGGCTGCCATAGCACGGTCCGCATGCGCGCCGCAATCGCAGCTCTGTCGCTCGCTTTGTACGGCCAGGTCTATGCGATTTCCCGATTTCCCGAACGCCCGCGTTTTCGCGGCTTGGGCATGAGTGACTGGGCGGGGTACTCCGCGCGCTTGCGCCGTGCCGTCGACTACCGGAATACCTATTTTGCGAAGCCGCCTGCGCGCGGCTTCGCCCGCGTGCGCCGGGTCATCGAATTCGTCAACGGGTATGCAGACAAGTCATTCCCGTTGGATATTACGGCCATCCCCGAGCGCGAGCGCGGACGAAGCGACTTTCTGATTTCGATCGACGTTTTCGAGCATGTACCGCCTCCCGTGTCCCGCGCATTCGAAGGCGCAGCGGCACTGCTGAAGCCGGGCGGCGCCTTGATTCTGTCCGCGCCGTATACGCTGGACGATCGTACGGTCGAGCACTTTCCGAATCTTCACGAATACGAGCTGGCCGAGCGCTGCGGCGTCACGTGCCTCATCAACAAGACGGCTGATGGGCGAATGGAACTTTTCGACGACCTCCGCTTCCACGGCGGCCCCGGCATGACGCTTGAAATGAGAGTGTTCTGCAAGCAGCACATCGAGCGGCTGCTGAAAGACGCGGGATTCGGCGCCGTACACGTCGTCGACCGCATTGCGGAGTACGGAATCATCTACGATAACCCGTGCTCGCAAACGTTCATCGCTCGTCGCAGCCTTTCTTCATAGGAAAGGAGTAGAAGCAGGCCCTCAGTTCGAAAGAGGGGCGGCACGCATCGAAGCGGGTTTCCGCCGGGTGAAATTCCGTATCTCCGAGGGAGGCCCTGGTTGATCTGCCGACAGGCTCGCGGCCTTGTTGCCGCCGTCGCCGCAACGTTTGCTTTTCCCCTCGGCGCCGCCGCCCAGGCGGGGCCGGGACCGTCCGACCTGGGTCGCCCGCCGTCGGGCGCCATCCCGATTCTTTTCAATGACCAGCACGTCTACACGAAGCCGGACGTGCTGCGCTCGGGGCGCGTGCTCGCCGCGCTCGTCCGCGGCGGCGTGATCCTCGTGCCGCTGCGGTCGATGTTCGAACAGCTCGGCGCGACGGTGAGCTGGGACGCAGCGACGCGAACCGCGGACGTGAGCAAGCCCGGGTCCGACGTGAAGGTGACGCTCGGCCGCGCCGTCGCCGTCATCAACGGCGAAGACCGCCCGCTCGACGTGCCGCCGGCCATGTACGGAGGCGTCGTCGTCGTTCCGGTCCGCGTGATCTCCGAGGCCATGGGCGCATACGTGCAATGGGTGCCGGACCGGCGCGTCGTCGTCGTGCGATACGTCGCGGCACCCGTCCCGGCGCCGGTTCCGCCGGCGTCGACGCCCGCCGCCACGCCCGCTCCTCCGCCGCCCGCAACGCCGGCCCCGACGGCGGTACCGACGCCGACCCCGGTCCCGACACGAGCGCGCGAGGCGTTCTTGGCCGGCGACTACTTGATCTCACCGAAAGTCTACAACGAGATCAGCCCCGGCAACACCGCGACCGGCTCGTACGCGCTGCGCGGCGCGATCGAGTTTCCGCTGTTCGGGGTTCCCGCGATGCTCGAAGGCGACTACCGGCACTACCGCTATCCGCACACCGCCCAGCAAACCGTCGGCGCGTGCGCGCCCGGCACGCCGGGGACGGCCGGCTGCGGCACGGTCGTCGGCAACGCGCTCTATCAAACCGGCAACTGTCCGTCCACGACCGATCAGGGCTGCGTCACCGTCGTCGGCTACCAGCAGATCATCGCGTTCAACGGACTCGGGCAAGCCTATGTCCCTGCGCTGACGGCGCAGGAGAACGAAGGCGACGTCCGGCTGGGCTTCAAGATCTTCGATCCCCGCGTTTATCTCGGCGCCGGGTACCTCACCAAGTCGTACGACTACCTCGGCCTGCCGCGCCTCTCTGGCGCCGGCTTCGGCGTGTCGAAGCTGCCGGATCTCGACCAGCCGGTCTCGCTCGAGGGCAGCGTGTGGTACTACCCGCGCATCTCCGGCAACTACACGTATCCGACGTCACCGCTGCTGGGGCCGCTCTCCGCGCAGACCATTCCGCTGTCGTACGCCTATTGGAAGTACCGCGCGGGTGCGACCGTCAAGCTCGGCAGCACCCTGTTCCTCGATTTCGGGGTCGCCGGTGAGCGCGCGACCGCGCGCACCAACGCGCCATCCAACACCGCCGTGGACGCGCCGTATGCCGGGCTCGGCATCCACTTCTAGCGCCGCAACGCGCGCCGTCGTGTCAGAAAGGTTTCCCATGCGAGCTCATGGTCTCGTCCCGTTCGCCCTGGCGTTCGCGCTCGGCGGCTGCGCCGGCGGCGGAGGCGGCAGCGGCGCGCCGGTCGCGCCGATCGCCGGGCCCGTCGTGCCCGCGGGCGCAACGTTTCCGCTGAGCATCGTGATCCCGAACAAGACGGTTCCGCCGTCGTCCACGGCGCGCGCGCCGCGGTACGTGTCGCCGGGAACCGCATCGGTCGCCGTGTACGACGGCGCGACGCTGATCTACGTCGGCAACTACACCCAAGCCACGCAGTTCACGACCGTTTACGCCAAGAGCGGCGCGACGAGCGTCACGGCCGGCACGTGCGCCGCGGGCGCGTCGTCGCAGACGTGCACGCTGACGATCGCGACGACGATCGGCGCGCACACGTTCGACGTCATCACCTATCCCGTTCCGCAAGGCACCCAGCAGGGCGGCGCGCTCGCGCGCTCGCCGGACGACGTCGGGACGATCCCGACGTTCGCCGGCGTGATCTTGTCCGAAGGCGAGCTCGCGGTGACGCTGAGCCCCGGGCTCAACCCCGGTCAGACGATCACGCTGCTCGGCGTCGCGGACCGTGCGAACTTCACCGGGCCCGTCCTCACGCTGCATCTCAACGGCAACGGTCCGCTGGTCGGAATCATCGGAACGAGCTATACCTTTCAGTACACGATCAACGATTCGTCGAACGCGGTGCCGGGCGGCTACCAGATCGTGCAGCCCGGCGATTACGACAACGGACCCGTCACGATCGCCGAAACCGACGGCAACAACATCGTGACGATGACGCCGATCTCGCAGACGACGCCGCCCGCATCGGCCGGCGCGCAGTCGTTCACCGTGACGTGCCAGAACAACGGGACCGCCACGATCACCGCATCGGCGAAGACCAAGCCGAACACGGCGTACGCGTCGGGGCTCACGTACTCCGCGACCAACTATCCCACCGGCACGATCGGTACGGCGACGCTCCAATGCGTTCCGAACTCGGCCACGCTTCCCATTACGGTGCAATGAGAACATGACCATCAGCATGAGAGCCCGACTTCTATCGGCCGCGCTGATCGCGGCGAGCGCGCTGGCGGCCTGCGGCGGCGGAGGCGGAACGACGAACCCCGGCGGGCCGGCAGTCCCCGCGGCGACGACGGCGCCGGTGATCGCGCCACAGGGCGGCGCGACGATTCCGATGTCGATCTCGATCCCGCGCAAAACGGCGTCGGCGAAGGCACGTGCGCCGCAGTTCCTGTCCTCGAGCGTTGCGGCGATCGCGATCTACGACGGATCGACGCTCCTGTACGTCGCGAACGTCGAGGTCGATAGCGGCACCCAGTTCACGACGGTGTACGCGAAATCCGGCACCACGAGCGTCGCGCCCGGCTCGTGCACGTTCACCAACAGCAGAGCGACGTGCACGTTGACGATCACCTCCACCGTCGGGCCGCACGCATTCGACGTCATCGCGTATCCCCTGCCGCAAGGCACCCAGGGCGGCGCCACGCCGACCGCGCGAGCGCGATCGGTCTCCGATACCGGCACGCCGCCCGCGTTCGTCGGCGTGATCTCGTCGGAAGGCGAGCTGTCGGTGACGCTCAGCCCCGGCGCGAACCCCGGCCAAACGCTCACGCTGCTGGGAGTCGCCGACCAAGTGCTTTACGCGGGCCTCTCCGAGGCCGCGTACAATTCGGTGACGACCTACGGCTACCGGATCGAGGACTCGACGAGCGCGCAGATCGTGCAGCCGGGCAACGCGTACGATAACGGTCCGGTCACGATCACGGCCTCTCCGTCGGGGATCGTCACCATCGCTCCGAACTCGATCGCCACACCGCCAGCGTCCGTCGGCGACCAGAATTTCGACGTCACGTGCGTCAACGCGGCGGGCGGTGCGGTGACGATCTCGTTCAATGCCGGCACGCACCCGAACGCGACATACGCGTCGGGGCTGACGTACTCGGCCAGCAACTACGCGAGCACGCCGATCGCAACGATTCCCTTCACGTGCGATCCGGCGTCCGCGACGATCCCGGTCACCGTTCAGTGACGGCGGCTACGAGAACCACAGCGCTCGGGATGATCGCGCTCGCGCTCGCGATCGCCGGGTGCGGCGGGGGCGGCGGCAGCGGAGTGCCGACGAGCCCGCCGTCCGCGAACGCCGGGGGGCCGAAGGCGACGATGTCGCTTTCGATCTCGATTCCGAACCGGGCGACCAGCGCCGTCGCGCGCGCGCCGCGCTACGTCTCGGACGGCACGATGGCGCTCGCCGTCTACGACGGGGCGACGCTGCTGTACGTCGGCAATCTGTTCGTCACGCCGGGACCTGCGTTCTCCACGGTGTACGCCAAATCGGGGAGCACCACGGTTACGCCGGGCGATTGCACCAAGGGCAGCCTGGCCGCCACGTGCACGCTCACGATCGACACGACGGTCGGTCCGCATACGTTCGGGATGACGGCGTACGGCGATCTGCAGGGCGGTGTGGTTCTTCCGGAAAGCAAGCAACGCGCGGTCTTGGACACCGGCACACCGCCGACGTTCACCGGCCTCATCCTCTCCGAAGGCGAGTTCTCCATCACCGCCGTTGCCGGCCCAAACCCGGCGCAGACGATGACGCTGCTCGGCGTCGCCGACATCGCGCAATGGTTCGGCTCGCAGACTGCCTCGTTCAACCAGACCGCGACGATCGGCTACGAGATCCAGGACGCGCGCTCCGGGCAGATCGTGCTGCCGGGCGACACCTATGACAACGGCCCGGTGACGATCACGGCGTCGCCGACCGGCATCCTGACGTTCACGCCGGTCTCGCAGACGACGCCGCCCGCGACGAACGGCTCGCAGACGTTCGACGTCACGTGCACGTCGGGGGGCGGCGGGCTCGTCACGTTCACGGCCAGCGCCGGAACGCACCCGAACACCGCATACCAGTCGGGGCTGACGTACTCGTCGAGCAACTACTCCAACGGAACGTTGAGCACGCGAACCTTCCGGTGTTTCGGAAGCTGACCGGCTACGCGATCGTCTTGTTCTTGAGCTTGTAGACGAACGCGATCACCTGCGCGACGGCGGCGTAGAGGTCGGGCGGGACCGGCGAGTCCAGCTCGACCTTTGCGTACAGCGTGCGCGCCAGGGGCGGGTTCTCCAGGATCGGCACGTCGTGTTCGACCGCAAGCTCGCGGATGTGCTTTGCGATCAAGTCCGCGCCTTTGGCGACGAGCACCGGCGCGTCCATCTTGAGGTCGTCCCACATCAGCGCCACCGCGTAGTGCGTCGGGTTGGTCACCACGACCGTCGCCTTGGGGACGGCGGCCATCATGCGCTTGCGCGCCATCTGGCGCTGGCGCTGGCGCAGCGCCTGCTTCGCTTCCGGGTTGCCTTCGGACTGTTTGTGCTCGTCCTTGACCTCGGTCTTGGTCATCTTCAGCGACTGTTCCAGCCGCCGCTTCTCCCAGACGTAGTCCGCGATCCCGAGCAGCAGGAGCAGCATGCCGACCTTGACGCCAATGCCGTAGACCAGGCCTTCGACCGTGACGATGATGTCGTGCGGCGACGCGTGCGCCAGCGCGTAGAGCATCGTGACGTTGTCCTTCACGCTGAACCAGCAGATCATCACCACGACCGCGAGCTTGAGCAACTGCTTGGCGAGCTGCATCAGCGTCTGGGGCGAGAAGAAAATGCGCTTGAACCCGCTGGCCGGATTGAGCTTGCTGAACTTGGGCGCGATCAGCTGCGGCGAGAACAGCAGCCCGAACTGCAGCACGTTGGCGACGACGGCGAGGACAACGCCCGACGCGAACGCCATCGCGAGCAGCGGCGAGTACGGCATGATCGAGCGCAAGAACAATCCGCCGATCGAGCGGATCGTCAGCTCCTCGCGCGAGCCCGCGTGGGTCAGCGCGACGGTGAACGCGTGCGCGCCCGCGTCGATCGCGGCGAGGAAGCCGATGTGCAGCGAGATGACGATCGCGAGGAAGATCGCCGAGCCGCCGATGTCGTGTGAACGCGGGACCTGCCCGCGCTGGCGGGCCTCGCGTTTTCGTTTGGGTGTTGCCTTTTCGGTGGCGTCGGGCTTGGCCATCGGGCTAGGGTGTCGGGCTTGCCAAGGGCGACGGCGAGGCGGCGCTCATCGCGCGCAGCACGGTGTCGAGCTGGCGGGTCGACGTGTCGACCAGCGACGGGAACACGGCGCCCAGCAGCGGCAGCGAGACGATCAGCATGATGAGACCGACGGTGATCTGGATCGGGAAGCCGACGATGAACACGTTCATCTGGGGCGCGACGCGCGCCATCAGCCCCAGCATCACGTTGACCAGAAACAGCGCAATCGCGACGGGGGCGGCGATCTCGAACACGATGAACAGCGACTGCGCGAAGAACCGCACGACGTCGCCCGCCACGAGCTCGGGCACGCCGGCGAACGGCAGCGGCACGAGCGTGAACGAGCCGGCGATGCCCGCAATGAGCGCGTGGTGCGCGTCGGCGGCGAGATAAAGCAGCGTCGCGAGCGCCAGCTCGAACTCGCCGATCACGGTGACGCTCTGCGACGTGAGCGGGTTGATCACGTTCACCACGGCGAAGCCGATCTGGATGTCGATGATCTCGCCGGCGAACTGGATCCCGGTGAACAGCAAGAACGCGACAAACCCGAACACGAGCCCGATGAACACCTGCGCCAGCACCGCGACCGCCAAGATCCCCAGCCCGCCCAGCGGCGCCATCGGCGGTATGGTACGGGCAATGACGAACGCGAGCAGCAAGCCCAGCCCAAACCGCACGAGCTGCGGGATCTGCGTCTGCGAGAAGATCGGCACCAAGAACAGCATCGCCGACACGCGCACGAGCACCAGCAGCATCGTCTCGAACTGCCCCGTGGACAGCCCGAACACGTTGAACGCGTGAGTCACGGAAGCGACCGCGTCACCGTATAAAAGCGGGGATGCCGGCGAAGACGCGGGTCGTGAAGTCCGTGAGCAGCGCCAGCATGAACGGGCCGAACAGCAGGATCGCCAGCGCGACCACGATGATCTTCGGGATGAACGCGAGCGTCGGTTCCTGGATTTGCGTGACCGCCTGGAATACCGACACGATCAGTCCCGTCGCGAGCCCGAGCAGCAGCGCCGGCGCGCACACGAGCAGCGCGATGACGATCGCCTCGCGCCCCAGCGACAGCGCTGCCGCGTACGTCATTTCTGAAAGCTCGCGAACAGTGCGGCGACCGTCAGGTTCCAGCCGTCGACGAGCAGGAAGATCAAAATCTTGAACGGGAGCGAGATGATCACCGGCGGGATCATCATCATGCCCATCGACAGCAGCACCGAGGCGACGACCATGTCGATGACGATGAACGGGATGTAGATCGCGAAGCCGATCTGGAAGGCCGTCTTCAGCTCGCTGATCACGAACGCCGGCACCAGCAGATACGTCGGCACGTCGGTCTGCTTCGCCGGGCGCGGTTCCTTGGAGAGCGAGTAGAACAGCGCGATGTCCTTCTCGCGCGTCTGCTTGAACATGAAGCCGCGCAGCGGCGTGGCGGCGCGGTCGATCGCGACGGACTGCGAGATCTTGTTCGCCATGTAGGGCTGGAGCGCGTTCTTGTTGATGTCCTGGATGACGGGGTTCATCACGAAGAACGTCAGCAGCAGCGACAGCCCGACGAGCACCTGGGTCGGCGGAACCTGCTGGGTGCCCAGCGCGGTGCGGACGAACGACAGCACGATCACGATGCGCGTGAACGACGTCAGCAGCACCAGCAGCGTCGGCGCGAGCGTGACGACCGTGAGCAGCAGCAGGATCTGCAGCGACAGCGCGACGTCGGACGGCTTGGTCGCCGGGCTGACGCCGATGTTCACCCGCGGGATCGGGATCGTCGGGTTGCTCGGGCCCGGCACGCCTTGCGCGAGCGCGGGCATGGCGAACACCGCGAGGGCGACGACGGAAGCCAGCGCGGCGAGGACGATGAGGAGACGGCGGTTCACGTTATTTGCGGAATCTTTGCAGCAGGCGGAGCACCGCGTCGCGTTGCTCCCCGAGCGCCTTCCGTTGCGTCTCGATGTAGGGATCGACCGCGTCGCTTGGGACGTCGGCGATGTGGGTCACTCCGGCGGATCCTCCGCCTATCAGGTAGTATCGGTCGCCGACCTTCACGACGTGAACGGTCGTGTTCTGCGAGAGGAACGTCGACTCGACGACGGTGACGAGGCGCTTGCCGGTCGCCGCGACGATGCGGCCTCGGTTGAGCGCGCGGACCAGGTACGTCATCCCGACCAGCAGCAGGGCGACGACCGCGAGCGCCCAGGCGACTTGGAAGACGAAGCCGGGGCTCAGCGCCTCAGACCCGGTCGACGACGGGGTTCAGCTCGCTGATCTTCACGGCGAACTTGTCGTCGACGACGACCACCTCACCGCGCGCGATGAGGATGTTGTTGACGTAGAGGTCGATGGGCTCGGTCGACAGCTTGTCGAGCTCGAACACGCTGCCCGTCGTCATCGAGACGACCTCGCGCAGCGAGAGCTCCGTTTGGCCCAGCACCGCGGAGATCTCCAGCGGCACGTCGTGGACCAGGTCCAAGTTGGCGTGCCCGGGCGCGGCGGTCCGCACCGGGGTGGGCTGCATCGGTGCGAACGAGACGGGCCGGCCTTCTTCCACCCGGCGCTTGGGAGGCGCCGGGGTCGCGTGCAGCACGGGTGCAGGCGGCGGCGCGGGTATCGCGGCGTCCGGCGCCAGCCGGTGCTGCGCCAGCACGTCGAAATCGAGACTCAGCGTCGTCGTGAAGCCATCGCTCAGGTCGAGCGCCGCGGTGAACGTCGAGAACGGCGGCGCGGGGAACGCGCCCGCATCGGCCGCGACGGCCGACTCGATGTCCGTCGTCGCGTGGCCGGTCTTGGCCGCGAGCTCCTCGCCCATCGCGCTGGAGATTTGCGCGACGGTCTCGGCGATGATCGACAGGCCCATCGCGTCCAGCTCGCCGCCGTCGCCGCCGGTCCCGAGCATCAGCTCGACGATGCGGCCGAGGTCGCGCTTGCGGTAGCGGGCGACGAACGCGACGTCCGCCGAGGGGATGCGGGTGACCGTGGCGACGGCGTCGGGCTCGATCCGGATCGACGCATCGCCCGCCGTGCGCGCCGACGGGCCGGCCGCGACCGTGCGCCCCGCCAGCGCTCCGAGCACGGAGGCGGCGGAGGCGAACATCGCGTCGGCCAGTGTTTGCAGCGTGTCGGGCACCCTTACTCCTCGTCTTCGACGATCTGGCTCACGCGCACCGCGAGCTTGTCGCGGTTGACGCCGGGGAACACCTTGAACTTCTCGCGGTCGTTCACCGTCGCGGCGAGCGGCTCCGTCACCGGCTTGTCGAACATGACGAGATCGCCGGGCTGCAGCGCGATGAGGTCGCGCAGCGACACGACGGTCTTGCCCAGCTCGACGCGCACGTCGACCGGCGCCCGCTCCACGTTGCGCGCCAGCATCGCGATATCTTGCTCGGTCATGCCGCGGCCGGCCGTGATGCTGGGCGACCACTGGAAGTCCGAGAGCTGGGCGCCGACCTGCTGCAGCACCTGGTACGGCAGGCAGAAGTTCATCACGCCGGACATGTCGCCGACCTTGAGCTCGCAGGTGATGAACGCGACGATCTGGTCGAGCGGGATAATGCGCGGGATGAACTGCGGGTTGGAGTCGAGCGCCTCGATCTTGAGCGAGAGCGTCAGCAGATAGTTCCACGCCTCGCGGTAGCTGTTGAGCATGCGGGCCATGAAGCGCTGCATGAGCGTGCGCTCGATGTCGGTGAGGTCGCGCAGCTTCTGCGGGTACCAGCCGGGCCCGCCGAGCAGCCGGTCGATCACGGAGAACACGAGGTTCAGGTCGACTTGGACCATCCCCGAGCCCGGCAGCGGGTCCATCGAGAAGATCGACAGGATCGACGGGATGCCGATCGAGCTGATGAAGTCGCCGTACGTGATCTGGTCGATCGAGACGACCGTCGCTTCCACGCGCGTGCGCAGGTAGACCGACAGCGAGTTGTTCAGCAGCCGGGTGAAGTTGTCGTGCAGCGTGCGCAGCGTCTGCAGCTGGTTGGTGCTGAACTTGTCGAGCCGCTTGTTGAAGCGGAAGTCGAAGGTCTTGACCTTGCGCATCTCCGGCAGCGCGCCGGGCTCCGGCGCGGCAAGCTGGTTGACGAGCGCGTCAATCTCGGCCTGCGAAAGCATCGACATCGTTTATTCGGTCTCCGGGTTCTTCGGTGCGGTCGGCCGTTGGGCGGCGTTGAGGATCACGACGTCGACGCGGCGGTTCTGCTGGCGGTGCGCGTCGCTGTCGTTGGGAAACTTCGGGCGGTACTCGCCGTAGCCGGCGAACGAGATGCGCGTCGGCACGATCTTCGCGTGCTCGACGAAGTAGCGCGTCACGCCGGTCGAGCGCGCCGCGGACAGCTCCCAGTTGGTGGGGTACGCCGCGGTCGCGATCGGGACGTTGTCGGTGCTGCCCTCGACGCGCACGTCGTTGCGCACCGTGCGAAGCTGGCCCGCGATCACGTCGAGCAGCTGCTTCGTCTCCGGACGCAGGTCGGCGGAACCCGAGTCGTAGTAGGCTTTGTCGCTGAGCAGCGTGATCACCAGGCCTTGCTCGCCGATGCGCGTGCGAACTTTCGATTCCAAGCGGTGGCGCGCGATGTACTTGTCGAGCTGCCCCTTGATCGACGCGAGGTTCGCGGCGTCGGTGCGGCCGTGCAGCCCGCCGAACACGCCGCCGTTGGGCGGGTTGTTGATCGCGTCGGTGCTGCTGAAGCCGCCTGACACCGCCTTGGCAAGGCGGTTGAACTTCACCGACGAGATGTTCGAGATCGCGAACAGGATGATGAACAGCGCGAGCAGCAGCGTGATCATATCGGCGTAGGTCAGCAGCCAGCGCATCATGCCGGCGCTTTCCATCGCTTCGCTCTGGTTGCGCTTGAGGCGCGCGCGCAGGCCACCGGTAACGGCCACGCGCTATGCGCCCGCCAGCTCGGGCTCGCCGACGGCGCCGCCCGCTTCGATCTCGGTCTCGCGCTCGCTCGGGTCGAGGAATGCGTGCAGCTTCTCCTCGAGCAGGCGCGGATTGTCGCCGGCCTGGATGGAGAGGATGCCTTCGATCATGATCTCGCGCAGCAAGAGCTCCTGGCCCGCGCGCTCCTTGATCTTGGTCGCGAGCGGAATCCACACCAAATTCGCCAGCGCGATCCCGAAGAACGTCGCGACGAACGCCTGCGCGGTCGCGACGCCGAGCTGGCCCGCGATGTTGCCGGTGCCCGACAGCGAGCCCAGCGCTTTGAGCATCGCGATGAGGCCGAGCACGGTGCCGATGATGCCCAGCGTGGGCGAGAAGCCGCCCATCGTCATGAAGACGCCTTCGGCCTTGCTGTTGCGCTCCTGGACGAAGGCGACCTCGGTCTCGAGGATCTTGCGGATGATGTCGGTGTCGCGGCCGTCGATGACGAGCTGGATGCCCTTGCGCATGAACTCGTCCTCGAGCGCCGCCGCCTCGTTCTCGAGCGCGAGCAGCCCTTCGCGGCGCGCCTTCTCGGCGAACGAGACGAGCGTGGCGATCACCTCGCGCTCGTGGTAGGCCGGCTCGACGAACGCGGTCTTCAGACCGCGGACGAGCCCGCCCCAGAACGTCCGCAGCGGAAACGAGACCATCGTCGCGCCGACCGTCCCGAAAAAGACCAGAATGAACGCTTCGTAGCGCGCGAAGATGATGCGGGCGTCGACGTTTCCGATCCACGCCGACAGCGCGAGCGCTGCGAAGGCGATCACGAGGCCGAGTATCGTCGCGAAATCCAAGGTACGGCCTTTCGAACGGGGACCGATGGCGGAGGGCTCTCAGGAGACTATCGGCGTCGGGCCGCAAGCTCTTGAGAGCCGTCCGCAAGACGGCGCCCCGTCCGGGGCCTACGGGGGTCCGGGCGGCTCGGCGGCCGGACCGTGGATGCGGCGCTTGAACTCGATGATCTTCTCGCGGACTTCGTCCATCGAGTCGCGCACGAGCAGCTTGTTGCCCGAGGTCAGCGTCACCACGGTGTCCGGGGTGGCCTCGAGAAACTCGATGAGGTCCGGGTTGACCATGACGGGCTCGTTGTTGAGGCGGCGCAGGGCGATCATGTTGCCTTAGTCTACGCCATGCAGGCCCGGCAGAGCGAGGGGGGCCTCGCTCTGCCGGTGGCTAGGCCCCGGGCCCTAGCTGTTGTCGACCTTCACGATCTTGTTGTGGGCGCGGTCGGTGTACCAGACATTGCCGTCCCCGCCGATGGTCAGCCCGTAGACGACCGTCCCCGGATCGGTGTTGGTCAGCGTGTAGTCGGTGACCGCGTTGGTGGAGCGGTTCACGCGGCTGATGTTGTCGTTGATCGTCCACGCGTACGTGCCGCCTTGCGGGACCAGCGCGCCTTCGCCCGCCGGGCTCGTGGTGATCGTGATCGTCTTGACGATCGACCCGGACGTATTCATCTCGACGAGCTTCTGGCCGGTCGCCGGCGACACGGCCTGCGCCGTGTACCACAGGTTCGTTCCGTCGGAGAACAGGTCGATCGGATTCCAGCCGCCGCCGGTCACCGCGTCGTACTCCGTCAGCGAGCCGCCGGTGGTGAGCTTGCCGATCTTTCCGGTGCCGCGCTCGGTGAACCAGAAGTTGCCGTCGCTGTTGACCTGGAAGGCGCCGACGTTCGCACCGGAGCTGAGCGTCGAGTTGAAGACCGACGCCGTTCCGCTCGTCGTCACCTTGATGATGCGCGCCGGGCCCGTTTCGGCGACGTAGAAGTTGCCGTCCGCGCCTTGGGTGAAGTTCGTGAACGTTCCGCTGGTATCGCTCCCGAGCTGGCGGAGCGAGTAGATCGTCGAGCTGGTGCCGTCGGTCGTGGTATAGCCGAAGAATCCGTCGGCCGAGAGGAACCATACCTTCGAGTCGCCGTAGGTCGGGAAGACCGCGAACGGGTAGACCGGTGTGTAATTGTTGTTCGCGTCGACGTAGTTCGGAAGGCCGTACTCCGCGATCGCGCCGCCGGTGGTGATCTGCCCGATGCGTCCCGAGCATGCCGGCGCGCAGTTGCTGGCCGGGGACTGCTCGGCGAAGTACATGTTGCCGTCGTAGCCGCCCATGATCTGGCCCAGGTTCGCCGACGTGGACACCGGCGCGATCGACGGCGAGTAGTAAGTCTGCGCGCCGACGGTGCGCGGCGCGCGCTGCCCGGCGTGGGCCGACTGCGACGGAACGACGCCTGCGTGCGTTCCGCCTCCGCCCGAGCATGCTGATAACATCACCGCAACACCGGCGAGAACGCCGGCGCTTCTGAATTTCGTGAACACCCCAAACTCCTTACGTGCGCAAGCTCGCGCAATCGTCAGAGCATCGTACGCGCAAGCGGCTCGCCGCGCAAGCCGGAGCAAGCTACTGTAACTTACTGCACACAGCCGGCGGCGCACGAAAAAGGAGACCACCTCCTTGCGGTCTCCTGTTTCCGTCCCCCGCGCCCTCCGTGGCGCGATACGTTCGGTGCTTACCGGATCAGGGCGATGACGGTCTGCATGTCTTCAGACGCCGTCGTGATGCTCTTCGAGTTGGCCTGATAGGCGTTCTGCGCCGAGATCATCTTGGTGAACTCGTCGGCGATCGAGACGTTCGACTGCTCGAGCGCCCCCGCCACGATCGAGCCGTAGCGCCCGACCGACGCCGTGCCCACCTGCGCGAGGCCGGAGTTGGCCGTCGCGGCGAAATCGGAGCCGCCGACGCGCTGCAGGCCGCCCTCGTTCTGGAACGTCGCGACCGCGACGCGCCCGAGCGTGGTCGTCTGACCGTTGGTGAACGCGCCGCTGATCGTGCCGTCCTGACCGATCGTCAGGTTCGACAGGATTCCCGCGGTGAAACCGTTCTGCGCGACGACGTTCGCGGTCGCCGTGCCGGCGAGCGAGGTCGAGTTCTGGCTGCCGAAGTCGAATCCGATCGGACCCGTTTGCGGCGCCGGTCCGCCCGCGGTCGGAGCGACGGAGTTGTTCGTGTTGCCGGTGCCCCACGAGCGCACGTTCAGCTGGTTGCCGGCCGCAAGCGACGCAGCCTGATTGTTGGTGTGCACGTTCGCGCCGGTGATGTTCTGGCCGGGCGCGACGCCTTCGACGGACGACGTGTTGATGTACTGACCGTTTTGATCGAAGTACACGTACCCCATCGTGCCGTTGGAGACCGGGGCGGCCGTCGTGACGGCGGGCGTCACGGCGCCGCCGGCTGCGATCGACCCGGGGGTCTGGATCGCGTCGAACGCCGTGCCGTCGGCGAACGAGACGGACACTTTCCAGCGCGAGGCCGCGTTGCGCAGCGTGCCGCTGGAGTCGGCCACCTGGCCGGGGAGGCCGTTCACCGCGGGCGGGCCCGCGGCGGCGCCGGTTGCGTCCGGCGTGTAGGTGATCTGCGCGAGGTGCGCGTTGCCGAGCGAGTCGTAGATCGTCGTCGACATCGTGTACGGCTGGCCCGTGCCGGCGGTGCCGCCCTGCACGCCCTGCGCCTCTTTGATCCACTGCGTCTGGTCGACGTTTCCGCCCAGCGACACGTCGAAAACCTGGTCGCCGGTCTTGCCGAACTTGAGGTTCGCGTTGAGCCCCGTTCCGACGGCTTGCGACGACAGGCCCAGCGGGATCGTCACGTCGGCCGGCGTGCCGGTCTGGTTGATGTTGCCGCTCTTGTCGGCCATGTAGCCCTGCACGGCCATGCCGCTCGATTGATCGTAGAGCATGCCGTTGGAGTTGAGCGAGAAGTCGCCGTTGCGCGTGTACACCGGCGAACCGTTGCCGTTCGGCTTGCGCAGCACGAAGAACCCGTCGCCGTTCATGGCGAGGTTCGTGTTGACGCCCGTCGTGCGCAGGCCGCCCTGCCCGAAGTTCGTGTCGATCGAGCCGATCTTCACGCCCAAGCCCGCGTCTTGGCCGTTGATGCCGCCGCTAGTCTGGGTCGGCGCGCTGGCGAAGCTCTGCGCCTGGTAGATGAGATCCTGAAAGTTGACGCTCTGGCCTTTGAAGCCGGTCGTGCCAACGTTTGCGATGTTGTTCGAGATGGTGTCGATCTGGCTCTGGTATGATTCCAGGCCGGTGACGCCGATGAACAACGAGTCGAAAGCCATCTAGGAGACCTTTCGTGTCATCGAATCGTGAGGCATCAATCGATCCGCCTCACGCGAGAGCCCCACGAGTGGTCCGCTCTCAAAGTGATCAAGTGGTGTTTCGGAGTTTGGTGACAGAACCGTTAGTGTTGTTACGGGGCGCCCTCGGGGAATTGCGCCTTGCGTATTTCGTGAGCGCCCCGACGTTCGGGGGCCCCACGAGGTGGGGGGCGCGGAGGCTGGGCCGGAGCGCCGTTGAGCGGCAATCATCGATTGATCGCCTGCGATCAATCGATGATTGCCGCGGAATCGATATTCGTGAAGACGTTTTCTTTCATGCTGTTCTGGTCGACGGCGGTGATGACGGTGCGGTTGGTGATGGAGACCACCATTGCCGTGTCGCGCATCATGAAGAGCGATTGCTTCGAGCCTTTCGCCGCCGCTTTGTCGGCCATCGCGTTCATCTTGGCGACGTCGTCGGGCGTGAGGCGAATGTTGCGCGATTCCAGGCGCTGCTGCGCGTGCGCCGAGAACTTGAGCGTCTGCTGGGCGGCCGGCGCTTGCGCGGTCGGCGCGGGCTGCGCCGTGCGCAGAACGTCGCGGAACGAACCGGTGCCGGCCGGCGGGATCTGAACCGGTACGCCGCGCGGTCGAACCGCGGGAGTTATCGCCGGCGGAATCTGCACGCCGCTGATCTTCGGATCGGCCATGTCCGTCAGCCGATGCTGAGGATCGCGGAGGTGGGCAGTTGCAGCGGTTGACCGTTGCCGTCGACGAGCAGCTTGCCGCTGCTGTCGGCCAGCGTGAACTCAGGCGTTCCGTTGACGACGGAGATCGTCTTGACGGTGCCGCTGACCGTCGAAACCGCGCCGCTCGCGTCGGTGGACTGCGCCGAGACCGTCTTGCCGAGAAGCCCGGCGGACTGCATCACGGAGAAGTTCGACTGGAACGCTGCGAATGAGTCCTTGAGCGCGGTGGTGGCCTGCACGCTGGAGAATTGCGCGAGCTGCGCGACCGACTGCGTGTCGTCCATCGGGTTGAGCGGGTCTTGGTTCTGCAACTGTGTGGTAAGCAGCTTGAGAAAAGCGTCTTGCCCGAGCTGCGAACCCAGCGACGACGTCGCCTGCTGCGCCGCGGTCTGCGTCTGGGAGATCAGACTGTCGATCGGAAGACCGGAAGTCGATCCGATGCCGGTTGACATGCGATGTTCCTTTGTCTAAACGAGGTAGTTGAGGTTGCGGAGCTGCGGGCTCGCCGAGTAGATCGGCGGTCCGAAGCTCGGTACCGCGAGCAGCGACGTCTCATCCGGCTCGTTGGTATCGACCGATTCGATGCCGCCGATGCGGCGCGAACCGGGCCGGTTCCACGAGTCGTTCGGACGCGACCGGTCGCGGTCGCCCGCGAAGTCCCCCGCGAGACCGACGGTGAAGCTCTGCAGCTTCAGGCCGGCGTCCGCGAGCGTTTTCGCGAGCTGGTTCTGTCCGCCGGCGAGCGCGCTCTGCGCGTCGGCGGTGTGCGCGGTGATCGACGCGTCGACCGAGCCGCCGGAAACGACGAGCTTGACGCTCACGTCGCCGAGGTTCTCGGGAACGAGCCGCAGCCGCACTTCCGACTGACCGTCGGTGGTGCGGATCGCCATGCCGCGCAGCATCTGATCGACGACCGCGTTGGCGTCGACGCGCTGCGGCTGCGACGGCATGGAAGCCGGCGGCAGCGGTGCGATTCGCACGCTTTCGTTTGCGATGCCGATCGCGAACGGCGGCGTGATCTGCGGCGGCGGCGCCGGCGCAGTCAGCGGATCGATGACCGTCGGACCGCCGCGCGGCGTGTCGATCCCGGTGGGTGCGGGACTCGGCGGCACGTAGTTGCGCGCGAGCGCGTTCGCGAAGTCTTGCACGAACGCGTCGAGCGTGCTGGTGACCGCCTTCGGGTTGATGTCGAAATGCACCGCGAGGGCCTGAGCCGGCGCGGCGTTCGTGACGGTCTTCCCGTGCGCGTCAGCGGACGACTGCGCGTCCGCGTTCATAGCGCGGGTGATGGTGCGCCCGAGCAGCGTGTCGCCGCCGAACGCGAGCGCTTCGAGCGGCGCGGCGAACGCGACGACGCGCCCGTCGCCGGCCGCCGGAGCGGCAGGAGCGACGGGAGCGGCGGACGCGACGAGCGCCGGATCGGGAGCGGAGGACGCAGCCGGCGCATTGCTCGCGAGCGCGTCGAGCGCGCTGCGGAGAATGCTGTCGGTGGTCGGGGCCGGATTCGCTTTCGCCGGTGCGGCGTCCAAGCTGGTTCCTGCGATCGTTCTGATCGGTTGCCCCTGGTCTGCGTTCATCACCCCCGTCGCGAGCTCGGCGATTCGCCGAAACCTCGATACGAGGGCCGATGCCCTCTCGGCGTTACTGCCCGGTGGACTGGTCCCGGTGGACTGGAGCGCCTGGGTGAACGCTTGGGTGAGTTGCTGAAGTGCCGCCTGCGGCGAGATGCCGAGCTGAGCCGCGACCGAGGTCGCGAGCGCGCTCGCCAATCGGGCGACGACGTCGGCCTGCGACATGCCGCGATCGAGCATGTCTTTGACGGCCTTGGCGAGCTTCGCGTCGACGTTCGCGAGGGGTGCGGCGGTCGTTGCCGCGGCCTCCGTCTTCGCGCCGCCGAACAGCGCGCCGACCGAACCGTCGAGCTGCGCCTTGAAGACCGCGCCGTCTTTTCCGAGTGCGGCCGCGTTGGGCGTCGTTCCGCGGGACGGCGTGGCGTCCGCGGTATTCGGGCCCGGGATGGAAATCAAACGAGAATTCAGGATGTCACCTCCTTTCTCTAGGGTCTATCGGCCCGCAGCGGGCGGGACCTGAGCGACGGCCCGGCTGATCCGCGCGGCGGCGCTCGCGGGGAGCGCGTCCATGATCGCGCCGGCGCTGTCGGCGTCCATCTGCGCCAGCACGCGGCTGACGGCGTCGTCGGGCAGGCGCTGCACGATCGCGGCGGCTTTCTCCGGCTCCATCGCGGCCCACGTCGCGGCGAGGCGCTTCTCCTCGGCGCTGCCGGCGGCCGGCGCGGCGGCGCCGGGTGCGGCGGCGAGGCCGAGGGCGGGCGCATGGGTGGCGCGCGGCGCGGGGGCCGGCGTCTCGTGCGGCTGGTTCGCCAGCGCGGTGAGCTGCTGCTGAAGCTGCTGCGCCCGCGTCTCGGCGTCGGCCTTGGCCTGGCGCTGGCGTTCGAGCTGCGCGTCGAGCTCGCGGATCTCGCGATTGCGCTCGGTGATCGTCTGCTGCTGCCCCGCGAACGTGAGCGGCCGCGCGATGACCCCGCCGGTGCTCGCGGTCGCCGACCATACCGGGCGCAGCGGGCCGTTGGCGATAAGGCGCTGCGATGGCGGCCACGTGAACGCCGCGACGAGCAGGGCGAGCACGGCGAGCGGGACGAGGATGCGGGCCGGGTGCGGCCGCTGCTTGCGATGGCGGGTGACGATCACGGCGTGAGTCCTTCGAGCGGCTTGGGGCGGTCGAACAGCCGCGCGTTCTGGTCGTCGAGGTCGCGCTGGTCGGCCAGCGCGGCATCGAGCTGAAACGCCTCGCGGCGGCGCTCCTTGAGGGTCTCGAGCACTTTGCGGTCGCGCGCCGCCTCGACGAGCCGCACGCGCGCGAGCTCCGTCTGGGCCAAGCACGCGTCGACGCGCTGCTGCGCGGCGACGATCGCGCGGTCGAGATAGTCGAGGTGCGTGTACGACGCGCGCAGCGTGTCGACGTCGAAGTGCGCGTGCTCGCGCATCAGCCGGGTGCGCAAACCGTCACGGCGTTCGACAATGTCGTCGTACATGCGCTGCGCGGCGAGCTGCTGCGCGAGCGCGCGCGCGTGATCGCCCGCGCGTTCCTGCTCGATGCGCTCGCGCTGCCCGAGCACGGGATCCAGCCTGAAGCGGAATTTCATGCCAGTGACCCGAGCGCGCGCTGGGCTTCGGCGAACGTCGACGTCTCGTGGACGCCCTGGCGCATGTACGTGCGCACGGCGTCGATGCGCGCGAGCGCGTGGTCGACGCGCGGGTTCGAGCCGGGGACGTAGGCGCCGATGTTGACGAGGTCTTCGGCGTCCTTGTACGTCGCCAGGACGTCGCGCACGGCCGACGCCGACGTCAGGTGCGAGGGCGGCACGACGTCGGGCATCACGCGGCTCACCGACGCGAGCACGTCGACGGCGGGATAGTGGTTGGCCGCCGCGAGCTTGCGCGACAGCACGATGTGGCCGTCGAGGATGGAGCGGACCGCGTCGGCGACGGGCTCGTTCATGTCGTCACCGTCGACGAGCACCGTGTAAAGCGCGGTGATCGTTCCCTGCTCCGACGTGCCGGTACGTTCCAGCAGTTTCGGCAGCAGCGCGAACACCGACGGCGTGTAGCCGCGCGTCGTCGTCGGCTCGCCGATCGCAAGGCCGACCTCGCGCTGCGCCATCGCGAAGCGCGTCACGCTGTCCATCATCAGCATCACGTCGAGGCCCTGGTCGCGAAAGAACTCCGCAATGCGGGTGGCGACGAAGGCCGCTTTGATGCGCACGAGCGCCGGCTGGTCCGACGTCGCGATGATCACGACGGAGCGTTTGAGCCCGGCCTCGCCGAGATCGCGCTCGAGAAAATCACGGACTTCCTTGCCGCGCTCGCCCACGAGCGCGATCACGTTGACGTCGGCGGCCGTGTTGCGCGCGATCATCCCGAGCACCGTCGACTTGCCGACGCCGGAGCCCGCAAAGATGCCGGCGCGCTGGCCTTTGCCGACGGTGAGCAGCCCGTCGATCACGCGCACGCCGACGCCGAGCGGATCGGTGACGCGGCGGCGGTGCAGCGCGCTGGGCGGCGCGCCGCCGACCTCCGCGCGCTTGGCCTGCACGATCGGGCCGAGCCCGTCGATGGGGCGGCCGAGCCCGTCGAGCACGCGGCCCAGCAGCCCGTCGGACAATCCGATCTGCAGCGGCTTGCCGAGCGCCATGACGTCCGAACCCGCCGCGATTCCGCCCAGCTCGCCCAGCGGCATCAGGAGCACTTTGGCGTTGCGGAAGCCGACGGCTTCGGCAAGCACGGGCTTTGCGGTGCGCTTGTACGCGATCGACGCGGTCTCGCCGATCGCCATCGGCGGCCCGTTCGACTCGATCACCGTGCCGATGACCTGGCTGACCTTGCCGTTGGTGCGAATGAGGTCGACGTCGTTGAGCTCGTCGAGATAGCGCGTCCCGTCGAAACCGCGCGCCGTGTCACCCTGAGCCTGTCGAAGGGCGGTCATGACGCGCGCGCGGCCGTCAGGTCCGCCTTCATGCGAACTTCGGCGGGTGCAGGCTCGACGATCACGTCGTCCTCGATGTGCAGGATCTTGCGCGCTTCCTCGAGCTGCGTGGAGATGCGCGCGTCGATCGTGCCGGCGTCGGTCTCGACGACGACGCCGCCGCGGTCCACGCGCTTGTCTTCGAGCAAGCGCAGGTTGCGAATGTCGCCGATCGCCATCAGCTCGTCGCGGTGGTCGCGCATGCGCTCCAGGTCGGCGGGGTTGACGCGCACGGTGACGGAGTCGCGCTCGATCAGGCGCGCGATGGCGGTTTTCGCCATCTCGACGACGACGCCGCGGTCGAGCGCGACCTGCTGGTGCAGCACGCGTTCCGCGATGCCGAGCGCCAGCCGAACCAGTTCCGGTTCCGCCTCTTCGATGAGCTTATGGCGCTCGACGCGCGCCATCTCGAGCAAGCCGCGCATCGTCACGAGCATGTCGTTCATTTCCGCGTCGGCAGCCTCGCGGCCGGCGTGGAAGCCTTCGTCGTGGCCGCGCCGGCGCGCGTCCTGCGCGATCGTGTCGGCGCGCGCGGCCGCGTCCTCGACCAGCCCGCGCGCACGGGCGTGCGCGTCGGCGAGCAGCGCCTCGGCGTCGCTCGCGGCCTCTTCGAGCACGGTCTGCGCTTGCAGGCGAATCGCTTCGAAGTCGATGTCGGGCTCGGGCGGCGCGCTCGCGAGCGGCGCGTCGGCCAGAAAACCGTCGTGCAGCGCGCCGAAACCGAAGTCGTCCGCCGACGTGAAGTCGTCGGCGACCGTCGCCTGCACCACGGTAGGCACCGCGATCTCCGGAACTTCGAGCGCGTAGCGCTCGTCCCGGAATCGCGCACCCTTGACGACCCTTCCCATTTAGACGATGCGGTCTTCCTTGCCGCCGCGGGCGATGACGATCTGACCGTTTTCTTCGAGCGTGCGGACGACGTCGACGATGTTCTGCTGCGCCTTGCCGACCTCGCGCACGCGCACGGGGCCGAGCACTTCGATGTCTTCCTTGAGCGTCGCCGCCGCGCGGGTGGACATGTTCTTGTAGATGCGCGCGAGCAGGTCGGCGTTGGCGGTCTTGAGCGAGAGTGCGAGGTCCTTGCCGTCGACTTCCTTGAGCACGCGCTGGATCGCGCGGTCGTCGAGGTTGATGATGTCCTCGAAGACGAACAGCAGGTTCTTGACCTCGTTGGCGACGTCGGGGTCGCGCTTGGTGAGGCCGTCGAGAATGTTCTTTTCCGTCTCGCGGTCGACGAAGCCCATGACCGCCGCGAGCGACTGCACGCCGCCGGCTTTGGTGAAGTCGCTGCCGCTCACCAGCAGTCTGCGGCCGAGCAATTCGTCCAACTGTTCGAGAATTTCCGGCGCGGTTTTCTGCAGGATGGCGATGCGCATCGCGACTTCGCCTTGCAGTTCGGGGTCGAGCTGCGACAGCACGGCGCCGGCTTGGTCGGGCGACATGTACACGAGGATGAGCGAGATCGTCTGCGGGTGCTCTTCCTTGATGAACTCCAGCAGCTGCGCGGGCTCGGTCTTCTTCACCAGCTCCAGCGGGTTGCCGTGTTTGAGCGCGGCGAACAGCCGGTTCGTCATGTCGTCGGCTTGACCGGCGCCGAACGAGCGCTCGAGGATTTCCTTGGCGTACTCGATGCCGCCTTCGTTGATGTACTTGAGCGCGATCGCGCGCTGGTACGCCTCTTGGATGACGGAGTCGCGCTTCTCGATCGAAACGGTGGAGATCTTCGCGATCTCCAGCACGATGCGCTCGACTTCGTCCTGGCGCAAGAACTTGAAGATCGACGCGGACAGCTCGAGCCCGATCGTGATCATCAGGATCGCGGCCTTCTCGGGTCCGGAGATGTCCGGCACCGCCGGCGGCGCGTACGCGTCGAGGTGGGACGACCCGTACGGATCGTCGCCCAAGGTCAAGAGCGGTTTGTCGGTCAGCATGTTATTCGGCGAGCCACAACTTCACGAGCTTTGCGATGCTGTCGGGACTTTCTTGAGCGACGGTCGTGACGTACTCGATCATCTGCTCGCGGGTGAGGTCGGCAGCCGAGCGGATCGGCGCGGCGATGGACGGCGTGCCGTCGAGCATCGGGTGCTCTTCGAAGGACGGCAGCTCTTCGGCGAGCGTGGAGTCGAAGGTCGGCATCTCGTTGCTCGGGCGGAACATCCGGCGGCGCATCATCGCGAAGCCGAAGCCCGCACCGGCGACGCCGAGGATCACGAGCAGCGCGATGAACGGCACGGCGGGAATCCCGAGCACGGTGGTCGCGCCAGCGCCGCCCGCGCCGCCGATCGCCTGCGCGTTCGGCGCGAAGGGAATCGCCTCGACGGAGATCTGGTCGCCGCGTGTGGGATCGATGCCGGCGGCGGCGGCAACCGCGTGCTGGATCTTCTGCACGTCCGCGTTGGCGACGACGTACGGCGCTGCGGCGTTCGCGTTCGCCGGCGTGGCCGCGGCGGCGGGGACGTTGACGAGCACCGCGACGGACAGCCGCGTCAGCTTGCCGGGCGCATCGACGTGCTTGGCGGTCTGCTCGGTGACTTCGTAATTGGTGGTGGTCTTCGACTTGCCGTAGCGCCCGGCGGTCTGGGTCTGCGTGCCTTGGTACGTCGGGACGACGTTGGTCGTCGTGCCCGGCACGCCGGCCGCGGCGGGGCGCGGGCCGTTGCCGTTGTAGGTCTCGCGCTCGGTCTGCGAGGAACGGACCGTGCCCTGCGGCGCGAACGACTTCGTCTCCGTCGCGTTGGCGTCGAAGTTCATCTCGCTGTTGACGCGCACGGCGGACCGGTGCGAACCGATCGTCGCGTCGAGCAGACCTTGCAGCGACTGCTGCAAATCCGACTCGTACTTTTCTTTGGCGACGAGCTGGTCTTGGGTGTGCCGCAGCGCGCTCGCGGAGTCGGCGATGGAGCCGTCTTCGAGCGCCGACGGCCGCAGGATCGTGCCGTTCTGGTCGACGATCGTGACGTTCTCGGGCTTGAGGCCTTCGACTGCGCCCGACACGAGCTGCGTGATGCCGCGGACTTCGGTCGCGTTGAGCTGCATGCCGGTCTTGGTCTGGATCGCGATCGACGCGGTCGTCGGCTGCTGCGTGGTGGAGTAGAGCGATGCTTCAGGCGACGCGATGTGCACGCGCGCGGACTGCACGGGACCCAGGCCGGAGATCGTGCGCTGCAGCTCGCCCTCGGTGGCGCGCGTCTTGGCGATCTTCTCCTGGAAGTCGGTCATGCCCAGGTTCGTCTTGTCGAACAGCTCGAAGCCGGTGCCGCCGCCCGCTTTGACGACGCCTTCGCCGGCGAGCGCGACGCGCTGCTCGTAGACCGCCTCGTGCGGGACCAGGATCGTCGCGCCGCCGTCGGCGAGCCGGTGCGGAATCTTGCCGGCGTCGAGCTTCTGGACGACGGCGTTGGCCTCGTCGGGCTGCAAATTCGAAAAGAGCACGGCGTAGTCGGGCCCGCGCATGCGGAACATCGCGAAGAACACGAGACCGAGCACCATTGCGAGCGCGAGCGCGCCGTAGACGATGCGATTCGTGCCGGCCTGCCCGCTCCACCAGTCGCGCAGACGGGCGGGAAACGATGCGGCAGACGAGGTCAGACGATCCAAATGCCACCTTCGCGGGGCGCTGAACAACGCTCCGTGGTCTGCCTGCCGTGGCTCGTTCCACCAGGCATCCTTGCCCGGCACTGTGTATCGTATCGGCCGGGCTTCGCGGGTTGTTTACCGACTAGACGGCTAGGGCGGAGCGCTCCGGGCCCACGGAGACAGCGGTGACCGGGGCGCCGGTGAGCGTCGCGAGTCGAGCGACGAACGCGCGGGCGGCGGGTGGGAGGTCCGTGATGCGGCGGATGCTGCGGAGGTCGTCGGGCCAGCCCGGGTGCTCTTCGATCTCGACCTCGAGGGCGGGGTCGCCCAGTGCTTCGATGCCGCATGGGGTGCCGTCGGGGCGGCGGTAGCCCGTGACGATGCCGATTCGGTCGAAGCCCGAGAGGACGTCCAGCTTCGTTATGATGAGCGCGTCGAGGCCGTTGACCTCGGCGGCATAGCGGGCGGCGACGGCGTCGAACCAGCCGCAGCGGCGCGGGCGGCCGGTGGTCACGCCGAACTCGCGGCCTTGCGCGCGCAGGCGCTCGCCGCGCTCGTCCGAGAGCTCCGACGGGAACGGGCCGCCGCCGACGCGGGTGCAGTACGCCTTGGCGACGCCAAGGACGCTGCCGATCGTCGTCGGTCCGACGCCCAGGCCCGTGCAGGCGGCGCCCGGCGACCGTGTGCGAGCTCGTCACGTAGGGATAGGTGCCGAACGTCACGTCGAGCATCGTGCCCTGCGCCCCTTCGGCGAGGATTCGCTCTCCGCGGGCCATCGCGTCGTGGAGGAAGCGGACGTCGTCGACGACGTGCGGGGCGACGCGCTTCCCCAGCGCGAGCGCCTCGCCGACGATGTCTTCCTCGCGCGGCACGTCCTCGGCGCCGGCGAACAGCGGCGCGCGGGTCAGGAGCGCCTGGCGGATTTTCGTCGCCAGCACTTCCTCCGGTTTGGCGAGATCGCCGTAGGTGATCCCCAGCCGCGCGGCCCGGTCGACATAGGCTGGGCCGATGCCGCGACCCGTCGTGCCGATCGCCGCGCCGCCGCGCTGCTTCTCGCCGAGCCGGTCGAGCGTCGCGTGGTACGGAAAGACGATGTGCGCGCGCGCCGCGACCGCGACGCGTGAGACGTCGACGCCCAGCTTCGCGAGCATGTCGAGCTCGTTCACGAGGCCCTGCAGCGACACGACGGTCCCTGCGCCGATCAGCAGCTTCGTGCCCTCGACGAGCACGCCGGACGGCACGACGTGCAGCGCGAGCTTGGTGTCGCCCACCTCGATCGAGTGGCCGGCGTTGTCGCCCCCGCCGAACCGCGCGATGACGCCGTAGTCGCGCGCAAGCAGGTCGACGACGCGGCCCTTGCCTTCGTCGCCCCACTGGATGCCGACGCAGACGTCGACGGGCCGGCGGGGATCGGCCGGCGCGGGCAAGATGCTCATCGCCGGCGAGGTTCGCTCAGTCGCCGCGGAAGCCCAGGTCGACGGTCGACCCCACCGGCAGCGCCGGGACGCCTTCGAACGTGGTCATGACGTACTCGCTGAACAGCGCGTTGGGCCAGCCGAAATCGGCGCGCGTGAACTTCGTGGGGTCGTCGGGATTGAACGACTCGTGCAGCAGATGGTCGCCGGGATCGGAGGCGAGGACCTGCGAGAGCACGTCCTTGCGCTCGGCGTCGGTGGACGCGGTGAATCCTTGCATGAGCATCGCGATCGGCCAGACGTATCTCTCGGTCGTGTGTGGCGAACCGATCCCGCGTGCGTACTTTCCGACGTAGTAGGTCGAGTTGTCCCTCGACAATAAAAACTTCCGCGTATTGCGGTAGATGAACGACGAAGGTTTCGTGTAACCAAGATATGGCGCGGAGAGAAGCGACGGCACGTTCGCGTCGTCCATCAAAAGCGCGTGCCCGAACCCGTCTACCTCGTACGCATAAATGTAGCCGTAGTTCGGGGAAAACTCGATGCCGTAGTTCTGAATCCCGGTCTGCACTTGTTCGCGCAGCGACCTTCGCCCGCTGCGCCTTGATGACGTTGTGGTAGACGTCACGCTCGATCTCTTCCAGGTTGCCGAGCGCGACGACCGCCATCATCTCCGACGGGATCAAGAAGTTGTACGTGCAGGCGTCGTCCGACGGGCGAAAGCCGCTCCAGATCATCCCGGTGTACGCGACCGGATTCCCCTTGCCGCCCGGGAGCTGCGGGTGCGTGTACTTCGAATTGCGCGGGTGGTCTTGCTCGCGCTCCATCGTGTCGAGCGCCTTGTCGAACCCCAGCGAGAGATCGCCGGTGAAGACCGACGTGTCGCCGGTCTGCTTCCAGTACGTCCACGCCAGCGTGATCGGGTACGCGAGCGAGTCGAGCTCGAACTTCTCTTCCCAGGTGCGGTAACTCAGCGTGAAGGCGTTCGCGTACGGGTCGACTTGGAGGTACTTGCCCATGCGCGCGATCGTGCCGCGCAGCAGCGCGTCGACTTGGTCGTCGCCCTTTGCAAAGAATAGGTATGGCCGGACCTGGACACTCGCGTCGCGCAGCCATTCCGCCGGAATGTCGCCGGTCTTGACGTAGGTGGTTCCGTCGGAGGCGACGGTGATCTGATTGTTCGTGTTCAGCAGCGCCTTGCGGTACATGACGGTCAGCTTGGGATCGGAGACCGTATAGCCGGCGGCGGCTTTCGAGACGGAGTCGAGGTCGATTGCGCCGGCGGGCCGAGGCGCAAGCAACGCGAGAATCCCGAGCGTGCATAAGAGCCCGCGGACGATGATCGAGAAGCGCATTCCTGACACCGACCTTACCATGAGGCCGTAGCGCATTCCTCGCAGCGACGTCCCAGGATCAGGTTCGCGCCGGTTACGCGAGGTCGGCCAGGGCGTCGCCGAGATCGGCGCCGGCCCGCTCGCGCAGGACGCGGTAGATCAGCGATGCCGGAAATCCCTAGCCGTTCGAGCTTGCGCGCCACGGACTGATACGAGAGCGTGGGGTGCATGCGGCGGATACGGTCGTGCGCTGCGCCGATCCGCTGCGCTTGCGGCGTCTCGGCCGACGCGACGCGCTCGCGCGCGGCGTCGCGGTCGATCCCGCGCTTGACGAGCTCCGCGACGAGCCGCGCGTCGCCGACCGCGGCGCGTTTGGTCTCGACGTAGAGCGTCGCATAGAGGGCGTCGTCGAGCAGGCCGTCGCGCCGGCACGACGCGAGGACCGCCTCGACCGCATCGTCGTCGAAGCCCTTGCGCTGCAACTTGCCGCGCAACTGTGCCTCGGTGAGACGGCGCTGCGCGAGCATGCGCAGCGCCGTCACCCGTGCCGAAGCCATGGGAAAGGCTAGTCGTCGTCCTTGACGTTGGCGCCGACCGGTTTGCCGATGCCGTTGGGCGAGACGGTCGCTTTGAGCGCTTCGCGGATCTTGGTCGAGATCTCGTCGGCGACGTCGGTGTGCTCTTCGAGGAACGCCTTCGCGTTCTCGCGGCCCTGGCCGATGCGCTGCTCGCCGTAGGTGTACCACGAGCCCGACTTGCCGATGATGTTGCGCTCGAGCGCGACGTCGATGATGGAGCCCATCTTCGAGATGCCCTTGCCGTAGGTGATGTCGAACTCGGCTTGGCGGAACGGCGGCGCGACCTTGTTCTTCACCACTTTCACGCGGGTGCGCGTGCCGACCACGTCCTGGCCGACCTTGATCTGCTCGAGCTTGCGCACGTCGAGCCGGACCGACGCGTAGAACTTGAGCGCGCGGCCGCCCGAGGTGGTCTCGGGGCTGCCGAACATGACGCCGACTTTTTCGCGCAGCTGGTTGATGAAGATCATCACGCACTTCGAGCGCGAGATCGCCGAGGTGAGCTTGCGCAGCGCCTGCGACATCAGCCGCGCCTGCAGGCCGACGTGCGTGTCGCCCATGTCGCCTTCGAGCTCGGCCTTGGTGACGAGCGCCGCGACGGAGTCGACCACGACCACGTCGACCGCGTTCGAGCGGACGAGCATCTCGGCGATGTCGAGCGCCTGTTCGCCGGCGTCCGGTTGCGAGACGAGGAGGTTGTCGAGATCGATGCCGAGCGCTTGCGCGTACGCGGGGTCGAGCGCGTGCTCGACGTCGACGAACGCGGCGGTGCCGCCGGCCTTCTGCGCTTCGGCGATGACGTGCAGCGCGAGCGTCGTCTTACCGCTCGACTCCGGTCCGTAGATTTCCACGACGCGTCCGCGCGGCAAGCCGCCGACGCCGAGCGCGAGGTCGAGGGCGATCGAGCCGGTCGAGATGACGTCGAACGCCATCCGATCCGAGAACTCGCCCATCTTCATGATCGAGCCCTTGCCGAACTGGCGCTCGATCTGCGCGAGCGCGTTGGTGAGGGCTGCTTGTTTGTCGTCGGCCATGGTGCTCCGTGCGGATGGTGTCGGTTGTGATTCCGACGGTACCGCGCCAGGGTGCCAAGTGCGTGGCAGGGTGCGAATGCCGTCGTCCGTCATTCCCACGCCGGCCCGCGCCGGCAAGGGCGCGTCATTACCACACCTCTTCGGAGCGACCGAGCATCGAACCTCTGTTCGACTCTCGCTATTCGAAAGACTTGACTTATTTAAGCATATACTATTAGATAGTCGGTATGCAGGCCTTCGCGGCGCTCGGCGACCCGACCCGGCAGCGGATCGTCGAGATGCTCGCCGTCCGCGAGCTCTCGTCGGGCGAGATCGCCCGGCGCTTCGACATGACGCCGCCCGCCGTGTCCCAGCACCTCAAGCTGCTGCGCGAGGCCGGCCTCGTCCAGGTCCGCCGCGACGCGCAGCGCCGCATCTACGCCCTCGACCCGGCGGGCCTCGCCGAGCTCGACGCGTGGCTGGCGCGCTTCCGCCGCTTCTGGCCGCCTCAGCACGCAGCCGGCGCGACGTGAGCGTCAGCGTTCCTGTTGCGTCGGCCTGATCAGGACTTCGTTGATTGCGACGTGCGACGCGCGCGTGACGATGTAGGCGATCGCGTCGGCGACGTCCGCCGCGCAGCGTGCTCCGAGCGCGGCGGCAGTTTCGCCTGCACGTCCGGACGGTTCTGCTCGCGCAGTTCGGTCGCGGTTGGTCGCCTTCGACGCAAGGCTGACGCGCATCTGCTTCTTGGTTACTTCCTGGACGCAGCGCTTCGCTGAATGCGCCGACCGCAAACTTCGTCGCGTTGTACACGCCCGCGCCGGCGCGCGACGTTGCGCCCACGCAACGGAACTCACGATCGACGAGTCCGCCACGTTGCGCGTAGCCCGCCGCGCGGCTCGAAGCAGATGCGGCAGCGCAGCGTGCGCGCAGTAGATCGAGTGCCGACACGTTCACATCCAGCATCCGCTTCCACTCGCCGAGGTCGGCGTCCGGAATCGGACCAGCAACATGACGCCCGCATTGTTCACGAGCGTGTCGAGCCGGCCGAATGCGTCACCGGATCGGCGACGGCGGTGCGCGCACGACGCTCGTCCGTCACGTCCGCCTCGAGCACAGCTGCATCGCCGCCGCCGGCGCGGATGCGCTCGGCGAGTTTCTCGAGACGGTCGCGCCGCCGTGCCACGATCGCGACGCGCGCGCCTTGCCCCGAAGGGCGAGCGCCGTGGCCTCACCGATCCCCGAGCTGGCGCCGGTCACGAGCGCGACGGTCCCTTCCAACGTGCTTGCCATCGCGCTACGCCGCGGCCGTCTCGAAAAGCGCTTTCGTGAACTGCGCCGGGTCGAACGGCGCGAGCGCGTCCTGGCCTTCGCCTAGCCCGATGTACTTCACCGGCACGACCAGTTGATCGACGATTCCCACGAGCACACCGCCTTTCGCTGTCGAGTCGAGCTTGGTGACGACGACGCCCGTGAGCTGCGTCGCTTCGTTGAAGAGCTTCGCCTGCGAGAGCGCGTTCTGCCCGGTCGTGCCGTCGACGACCAGCAGCGTCTCCGCCGGCGGCGCGCCCGTCTCGCGCTCGATGATACGCCGCATCTTCTTCAGCTCTTCCATCAAGTTCGTTTTCGTCTGCAATCGCCCGGCGGTGTCGACGAGCACGACGTCGACGCCGCGCGACTTCGCGGCGCTCATGCCGTCGAACACGACCGACGACGGATCGGACCCTTCCGCGCCGCGAACGTACTCCGCGCCCGCGCGCTTCGCCCAGATCTCGAGCTGCTCCGCGGCGGCGGCGCGAAACGTGTCCGCCGCGACGACCATCACGCGCTTGCGCTGCGCGCGCAGCAGCGACGCGAGCTTGCCGATCGTCGTCGTCTTGCCGCTGCCGTTCACGCCGACGACGAGGATCACCGCGGGCTTCGCATGGAGGTCGAGACCCATCTCGGGCAGCGTCAGAAAGTTCTGCACGTCGCGCCGAAAGCGCTTGACCACCTCGTCGCTCGTCTGGTAGCGGTCCTGCTTGGCGACGCCTCGCAGCGCGTCGACGATCTTGGTGGTGGTCGGCACGCCGAAGTCGGCCTTGAGGAGAATCTCTTCAAGGTCGTCCCACAGCTCTTCGTCGACCGGCCGCCGCGCGAGCGCCATCGTCTCCAGCTCACCGCCGAACGCCTCTCGCGTGCGCGCCAGGGCCGTCTTGATCTTTCCGAACCAACTCACGAAGCGCGTTCATTCGAGCGGGCGACCGAACTCCCATCCGGCGGGTAGGAACGCCCCATGATACCGCAGCGCGAGATCGCACCGGGGGTCGCCGTCTCGGCGATCGGCTTCGGCGGCTACCACCTGGGGATGGTCAAAGAGGAGGCCGAGGCGATCCGCCTGCTGCACGCGGCGATCGACGCGGGCATCACGTTCCTGGACAACGCGTGGGAGTACAACGAGCACGTGAGTGAGGAGCGCATGGGCAAGGCGCTCGCGGACGGCAGCCGGCGCGACCGGGTCTTCTTGATGACGAAGGTCTGCACGCACGGCCGCGGTGCGGACACCGGCATGCAGCAGCTCGAAGAATCGCTCCGCCGTCTGCGCACCGACCATCTCGATCTGTGGCAAGTGCACGAGTGCGTCTACGATGACGATCCCGCGCGCCACTACGCCAAAGGCGGCGTGCTCGAAGCCGTCGAGCGCGCGAAGCGTGACGGCAAGGTGCGCTTCGTCGGCTTCACCGGCCACAAGCACCCGAGCATCCACCGCGAGATGATCGAGCGCGGCTTCCCATTCGACACGGCGCAGATGCCGCTGAATGTGCTGGACCCGAATTACCGCAGCTTCGAGAAAAACGTCCTCCCACTCGCCCGCGAGCGCGGCATCCACGTCATCGGCATGAAAGCGTTCGCCGAAGGTCGCATGCTCGAAGAGGGCCACATCGACCCCGACGACGCGCTGCGCTACGCGATGTCGCTGCCGGGCGTTCTCACAACGGTAACGGGCATCGACTCCCAAGACGTCCTCGACCACCACGTGCGCATCGCGGACGGTTTCACGCCGCTGGACGAAGTCGCATTGCAAGGCATCCGCGACAAATACAAGCACCTGGCGACGGATGGCCACCTCGAACTCTTCAAATCGACGGCGAAGAATGATGCCGACGAAGGCCGCGCGCAGCACGGCTTCCCGCCGATGTCGAAGCTCGCGATGTAGAGCAAAGCACCGCGATCGAGTCGAGGCACCTACGGTTTGATCGTTGCGCACTTGACCAGCTCAGATCGCTTGAACAGTAGGGCCGCAAGGAACGGTCCGAAAACCCGCCTCCATGCCGCACCCATGCGTTTTTCAGCGTTTTGCGGTCGCGCTCGTCGCGATCGCCGTGTCGCTCGCGGGGTGCGGCGGCGGTTCTTCAGGGAATACGACGCCCCCGCCGCCTCCCGGGAAAACCGGCCTGGCGCGGCTCGTGATCACGGTGCCGCCCGCGTCGTCCACCGCATCGCGCGCGCGACGACCGGCCTATATCTCGTCGTCCACGCAATCGTTCTTCTGATATTTCGGGATCAGTCGAAATTCACCGTAGCGCTAACACCAGCCATTGATCCTCGGAGCAGACCTTCGTCTGTCTGCACGCTGGAAGTCCCTGCGCCGCTGGGCATCGACCGCCCCGTCGCGCCGTATTCACGCCCGACGCTCCTCTACCCTTTCGACTGCGACCGTTACGATAACGGTCACAGCGGGCGTGGTGAACGACATCAACATCACCCTGGACGGCGTCGTGGTGACGCTTGCCGTTGCGGTTTCGCCGCCGACCTTGGCGGGCGGGATCGCATCGACGTCGACCGTGTCCTTGAACGCCATGGATGCGGCGGGACGCATCATCGTCGGCCCCGGCCGCTACATCGACGCGTCGGGCAACCCTCTCACCATCACGCTGACCGACAGCGATACCAGCGGCTCGACCTCGCTGTCGCAAACGACGGTAACGGCTCCCACCAGCACGCTCACGCTGCACTATAACGGCGGCCAGGTCGCGAATTTCACGATAACCGCATCAGCGCCCGGTATCGATCCGCGACCGCCTCGGTGACGCTCAACACCGGACAAGGGCTCGCGTACGTGGGTAGCGCTTTCAACGGTACGTGCGGCTCGAAGAGCAACCCGCTCGAAGAATTCCAGCTCCAGAGCTGCGGCGGATCGGGCCTCACGTCTTGGACCTGTTGCCTGGGCTACCTCGCGACGACCACTACGAATCCGCTCATGGACGTTTGAGACAATACGTTCCACTTCCACCTTCTGCGGTTCCCAGCGGGCGCACGGTAACGCCGCGCCCTCCTCCACCCTCAGCGGTCCGAATACTCAGTTTTACGACATCGCGGAGAGGCTCGCCGTCGATTCGACCGGCGCCGTCTGGGTCAGCGTTCCCGTAAGCCAGAATTACAGCGGGCCTCCGAAGCTGTTGAAGTTTGCGCCGGGCGCCAGCGGTGACGTCGCGCCGGTGCAGGTCGTCACCGGCATCGCCGGCATGCCGCCGGACTTGAATTTCTACGCCGACGGGCTGGCTGTCGACTCGCACAACAACGTGTACACGATTGCCGAGTCCAACCGCAACACGCTGAGCACCCCGTCGGCGGCACGCGCCTACGAGTTGCCGTCGACGGCCAACGGCACCGCCGCACCGATCGCAAGTTATGGTTTCAGCTCGGCGACGACGCCCGGCGGCAACGGCGTGAAGGTGAATCAGCACGACGACAGCGTGTGGGTTTTCCCTGCCGCCGACGGCGGCGGCAACACTGGCATCGAGCAGTTTCCGGCTGGAAACCCTACGCCGTCACGCTTCATCTATGGCTCGTCGAGCTTCCCCGACGCGCCAGGCTTGGGCATCAATTCGGCCGCATTTGACGACAACGGCAACGCCTACGTTGCGTACGTCGTCTCGCACTCACTCCAGAATGCGTGCGGTTACGGGCGCATCTCGACGTTTGGCCCGTCGCAGAACGGCAACGTCACGCCGCTCCAAAACTACGTCGACCAGGGCGACCCGTACGACATCGCGATAGCGGTAACGACGACGCCGCCGCCAAGCAGCGGCTCTACCGGAACGCAGAGCAGCGCGGTGGCGACCAATCCCGGATCGCTCTCGTTCCAAGCAACAGGTTCAGCGTACGCGCAACCGGTGACGGTCAGCGAAAGCGGCTATGCGGGAAACTTTGACGCGTCGAGCGGCAACACGGCGATCGTCGACGTTACCCCGGCTTCGAGCCCCAGCGGGTTCACGGTGACGCCGGTGGGCGCCGGAACGACGTCCGTCCGGTTTGGCGATGCAAGCGGACGATACACGACGGTCACCGCGACGGTGTCGATCACCGCGCTCCACCTGCAAGGTAAGCGCCGCTAAGAACGAAGGCTCGCCAGCGATGCTCGGCCTCTTCGAAACCCTCACCGCGCTGATCGACGAGATGCTCCGCTTGCCGCTCGCCACAATCCGCGGCATCGCAAAGCTCCGCGGCCGCCTCGCCCCGCTCCTGAAAGGGGGACGCCGTTGAGCAAGATCGTGCTTGCGGGCGGCACCGGGCAAGTCGGCACCATCCTCGCCCGGCACTACCACGCCGCCGGCGACGACGTCGTCGTGCTCAGCCGCACGCCCCGTGCCGCACCGTGGCGCACCGTGGCTTGGGACGCGAAAACGCTCGGCCCGTGGACGTCGCACCTCGAGAACGCCGACGTGGTGATCGGGCTCGCCGGCCGCAGCGTCAACTGCCGCTACACCCCGGCGAACCGTGAAGCGATCACGGCGTCTCGCGTCGACTCCACCCGCGCGATCGGCGCAGCGATCGCCCGAGCAGACCGCCACCGAGCACGTGGCTCCAAATGAGCACGGCAACGATCTACGCGCACCGGTACGACGCGCCCAACGACGAGTCGACGGGCATCATCGGCGGCGCAGAGCCGAACGCGCCTTCCGCCTGGCGCTTCAGCATCGACGTCGCTCGCGCGTGGGAGCGCGCCGTCGACGAAACCGTCACGCCGCAGACGCGCAAGGTGAAGCTGCGCTCGGCGGTCGTGATGAGCCCGGACCGAGGCGGCATCTTCGACACGCTGCTGACGCTAACGCGCCGCGGTCTCGGCGGCCGAGCCGGCGACGGCAAGCAGTACGTCTCGTGGATTCACGAAGCGGACTTCGTCCGCGCCGTAGACTGGACCATCACGCATGAATCGCTCACGGACGTCGTGAACGTCGCCGCGCCGAACCCGCTTCCCAACGCGGACTTCATGCGCGAGCTGCGCGCAGCGTCGCGCATGCCGTTCGGCCTTTCTTCCCCGGGTGGATGATCGCTGTCGGAGCAGCCCTGATGCGCACGGAACCGGAGCTCCTCCTAAAAAGCCGCCGTGTCATCCCCGGCAAGCTCCTTGCATGCGGCTTCGCCTTCGACTTCCCGACTTGGGCCCAAGCGGCCTGGGACCTCTGTAAGGCAAGGTCGTCTCTATAGACAAGATAAGCGTATTTCTGCTATACTTGCGTAGCAAGGAAGCTCGATAAAGCGGTGTGGGCGAGACGGAAATGTTGGGATGCCGATCGCCGGCACGTTGGTGAGCGAATCAGCCATGACCGACCGAGTTCTGCGCGCTCTGAGATTGCGCCGTGACGTCGCGTATCGAGACTCACTCGCGCCGATTCCGAATCAAGCCGACAACGGCGACGAGGGCAAATATTCCGACGAGCGCGGCACGTATTCGAAAGGCTTGCAGCACGATCCGATCTCGGGGCTCGTCATCCCGTCGTCGTTCGCCTCGTTCTCGACCGCGCTGCTGAGCGGCAGTCCGGCCGACTTCGAACAGATTCAAATCGGAGGGGGCGGCGACAAACTCAACGGGCCGCAGGGCGGCCTCGCGTTTCACTTGGACGGACTCGACAACACGCAATTCGACTGCCCGCCCGCGCCGGCGGTCGCCACCAAAGCGTACGCCGTCGAGCTGATCGAGATGTACTGGGCCTCGCTCCTGCGCAACGTCAGCGTCAACGACTATGCCGCCGACCCGGTCGCCGCGAACGCTGTCACGGAACTGAACTCGCCCGCGGTCAAACCGTTTTATACCGGGCCCAAGGACGCAGCGAACAACGTGACGCCGGGGCTGCTCTTCCGCGGGCCGTTCCCGGGCGAAGAAGTCGGCCCGTACATCTCGCAGCTCTGGCTGCTGCCGGCAAATTTCGGCGCGCTCGCGGTCGACCAGAAATACGGCATCGTCGCGCCCGGATTCGGGCCGTTCATGCTCACCACGCCGACGTACGTCGCGGCGCAGAATGCGGCGCCCGGGCCGCCCACGCTGCCGCTAGGACCGCCGGAATTCCTCCGGAACGGGCGCGGCCTCGCATCATATACCTACAACGACGTGCTCTATCAGGCGTACCTCGTCGCCAACCAAGTGCTCGAGAAGCACAACCATCCCGCGAACCCCGGCAGCCCCTACGCGACGTTGTTGACGCAGCCGCCGTATCACAAATCGAGGACGCAGAAGGCGTTCGCGACGTTCGGCGGGCCGGACGTGAGCGCGCTCATCGGCTACGCCGCCGACGAAGCGCTCAAAGCCGTCTGGTGGCAGAAGTGGTTCGTGCACCTGCGGCACCGCCCCGAAGCCGGCGGCAATCTCGTGCACCTGCGCAAAACCGGCTTCTACCCGCCCGGGACGCAAACCCCGCTCGATCTCGTCGTGAACTCCGCCGCGGTGAACGCGAGCGCCGCCGCGCACGCGGGCTCGTTCTATCTCGCGCAGGCCTTCCCGCAAGGCTCTCCCACCCACCCCGCATATCCCACTGGCCACGGAACCGTCGCCGGCGCGTGCATCACGGTGCTGAAATTCTTTTGGGACGGCGACGCGTTCGTCGGCGACTACACGGTCTCGCCTCCGGCGCACCTGGCGAAGATCTCCAATGCGGCCGGCAGTACGCTCGTCAACGCGCCGGGCAATCCGGTGCTGACGCTCAACGGCGAATTGCACAAGCTCGCTTCGAACGTTTCGTTCGGCCACGGCATCCATGCCGGTATCCACTGGCGCAGCGACACCGACGAATCGATCAGGCTCGGCGAGAAGGTCGCGCTGGCGATCCTCGAAGATCGTGCGAAGACCTACAACGAGAAGTTTTCAATCACGATCACGCTGCTGGACGGTACGCCGTACACGATCTCCAACCACTGACCGGCAACGGCCGGCCGCGGCAGCGCTACCGCGCGCCGGCCTCCCGGTAGAACCGCACGAGATCGGCTTTGAACTGCACGAGCGACTCGTGGTTCAGGTACACCTGGTGCCCGGACGCATAGTACGCATAGTGCAACCGTTTGCGCTGCTCCGGCGTAAGACCCATGTGGTCGAGCAGGTATTCGGTCCCGTAGAAGCTGGTCGCCAGATCGAAGTACCCGTTCGCCGAGAGCACGTGCAGCGACGGGTTCTGCACGATGGCCGAGCGCAGGTCGGCGACGACGCTGGGCGCGTTCGAGTCCTCGCCGCGCTGGTACTTCCACTCGCGGTTGACGCTGCCGTCGAGCGGGTCGTACCGACGTTCCTCGCGGTAATGGAGCACGTCGTGCATGTAGTGGTTCAGCGCGGTGACGTACCCCGATGACACCATCGTGTTTGAGGGGTCGTAATCCGGGACGGTTCCGTTGCGGTCGACCTGCTCGCCCGTGTAGCGTCCGTCGAGCCGGCCGACGCTGCGGCCCTGCTTGCGCAGCAGCTCCTGCTCGAACCGGCCGGGGCTGATGCGCAGGTCCGACGCCGCGATGTACTTCTCGTCCAGACCCAGATACGCGTGCAGCTTCGCGACGATCTCCGCGCGCACGGCGGCGTCGAGCGAGTCGCCGTGCATCAGGGCCTGGGCGTACGGCCCGCCGGCGAACGCGCGCACCTCGGCGACGAAGCGCGCGAGATCGGGCGGGTCGCCTGCCGCTTTGTGATGGTACCACGCCACCGCGGCTTCGGCCGGCAGGTAGGCGATGTATGCATAGTCCTCGCCCGGACCTTGGCGGATCGGCAGAAAGTTATAGTCGAGCGCGGACGACAGCAGCACGACGCCGTTGATCGCCATACCGTCCTTTTGCAGCCGGTTGACGACGTTGGCGGCACGCGTCGTGCCGTAGGACTCGCCGAAGAGGAACTTGGGCGACTGCCAGCGCGCATTGCGCGTGACCCAGCGCTGGACGAACTGCGAGAACGCCTTCGCGTCCTCGTCGATCCCATAGTAGTCGGACGTCTTGCCGTGCGCGACGACGGTGCTCCAGCCGGTGCCGACCGCGTCGATGAACACCAGGTCGGTGGTGTCGAGCAGCGACGACTCGTTGTCAAGCAGCGGCGGGTTGGGGCCCGGCTGCGCGCCGTTGCTCGGCACGGCGACGCGCACCGGGCCGAAGGACCCCATGTGGAGCCAGATGGTCGACGAGCCGGGCCCGCCGTTCCACACGAACGTCACCGGCCGCGTGCGCTCGCTCGCGCCGTCGGCGGTGTATGCGACGTAGAACATGCTCGCGGTCGGATCGTTGTTCGCGTCCTTGAGCAGGATCGTACCGGCGCGCGCCGTGTACGCGATGCGCCGACCGCCGAGCGACAGCGTGTGGTGCGTGACCGCGTCCTTCACGCCGGGCACGGGATGAAACACCGGCGCGGGCGTGGGCGACACGGATTGCGCGTTCGCGCGCAGCGGCGCCGAAGCGGACGCGAACGACGCCGCGAGCATCAGGGCGAGCAGCGAGCGGCGCACGTCAGCGGCCCGCCGCTTCGCGGTAGAACCGCACGAGATCGCTTTTGAACGCGCGCCGCGATTCGTCATTGAGATACACCATGTGCCCCGACGGATAGAAGCCGTACTCGATGTGTGGCCGCAGCGCGGCGGCCAGCCCGAGGTGGTTGAGCGTGTACTCGGTGCCGAAGAACGGCGTCGCGAGATCGTAGTAGCCGTTGGCCGAGAACACGCGCAGGTACGGGTTTTTCGTGAGCGCCTCGCGCAGGTCGCGCGCGCTGTTGGGCGCGACGATCGTGCCGGTACGCCGGAAGTTCCAGTGCGCGCCGACCACGCCGTAGTTCGTGCCGAGGTACGGGCGGTCGACGCGGTAGCCCAGGTCCTCGCGCACGTAGCGGCTGAACGCGCCGACCATTGCGTCGGTCATGAGATCGTCGCTGGTGGGATCGTACGACGTGGAGTCGTTGGTGCGGTCCAGCTCCGGGCCCTGGTACCGCCCGTCGAGCCGGCCCGTCGCGATCCCGGCGTCGCCTTGCAGCGCGTGCTGAAAGCGGCTCGGGTCGATGCGCAGGTTCGCGCGGTCGATATAGGACTCGTCGAGGCCGGTGTACGCGTGCAGCTTCGCGACGATCGCGCGGCGCGTCGCCGCGTCGAGCGTGTCGCCGCGCATCAGCGCGTCGGCGTACGGACCCAGCGCGAATGCGCGCACCTCGTCGATGAAACGCGCCAGATCCGGCGGGTTGCCGGAAACCTTGTGGTGATACCACGCGACGGCGGCTTCGGTCGGCAGGAAGCTGACGTAGCCGTAGTCCTCACCCGGACCTTGGTCGTTGTCGAGCGCGTTGTAGTCGATCACCGACGACAGCAGCACGACGCCGTTGATCGCCATGCCGTCCTTCTGCAGCCGGTCGACGACCGTCGCCGCGCGCATCGTGCCGTAGGACTCGCCGAACAAGAACTTCGGCGACGCCCAGCGGTCGTTCTCGGTCACCCACGCGCGAATGAAGTTGTCGAAGGCTCGCGCGTCCTCATCGATGCCGAAGAACGTCTTGGGCGTGCCCTTGCCCGTGATCTGGCTGTAACCGGTGCCGACCGCGTCGATGAAGACGAGGTCGGTGGTGTCGATCAGCGAGTCGGGGTTCGGTCCCAGCGGCGTGCCGGGCGGCGGCGCGACGGCGTTGGAGGGCACCGCGACGCGCACGGGCGCGTACGACGACATGTGCAGCCACATCGTCGAGGAACCGGGACCGCCGTTCCACACGAACGTCACCGGACGCGTGCGCGCGTTCTCGCCGTCGGCCGTGTACGAGACGGAGAACACGCGCGCGATCTCGTCGTTGTTCGCGTCGCGCAGCGGCGTCATGCCGGCGCGCGCCGTGTACGCGATCGCACGGCCGCCGATCGTCACGGTGTGGTGCGTGACCGCCGGCGCGGGGTCGGCGGCCGCTGCGGGGCGAGCGAACGCACACGTGAGGCACGCCAGCAGCGACGCGGCGGTACACGCCGCGATTCTCCGTATTTTCACGGAGCCCCGGCTTCGGTGCCGGGTGGGCCTACCCCGCTGCCTGCGCGTCCACCGAATAGACGAAGGCGAGCACTTCGGCGACGACCGCGTAGAGCTCGCGCGGCAGCGTCTGCCCGACTTCGAGCTTGGCCAGCGCTTCGACCAGACCCGCGTCCTGGTGGATCGGGATGTCGTGCTCGCGCGCGAGGCGCACCATCTCGTTCGCCGTCAGCCCGCGGCCGATGGCGACGATCTCGGGCGGCTCCGTGCCGAGCGGGTCGTACGCGAGCGCTGCGGCGGCCGGGCGCTCGGGCGCGTTGCGGCGCGCGTCGTAGTAGCGCGAGCTCATGCGGACCGATCCACGGTCGCATTGGGAGCCGCCGCCGGCGCGGGCGGCGCTTGCACGCCGACGGTCGACGTCGTGCCCACCGATGCGCCGGCGGACGCAACGCGATAGCGCAGTGATTCGAGCCGCGCCGTCAGCGTGCCGAGCGCGTCGCGGAACGCGCGCATCGCGGGCGCCGAATCGGTGCGCACGTCCACGGTGACGTCGCGGCCGACCGTGACGAGATCGATCGCCACGGTGCCGAAGTGTGCGGTGTCGAGCACGAACGCGATGCGAAAGTTTTCGCCGTCGAGCGGTGCGCCGCCGCCGCGCGGCGCGTCGCGCTTCACGGTGATCTGCGCGTTCGCGGGGCCGTTCTGGGTGGCGAGCGGGATCGTGAACGCGAGCCCGTCGGGCTGCGCGGCGAGGCCCTGCGCCGCGTGCACTTGCACCGCCGTCAGCGCGGTAAGCGCGCCGGCCAGTGACGGCGCGAGCGCGGCGGGCGTCGCGGGATCGGCGACGACGGCGAGCAGCGTCTGCTTGAGATCGCCGCTCAGCGCGGCCGTTCGTTCCGCGACCACGGCGGCGGGCAGCGGCTGCTGCTGTTCGGGTTGCGGTTGCGGTTGCCGCGGCGCTTCGGACGCGGACGTCCCGAGCGAAGCGCTCGGCGGGGGCGGCTGCGGCGACGGTGCGGCGGAATTCGCTTCACGGACCGCCGCGAGCAGCGTGGCGAGCTTCGGCTCGGCGCCGTCGACGACGTGCTCGACGTACGCCGCGATCTGCGCAGCCAGCGCGGGCGAACCGGGTTCGATGCGGCCGACGAACGCAAGCAGCGTGCGCAGCGTTGCGACGTGCGGATCGCTGCTCCCGGTGGGCAACGCGGCTTCGAGCGCAGCCAGCGCTGCGGGCAGCCGGTCCGGCCGCTGCAACGCGAGCGTCGCGGATGCGACGGTGCTCGGCGTGACCGGCAGCTTCAGCGCGCGGAGCAGCGTGACGGGCTGCGCATATGCAGCGAGTCCGGTCGCGCGCGCCGGCGCATTCGTCAGCGGTGCGTTCGGCAGCGACGCCTTGGCGCCGAACTGCGGCGGCGCGACGAAGCCCTGCGCGGGCCGCGTTGGCGCGACCGTCTCCGGCGGCGGGCTCGCCGCAGCGCGCGGCTGCGCGCCCGCGGCACGCGCCGCGGCGACGCGCGCTTCGATCGACGTCGGCTCGGCCGGTGGAACGACGGCCGCGCGCGGCACGCTCGCCGACGCAGGTCCAGCGGACGACGACGCAGCGGACGACGGCGCTGCAGCGGACGGCTGCGGTGCATCGGCCGGCGGCGCGACGTTCGCCCGCGACACCGCGGAGGTGAACCCAGTAGCTGATTCCCGGCCGTGTCGGCGGCACGGCAAGCGGCGGCATCGCATCCACGGGCGCCGCACTCGCGGGCGCAGATTGCGCAGATTGCGCCGGCGCGGACGGCACGGTGGGCGGTCCCGGTTCGACCGACGCGTCCGCGCCGGTCGCGACGATCTGCAGCAGGATGCGGTCGCCGTTGAAGCCGGTGACGCGCACTTGCAGCACGTCGCCGGGCCGCACCGTCGGCGGCAGCGACGCGGCGACGCGGCGGCCCGCGATCTCCAGCAGGTCGGTCAAACCGTTCGACGGCAGCACGCGCGCGTTGACGACGACGCCCTCGACGAGCAGTCCGCTGAGCGCCTGCGCGTCGGCGGCGAGCTGCGCGAGCTCGTTTTCGATCAGTGCGGCGAGAGCGGCGCTCTCGCTGCCGCCGGCGGCGAATGCGGCGAGCGGATCGACGCCGCTCATCTCACGCCGTGAAGTCGATCAAATGCGGCGGCTCGTCGAGCCCCGCGCCGTCGGCCGCCTCGAAGGTGCTGCGCGCGCGCCGCTCGCGCGGCTCGTTGTCGTCGCCGCGCGCGTCGCGCTCGGCGTTGGTGTCGACGCGGCTGCCCAGGCCCTCGGCGGTCTCGTCGATGCGTTCCTCGCGTGTCTCGACGTCGGCGGCGAACGCCGCCTGCGCGGCTTGCTGCGCGGCGCGCGGCGCCTCGTCGGCGCGCTGCGCGAGCGGCGCGATCTGCGACGCCTGCGAGATCGAGGACTGAAAGTCGGTCGGACGAATCGCCACGGCGCGCTCCTACCTCAGTGCGGCCCCGAAGCCTGTCCTGAGCTTGCCGAAGGGTCCCCCGGTGCGGTCGGGGCGGCGTTTCGCCGCGTGTACTTCTGCTTGACGTTCGGATCGCCGTCGCGGTAGCCGAGGTCGGACTTGAGCGCCTTGAGCTTCGTGCGCAGATGGATCACGGCTTGCGCGTGGATCTGCGAGACGCGGGACTCGGACACGTTGAGCGCGCCCTTGATCTCCTTGAGCGTCAGACCTTCGAAGTAGTACAGCGAGATGACGGTGCGCTCTTGCGGCGGCAGCTCGTCGACGGCGCGCACCAGCGCGGCCTTGATCTCGCGCGCCTCGACCGCGTTGGTCACCTCGGTGCCGTCGTCGCGCAGCGTATCGAGCAGCGGGATCTCGTAGCCGCGCTCGTTCGGGAGAAACTCTTCGAGCGAGAGCACCGACGTGCCGCGAATCTTTTGCATGAGGACGTCGAGCTCTTTGAGCGTCATCCCCATCTTCTCGGCGACCTCTTCTTCGGTCGCCGCCCGGCCGTATTCGACCTCGAGCGCCTGATACGTGCGCTCCAGCTCGCGGGCGCGCTGCCGTACGGCGCGCGGCACCCAGTCGAGCGCGCGCAGCGCGTCGAGGATGGCGCCGTTGATGCGGGTGATCGCGTAGGTCTCGAACTTGACGCCGCGCGCGTCGTCGTACTTCTCGATCGCGTCGATGAGCCCGAGGATGCCGTCGTTGATCAGGTCGTTGATCTCGACGTTGGGCGGCAAATTGATCGAAATCCGCCCGGCCACGTACTTGACCAGGTGCAGATATTTATGGACGATCTCTTCGCGACTGAGCTCGACTCCGCCGATGACGTAAGTCGCGCTCGCCCGGAGTGCTTTCACGGTCCGCTCCCATCACGGGACACCAGACGGGCCACCCGCCCCGATTTTCCGGGACGTTCACGCAAGGCCGGGCGACCTCCCCTCGGCAGGCCGCTTCTTTCTGTTCGCACTCGGTTAAACCGGCGCATAGGCCGTGCCGGTGAGCTCGCAGAGCGTGCGGCTGACGGCGTCGAGCGAGATCACGCGATCGACCAATCCCGCGAGCGCGGCGGCGCGCGGCATCCCGTAGACGACGCTGCTCGCCTCGTCTTGCCCTAGGACATAACCGCCGCGTTCTTTGAGCACTCGTAATCCCTGCACCCCATCGTGCCCCATCCCCGTGAGGATCACGCCGAGGGCACCGGAACCATACGTTTCGCCGACCGACGCCGCCATGACGTCGACGCTCGGGACGTGCAGCGACTTTTGCGCGTCGTCGCCGAGCGCGACCCGCACCGTTCCGAGCGTACGGACCAGGCGAAGCTGCTTGCCGGCCGGGGCGATGATCGCCAGCCCCGGCGCAAGCGGCATGCCGTCGGCGCCTTCGACGACGCCGATGCGGCTGGTCGCGGCGAGCCGCTCCGCGAGCGGGCGCGTGAAGCCGGGCGGCATGTGCTGCACGACGACGATCGGGATCGGAAAGTCCGCCGGCAGCTTCGGCAAGATCTGCGAGAGCGCGACGGGTCCGCCGGTCGACGTGCCGAGCGCGACGCACGTGAACCCGTTGCGGCGCGCCGTCGACGGCGGTCGCGGCGGCGGCGGAGGCGGCGGCGCCGCCGCGCGCGCATCGGCGAGCGCGCCGCGCTGGATGCGCAGCGTCTCGCGCATCGCGCGCAGGTACGCGCCGCGCGAGCCGAAGTGCTTCACCTTCTCGACGAGCTCGCGCTGCACGTTGACGATGTCGATCAGCGCGGAGTCGGGCTTGGGGATGAAGTCGACCGCGCCGAGCTCGAGCGCGCGCAGCGTCGTCTCCGCGCCGTCGCGCGTCAGCGCGCTCACCATGATCACGGGCGGGCCGCGGTGCTCCACGATCGCGCGCGCCGCTTCCAGCCCGCCGATCCCCGGCATCTCCACGTCCATCGTGACGACGTCGGGCCGCAGCCGCTCGACCATCGCGACGCATTCCTCGCCGGACGCCGCCGTGCCGACGACGCGAATGTCCGGCTCCTTCTCCAGCATCTTCTGGATCGCGCGCCGCATGAACGCGGAGTCGTCCGTGACGACGACGGTGATCTCGCGCGCGTTCACGCCGGCACCGCCGCCTTTAAGCGGTACACGATCGCATCGGGACCGACGATCGGCTCGTACAGATCGGTCAGGTGGAACAGCGACTCCGCGTGACCCAAGAACAGATAGCCTCCCGGGCGCAGCGCGCGCGCGAACGACTCGACCACGCGCTTCTGCGTCGGCTTGTCGAAATAGATCAGCACGTTGCGGCAGAAGATCGCGTCGAACGGCCCTTCCGCCGCGACGCGCGGCCCTTCCAGCAGGTTGAGACGGCCGAACGACACGAGCCGTTTGACGCGGTCGGACACCACGAAGCCGTCGCCCTGCGGCTGAAACCACTTCTGGATCATCGCCGGCTCGGTCGCGCGAAACGACAGCGCGCGGTAGAAGCCCTTGCCGGCGAGCTCCAGCACGCGCGGCGAAATATCGGTCGCCCGAATCGACAGCAGCGCATCGGGCACCTTGCGCGTCTCGAGCATCGTCATCGCGAGGGAATACGGCTCCTCCCCGGACGAGCACGCGGCCGACCAAAGCCGCAGCCGCGGCGAGCGCCCGAGCAGCTCATCGAGCGATCTTGTCCGCCAGCGCCTTGAGCTGCGCACGTTCCCGAAAAAAATACGTCTCGTTATTCGAGAGCACGGAGGCAAGATCGCTCCACTCATCCTCCCGATGCGCGTCATACCGCAAAAAGCGAACGTACGCGTCGTACGTCTCAAAGCCACGCTTCGCAAGCCGCGTCGAAAGCCGGCTCAACAGCAAAAAGCGCTTCTGATCGTCATACCACAGCCCGAACCGCTCGCGAATGAGATCCCGAAGCGCGACGAACTCCCCATCCGAAATATCCAGCACTTTAGCGCCTCCGCTAACTGTACCGGATGCGGGGGTTCACTGCGGCATACAGCAGATCGACCAACGCGTTCACGAGGACGAATGCTGTGGCGAACAGCAAGATGCAGCCGTTGATCAGGGGCATGTCGCGGTTCGAGATTGCTTCGAAGGCGAGGCGGCCCACGCCGGGCCATGCGAAGACCGACTCGGTCAGGACTGCGCCGCCCAGGAGCAGGCCCGTTTGCAAGCCGAGGATCGTGATGATCGGGATCAGCGCGTTGCGCAGCGCGTGCTTCATCACGACGGACGGCTGCGCGAGGCCCTTCGCGCGGGCGGTTCGGATGTAGTCCGACGACAGCACGTCCAGCATGCCGCTGCGCGTGATCTTTGCGACGATCGCGAGCGGGATCGTGCCCAGCGTGACCGCAGGCAGCACGAGATGCCACAGCGCGTCGAGCGCGGCGCGCACGTTGCCGGCGAGCAGGGCGTCGACGAATACGAGATGCGTGCGCGCGGGCACGGTGTAGAGATACGCCGTGGCCAAGCGGCCAGAGATCGGGAAGAGGTTCAGCCCCGCGTGTGACGGCAGCACCGCCAGCAGATACACCAGGATCCAGCCCAGCCAGAACACCGGTATCGACACGCCGAGGATCGCGGCGCTCATCGTCAGCGCGTCGACGGCGCTGCGATGGCGCACGGCGGCGACGACGCCCGCCGGGATGCCGACGACGATCGCGAACAGCATCGCGCTCAGCGCGAGCTCGAGCGTCGCGGGAAAGTACTGCGCGAGCTTTTGCACGACCGGCTGCGAGTCGAAGATTGATTGGCCCAGATCGCCGTGCGCGACGGCGGCGAGGTAGAGCCCGAGCTGCACGGTGAGCGGGCGGTCGAGGCCCAGCGACGACCGCAGGTGTGCGACCTCTTGCGGCGTCGCGTGCTCGCCCAGGCGCAGCGCGATCGGATCGCCCGGAATCGCGTGCATGAAAAGGAAGCTCACGACGGTGATCGCGAGCAGCACGAGCACGAGCCGCACGAGCCGGTCGAGGACGAAGCGCAGCATGGCCCCGGTCAGACGCGCACGGCGGCGAGCGAGAACCGCGCCGCCTGCGCGTACAGATAGAGCCACTCCCATGGGCTGAAGTCGTTGCGGTCGCGCTGCAGCAGCGCGGCGAACCGCGGCGTACCGGCGAGCTGGCGGAACAGCACGTCGAAGCGCGCGGGCTTGCGTTCCAGAAACGACATCAGATGATGGCGATGGCTGCAGCCGGCCGTAGAACGCCCGCCGCACGGCGCGCTGGTATGCCGGCGCCGGATCGCGCGACTGGCCCGTGCGCGCGGCGGCGACCGCTTCCGCTGCGAACCGTCCGGTCATCGCCGCCTCGTGAATGCCCTCGCCGGTCGTCGCATCGACGAGCCCGGCGGCCGTTCCGCCCACCATCACTCCATCGGCGCCGATGGACGGGCGCGGGAGCCCGCCGTAGAGCAAATTGCCCTCCTCGCGCACGGTGTACGGGATGCCGGCGAACAGCCGCCGTTCGACCGTCGCGAGAAACGCGTCGAGCTCGGCGCGCAGCGCGGCGCCCGCTACCTTGGCCTGGATCCCGAGCCCGATCGAGAGATGATCGCGCTTCGGAAACATCCAGGCGATCACGTTGCGCCCGGAGATCGGGCTGAGGTAGTAGTGCATCTCCAGCGTCGCGTACGTCGCGGGCGTCGCGGGCCGCTCCGGATATACGCGGTATTGCAGGCACGTGATCAGGCCGGCGCTCCAGCCGGCGTGGCGGAAGCGCGGGTCGACGTCGTCCAGACGCGCGGTCGAGCCTTGCGCGAGGAAGACGCTCCGCGCGCGGAGCGTCTTCCTCGTGCCGGCGCTGCGTGTCGGCGTACTCGACGACGATGCCGTCGCGCTCGCGCCGCAGGCCGCGAAACAGCGCGCCCGGTGCGGATCTCCGCGCCTTCGCCGCGCGCGAGCGCGCCGATCGTGCCGTCGAGCTCCTCGCGCGTGGTCGTGTGCGCGGGACCGACGTGGAACGCGTACGTCTGGTTCACCGTCGACAGCGTGATCGTCGCGGGGTCGAGGTGCACGATCGAGCGCGGCACGTCGAATTCCTCGCAGAACCCGGGCCGCAGCCCGGCGGCGCACACGCGCTTCGCGCCGACGACCGGATCGCGCTCGAGCACCACCGTCGCGACACCCCGGCGCGCCGCTTCGCGAGCGGCCGTTCCGCCCGCCGGTCCGCAGCCCACGACGAGGAACTCGGTCGACTCCATGCCGGGCGCCCCCTTCGCGACCGGTTCGGTGATGCCCGTTCGTGGCAAAGGACACCAACCTTACCTTGCTAAAGCTGCTCCGGTCGAAGCGCCCGCGGGTCGGGCCCTTTCTTTGTGTTTTGTATAAAGGACCAACGTGACCATCGGTTTGACTCAAAATCTCGGGATCGAGGTCGGCCTGATCGCCGGACTGATCGCGATCCTGTACGGCGTCTACTTAGCTACCTGGGTGCTCAAGCAGCCGGCAGGCAACGCGACGATGCAGTCGATCGCCGCGGCCATCCAGGAAGGCGCGATGGCGTTCTTGCGCCGTCAGTACACGACTGTGGCCATCGTCGCGGTCATCCTGTTCATCATCATCCTCGTCTTGCCGGCGCCGCTCGGGTGGGAAGCCGCGATCGGATTCTTGATCGGCGCGGTGCTTTCGGGCGCGGCCGGTTTCATCGGCATGATCGTGTCGGTGCGCGCGAACGTCCGCACGGCGGAAGCCGCGCGCGGCGGCGTCGCGCCGGCGCTCGATCTCGCGTTCAAGGGCGGTTCGGTGACGGGCTTGCTCGTCGTCGGCCTCGGCCTCTTCGCGGTGAGCGGCTACTACTGGATCGTCAGCGCGATCAACGCCAACCACGCGTCGCCTGAGTCGGATAGCCTCGCGGCGCTCATCGGCCTCGCGTTCGGGTGCTCGCTGATCTCGGTGTTCGCGCGCCTGGGCGGCGGCATCTTCACCAAGGCCGCCGACGTCGGCGCCGATCTCGTCGGCAAAGTCGAAGCGGGCATCCCGGAGGACGATCCGCGCAATCCCGCCGTCATCGCGGACAACGTCGGCGACAACGTCGGCGACTGCGCGGGCATGGCGGCCGACCTCTTCGAGACGTACGCGGTCACGACGATCGCGGCGATGCTGCTCGGCCACCTACTGTTCGGCACGAAGCTGCCGGGCGCGGTGACGTTCCCGCTGGTCCTCGGCGCGGTGTCGATCATCGCTTCCATCATCGGCACGCTCTTCGTGCGCATGGGCAAGAACGACGTGCCGTCGCCGGCAAGATCATGGGCGCGATGTACAAGGGCCTGATCATCGCCAGCGTCCTCTCCGCGATCGCCTTCTATTTCGTCGCGCACGCGGAGTTCGGCAACGGCGGCGTTGCGCTGCCCAACGGTCAGCTCGTCGGCACCGACGCAGGTCTTCATCTGCGCGCTCGTCGGCTTGATCGTCACCGGCCTGATCACGTTCATCACCGAGTTCTACACCGGCACGCAGTACAGCCCGGTCCGGCGCATCGCGAAAGCGTCCGCTCACCGGCCACGCGACCAACATGATCGCGGGCCTCGCCGTGTCGATGCAGTCGACGGCGCTGCCGGCGCTCGTCATCGTCATCGGCATCCTCGTGTCGTTCGCCTACGGCGGGCTCTACGGCGTCGGTATCGCGGTCATGTCGATGCTCTCGATGGCCGGAATCATCGTCGCGATCGATTCGTTCGGTCCCATCACCGACAACGCCGGCGGCATCGCCGAGATGTCGGAGATGCCCGAGAGCGTGCGCGGCGTGACCGATCCGCTGGACGCGGTCGGCAACACGACCAAGGCCGTCACCAAGGGCTATGCGATCGGCTCCGCCGGGCTCGCGGCCGTGGTGCTCTTCGCGTCGTTCCTCCAAGAGCTGAGCAACAAGTGCCATGAGACGGCCGGTGCCGCGTGCAACGTCGCGTGACACCCAACTCTTCAACTCGTTCTTCAGCATCGGCAGATCCGTACGTGCTTGCGGGGCTGCTGGTCGGCGGCCTGCTGCCGTATCTGTTCGCTTCGCTGTCGATGGAATCGGTCGGCCGCGCCGGCGGCGCCGTCGTCGAGGAAGTGCGGCGCCAGTTCCGCGAGATGCCCGGCATCATGGACGGCACGCAGAAGCCGGACTACGGCACGACCGTCGACATCGTCACCAGGCGGCGCTCACGAGATGATCGTGCCGGCGATGATCCCGATCGGCGTGCCGATCCTCATCGTCATCCTGTCCGTCATCCTCTGCCGCAGAACGGCGGGCGCGAAGATGATGGGCGGCGTGCTCGTCGGTGCGATCGTCACCGGCTTCTTCCTCGCGCTCTCGATGACGTCGGGCGGTGGCGCGTGGGACAATGCCAAGAAGTACATCGAGGACGGGCATTACGGTGGCAAAGGTTCGCCTCGCGCATCGGGCGGCGGTCACCGGCGATACCGTTGGCGATCCGTACAAAGATACGGCTGGGCCGGCGATCAACCCGATGATCAAAGTGCTCAACATCGTCGCCTTTCTGCTGGTCGGGTTTCTCGTTCACTAGGCCCAGCGGTGGTAGTCGCGGGAGCGGCTACACTACCACGTCGGGGACGCGGTGGGTTTATCGTAAACGACGTTGAGATGGATTCTCGGGCTGTTCTCGCTTTGTACGATTTGACGATGCGGCGGGATCCCGCCGCTGCGGCTGGGGTTCGATTTGAGCGCGTTGGGGGTGTTCTGCGGTCTACCGGGCTTTATAACGTCGTGTTGGCTTGGGACTTCGTTGATCTTGATGTTGCTGTGGCGGTCGTGCGCGAGCAGGCCGCGTATGCGCGTGCTGCTGGGGTGGAGCTCGAGTGGAAGTTCTACGGTCATGATGCGCCGGGTGGGCTTGCGTCGGTTTTGCAGCGGGAGGGGTTTATTGCCGACGAGTCCGAGACGTTGATGGTGCTTCCGCTTGATTCGGGTTTGGCGCGCGGGCTTCGTGGCGTTGATGGGGTGGAGGTGCGGCGGGTCGTCGATGCGGCGGGGGTGGATGATTTCGTTTCGGTGACGACGGCTGCGTTTGGGCGTGATGAGCATGCGCGGGCCGCTGCCTATCTTCAGTCGCTTGGGGATTCGGGGCTCGCGTTGTTCGTGGCGTATCGGGATGGGCGGGCCGCTTCCGCTGGGAGGCTCAATATGCCCGAAGGGCGCGTGTTTGCGAGCATGTGGGGCGGGAGTACCGTGCCCGAGCAGCGCGGGTTGGGGATGTATCGGGCGCTCGTTGCGCGGCGCGCCGATGAGGCGCGGCGGCGGGGGTTCCGGTTTCTCACCACTGATGCGCGCGAGACCAGCCGGCCGATTCTCGAGCGGGTCGGCTTCGTGCCGCTGACCGGGATTACTGGGTGGGTGTTGCGCCCTTGACGCGGGCGGCGATGCCGTGCAGCTTGTCGGGGTTTCGCGTGACGTAGATCGCGGTGATGTGCGTTCCGTTGGTTTCGATCGCCAGCGTTTGGATCACCCCCTCGTCGAAGCCGCGCTCGTTGCCGAGCACGACGAAACCCGGGTCGCCGTTGAGCAATGCGGGGATCACCGCCGTAACGTGGTCGGCGCGCTTTTTTGCGAGGCCGATCAGGAATGCGCCGACGCGGGCGCGGCCGACGAGCGGGTTGATCGCGGCCACCGCTTTGCCGCCGCCGTCGCTCAGCAGCACCACGTCGTCGGTGAGGAGGTGCGTCAGGGCGTCCATGTCGCCGGCGCGCAGCGCGGCAGCGAACGCGTCGCGCATACGCGTCGTCGCTTGGCGCTGCGTGCTGCGGCGCGTGCGCGGATCGCGGACGTGCTCGCGGGCGCGGGAGGCGAGGCGGCGCGTTGCTTCTTCGCTGCGGTCCAGCGTCGTTGCGATCTCCGCGAACGGGACGTCCAGGACGTCGTGCAGGATGAACGCCGCGCGTTCGAGCGGTGAGAGGCGTTCGAGCGCCAGCATCAGCGCGAACGAAATGTCGTCCGCCAGCGTTGCGGCAGCTTCGGGGTCGTTTGCATCGTCGACGATGACCGGTTCGGGCAGCCACGGGCCGACGTACGTCTCGCGCTGCGCGCGTGCGGAGCGCAGGCGGTCGAGTGCGAGGCGCGTCGCCGTGGCGCGCAGATAGGCGCCGTCGTCGGCGATGCTGGTGCGCGTCAGCGCGTCGCTCCAGCGGAGGTAGGCGTCTTGCACGACGTCTTCAGCTTCCGCGTTCGACCCGAGCATGCGGTATGCCAGGCGGGTCAGCGTCGCGCGGTGCCGCTCGAAGCGCGGCGCATCGCCGTGCATCAGCGTGCGCTCGCAGGCGTCGAGCCGACAGATGGCCAGGCGGTGATCGGGTTCATGTCATCGAGACGGAGCAGACCGCGCAAACGTGACGCGCGGGATGCGGTCAGCTTGCGGCGGCGGTTAGGGTGGAGTCCAGGAGTGCGCCCACGGCTTCCGGGCTCATCGGGCGATAGAAGTGGAAGCCTTGCGCGAACTCGCAGTCCAGCGCGATGAGCTCTTCTGCTTGGCGGGCCGTTTCGACGCCTTCGGCGACCACGTCGATGTCGTAGGAGCGCGCGAGCTGGATCAGCATGCGCACGATGGGCGTGCTGCCCACGCCGCCGTGCGCGCTCTCCACGAACGAGCGGTCGATCTTCATCGCGTCGAACGGCAACTGGTGCAGGTAGCGCAGCGACGAGTAGCCGGTGCCGAAGTCGTCGATGCACAGGTGCACGCCCGTGGCGCGCAAGCGCGCGAGCGAGCCGAGCGACAGCGTGTTCGAACGGATCACCGCGCCTTCGGTGATCTCCAGCACGATGTCGTCGGACGACAAGCCGAAGCGGCGCAGGTTGCGCGCGACGAACGCGTCGAGGTCGGGCTCGAGCACTTCCTGCACCGACAGGTTCACGTGCATGCGCAGGTCGAGTAACGGTGCGCGGCGCCGCCATTCCGCCAGGCGGCGGCAGGCGTCGACGAAGACGAAGCGGCCGATCGGCACGATGAGCCCGACGTCTTCGGCGAGCGGGATGAACTCGCCGGGGAGAATTTTCTCGCCGCGTCGTGGGATTGCTCCAGCGCACGAGCGCTTCGAAGCCCGTGAGGCGGCCGTTGTCCAGGCGCACGATGGGCTGGTACTCGACGCGGAATTCTTCGTTCTCGATCGCGGCGCGCAGATCGCTGGTGAGCGCGAGACGGCGCGCGGCCTCGTAATGCATGTGATGGTCGAAGAAGGCGTGCCGGCCGCGGCCGAGCGCCTTCGCGTGGTACATCGCGGTGTCGGCGTTGCGCAGCACCTCTTCGATGCGCTCCTCGGTCGGCTCGATCACCGCGATCCCGATCGACGCCGTCGTGTACACCGCGCGGCTTTCCACCAGCATCGGGGCGACGAGCGCGTCTTGGATCGTCTCGACCGCGTCCTCGACTTGGCCCAAATCGCGCCGGTGCGCGAGGAGCAGCGCGAACTCGTCGCCGCCGATGCGCGCGATGAGGTCGTCCGGGCCGATGGTCGCGCGCATGCGCTCGCCGATCGCCATGAGCAGCGCGTCGCCCGCCATGTGGCCGAGCGAGTCGTTGATCGACTTGAACTCGTCGAGGTCGACGAAGAGCACGGCGTAGACGCTGTCGGGATTCGAGCGCGCGTGCTCCAGCGTGGCGGCGAGACGTTCCTGGAAGAACGTCCGGTTGGGCAGGCCGGTCAGCGCGTCGTGCGTGGCCTCGTGGCGCAGCCGCGCCTGGTTGGCCTCGAGCAGGCGGCGGCGCTCGACCTCGGCGCGGTGTGCCTGCGCGTTGGCCAGCGCAAGCCCCATGAGGTTGACGAAGAGCTGCAGCCCGCGGAGCGTCTCGCGGGTGGGGATCTTGCCGTCAGCGGGACCGTCGGGGCTGAGATACCCGATCATCTCGCCCTCCGGGTCGCGCAGCACGACGCACAGCGAGTCGCGCTCGTGCCACGAGTCGGGGGTCGTGCGCGGCGAGTCGCGGTCCGCGTCGCTGGCGAAGATTGCCTGCTCCCAGTGGAATTCGCGCTCCGCCGGGATGTAGTATGCGTTGTCGAAGACTTCGTAGTTCGGCGCGAGGACGGCGAGGATTTCGGCCTTCGAAACGCGCTCGTTTTTCCGTTCGCGAACGGCGCTCTCGTCGTAGCCGAGCATCACGCGCCGGGTCATCTCGCCGGTCTGGTTGCCGTCCGCCAGCACGATCGTCACGTACTTGAAGCCGAACAGGTCCGAGACCCCACGCGCGATCGACTCCAGGGCGAGATCGAGCTCGCGGAGGCGTAAGATGTCCCGCGTGATCTCGAGAACACGCTCGAAACGACGCTCGACCGGCATTCTTAGAAGGTATCGGCGCGTGGAGCGCCCGTCCCTAGCGGGCGGGCAGCCCAGCCCACAATGCCAACCAGTGGGCACTCCGCGCCCGTAGTGTCGGCCCATGGAGACGCGCTACCTCTGCCCCGATTGCGGCCACGAGCACGACGAGCCCGGCGTCGCGACGCTCGGGCTTCGCATCCGCTGTCTCGACTGCCAGATCGAGATCGATCTCGCCGCCGAGCTCATGACGATCACGGTGCGGCCCCTCGCCGCTTAGCTGCGCCGCGGCAAGGTTTCGTTATGCCGGCGCGGGGCCGGCAGGGACGGCGAACGTTCGTCGGGTTACTAGACCTGTGTGCCCCGTCGCCGGCGTGTGGGGGCGATCATGTAGCAGCAGCGTACCGGAAGGCCGGTAAGGAGACCCGACATGAACCGCCTTTTGTTCATGGTCCTTGGACTGGGACTTTTTTTCTGCGCGATGACGAGCACCGCGCAAGCGCAAGCCAGCCGCACGTGGGTCTCCGGGGTCGGGGACGATGCGAACCCGTGCAGCCGTACCGCGCCTTGTAAGACCTTCCCCGGCGCCTACAGCAAAACGGCGACCGGCGGTGAGATCGACGTCATCGATCCCGGCGGGTTCGGCACCATGAACATCGGGCACGCGATCACGATCGACGGAGGCGGCGGCGCGATGGCATCGATCCTGGGGAGCGGCGGCGGGAACGGGATCGTCATAAACGGCGCGTCAACCGACGTCATCACGCTGCGCAACCTTTGGATCACCGGGGTCTCGCAATACATCAACCCAGGCTCCAGCGGGATCGTGATGAACAGCGGCCGCCTGATCGTGGAGCACTGCATGATCGAGAACTGGTCTCAGTACGGAATCAACAACAACGCGGCGGCAGCGACGACCATTTCGATCAGCGATTCATCGATCTCCAACGCCGGCATCTTCGGCGTGTACGCCAAAACGACCAGCGGGTTGAGCCGCGTGAACATCTACAACTCGGTGATCTACAACTCAGCGGGCGGTTTGTGGGCGAACCAAAACGCGGCCGTCCAGATCAAGCGCAGCGCCATCGTGAACAACAAGGGCGGCGACGGGCTCTTAGCCGATCCGCAGGGCGCGGGGACCGCACTGATCACGGCGGTCGACGACAGCATCATGGGCAACCAAACGGGCGTTCACGCCAACGCGGGCGGTTTCATTCGAATCGGAAGGGACACGATCACCGACAACAATTTCGGGCTCGTCTCGGCCCCGCCGGGCGGCAAGATCCAATCCTGGCAAGACAACGACCTCACCGGCAACGTCACCTCGGACGGCACGCCGGATGCGCCCAACCTCACCAAGGCGTAGCAGACGGCTGAAAGCCACTGCGGCGGAAAGGCACTCAGTCAGTGCCTTTCGCGCCGCCTTACCTCATGTTAAGGCCGCGGTGAAGCGGCCGGGGCGGCGGGGCTCGCGGCGGGCACCGCCACAGGCACAGCAGTCGCCGACGGTTCCGGGGCAGCGTCCTTGATGCTGTCCAGCGTGACGGTCCGGTTGGAGATGGTCGTCACGTAGGTCTCCGCGTCGTCCGGGATTGTGATGTCGCTGCCATGGACGAAGTTGTGAAAGAACAATCCGAGCCCGCCGGTCAAAATGATACCGAGCGCGGTAGCGCCCAGCGTCGAACGGTCCTTCTCTTCGGCTTCCTTATTGTGAGCAACCGCGATCTGCGCGCCGTCCGGCGCGAAGATATAATCGAAGGCCAGGCGCAGCCCGCCCGACTTTCCGTGCGAGCCGGCGGCGTGCGCTTCCGTCACGTGCCCGACGCCTTTGGAGCCCGCACGAATCGCCACGAGCTTGTTCACCACGACGTCTTTGGTGACGACGAACTGAAAGACGTCGCCGGTGTGCACTTTGGCGGAGCTCATCGGCTCGGCGAGATGAGTGAGAACGAGCGTGCCTTCCGGGATGACCACTTTGACGTCGTCGGCCAGGGCCAACGACGGCATCGCAACGGTCGCGAGGGCGGCGCACAACAAGACGAAGCGACGCATGATCAAAATCTCCTGATGCGGTGAAAACGGTTTGATTGTGGGACTAACCGCCGGGCATAACGGATCACCGGCGCGGTTCCTCCCGTGCGGCCGGCGTCCAAGCGGGGACTTTACGAAAGGCGGGCGCGGCTCGCGCGCGGTCAGTCCAGCAGCGCCAGCGCTCGGCCCGGCGTTGCGAGTTGCTCCACCGTGCACTGGCGCGGCGCTTTGTCGATGCGCCAGCGCACGGGCTTGGTGCCGTGGCGGATGCGGCCCGCGGTGACCTGATCGAACGCCACCTCGATGACGAGGTCGTGCTTCAGCTTCACGTAGCTCTTGTCGCGGCCGGGGTCGCGGTCCCAGCGGCTCGGCGCGGTGTCCGGTGCGCCGCCCGTGAAGCCGGGCTCGCCGACGTGCGGCCGCAAGCGCTCGATCAGCGCTTTCTTTTCCTCGGCGGGGAACGCGCTGCAGAAACCGATGTAGTCGAGCAGCCCGGCGTCATCGTAGAGGCCGAGCAGCAGCGAGCCCACCTGCGTCTTCGAGCCCTTCGCGTACCGGAAGCCGCCGACGACGCAGTCCGCAGTGCGCGAGCGCTTCACTTTCACCGCGGCGTCGCGCGTGCCGCTGGCATACGCCGCGTCGGCGCGCTTGGCGATCACACCGTCCAGCGCGCCGCCGACGCGCGCGAACCAGTCGTCGACGACGCTGCGGTCGCGGGTGGCGGGTGACAAGCGCAGCGTCGTACCGTCGAACGTGCGCGCCAACGTCTCGAGCCGCGCGCGCCGCTCGGACAGCGGCAGCTCCACCAGGTCCTCTCCGTGTTGCCCGAGCAGGTCGAACACGAGGTACCAGGCCGGCGTCGTCTTCGAGAGCATCGTGACGCGCGAGGCCGCGGGGTGGATGCGCTGCTGCAGCGCGTCGAACGAGAACGCGCCTGCAAGCGGCACGACGAGCTCGCCGTCGAGAACGAAGTCCTGCGTCTTCAGGTGTCCCAGCGCCGCGACGATCTCGGGAAAGTACCGGCCCAGCGGCTGGCCCGCCTTCGACTGCAGCGCGACGTCCCCGCCGTCGCGGAACGCCAGACAGCGGAAGCCGTCCCACTTGGGCTCGTACTGCCACTGCGGGCCGTCGGGGACGTCGGAGACGGCGCGCATCTCCATGGGCGGGTAGCCGAACGGAATCACGCGGAGGTCCTACCCGGCAAACGCGCCGGGGACCTGGCCCGGTCAAGCGACACAGCCTTCCGGCTGGACGCAACGGCGGAACGGATGCGCGAGCTGGTGACCCGGTTCCGTCTGGAACGCGAACTGTCGTTCGCAGACGTCGAATCGATGACGGCCGCGGGTCTGCTCACCCCGTAGCGTGTGTCACAAGCAAACAGCGGTTAAGCTTTCGTCTCTGCGGATGGTGACGGCGTTGCGTCACCGGCATTCGAGCTCGGCGCTTCGTCGACGAACGTGATGGCGATGTACGTCACCATGTCCCATGCGTTGTGAATGCCGATGAAGATCAGCAGCAGGGTCGCTGCTGCGAGCGCGAACAGCGCGCCGGTCGGGACGATGCCGAGCAAGATAGCGCCGGCAACGGTCAGGACGTACGCAGTGAGCGGAAGGATGCCGTACCAGATGCGGTCCTCGGTGTCCGGCTCGTACGTTGTCAACCGCCTCTGCCGCAGCATCACGCGGACCATGTGCACGATTCCGAACAGGCCGGTAAGCCCGATCACGATCCCGGCGGGAACGAGCGACCGCCATGGCGCGCTGAGGACTGCCGAGATGAAGAGCGCCATGCAGAAATGGATGACCGTCGGGGTGCTGAACGTCGCGGTCGCTTCGTCCGTCCTGCGCCCGGCCCGTCCGGCGACGAGCGTGATCACGACGAACACCAGCCCGGTCAAGGAAGCACCCGACGACCCGGTGATGACGTAAAAGCTCGACCATTCAGCAAGAGCATGCGACGCGCTTTCCGGCATGTACGACTCCTCAGGGCGAGTGCGGTTGTTACGCTCGACATGATACTGAGCGCTATGTTTGCTGATCCGATGCGGCAAACGGGTATAACCACTCTACGATGAGTAAGAATACTGCCCTCGATATCTTCCGCCCGGTCGCTCTGGGCATCGGGATTTTCGGTGCCACCGCCGCGATCGGCACGGCTCAGGCGACCGACCCGTGCGCAACCGCCCCCTCGGCGGCGACGAGCACGTTGAACTGGGGCACCTTCGACCCCGCGTACAACAACGTCGACGCGTGGCAGCCGACGTGGGACAACGGCACGTACGACCGTAATCACGTCATGCTCGGCACGGTCGGCAAGTATGCACGTAGCCGGCTGACGATCGCCAACACGGCAGGCGACACGGTAACCGTCGACCTCAAAGAAGGCACGGTGATTCGGCCGACGGGCGCGACGCCGACTGCCGGGCAGCGCGTTGCCGTGTTCGGCTACTGGAGCAACGGCACGTTCATCGCGAACCGGGTCGTTCTGCGCGGCTAGCGCATCGCGGTTTCGCAACTGTTGGGTCAAACGCCCGGCGCACAACGCGCCGGGCGTTCGCTTACGCTCGGAGCTCGTAACACCGCGGATCGATGCGCCGGGTCCTGCGCAGGAAGTCGAACGTGAACCCGGGCCACAGGGTGGTGTTCTTGCCGTTGCGGTCGAGATACCAGCTCGTACAGCCCGTCGCCCACACGGTCCCCTTGAGCTTTGCCTGAATGTGGCGGTTGAAGTCGGTTTGAACGTCGCGCCGTACGTCGAGTGCGCGTAGATCCTTTTTCTGCATGAGCCGCAACGCGCTCATGATATAGCGGACCTGCGCTTCGATCATGAGCACGATCGAGTTGTGACCCAGGCCCGTATTCGGGCCGACGATCGAGAAATAGTTCGGGAAGCCCGCGACGCTCGTGCCCAAGTACGCCTCGATCCCGTTGCGCCACGCGTCGTTCAACTCGACGCCACCCGCACCGTAGATCTTCACGGGCGCGACGCCCTCGGTGGCGCGAAAGCCCGTGCCGAACACGATGACGTCGACGGGCCGCTCGGCTCCGTCGTCGTCGAGGACGGACCGCTCGCGCACGTCGCGAATCCCGTTCGTCACGAGCTCGACGTTGGGTCGAGTGAGCGCGGGTAAGTAGTCGTACGAGAACAAGATGCGCTTGCAGCCGATCCGGAACGTCGGCACGAGCTTTTGCCGCAGCTCCGGATCGCGCACCGTCTTTTCAAGATACCGCAGCGCTCGCTGCTCGAGTTTTCCGAGCGCGCGCGGATTCACCGTGAACCCGTACGCCAACGACTCTTGCAGCCAGTACATCAGCTTGCGCTCCAGCCACGCAAACGGCGCGACGCGGCGCAAGCGGCGATGCCTCGCGCTGAGCGGGCCGTCGGGCTTCTTGATGATCCACGGCGCCGTCCGCTGGAACACATAGACGCGCCCGGCGACAGGGGCGATGCGGGGAACGAACTGAATTGCGCTCGCGCCGGTGCCGATCACGGCGACGTTCTTGCCCGTCAGGTCGACGGTGTGATCCCACGCCGACGAGTGAAACGCCGGACCGGCGAACCGCTCGAGCCCAGGCAGCTTCGGGATGTTCGGCTTGTTGAGCGGTCCGAATCCGCCGATCAGCACGCGCGACACGAACGAGCGGCCGTCGGCGGTGCGCACCCGCCACGTCGACGTGCTCTCGTCGTACGTCGCGTCGGTCATCTCCGTGTCGAACCGAATGTGCGGGCGGATGCCGAAGCGGTCGGCGCAGTGCCGAAGGTAATCCCAGATCTCGCCCTGCGGCGAGTAGATGCGCGTCCAGTTCGGATTGTGGTCGAACGAGAACGAGTACAGGATCGACGGAATGTCGCACGCGCAGCCGGGGTAGTCGTTGTCACGCCACGTGCCGCCGATGTCCGCGCCACGCTCCAGCACGATGAACGAATCCATGCCGCCTCGTTTGAGCGCGATCGCCATCCCAAGCCCGGCGAAGCCCGTCCCGATCACGATCGCTTCCGCGTCGAGCTTTGGTCTCGCCCCGGCCGTCATCCGGCGTATCGTATCATGGACGGCGCATCGCGTAGAACACGTAGCCGTATGCATCGCCGTGCGCGTCGAAGAGCTCGATCTCGCGGCGCTGATCGGCGGCGAAACGGAGCGCCGCCGGGTCGTCCGCGTGCCTGCGTTCGAAGGCTTCGATGTGCCGCGCGAGCGGCTCGTAGTAGTCCGTGAGCCAGGCCGTCTTCGGCAGCACGAAGTCGCCGGCACGCTCGTAACCGCAGCGCTCGACGATCGCACGGTTGTCAGCGACGGTGCGCATTGCGGGGTACGCTTCGTTCCAGAATGCGCGTGCAGGTTCCGGCGGATCGTCCACCAGCCAGCTCAGCTCCGACACGACGACGTACCCGCCGCGCCGCACGAACGGCTGCCATGCGTGCAGGCCCCGTTCGAAGCCCATGATGTAGATGGCGCCCTCGGACCAGACGAGATCGAACGACTCCGGTTCGAACGTTAACGCATCCATCGACGCGCAGCGCGGCTGAACGCTCTCCGCGAGGCCGGCCGCGAGCGCACGGCGCATCAGTTCGTCGAGAAACGGCTGGTGCAGGTCGACCGCGGTCACGATTCCGTGCGTATGGCGCGCAAGCGCGAGCGTCTGCGCGCCGGGACCACAACCGACGTCGAGAATGCGCGGCTGCGCGGGCAGCTCGGGCAACAGCCGCAGCGCGCGCTCGGTGGACGCGTCGTCACCGGGGCCTTCACGCGGCAGTCCGGCGTGCAACTCGAAGAACATCGCCCGAGCCTCGCGCTTTCAGCCAGCGTCGTCGGCGGCAGCCGCGCGCTTCGTGGCGCGCGGTTTCTTCGCGGGCTTCTCCGGAATGAAGCGCGTCATGTCGAGGCGGCCGGTCGTCTTTCGCATCGGCGCCCAGAGATCGCCGACCTGTACGAACCGGTCGCGCACGTTGTCGAGGCGGAAGTCCTCGATCTCGATTCCCGCTTCGATCTCGTCGAACGTCACCGGCGTCGACACCGTCGCTCTCGCCGTCGCGCGCACCGAGTACACCGACGCTAACGTCTTGCCCCATGCGTTCTGGTTGTAGTCCACCAGCACGCGGCCCACCGGTCGCTTCGCGATGCGGTACTCCGCGGTGATCACGTCGGGGTGCAGCCGCTCCATCGTCTGCGCGAACGCTTTGGCGAACGTCCAGACTTCCTTCTGCAGCGGCCCGCGCTCGATCGGCACGTAGATGTGGATTCCCGCCGAGCCGGACGTCTTCGCGTACGGCGTAATGCCGAGGTCGACCAGCGCGTCGCGCACGTGCAGCGCCACGGCGCGCACCGTCGCGAACGACGTCCCGCCGCCTTTCACCGGATCCAAGTCGAAGTGCAGGTAATCCGGCCGGTCGGTGTCGTCGCACCGCGAATACCACTCGTTGAGATCGATGCAGCCGAGATTGATCAGCCACAGCAGCGACGCGAGATCGTCGACCATCGGGAACGCGATCACGCTGCCCGAGCCGTGCTCGATCGAGCACGTGCGCAGCCATGGCGGCGCGTTGGGCGGCGTGCGCTTCATGTAGAAGAACTCGCCGGCCTGGCCGTTGGGCCAGCGCTTCATCACCTGGGCGCGGTCCTGCATGCACGGGATCAAGAAGGGCGAGACGTCGGCGTAGTACTGGAGCAGGTCACCCTTCGTGGCGCCCGTTGCCGGAAAGAAGACTTTGTGCAAGTTGGTGAGCGCTACGGCGCGGTCGCCGAACCGCAGGGTCGCGTCGCGCTCGCGAGGGATCGGGACGCTTCCGGGCTCAATCTTCGGCATCGTGTTTCGCGTCATCACCTGCAATTTAAACGGGATCAGGGCGGCGGCCCGCAAGGGCTTCTTCGTCTGGATGGACGCTCAAGACGCCGACGTCCTCTGTCTGCAGGAGACCAAGGCGCAGGAGCACCAGCTCCCGCCCGAGGCGCTCGACCTCACCCGCTACAACTACGCGTTCGTCGACGCGCAGAAAAAAGGCTACTCCGGGGTGGCGATCTACGCCAAGCAGCAGCCCACCCGGGTCGTGCGCGGCCTTGGCATGGACGACATGGACGCGGAAGGCCGCTTCGTGCGCATGGACTTCGAGAACGGGCTGTCCGTCGCGTCGCTGTACGTGCCGTCGGGAACGACCGGGCCCGCGCGCCAAGCCGTCAAGGAGAACTTCCTCGACCGCTTCATCGCCAACCTCGCGCAGATGAAGACCGAAGGCCATCCGTTCATCGTGTGCGGCGACTACAACATCGCGCACCGCGACATCGACGTGTTCAACCCGGCGCGCTGCGCGGGCGTCACGGGATTTCTGCCGCAGGAGCGCGCGTGGATGGACGACGTGCTCGACCGCGTCGGCTGGGTCGACGCATTTCGCGTCGTGAAGCCCAACGAGAAGAAGCAGTTCACGTGGTGGTCCGGCTGGAAAGGCGCGTGGGAAAACAATCTCGGCTGGCGCATCGACTACCAGCTCGTCACGCCCGACCTCGCCGCGCGCGTTCGCACGGCGTCGATCTACCGTGACGAGCGCTTCTCCGATCACGCGCCCGTCACGATAGATTACAGCCTGCCCTGAGCCCTGTCGAAGGGACCTCTAGCCCTTTTTCTTGCGGCCGCCCGGGCGCTTCGGAACTTTCTTGCCGGCCGCGCGCGCCTTGGAAAGGCCGATTGCGATCGCCTGTTTGCGACTCTTCACCTTACCGCCCTTACCGCCCGGACCGCTGCGCGCCTTGCCTTTCTTGTAGCGCCGCATCTCGCTTCCGACGGTGGCCGACGCCCCGCGGCTGTACTTGCGGCGCGCCTTCTTACGCCCGCCGGCCTTCTTGCGACCAGCGGTCTTCTTACGCCCACCGGTGCTCTTCTTACGTCCACCGGTGCTCTTCTTGCGCCGGGTGCTCTTCTTGCGTCCACCGGTGCTCTTCTTACGGCTCGACGTTTTCTTGCGCGCCGTCGTGCTCTTTTTTCGTCCGGTGGTCTTCTTACGACCGGTGCTCTTCTTGCGTCCGGCGGTCTTCTTGCGGCCGGTGGTTTTCTTGCGGCCGGAACTCTTCTTCCGGCGCGTCGTGGATGAACGGGTTGCCATCGGCAGTCCCTCCTTTGCGAGAGAAGTACCCGTGTTGGAGCTCGCTTGAACGTCGAGGCGGTGAGCCGGAGCAGGGATGCGTCGCGGCAACGGTCGTAATCGCCGCCATGGCGGACGAGATCAGGCTCGACACGACGGTCGAAAAATCCGCGGAGAGCGCGGCGTGCGGCATCCGCGTGGAAACCGCGGACGTGGTGCAGTGGTTCGGGCGCAAGAGCCGCGTGCCGGTCGTCGCGACGATCAACGGCTACACGTACCGCAGCTCGCTCTCTCCGATGGGCGGTTGCCACCTGCTGCCGGTCGCGGCGGACGTGCGCGCCGGCGCGAACGTGGCGGGCGGCGACCGCGTCACGCTGACGCTGCGCGAAGACACGGCGGAGCGCACGATCGACGTTCCCGACGACCTGGCCAAGGCACTCGGCTCAGCGAAGATGCGCGATGCGTTTGACGAGATGGCGTTCACCCACCGCAAAGAATGGGTGCGCGCGGTGCTGGACGCCAAGCGCCCGGAGACGCGTTCGAAACGGATCGCAGACTGCGTTGCCGCGATGCGCGCGCGTGCGAAGGGTACGCGCAAGGCATGAGCGATACCGAGCATCCCAAAAACCCCGTCGACGCGCACCGTGAAGGGTTAGAGCAGCTCGAGCGGGCGCCGCATCACCAGACGACCGAGCACGACAAGGGCCCGCACGCCGGCGGTCCGCAGCCGGCGGAAACGCCCGGCGAAGCGCACCGCGGCGGACCGCTCCCGTACCAGAAGCGCTGAGTTAGCGCAACGGCGCACGCCGCGCCGGCGGTTATGGAAGCGCTATGAACAAGACGATCCGCTCGGCGGCCGCGGCCGCCGGGCTGCTCGCGGCGCTCGTGCTCCCGGTTGCCGCGCAAGCCGCGACCACCACCAGCGCGCCGCCGCAGCACTACGACCTCCAAACGCGCATCATCGACCAGCACCACGCCGGCGAGTACGACGGGCGGCTGGCGCTCACGATCTATCCGAACGGGATCGTGCAGGGTACCTACCTGCCGTCCGACGGCGGCATCCGCAACGTCACCGGCGGGCTGACCGGCACGGACATCTGGCTCGACATCGGATCGCTGGGCCAGCTGCACGTCAGCGGCACGTTCAAGAACGGCGTGCTGGAGACCGTCGCCGCGATCCCCGGCCCGAACACCTACACCTTCGAATCGGTCAGCGTCAAGCAGACCGGCTGATCGACGCCGTCGACGTCGTGATCCGCACGGCGTCGACGACGAACTCCACCGCGGCGGCGACGCTGCCGCCGACGTCGCTGCGTTCCGTGTCGAGCACGAGATCCGGCGACTCCGGCACGTCGTACGGCGCATCGATGCCGGTGAAGCCGCGAATTTCGCCCGCCCGCGCGCGCGCGTAGAGGTGCTTGGGATCGCGCCCCTCGCATGTGGCGACCGAC
>CAVRRP010000021.1:0-69599 GCA_963723635.1 Vulcanimicrobiota bacterium | reverse complement strand
CCGCCGCAGTTCTATCTGACCACGTTCATTCCGCGGCCCGCGTGGTACGATCTCGGCACCGACGAAGCGACCGCGTTCTTGCAGAACCGCGTCGCGCAACTGAACGAAGCGTTCGTCGAAGAAGACGAGGGCGTGATCTGGGCGTACCGCTACCACGTGATGGAGCGCGCGCGCGAGGTCGACGCGGTCGTGCTGCTGTGGATGATCACCTCGGACGAAGCGCTCGAAACGCTGGAAGGCACGCTGCGCCGCTCCGACGTCAACAAGTACTTCGACTGGAGCGTCATCGGCGGCCCGCAGAACAACGCACCGACGGACATCCTGGGCGCATTCCTCGGCACGCTGCTCCCCGATCCGACCGAACAGCCCCGCCCGAGCGAGAACTAGCTCAAGCCGTGTACGGCTCGAACGGCGCGACCGGCGCGAGGATGTCGTCCATCTGGCGGAAGATCTCGGGATCGACGTCGAGGTCCGCGGCGGCGACGTTGTCGTCGACCTGCTCGGCGCGCGTTGCGCCGACGATCACCGACGAGACCACCTCGTCGCGCAGGCACCATGCGAGCGCGAGCTGCGCGAGCGTGCAGTGCGCTCGCTCGGCGAGCGGCTTCAGGCGCTGCACCGCGTCGAGCACGGGCTGCGTGAAGTAGTCCTCCATCATGTCTTTCGAGCGGCCCGCGGCGCGCGTACCTTGTGGCGGGTTCGACGCGTCGGTGTACTTGCCGGTCAGAATTCCCATCGCGAGCGGCGACCAGACGACGTTGCCGAGACCGTACTCGCGGCACGCGGGAAACACGCGCGGCTCGACGCGCCGCCACAGCGCGCTGTATTGCGGCTGGTTCGACACCGGCTCCGCCCAGCCGCGCGCGCGGGCGAGGATCACCGCCGACGCGATCTGATCCGCGTTCCACTCGCTCACGCCCCAGTACAGAACTTTGCCGGCGCGCACGAGATCGTCCATCGCCTGCACGGTCTCTTCGAGCGGCGTCGTCACGTCGTAGCGATGGCATTGGTACAGGTCGACGTATTCGACGCCGAGCCGCCGCAGCGACGCGTCGATCTGCTCGCGGATGTGCTTGCGCGAGAGGCCGCGGTCGTTCGGACCGTCGCCCATTTGGAAATAGACTTTGGTCGCGAGCACGATCGAGTCGCGCCGGAAATCGCGGATCGCGCGCCCGACGACTTCTTCGGCCCGGCCGCGCGCATACACGTTCGCGGTGTCGAAGAAGGTGACGCCGCGCTCGTACGCGCGCTGGATGCACGCCCGCGCCGCATCCTCTTCGACGCTGCCGCCGTAGGTGAGCCACGAGCCGAGCCCGACCGAAGAGATCTTGACGCCCCAGCGCCCGAGGTTCCGATATCGCACGAGCCGGTCGTACCCACTCGGCACGAGCGGTCCTTTCGAGCAAGGACGCGGCGCCTTTCGACCCGCCTCCAAGTGGGAACGATCCACCGCATGGGAGACGCGACATGACGGGCGGCGGCGACACCGACGAGTTCGAGGACGAGGCGACCCTCGACGAGTCGGACGACGTCGCGGACGAGACCGGCGACATGGACTTGAACGAGAACGATCCCGATCCGACGGCCGGCGGTTCGGACATCGGCGGTCGCGCGGGCGATTTCGACCCGACGGCGCCGATCGACGACGACGACCTGCGCGGCGACGATCAGCACGAGGTCGGCGGCGGACAGACGGGCATGGGGAAGGGCCCGACCGGTAGCTGACCAGGGGACCGCGCGGCGCGAGCTGGTCGTCGTCGTGAACCGACACTCGCGCCGCACGGACCATCAGATCGACGCGCTGCACGCGGCGCTCGACGCGCACGGTCTGCGCGTTTCGGCATTTCACACCGAAACGTCGGAAAGCGGTTGCCGCCGGCTGATTCGGCGCGCCGCGAAAGCGGGCGTACCCGAAATCGTGATCGGCGGCGGCGACGGCACGATGACGCATGCCGTGAACGAGCTGGCCCATCGCGAGAGCATCATGGGCGTGCTGCCGTTCGGAACGGGCAACAGCTTCGCGCAAACGCTCGGGCTCCCGCTCGACGACGTCGCCGCAGCGGTCGCCGTGATCGCCCGCGGACACGTGGAGCAGGTGGATCTCGGGCGCGTGAACGGCACGTATTTCGCGAACTTCGCGACGATCGGCCTGTCGTCGGTGATCGCGGGCGCGACGCCGCGGCTGCTCAAGCGGCTCACGGGCCCGCTCGCCTACGCGCTCGCCGGAATCCGGCCGATGCTGACGCACCGCGCGTTTCGCGCGCGCATTCGCTGGAAGGAAGGGCGGTTGGACGTGCGCACGCAGGACATCATCGTCGCGAACGGGCGTTTCTACGGGCACACGCCGGTTGCGCCGGAGGCGACGATCGACGACGGCCGGCTGCACCTGTTCACCACCGACAACGCGTCCACGCTCGGCGCCGCGCGCACGTTTCTGGCGCTCGGCCGCGGCGTGCAGGCGCGCCTCCCCGACGCGCACGTGGTGACCGCGCGCTCGTTCAAGGTTCGCACGCGCACGCGCCAGCCGATCGCGATCGACGGTTCACCGCTGGAGAAAACGCCGGCGCATTTTACGGTCGCGCGCAACGCCTTGCGCGTGTTCGTGCCGGAGTCCGGCGTTGCGCATGGGTAGCCCGCTCGAACTGCGGCTGTGGATCGTCGCGCTGGCGTGCGCGGTTGCCGTGCTCGCGCTCGGCTCGGTGGTCGCGCACCGGCCGCCGGCCGGCGTCGACGTCGCGGCGGGCTCGCTGCGCGGACACGCCGTGCCGCTCGCGCTGTTCTTCACCGGACTGGGTCGTTGGCCGGTGCTGTTCGGCCTCGGCGTCGTCGCGGCTGCCACCGCGGTTGCGCTGCGCACGGGGCTCACGGCGGTCGCGATCCTGTACGCGGCGCAGATCGCGTCGCAGGGCGCGAACGCCGGCGTGAAGCTGCTGTTCCACCGCGCGCGGCCCGACGCGTGGCTGCGCATCCACGAGACCGATCTGTCGTATCCGAGCGGGCACGCGGTCACGGCGGTCGTGTTCTTCGTCGGCTTCGCGCTGCTCGCGTGGCACGCGCCCCTGCCGCGCCCGGTCGCGGGCGCGCTGGTCGCCGTCCTGCTCGTGTGCGCGGCCGGCATCCCGTGGTCGCGGCTCGCGCTGGCCGCGCACTACTTCACCGACGTGCTGGGCGGCCTGCTGTTCGGGACGGCGTTCCTGTGCGCGGCGTTCGCGCTGATCCTGCGCTACGCTTCGATCAAGTCGATCAGCGCCGGGTAGACCAGTTCCGTGTGGGCCTGCGGCAGCGGCTCGAACACGTCGTGCATCTTCGGGAGGCCCTCGAGCACGATGCGTTCGTAATCGACGCCGAACGCGCGCAGCGCCGAAAAGCGGCGGTGCGCGTGCGCGTTGTTCACCACGGGATCGTTCGCGTTGAGCGCGAGCACCGCGCGGCGCGCGTGCGCGGCTAGCGGCGCGCGGTCGATGTCGGTCGAGAGCAGCAGCGACTCGCCCAGCGCGCGCGTTGCGAAGCGCGGGTAACCGTGCGCCGGCGGCTGGTTCTCCTTCACGCGCGGATCCCACCAGCCGAACGCGTTCGGCAGCGCGCGCAGCAGCGCGCCGAGGGCGTCGTTGAGCCCGCCGTAGAGCTGGTTGAGGCCGCAGAACGGCGCGAAAGCGATCGCCGTGTCGATGCGCGTGCGCGCCGCCAGCCAGCCGGCCAGCGTCGCACCGATCGAGATTCCGGCGACGACGACGCGCTCGCCGCACAGCGCCGCGATCGCGACGGCTTCGAGCGCGGCCGCTTCCATCTCGGTCGCGCGCAGGTTGGCGAGCGCGTTCGTCATGCGGTCGCGGTAGCCGTGCAGCGGCATGCGCGGCACGATCACGGCGTGGCCGCGCGCGTGCAGCAGCGGCGCGAGCGCGTCGTACTGCGGCGGGCAGTTCGTGAGCCCGTGCAGCAGCACGACGGCCGTCGGCGCGACGCCGTCGCCGATCCACCAGCGGGTGTAATACGCCACCTCGGGGTCGGCGCGCTCGGCGGCCAGGATCGCGTCGAGCCGGGTGCGCGCCTGACCGACGCGGTCTGCCGCTATCAACGCCGCACTACACGCGCGGCACGCCGCGCATGACGATGCGCTCGATCCAGCGCAGCGGGCGCGTGTTCCAGGGGTCGTAGCGCACGAGCGGATCCACCAGGATCACCTCGAGGCCGGCGAGCTTCGCGCCGAGCACGTCGGTGAACAGCTGGTCGCCGATGACGACGCACTCTTCGGGCTTGAGCTCCAGGATCTTCACCGCCCGGCGGAAGCCGTTGGGCAGCGGTTTGCGCGCGCGCGGAATGCACGGCACGCCCAGATCCTTCGCGACCTGCGCCGCCCACGGCGTGCCGTTGTTCGTGAGCACCGCCACCTGCACGCCGGCGTCGTGCGCGCGCCGCACCCACGCCGCGTCTTCTTCGAGCGGCGCGAGCGTTCGGAATCCGACGAGCGTGTTGTCGAGGTCGCAGATCGCACCGCGAATGCCGCGCGCCCGCAGCTCGTCGGGGTCGATCTGCGAGATGCGCGTCGCGTACTTGGTCGGCCTGAAGAATCCCAGCATGTCAGCGTATCGCTGGTACCCGGTCTTCGGGGACCAGCACCGTGATGCCGCCGTTGATGATGGTGAACTCCGCGGGAAGGCGCGCGAGATCTTCGCTGTCGCCGAAGACGCGGTGGTGCCGGCCGTGCACCGAGCGCACGACAAAGCGCTTGCCGCGCACGGCGGTCACGTCGGGTGCGCGCTGAAAGCGGCGCAGCGCGATCGCAGCCAGCAGCGCGATCGTGTGCCAGAAGCCGTGCACGTCGATCGAGTACAGCCAGAGCTGCCCGTCCTCCAGGCTCGCCTCCGGGTTCTCCACGACGCCCCCGAACCGGTAGCTGTTGGCGATGGTCAGCTGCAGCGCACGCAGGACGCGCTTCGAACCGTCCTCGGACTCGATCTCCAGATGCATCGGGCGCTGGAAGCGCAGCGCGCGCAGCGTCGTCACCGGAATCGCGAGCATCCCGAGCCGCTTCTTCACTTCGCCCGTCTGCAGGCGCGTGACGCGCGTCGACAGCCCGACCGACGCCTCGTTGAAGTAGCGCTTGCCGTTGACGCAGCCGATGTCGAGCGGCAGCGGGACGCCGTCGTCGATGAGCGCCGCCACGTCGTCGGGATCGGTCGGGACGCCGAGCGTGCGCGCGAGCTCGTTGAACGTCCCCAGCGGAAGTATCGCGAGCGGCAGCTTCGTCTCGACGAGCCCGTCGATGGCCGTCAGCAGCGTGCCGTCGCCGCCGCCCACCACCACGACGTCGACGTCGTCCTTGTGCGCGACGATCGCGTTCGACAGACCGTCCTTACTGGCGTCGAGCTGGACCTCGGTCACCTCGTGACCGCCCTTGCGAAACGCAGCCAAGACGCGGTCGCGAGCGGCTTGGCCTTTGCGCGCGCGCACATTGATCGCGAGGAGGACCCGTTTTCCCATCCCCCGGCCCTTACCCACGCGGGCGGCGGCAGAACGCCCGCCGTCGAACCGGCGATGCGATGGCACGGGAGCTTCAGATCGTCTGGGTCGACGCGTTCACGACGACCCCGCTGGCGGGCAACGCGTGCGCCGTCGTGCTCGACGCGCGCGGACTCGACGACGCGACCATGCAGGCGATTGCGCGCGAGACGAACCTCTCCGAGACGAGCTTCGTGTTCCCCGGCGACGGCGAAGCGGACTTTGTGGTGCGCTACTGGACGCCCGTCGGCGAGATCCCGCTGGCCGGCCACCCCACCATCGCAACGACGCACGCCTTGCGCGAAACGGGCGCAATTCCACCCGGCACCAATCTCGTGCGCCTACGAATGCCGGCAGCCCTGGTGCCGGTGACGATCCGCCCCGGTGTCCTGAACGACAGCGCAATCCCAAACGCCAATGTCAGCGCAAGTGCCAATGCAACCGCAAACGCCAATGTCACCCTGAGCTTGTCGAAGGGTGCGCCACCCAGCCCGACCGTGTACGCGATGTCGCAGCCGCCACCCACATTTCTCGGCACGGTCCCGCGCGCGGAGATGGCAGCGGCGCTGCGCCTCGACGACGCCGACCTGCTGGAAGGAATGACGCCGCAAACCGTGAGCACCGGAACGCCGCAGCTCATGATCGCGCTCGCGTCGCGCGAAGCCCTCGACCGCGCGCAGCCGGATCGCCGCGCGCTCTACCAGCGCGACAGAGACTGGATGTCGGTGCACGTCTTCGCGCGCGCTGAAGATGAAGGCGACGGCGTCGCGCTCGTCGCGCGGCACTTCTCCGATTTCGGCGACGTGATCGAAGACCCGTTCACCGGTTCGGCCACGGGCGGCATGGCGGCGTACTGCGCGCGCTACGGCATCGTGCGCGAGCGAACGTATGCCGTCGCGCAGGGAATGCACGTGCGCCGCCCCGGCCGCGCGCAGGTCGAGGTCGGCGGCGATCCGCCGGATGCGATCGGCCGCATCACGGTCGCCGGGCCGGCAGTTACCGTGCTGCGCGGAACGATGACGTTGTGAGCGCCGCGCCCGCACCACGCGTGCGGCGCATCGTCGTGCCGTACCATCATGCCGAGCCGCTGCCGAAGCTCGCGGACGCGTTCCCAGCCGATGACGCGGTCGTCGTGTCGAAAGGTCCGGCAGGCGCGATGATCGTGCGGCTGTACGACCAGGTCGTTGCGCGCGTTGCGGCGAGCGATGCGCCGGTGATCGTCGCGAGCGGCGACTGCACGACGTCGCTGGCGATCGTCGCGGGGCTTCAGCGGCGCGCCCTTCGACAGGCTCAGGGTGACCGGGTCGCGCCGGGCGTCATCTGGCTGGACGCGCACGGCGATTTCCACACGCCGCACACGACGCGCAGCGGCTACTTCGGCGGCATGGCGCTCGCGATGCTCGTCGGCCGCGCGGGCGCGTCGCTCGCGCAGTCCATCGGCCTGCAGCCGGTCGCGGATGATGCCTGCGTGCTGGCGGGCGCGCGCGATCTCGATCCCGCCGAGCGCGACGCGCTCGGTGCATCCGCGGTTCGCCGCGTGGACGACGTCGCCGCGCTCGCGCACGCCATGTTGCCGCCGCCGCCATGGTACGTGCACCTCGACATCGACGTGCTCGACCCGGGTGAGCTGCCGCCGCTCCGGTTTCCGGCACCGGGCGGCCCGAGCGCACGCGCAGTCGCCGGTGCGCTGCGCGCGCTCGCATCGCGCGGTACGATCGCCGCGCTCGGCCTCGCCTGCACGCTCGCGCCAAAAGCGTTCGAGCTGCCGGGCGCACTCGCAAACGTCGAGCCGCTGATCGACGCCGCCTTCCAGCCGGCGGCGCCTGCGCCGTAACGCCGCGCCGTCAGCTCGCGGGAGAACCGTCCGTCGTGTCCGCGACCGGCATGACGACCGTCGCCGAACGGCCGCGCAAGCCTTTGAACAGCGCGCCGATCGTGCCGAAAACGCCGATGAGCGCCGTCATCAGCCCGCCGATCGCGGTGGTCGACTCCTGCAGTCCGGCGATGGTCGTCGGCTTATACACCTGAATCCGCACGAGCGGTGCCGCGATCGGATCGCCGGCAAACGACATGCGCACGTCGATGGGCTGCTCGCCCTCATTCGGAAACGGCACGAACCAGCGCCAGACGCGCTCGTTGACGTACGTCGTCTTCGCGGCTTCGAACGACGTGACGGCGCTCGCCGGCTGACCGCCGTACGCCGCTTTCGCCGTGGGCATCTGTTGCGGCTTGGCCTGCGGGCAGTAGACGCTCAGATCGACCGGAACCTGCTCGCCGGACGCCGCGATCGACGGCGCCACCACGGACGCCTCGCACGGCCCGATCGTTTCGGCGCACGGCGTCGCACCGTTGCACGGCGCAGCTTTTTCGGCGGCGGTACATTCGCGCTGCGCGCACCACGCGACGTTTTCTTTCTTGCGCAACTGGAACTCGGTTGCGGAACGCAAATGCCCCAGCTGCGATGACGAGACGATGGACAAGCTGAACGCGAGAATCGACAGGCCGGCGAGTGCGGAACCACGCCACGGCTGAGAAGCAACGACCCGCGGCGCCGACATGTCCGCTCCCGCAGCGGTCGCACCGACGGCCGCCACGGCGACCGCGTGCCGCTTCTCGCTGCGGTCCGCGATCACGGCGAAGAGCGCGGTCGCGAGCGCGAGGACGAGCCACCCGACGGGCGGTCCGACGTGCCGCGCGATCTCCGACCAGTCGTTGGTCTGGCTCAACCGCCACGTGGAGTACGCGAGGAAGACGAGAAACAGGACCGCCGCGATCAGCGTCACGATCGCGATGCGGCGCCGCAACGTTGACGACGCCGCAGAATTCAGCCGTTCGACGATGCGCGTAACCATTGCACCGGGGATTCGTCCGCAACCGACCGGCCGCCCTGCCCGCCGCGGTGCAGCGATTCCAGGTGCTGGGGCGGTTGTAGTCCCGCAATGTCCGTTCCAACGACCAACTCCGCCCGTACGCTCGCTCGCGTGATTCGCGCCACGGCGACGCTCGAAGGCGGCGGCTTCCTCGTGCACCGCCCGATCCCGGCGCGCGCCGTCGAACAGGTCGACCCGTTTCTGCTGCTCGACGAGATGGGCCCGATGGATCACGCGCCCGGCGAAGCGATGGGAGCGCCGGATCATCCGCACAAAGGCTTCGAGCTGATCACGTATTTGCTCGCGGGCGAGATGGAGCACCTCGACTCGCACGGCAACCACGGAATCCTGCGCGCCGGCGATGCGCAGTACATGCTCGGCGGCACCGGCCTCGTGCATTCCGAGATGCCGAGCGAAGAGTTCAAGCGCACGGGCGGGCATCGCCACGGATTCCAGATCTGGGTGAACCTGTCGGGCGCCGACAAAGCGCTGGCACCGCGCTACAAGGACGTGAGCGCGGCGTCGATCCCGGTCGTGCAGCCGTCACCGGGCACAACGGCGCGCGTGGTAGCGGGCGATGCGTTCGGCGTGACGGGCCCGGTGCGCACGGTGACGCCGTGGACGTACGTGCACGTCACGCTGGCGCCCGGCGCCCGCATCGAACAACCCGTCCCGCACGGCTGGACGGCAACGGCATACGTCTTCGGCGGCACGGGTCAGATCGGTACGCGCGAAGTGGTCCGTGGCAATTACGCGGTCTTCGCGGACGACGGCGACACGATCGCGCTGGAAAACATCGGCACGGCGCCACTGGAAGCGCTGCTGCTCAGCGCGCGACCCGTGAACGAGCCGATGGTGCGCTACGGCCCGTTCGTGATGAACTCAGTCGACGAGATCGAACGTGCCTTCGAAGATTTCCGCGCCGGCCGCTTCGGCGAGATCAAACCTGTCGTCGCGGAGTAGCACGATAGGAGCCGCTGCGGCACGCCGATTAAGATCGCTGTAGAACGCGCTTCAGTTCGGCGAGAAAGTAATCGCGCCGAGAGCGGTCGTATACCGGCGCCTCGGCGATTTCGCGCTTGGTCCAGTCTTCGATCGATTCCGCATCGATGTCCGGGGCACGCGCGGCTGCGACTGCAAGTGCTACGTGCAGGGCAGCTTGATCGCCCCATGCCCAATAGTGCATGAAACGGTCACGGACGACGTCGTTCGGTGTATAGACGTAAAGAATTGAGTCGCCACGCCGTTGCGTCGCATATGAAGTGATTGGCTCGGAACCGATCGCGAGCGGTCCAGCGGGAAATTCAATCGTATAGAAGACTCGCGGATGGCGGTACAGTCCTTCTGGTGCGCGCGAGTAACCCAGTGGACGAAGCGCATCATCGATGACCGGCGCTCGCGCAGCGAACCGGAGCACGAAATCCAGGTCGCGCGATTGATACGCGTTCGGTGCATAATACGTCGCTGCACTACCACCGCAGAGCACGGCGACTTCGCCCGCGCGGTCGAGCGCGGTGCATGCGGCAAATGCGACGTCGGTGAGCGTCGCATCGGCATCGAGCTCTCTCACACTTCTTTGCGTGCCCGCCGAGGGCGTTGCCGAACGTTTTGGGCGGCTTTCACGATCTCCGGATCATTCTGACCCATCCGGGCGAGCAGCTCACGCACAGGAGCGTAGTGCTGATAGGTTCGATTCAGCTCGAAGAGGCGGGTTCGGCCGACGAGACGGGACGCGAGCACGCCATCGCGCTCGAGATCGTCGACGGTGCGCTGAACGACGCTCAGGTCCTCATCGAGGAGCATCGCCATCTCACGTGGATACGAGCGCTCGAGGAAACCTAGAAGCTTCAGGACGCGCTCGCGCGTGCGAGAGCCGAACAGCCCTTTTGACCGTGCCACCACTGCTATATGATAGTGAACTCGCCTTCATGTGACAATACTTACACGGTCATATGGCTTCGTTTCCATAGTGCTTGTACGGAGCGGTATCGTATCGCCGTCAGACACGCGACGACACCGCACTGTTGCTGATCCGTCGCATACCATGACCGCGCGCTCCGCCCCGGGAAGACGAACATATGTTCGAGCATGTTCACTATCCCGATGCCCGATCCCGAGTACGCCGAGCTCCACTGCTGGTCGAACTTCAGCTTCCTCGAAGGGGCCTCGCACCCTGAGGAGCTGATCGAGCACGGCCTTGCGCTGGGGCTGCGCGGGATCGCGCTGACCGACCGGGACGGGCTCTACGGGGCGGTCCGTTTCGCCAAGGCCGCCGTCCCCACGCCGCAGTTCGCCGCGCTGTGCGGCGCCGAGCTGACGCTGGAGTCTGCCGCAGCGGAGGCGATCCGGGCCAGCCGGCCGGCGCGCTCGGCCAAGGACGTCCCGACCGACACGCCGCGGCTGGTGCTCATCGCCGCCGACAAGATCGGCTACGGCAACCTCGCCCGGCTCATCTCGACCGCGCAGCTGCGCGGGCGCAAGCGCGACGCGCGCCTGCGCCTCGAGGATCTGGACGGCCGCACCGACGGGCTCGTCGCGCTATCGGGCGGGCGCAACGGGATCGTCGAGAAGGCGCTGCTGCGGCGCGACACCCAGGGGGCGGTCGCACTGGGCGCGCGGCTGCGCGATCTCTTCCCCGGGCGCTTCTACCTCGAGCTGCAGCACCACGCGCGGCCCGAGGACCCCGCGCTGATTCGCGCCATGGTGCGCCTGGCGATGCAGCTCGACGTGCCGTACGTCGCCACCAACGGCGTCGCGTACGCGTCGCGCGCCGACGCGCAGCTGTGCGACGTGCTGACGTGCGTCAAATACGGCGCGTCGCTGCAGAACGCCGGCACGCTGCTGCGCCCCAATCACGAGCACTACCTCAAATCGCCCGCGCGCATGGCGCGGCTGTTCGCCGAGTTTCCGCTCGCCATAACGAACACGCTGGCGATCGTGGAGCGCTGCGCATTCCGCCTCGACAAATTGCGCGGCGAGTTTCCGCTCTTCCCGTTTCCCGACGGTGAGACGTCGGCGCACTCGTATCTTCGCACGCTCGTCTACCGCGGCGCGAAAGAACGCTATCCGCAGCCGCTCGATCCCAAAGTGGAGCGGCAGCTGGAGTACGAGCTCGGCATCATCGCGCGCATGGACCTCGCCGGCTATTTTCTGGTGGTGTGGGACATCGCTGACGCCGCGCGGCGGCTCGGCGTGCTCGCGCAAGGGCGCGGCTCGGCGGCCAACTCGGTCGTGTGCTACGCGCTGGGCATCACGGCGGTCGATCCCATCAAGGGCGAGCTACTGTTCGAGCGCTTCTTGAGCGAAGAGCGCGGCGAGGTTCCCGACATCGACATCGACTTCGCGCACCAAGACCGCGAGAAGGTCATCCAGTACGTCTACGAGCGCTACGACCGCGAGCACGCGGCGATGGCCGCGGAGGTCATCACCTACCGCACGCGGTCGGCGATTCGCGACGTCGGCAAAGCGCTCGGCCTGACGCTGGGGCAAGTCGACGCGATCGTGCGCGAGTACGACACGCGCGAGTCGCTCGCCGGCGCCGTCGGCGCGTCGCACGCCGAGGAGAAGCCGCTGCCGGTGTCGGTCGCCAAACGGCGCGATCTCGACGCGGGCTCGAACATCCTGCTGTCGCGCGAAGACGACGCTCCGGCCGCAACGCCGGGCCGGCTGCACACGCCGGGCTTTCAAGACGCCGACGAAGCGCGCGCGCTGTACGGTTTCAAAGCGAAGGACTTCGGCGCCGATCCCGACGCGCACTTGCGCGGGCCGGTCGGCGGCGAGCTCGGTGCGCTGCTGATGCGCGTCTGCCGGCGCATCGACGGCTTTCCGCGGCACATGGGCATCCACAGCGGCGGGATGGTGATCACGCGCTCGCCACTGGTCGACGTGGCGCCGGTAGAGTGGGCGTCGATGCGCGACCGCACGATCGTGCAGTGGGACAAAGACGATCTGTCCGACCTCGGACTCATCAAGATCGACCTGCTCGGTTTGGGAATGCTGTCGCTGCTGCGCGACGCGTTCGCGCTGCACCGCCGCCGTTATCCCGAGCGGCCGGTTTTATCGCTCAATGACATCCCGGGCGACGACCGCCCGACGTACGAGATGCTGCAGCGCGCCGACTCGATCGGCGTGTTCCAAGTGGAATCGCGCGCGCAGATGTCCATGCTGCCGCGGCTCAAGCCGGCGTGCTTCTATGACATCGTGATGCAGGTCGCGATCATTCGACCCGGCCCGATCCAAGGCGACATGATCCACCCGTTCCTGCGCCGCCGCAACGGCCAGGAGCCGGTGACGTACCCACATCCCAAGCTCAAACCGATCCTCGAACGGACGCTCGGCGTGCCGCTCTTTCAAGAGCAAGGGATGCGGATGGCGATGGAAGCCGCGGGGTTTTCGGCCGGAGAAGCGGATCGCTTGAGGCGGGCGATGGGACACAAGCGCTCGCGCGAGCGCATGATCGAGCTTTATCCACGCCTTGTGGATGGAATGGTGCATAACGGCATCCCGCGCGAAGACGCCGACAAGCTGTACCACATGCTCGAAGGCTTCGCCGATTACGGTTTCCCGGAGTCGCACGCGGCCTCGTTCGCGCTGCTCGCCTATGCGTCCGCATATGTTAAATGCCACGAGCCCGCTATCTTCTGCGCCGCGATCCTCAACGTGCAGCCGATGGGCTTTTATTCCACCGAAGTGCTGGTGAACGACGCGCGCCGCCACGGCGTCGTCGTGAAGCCGATCGTCGTCAACGAGAGCGAGTGGTGGAGCTTCGTCGACCAGGACGGCGCATTGCGGCTGGGCTTCCACCTCGTGCGCGGGATGGGCGAAGTGCAGCGCGACCGCCTCGAACGCGCACTGTCGTACGGGGCCGTGTATCGCCCCGGCGCCCAATGTCACCCTGAGCCTGTCGAAGGGTGCGCCACCCAGCGCGGCTACAGCATGGATGAAGGCTCCGCGCCGCGCGAGTTCGCCGACCTGCTCGACTTCGCGCGGCGCACGCTGCTCGAACGCGACGCGCTCGAGAACCTCGCCGCCGCAGGCGCGTTCGCGCCGTGGTACCCGACGCGCCGCGATGCGATGTGGGCGCTGCGCGGCCTCGACGAGCGCGAGGCGCGCGGCGAGCTGGGCCGCGCGATGGAGATCGCCGACGAGCCGGAAGCCGTGCTGCCGAAGCTGACCGAAATCGAGCAGACGACGCTGGACATCCACGCGACCGGCGTGAGCGACGTGCAACCGATTGCGCACGTGCGCCCGTTCCTGGACGCGCAGAACGTGCTCGCCGCGAGCCGCCTCCCGGCGATGCCCAAGAACCTCGTGTGCAAGATCGGCGGCCTGGTCATCACGCGCCAGCGCCCCGGCACGGCGAAGGGCTTCGTGTTCCTGACCATCGAGGACGAGACGGGCCTGGTGAACGTGATCGTGCGCCCCGACGTCTACGAGCGCAACCGCCGCACCATCCGCACCTCACAGTGCCTGATCGTGGAAGGCGTGCTGCAAAAAGAGTACGGCTGCGTCGACGTGATCATGAAGCGCTGCTGGCCGCTGGACGCCCACGGTGCCGCCGAGAAGGTCCGCGCGCGCAACTTTCACTGAGCCTTATCGAAGCGCAGCGACGATCCGGTCGATCCCTTCGTACAATGCCGACGGTTCGGTCGCGAGCGAGATGCGCACGAAGCCTTCGCCGTTCGGGCCGAACGCGGTGCCCGGTGCGACGGCGACGCCGCGCTCGCGCAGCAGCGTGAAGGCGAAGTCGCGGCTCGGCAGGCCGCTCGCGCGCACGTCGGCCCACACGTAGAACGCGCCGCTCGGCGGCAGCGCGGGAACGTCGGCCGTCGCGAGCCGGCGGCAGACTTCGTCACGCCGCTCGCGATACGCTGAGTTCATCTGCGCGACGACGTCCTGCGGCCCGGTCAGCGCTGCGAGCGCGCCATATTGCGCCGGCGCGTTGACGCATGAGATCAGCGGCTCTTGCAGCTTCGCGATCTGCGCGATCGCGCGCGGCGGCGCGGCGACGTAGCCCACGCGCCAGCCCGTCATCGCGTACGTCTTGGAAAACGTGTAGATCGAGATCGTGCGCTCGGGGTCGCCCACCGCCGCGGCGCTGACGAAGCGGTCGTCGAACACCGTCTCGTCGTAGCATTCGTCGGAGACGAGCCAGAGGTTATGCGACGCCGCGAACGCCGAGATCTCGCGCATGCGCGCGCGATCGATCACCGACCCGAGCGGGTTCGACGGCGAGTTGATCAGCAGAGCCTTCGTGTCGGCGTCGCAGAGTCGTTCGAGATCGGCGATCATCGGCAGAAAACCGTTCGCGGCCGTGAGCGGGTACGGCAATATGCGCGCTCGGAGCATCGTCGCATCCATCGCGAAGTTCGGCCAACCCGGATCCGGCAGTAAGATGCCGTCGCCGGGATCGAGCACCGCGGCGAGCCCGGCGAAGATGCCTTCCACGCCGCCGTTCGTCACGACGATATCGCTCGCGCTGACGTCGTAGCCGTTGCGCGAGCGAATCTTCTCCGAGAGCGCTTCGCGCAGCTCGGGGATTCCGGCGTTGGAGACGTAGCCGGTCTTGCCGGCGCGCGCGGCGGCATCGGCCGCCTCGACGACGTGCGGCGGCGTCGGAAAGTTCGGGTCGCCGACCGCGAGCACAATCGCCCCAGGCGTCTGCCACGCGGCATCCATGACCTCGCGAATTCCCGATCGCGGCATCCCTGCAATCGTCGCGCTGACCTCCGAAAGCTGTTGAGCGATCATCGTCAGGGTCTTTCGCCGCCGATGCGCATGATCGCTGTCATACGTCCCGGTGCCTCCCCGGCACCATATACGACCGGGGCTAGCGAGCGGGCAGCGCTCGCTTCCAGAGATCCCAGGCGCGCGATACCAGGCCCGCTTGCGTCTGCGTCGCACGGCGGGCTTCGTCGGCGCTCAGGTACGTCGGGTTGCCCAGGCGCATTGCGTCGGCTTGCAGCTGGGCGTCCTGGCCGGTGTAGTACGCGCGGAACACCGCTTCGGGGATCGTGCTTGCGACCGCGACCATGCCGTGGCCGCGCATCAGGGCGACGTTCGCGCTGCCGAGCGTGCGCGCGAGCGCGTCGCCGAGCGGCTGCGAGCTCACCAGCATGTCCGTCGCGGTGGTGCTCGCGTCGCGGATCTCGAACACGGGAACGCCGGCGCCCAAGAACGCGCCCATGTGAAACACGGGCTGCAGATGCACGGACGTCACGCCGAACGGGATCACCGCCGGCGTGTGCGCGTGCACGATCGCGTTCACGTCGGGGCGCGCCTTGTAGATCGCGCCGTGGATGAAGCGCTCGGCATAGCTCGTACGGCCGTTCGCGTCGAGCGCATTGCTGTCGAGGTCGTACGTCAGGATATCGGCGGCCGTCACCAGCGCGGGCGCCATGCTCCGCGCAAGCCGGTAGTGGCTCGGGTTCTGCGGATCGCGCACGCTGACGTGACCGAAGCCGTCCACGACGCCCTCGTGCGCGAGCACGCGGTTCGCCGTGACGAGGTCGTCGATCGCGGCGGCCGTCACGTCGGCGTCAGCCGCGCGCCCCGGCCGCGGCGAGACCGCGGTCAGGGCGACCACTCCGGCGACGAACGCGCCGCGATTCATCGCGCGGTCTCAGAACGCGGCGATGCCGTTGGGCGAACCGTTGCCGCTGGGCCCGTCGTAGCCCAGCCCGGCGTTGCACAGATACACGTCGGTGCACGCGGCGTACCCTTGATAATTGTTCCCGCTCGTCACGTCGAACAACGACCGCCGCGACGAATAGAGGTTCTGCGCCGGGAAGTCGCCCACGTCATTGCCGTGTTTGGAGCCGTAGCCGGCAAGGCCGTAAATGCCGGCGATCGACGGCGCTCCGATGCTCGTGCCGGCGATCGTGAACCAGCCTCCGTACTGAACCGAGTACATCGCCACGTTGTCGGCGGCATACGCGACGTCACCGTACACGCGCGAGGGGAACGTGTACGTCTTCCCCCGTGAATCCGTGTACGTGCCGGTGCAGCTCGGGTCGGGCCGCTGCCATGGCGTTGCGGGTTCGTACGCACTGCAGCCGCTGCCGGACCCCGCCCACACCGTCTCGCTCCATCCGCGCGCAACCGTCGCGTCGGCAACGAGCTCCGTGCCGCCGACCGCGACCACGGTGGGGAACGCCGCCGGGATCGCCGCGCCGAACGCGATCCAATTCGTTCCGTCGAATGCGTCCACGTTGGTCATGTAGCCGAAGTCGCCGTTGCCGGCAACGACCGCGATGTCCGGATGGACGTAGGACGCCAGCAACGCGTCCGGCCCGGTCGGCCCGGGATCGGTCGGCGACTCCTGGCTGACGTAGCTGTTCGAGATCGCTGCCGGTTCGAAGCGCGCCGCGGCGTTCACGCCCTGCGCGAGGTTGTTCATGAAATCGTCGTTGGTCTCGACCAGCAGGATGTTGCACTTCGGACAATTCGCCGACACCATCTCGAGATCGAGCGCCGTTTCCAGCGGCCAGCCGAAATCATCCGGCTGCTGCGGCGGCAGCGGCGCGGCCGCCCCGCGCTGGTTCACTTTCTTGAAGCAGCGGTTCGCCGTCGTGCACGGCGACAAACCGTAGCGCGCGCGGTACACCGCGAGATCCTGCTCCGCTTGCGGCGAGTCGAACGGATCGACGATGGCGACGGTCACGTCGCCGCCTTTGCTGCGCGCAGCGGCCGTGAGCCCGTACGCGGATTGCAGATCGGAGGGCCCGAGTCCGGCCGGCGGCACCACCGGCGTGTTCACGGACTGCACCGAACGTCCGGCGGGCGCGTCGTTTTGCACGACGATGTACGCGGTGCAGCGCGCGCGGCCGGGAGCGACCGGCCCGCACACCGACTTGAGCGCGCCGGATGCGACGCCATCGGCGACGCTTCGGTAATGCCGCGCCGCGGAGTGCGCGGCCGTCTGGCCGGCAGCGGTGGGGGGCGCAAAGCGACCAGACCCGCCGCATCCTGTTAGGAAAAGCACGCTCGTCATGAGCGCGCCGACCGCCGTTCTCTGCATCGTCCACCTCGGTGGCATGGCGAAAGGCGCCGCGCTGTTCCCGCTCGCGACATCCCTATGATCGGCTAGTCCGCTGCGGCGGGCCACATTCCTCTCGTCACGAAGGCGGCCGCGTGCGCGAACCTTACAAACTGCTCATCCTCATAGTCGCGGTTCTCGTCGCGCTCGCGCGGCCGGCCGCGGCGCACGTCACGCGCTTCGAACTGACGTCGCGCACGCCGATCGCGTACGGCTACGAGAAGCTGACCGGCAAGCTTTGGTTCGCCGACAATCCGGACAACGCAGCCAACCGGCATGTCGTCGACCTTGCGCTCGCGCCGCGCACGAAGGGCTTGGTCGTCTCGTCAGCCGACGTCGTCATCCTCGCGCCCGCGGACCGCTCGAGCTCCAACGGCACAGCGGTGATCGACATCCCCAACCGCGGCGGCGCCACGGCGCTCGCGCTCAACCGCGGCCGCTTCTCGCGCGATCCCGCGCGCCCGGACGAGCTCGGCGACGGTTTTCTCATGCGCCACGGTTTCAGCGTCGTGGTGATCGGCTGGCAGTTCGACGTGCCGCGCGAGCCCGGTTTGCTCGGGCTGAGCGCGCCCGTCGCAACCCAGGGCGGCAAACCCATCACCGGGTTGGTGCGCAGCGACTTCCACGTCGACGCCGCGGCGCCCGAGCACGGCATCGGCGACCGCGATCACGTGCCGTATCCCGTCGCATCCGAGAACGATGCCGCGAACACGCTGACCGAGCGCGACGACGTGATCGCACCGCGCCGCACCATCCCGCGCGAACGCTGGCAGTTCACGCGCGACGGCGCGTCGGTCGGGCTCGACGGCAACTTCATGCCCGGCAAGATCTACGAGCTCGTCTATCGCGCGAAAAATCCGGTCGTGGTCGGCCTCGGCCTCGCAGCCGTGCGCGACACCGTGTCGTGGCTCAAGCACGACGCGTCCGCGCCGCTGCACGTCGCGCGCGCGTACGGGTTCGGCATCTCGCAGAGCGGGCGATTCTTGCGCACGCTCGTGCAGCGCGGCTTCGATGCCGACGAAGCGGGCCGGCCGGTGTTCGACGCGATCGTTCCGATCGTGAGCGGACCGTCGCTGGGCAGCTTCGACCACCGCTTCGCGCAGCCGTCGCGCGACGCGGCGGCGTTCTCGTCATTTTTCTATCCGACCGACGTCCCGCCGTTTCACGAAGCGGAGTGGCCGCTGCCGCACGGGCTCAAAGTGATCGACATCGACACCTCGCACGAGTACTGGGGCCGCACCGCGTCGCTGATGACGACGACCGACGACGGCACGCGCGACGTCGCGCTCCCGGACGCCGTGCGCTTTTACGCGATCTCGGGCGGGATGCACATCCCGAACCTCACGCCGGCGTTGCGCGAGGGCATGCGTCAGCGCACCGATCCGCTCGACTACCGCTGGGTGGAACGCGCGCTGCTGCTGCGACTCGATGCGTGGGTGCGCACCGGCACGGCGCCGCCGGCGAGCCGGTATCCCACGGTTGCCGGCGGCACGCTCGTCGCGCCCGACGCGTGGACGTTCCCCGCGATCCCCGGCATCGTCGCGCCGGCGGCGGTCGCGCTGCACCGCACCTGGCGCTACGATTTCGGCCCGCGGTGGAATGCCGGCATCGACGAGCGCGAACCGCCCGCGGTGGGCGCGCCGTACGCGACATTGGTCCCGCGCGTCGACGCGGACGGCATCGACCTGGGCGGCGTGCGGCTGCCGGAGATCGCCGTGCCGCTGGCGACGTACACAGGCTGGAACCTCCGCACGCCGCAGACCGGCTTCGGCGACCGGCTCGTCGATTTCTTCGGCACCTTCGCGCCGTTCGCGGCGACGCGCGAAGCCCGCGTTGCGGCGCACGACCCGCGCCCGTCGATCGCCGAACGCTATGCCGATCGCGACGCGTATCTCAAAGCGTACGACGGCGCGACGGAGGCGCTGGTGCGCGACGGGTACGTGCTCGGCGAAGACGCCGCCGCGCTGCACCTGCGCGCGGAGCAGTTGTGGGACGAGGTGACCGCCGGGCGCTGACGGAACCGCGTACGGCTCATCGTGAAGGAGGCCTCATGAAGCGATCCGCCGCGGCGCTCGCCATCGCGCTGCTCGCCACCGCCGCCGCCTCGGCGCAGTCGTATCCCGACGACCCCGGTTTCGGCACCGAGCGCGGCATCGAACAGGTGAACAACTCCGGCCAGGTCGGCACGCTGACGCTGTTCCGGCGCGGCAGCGCGACGCGCGTCGTCGTCGATCTCAAAGGCACCGATCCGAGCCGCACGCAGTCGGTGCGCATCTACCGCGGGCCGTCGTGCGACGACATCGGCACCAGCGGCCCCGCGTACTTTTTGAGCGACATGAGCAACGGTAGGTCGGTTTCGACCGTCAAAGCACCCGAAGACAAGCTGCTTTCCGGAAATTACAGTCTCGTCGTGTTCTCGTCGAATGCACCCGGCGCGCGCGCGACCGCTTGCGGACACATCTACGCATCATGAACATCGAACAGACCGATCCGGTCAACGCCACCAGGCCCGAGTTTTCGCGGCGCGGCTTCGTGTCGCTGAGCGCGGGCGCCGCGCTCTTCGCCGGCAGCGCTGCGACGGCGAACGCGCAGACCGAAGGCTTCGGCAAGCCGCATCCGCCGATCGTCGCGGAAGACGACACCGCGATCGTCGTCTCGCGCCCGACGCTTACGCCCAGCGGCGGCGGCCCGATCGGCGCCTATGCGGCGACGCCGCGCAACGTCACGCCAAGAACGCCGGGCGTCGTCGTGATCCAGCACATCTGGGGCGTGGACGCGACGATCCGCGACACGGTACGGCGCTACGCGCAGAACGGCTACATCGCGATCGCGCCGAACCTCTTCGCGCGGCTCGACGCACCCAGCGGCGACGGCATGACCGATTACCAGCCGTTCGCGCCGCTGGCGGCGAAGATGGCGGCGCAAGGCTTCGTGACGACCGACGCGCTCGCCGCGCACGACTGGATCCGCGCGCAAGCGCGCGACGCGTCGATCGGCATCACCGGCTTCTGCATGGGCGGCGGCATCGCGCTGCAGCAGATCATCGACTCCAAGCGCTACGCGGCGTGCTCGATGTTCTACGGCGACGTTCGCCCCGGCACGAAGCGCGACGATCCGACGACGGCGGCAACGTTCGACTTCACCAGCCGCATCACGACACCGCTCATGGGCAGTTTCGGCGGTCGCGACACGTCGATCAAGCCCGACGACGTGCGGGCGATGTTCGCGCGCCTGACGGCACCGCACGACGTGAAGATCTACGACGAAGCGGGCCACGCGTTCTTCGACGACACGCGCTCGAGCTACGTCCCCAGCGCCGCCGCCGACGCATGGACGCGCACGCTCGCGTGGTTCCGCACCTACTTGACCTGAACGACGGGAAGCGCCGCATGACCCGATCCGTGCTCGACGCGCTCGACGCGCACGCCGCCGCAAGGCCCGACGCGCCGGCGCTGGACGATGTCTCGTACGGCGCGCTGCGCGACGCGTCGCTGCGCGTCGCCGCGAAGTTCCGCGCGGCGGGCTTGAAGCCGGGCGACCGGTTGGCGATCTACGCCGAGAACCGGCCGGGCTTCGTGTACGCGTACCTGGGCGGCTTGCGCGCCGGCGCGATCGTCGTCACCGTCAACGTGCTCTACCGCACCGCCGACCTGACGAACATCCTCGACGACGCGACGCCATCGGTCGTGTGCGTGTCGGCGCAGAGTGCGCAGTACGTGCCGCCGGATGATTCGCGCGTGGTGATCGATCTGGCGGACGTCGAGGCGTGGGCGCACGACGCGTCGGTCGCACCGCTCGCGGACCCGCCGCCGATCAGCGCGGACGACGTCGCGATCCTCATCTACACGAGCGGCACCACCGGCCGCTCGAAAGGCGCGATGCTCACGCACGGGAACCTCGGGGCGATCGGCGATCAGCTCACGCAGGCGTGGCACTGGACGAGCGCCGACACGCTGCTGCTGACGCTGCCGCTGTTCCACGTGCACGGTCTCGGCGCGGGGTTGAACGGCACGCTCGTCGCCGGCGGGCGCGTGCTGCTGCGCGAGCGCTTCGACGCGCCGTCCGTCGTCGCGCTGCTCGCGGACGGCGGCGCGACGATGTTCTTCGGCGTACCGACGATGTACGTGCGCATCCTCGAGCAGGCCGCCGGCGGCGTGCGCTTCGACCGCGTGCGCTTGTTCGTCTCCGGCTCGGCGGCGCTGCCCGCAACGGTGCACGAGGAGTTCGCGCGACGCTTCGGCGTGTCGATCCTCGAGCGCTACGGCGCGACGGAGTTCGGCTTTGCACTGAGCAACCGCTACGACGGCGCGCGCCACGCGGGCACCGTCGGCTTCCCCCTGCCGAACGTCGAGATCCGCCTCGCCGACCCGAACGGAACCGACGTCGCGCCCGGCGACGCGGGCGAGATCCTCGTGCACGGGCCCAACGTCTTCAAAGGCTACTGGCGCAACGACGCCGCGACGGCGAGCGCGTTCTGGCACGACGAAAGCGGGCGCTGGTACCGCAGCGGTGATCTGGCGACGTTCGATCCCGAGCGCGGCTACGCAATCAACGGCCGCCTCAAAGAGCTCGTGATCAGCGGCGGCTTCAACGTCTATCCCATCGAAGTCGAAACGGAGCTGCTGCGCATCCCGGGTATTCGTGCGGCCGCGGTCGTCGGTCAGCCGGATCCGGCGCGCGGCGAAATTCCGGTTGCATTCGTCGAAATCGACGACGCGTTCGACGCCGATGCGGCGCTCGCCGCACTGCGCGAACGGCTCGCGAGCTTCAAAGTGCCCAAGCACCTCTACCCGATCGACGCGCTGCCGCGCAACGCGATGGGCAAGGTCGAAAAGCCGCGCTTGCGCGAGATGCTCGCCGCACCGAAAAGTTAACGTTTGCGGCGGCGTGATACGATCGCTGCACACACACCAGAACTATTCGGGGTATGGTTCATGAGCTCGATGCAGCTTGCCGCACAAGGCGCAGTCTTCAACGTTTCCGCGTACGGCGCGAAACTCGACGGCACGACGGACGACTCGGCGGCCATCCAGGCCGCGATCAACGCGGCGTCCGCGTACGCGACAGCAACAGGTCGCGGCGGCGGTACGGTGCTGATCCCCGGCCGCGCCGCCATCGCAAGCGGAGTGACGGTGAGCGCACCCAACGTGCACATCGCCGGACTCGGCGCGGATATGTTCCACAACCCGCCTTCGACGTGGAACCCGGCGAGCGAATTGATCTGGACGGGTGCGTCGGGCGGCGCGATGCTGACGTTCGCTCCCGCCGCCGGTGCCGCGAACCTCGGCGGGGTCTCCGTGTCGGACCTCGCCATCAACGGTCAAGACAACGCGGGCAAAGGGCTCGTGCTCGACACCGTATGGTTCTCCACGTTCCAGCGCGTCGCCGTGGCCGGATGCACCATCTTTGGGATAGAGCTGACCGCAACAGTATCCGTCGCGGACGTCGGCGGCTGCCAAGGCAACTTCTTCTCGCAGATCAACATCAACGCCGCCGGCCCGATGGATGGCGACGCCCTGTACTTGTTCGAAGCGTCGCACAACACGTTCGATACGCTTCAGGTGTCGTACTACAACGGGCACGGCATCAACGTCGACTTCGCCGACTTCAACAACTTCCGCAACGTGCGCGGGTTCAACCCCGCCGGGTCGGGGCACGGCGTTCTGCTGGGTGGCGGTACCGCGTACTCCAACCGCTTCTACGACCTCTCGCCGGGCAACGGCGGGATGCGCGCTTATGCCGGAGCATTTGCGCTGGTCTTTGCATATGACTCGGTCGACAACAGCCCGCCGGCGCCGGTCGCCGATCCGGCGGGTCCCAACGTGTCGACCACGATTCCGACCGGCTTTTCAGCCGGTGTGCGCACGGTGTCGCCGGCGTCCATGACGAACATCGCGGTGGGTTCGTCATTGGCGATCGGCGGAACCGAAGACGTGATCGTGACGGCCGTGACGGCGTCGACGTTCACCGCACGGTTCCGGTTCGATCACGGGAACGGGAGCGCGGTCGTCGGTTCGCAACCGGCGCGCATCGCGTGGATCAGCGACTACGGCGACCTCAACGGGTTCTACACCGCGGGCCTGACCTTCGAGCGCGGGTTCACGCGCCAGGGAGATCCGGTCATCGTCGCACCGGACCAGCCGACGATCGTCAGCGACGGTGCGGGCGTAACGGGGCTCATCATCAACGTCCCGACCGGTTCCAGCTTCGGAACTCGCTTCATGGTGAACGGCACCACGGTCGCCGCGAACATCACGGCGAGCGGCGACGTGATTGCCGGCAAGCGTCTCCTGAGCGTGGACGGTGTTTTCCCCGGCGTACCCGGCGGTTACGGCGGCGTCACCGCGGGATTCTATTCCGGCGTCGGCGTCCCGGCGTTCTCCGCGACGAACGGCTCACAGTTCCTGCGCTACGACGGCGGCACCGGCGCACGTCGCTACGTCAACACCTCGGGCGCCAACACGTCCGGCACGACCTGGACCGCAATAGCCGGCGAGTGATGCCGGCTTAGTACGCGCCCAGCGGCGTCTCGCCCGCCGCTGGGGCGTCGTACTCATCGTGAATGTTCGCGCCGGTGTAGTCGCGCATCTTGCTCGCCGCGAACAGCGAGATCACCGCGCACGCCGCGATGTACACCGCGATCGCATAGCCGGTGTGATACGTTGCGAACAGCCACGCCGCGATCAGCGGCGCCGGTCCGCCCGCGATGATCGACGCGAGCTGATAGCCGAGCGATGCGCCGCTGTAGCGCAGGCGCGGCGTGAAGCTCTCGGCGATGAACGCCGCTTGCGGACCGTACTGGATGTCGTGCGGAATGAGCGACAGGAAGATCGCGAGGAAGATCAGCGCGGGCGTGCCGGTGTCGAGGAGCGCGAAGTAGAGAAACCCGAACACGCCCGTGACCGCCGCGCCGATCATGTAGGTCTTGCGGCGGCCGAGGCGGTCGGAGAGCTGGCCGAACAACGGGATCCAGAGCGCCGAGCCGACGGATGCGATCAGCACGGCCTCGATCAGAAAGTCACGCGGCTGCGCCAGTACCGTCGTGCCGTACGAGAAAATGTACGCGGTGAAGATGTAAAACGGCGCCTGCTCCGACATGCGCGCGAGCGCCGACAGCACGATGTCTTTGCCGTGCTGCCGGAACACCTCCATGACCGGCGTCTTCTCGAGCTTGTTCTCGGCGGTCAGCCGGCGGAACGTCGGCGTCTCCTCGATGCCCAAGCGAATCCACAGCCCGACGCCGACGAGCACGATGCTCAAGAAGAACGGGATGCGCCAGCCCCAGTCCAGGAACGCCGCGCCGGAGTACCTGCTGAACGCGAGCACCGCGAGGTTCGCGAGCAGCAGGCCCGCCGGAACGCCGAACTGCGGCCAGCTCGCGATGAGGCCGCGGCGGCCGTTCGTGCGCGCCCACTCCATCGAGAGCAGCACCGAGCCGCCCCACTCGCCGCCGACGCCGACGCCCTGGATGAAGCGCAGCAGCGTCAAGATGATTGCGCCCCAGACGCCGATCGACGCGTAACCCGGGACGAAGCCGACCAGGAACGTCGCGATCCCCATCAGCAGCAGCGTCGCGATGAGCGTCGCCTTGCGGCCGATGCGGTCGCCGAAGTGCCCGAAGATCGCCGCGCCGACCGGGCGGGCGACGAAGCCGACGCCGTAGATCAGAAACGCCTGCAGCTGCCCGACCAGCGGGTCGCTGTTCGGAAAGTACAGCTTCGCGAACACCAGCCCCGTGACGGTGCTGTACAAGAAGAAATCGTACCATTCGATCGACGTGCCGATCGTGCTCGCGACGACGGCGCGTGTGAGCTGTGGGCGCTCGTTCGTGGTCACCTGCGCCGAACCGATTCCAGCCATCGAACCTCCGCATGCCGGCCACCCGCCATCGCGCGGCGGATAACGGGGCACCGCACTGTGCGTACCCGCAATTCTCGCTCCGAATGCAGGCGAGGCAGAGCTGTGCCGCCGTGACGGCGAAGGAAGAGCCCCGATGGCGACGACGATCGTCCACGCCGCGGACGTGCACCTCGAGACGGCCTTCACCGAGGTGCGCGGCGGCGCACGCCGGCGGGCGGCGCTGGCGGACGCGTTCGCGCGCGTCGTCGACCTCGCGCTGCAACGGCGCGCGGACGCGCTGACGATCGGCGGCGACCTCTACGAAGCCGAGCGCGCGGGACCGCAAACCGCGCGCTTCGTCTTCGCGCAACTCGCTCGCTTCGGCGGTCCGGTGTTCGTCGCGCCGGGCAACCACGATCCGTACAGCTCGCGGGCGATCTACGCACGCGACGACCGGCCGCCCAACGTGCACGTGTTTGCCGAACCGGCGTGGAGCGCGTCGCCGCTCGCCGACGGCGTGACGATCTACGGTTTCGGCCACGCACCGGCAGAGCCGGGCCGCCCGTTCGCCAACGCGCGGTTCGACCGGCCCGGCGCGCGCATCGCGCTGGTGCACGGAAGCGACGAAGACCGCTGCCCGCCCGGCAAGCGCGCGACCGCGCCGTTCACGCTCGCGGAGATCGTCGCATCGGGCGCGACCTGCGCGCTGACCGGACACTTCCACGGCGGTTCGGTGCGCGCTGACGGCGGCACGCCGCGGCTCGCGTATCCCGGTTCGCCGGAACCGATCAAGTTCGGCGAGCGCGGCGCGCACGGCGCGCTCGTGGTCACGCTGGAGAACGGGCACGTCGCGCTGGAGCCGGTGGAGTTGGCGCGCACGCGCTTGGTCGACCTCGACGTCGCGCTGCACGACGCGGCGAGCGAGCACGCGGTGCTCGGCGCGCTCGAGGAAGCGCTCGCGCCGTACGGCCGCGACGACTTCCTGCGCGTGCGCCTGCACGGGACGCTTGCGCCGGGCACGCGCGTCGACCGTGAGCTGTTCGCCGACCGCTTCACGTCCGCGCTCGGCGCGCTCGAGCTGATCGACGAGACGGCATGCGCCGACTATGCCGCCATCGCGCACGAGCCCAACGTGCGCGGCCGCGCCGTCGCCGATCTGCTCGCTGCGGCAGACGCGGGCAACGCCGACGCGCGCGCGGCGCTGCGGTACACCGTCGCCGCGTTCGCTGCCGGAAACCTCGCGCCGTGACGGTGATCGCGTGAGGCTGGTCTCGCTGCGCGTCGACGGTTTCGGCCGGCTCGCCGACCGGTTCTTCGAGTTCGGCCCCGGACTCAACGTCGTCGTCGGCCGCAACGAAGCCGGGAAGTCGACGCTCGCCGCGGCGCTCGTCGCGTCGCTGTACGGTTTCCGGCGCGGCGAGAAAGAGCGCTGGCGGCCGTGGGCCGGCGGCGCGCCGTACGCGAGCGCGCTCACGTACGAGACGTCGGACGGCGCGGCATGGGAAGTCCACCGCGAGTTCGACCACGACACCAAAGGCGTGCGCGTGTACGACGCCGGCGGCGCGGACGCCGCCGCGCGCATCGGCCGCGGCAAGTCGCTCAGCCCCGGCGAAGCGCACCTGCAGATCTCGCTCGACGTGTTCGTGCAAACCGCGTGCGTGCGCCAGCGCGCGATCGCGCTCGACGGCAACTCGGCGAACGACGTCGCCGGGGCGCTCGCGCAAGCGCTCGGCGGCGGTCCGAAAGAAGACGCCGCGCTCGGCGCGATCGCGCGGCTCGACGACGCGGTGCGCAAGCACGTCGGCACCGAGCGCGCGCACAAGAACGCACCGCTGAAAAAGCTGCGCGAGCTCGAGCTGCAGCAGCGGCGCGCCGCGGACGACGCGCGCGCCGCGCTCGAAACCCTGGCCTCGCTGCGCGAAAGAATTGCCGCCGAGTGCGCGAAGCGCGATCGCGATACCGCGGCCGCGGCAATGCTCGAACGGCGCAAGCGCGCGCTGTGCGCGGCGCAGATTCGTGCGCGGCTCGCGGCGCTCAAAGAGCATCGCGCCGACTTCGCCGCGGTGCAGGCGGCGCGCGCGCAGTTCGCGGACGTCGCGGACTTCGACGCCGACCGCGTCGGCGCGCTCGACGACGCGTACCACGCCTGGCGCACTGCTGAAAGCATCGCGGATGCCGCCGCGCACGGCGTCGCGGACGACGCGCTCAGCGGCGACGAGCGCCGGGAGCTCGCCGACCGGCGCGCGGACGCCGGCACGTTCGACGACGACGCGTTCAACGCGCTGCACGCGGTCGCCGGACAAGCCGAGTCCGCGCGCGCGAAGGCCGCCGCGGCGTCGTACGAAGCCGCCGTCGCGCGGCACGAACCCAACGGCGGCCGCAGCCTCGCCCGGATCTTCATCACGATCGCGCTCGTCGCATGGGTCTCGGACGCGGGGGTCGCGATCGCGCACGCATGGCTATGGACCGCCGTCGCGAGCACCATGGCGATCGCGCTGACGGCCGCGGCTTTCGCGCGCGCACGCGTCCGGGCGGCGCGCATCGCCGAAGCGGAAGCGAAGCAGCGCAGCGCGGACACCGCGCTCGCCGAAGAGCACACGGCGGCCGCCGCGGTCGCGCGCGTGCTGGAGCCGCTGCGCATTCCGAGCGTCGACGAGCTCGTGCAGCGCCGCCGGCGCTACGTCGCGCTGCTCGCGCGCGAGATCGCCGCGAACAAGGCCGCGGCGCGCGCGCAGAGCGCACGCGATGCGGCGGACGCCGAAGCCGCGCGGTTCGACGCGATCGCAGACGCGCTCGTGCCGGGCGTGGCGGGTGAGCGCGCCGAACGCCGCACCGCCGCGCACCGCCGCGCGGCCCGCCGCGCGGAACGGGACGGTCTCGATGCCCGCCTGGCGATGCTGGAGCTGCGCCGCGGCGACATCCTGCACGGCGACGACGACCGCGCGCTGCAAGCGGAGTACGACGCGCTCCTCGCAGCCGGCGTCGAGCCCGCGGACGATGACGACCCGCAGACGCTGCGCGCGGTGGAGCGCGAGCGTGCCGAGCTCGACATGCGCGCGCGCGACGCCGAACGCGCCGTCGCCAGCCTCGAAGGCGAGCTGCGCGCCGGCGAGGAGAGCGTCCCCGACGTCGCCGCGCTCGACGAAGCGCTCGCGACGACGCGCGCCGAGATCGCGCGCCTGGAAGCGTTCGCCCGCGCGGTGAAGCTCGCGCGCGACACGATCGACACGCGCAAGGACGAAGCGCACCGCGCCTTCGCCCGCCGCCTGGAAGAGTACAGTGCCGAGGTCCTCGACACGATCACCGCGGGCCGCTACGGCGAGATCCGCCTCGATCCGGCGACGCTGGCGATCCGCGTCCGCATCCCGGAGACCAACGGCTTCGAGGACGTCGACAAGCTCTCGGCGGGCACGCGCGACCAGATCGCCCTCGTCGTCCGCTTCGCGACCGCGCGCATGTTCGCCGAAGGCCTGGAGACGCCGCCGCTGCTGCTGGACGACCCCTTCGCCTTCTGGGACGTCGACCGCATCACGCGCTGCCTCCCGATCCTGGTCCACGGCGCCCTGGACACCCAGTGCATCCTCTTCACCGCCAGCGACGATCTCGCGGAAGCCGCCGCCGTCGCGGGCGCGACCCGCATCGACCTGCGGTCACCGGTACCAGCCTAGTCAGGTAGAGCAAGAGAACTACCTTAGCTTTTAAGGTAGAGTATATACCGATTACGCCTTATAAGGTAAAAGTTCGGCAGGAAAGCGCTTTCAGGCCTTATCAAATAAAGCAAACATATGGCTAAGGCATCTGATATAAAGCAAAATGCCTCGGAAGCGCGCGGCTACACAACCTTAGGGATGCAGCTTGGAAACATACGGCGCTCGCGGCGAGTTAGCCAGCACGAGTTAGCAGCCAAGCTCGGCATCGCGGGATCGAATCTATCCCGCATTGAGCACGGCGCCGACTTGCGGGTGTCTACCTTGCTGGAGCTCGCGCGGGCATTGAGACTTGAGCCGATTCTCGTACCGAAAGAACACGTCCCCGCCGTCCGCTCAATCATAGACGCGGCAACCGCGCAGCACGACGCACCGCCCGAACGTGGGCGCTTTACCTGATGCCGGGATCGCTCGGCGTCTGGCTTGGCGACCGCCGAATCGGCACCATCACGAACCTTCCCGGCGACTACAACCTCTTCACCTTCGCCGCGGAGTATCTGGACGACGACCACCCGCCCGTTCTGAGTCAAAGCTTCATTGGGCCTAGCGGTGCGACCCTGCCCATCGTGCGGAGAACGCATCGGGTCTCGCCGCCCTTCTTTGCGAACCTGCTCCCCGAAGAAGATTCGCCGCTGCGCGCGATCGTCGCGCGGCAACAGAAGATCAACCGCACGCGCGACTTTCCGTTTTTTCCCGTCCTAGGGCTGGATCTGCCGGGTGCCGTCATCATGCGCGACCCTGAGATCGCGGAGCTCGAGCAAGATGACGACTCGGCGTCTGAAAGCAATGCGCAGAGCGAACAGTCGTTTCGCTTCTCCCTAGCAGGCATGCAGCCAAAATTCAGCGCCAGCATGATGGGCAACCGGCTTACCCTGCCGGTGCGAGGGATCGGCGGCGATTGGATCGCCAAATTACCGACGAACGCCTATCGCCGCTTGCCGGAAAACGAGTATACCGTGATGTCGCTCGCTCGCATGATCGGCCTCGACGTCCCGCACATCAAGCTCGTTGAGCTCGATTCGATCGAGGGCTTACCCGAGGAACTTCCGGTGCTCCGACCCGAGGAGCCTCGCATCGTCTATGCGATCGCTCGCTTTGACCGGCTCGCCGGCGGCGTCCGGATTCACGTCGAGGACTTTAACCAGATCGCGGGGCAGCCGCCTGCCGATAAGTACGACCGCAAGTCGACGCACTGGATCGCGAACGTCATCGCCACGCTGTGTCCCGACGAAGACATTGACGAGTTCATGCGGCGTCTCGTGTTCGGCATTTGCGTCGGAAACAACGACATGCATTTGAAAAACTGGGCGATAACTTATCCCGACGGCCGTAACGCGCGGCTGGCGCCGATGTACGATTTCGTCTGCACGCGCGCCTATTTTCCGACGGCGCAACTGGCCCTAACGATCGGCGGCGAGCGAGCGTTCGATCGGATCGATCGTGCGGTGTTGCGCGCGTTTGCCGAACGCGCTGAGATATCGATAAAACGTACGCTGATCGTTGCCGATCAGACTGTTACCGCATTGCGTGATGCGTGGCCTCGCGTAAAGCAGACGATCGCAGATACGGCGCTATCCGATGCACTGGAGCGCCAGTTCGCCGCCGTGCCCCTGATGAACGGCCGCTGACCTCTACACGCTGAGCTCGCCCATAAGGCGCGGAATCTCCGCGGACAGCTCGCGCGCGAGGAAACCAAACCCGATCCGCTTCGCGAGCGCGTCGCCGGCGCGCGCGTGCAGGTACACGCCCCAAGCGGCGGCGTGAAGCGGGCGCGCGCCGCGCGCCAGCAGTCCGCCGATGATGCCGGCGAGCACGTCGCCCGAGCCCGATGTCGCGAGGCCGACGTTGCCGTGCTCGTTGCGGTAGAGCGCGCCGTTCGGCTCGGCGATGTGCGTCGTCTCCCCCTTGAGCACCACGATTGCGTCGAATCGCCGCGCCGCGTCGACCGCGTACGATGCAGGGTCGGCTTCCACGGCGTCGCGCTCGCACGCCAGCATCGACGCCATCTCGCCCGCGTGCGGGGTGAGCACCGCGCGCCCGTGCAGCCACGCGATCGCATCCGCGCGGTCGCGGAAGCACGCGAGCGCGGCCGCGTCGATCACCGCCGGGACGTCGAGCGCCTGCGCGACCGCGGCGATCAGCGCGGCCGTCGCGGACTCGTCCACCATCCCCGGCCCGATGACCAGCGCGTCGGCTTTGTTCGCGCGCTCGACGATCGTGTCAACGTTCGACATCGCCATTGCCCCGGACGGCGTTTCTTCCAGCGCGACGACCAACGACTCGGGCACCGCCGTGCCCACGTGCGCCGCGACGGACGCGCACGTGCCGATCTGCAGCTTGCCCGCGCCGGCGCGCAGCGCCGCCGTCGCGCACAGCGCCGCGGCGCCGGGCATCTGCGGCGCGCCCGCCACGACGAAGATGCTGCCGCGCGCGTTCTTGTCGCCCCCTTCGGGCACCGGGAGCGGCCACGCGCGCAGCAGCGCCGCGTCGACCGGCTTACTTGCGGGCAACGGGCGCGTCCGGCTCGCGGGTCACCGGCTCGCCGGCTTCTTCCATCGGCGCGACGACGTTGTACGAGCGCAGCGTCAGCTTCTTGGCCGCGTCGTCGTAGCGGTACGTCGTCACCGAGCAGTTCGCGACGTCGGCCTGCGCGTCGATCGCGAGGATCTGCTCTTCGGTCAAGCCCTCCAGCAGATAACGAAAGCACAGCACGATCACCTGGTGCGACACGATCGCGATGCGGCAGTTGTTGTACTCGCGCGTGAGCGTGTCGACCACGCTGCGCAGCCGCAGGATGACGTCGGTCCAGCTCTCGCCGCCGGGCGGGCGGTAATAGAACTTGCCGAGCACGCGGCGCATCTCGGCCTGCTCGGGGAAGCGGTGCACGATCCCGTCGCGCGTGAGCCGGTCGAGCATGCCGAACTCTTTCTCGCGCAGCCGCTCGTCGACCACGACCGGGACGTCGTTCCAGCCGGCCTCGCGCAGCGCGATCGCGGACGACTGCTGCGCGCGCACGTACGGCGAGCACATGACCGCGTCGACGGGATCGATGTGCCGCTTGCACCACCGGCCGAGCGCCGCCGCCTGCCGTTCGCCCAGCGGCGAGAGCGGCACGTCGCAGTCGCGGTGGTCGATGTCGATCACCAGCGCGCCGCTGGCGAGCGCCAGTTCACGGGCGACGTTCCCGGCGCTCTCGGCATGCCGGATCAGGAAGAGCTCACGGGGCCAGCCGATCTCCACGAACGGCTAGTACCCGCCCGGCCTACTTCTTCGCGGCGGCCAGCCCTTTGAGCGCCTCGAGCGCGTTGTCGACGTGCTTGGACGGGTCCAGCGCGGTGTAGGCATATGCGATCGTGCCGTCCTGGGCGATCACGTACGACGTCCGGTTCGCGTACTGGTCGGCGAGCTGTGCGTCGTACGCCTTGGCGATTTTGAGCCCGGGGTCGGACGCGACCAGGAACGCCGAGCGGCACTCCTGCGTCGAGAACTTCTTCTGCGTCTCGAGGTCGTCGCCGCTCACCCCGATGACGGTCGCGTGGAGCTTCGCGAAGTCGGCGATGTGCTCGGAGAACAAGTGCGCCTCGGTCGTGCAGCCCGACGTGAACGACTTCGGAAAGAAGTACAGGACGACGGGTCCCTTCGCCAGCTCTTGCTTGAGATCGACGGTCGACACGTCGCCGCCCTGGGCGGCTTGCAGGGTGAACTCGGGGGCCGTCTTGCCGTGCTCCAAATGAGCCCACACGGGCTCGGCGCCGAGGAAGACGGCGAGGGCGGCGACGACCCCGATGACGGAAAGCTTGCGCATGAAGACCCCTTTCGACGTTGGACGCCGCGGGCGCCATGTCGGATCTTGACCAAAAAGCCTGAAGATTCTCCAAAGGCCGTCCGCCCGCAAGGCTACAGCCCGATCTGCCGGGCGATCACCAACCGCTGGATCTCGTTGGTGCCCTCGCCGATCTCGTTGACTTTCTGGTCGCGGTACATCCGCGAGATCGGGTACTCGTCCATGAAGCCGTAGCCGCCGTGGATCTGCAGCGCCTCGTTGACGACGCGCCGCGACACCTCGCCCGAGTACAGCTTGGCCAGCGACGCGCTCAGCTCGAACGCGCGCCCCTGATCCTTCTCCCACGCCGCTTTGAGCACCATCAGCTTGGCGTGCTCGATCTCCATGACCATGTCGGCGAGCTTGAACTGGATCGCCTGGAACTTCGCGATCGCCTTGCCGAACTGGTGCCGTTCCTTGGCGTACTTGTACGCCTCGTCGTAGGCGCCCATCGCCAGTCCCACGGACAGCGCGGCGACGGAGATGCGGCCGCCGTCGAGGATCGTCAAGAACTGCTTGAGACCGTTTCCGCGCGGCCCCAGCAGGTTTCCCTCAGGAACCGTGGCGTCGGTGAAGGACAGCTCCCGCGTGTCCGACGCCTTCCACCCCATCTTGCGGTACTTCTTGGCCCGGCTGAAGCCCGGCGTGTCCTGCGGGACGAGGATGTTCGAGATCTCCGCGCGGCCTTTGGCGTCCCGGCCGGTGACGGCGGTGATCGTCGTGCCGCCGGTGATGTCCGTGCCGCTGTTGGTGATGAACGCCTTGGTCCCGTTGATCACCCAGCTGCCGTCCCGCAGCTCGGCGCGCGTCTGGGTGCCGCCGGCGTCGCTGCCGGCGTTGGGCTCGGTGAGCCCGAAGCCCCACAATCTCTCGCCCCTTGCCAGGGGGACGAGATACTCTTCCTTCTGTTTCTCGGTGCCGAACAGAAGAATGGGCGACGCGCCCAGCGAGACGTGCGCCGCGAGCGTGATGCCGGTGGACGCATCGGCGCGGCTGATCTCCATGACGGCGAGCGCGTAGCTCACGGTGTCCGCGCCCGCACCGCCGTACTTCTCCGGGAAAGGCAAGCCCATCAACCCGAGCTCCGCCATCTTGCGAACCAGCTCGTACGGGAAGCGCTCTTCGCGGTCGTTGTGCTCCGCCTGCGGTGCGACCTCGTCGCGCGCGAACTCGCGGCACAGTGACTGGATCGCCTTTTGCTCGTCGTTGAGATCGAAGTTCATACCTTGCCGGAGGTATGAGCCAAGGCGCGCCCAATACCTGTTTCAACCCGACGCCGGAGCGCCCAAGTAAGCATGATCAGACTCCGCGGCGTTTCGCTCACGTACCCCAACGGGACGCGAGCGCTGGACGACGTCGATCTCGAGATCGAAAAGGGCACCTTCGTCTTTTTGGTCGGCCATTCGGGCACCGGAAAGTCGTCGCTGCTCAAGCTGCTGTACCGCGAAGAGGTTCCGTCGCGCGGTGAAGTCGTCGTCGACGGCATCCGCGTCGACACGCTGCGCCGCGGGCGCGTGCCGAAGCTGCGCCGCAACATCGGCGTCGTCTTCCAAGACTTCAAGCTGCTCTCGCACAAGACGGTGTGGGAGAACGTCGCGTTCGCGCTCCAGGTCACCGGCACGCGCACGCGCGACGTGATGCGGATGGTGCCGCGCGCGCTCGACCTCGTCGGGCTCTCGCACAAGAGCCGCATGTTCCCCTCGGAGCTCTCCGGCGGCGAGCAGCAGCGCACGGCGATCGCGCGGGCGCTCGTCGGCAACCCGAAGATCCTGCTCTGCGACGAGCCCACCGGCAATCTCGATCCGTCGAACACGACCGAGATCATGGAGCTGCTGCAGCGCATCAACCTCAAAGGCACGACGGTCGTCGTCGCGACCCACAACCAATCCACCGTCGACCGGATGCGCCGGCGCGTCGTGCGCCTCGAGCACGGCCGCATCCTCCACGACGACGAACGGGGCTACTACTTCCGTGGACTTGGGCAGACTGCGGTTCTTCCTGGGTGAGGTTCTCACGAACTTCACCCGCAACGCCGGCATGCAGTTCACCGCGATCGGCACGGTCGCGGTCACCATCGTGCTGCTCGGCGCGTTCTTGTTCGTGCGCGACACGATCCAGACGTTCGGCAACGGTGTGCTCTCGCAGATCGAGATCGCCGTCTATCTGAAGGACGACGTCGACGATGCGAAGGCCAAGGACCTCGCCTCGAAGTTCGCGCGCGACCCGCGCGTCGCGTCGGCGTCGTACGTCCCGAAAAAGGACGGCCTCAAGCGGATGAAAGCCGTGCTGGGCGCCGACTTCGACACGTCGCTGCTCACGTCGAACCCGCTGCCCAACACGTATCACGTGCGCGTGAAGGACCCCGACAGCGTACCCAACGTCGCACGCTGGATCGGCAAGGACCCGCGCGTCGCGAAGACCGACTACGCCGCCGACACCGTGCAGAAGCTGCTCAAGACCGCGACCGTGCTCGGCCGCGCGGGGCTCGCGCTCATCATCCTGCTGTCGATCTCGGCGGCGATCGTCATCGCGAACACGATCCGGCTGACCGTCTTCGCGCGCCGCCGCGAGATCGCGATCATGCAGCTCGTCGGCGCGACGAACATGTACATCCGCATGCCGTTCATCGCCGAAGGAATGCTCGCCGGAATCCTCGGCGCCGCGCTTGCGATCGGCGTGCTCGCACTCGCGGAGCACCAGGTCGTGCCGAAGCTCGCCTCCACGCTGGCGTTCGTGACGTTCCGCGTCAACGAGCTCACGCTGTGCCTGGAGCTGCTGGCGGTCGGCGCCGCGGTCGGTTTGATCGCGTCGTGGTTCAGCGTCGGACGGCACCTGCGCGCCTGATGAGTCGTCTGGGCGGTCCTCGCTATCGCTGCGGTCGGCCCTCACTCGCTTCGCGAGTGACTCGCGGCGTGCCGATCGCGCTCGCGATCATGGTTGCGTTCGCGCCGAGCGCCGGTTTCGGAAAGAGCCACATCGACGACAAGATCCAGGCGGAGAAGGCGCACATTCACGACGTGCACGCCAAGCTGCACGAGAAGAAGGCGCAGCTCAGCGTGGTGAGGGCGAAGGTCGGGACGATCGCGTCGCAGCTCGCCGACACCAACCGCAACATCGCGTCCGTGAACGGCCGGCTCGACGAAATCCAGGGCCGCATCCGGTCGACGCAGCGCAAGCTGGACTGGAACCGCGTCCAGCTCGCCGCGGCGAAAGCCACGCTCAAGCGCCATCAGGACGCGCTCGCGCGGCGGCTGGTCGACGCATACGAGCACGGCGACCTCGGCTACGTCGACGTGCTGCTGCGCGCGCGCTCGTTCGGCGACTTCGTCGAGCGCTGGAACGACGTGCGCTTTCTGGTGAAGGCGAACCAAGGCACCATCCGCGCGCGCAAGGCGGATCAGGCCAAGGTCGTCGCGATCGAGAACGGGCTGCTCGGGACGCAGTCCGAGCTGCAGGGCGAACAGGCGCAGGCGAACCAGCAGCGCTTGGCGCTGGACGGTCTGGCGGCGCAGCGCAAGGACTTGCTGGCGGCGGCCGACGCGGAGCGCCAGCACGTGCAGAACGAGGTCGCGCAGCTCGACGAGCTCAACGACGCCGAAGAAGCGGCGCTCGAGTCGCTGATCCGCCAGAAGCAGGCCGAGGAAGAAGCCCGGCGCGAGGAAGCCCGCCGCGCCGCCCGGCTCGCCGGCGCCGAGCTGCCGCCCGAGGTCGCGCCCGGCCAGCTGAGCTGGCCGGTGTCGGGGCCGATCACGTCGCCGTTCGGCTGGCGGATGCACCCGGTCTACCACCACATGATCCTCCACCGCGGCATCGACATCGGCGTCCCCACCGGCACGCCGGTCCTCGCCGCGGGCGCCGGCACGATCATCCTCGCCTCGTATCAGGGCGACTGCGGCAACATGATCGCGATCGACCACCACGGCGGACTGTCGACGATCTACTGCCACCTCTCGCAGATCTTCGTGTCGGTCGGCCAGGAGATCCAGCGCGGCCAAGCGATCGGCGCGGCGGGCGCCACGGGCGACGCGACCGGCCCGCACGTCCACTTCCAAGTCATGCGCAACGGCAACCCGGTCGACCCCATGTCCTACTTGCGCTGATCGGCGATACAGCAGCGCCGAGGCGGCGCAGGCTCACAGACGGGTCCAAGACGCAGGCCTGACGGTTAGAGGCCGATGGGACGATGGAACAAAGGGCCTCACGAAGGGGTTCAACAGGAAGTACCGCCGCCGCCGCCCCGTCGCACCGTTTAAGGACCGCTTTTGACCGCCCGCATCCGTCTGTTGTCCGCCGCCCTCGTGGTGGGGGTGGCCGCCCTCGCCGGCGCCACCTACGCCGGGCACGCCGCCGCCGCCGACCAGACCGAAACGATCGTGCTCGGCTCCGGGCAGCGCATCGTCGGCCTCGACATCGCGACCCTGCTGGGCCGCGGCGATCCCCAGCGCCAGCTCGTCGAGCTGGCGTACGAGCGCGTCGAGCACGCGTACTACAAGCCCGTCGCCGACCAGCTGCTGATCGCAGGCGAGCACAAGGCGCTCACGGCGTTCCTCAAGGCCAAGAAGGTCACCGACCCGCAGGTGCCGCGCAACACCGCGACCGGCGAGCGCGGGCGCGACATCGCGATCCTCGAGAGCACGCTCACCAGCGTGCAGAACCGCTACGCGAAGCTCGCGCCGCGCGCGACGTACACGCAGGTCGCGCTCATCGGCATGCTCGGCGGCCTCGGCGATCCGTACACCACGTACATGTCGCCCCAAGAGATCAACGGGCTGGACGAGCAGCTGCGCGGCGGCAACTTCGGCGGCGTCGGCGTCTACATCATCCAGGACGCGAAGACGGGCGCGATCGTCGCCAACCCGATCGACGCGAACCCGGCGATCAAAGCGGGCGTACGGCCCGGCGACGTCATCGTCGCCGTCGACGGCAAGTCGACGCTGGGCCAGAAGATCGACATGGTCGAGAGCGAGATTCGCGGGCCCGTCGGCAGCGTCGTCAGCTTGACGCTCAAGCGCCACGACGCGCAAGCGCCCACGGTCGTGCGCATCACGCGCGCGCAGATCCACGTGCCGTCGGTCATCGCGAAGGTCGAGAACAACATCGAGTACGTGCGGCTGCAAGACTTCGGCACGACGTCGGGCGACGAAGTTCGCCAAGCGTTCGAGGACGGCAAGAAGCGCAACGTGCGCGGCTATATCCTCGATCTGCGCAACAACGGCGGCGGCCTGCTCGACGCAGCCGTCGACATCTGCAGCCTGTTCATCGCGCAGGGCCCCATCGTCTCGACGATCGACCGCGCCGGTTACCGTGAGGTGAAGAACGCCACCGGCCACCCGCTCGGCACGACGCCGCTGGTGCTGCTCGTCAACCGCTACACCGCCAGCGCTTCGGAGATCACCGCGGGCGCGGTGCAAGACTACGGCGTCGGCACGCTCGTCGGCGAGAAGACGTTCGGCAAAGGCGTCGTGCAGAGCCTCTACAATATGCCCGACAAGGGCGCGCTCAAGATCACGACCGCCCGGTACGTCACGCCCAAGGGCCGCGACATCCACCATAAGGGCATCATGCCCGACGTCATCGTGACGCAGCGCGTCGACGACCCGCGCATCATCGACACCCCCAACGACAAGCAGCTCAACGCCGCCAAGAAGATCATCGAGAGCAAGAAGGAAACCTCATGAAACGCATCGCCCCGGTCGCACTCGCCGCGCTGCTCGCGCTGGCGACCGCACCGGTTCCCGCCGCCACCCCCGCCTCGTCCCCGCTGACGTCGCAGCAGACGGAAGAGCTCGTCGGCTCGTACGTGCGCCTCACGGCCGACTTCTACAAGAAGGTCGACCGCCAGGCCGCGCTCGACGGCGCGCGCATCTCGATGATCGACTACCTCAAGAAGCACAACGTCGCCAACGCGGCGCTGCCGCCGGTGAAGGCGACCGCCGACGACGAGACCAACGCCGAAGCGCTGCACCGCGAAGTGTCGCTGGCGGTCAGCGAGTACGCGTCGAAGCTCACGCCGGTCGAGTCGATCTCGCCGTCGTCGCAGATCACCTACGCCGCGATCGCCGGCGTGATGGGCTCGGTCAAGGACCGCTACACGACCTTCCTGTCGCCCAAGGAGTACGCTGCGCTCAACGAAGGCCTCGACGGCACGACGTTCGGGGGCGTAGGCATCTCGTATCTTCCGGACGACAAGACGCAGACGCTGCACATCGAGAGCGTCATCCTCGACGGCCCGTCCGACAAGGCCGGCCTGCAGCCCGAAGACGCGATCACCGCGGTCGACGCGAAGCCGGTCTCGCAACTGCTCGCGCCGGCGATGACCGAGAAGGACGACCAAAAGCGGCTCGCGATCGAGCAGAAGATCGTCAGCGGCGTGCTGCGCGGCAACCCGGGCACCAAGGTGCGCCTGACGATCCAGCGCAACGGCAAGCTGCTCGAGCCCGTGACGATCACGCGCGAGCAGATCCACGCGCCGAGCGTCACGTCGAAGATGCTGCCGGGCAACATCGGCTACGTCGACTTGAGCGTGTTCGGGCAGACGACGGCGACCGAGCTGACGGCCGCGCTCAAGCGGCTCGACGCGCAAGGCGCCAAAGCGTACGTCCTCGACCTGCGCAGCAACGGCGGCGGGTATCTCAACACCGCGATCGACGTGTCGTCGAAGTTCATCGCGAGCGGCCCGATCGTCAGCGTGCAGTCGCGCGCGGGCGTCGACACCGAGTACGACGCGGACAACACCGCGATCGCGCCGCGCCCGCTCGCGGTGCTGGTGAACCGCTACACGGCGTCGGCCTCGGAGATCACCGCCGGCGCGATTCAGGACAGCGGCGTCGGTACGCTCGTCGGCGAGAAGACCTTCGGTAAGGGCGTCGTGCAGTCGATCTTCCCGCTACCCGACCGGTCCGCCGTGAAGATCACGACGGCGCGCTACTTCACGCCCAAGGGCCGCGACATCAACTCGGTCGGCATCGAGCCCGAAATCAAAAGCGACATCCCCAAGGACGCGAAGGTCCGGCTCGGCGACATCACCCAGGATCCGCAGCTCGTCGCCGCGGTGAACTTCGTCAACAGCCGCATCGCGCAAGCGACGACGCACTAGCTCGCAAACAGCGCCTGGCCGATCTCGTCGAACGACGAGAACGGCGTGCACGCAACACCGCGCTCTCGGCAGTACCGCTCGAGGGCGCGGTCTTTTTTTGCGAAGCGCACGTCCGCCGCGAGCGCGCCTTCGAAGTCGCTGATGCCGTCGCCGACGTAGACGGTTTGCGCGCCCGCGTCGCGCGCGGCGCGAACGCGCGCCGCCTTGTCGTGTCCCATCAGCGAGTCGTCGATGAACGTCATGCGCCAGCCCGCGGGATCGAAGTCCACGTCGTTGGCGAAGACCGGCACGTCGACGCCCGCGCGCTCCAGCGCCGGCCCGATCACCTGGCGGATCCCCGCCGACACGACGCCGACCCACGCGCCGCGCGCGTGCGCGGTCTTCACGAAGTTCGCGAAGGTCGGATCGACGCGCGCCCGCGACTCCAGGAAGGCGAGCGCCTCGGGCCGCGAGAGCCGCACCATCGCGGCTTCGCGCCGCAGCGCTTCGCGCAGCGAGATGCGCCCGGCGGCGAGCTCGCGCTCGAGCTCACCCCAGGCGTCGTCGCCGCCCGCCGACCGGACGAGGACGTCGAATGTGTCGCAATCCGTGATCGTCCCGTCGTAGTCGACGAAGATCGCGCTGCTCGGCTGCGCCGAGCCCACCTCAGCGCTTCTTCCGGCTCGCCGTCGCCTTCGTCGCAGACGCTTTGGTCGCAGACGCCTTGGTCGCAGACGCCTTTTTCGCGGTGGACGTCTTGCGCGTGGCGGATGCCGACTTCTTCGCGGTCGCAGGCTTGGCCGCGGCCGCCTTCTTGGCGGTCGCCTTGCGCGCCGGCGGCTTCTTCGCCGCCGTCGCCGCGGGCGCGGCCTTCTTGGCCTTGCCGGCGGTCGTCGCCGCGGGCGCGCTCGTCTTGCGCGCGCGCGCCGTGGATTTCGCCTTCGGCGCTTCGGCCGCGGTGCTCGGCGCAGCCGCGGCGCTTGCAGCCGGGCTGGTCTTGCGGGCGCGGGTCGTGCGCTTGGGCGCCGCAGGTGCTTGCGGTGGCGCTGCCGCGGCCGGTGTTGCGGCCGCGGCAGGGGCGGCTTCGCCCCGGCGGCGCGGACGTCCGCGACGCGGTTCTACCGCTGCCGGCTGTTCCGGAGCCGGCGCGGCCGGTTCGCGGGCGGGCGGGGGAAGCGCACGCACGGGCGCGCCGGGCTCGAGCTGCCCGCCGCGGCGGGGAGCCTCCTCGGCGCCGGTGCGCGGGCGGCGGCGCGACGGCCGGGTGGTCTTCACGGTCTCGCCGCGCTCCGGCGGCGCGGTGATGACCGGCGGCGGCGGCTCGACGGCGATGTCGCCGCGCTTGCGGTTCCACGGGGCCAGGGCGCGCGACGGCACGGGCGGCGCCGTCTCGCCGGTCGCGTGGGCCGCGCCTTCGGGATCGACCCGGAAGATATGGCGATCGGGGACGGCGGGCTGCTGCGAGTCGCCGGCCGCGGCGACGGCCTGGCCGTCGGCCGCACCGCCGCGTCCGCCGCGGCGGCGACGCCGGCGGCGGCGACGCTTGCGGTCGCCGTTCTCGGCGACGGCGCCCGGCTGGACCTGGCCCGCGACGGCGGCTTCGTCTTCGTCGTCGTCCTCCAGGTCGGCGGGCTCGGCGCTCGCCATGCCGGCGGTCACCGGTGCGGCGGCGTGCGCCGCGACCTCGGTCCCGCCGCGGCCGCCGCGACGGCGCCGGCGGCGCTTGCGGCCGTGGCCCTCTTGCGCTTCCTGGTCCGCCCCGCCGCCCGCGGCGGCGGCGGTGGCGGGCGTGCTGACCGGACGGATGGGGGTGGGCGGCGGCGGGCTTGCAACGCCCACGCGGGCGCCGGACAGCTTTTCGCCCGGCAGCACAGCCGGTGCGGGACCCGTTTGCGGGCTCGGGGGCCGCGCGCCGGACAGCGACTCGCCGGCCAGCAGCGCCACGCCGCCCTCGGCGGCCTTCTGAGCGGTGGTCTTGGGGCCGGCCTTCTTGGCGACGACTTCTTCGGTGGTGGAGATGCCGATGGCGCTCCGGCCGCCGAGGCCCTTCTCGGCTTCCTCGGCCAGCTCGCGCAGCTCGTCGGCCTGCTCGGCCGGCGTCAGCTCGCGCTTGCGCCCGCGGCCGCCGCGGCGGCGCTTCTTGCCGCCGCGCGCTTCGCCGATCGCCGTGGCGGCCTCGACCGGGCTGCGCGGCTCGGCCAGGATGTCGCTGCCGTCGACGTCGAGGATGCGGATCTTGATGATCTTGCCGGCGGCGTTCGCCGCGTTCTCGACCTCGATCAAACGGCCCGCGACGATCGCCGCGGCGGAGGTGGGGTTCGGCAGCCGCAGCGTGAGCAGCTCGACTTCGAACTCGTCGCCGACGCGGATCGGGCCCAGCGTCGGGAGCTTGTCGTCGCCCCAGATGATGCGCGGGCGTTCCGGATGCACGGCGGGATCGACGAACACGTCGATGTGCGTGCCGACGCGCTCGGCGAGCTGCACGCGCTCGTCTTCGTACCAGTACTCCGCTTGCGCCGCGACGCTGGGTGCGGCGGCGATGTGCACGTGCTTGGACTCACCGTTGCGGTGGCCGAGGATCTCGCGGAACGCGCCGATGGTCACCGACTCCGGCGACATCACGCTGCCCAGGCCTTCGCACGTCGGGCACTTGCCGCGCAGCTGCTGGCCGAGGTCCTTGCCGACGCGCTTGCGCGTGAACTCGAGCAGTCCCAGCGGCGAGAACGACTGGATCGTCGAGCGCGTGCGGTCCTTGCGCAAGCCCTCTTGCAGCGCGGTGATCACACGGTTGCGGTCGCTCTCCGACGACATGTCGATGAAGTCGCAGACGATGATGCCGCCGATGTCGCGCAAACGCACTTGGCGCGCGACTTCCGTCGCAGCCTCGACGTTGGTGCGCACGATCGTGTCGTCGAGGTTCTTGCCGCCGGTGAACTTGCCGGAGTTCACGTCGACGACGGTCAGCGCTTCGGTCGACTCGATGACGATGGAGCCGCCCGACGGCAGCTTCACCGTGGGCTTCATCAGCCGCTGGATCTCATCGTCGATCTTGAAGTCGGCGAACAGCTTCTTGCCGCCCTCGTAGTATTTGATGCGGTCGACGAACTGCGGGCCGAGCATCCGCATGAAATCTTTGACGTCTTCGACTTCTTTGGCGTCGTCGAGCCAGACGTTCTGCACGTGCGGCGAGATGAAGTCGCGCGCCGTCTTGTAGACGAGGTTCATGTCCTTGTGCAGAAGCGCCGGTGACGGCAGCGCTTTGTACTGCTCGAGGATCCCGTGCCACATGCGGATCAGCACGCCCAGGTCGGCGATGAGCTCGGCGCTCGACACGCCGGCCGCCGCCGTGCGCACGACGGTCGCCATCCCTTCGGGCCGGATCGCCTTCATGATCGTCTTGAGCCGGTTGCGCTCGTCGGCCGACTCGATCTTGCGCGAGACGCCGCTGAACTTGCCCGTGGGCATGAGGATCAAGTAACGGCCCGGCAGCGAGATGTTGGTGGAGACGCGCGCGCCCTTGAGCCCGCGCGGTTCCTTGACGATCTGGACGAGCACGTCGTCGCCGCGGCTCACCTTCTCGGTGATGGTGTAGCCGGTGCGGCCCGAGGTGACCTCGACGTCGCCGATGTTGAGCGGGGTCTTGTTGATGTCGTCGACGTACAGGAACGCGTTGCGCCCCAGCCCGATGTCGACGAAGCTCGCGCCCATCCCGGGCAGGACGTTGACGACCTTGCCCTTGTAGATGGAGCCGATGACGCGCTCTTCGCGCTCGACGTAGATTTCCGCGAGACGGCCTTCCTCGAGGATCGCAACGCGGTTCTCCCACGGATCGCTCGAGATGAGGATGTCGGTCGGCAAAGTGGTAACTGGCCTCTCTACGGACGGTCGCGGCCATCGTTCCGCGCGCACATCGCGACAACGCTTTGCGTCATCGAGCGGGCGCCGCGGGCGGACGCTCTCGTCCTTCGTGAAAATCGTGAAATCTGCTGAACGCACCCGGACGATCCAACGCGAACCCCTTCGGCTCGACGCAATCGCCCCTCGGGTGCTATCACGCGGCCTGTTCCGGGACACCTCGGAATGGTCCTTCGCTGCGACGAACGTCGGAGCCCGATGAACGGCGGAGCCGGCTTCCGGCGCCTCTGGGCCGGCCAGACGGCAAGCGTGTTCGGCACGGCGATCAGCGCGCTCGCCTTACCGACCGTTGCGATCCTCACGATGCACGCGCCGGCGTTTCTCGTCGGCGTGCTCGAGGCCGCTCAGTTCGCGGCATACCCCGTGCTCGGACTCGTCGCGGGTGTATGGATCGACCGCTGGTCGCGCCGGCGCACGATGCTCGTGGCCGACGTGGTGCGCGGGCTGGCGCTGTGCACCATCCCGCTCGCGGCATACGTGCACGCGCTCTCGCTGGCGCAGCTCGTCGCCGTCGCGCTCGTCGTGGGCACCGCTTCCGTGTTTTTCGACATCGGGTACCAAGCGTTCGTGCCCTCGCTGGTGCCAGCGTCGTGGCTCGAGCATGCGAACGCGCGGCTGGAAGCGTCGAACAGCGTGTCGACGCTTACCGGAGCCGGGCTCGCCGGCGCGCTGATCGGCGTGCTCGGCGCACCGCTCGCGGTCGCGGTCGACACGGCGACATACGCCTTGTCGGCTGTTGCGCTCGCGGGCATCCGCGTGCGCGAGGCGCACCACGACGCGGGCGGCCGCGCCGAACGGGTCGCGTTCCGACCCGCGCTGCGTGCGGGGCTGGAGACGGTCTTCGGCTCGCCGCTGCTGCGTTCGCTCATGGGCGCGACGACCTGCATCAACCTCGGGTGGTCGATCGTGAGCGCGGTGTATCTGCTGTTCTTCTATCGCGTGTTGCACTTTTCGCCGGCGCTGGTCGGCGCGCTCGTGGCCTGCGGCAACGCCGGGTTCCTCGGCGCGCTCGCGGCGCCGCGCATCGGGCGCCGCTTCCCCGCGGGCCGCGTGCTGGCGGTGACGGTGCTGGGCTGCGTCGGCGCGACGTTCGCGATCCCGCTCGCAGCGCTGTTCCAACCGGTCGCCGTCATCGTCGCCGTGCAGCTCGTCGCGGCGATGTGCATTCCGATCTACATCGTCACCCAGCTCAGTTTGCTCCAGCGGCTCGTGGCACCGGAGCTGCTCGGCCGCACGAACGCGACCATGAAAACCGTCATGCGGGGCGGGATGCCGCTCGGCGCGCTGATCGGCGGCACGCTCGGCAGCACCATCGGCATCGTGCCCACGATCTGCGCCGGCGCGATCGTCATGCTCGCCGCGATCCCGTGGCTGTTCGTGCGCGAGATCCGCGCGCTCGGCACCGCGCCCGCGTAGCGAGGAACCTATACCGGACGGGATTCTTTCGGCGGTCCCGAACGGCGTACCGAACCTCCCTATACGGGTTTGCGGGCGCATCGCCCGCCGGAGGTTTGAGATGGTGTGTTTCTCGAGTCGCCAGATCGCCGCGGCGACCGCCTGCGCGCTGCTCGCCGCATGCGGCGCATCTTCGCCGGCTGTGCTGCCGACGGGGCCGGTCCCCGGTTCGACGTTGAGCCACCGGTCGACGACGAGCGGTCAGAGCGTTGCGAGCGGAACGCTTTACGTGACCGAATCGCACGTGGTACATGCGTATCCGCTCGGCACTGACGGATTGACTGCAGTATCGCGGACCATCGTGCCACACCCGAACGAAGTTCAGTACATTACGGGCCTGGCGGTGAATGCTGACGGCACGCTGGACATCCTTGAGCAGTATTATGTCGGAGGCGTCTTGGCATTCTCGTCAGGATATTGTCGGGTTGTCGTCGAGAGCGCGTCAGCGGACGGTCCCGCGCGCGCGGTGGGCACGCATTTGTGCGATGCGGATCCCGCGGTCGCGACGGACGGCATCGCGAGCAATATGTACGGTGGTTACGACGTACTCTACCTTGACGCCGCCAGCCACGCCGTTTTACGTCGCTTCGGTGACGACGGTGCGAGTGTCGTAAGCTCGCTGCGGCCGAACACCCTACCGGTATATCTGGCCACCGACCACGCCGGGCATGACTATCTCCCCTCCGTCGATGGGACCAACAGCCGCATCCAGATGTACAAAGCGACGACAAGCGACTCCACCCAAACGAAGTGGGATGTTACGTTCATCGGTTATGACTTCGGTCCAGCCGCCGTTTCACAGGCTGCGGATCGCACGGTGTACGTCGTCTCCGGACTCGTCGGAAGCCAATACATCAATGTAATCGTCCCGGGAGCCACGACAGTCTCGGGAACGATCGGGCCTTTCCGTAGTAACCGAATCAACGCGATGGCAGTCGACGCGCAAGGTTCGTTATATGTTGCGCTTTCACCGACGAGCGGCGCGCCCGGTAACTTTATCCACGTCTATCCAAGCGGCGCCAGCGGAAAGCCGACACCGCAGCGCGCAATCATTCCGAGCCCCATGATCTCCGCGCCGATAACGGCAATTGCCATCGCAAACTGACCGCGACGGTGCCGCCGAAAACAGCGCGGCTACTCGTCCGTGATGTCGTCGGTCGTGTACGGATAGGCGCCCAGCTCGTCGAGCGCGATCTTCAACCGCTGCTTCACCAGCTCGATGCGCGGCCGGGCGCCGACGTCGCCGCCGAACGCCTTCGCGCGTACGGCGACCTCGTTCGCGAGCGCTTCGACCTCTTTGCTGTGCGCTTCGAGGCGCTCGAGCGGCGTGTCCTGGTCGTTCATCTCGGCGGTCCTCCCTCAGGGAGCGTACGGCGGATCTGGTCGACTTGCGTCATGCCCACGGCTCGAACTCCTTGCGAAACGGGATACCTTCATCGTTCAACCACCGCTCGACGTCGTAGTAGTCGTCGAAGCGTTCCGCCACGAGCTGAAGCAGCGTCGCGTCGCTGTTGCTGTCGCGGCCGCTGTCGAGCGCGTACGCCGGATGCTGCGCCGTGCGGAGGCGCCGCAGCGCTTCGGCCTTGTCCGCAGCCGCGATCTTCAGCATGAACGCCACGTCGTTGCCCAGCCAGTGGTGCGCCTCTGCGCTGAAATCGTACAGCTCGACGACGAGGTTGCCCTCGCCGTCGATTGCGGCGGAGGACGCGGTGTGCGCCAGGACGCCGCGCAGCTTCACGCGCTGTTCCGCATCATGCACGGCGGGCCGCGTCGCCGAACACGAGCTTGTCTTTTTGCAGGACGATGTTGAGCAGGATGCCGACGGCGATGTAGTCGGTCATCAGCGCGCTGCCGCCGTACGACATGAACGGCAGCGGGATCCCCGTGATCGGCATGATTCCGATCGTCATCCCGACGTTCACGGTGATGTGGAACGCCAGCATGGTGACGAGGCCGACGGCCAGCAGCACGCCGAAGCGGTCCTTCGCCGCGAACACCGCGCGCAGCGCGAAGCCGATCGTGATCGCGTACAGGATCAGCAGGACGAGCGCGCCGATGAAGCCCACCTCCTCGCCGACCGCGGTGAAGATGAAGTCGCGCGAGTTCTCCGGCACGAAGTTGAGCTGCGTCTGCGTGCCGCGAAAGAGCCCCTTGCCGAACCACTCGCCGCTGCCGACGGCGATCTTCGACTGGTTGAGGTTGTAGCCGACGCCTTGCGGGTCGAGCTTGGGATCGAGGAACACCAGCAGCCGCGCGCGCTGGAACGGCTTGAGCATGTGCTCGCTGGTCAGCACGTACGCCGCCGCGGTGACGACGCCGCCGACGTACAGGCCGAAGTCGAACAGGTTCGGCAGCCCGATGAAGAGCTCGGCGGTCAGGATCGCGCCGATCACGAGCGTCGTGCCGAGATCGGGCTGCTTGAGAATCAGCACCGCCGGCAACGCGACCGCGGCGAGCGGCAGCCACAGCTCCTGGATTTTCCGATACGTCCCACGGCACAGCAACGCCGCGACCGAGATCGCGAGCACGACCTTGGCCGGCTCGGACGGCTGGAACTGAAAGGGCCCGACCGCGATCCAGCGCGCCGCGCCCAGCGCCGAATGCCCCTTGAACGTGATGAAGAACAGCAAGCCGAGCGTCGCGAGGTACAGCGGCAGCGCCCACCGCCGCCAGACGCGGTAGTCGAGAAACGCGGCGCCGATCATCATCCCGATCCCGACGGCGCCGTAGATGAGCTGCTTGCGCCACTCGTCGGCCGCGTAGGGCTCGTGCAGCGTCGCGGAACGGATGAACACGATCCCGAGCAGCGTGACGAGAACGGGCGCGATCGCGAGCGGCCAGTTGAATCGGGTGTACCAGGGACGTTCCATCAGCTACCAGGCGGACCGGGGAAAGGCGTTGGCCTGTCTTCTCCGAGCTCGCCCTCGTCCCAGCCCGCTACCGCGGCTGGGCGGCGGCGTCGACCAGCCGGAACGTCAGGTTGATGCGCGCCCCCGCCGACCGCGCGTCCTTCGGGACGCGATGGAGCCAATGCCGCTGCGTCGCGCCCGACATGACCAGCAGGCTCCCTGACGCGAGCGGCAACGCGATCCGCTCGCGGTCGGCGCGATGCCGCAGCTCGAACGTGCGCACGGCGCCGACGCTCAGTGACGCGATCACCGGCGCCGGGCCGAGCTCGCGCTCGTCGTCGGCATGCCAGCCCATGCCGTCGGCGCCGTCACGATAGCGGTTCAGCAAGACGCTGTTGAAGCGCGCGCCCGCCGCGGCGGCGACGCGGTCGCGAAGCGCGATCAGCAGCGGCGTCCAGGTGCGCGGTTCGTTGCGCACGCCGGAATACGTGTACGCGGCGCCGGGGTCGCCGTACCATGCGGTCAAGCGCGGAAACGCGACGCGCCGGCCGTACATCACCATGCTGTCCTGCGACCAAACGATCTCGGCCGTGAGCGCCGCGAAGGCGTCGGCGGCGCATTGCTCGTCCAGAAAATGCAGATCGTACGTGACGACGCCGTTGCGCTCGAGCACGACGCGCGCCCCGCCGCCGGGCGGTTCACCGCCGAAGAGATCCGGCTGCCGCACCGGCGCGCCGGGCGCGCGCTAGATTCCGGAAAAGCCCGGAGCGACAGGACTCGCGGCCGGACTCGAACCGGTGTTTTGCCGCCGGCGTCTGCGTTTGCCGCGCCCGTTCGCGCCGGCGCTCGCAGCGACGCCGTTCGCGGTGGCGGCGTTCGCAGGCGCAGCAACGTTCGCGCGGGCTTGCGGCTGCGGCTGCGGCGCCGGCGCCGGTTCCGGTTCGGGCTCCGCGGCGACGGACGCCGTCGCGCCGCCGGCGTCGAGCGACGGCGTCCGTTGGAGCTCCGGTTCGGGCGCGGTCGGTGGTGCCGGAGGCGGCGTGCGCGGCGGGGTCGGGCGCGAGCGCATGCCGAGGATCGGGATGTTGGCGAGCATCGCGACTTGCTTTTCCTGCTGCTCGAACGTCACGTCGCAATTCAACGCGTCGACGTCGACGTAGCGCGAGATCACCTCGATGAGATCGTGCTTGAGCGCCTCGACGACGTCGGGCGCGAGCGAGAGGTGGTCGGAGAGCAGGACGAGGCGCAAACGCTCTTTCGCGGTCGCGCTGGACGGCGGCTTGCCGAAGAAACGCTGAATGAACTCGAACACTATTTGCGGCTCCCGAAGAGCTTTTCGAAGAACGACTTCTCGTGCGGAATCTCGGGCGCGCTGGTGAGCGTCCCCATGATGCGCTGCGCGATCTCGCGATACGACGCGCCGACCGGCGACGCGGCGTCGAGCGCGACCGGCTCGCCGCGGTTGGTGGAGATGATCACGTCGGGCGCGTCGGTGATCACACCGAGCAGCGGCAGCCGCAGGATCGAGTTGACGTCGTCGACCGAAAGCATCTTGCCCCGCCGCACGAGCGCGGGGCGCAGCCGGTTGACGATCAGCGTGATGCTGCGTTCGTCGCCGAGCAGGCCGACGACGCGGTCGGCGTCGCGCACGGCCGAGACTTCGGGCGTGCAGACGATGATCGCTTCGTCCGCGCCGACGATCGCGTTGGCGAAGCCCTTCTCGATGCCGGCCGGGCAGTCGATCAGCACGTAGTCGAAGCGCTCGCGCAGCGACGCGATGAGGTCGCGAAACGCGAGCGTGTCGACGTCGTCCTTCTCGCGCGTCTGGGCCGCCGCGAGCAGCCGCAGCGCGGGCACGCGCTTGTCGGTGACGAGCGCCTCCTCCAGCGTCGCCTTGCCTTCGAGCACGTCGAGCACGTGGTGGCGGACGCGCGCTTCGAGTCCCATCACGATGTCGAGGTTGCGCAGGCCGACGTCCGCGTCGACGAGCACGACGGTCGCGCCGGTGGCGGCCAGCGCCGCTCCGGTGTTCGCGGTGGTCGTCGTCTTGCCGACGCCGCCTTTGCCGCTGGTGACGACGATCGCGCGCCCGCGCTTGCGCGGAACGGCGCTGACCGCGGGCGCTTCTTCGCGTTGAATCATGTCGTGCGCCTAACTGGCTTTGCCGAAGAGGCGGCCGAAGAATCCCGGCGCGCGCAACGTCGTGAACGGAACGAGATCGCCTTCGAGCCGGCGCGCGATCTTGTCGTAGATCGCGGCGAGGCGTGATTCGGGCTGCAGCACGATCGGCTCGCCGCGGTTCGTGGTGTCGATGACCTCTTCGTCCTCGGGGATGATGCCGAGCAGCTCCGCGGAGAGGATGTCGGTGACGTCTTCGACCGACAGCATGTCGCCGCTGCGCACCATCTCCGGACGCAGGCGGTTGACGATCAGGCGCACCGGCAGCCCGCGCTCGTGCAGCTTGCCGATCACGCGGTCGGCGTCGCGGATCGCGCTGACTTCGGGCGTCGTCACGACGATCGCCTCGGTCGCGCCGGCGATCGCGTTGCGGAACCCGTGCTCGATGCCCGCCGGGCAGTCGATCAGCACGTAGTCGCACAGCTCGCCGAGCTGCGTGACGACGTCGGCCATCTGCAGCTCGCTGATCGCCGTCTTGTCGCGCGTCTGTGCGGCGGGCAGGATCGACAGGTTCTCAAGGCGCTTGTCCTTGATCAGCGCCTGGCGCAGCTGGCAGCGACCTTCGACGACCTCGACGAGATCGAACACGATCCGCTTCTCGACGCCCAGCACGAGGTCGAGATTGCGCAGCCCGATGTCGGCGTCCACGAGGATGACGCGATGCCCGCGCTTGGCGAGCACTGCGCCGAGGTTCGCGGTGGTCGTCGTCTTGCCGACGCCGCCTTTGCCTGACGTAAGAACGATGCGGCGAGCCGTGCTCATAGTGCGATGTTCTCCCGGCGGAGGTCCGCCTCGGCGAAGGGGACGACGACGATGCGGTCGCCGGCGATCGACGCGTGCTCGGGGCCGCGCGGCTTGGTGCCCACGTCGCCGCTCGCGATCGCGGTGGCGATGCGCAGCTGGGTCGCGGCCAGCTCCAGCGCGATGACGCGCGTGCCGCGGTCGCCCTGCGCGCCGGCATGCGCCACGCCGCGCAGCGCGCCGAACACGACGATGTCGCCCGAGGCAACGAGCTCCGCGCCGGGGTTCACGTCGCCGATGACGACGATGTTGCCCAGGTTGTGCAGCGCCTGGCCGCCGCGCAGCGTGCCGCGGTGGTAGAGCGTCGAGACGCCGACGGGCACCGGCGGCCGGGCGGTTTGCGGCAGCGTCACGCCCGCCGAGGCGACGGTGGACGAGGCGACGGCGACCGGACCGGACACGCGGCGGCGCGCCAAGTCCTCGCGGGCGCCGGCGAAGTCGGCGACGAGCGAGCGCGCATCTTCCGACAGGCGGACCTCGCGCTGGCGGCGCGCGCGCGGCAGCGCGGCGACGTCGGGGGCGGCGGCGGTGCCGAGGTAGGCGAGGTCGAGCTGGGCGACGGTCGCCGCGATCGCGTCGGCTCCGCTGACGCCGTCGAGCGTGATCCCGAACTCCGCCAGCGCGTCCCGGAACGCGGCGATCTCGCCGGCGGCCGGCTCGAGGATGCCCAGGTCGGCGACGGCCCGGCTGCCGCGGTAGAACTCCGGGCGGCCCGCGAACTGCGCGCGCAACTCTTCGGTAGCAGCGCCGAGCGCCCGGTCGACCGCGATCTCGAGGTTGCGGCCGCGACCGCGCACGGTGCTCATAGGCATCGCTCGGTGATCATGATCGCCCGCCGTTCCGAGGCGCCGAAAGCCCGCCCTGCGCCGTCCACACGGAATGCACGGGAAAGTTCTGTTGTCCACATACATCCCACAGATTTGTGCGTTACTAGTGGAGAGTTCCGGACTTTTGCCGAACAGGCAAGGTCCCGCTCTGCCGCATACCGCCCGCCCCGAGGACCACCCATGCCGCCGTTCCGCCGTATCGCCGTCATCGCGCTCACCGTAGCGATGATGAGTGCCAGCATCCCGGCACCCGTATATGCGATGCCGACGTCTTCCGAGGTTCAGCTCGGCAAGGAGTACGACAAGCAGATCACCGACTCGACCGTGATCGTCACCGACCCGCTGATCAACCAGTGGGTGAACGACGTGTCGAACCGGCTCTGGGCACAGACGGCGCGCAAGGACGTGCCGTACTCCATCAAGGTTCTCGACGTCCCCGACATCAACGCGTTCTCGACGCTCGGCGGCTACATCTACATCAACGAAGGCACGCTGGACTTCGTGCAGAGCGACGACGAGCTCGCCGGCGTCATCGGCCACGAGACGGGCCACATCGAGCGCCGCCACGCGGTCACCGCGAACAACAAAGCGTCGATCCTCAACGTGCTCTTCGGCGTCGCGTCGCTGTTCATTCCGCTGGTCTACCGCTTCGGCCAGATCGCGCAAGCCGGCTTGCAGGCGAAGATCGCGCGCGACGACGAGAACGAAGCCGACAAGTACGGCTTGATGCTGATGTCGCGCGCGGGCTACGACCCCGACGCGATGAAGACGTTCATGGCGCACCTCGGCGCGGTCGACGGCGACAGCCACGACATGATCTCGAAATATCTCGCCGACCACCCCGGCACGCCGAAGCGGTTGGCGAACCTCAACGGCGATCCCGAGCTCAATCCCACGCTGCGCACCGACGACCAGCGCGTCGCGCAAGGCATCCACGACTTCGAGACCGGCCGCTACAACATCGCGGCGATGAAGTTCGCCGACGTGCTCAAGCGGCGTCCCGACGACGCGACCGCGCGCTTCCAGCTCGGGCAGTCGCAGCTCGCGCTGGGCCAAGTCTCCAAGGGCGAACAGAACCTCGTCGCCGCGGCGCAGAGCGTGTCGCCGCAGGCCAAAGCGCTCGCCGACGTGCGCATCAAAGCGCTACGCGACGCGGAGCGCCGGCTGAGCCTGCTGCACCCGGATCTCGCACCGCTGCGCGCGCAGCTCGCGACCGCGCAGAGCAACGAGACGCTGGCGTCCACCGCGATCGCGACGCGCCGCCAGCAAGGGCTGGACCAGATCAAAGCGCTGCGCTCGCGCATCCAGAACATCGCCTACGGCATCCCGGACTTCTCGCGCTTGCAGCCGCGCAAGGACTCGCGGCTCGACACGCTGCTGCACAACATGAACACGATGTCGAAGTCGCTCGACACCGCGACCGGAAAGGCGACCGAGACGATCGGCGGCGTCGGCTCGCTCGAGCGCAACAAAGAAGGCGGCCTGCTCAAGGAAAACGCCGACATCCTCACCGAGCTGAGCGCGCCGCTCAAGCTCGACAACCCGCCGCCGCAGGCGCTCGCCACGTTCCCGTCCTATCCGCGGATGCTCGCGTCGGTCGGCGCGGCGGACTCCGACATGGTGCGCGGCGTGGACGCGTCGCGCGCGTCGCTCGCGATCCTCGACGTGGGCCTGGGCGATCTCGACCTGTTCGTCACCGAGCTGCGCCACGTCAACATCGACGGCACCGGCGACATCGCGTTGTCCGACTACCACCGCATCGAGCCGCTGATGACCAAAGCCGTCGACTCGCTCAACAAGGCTGCGGTCGGCGCGACGCAGGCGTCGCAGCTGTTCAACATGGCGCGCTCGCGCCAGCTCCTCACGCGCATCGACATGCTCGGGCTGCAAGAGTCGCCCGACCGCTACGCGACCTTCCAGAAAGCGCTCGACGTACGGTTCCACACCAACGCCGTCGCCTACGACCAGCTCGCGCGCCAGGACCTCACGCCGGGCGAGGTCGCGGCCGCGACGATCGTCGGCGCCGACACGAACGCCGCGCCGCAGGCCGTCCTCGCCGAGGCAAAGGCGACCGGCAAGAGCATCGTCGACCTCGCGAACTCGCGCGGCATGTTCGCCCAGTCGCTCGAAATCTTCCTCGGCCTGGTCTACCTCGACTACACCGACGACCCCGAAAAGGAAGCCCGCGGCCGCTAACCGCGGCCCCAGGACTCCCAGGTCCCGGGAAGGCTGACCCGCGTCGAACGCGGGTCATGCCGAAGGGTTCGTGAAGCGAAGCGACACGAACCCGGGTAGGAGCCTAGCGTGAACGCAATGTCCGCCGTGGCGGCCTTTCAGCGCCTGCGCGGCTCGCTCAACGCCGAACGAGTCCACGCGAGCGCGCGCCGGGCCTTCAAGTTCTTCGTCTGCGGCGACCCCGCGCTGCTGGGCGAACTCCGCGCCGTGCTGCTTGCCGGACAGCCCGGCGACTCGGTTCCGGCCGACGCCGCGGCGGCGTTCGAGACGCTGGGCACGCAGCGCAACGTCGACACCGCCGATGCGCGCGCCGTGATCTGCGTCGGCCGGTCGACCGATCGCGAATCGCTATCGCTCCAGAAGCTCGCCGCGCTGCGGCTGCCCGTGTTCGTGCTGATCGTCGACCCGGACGTGACCGCGCCGAGCGGGCCCGCGCAAGCGCCGGGCAAGGGCGGCGTCGAGGAGTACGTCGTCGACCGGATCGCGATCGAGACGCTGCGCGGGCGCTTCCTCCCGCACCTGATCGACAGCTGCCGCGGGATCGAGGTCGCCGTCGGGCGGCGCCTCCCCGCGCTGCGCGACACCGTCGCCGCGAAGCTCACCCGCGACGCCGCGATGAACGCGCTGAAGGTTTCCGGCGCGAGCGCCGTCGTCGACCACGTGCCGATCCTCGGCATCGTGCTGGGCGCGTTCGCGTCGGGCGCCGACATGTTCGCGATCACCGGCATCCAGATGACGCTGATGCTCAACATCGGCGCGACGTACGGCCGCGACCCCGACCTGTCGGCGATGTGGGAACTGCTGCCGGTCGTCGGCGGCGGCTTCGGCTGGCGCGCGCTCGCGCGCGAGATCTCCGGCTTCATCCCGGTCGGCGGCATCTTCATCAAGGCCGCGATTGCGTATGCGGGGACCGTCGTCGTCGGCGAGGGCGTGGCGTACTACTACCGCACCAACGGGCGGCAGATGGGCATCGACGACGCCGCGCGCGTGTACGACGAGGCCAAGGCGAGCGCGATGACGTTCGCCCGCGACATCCTGTCGCGCATCCGCGGCAATGGCAGCAACGGCGCGGGCGGCGGCGGAACGCCGTAGTCAGGCGCCCGCGAGAAACTCCAGCAGCGCCTCGTCGCCGAGATGCGCGTACGAGGCGCTCAGCGTCGGGCGCACCCGCTCGGCGATCTGCGCCGCGAGGCGGTAGCGCGCCGCCGGATCGAGCGCCGTGCGGCGCGCCAAGAAGCGCTCGATCAGCAGCAGGTCCGGCGCCGCGAGGCCCGTGTCGCTGCGCGCCGGGCGCGCGAGGTAGGCGTCGAGGTCGGGGACCGCATCGGCCCGGTCGCGCACGACGAGCGTCCCCGCGGCGAAGTCGCCCAGGCGCTTGTTCTCTTTCGAGACCAGCGTGCTGACGGCCGAGATCGCGTAGAACCCGAGCACCGTCTCGACGATGCGCACCAGATTGCGGATGATGGCCGCGCCCACGTCGATCGGAAAGCCGCCGTCGCGCACGACGCGCAGCCCCAGCGCCCGTTTGCCGGGCGTGCGTCCCGACCACCACGCCTCGAAGATGATGAACCACCCGAAGAAGATCAGGAAGAGCACCGCGACGCCCAACGCGATCAGCCAGCCCGTGACGTTCTTGCCGATGGCGAACCGCGCGAGGGCGGGTGCCGCGAACGCGAAGCCGATGAAGAGCACCGTAACGATCGCGAACTGCGCGAGCAGGTCCACGACCAGCGCGAGAAACCGGCTCCCCAACCCGGCGAGCTCGTAGCGAATCGCCACGGCCTCCCCGGTCCGAACGTCGACCGAACGTTGCATCGAGCACGGCTTTCGTCCTCATCCGCCGAACTACTAGCGGACATGCCGACAGAGACACGGAGGGCGGAGCGCCGTTGAACCGCGAGCGGCGGTTCGTGACGGCGCGGCGGGCGCGGTGGGACCGGTTGGCCGCGCTGGTCGATCGGGCGGCCCGCAGCGGGGTGCGCGCGCTGCCGCCCGAGGAGATCGACGAGCTCGCGCTGGCGTATCGCGCGACGACGAGCGACCTCGCGATCGCGCGCACGCGCGGCGAGGACCCGGTGATCCTCGCGCATCTGAACCGGCTCACCGCGCGCGCGCACTCCGTCGTGTACGTGGCGACCGCGCGCACCGGCTGGAGCCGCTTTGCCGACTTCGTCCTGCGCGGCTTCCCGCGCGAGGTCCGGCGCTCGTGGGCACCGATCGGCTTTTGCACGCTGGTGACGATCGTCTCGGCGCTGATCGCGTACGGCTCGGTCTCGGCGGATCCCACCAACGTGCACGCGCTGCTGCCGGGGATGGCCCTGCCGCCGGTCGACCGCGCGCTGCACGACACGAACTTCGGCTTCGACCGCGCGTACTCGCCGGCGGTCGCGTCGATGGTGATCACGAACAACGTGAAGGTGGCGGCGATCGCCTTCGCCGGCGGGATGACGGGCGGGCTGATGACCGGGTGGATCATCCTCACCAACGGCTTGATGGTGGGTGCGCTCGGCGCGCTCTATGCCAAAGCGGGCTTCGGTCCGGATTTCTGGGCGACGATCGCGCCGCACGGCGTCATCGAGCTCAGCGCGATCCAGATCGCCGGCGGCGCGGGCCTCGTGCTCGCGGGCGGCTACCTGCGCCCGGGGCGCGCGCGGCGCGGCGACGCGCTGGTGGCCGCGGCCCGGCGTGCCGGAACGCTCGTGATGGGCGTGGCGCTGATGCTGTGCGTGGCGGGCACGATCGAAGGCTTCGTCTCCCCGCAGCGGCTGCCGATCCCCGTGCGCGCGCTGATCGGCGCGATCACCGCGGTCGCGCTGGCCGCGTATTTCCTGGGGTCAAAGAAGCCCGCGGGTCTTGACGTCGACGTACGCGTCGAGCAGCGCGACGGTCAGCTCCGCCGCGGGGACGTCGACGACCAGAACCCCGCGCTCGCGTAGCGCCGCGACCGCCCGCGCGCGCTCGTCGGACAGCGTCGCCGCGACGGCGGCGCGGTAGGCGTCCTCGGCGTCGCGCGGCGCGCGCCGCAGCGCGCCCGCGATCGCGGCGTCGTTCATCAGCACGACCAGCACGAGATGGCGCGTGGTGAGCAGCTTCGCAGCGGCAAGCACCGCGCCGGACGCGACGGGATCGAACAAGTCGGTGAACAGCACGACGAGGCTGCGCCGCCGCAGCGCGCGCTCGATGTCCAGGAACGCGCGCTCGTAGTCCGCCTCTTCGAACCGCGGTTCGAGATCGGACAGCACGTCGGTGAGCTGCGCGCTGTGCGCCGCGCCGCTGCCCGGCGGGACGCGCGAAAGCACGTCCGCGGCGAACGCGACGACGCCGACGCGGTCGGCGGCGAGCCGCGCGATCGCGGCGATCGCGAGCGCCGCGCTGACGGCGTAGTCGAGCTTGCGCCGGTCGCCCAAGCGCGCCGACATCAGCCGGCCGGCGTCGAGCGCGACGACGATCTGCTGCGCGCGCTCCACCTCGTACTGCGCGACCATCGGCTTGCCGCGCCGTGCGCTGGCCTTCCAGTCGATCGCGCGAAACGGGTCGTCGGTCGTGTACTCGCGCAAGCTCGCGAACTCGCCGCCCACGCCGCGCCGGCGCAGGCGCCGCAAGCCCGCTTCGATCAGCTTGGTGCGCGCGACGATGTCGCCGCTGCGGTCGAGCGCGGAGAGATCCGGCATCACGCGCAGCGGCACGGGTGCGCGGAACGTCCGGCGCAGCTCGACGATGCCCAGCCGCGAGAGAATGCGCGCGTGGTACGACCGCAGCGCGGTGCGGCCGCGCTCGCGCGGGACGAACCCGATGGTCACGGTCGCGCGCGTGCGCGGCGGCAGCGTCGCGCGGGCTTCGCCGAGATCGATCGCGAGCCGGTCGGCCGGCGCTTCGACGAGCGCGATGCGCCGCTCGCTCGCGGTGCGGTTCGCGATCTCGTAGCGCAAGACGTCGCGGCGCGCGAGCGCGAGCCGCGGCGGGACGACGCGCACGATCTCGACGTCGCCGCGCAGCAGCGCGACGTCGTACGCCACGAGCGCGGCGAACGCGAGCAGCGCGGTCGCGAGCGCGACGGGCCACGGAAGCGCGCGCGCGAGCAGGTACCCGACGAGCGCGAGCCCGACGAGCGCCGCGATCCCTTGCGGCGCGATCCGCGGCAGGTCAGGCCGCCGGCGCGGCAACGCTCGCCAGCACGCGCGCGACGATCTCGTCGGCGCTGGTTCCGTCCAGTTCGGCCTCGGGCCGCACGATGATGCGGTGCGCGAGCACCATCGCCGCGACGTCCTTCACGTCGTCGGGCGTCGCGAACGAGCGCCGGTCGAGGAACGCGGCCGCCTGCGCTGCGACGACGAGCGCGAGCGCGGCGCGCGGGCTGGCGCCGAGCGCGACGTCGGGCGAGCTGCGCGTCGCGGCTACGATGTCGTACAGATAGCCTTGCAGCGACTCGGCGACGTGCACCGTGCGCACGGCGCGCTGCGCCGCCAGCACGTCGTCGCTCGTGACGACCGCGGTGACGCCGGCCGCGTCGAGATCGCGCGCGTCGAAGCCGTCGACCGCGCGCGCGATCAGCGCGCGCTCGTCGGCCGGCGACGGATACCCGGTGCGCGCGCGCACGAGGAAGCGGTCGAGCTGCGCCTCCGGCAGCGGATACGTGCCCTCGAACTCGACGGGATTCTGCGTCGCGCACACCATGAACGGCGGCGGCAGCGGGTACGTCGTGCCGTCGATGGTGACGTGCCGTTCTTCCATCGCTTCGAGCAGTGCGGCTTGCGTTTTCGGCGGCGTGCGATTGATCTCGTCCGCGAGCAGCACGTTGGAGAAGACCGGACCGCGCCGCAGCGAGAACGTCGCGCTGCGCTGATCGAACACCGTGGTGCCGACGACGTCGGACGGCATGAGGTCCGGGCGTGAACTGGATGCGCCCGTACGACACGCCGAGCAGCCGCGCGAGCACGCGCACCGTCAGCGTCTTGGCCGTTCCCGGCACGCCTTCGATCAGCGCGTGCCCGCCTGCGAGCAGCGCGACGGTCAGCGCGAAGCCGGTCCGGTCACCGCCGACGACGACGCGCGCCAAACCCTCGCGCAAACGTTCCGGTACGTCGGTCGGCAGTGCTTCCACGGATGATGTCCTCTCGGGCGGTTCGGGCGAGTTTCGCGACCGCGATCAGCGCGGTGTCGTTCGGGACGGGTTCGGCTGCGGCGGTCGCGACGCGCTGCGCGAGCGCGGCGTTCTCCGCGGTCTTCGGCGCGCGTTCGAGCGCGCGGCGGGCATCGGCCGCGAGCGCGTCGCGCGCGTGGTCGCGGGCGCGCGCGCGCTCGTACAGCGCCGCGACCGCGTCGACGAACTCTTCGGACGTCGGCTCGCGCGCCGCGCGCAAGCGCACCGCCGGGCCGAGCGGGATGATGCCGTACAGCAGCCACAGCAGTCCGGCCAGCGCGGCGAGCGCGAGCGCGACGAGCTCCGGCGCGTCGAGCGCGCGGTACCACGCCTTCTCGACGATGTCGCCGCGCACGGCTTCGTCGAACGCGACGACGCCGCGACCGTTGGGCCGCGCGGCGAGAAACGCCAGCCGCGCGTCGTCGCCGCGCCCGAGCGCGCGGTTCTCGAAGAGCGCCGCGTTCGCGACGCCGACGACTTCGCCGCGGCCGTAGCGATAGCGCACCACCAGCGCGCCCGCGCGGTCGGCGAGCAGCGTCTCGACCGGCGGACGTTTCACCGGCTTCGCAACCTTCGCGCGCTTCCCGCGCTTGGACGGCTTCGGCGGCTTCACCGGAACGAGTCGCTGTTTGCCGCGGTCGCCGAGCGCCGTCACGAATGCGGCCCACGGTCCGCGCAGCGCGCCGCGCTCCGTGCGCGTGTCGGCGAGCACCACGCGCTCGTCCTTGGCGTCGTCTTTGCCGGCGGGCGGCGTCAAACCGATGTCCACCATCCGCCCGCCGCCGCGCACCCACGCGCGCAACGCGTCGCGCTCGGCGGCATCCCACACCGCGGGCACCGGGCTGTCCGGAAACGCGACGATCAGCGTGCCGATCCCGCTGTCGCGCAGCGCGTCGTGGTGGCGCCGGAAGCGCTCGACGCGCACGCCCTCGCGGTCGAGCAGCTCGTACCACGCGCGATAGCCGCCGAAGCTGTAGTCGCCGCTCGCGTGGGTCGCGGCCTTCGGACTTTCCGGCCGATGATTCAGCAGCGACACGCCGGCGAGCGCCGCGAGCGCGAGCCCCGCGAAGACGAGATCGCGCTTCATGCCGCGACGACGCGGTCGTACGACTCGCGCATCCGCGTGACGAGCTCTGCGTCCGCGCCGCGGTTGCCGAACAGCGCGACGACCGCGTCGCGCGCGAGCGCGTCGAACGCCGGATCGCGCACGACGCGCCGCCACTCGCCCGGCGTGCGCGCCGCATCGTAGCGAACGCGCCCGCGCTCGTCGAGCGCGCGCAGCGCGGACGCCCACAGCAGCGCCGCCGCGTCGTGATGACGTCCCTCCGCCGCCGCGGCAAGCGCGCGCGCGAACAGCGTGCGCGCGTCCGCGTCGTCGCCGAGCGCGAACGCGTCGGTGCGCGCGCGGGCGCGGGCCGGCGTCAGGCCGCGCCGCGCGCGGGCGAACCGCACGACGACGATCGCGACGACGACCACCAGCGCGACGAGCACGGCGATCCCGACGATCGTGACGAGCGTCTGGTTTCCGAGCAGATGCTGCAGCGGCGCCGTGAGCCGGCGCCACAGCTCGCCCAGCGCGTCGCCGAGCAGATCGAGCCATGATTTGTCGCCCGGCTGCTGCGGCGCGAGCTGAAATCGCCGGTCCGTCAAAACGCGCTGCGCAACGTCGCGCGGATCGCCGTGCGGCCAGGGAGCCGTCATGCGATCGTGAGCGGTCGCGCCGCGATCATGGCAGAACCGGCGGCGGCTCCGCGGCGATGATGTCGAAGCCTTCCCGCCGGACGCGCACATCGACCGCGTACACGACGACGAACGCGGCGACGATCCCTTCGAGCAGTACGCTGCCGACGCCGAGGATCGCGAAGTACAGCACGTCGACATGCGTCAGCGCCGTCGCCGTCACGGCGACCGCGACCAGCGGCAGCGCCCCGACCTCGCTGACGACGAACACGACGAGCCCGCCGACGATCGTGCGCCGCCGCATGCCGCGCGCGAGCCCGCGCCGCACCGCGGTCCCGACCGCCTCGATCGGGTTCGGGTTTTCGGTGACCACCGCGACCGACGCGAGCTCGTACGTCATGAACACCCACGACAGCACGACGGCGAAGCCCGCAAGCACGATCAGGCCGCCGGCGACGCCGACGACGGCGGCCGCGATCGGTTGGTTCACCGCGGCCAAGACGCCGATGAGCAGGAGCAGCAGCACGTAGCCGATCACCAGCGGGATGATCGTCACCATGCCGATCACGAGGAAGGTGAGCCCGACGACCAGCTGCGGCAGCCACCGCTGCACGCCGATGCGGTACGCCTGACCGAAGGTGATGCGCGAGCCGCCGTACGCGGCCGCGACGAGCGCGACGATGGCGCTCCACATCAGCAGCCGCCCGACGCTGCTGACCACGAACAGCAGGAAGGTCAGCCCGTTCGAGCCGCTGTCGCGGGTGAGCGCCGCAGCGGCTGACTCCGTGGCCCCTTTGTTGCCCATGCTCGAGAACACGCGCCCGAAGTCGGTGAAGACGTGGCCGGCCTTCGGCGCGACGATCGCCTGGAAGATGAAGATCGGGACGACGACCACCGCGATCACGATCACGATCGGCATGAAGTTGCGAACGAAGAGCGTCACCGCACGGTCGAGCAGCTCGCCCGCACCCAACGGACGCAGATCCGTCTGCGGGAGTTCCGTGTTCTGCACGCGGCAAAAGCGTTCGCGTCAGAGAATGCGGCGGCCTTCGATCGCGCGCGCCAGCGTGTTCTCGTCGGCGTAGTCGAGGTCGCCGCCGATCGGGAGGCCGTACGCGAGGCGCGTCACCTTCGCGCCGCTCGGCGCGATCAGCCGCGCCAGGTAGCCCGCGGTGGTTTCGCCTTCCGCGTTGGGCGCCGTGGCGATCACGATCTCCGCCGGCGCGTCCGTCGCGATGCGGTCGATCAGCTCGCGCACGCGCAGATCCGATGGGCCGATCCCGTCCATCGGCGAGATCAAACCGCCCAGCACGTGATAGCGCCCGTCGTACGCCGAGGTGCGCTCGATGGCGAACAGGTCTTTGGAGTCGGCGACGACGCAGATCATCGACGCGTCGCGCTGCGGGTCCGCGCACACCGGGCACGGGTCGTGCTCGGTGATGGAGTAGCAGCGCGAGCACAGCTTCACCCGCTCCTTGAGCGCGACGATCGCGTCGGCCAGTGCGTCGGCGTCGCCGCGCGGGCGGTTGAGCAGGTGGAACACGAGCCGCGCCGCCGTTTTCGGGCCGATCGTGGGCAGTTTGCTGAACTCGTTGATGAGCGCCTGAACCGGGGCTGCGATGTTGGTGGAAATCGCGTCCTCACATGCCCGGGATCTTGAATCCGCCCATGCGCTTCGCGGCGAACTCGTCGGCTTTGGCGCGCGCGTCGTTGTACGCCGCGACGATCAAGTCTTCGAGCGTCTCGACGTCGTCGGGATCGACCGCGCTCTTGTCGAGCGTGATCTTGGTCAGGCGGAAGTCGCCGGTCATGGTGATCGTCACCATCCCGCCGCCGGCGGCGCCGTCGTGCGTGGCGTTCTGGATCTCTTCCTGAGCCTTCGTCACTTCTTGCTGCATCTTGCGGATCTGGTTCATCATCTGCGGATTCACGCGGTCCTCGTTTTCATGAGAGCTTTTCGAGCGCATAGCGCATGAGGTCGTCGGAGTGTTCGCCGCCGCCGCCGGAGCCGCCGTTGTCGGGCGCACCGCCGGCGGCGTCGGGCGGCGGCGTCCCCGCGCCGAGCGCGATGCGCAGCTCGAGGTTGCGCCCGGTGACCTCCGCGATCGCTTTCTTCACGGTCGCCACGTCGCGTTTGAGCACCTCGCTCGCGGGCGGATCGGGCACGCGCAGCGTCAGCACGTCGCCGTCGAGCGACGCGACCGTCGCGCGCGAGAGCCCCGCCCGCAGCGAGCCCTTCTCGCCCTCCGCGCGCAGGCGAATGCTCGACCACAGCGACCTGATCTTGGTCAGCGACAACTCCTTCGCCGCAACCGCGTGCTCCGGAGCGACCGCGGCCGGCTCGGTCCGCACAGGCTCGGGCCGTGTCGACTCGGTCCGCGCAGGTTCGGGCCGTGCGGACTCCGGTCGCGCGGCTCCGGCCGTGCGGGCTCCGGCCGCGCGGGCTCCGCGGCCGGCGGGGCTTCCCGGCGCGCCGGCGGCGGCGCTTCCTGACGGGGCCCCGGCGCCTCGTGCGAGCGGGCGGCGCTTCGCTACGCGGCGGCGTTTCCATAGGCGGCGCGGCGACCGTCGTTGCGTGCGCGGTGGCGCGCGGCGCGGGAGCTTCGCCGGCCTCCAGCGCGGCGAGGCGCGCGGCCAGCGCGTCGAGCGTCGGGTCCTCTCCTTGCAGCACGAAGCGCAGCACCGCGCTTTCGAGCTCCAGGCGCGCGTTGCCCGAGCCGCGCGCGGCGGCCAGCGCGTCGGCCAGCAGCCGCAGCGCGCGCACCAGGCGCGCCTGCGGCGTCGCGTCGGCGCGCTCGCGCGCGACGCGCGCATCGTCCTCGGCGAGGTCGCGCGACAGCAGCTCCGGGTTCACGCGCGCGACGAGCAGATGGCGAAACTCGGCGATGATGCTGCGAATCAGCCCGCTCATGTCGGCGCCGGCGTCCGACGCTTCGTCGACGATGCGCAGCGCCGCGGCCGCGTCGCCGTCCAGCGTCGCGTCGCGCAGCGCGCGCGCGAACGCGCGCCCCGTCTGCCCGAACGCCGCCTCGACCGTGTCCGCATCGACGGGACCGTCCGCAAACGACGACACCTGCTCGAGCATGGTGAGCGCATCGCGCAAGCCGCCGTCGGCGCGATACGCGATCGCGCCGAGCGCGCCGTCGTCGATCGGGATGCCCTCGGCGGCGGCGATCTCGCGCATGCGCGCGATCATCGTCGGGATCGCGATGCGCCGGAACGCGTAGCGCTGGCAGCGCGACAGGATCGTCGGCGGCAGCGCTTCGGGCGCCGTCGTCGCGAGCACGAACACGGCCCAGTCCGGCGGCTCTTCCAGCGTTTTCAAAAACGCGTTGGCGCCCTCTTTGGTGAGCATGTGCGCTTCGTCGATGATGTAGACTTTTTTGCGCATCGCCGCGGGCGCGAACTTCACCGCGTCGCGCAGCGCGCGAATCTCGTCGATGCCGCGGTTCGACGCGGCGTCGATCTCGAGCACGTCGAGCGCGGTGCCGTCGAGGATCGCGACGCAGTTCTCGCACGTGTTGTCCGGCGTCGCCGTCGGCCCGTTGACGCACTCGATGCAGCGCGCCAGGATCTTCGCGGCGGACGTCTTGCCCGAGCCGCGCGGCCCCGAGAACAGGTACGCGTGCGCGAGCCGGCCGGTCTCCAGCGCGGTCGTGAGCGTCTTGACCACCGCGTCCTGCCCGACCAGGTCGGCGAACGTCCGGGGCCGCCAGGTTCGGTAGAGCGACACCCCGTTCGATTCGGAGAATCGCAGGGCGGTCCCGTCCGCCGCAAGCCGGCTCGCAGCGAGGAACCCGGCTCTGGTCCACGGCGTTTTAAGGAGTACCGGGTAGGGTACCCGAGAGGCACCGGCTTTGACGCCTGTGACGCCCGCTTTCCAAGCGAGGCGTCGCCTGGCGTGGGCGCCGGTGCGGCAGCCGGAGAGGAATCATGGAGACCACGGTCGACCTGCGCGGAGCGCTGCGCGAGAAGTTCGGTTACGAGAGCTTCAATCCGGGCCAGGAAGAGGTCATCGAACGCATCCTGGCGGGTGAGGACACGCTCGCGATCCTCGCGACCGGCGCCGGCAAATCGCTGTGCTACCAGCTCCCGGCGCTGCTGATGGACGGCACCACCATCGTCGTCTCGCCGCTGATCGCGCTGATGAAAGACCAGCTCGACATGCTCTCCGAGCGCGGCGTCACCGCGACCGCGGCGCTCAACTCGACGCTCTCCGAAGACCAAGAGATCGCGGCGATGCAGCGCATCGCGTCGGGCCAGCTCAAGATCGTGTTCGTCACGCCGGAAAAGCTCGAGGACGACGCGTTCGTCGCGCTCCTCCAGGATCTCACCATCCCGCTGTTCGTCGTCGACGAAGCGCACTGCATCTCGCAGTGGGGCCACGACTTTCGCCCCGCGTACCTCAACCTCGGCAAGGTGATCGGCCAGCTGCGCAACCCGACGGTGCTCGCCTTGACGGCGACGGCGACGCCGGCCGTGCGCGAAGACATCCTCATCCAGCTCGGCATCCCCAACGTCAAGCCGATCGTCAAAGGCTTCGACCGCCCGAACCTGCAGTACGTGGTGAAGCGCGCCGAAAGCGAAGCGGGAAAGCTCAAGCAGCTCAAGGAGCTGTTCGAAAAAGGCGAGCTCGAGCAAACGGGCATCGTCTACACCGCGACGATCAAGAACGCGCTCGAAGTGCAGAAATATCTGCAGGACGAGCTCGGCTTACCGGCCGCCGTGTACCATTCGAAGCTGCAGAAGCACGACCGCACCGCGGTGCACGAGCTGTTCATGCAGGAAGCGATCCGCGCCGTCGTCGCGACCAACGCGTTCGGCCTGGGCATCGACAAGCCGAACATTCGCTTCGTGGTGCACTACGATCTGCCGGGCAGCGTCGAAGCGTACACGCAGGAAGCGGGCCGCGCCGGCCGCGACGGCGACCCGTCGAAGTGCGTGCTGGTCTACCGCATGAGCGACACGCGCGTGCAGAACTATTTCCTCACCGGCAAATACCCCGACGTCGAGGAAGTGCAAAAAGTCTTCGGCACGCTGGAGATCTTCGGCGCGCAAGAAGGCGGCGTGAGCCTCACCGACCTGCGCAAGATCACGCAGCTCCCGCTGACCAAGCTCAAAGTGATCATCGCGCTGCTGAAAAAGAGCGGCTTCATCGAGAACGCGATGCGCGGCAAGTACGTGCTGACCGACGCGGCGCGCGAGCAGCGCGAGATGGTCCTCAACCTCGCGAACTACGACACGAAGAAGAAGTACGACCAGTCGAAGCTCGCGATGATGCTGCAGTACGCCGAGACCACCGGCTGCCGCCGCCGCTTCATCCTGAATTATTTCGGCGAGGACTACGACGCCGAGACGTGCGGCGCGTGCGACAACTGCCTGCAGGGCCACCGCGTGCTCACGTCCTCGGGCTACCGGATCGCCGACGTCGTCTACCACGCGAAGTTCGGACAAGGCACGGTCGAGCGCGCCGAGAAGGACCTGGTCACGGTGCTCTTCCCGAACGTCGGCTACAAGACGCTCCTGGCATCGGCCGTCTCGCGGGAACCCGCCGCTCAAAAGATCGCCTGACGTCTGTCACCCCGGATAAGGAGTCGCTTGCGACGCGTAATCGCGCCGTTAACTAGCCTCGCGGCCGTCTGCGCCCTCGCGCTCGCCGCGGCGGCGCAAGTGAATCCCCCCGTACCGCCCCCGTCGGGGCCGGTCAACCCGCCCGGCAGCACCGCGACGCCGGCCCCGGGCGGCCCCAACGCGCCCGCCCCGCCGCCGACGCCTCCGGTCGCCGCACCCACGGAGTCACCCGCCCCCGGCACGACGACGGTGATCCCCGCGATCACGCCCGCCCCGCTGGCGTCGCCGACGCAGCCGCCGATCATCGTCGAGCCGCCGCAAGTCAGCGTCGAGCCGGGCAAGACCGTCACCGCCCGCATCAACAGCTCGCTGGGCGCCATCACCGCAACGGTAGCCGATCCGGCGACCGCGACCGTGGTCGTGGACCAGACGCAGCGCGTGCTCTACGTCAGCGGCCTCACCGTCGGCACCACGACCGCCACCGTGACCGACTCGCGCGGCGTCACGCGCGACGTCGCGATCCGCGTCGCCTACGCCGCCGGCACCGTCGCCGACCAAACGACGCTGCGCGTCACCGGCAACCCGACGTCGGCGGAATACCTGCGCGACGCGATCGTCGTCGCCGTCACGCGCGCGGCGTCGCTGCGCTCGGGCGCATCGATCAACGTCCCGCTCGAAACGATCCCGGTCCGCGGCAACTTGAAGATCGACGACCGCACCGAGCTCGACGTCCCGTCGCAGATCGCGGGCAACGGCTACCTGACGGTCAACGGCACGACGCACGTGATCGTCGAGAACACCGCGCTGCCGCCGATCCAGCCGGCGCGCCTGTTGGTGAGCGACTACCCCGAGCGCCTCACCGCCAACGGCGTGCTTTTCACCGCGCGCCTCGACCGCACGCAAGCGCAACGGTTCCTGTACTACCACTACAACCCCGGCACCGAACCGGCGCGCCGCATCCTGCTCAAGGCCCGCAACACGTCGAACGCGCCGGCGACGGTGCAGATGATCGACGGCACCGCAGGCCCCGGCGCCAACGAGATGGAGGTCGGTCACCTCTCCACCAAACGGTTCTTGGTGCGCGAAGCGCGCAACGAGGGCCAGGTGATGACGATCGCGCCGGGCGCAACGATGAACCTCGTCGACCACCCGCTTCCGGCAGCAAACGTGATCAGCGCGATCCTGCAGTTGCGCCTGGTGAGCGGCGATCCGCTCGACCTCACGCTCGTCGCGCAAGACGCGCTCGCCCCCGCGGATCAGTCCATCGATACCGTGAAGCTCCTCGCCGGCGGCGCACCGCACGCGCGCGGCGTCTATCCCGTCCCGACGTTCTTCTTCGAGCGCACGTACGACGTCGACGGCGCCGATCTCGACATCCCGATCGGCCAGCTTCCGCTCCCGAACCTGCGCGAAGGCGAAGCGTTGAGCGGCGACTACGGCGTCGAGCAATCGATGAACGTCGTCATCGTCAACATGACCCGCGGCCCGCGCGCGATCGCCCTCTACGCAAACCCGCGCGGCGGCCGCGCAACCGGCACGTTCCTCATCGACGGCACGCTGGTGCAAGCGCACGCGCTCGCAGCATTCTCGCGCTTCAAATCTGGCAAGAGACGATCAACGCGGGACGTTCCGGCGCATTCGCATCGTCACGATGCCGGAGGGCGGGTCGTCGTATCCGTTGCGGTTGACCTTCGCACAGGACGACGGCTCAGTCGGGCCTGGTGCTCCGGGGTCGCCGATTTATTAAGATCGTGGCGTAGGCGGCGGGAGCCACGGTGATGCGTCGGGGACGTTCCCTCCGCCGCATCCTGCGGCTCTGGTCGCTCGGTGCTCCGTTCGCTCCCGCCCTCCGGGCTCCGCGAACTCCGCAACGCCCCGCCGCACCACTGTGGCTCCCGCCACCTTTGGCACGATCGGTCGGCGAATGCACGATCGTGGAATTGCCCGGACCGTGCGAGCACCGTGCCCGTGTGGCGGGCCGTGATCCTGAATGGGTGGGTGGCGGATGGTGCTGTGGCGGGGCGTTTCGTAGCGAGCGGAGCCCGGAGGGCGGAGCGAACGAGAACCCAGCTTCCCGAGCGCAGGATGCGCGTAGGGAAGCGTCCCCGTCACAGCACCGTCCGCCACCCGCCCCGCCACGATCGCTTTTAAGAGCGCGCGATGCGACTATAGACCTCCTGCATCTGCGAAGCAGCCGTGGACCATGCGAAGCGTTGCACTTGCGCGGGGGCCGCAGTCGTCGGCGCGTCTTTGCGCGGCATCGCTATCGGCCAGCAAAGCGCCGACTGCATCGACCCATGCGGTGATGTCGTCCGGCTCGACGAGCGGTATGTCGTCGGCGGCGACTTCGATCAGGGATGATGATCGGGCTGCGATTGCCGGGATGCCTGCGCACATCGCCTCCGCCAGCGCGTAGCCGAAGCCTTCGTAGCGGGACGGGATCAGCGCGCAGGTTGCGCAGGCGTAAAGGCGGTCGAGCTGTTCGCGTTCGATGTAGCCGCGCAGCTCGACGCGATCTGCGACGTTCAGTGCAGCGGCTCGAGCGCGGACGGTATCGGCGTATGGAGTAGGTGGGCCGACCGCGATGATTCGTAGTGTTGGCAGCGATGGAAGGGCTTCGATGAGGACGAGCAGGTTTTTGCGGGCTTCGACCGTGCCGACGACGAGTGCGAACGGGGACGGGTCCTCAACGCGTTCGATGTGCGCGAAGCGCTCGTCGACGCCCGGGTAGATCACGTCGACGGTTGCGCGCAGGTCGATCAGCTCGCGGTATTCGTTCGCGCTGAAGGTGGAGTCGCAGACGATTGCGACGGCGTGTTTGTATGCGCGGGCTTGCAGCGTGCCGAAGTAGGTCGGGCGTACGAGCGGGTGTGGGATTGGACGCGGTGCCAGGCGAGGTCGTGCACGGTGACGACGGTCGGAAGCGTGCGGATCAGCGGCATCGTGCCCGCGGTAGCGTGCAGGAGGTTGCGCCGCTGCGCGCGGCTTGCAACGGCAGCAGTATTTGGTCCCAGAGTACGCGGCGGTCGAAGCGCCAGGGGTTCAGCCATGGCGCGGAGAGCGTGCGCACCTCGACGTTGTCCGCGAGCAGTGCGCTC
>CAVRRP010000020.1:0-141176 GCA_963723635.1 Vulcanimicrobiota bacterium | reverse complement strand
CAACACGCCGGCACCGACCAGCAGCAGCGCGAACGCGATGCCCACGCGCGACGCCGCGTTCGTCGCGGCGGCGTGGTCGCGCCAGCGGCGCCACAGGAGCGCGCGCAGCACGCGGCCGCCGTCCATCGGGTACGCCGGCACGATGTTGAACACCGCGAGCACCGCATTCGCGAGCATGACGTACGTTCCGAGGTAGCCGAGCGCCGTCCCGAAGCGGCCCGGCACGAACCGGTCGACCGCCAACAGCAGCGCGAACGCGACGAGCGCGAGCGCTGCGCTGAACGCCGGTCCGGCGAGCGCGACGAGCGCGTCCGCCTTCGGCGACGACGGCTCTTCTTCGAGCGTCGCGACGCCGCCGAACAAGAACAGCGTGATCGCGCTCGTGCGCACGCCGAAGCGGCGCGCGACCAGCGCGTGCGCGAGCTCGTGACCGACGACGCTTGCGAAAAGCACGAGCGCGCACGCCGCGCCGAACGCGTACGCTTCGCCGCGCGGCAGCGTCGTGAGACCGCGCGCGAGCGCGATCGACATGAACGCGTAAACGGCGAGCCACGAAACGTGGACGCCGACGCGAATGTCGAACAGACGACCGAGGATCAGGGTCTGCCGCGCCATCGGACTCGGGCCGTTCGCGCGCCGGGCGGGTTCAGCCTTCGGCCGAATCGTTCGCTTTTGCGCCGCGCGCGAGCCGTCCCGACACCAGCTCGTCCAGCACGTCGAAGTTGCGTTCCGCGAGCTGTTCGATCTCGGCTCGCACGCCCGCCAAGTGCGCGGCCAGCTCGGCGCGCCGCGCCCATGCGTCGTCGAGACGGCGCGCGATCTCGTCGCCCGGCGGCAGCGGCCGGCCCGGCACGAACAGCGGTCCGGCCGGATACCGCAGATCTTCGAGCAGCGCCGTCACTTTCGGATCGTACGGCAGCGCCAGAAACGGAACGCCGAGGCGCGCCGCGATGACGAGCGCGTGCAGGCGCATTCCGATCACGAGCGACGCGCGGCCGATCACCTGCGCCGCTTGGCCGAGGGGATAGTCGGGGAGCAGCACCGGGGTCGACCCGCAGCGCCGGATGATCGTCGTCGCGATCTCGGCGTCGGGCGGGCCGCCGAGCGGCAGAAACGCGACGCGCGCACCGTACCGGGCCGCCAGGTGATCGACGGCGTTGGCCATCGCCTGCGCCGTCGCGTCCGCGGCTTGCCACTTGCGCACCGACACGACGACCAGCGGCGCATCGTCGCCGGCGAGTCCTTCGGCGGCGAGATCGAGCGGCTCGCCGCCGGGCTCGAACAAGAACACCGGGTCCGCGGTGCGCTCGACCGGGACGTCGGGCAGCAGCGACCGCAGCAGCGAGCACGAGCGCTCGTCGCGCACCGTCGCGGCCCGCAGGCCCTTGCAGAAGTTGCGCACCATCGCGCGGCCCCAGAAGTCGAGCGGGCCGATCGACTGCGCGAACACCATCGTCGGCTTGCCGGCGCGGATCGCGGAGCGGATCACGCCGCTGTAGTAGAGCAGGCTCTTGAGGCTGGTGACGTTCTGCAGCAGCCCGCCGCCGCCGGACAGCACGACGTCCGCCGCCTCGATCGCGCTGCGCACGCGCGCGAGGTCCATGCGCGGCGTCGCGTCGACGCCGTACGCGCGCGCGGTCGCGGCCGGATCGCCGGACAGCACGTCGACCGCGCACGCCGGCCAGCGCGCGCGCAGCTGCTCGACGATCATCTGCAAGAGCGCCTCGTCGCCGAGGTTGCCGAACCCGTAGTACCCGCTGAGCAGAAAGCGCGTGTCGCCACCCGAACGCGCGCGCACCGCGGACGTCACGGCGTTTGCACGGCGTCCGGCTTGCGGAAACGGCGGTACGCCGCGATCGCGATCGCGCCGATGACGATGCCGATCACCGCGCCGTTGACCAGGCGCAGCAGCGAGACGCCCAGCGCGGTGTGCAGGTGCGAGAACGTGTCGACGACGTCGCCCAGCCCGACCCCGATCGCGAGCGCGAACAGCCAGCCCCAGCGCGCGCGGTCCGAGGGAACGAGCGCCGGCACCAGCATCAGCGCCGGAAACCCGAGCACGAACTCCTTGAACCGCGGCCGCACTTGCAGCAGCGTCGTGAGGTGCGCGCGCAGCGCGAGCTCGAACGCGGACGGCGCGATGTCGCTCTGGTTGCCGCTGCGCGCGAGCACGAGATAGCCTGCGCCGAGCAGCACGGCGGCGGCGACGATCTGCAGCACGTTCACCGGCGCTTCGCCCAGCGACGCGGGCGAGAGCGCCGAGCCCCAGCGCCGCGTGAACAGATAGAGCAGGAGGCACAGCAGCGCGGGCACGACGAGCACGAGCCGCACGCCGCTGAAGCGGTCGATCTCCAGCATCGTCAGCGGCGTCGACAGCAACCCGACGACGACCAGCGCGCCGCACAGCGTCACGAGCGTTGCGATGACGACGACGCGAATCCCGTCGAGAATCGCCGCACCGGTCGACGGCGCGCGCGGCGCGCGGAACGCCGGCGCGATGGCGGCAAAGCCCGCGACCGGGAAGGCGATCCCCGCAACCAGCGCGAGCAGCTTGCGCACCGCCATGTCGTGATGCACGGCGAAACCCGCCAGCACGAGCACGACGTCGACGACGACGAACGCGATCAGCCAGCGCAGGTCGCCCAGCCCGAACTCCGCCAGCAGCAACAGCAAGATCGCCGGCACGGCCAGCGAGGCGAGCGCGATCTCCCACGGCCGCGTGACGAAGCGGTCGAACGGCGACGCGGTCCCGACCCGCAGCCCCGCGGCGCGGGCGCTCTGCGCGATCTGGCGCACGAGCTCGACGTTGGTCGCCTGAATGGAACGGTCGCCCCACTGGTGCGCGAACGGCCGCAGGTAGACCACGCGCACGTTGCGCTCGCGCACGCCCAGATCGTAGCGCTGCACGATCTCTTCGGGCCGCAGCTTGTCCTGTTCGGCCTTCGCGATCGCCTGCACGCGCACCGTGCGGTCCGGCAGGTCGCGCGCGAGCGACTCGCTGCCGGCTTGGTTCTGCTTGACGTCGTACGTCTCGATCGTGCCGAAGTCGAGCTTCGCGTCGCGCAGCGCGTTCGCCGTCGCGTCGATGTTATCGGGATAGCCCAGCACCGCATTGCGCAAGCCGAAGAAGATCGACCGTGTGCGCGTCGTGCCGCAACGCCGCGTCGCGCACGAGCGCGTCGATCTGCGGCCCGCGGAAACGCTCGTCGTTCTGCAGCCGCGGCACGAGGTGCAGGCCGAGCTCGCGCGCCAGCGTCGACGCGCTCGGCCGGAAGCCCGAATCCGACCGACGCGAAGTAGTCCGCTTGCGTGCGGATCGCGAAGACCGTCGGGACTCCGCGCGTGCAGCACGCGCACCGATTGCGGCGCGAACTTGAGCGCGAGCTGGCGCGCGTAGCGCTGCGCAGTCGGCCGCATCGTACGCGATGAGATAGACTTCATCGTTGCGCACGCCGTGCGCCGCCAGCCGCGCGAACACCGGATCGCGAAAGCCGAACAGCTTCGACTGAGCGAGCAGCGCCGTGCCCGAGTAGACGGCCGCGTTGGACGACGCGGCGATTTGACCGCCGAGCTCTTCCTGCACCGCAAGCGACGTCAGCCCCGCGCGGCGCAGCGCGATCAGAAACGCGCGCTGATCGTACGCGTACGAGCGCGCGAGCGACGCGAAGTCCGCGTCGTCCATCACGATCTCCACCCGGTTGGCGCGGTGTTCGTGCCGTTCGCGGCGCACGCCGACGTACAGACATGCGAGCAAGCCGATCGCGAGCACGGCCAACAGCAGACGACGATAGAGCCTGTCCTGAGCTTGTCGAGGATCACGGCCCGCGTCTTCGCCGAGAAACAACAAGACCCGCCGTGAAGCGGGTCTTGTGCCGTCGCGTAGCAGGTTGCCCTACTACCGGGTGTGGGCGACGATCGTACGCGTCCGGAGACGCTGCCCACACACCTGACGCACGGTTGATTGGAAATCGAGGTTCTGAATCCTGTCGCGGAGCTCTTTCTTCCCGGTTAAGAGTCCTTAACTATCTCCGCAAGAATCCGTAATGCAATTGCATTAGGTGCGCCACGCCGGCGCACGCTTGCCGACGAACGCACCCATGCCTTCTTGAGCATCTTCGGCAAGAGCGTTCATCGACATGACCTCTTTGGCGTACGCGTACGCTTTGGGCTGGTCGAGATCGATCTGCGCGTAGAACGCCGCCTTCCCCAAACCGATCACGAAGCCGGCGGCGGATGCGATCTGCTCGGCCAGCGCGCGGGTCGCGCTTTCCAGTTCGTCCGGCGCGACGACGCGGTTGATCAGCCCCCACTCGGCCGCGGTAGCGGCATCGACGAACTCGCCCGTGAGCAGCATCTCCATCGCGCGCTTGCGGCCGATCGCGCGCGTCAGGGCGACCATCGGCGTCGTGCAGAACAGCCCGATCTTCACGCCCGGCGTCGCGAACTTCGCGGCGCTCGACGCGATCGCGAGATCGCACGTCGCGACGAGCTGACAGCCCGCCGCGGTCGCGATTCCCGCCACCTCGGCGATCACCGGCTGCGGGATCGCCTGGATCGTCTCCATGAGGCGCACGCACGTGTCGAACGTCAGGCGGTACTCCTCCACGCTGCGCTCGAGCATCTCGCGCAGATCGTGCCCGGCGCTGAACACCGGCCCGAGCCCGCGCAGGATCGCAACCTTCATCGAACGGTCCGCGCCGATCGCTTCGAACGCCGCAATCAGCTCGCGCATGACGTCCAGCGAGAGCGCGTTGCGCTTCTCCGGCCGGTTCAGCGTGACGACGCCGACCGTGCCTTCGGCTTCGACCAGGATGTAACGATACGATGTCGTGGCGAGCATGGGGGATGATTCGTCCCCCCGGCGGTTCAGCGCCCGCGCGGCCAGGGGACCCCGATCGTCAGCGCGCCTTCCAACGAGGTCGGGCCGCCGGGGATCGGCCGGCGCTGCTGGATCAGCACCCGCGCGTGCGGGGTCACGTGCGCTTCGGCAAACCACAGCAGCGAGCGCGACGCGTCCGGCGCCGCCGCTGCGTCCTCGCGCACGCCGAGGTACGCATGCGAGCCCAAGCGCCAACGCAAGCGCGTGTATCCGCCGCGCGAGTCGAGCGCCCCGCCCGACCCGTCGGCGTCGGTATCGTGCCCGACCCATTGCTCGGCGAGCAGTTCGAGCCGCCCGCGGCGAGCGTCGAGCGACACGCCGACGCGGTGGTACGGATCGTCGAACGCCGGCCGGCCGAGCACGCCGATCCGCCGCGACCCCGCGAGCGCATCGATGCCCACGCGCAGGTCGTCCGACAGCGGAAAGCGCGCGTACACGCCGAGCTCCGGCGCGGCGAACGATTCGCTGCGGCCGGTTTCCACCGGCTTGCCGCCGTACGCGGAGCCCGTCGCGTTGCCGAACGCCAGCGTCGCCGCGATGCGCCCGGCGCCCACGTTGCGTTCCGCTTCGAATCCCCAGCGCGGCGTCGCGAGCGTCAAGTCGTTCAAGCCGGTGAGCGTGCCCTCGTAGCCGTACGTCGTCAGCGTGTCGTTGCGCTGCGCGGGCGAATGCACCAGCGGCAGCTCGAACAGTCCGGCACGGTACAGCATGCCGGTGTGCGCGTTGCCGTACGCGAGATAGCCGAGGAACAGCGACGCGGAGCTGCCCTCGCTGCCGAGCGTCTCGTGCACGAACGCTTCGACCTGGCCGATTTCGGCCGCACCCAGCGCGGCGCCGGCGGGGACGATCTTGCGCGTCGTACCGTCGGTCGGCGTTTCCGCGTAGCCCACTTGCTCGCGCAGCGCCACGATCGTCGTGCCGTGCTTGGGCGCGCCGTCGATGCGATACCCGCGGTTGCGAAAGTCGTTGCCGAACTGGTTGAGCTCCGGCAGCACGGAATGACATGCGCCGCACTGGAGGTTGTAGCGCTGCGCGAACAGCGGCACGGCGCGCGCGGGCTGCGGCGCGGCAACGCACGCGAGCGCGATCGCAGCCGCGAATGCGGCGAGCGCTGCCTGCTTATTTGACAACGATCGCTCCGCGCATCGGCGCGGCGTAGTGGAAGAAACAGCCGTACAAGTACGTGCCGGGCTTGTCCGCGAGCAGCACCTGCGAGGTGGTGCCCGCGCCGAGCGTACCGCTGCTCCAGCCGCCGGACAGCGTGTTGCCCGACGTGCTCTGCGCCGAACCGCTGAACGGCGACGCCGAGGGAAACGACGTGCCGTCCAGCGACGTCGCGGTGTGCGCGAACGAGTCGACGTTGACGAACCGCACGGTGGTGCCGAGCGCGACCGTCGTGACCAGCGGTGCGAACCCGCCGCCGCCCCCGTAGGCCGTCGCGGCGGCAGGCGCCGACGTCAGGGATACGTCGATCGTCGTGCCGGCCGCGGCGGTGCTCGCGGCGCCGGCCGGCGGCGCACCGTTGGTGCAACCGGCGAGCGCCGCGATCAGGAGGAGCGAATGGATGGAGCTTCGCACCAGCGCATCGTCGCGGCGGCGCGTGAGAGCGCGATGAAGCCGCGCCCTCGCCCGCTTCAGAAAGCTTTCACGTCGGCTCGAACTTCGGCAGGCGCGCGACGAAACGGTTGCGCTCTTCGAGCACGACGTCGCCGCCGTGCGCGCGCGCGATCGCGCGGCAGATCGCCAGGCCCAGCCCGCTGCCGCGCTCGTCGTCGTCCGCGCGCACGAAGCGTTCGAAGATCCGTTCGCGCAGCTCGGGCGGCACGCCGGGGCCGTCGTCCTCGACGCTGAGCGCCACGCGCGGGCCGTCGGGCTGCACGCGCACACGCACGGCCGTGCGCGCGTGGCGCGACGCGTTCTCGAGCAAGTTCTCCACCAGCCGCCGCAACCGCCGCTCGTCGCCTTCGACCCAGCTGTCGTTCGTCACCTCGACGTCGCGGCGCAGCCCGTCGCGCGGCGCGCCGTCGACGGCGGAGCGCGCGAGCGTCCCCAGATCGACCGGTTCGGACAGGCGCGGCGCGACGCGCTCCTCGCGCACGAGCGCGAGCAGATCGCCGATCGTCGCCGACGCTTCGACGGCGGTCGCGGCGATGCGCCCGAGCGCGTCATCGCGCACCGCGTCGCTGCCGCCGCGCGCGCTCTGCGCGACCGACGCGATGCGCGCGAGCGGCGTGCGCAGCTCGTGCGCCGCTTCGGCCGCGAAGCGCGCCTCGCGCTCGCGCGCGGCGACCAGCGGGCGCACCGAGATCGCCGCGAGCGCGTACGACGCCGCACCCGCGATCAGCAGCAGCGGGAGATCGAGTAGCGCGAGGCCCAGCGCGATCTTGCGCAGCGCCGCGGCGTAGACCGCGCTCCCCTCCGGCGTGCCGAGCACCGGCTCGACGAGGTCGTGCTCGCGGCCCGCGAGATACCAGAACGCCGCGCCGTCCAGCACGATCAGCACGACGACGAGGATCGCGAGATACGACGCGCAGAGGCGCGCGACTACGCGTGCAATGAGTAGCCGACCCCCCACACGGTCCCGATGCGGTCGCGCGCGCCCACCGCGGCGAGCTTCTTGCGCACCGACGAGATGTACACGTCGACCACGTTGCTCGAGCCGTCGAAGTCGTCGCCCCACACGCGCTCGAGGATCTGCGCGCGCGTCACCGCGATCCCCGCATTGGCGGCGAGATATTCCAGCAGCCGGAACTCCGTCGCCCCGAGCGCGACGTCGCGCCCGGCGACGCGCACCGAGCGCGCGCCGCGGTCGACGACGAGGTCGCCGACTTCGAGCGTCGCGTGGATGGGCAGTGAACCGCGGCGCAGGAGCGCGCGCACGCGCGCGGCGAGCTCGTCCTCGACGAACGGCTTGACCAGGTAGTCGTCGGCGCCCGCGTCGAGCCCGCGCACGCGGTCCTCGACGGCGTCGCGCGCGGTGAGGAACAGCACCGGCGTCGTGACGCCTTCCGCGCGCGCGTCGCGGCAGATCGCGAAGCCGTCGCGTCCGGGCAGCACCACGTCGATCACCGCGGCGTCGTACGTGCCGCGCAGCAGCAAGTCGTAGCCGCTCTCGCCGTCGCTCGCGACGTCGACGGCATACTTGCGGCGTTCGAGCATCGCACGGATGGCGTCGGCGATCTCGCGCTGATCTTCGATCACGAGGATGCGCACGGGGCGTCGCTTCGCCGCACCGCGCGGCGGCACCGTTGTGTGAAAAGTGTCTGAAACGCGCCGCGACGCCGCTTCATCCGCGTCTCAACCGCCCCGCCTACCGTGGCTGCAGCATGTGGTCCATGGTTCGCACGGTCTTGCGGCGCTCGCCGGCGGTTGCCGCGGCGCTCGCCGTTGCGGCATCCGTCGCGGCCGGCGGCGCGCCCGCGTTCGCGGGGGGCTCGCACGACGCGCGCGACGTCCCGCTGATCGACCAGAACGGCACGCTGTTCACGCTGCGCGACCTGCACCGGCCGACCGCGGTGATCTTCATTGCAACGCGCTGCGGCGACGCGTGCCCGATCGCCGAAGCGCTGTTCGCGCGGCTCGCGGACAAGCTCGCGCGCGGGCGCGTCGACGCGCGGCTGCTCACGGTGACGCTCGATCCCGACAACGATCCGCCGATCGTGATGGGCAACCGCGCCCGCGCGTTTGGGGCCGACGCTTCACGCTGGCGCTGGGCGAGCGGCAAACCGTCCGACGTGCGGCGCCTGCTCGACGCCTTCAACGTACCGCGGCTGGACGGCACGTTCCACGGCGCGTTCGCTTACGTGCTCGACGCGCAGGGACTCCCGGCGCGGGTGGTGATGCTGTCGCCGGCGGCCGACGGCGAGCTGCTCGCCGACCTGCGCGCCGCGGCGCGGCGCGGCTAGCGGTCTGCTACAGCCGGTCGCGCAGGTCGATCGCCAGCGCGCGCAGCGCGGGATCGGCAGCGTCGCGCGCGCAGCGGTCGAAGGCGACGCGCGCGTCGGCGCGCTGGCCGCCGCGCATCAGGACCGTGCCGAGCGCAAAGCGCGCCCGGGCGTAGGCGGGCGACAGCGCGAGCGCGCGATCCAGCTCCGCGCGCGCGGCGTCGTCGCGGCCGGCGCGCAGCTCGACGAGCGCGAGGTCGTAGTGCGCGACGGCGTAGGCCGGATCGGCGTCGATCAGCGCGCGGAAGTCGGCGCGCGCGGCGGCGAGGTCGCCGGCGCGCAGCGCCGCGAGACCGTCGCCGTACCGCGCCAGCAACGCGTCGGGCGCGATCTTGCGGTAGCGCTCGGCGGCGGCGCGCGCTCCGGCCACGTCGCCGCGCCGCAGCTGGATCGCGACGAGGTTCGCGGCTGCCGCCGCGAAACCGGGATCGCGATGGAGCGCCTCTTCCAGGAGCCCGGCCGCGACGTCGTCCCGGCCGAGCCGGCTCTCCGCGATGGCGAGGTCGTAGCGCGCCGACGACCCCTTCGGCTCGGGCGGATCCAGCGCGACGACCCGGCGGAACTCGGCCGCGGCGGCGCTCCAGTCGCCGCGCTCCTCGGCGGCGACGCCGCGCGCGAAGCGCTCGTGGACTTCGCGCTGCCGCGCCGGCGCGGCGAGCGACGCGGCATCGGTCGCGCGCGGCGCGGCCGACGGCCGGGAATAGGTCTGCGCCGTCGCCGGCGCGGAGTCGACGGCGAGCACCAGCAGCGCCGCGATCACCGCCACCCGTGGTGTCACGTCAGTCGCGCGGCAGGCCGACGCCGGTCGCCGTCCGCGCGGTCGCGGCGTGCTCGGGAGCGCAGTCCCAGCCCGTGCGGCCGCTTTCGGTGATGGGCCCGAGCAGCGCGGGCGGGGCGCTCGGGACGAGCGAGGCGGGATCGTCCAGGAGCAGGTCCGCGCCCATGGCCGCACCCGCGCACGCGCCGAGCGCGAGCACCGCGGCCGTCGTCCAGCGCAGGAACTGCCTCATGAGGACCACCCTACGCCACGGACGTGAAGGCTTCCTGAAGGTCGTCCTCCTCGGCGCCCTCATCGCGGCGGCGCTCCCGGCGCAAGCGGACGAGCTGCTGGTCGGCGCACTGCGCGACCAGGACGGCGCGGTCGTCGCAGGCGCCGCCGTCGCGGCGGTCGACGCGCGGGGGACGGTGCTCGGCCGCGACCGCAGCGCCGCCGACGGCACCTTCGCGCTCACGACGCCGGTGCGGCCGGCTGCGGTCGTCGTCACCGCCGACGACGCCGATGCGCTGCGGATCGCGGTGCCGGCGGGCGACGCGCCCCTCGCCGCGATCGTGCGGCGGCACCGGGCGGCCGATCTGCTCCCGTCCGTAGCCGACGTCGCGGCACTGCCGGCCGGCGATCTGAGCGCGGTCGGATCGGTGCTCCCGTATCGCATCGCGTTCCCGGACTCGATCTCCGACCGGTGGCTGGCGCGCGGGCGCGGCGTCACCTCCGTCGAGGGGCTGGCGTTCTACCGCCGCGGCGACGGCGGCGACGCGACGAGCCTGCTGCCCGCCCATGCGTTCGGCGCGCTCGACGTGCGCGGCGCGCTCCAAGCGCCCTGGTACGGCGACCGCGCCGGCGGCGGCATCGTCGATGCACGCCTGTTCGACCGCCAGGACGCGCTGCGCGTTGCCAACGACGACGGCGCGATCGAGATCGGGCGCAATCCCGTCGTGCTCGCGGCGACGTCGTGGGACCCCGACGGGGCTCGGCGGCTGCTCGCCGCGCGCGCGAACGGTGCGTTCGGCCCGGTCAGCGCGAGCCTCGTCGCGCTCGCCGGCAGCGCGCCCGGCGCGCATTATGCAGGCGCCGGAACGGAGCTGCACGCAGCGACGCGCACGTTCGATCTGGCCGCGCGCTTCGGGCTGACCGCGAACGACGCCGACGCCGCGACGCGCGACGACGGCAGCGTCGCCGACGCGTCGTTCGACGTGTCCGGACGCGGACCGAACGCGATCGCGCTCCGCGCGCGCTGGCGCGACGAGCGCGGCACGCTCGCGGACGTCACCGCGGAGCACCACGACGCCGCGCTCGTGCTCGGCACGACGCGCGGCAGCGTCACGCGCGTGACCGCCGCGGTCGCGTTCGCGTACGGCGACGAGCGGCTCTACGAGGCGGGCTCGCACGCCGCGTTCGCCGTGCTGCCGTCGCTCGCGCTCGACACGCCGCTAAGCGCGAACTGGACGCTGCACCTCGGCAGCGGCGCGTCGACGCTGGGCACGCCGGGCTTCGGCATCGCGCGCGCGTCGCTGGGCGAGGCGGCCCTCGCGTACACGGACCGCCGGCGGCTGCGCGCCGAGCTGGTCGCGTACACCGAAGGCGATAACGAACCGACCGCGGTGAACCGAGGCTTCGCGGCAGCGCTCGGCTGGGAGATCGCGCCGCGCGTGTCGCTGCGCGCGTGGTCGCTGCGCGACGGCGACCGGTTCGACACGCCGGTGCTCGCGCCGTATCCCGGCGCCCCGCCGCAGGCGATCGCGACGACGAGCCGGTTCGACCGCGACATCGTGTGGCTGACGTGGGACGCGCCGACGCGCTTCGACCTGCTGCTGCGCGGCGGCGCGCTGGAAGGCAGCGTGCGCGTCCCGCTCGGCGCGCGCTACGCGCTCAGCGTGGGCTCGTACCGCCGCGCCGACGCCTCGCGCGCGCTCTCGTTCGGGCTCGTGCGGCGCTGACGCTACGAGCCGCCGGCTTTTTCCGCGGCGACGTACGCTGCGTTGAGCGTGCCTTTCGCGCGCGCGATCGGCAGCAGCGTCGGGTAGAACTGCACGAACGATTTGTCGACGGCGGCGTTCGCGTTATGGCATTGAAAGCACGCGGCCGTCTTGGGAAACGCCTGCGTGGGCGCAACCGCGCCGGCCTTGTCGGGCGCGGCGAACGCAAGCCACTTCCACTTCTCGTCCGGGAAGCGCGCGTCGTCGCGCACTTCGACGTCGTAGCCCGCGACGTCGCCCTGGAAGCGGCCGCTCTTGTTGATCGAACCCTTGTCGCGGCTCGCGCGCACCTCGATCACGAACATCGTCTTGTCGGGCCAGTGTCCCGTGTCGACGAACGCGCGGTACGCCGCCGGCGTGACGAACACGTTGTCGAAGAACGGCTGGCCGTTTGGCTGCGTGCGCGGCGAGTACGACATCGCGAGGCCGGTGGTCAGGTAGACCCAGCTGCGGTAGGCCTTCGGAAACACGATCTTGCCGTCGGACGTGTACGCGAGCTGCGCGTCCGCCGCGGCGGATGCGCGCGGGAGGTGCCCGGCGACGCCGAACACGATCAAACCGAGCACGATCAGGAGCGATGCCCACCAGCGCATGTCCGCAGTATGCCGGAACGGCGCGCATTTTTCTTGAACGATCGCAGCATCCGCATGCTGACGGTACCATGGTCGAATTGACGGCCGGAACGTTCTACGGCGACGCGGCGACCTTCGCGATCGCCGATGCCCTGCTGTCCGAGGTGCACCACCCGCACCCGCGGACGATGCCCGAGCACACGCATGCCGTGCCGCACTTCTGCCTGCTGCTCAGCGGTGACTACGAGGAGTCGGCGCACGGCGAGAAGATCGTGTTCTCGCCGCAGACCATCGTGTACCGGCCGGCGCACGCATCGCACTGGGATACGGTCGGCGCGCGCGGCGCCCTGTTCTTCATCGTCGAGCTCGGGCCCGCATGGCAGGCAGCGATCGAAGCGCAAGGCGCGCCGCGCACGCGCATTTCCGACATCTCCGGCGGCGACACCGTGTGGCTCGCGACGCGCCTCCACGGCCTGTTCCGCGATCGCGATCCGGAGTCGGCGCTCGCGGTGGAGTCGCTGCTGTACGAGCTGTGCGGCCACGTCGACACGATGCGGCGCGATCTCGACGCGGAGCCGGCGTGGTGCACGCGTGTGGCGGAGCGCGTCGGCGCGGAGTTCGCGGCGCACGTCGAGCTGCGCGCGCTGGCGGCGGACGCCGCGGTGCATCCGGCGCACCTGACGCGCGTCTACCGGCGCTTTCGCGGCCGTTCGATCGGCGAGGACGTCGCGGCGCTGCGCGTGCAGCACGCGTGCCGGCTGTTGGCCGGCGAGGACGCGCCGCTGGCGGACGTCGCGGCGGCGTGCGGCTTCGCCGACCAGAGCCATCTCACGCGCGTGTTCAGCGCGCACACCGGCACGACGCCCGCGCGCTACCGCAAGCGGCTGCGCACGCGGTGACCGCACGAAATGTTCGCCGCCGCCCGCACGTGGTTGCAGCGGCGGCCGCGGTGCTCGCCGTGCTGTCGGGCTGCGTGCACGCCGGCTCCGTCTCCGACGGCGGGCGGCATCCGTGGACGAAGCCCGGCGTGCTGCGGCTCGCCGACGTCGCGGACCCCGACAGCCTCAACCCGCTGCTGTCCACGATGGACCTGAGCTACGATCTGTCCTCGCTGATCTTTTCATACCTGGTGATCGCCGATGCGCGCGGCACGCCGGTGGGCGATCTTGCGACGGACGTCCCCTCGCTAGGGAACGGCGGCATCTCGCGCGACGGCAAGACGTACACGTATCGCTTGCGCGGCGGCGTGCGCTGGCACGACGGCGTGCCACTCACGTCCCGCGACGTGGCCTTTTCCTGGCGCGTCATCATGAACCCGCGCAACAACGTGCTGCACCGCGAAGGCTACGATCACGTCGCGCGGATCGACACGCCGGACGACCGCACCGTCGTGGTGCACCTCAAACGCCGTGATCCGCCGTTCGTCACGCAGTTCTTCACGACGCTGCAGGAGGGCGCGAAGCCGGTGGTGCCCGAGCATCTGCTGCGCGGCGCACCGGAGATCAACGACGTGCCGTTCAACGCGCATCCCGTCGGCACGGGGCCGTTCCGGTTCGTCGCGTGGGACCGCGGGCGGCGCATCACGCTGGCGGCCAACGAGCGGTACTTCAAGGGCAGGCCGAAGCTCGACCGCGTCGAGCTGTCGATCCTGCCGGACATGAACACGATCGCGACGGCGCTGCGCACGCACGAAGCCGACATGCCCGTGACATCCAACCCGCTGCTGTACGACCTGTTCCGCGCCACGCCCGGCCTGCGCGCGATGCTCACCGACTGGAACTCGCAGGAGATCCTCATGCTCGACGACGCGCGGTTCGCTTTGCGCGGCGCCGAGGTGCGCCGCGCGATCGCGCGCGCGATCGACTACTCCGTGCTCATCGACAAACTGACGTTCCGCACGGCGCTGCCGGCGCACGACATCGTGCCGCCGGCGTCACTCGGGTTCGCAAACAATCCGGTGTACCCGCACGACCCCGCGGCCGCCCGCGCCTTCCTCGAGCGGGCCGGCTGGCGCACCGGCACCGACGGCATCCGCGAGAAGAACGGCAAGCGGCTGGAGCTCGTCATGGTCATCGAGCCCACGGGCCGCGGCCCGGCGTATGCGGTGCAGCTCCAGCAGATGCTGCGCGCGGTCGGGATCGAGCTGACGATCAAACCGTATCCGTACAAGGGGATCTACGCGTTCGACGGCCCCATCGTAAACGGGCGCTTCGATCTGGCCGTCTTCGCGAATACGCTGCCGTACGATCCGGACAGCACCAGCACGCTGACATGCGCGAACTTCGCGCCCAAGGGCGAGAACGAGTCCCGCACGTGCGATCCCGCCATTGACGCGCTGGAACGCGCGGGTCTCGCAACGGACGACCCGCGCAAGCGCGCCGCGATCTACCGCGCGATCGGCCGCCGCGTGCATGACACGGTCCCGTTCATCCCACTGTTTCGGCAGCGCCGCGTCTCGGTGTTCAACGACGATCTGCACGGGTACGATCCCGGCCCCGTCGCCGCACCGTGGTGGAATGCGTACCAATGGTCGATCTGACACCGCAGCTCGCGTCGCGCTTCGCCGCGCTCGCGCTCGGCCACGCCACGCGCGAGTATCCGAACAAGCTCGACCACGTGCTGCGCGGGCCGGACGACGTGCGCGGCCCGCGCGCGCTGCATCCCATCTTCTACGGCAGCTTCGACTGGCACTCGTGCGTGCACGGCTGCTGGCTGCTGTGCACGCTGCTGCGCACGTTTCCGCAGCTGCCCGCAGCCGGGCAGATCGGCGCCCTGCTCGATGCGCACCTCACGCCGGAGAACGTCGCCGGCGAGCTCGCGTACCTGGGCGCGCCGGAGCGCGCGACGTTCGAGCGCCCGTACGGGTGGGCGTGGCTGTTGATGCTGCAAGCCGAGCTGACGCGGCACGCGAGCGACGCGGGGCGCCGGCGTGCGGAGACGCTCGCGCCGCTCGCGCGCGCGTTCGCGCGGCGGTTCGAGCGCTACTTGCCGAACGCGACGTATCCCGTGCGCGCCGGGACGCACGCCAACAGCGCGTTCGCGCTCGCGCTGGCGCTGGAATATGCTGCTCAGTGCCGCGACGACTCGCTGCTCGGCGTCGCGCGCGACAAGGCGCGGGCCTGGTTCGCCGGCGACGTTGACTGCCAGGCATGGGAGCCGGGAGGCGAGGACTTTCTGTCGCCGGCGCTCGTCGAAGCGGAATGCATGCGGCGCGTCTTGCGGGAGCACGACTATGCGGCGTGGCTGCGGCGCTTTCTACCCCGTCTAGAGCACCGCGAGCCGGCAACGCTGTTCGTTCCCGCAACCGTGAGCGATCGCACCGACGGCCGGATCGCGCACCTCGACGGCCTCAACTTGAGCCGCGCGTGGTGCTTGCGCTCGATCGCGCAGGCGCTGGACGCGAACGATGCGCGCCGCGGGCCGATGCTCGCCGCCGCGGACACACATCTGAACGCCAGCCTGCCGCACGTAGCGACGGACTACATGGGCGAGCACTGGCTCGCGACGTTCGCCGTGCTCGCGCTCAGCGCGGCCGCGACAGCGGATCCATGATCATCAGCGGCCCGTCCGTGCGCCAGGCGGGCCAGGCCGACGTTCCGGTGGTAAGCAACTCCGCCACGACGCCGCCCACCTCATCCGCTGTGATCCAGCTCGGGCGCGCGAACGCGTCGGAGTCGCGCGTGCGCACCGGGCCGTTGACGACTAGCTCGTTGATGCGCGCGTCGCGACCGGCGAGCTCCAGCGCCAGCGAACGTGTCAGCATGAGCTGCGCAGCCGCAGCAATGGAGACGATGCTCGCGTTGCGGATCGGCTGCAGCGCCGCACCGCCGCCGATGCTCAGATACCAGCCGCCCGCGCGCCGCAGCAGTTCCGGGACGAACGTGCGGGCGAACGCGACGTGCGTGTCGAGCATCTCGGTGCGCACGGCGTCCCACGTCGTCATGTCGATCTCGACGAGCGGATCGCCTTCCCACCAGCCGCCCAGCGACGGGATCGCGACGTCCACGCCGCCGAGCTCGTCACGCACGCGCGCGGCGATCGCGCTCGCGCCCTTCGGGTCGCCGGCGTTTCCGACGATGCCAATAAGCCGCCGCGCATCAGCGTAGCCGCCGAGCCGGGACGCGAGCAACGACAGCCGCGCGGGGTCGCGCGACGTCACGATCACGGTGACATCGGTCGACGCGAGCAGCGCGCGCACGATGCCTTCGCCCACGCCGCCCGCTCCGCCGGCGACGAGCACGTTGCGCGGCGCTATTGCATCTGCTCCAGATAATGCCGGTCGAACGCGGCCAGCAGACCTTCGGCGTTCGCGTACGGTCCGGGCACGTACGCGCGCGAGGCCGTGCCGAGCTGCGTGAGCTCGTTGATCGCCCAGTCCTGGCGGTTGGTGAGATCCCAGAAGTCGACCGCATCGCTCGGATCGAAATCCGACTCGGCCATCGCGGCGGGATCGAACAGCCAGACGCACGCGACCTTGGTGCGATCCGGCGCGACCGGCTGCACGACGTGCGCCATCACGTAGTCGCGGTGCAGGCTCAGCAGCAGCGACGGAAAGAGCGTGTAGTAGTACACGCGGTCGAGATCGTCGCCGTCGACCTCGCCCAGCGGCGCGCGCGCCGACGCGCCCGTCGTCGTGAGGCCGCCGCCGCGGTGCCGCAGCTCCGAGTAGCCGCCCAGAAACGGCCCTTCGCACAGGTCGTTGCGGCCGCTGTCGGACGGCGATAGCTTGTCGAGCTGCGGGTGGAGCAGCGGGCAGTGATAACATTCCGAGTAGTTCTGGAACACCAGCTTCCAGTTGCACGCGAGCTCGTACGCGATCGTGCGCGCCGTGCGCAGCTCGCCGACGTGCCAGCGCGCAAACCGCCCCGCGATCGGTGCGAACGCGTCCGCGAACGGCTGCGGCTGCGCGGCGAGCGAGACGAAGACGAACCCTTCGAACGCCGCGACGTGCGCTTCACGCAGCGGATGGTCCGCGCGCTCGAAACCTTCGACGTCGGCCATCGTGCGCGCCGCGACCAGCGTGCCGTCGAGCGCGTACGTCCAGGCGTGATACGGGCACTGGATCGAGCCCGCGAAGCGGCCCGCCGGCTGCGTGCACAGCCGCGTCCCGCGGTGGCGGCAGACGTTGTAGAACGCGCGCACCGCGCCGTCCGCGCCGCGGGTGACGATGATGCTCTCGCCGGCGACCTCCGCGAGCACGAAGTCGCCGGCGCGCTCGAGCTGCTCGCTTCTGCCGGCGCAGACCCAGTCGCGCGCGAAGATGCGTTCGTGCTCCGCTGCGAAGACGTCCGGCGCGTGATACCAGCGCGCGGCGAGCGTGTGGGCTCCGGCGCCGACCTGCGGCTTGACGAACGCCTCCATGCGGCGTGCTTCGGCGCGCCCCAGCGCGGTTCCGCGCCGCGCAGGTCCGTGCGCCCGATCGCGGTAGATCTCGCCATGCGGGAAGCATACATCGTCGCCGCCGCGCGAACCGCGGGCGGGCGCAAGGGCGGCAAGCTCGCGGGGTGGCACCCGGCGGACTTGGCCGCGCACGTCATCGACGCGGTCGTCGCGCGCGCCGGCGCCGATCCGGCGGCGGTCGAGGACGTCATCCTCGGCTGCGTCGTGCAGATCGGGCAGCAGGCGATGAACGTCGCGCGCAATGCCGTGCTCGCGTCGACGCTCCCCGAAAGCGTTCCCGGCACGACGATCGACCGCCAATGCGGCTCGTCGCAGCAAGCGCTGCACTTCGCGGCGCAAGCGGTGATGTCGGGGACGATGGACGTCGTCATCGCGGGCGGCGTCGAGAGCATGACCCGCGTGCCCATCACCGCGTCGACGGCATTTCCCGCGCAACACGGTTTCGGCACCTACATGAGCCCCGCGATGGAGGAACGCTATCCCGGCGTCGCGTTCAGTCAATTCAGCGGCGCCGAGATGATGGCGCGCAAGTACGACCTCTCGCGCGACGAGCTGGATGAATACAGCTACGACAGCCACCGCAAAGCGATCGCCGCCACGCAAGCCGGCTATTTCGACGACGAGATCGTGCCGGTCGAGGTAACGCTCGCCGACGGCTCGACGGCGACGCATGCGGTCGACGAAGGCATTCGCTTCGACGCGACGCTCGACGCGATGCGGTCGGTGAAGCTGCTGCATCCCGAAGGCCGCGTCACCGCGGCGAGCTCCAGCCAGATCTGCGACGGCGCGTCCGCAGTGCTGATCGCGAACGAGCGCGGGCTCGCGGCGCTGAGCGCGCAGCCGCTCGCGCGCATCGTGCACATGAGCGTGCTCGGCCACGACCCGGTGATCATGCTCGAAGCGCCGATTCCCGCGACGCAGCGCGCGCTCGCGAAAGCCGGCTTGAGCGCGGACGACATCGATGCGTTCGAGGTGAACGAAGCGTTCGCGCCGGTGCCGCTGGCGTGGCTGCGCACGACCGGGGCCGATCCTGCGAAGCTCAACGTGCACGGCGGCGCCATTGCCCTCGGCCACCCGCTCGGGAGCTCCGGAACCAAGCTCATGACGACGCTGCTGCATGCGCTGCGCCGCCGCGGCGGGCGCTACGGTTTGCAGACCATGTGTGAGGGCGGCGGGCTCGCGAACGTGACGATCGTCGAGCGGCTCGCGAGCGGCGCGCGCATGCTCGCTTGATACAGCGAGCGGTTCGACGGGTAAGCGAGCACCACATCGCCTTCTTCGCTTGAAAGTGCGCACATGAACGAATCGTCCTCCACCAGCACCGGCAACAACACGCCCATCATCATCGCCGTCATCGTCATCGCCGTCGTCGTGATCGGCCTGTTCGTGTGGCAGCCGTGGAACCAGCGCTCGACGACCGGGGCGACGGGCACGCAATCGACCACGAACGGTCAAACCACCACCACGACCACCGGCGGCGGAACGTCGGGCGGCACGAGCGGCGGCACGACGCCCACCAAGCCGTAGCAGCACGCGCGCCTCGGGACGACGCATCGTCGTCCCGAGGATCGCAAAACGTCTTGCGTGCTAGCGCGGCTTGACGCCCGCCCCGAACTGCGCGATCATAGGCTCTCACGCGGAGGGCTAAACCGATGCCGGCACTTTCCCGCGCCGAACAGAGCGATGTTCTCGCCGCCCTTCACTGCAGCGACGCGCGCACCCGGCCGGCGAAGCCAAAGTGCATGCGGAATGACACGACGCCCGTCAGACGTTAGTCGGGGACGACGACGAGGTGTGCGAAGTTCGCCTCCGTCCGCGGACCGTAGAACAGGCCGATCCCGCCCGCGGGCGACGGCGGGCCGCCGATTATTCGCGCGGCGATGAGCGTCGGCTGCGCGGCGTGGTTCACGTAGAGGCGCGCCACGCGTGAACCGACGTCGACATGCAGGTGCGTCCAAGCGCCGGGGACCAGGTCGACGTACGACTCGTACCGTGACGGAAAGGTGGTGCGCAGCCGTCGCCAGCCCCATTCGGGCTCGGAGACGTATTGCGTTGCGTGGTTCCGGTGCTCCTGATCGAGTGCACGGCCGTTCTTCGTGCGAATGTAGAAACACTCGAAGCCGCCGTCTTTTCGCACGCCAAAGACGATGCCGGCGAATCCACGCGCCGTGGCGTCCGCGGTCGAGTTCGGTTTCGCGGCGACATCGACGTCGATCGTGCCGGTGCGGAACGGCGAGCTTTTCACCTGCGGCACGAAGCTGCGATCCGCATCGGCGGTTTCGAGATGAAGCGCGCGCGTGCCGCGATAGACGATGCTCGTCGCACCGTACCGCGGTGGGATCGTGCTCGGTGTCAGCTTGACCCAGGTCGCGGTGCCTGCCGCCCCGCCGGGTACCGCGCCGAACAGCGACGCGGCAACGAGGAACGCACCGGCACCCAAACGGCCTATCCGGAAAACCGGCATCCCACAACCCTCCTTGCTTAAGGCTTCACCTTTGGTGCCGTGAATTCCGCGACCAAAACCGCCGAAGAAGTGCCGCGCTTACAACAGCTCCTGCATGCCGGGCGAACCCTGTGTCGCGAAACGTTCGGGCCGCAGTGCGGATGCGTCCAGTGACGTCGCGGCGCCGTCGAGTACGATCTCCGCGACGAGCTGGCCGAGCGCGGGCGCGTGCATCACGCCGTGACCCGATGCGCCGTTCGCGAAGTACAAATTCGGCACACCCGGCGCCGCGCCGACGATCGCGTGGCCGTCGGGTGACATTTCGTACAAGCCCGCCCAGCACGCCGCGCGATCGATCGCGACGTCGTGCAGGCACGGCACGCGTTCGCGCGCGACGCGTGTGACGCGGTCGACCCACGCCGGATCCACCGTGTCGTCGAACGGATCGCTCGCGCCCGGCGACGGCAAGAGCAGCAGCACGCGCCCGTCGCGCACACGCAGGTGAAAACCGTCGCGCGCGTAGATCGTCATCGGCATCGTCGCGGGCAGCACGTCCGTCGGAACGGTGGCGGCAACTTGACGCCGCAGCGGCGTGACGGGTAGCATGGCACCCGCGAGGCTCGCGATTTCCGCTGCCCATGCGCCCGCAGTGTTCACGACGGCGTTCGTCGCAAATTCGTCGCGCGCCGTGCGCACCGCGACGATACGTCCGTCGCGCGCACGCCGGAAGCCAACGACCGATGCATCCCAAACGAAGCGCGCGCCATGGCGTTCCGCCGCGCGCCGGTAACCGTCGAGGATTCCGAGGGGGCGGATGAAGCCGTCGCTCGCGCAGTACGTGCCGCCGACGATGCCGTCGCGGCCGAGCGCGGGATTCAACCGCGCGATCGCATCGCAGTTCACCTCGACCGCGTCCTCAACGCCGTTCGCGCGCTGCACCGCCAGCGCCGCACGCAGCACGCCGAGCTCGGCCTCGTCGAAGGCAAGCCACAGATAGCCGGCCGGCACGTAGCCGCAGTCGCCGCCTATCTCGTCGGCGAACCGGCGTAGCTTTTCGCGCGCGAGCAGCGACAGCCGCACCTCCGTCGCCGTCGCGAACTGCACGCGAAAGCCGCCGGTCGCGCGCCCGGTGCTGCCCGCGCCCGGGCGCGGCGCACGGTCGATCACGAGCACGTCCCGCACGCCGCGCGAGGCCAGATGGTACGCAACGCTCGCGCCGATCACTCCCCCGCCGACGATGACGACGGCCGCGGACTGCTTCATCGCCGCCTGCCGGCCGCGGGCATCACACCCAGCGGAACGTGCGCGCGCTGACCGCCGTGCCGACCACCGTCCAGAGCACCAGCAGCGCGATCCACGCGCCGTAGTGCGCCAGCGACTGCCCGTAGACGGACACATCGCGGAACGTGTCGATGAACTGCGTGGACGGCAGCAGCCGCAGCGCCGAGCTCACGGCGTGCGGAAAACGGTCGATCGGAACGTACGCGTCCGAGAGAAACGCGAGCGGCACCGTCAGGATCGACGCGATGTTGTTCGCGCTTTCGGTCGTGCGCGCGAGCGCGCCGATGATGGTGCCCAGCGACACGAACGTCGCCGTGCCCAGCAGCAGGATCGCCACGATCTCGAGCGGGTTGCCGATGATGCGCACGTGGAAGACCAGCGCGCCGACGGTCACCAGGATCGTCGCTTGCGCGACGAGCAGCGCCACGCGGTACACGACGAGCGACGCGAAGAACACCGCGGGCGGCATCGGCGTGAGGTAGACGCGCCGCAGCAGGTGCTTCTCGCGGAACGTCGCCAGCATCACGCCGACGCCCCAAAAGCCCGAGCTCAGCACCTGCGCGCCGATGATGCCGGGCACGAGAAACGACGACGAACCGGAGTTCGGACCGGTGGAGAACGCGAACGAGAACAGCACGAGGAAGAACACCGGCATCGCCAGCGTCCAGAACATCATCTCGCCGTCGCGCCGGAAATACCACACGAAGTTCATCTTCGTCTGCACCAGGAACATCCGCAGCATCGTCAGCCCGTTTCTTCGATGGTCTCGCCGGTGATCGCGATGAACGCGTCCTCGAGCGTCGGCCGGTGCATGTCGAGTGAAGTGATCTTCGCGGCCATCGCGTTCGCCTCCGTGACGACCGCCGCCAGCGCGAGGCCGGGCTCGCCGCGCGTCGCGAGCTTCCACTGCGCGCCGGCCTTCGTCCACGTGCCCAGGTGCGCGAGGCCGTCGCTGGGCGTGAAGCCGTCGGCGGCGATGGTGACCGACGCCTCGCCGCCGTAGCGCGCGACGAGATCGGCGGGCGTTCCGTCCGCCACGATCGCGCCGCGCTGGATCATGCAGATGCGGTCGCACAACCGCTCCGCTTCCTCGATGTAGTGCGTGGTGAGCACGATCGTCTTGCCGGCGTCGCGCAGCCGCTCCACTTCGGTCCACAGGATGCGTCGCCCGAACGCGTCCATGCCCGCCGTCGGCTCGTCGAGGAACAGCACGTCGGGATCGTGCTGTAGCGCCAGCGCGAGCGCGAGGCGCTGCTGCTCGCCGCCGGACATCTGCGCGATCTGCCGGTCGAGCTTGTCGTCGAGCCCGACGCGCGTCGCCATCTCCTCGGCGCGCGGCGCGATCCCGTAGTAGGCGGCGTACAGCTCGAGCACCTCGCGCACGTTCGCCTTCTCCGGCAGCGACGTCGCCTGCAATTGCACGCCGATGCGCGGCCGCAATCGCGTCAGCTCGCGCGGCCGGGTGGGATCGAGCTCCAGCACGCGCACATCGCCGGACGTCGGTTTTCCCAGCCCGATGCAGCATTCCAGCGTCGTGGTCTTGCCGGCGCCGTTACGCCCCAGCAGCCCGAAGATCGTGCCGCGCGCCACGGCAAAACTGAGCGCGTCGACCGCGGTCAGATCGCCGAAACGTTTGACGAGCCGGTCCACGACGATCGCTGCGGCGGCGTGCTTACTCGTCGTTCTCTCCTATGCGTCGTGGATGGTCGATCCTCACGCGCGATGGGTTTCGGATGCATGCCGCGCTTTCATCCCGTTCGCCAGGGAAGCTTCGTTCCGTGGCGCAATCCGAGGGCATGCTGCGGGTCCACCTCTTCGGGCAGCCGCGGTTGTCGCTCGACGACGTCCCCCTTTCCGCCGGCGGCCGGCCGAAGGTCGTTCCGCTGCTCGGATACTTGCTCGTGCATCGCGCCGCGCCCATGGCGCGCCGAACGGTTGCAAACGCGCTGTGGCCCGACGATGGCGAAGAGGAAGCGCGCGCGAACCTGCGGCGCCACCTCAACTATCTCCACGCGCTGCTGCCGCCCGCGGCGGAAGGGCGTCCGTGGCTGCTCGCGCAGACCGGGCAGCTGCGCTGGAATCCCGCGTGCGATCTCTGGCTCGACGTCGAGGAGTTCGAACGGCTGGCCGCGGCGCCGCAGCGCTTGGCCGACGCGGTCGCGCTGTACGGCGGCGCGCTGCTCGCGGATGCCGACGAAGAATGGTTCGAACCCGAACGCGCGCGCCTGCACGCGCTGTACCGCGGCGCGCTCGATGCGCTGGTCTCGCGCCTGCGCGCGGCGCGCGACTACCCGCCGGCGATCGCGTTCGCGCAGCGATTGCTCGCCGACGATCCGTGGCGCGAAGACGTGCTGCGCACGCTGATGCGGCTGCGCCACGAAGCCGGCGACCGCGCCGGCGCGCTGCACGAGTACGAGCGTTTCGTGCGCGCGCTGCGCGAGGAGCTCGACACCGAGCCGATGGCGGAAACGCGCGCGGTGCACGCATCGATCGAGCAGGACGCCGCGCCCGCGCCCAATGCGCGCGAGCAGGCGCCGCCGTCCGGCGGCGGGTTCGAACGATCCGGCGCCGCACGGTTCACGTCGCTGCCGTTCGTCGGGCGCGCGGCGGAGCTCGCCGCGCTCCGCGAGCGCTGGGACGCGGCGGTCGCGGGCCGCGGCGGGCTCGTGCTCGTCGGCGGCGAGGCGGGCATCGGCAAGACGCGGCTGGTGCGCGAGTTCGCCGCGCAGTGCGAGGCCCGCGGCGCGCAAGTCTACAGCGCGGGAACGACGCTGCCCGAGACGGTGCCGTACCAGCCGTTCGTGACGCTGCTGCGCGTCATCGCCCCGCTGGCGGCCACGGTGGCCGTCGATCCGCTGTGGCTAAGCGCGCTCGCGCCGCTCGCGCCTTCGATCGCGGAGCACGCGCGCGATCTGCCGCCGCTGCCCGCGGTCGATCCCGGTCGCGAGCGCATTCGGCTGTTCGAAGCGTGCAGCAGCGTATGGGAAGCGGTCGCGGCGCGGCGGCCCGTCGTGCTCGTCGTCGAGGACGTGCAGTGGGCGGGCGCCGCGACGATGAGCCTGCTGGAACACCTCGCGCGCGGCGCGCTGCGCAGCCGCCTGCTGATCGTCGCGACGTACCGCGAGGACGAGGTCGAGCTGAGCCATCACCTGCGCGCGCTGCGCCGGAGGCTCGAACGCGATGCCAGCGTGTCGCACGTCGCGGTATCGCGACTGGAACGCGAGCACGTCGAAGAGATCGTCCGCGCGCTCGGCGACGTGGGCGATCCCGCGGCGCTCGCGCGCGGTCTGCACGAACGCAGCGACGGCAACCCCTTTTTCCTCGAAGAGACGCTGCGCGATCTCGCCGAGACCGGCCGCCTGCGCACCCTCGACGGCATTCCGCCCGCGGTGCGCGACGTGCTCGCCGCGCGCCTCGCGCGCCTGAGCGAACGCGCCAAAACGCTCGCGGACGTCGCCGCGGTGATCGGGCGCGGTTTCGACGTCGAGCTGCTGCGCGAGACGACAGGCTGGCTCGAAGCGGCGGTGCTCGACGCGCTCGGCGAGCTCACGGACCGCCGCATCGTCGGCGAGCAGAGCGCGCGCGGCGGATTCGACTATGCGTTCAACCACCATCTGATCCAAACGATGGTGTACGAGGGCGTCGCGCCGGCGGCGCGCGCGCGCCGCCACCGCCGCGTCGCGCACGTGATGGCGCAGCTGTACGCGGAGCGCGGCGACGAGGTTGCGGCCGAGCTCGCGCTGCACTGGGATCGCGGCGGCGAGCCGGAGCTCGCGGCGGAGCGCTATCTGGCCGCGGCGCGCCGCGCGCTGGGCGTCTACGGCAACGAGGAAGCCGCCCGCAACCTCGTGCGCGCGCTGGAGCTGAGCACGTCCCGCCGAGTCCGTTTCGACGCGCTGCTGCTGCGCGAGACGATTGCGGCGGCGGACGGCAACCGTGCGCTGCAAGCAGAGATCATCGGCGATCTGACGCGGGTCGCGCGCGCGATCGACGACGAGGACGCCGCGTGCGCGGCGCTGGAGCGGCGCGTCGCGCTGGCCGACGTCACGGGCGACCGGCGCGGCGAACGCGTGCTGCTCGCGTTGCTGCGACGGCGCGCGCGCCGCTCCGGCGCGGTCCGCTGGCAGGCCGCGTGGCTCGAAGGCGAAGCGCGCTACCGGCGCGCGATCAACGACTTCGCCGCCGCGCGCGAGGCGTTCGCCCAGCTGATCGCGCTGACCGAGCGCACCGGCGACCGCAGCGCGCACGCGAACGCGCGGCTCGCGTTCGCCGACACGTACATCTACGAAGGCCGGCTCGACGAAGCGTATCGCGCCCTCGACGACCTGCGCGCCGCGGTGCGCGCGGACGGCGACCAGGGCGCGCTGGTGCGCACGCTGATCGCGTTCTCGCGCGCGGCACTGGCGCAGCAGGACTACGCGGCGATGTCGCGCTTTGCCGATGAAGCGCACGACGTGAGCCGCGCGATCGGCGACCGCGAAGGCGAAGCGCTCGCGCTGCACACGATCGCGAACGGTTTGGTGTACACGTTCCGCGTGGGCGACGCGGAGTCGTACTACCTGCGCGCGCTCGAGCTGTACGAGCGCATCGGCCACCGCGTCGGCTTGGCAAGCATCTTCGTCGACCTCGGGCTGTTCCACACCGAGCTCGGCCTGCTGGAACGCGCGCTGGAGTTCTACGCCCGCGCGCGCGAGATCGCTACCGAGATCGGCTTTCCGTTCGTCGCGTGCGTGGAGCGGATCGACGCGAGCTACTGCTATCGGCTGCGCGGCGAGTTCGGCATGGCGAAGGAAAGCGCGGAGTCGGCACTGGCGCTCGCGCGCGAGATCAAGTCGCAGCACCTGGAGTCCGCCGCGCTCGGCACGCTCGGCGCCGCGGAGTGCGCGCTCGGCGCATATGACGACGCGATGGCGCACCTCGTTCCCGCGGTGGAGCTGCGCCGACCGGCCGGCGCCACGCCGCGGCTGGGCGACAACCTCTGCGCGCTGGCGCTCACGTACGTCGGTGCCGGCAACACGGACGGCGCGCGGCGCGCGGCCGACGAACTGCTCGCGCTGTACGATGCGAACCCCAAGCTCGCACCGCAGCCGACGGAATGGCTGTGGACTGCAGCGCAGGTCGCGCTCGCAAGCGACCGCGCCGACGCGGCGCGCAAACTGCTGCGCCAAGCGCATTCGGTGATGCAAGCCCGCGCAGCCGTCATCGTCGATGCGGCCACGCGGGCGGCGTATCTCGCGCTTCCGTTCAACCGCGCGGTCACGAAATCACCGGCCGTTCCGTCTTAAAACCGATGAAAGGCGGTTGAAAGCCCCGCTGCTACGATCCATGGGCGGCGAGCATTCGTCGCGTCACTGAAAACCTCGGAAAGTGTAGCAACGACATGAATGGACTCTCCAATTCCGCGGTCGCGCGAGCGGCAGCCGGCGTAGCTTCGGCCTGCGCCCTCGCGCTCGTGCTCGGGCTTACCGGTACCGCATCGAGCGCCGCAGGCTCATCGATCGACAATTTCCGCATCGTCGGTATGACCGGCGGTCCGGGCACCCCTTCTCCCGCCGTGCATTGCCAAGTTCCGGCGACGTGGTGGAATGGATCGCAGAGCGCGTGGTACGACGGGGCGAACTGTTTTCTGCGTACCGAGCCGGCCGGCACATCACTCTTCGTCTATGCTAACAAGTACTACATGATGGCGACGCCATCGCACACATGCCCAAAAGGCGGTTTCGACGGCGTCCACTGCTTCGTTCGCGTGAAGCCGCCGGGCGGGTTCGTCTGGAACAACGCCTTCTACGGCCTGGCTGGGGCGGGAAACTCATGCCCCACGGGCTCGGCATACGACGGCGCGCACTGCTTCTACGGAGCTGCCGCGTGGGGAACCACTGCTTTTGAGTACAACGGCAACTTCTATACGACCACGCTGCCGTCGTGCGTCGATGGAGCCTATGACGGCGCACACTGCTACATCGGCAAGCCACCGCCGGCGACGACGGCATTCATCAACAACGGCCAGTACTTCTACTACAAGGAATGAGCAGCCGTCGCCGATGCGGACCCGCGTGGCCGTCTTGACGACGGGACCACGCGGGCGGCGCGTCTCGCAAGCTAGGGACGCGCTTCGAACACGAGGTTGAACGGCGTCTCGGTCGCGCGGCGGAACCGCGTGAACCCCGCTTCGGTGAAGATCGCACGCATGCGCGCCTCGCCGGATTGCGCGCCGAGCGCGAATCCCGGTGCCTGCGACAGCCCCGCGGGCGTGCACAGGATCGTCGACGCCGCGTAGAACAGCCGGCCTACCGGATTGATGTTGTCTTCGAGCTTGTCGTTCGCGAACGGCTCGACCATCATGAAGGTGCCGCCGGGCGCGAGCGCTTCGCGCATGTGCTTTGCGGCGCCGACGGGGTCGCCCATGTCGTGCACGCAGTCGAAGCACGCGATGAAGTCGTAGCCGCTGCCGGAGAACGTCTGCGCCGACGCGACTTCGAAACGCACGCGGTCGCTCACGCCCGCTTTTTCGGCGGCGCGGCGCGCCGCGGCGATCGAACCGTCGTGGTAGTCGTAGCCCACGAACGTGGACTTCGGATACGCCTGCGCCATGACGATGGTCGACGTGCCCAGCCCGCACCCGACGTCGGCGACGGATGCGCCCGCTTGGAGCTTCGCCTCGACGCCGTCGAGCGCCGGAATCCACTCCGGGACCAGATGCGCGTTGTAGCCGGGTCGGAAAAAGCGTTCCGTCGCACCGAACAGCCGCTGGTCGTGCTCGTGCCACCCGAAGCCGCGGCCGGTCTTGAACGATTCGCTGATCTGCGGCTCGTCGGCATAGAGCGTCTGCGCGATCTGGTAGAGCCCGCACAGCAGCACGGGACTCGTCTCGTCCGCGAGCACCGGCACATGCTCCGGCGGCAAGGTGAACTTCTCGGTGGACGGATCGTACTCGAGATAACCGCTCGCGGCTTGATTTGCAAGCCATTCGCGCACGTAGCGTTCGTGCGTGCCGGTTTTTTCGGCGAGCTCCTGCGAGGTCAGCGGCCCGTGCTGCGCGAGCGCGCGGTACAAGCCGAGCCGGTCGCCGATGATGACGAGGGCACCCGTGGCCGCCGCCCCGACCTCGCCGACCATCTTGCCGACGAACGCGTGCAGCTTGGCCTCGTCGAACGGCGCGGCCGGAGTAGCGGTCGCGGTCGTCACGCGCGCTCCTCCCGCAGCCCGGAGTTGATCATGTCGCGCAGTGCGGGACCGTCTTGGTGCCCGTGGCTGCTGACGGCGTGCTGCGACGCGGCGGCGAGCACTTCGTCGGGCGTTCCGGAGATCTTGAGCGAGCAGTTGTTCTCGCTCGGAAACTCGCGGCAGTCGATGTACGAACGGACGGCTGTGGCCATCGTGATCCTCCTGGGACGGCGTGATGCAAAGGCACCCCGCCGCCCAGGTTAGGTGGTCACCGTCTCAGGAGCGTCTCAAAGCCGCCCCGCTGTGCGTTCAGAAGCAACAGATCGGGGTGCGCTGCGCCAGCCTGCAGGCGAAGGTATTCTGCGTGCAGTTGACGTGGGAGACTTCCGCGGCGCCGCGCTCGCCGTCGCTGCGCGGCGGTTCTTCGCGCAGCTCGAGGTCGTCGAATTGTCGTTCGTTCATCGTCGTTCTCTCCTCTACTCGTCGTCGGCGGCGGATCGGAGCTCGTCCTTCGCCGTCCGGCCATCGTACCACGCCGCCGCCACACCGCATCGTGCGCCGCTTCAGTTCGCCAGGAAAGTTCATGCGGCATCGCAATCCGACGGCATGCTTACCGCGCGTCCAGGATCGCGACGAGCTTCGGCGGCGCGATGGTGCGGTATGCGTCTTCGATGATGCCGGCGATCTCGCCCCAGTCCGGGCGGACGTCAAGGCGCACGCCGATCCAGCCTCTCGGCCCAACGTACGGCGGCCGAAAGAACCGCTCTGGATCAGCGCCGGCCATCGCGGCCTGCGCGCCTTCGGGCGCCGCCGACCATATCGCCAGCCGGCCGTCGCCGTGATGATCGTTCATGAACATGACGAACGACTTCTTCACGAAGAACGTCGGCGCACCGTGGCTGATCCGTTCGGTCGCCTCCGGCAGCGCGAGGCACAGCGCGCGCACCCGCTTCAGTGCGGCATCGGCCTGCTTCTGATTCGCTCGCCCCGTCACGCCGCTCGGTTTCGAATGTGCGCCACGCTTCCATCCTCGCGCCAGGGAAGGTGAGCGCCGCGGCGCAACGCGCGGGTTCAAAGCCGACGGTTGCACCTACCGTCCGGACGGGCCGTAGGGCAAGTCGAGGGGTGCGCGGAATCGTGCGAGTCCGCGCTCGCTGCGGGCGCGGAACGAGGGTGCGAATGTCGACGCAACTGCCTACCGCCTCGCCGGCGGCGCGCGCTCTGCACGCCGCGATCATTTGGCTCGTTCGCGTGCAGCGCCGGTTCGATCCGTTCGTCCGCCCGATCTTCGACGCCACGCTGCGCGACCCGACGGCGTGGCTGATCCAGGTGCTGATCAACATGCGCCGCCCGAACGAGCACATGGCGCTCGCGCAAGAGAAGCCGGAGCCCAACGAAGAGGCGTCGCTCGACACGATCATCAGCAACATGGCCGCGTACATGAACCAGCACTACGTGCCGGGCACCTACGAGCGCGCGGGCAACACGAAGACGCACGGCGTGGTGCGCGGCGAGTTCATCGTGCGCGACGACGTGCCGGCCGCGATGAAGCACGGCCTGTTCGCGGAGCCCAAGACCTATCGCGCGTGGGTGCGCTTCTCCGGCCCAGGCCCCGACAGCCCCAAGGACATCGAGGACGTCGGCTTCGTGAGCTGCTCGATCAAGGTGATGGGCGTCCCCGGCCCCAAGCTGCTCGACGACGAGCAGCACACCCAGGATTTCCTGATGATCTGCACGCCGACGTTCGTCACCCCGGACACCAACGCGAACGCGCAGCTGCAGACCGAGATCCTGCGCGGCACGCCGTTCTTCTACTTCGCGAACTTCACGCGCCCGCATCTGCTCGACGGCTTCATGCAATCGCTCTGGAACAAGACGCAGAACAACCCGCTGCAAGCGCGCTACTACAGCACCGTGCCCTATCTGCTCGGCGAAGGGCGCGCCATGCAGTACTCGGTCAAGCCGAAATCGAGCCAACAGGACAAGGTGCCGCGGCTTCCGTTCCGCCCGCCGGACGATTATCTGCACGACGCCATGGTGGCGACGCTGGCGCGCGACGACGTCGAGTTCGATTTTCTCGTGCAGGTGCAGACCGACCCGCACCGCATGCCGATCGAGAATGCCGCGGTGAAGTGGCCCGAGCGGCTCTCGCCGTTCGTTCCGGTTGCGACGCTGCGCATCCCGAAGCAGGCGTTCTCCTCGCCGGAGCAGATGCGCTTCGCCAGCTACCTCTCCTACAATCCCTGGCACTGCATCGCGGAGCACCGCCCGCTGGGCAACCAGAGCCGCGCGCGCTACAAGCTGTACTCGACGCTCGCGCGGCTGCGCCAGGCCAAGAACGCCACGCCGCACGTCGAGCCGACGGGCGATGAGGTCTTCCCTAACGCATGAGACGCGAGACGGCCGACTGCGAGTACGTCGTCGTCGGTTCCGGTGCCGGCGGCGGCACGCTCGCAGCGCGGCTGGCCGAGGCGGGGAAGCGCGTCATCCTGCTGGAGGCGGGCGGCGACGCGCTCGACATGCCGCCCGATCCCGACGATCCGGGCTGCGCGCGGCTGCCGTACGACTACGACGTGCCCGCGTTCCACGGCTTCGCATGCGAGAACGACGCGATGAAGTGGGATTTCTTCGTGCGGCACTACGCCGACGACGCCGTGCAGCGGCGCGATCCGAAATACCGCGCCGAGTACGGCGGAAAGCCCGTCGACGGCGTGCTCTACCCGCGCGCCGGAACGCTCGGCGGCTGCACCGCGCACAACGCGATGATCTTCATCTGCCCGCAGGATGAAGACTGGGACGCGATCGCGCGCGACACCGGCGACCGCAGCTGGCGCGCGCGCAGCATGCGGCGCTATTTCCAGCGCGTCGAGAACTGTCACCACCGCCCGCTGCAGCGCGTTCTCGCGAAGCTCGGCTGGAATCCCAGCCGGCACGGCTTCGGCGGCTGGCTCAACACGGAGGTCGCGCTGCCGCTAGGCGTGCTGGAGAACAAGACGCTCGCGACGGCGATCGTCGAGTCGGCGCGCGAAGCGCTCGCGCTGGGCAAGGACTGGCTGCGCCAGATCCGCTGGTTCATCGAAGGCGATCTGGATCCGAACGACGCGCGGCTGGTGCACGACGACGCCGTCGGGCTGCGCTACACGCCGATGACGACGAAAGGACATCGCCGCGTCGGCGCACGGGAGCGGGTGCGCGACGTGGCGCGGCGGCATCCCAAACGGCTGAAGATCGTCTTGAACGCACTGGTGACCAAGGTGCTGTTCGACGATCAGCAGCGCGCCGTGGGGGTGGAGTACCTCAAGGGCGCGCGGCTCTACCGCGCCCACAGCCGGCCCAGCGAGCTGCCGGGCGCGCGGCGCACGGTCCGCGCGTCGCGCGAGGTGATCCTCGCGGGCGGCGTGTTCAACACGCCGCAGCTGCTGATGCTCTCGGGGATCGGGCCGCCGGAGACGCTGACGAAATTCGGCATCCCGGTGCGCGTCGCGCTGCCGGGCGTCGGCAAGAACCTCCAGGACCGCTACGAGGTCGGCATCGTCAGCAAGATGCGCGCGCCGTGGGCCGCGTTCGCGGGCGCCACGTTCTCCGCGGGCGACCCGCAGTTCGCGCAATGGCAGCGCGGCGGCGCCGGGATGTACGGCAGCAACGGCTCGATGCTGACGATCGCGCGCAAGTCGCCCGAGTCCGGCGGCGTGCCCGACGTGTTCTGCATGTCGCTGCTCGCCAAGTTCGCCGGCTACTATCCGCAGTACTCGCAAGCGCTGCTGGAGCACGACTATCTCACCTGGGTGATTCTCAAGGCGCACACGCGCAACCGCACGGGCGAGGTGACGCTGCGGTCGGCCGATCCGCGCGACACGCCGCTCGTCGACTTCAACTACTTCCGCCAAGGCGGCAAGGAGGATCTGGCGGCGATCGTCGACGCTATCCGGTTCGTTCGCACGATCACCGCGCCGCTGAAGCGCAGCGGCCTCATCGCGCAGGAAGAAATGCCCGGCGAAAAGCTCATCACCGACGCCGAGCTCGAGGAGTTCGTGCGCGCGAACGCGTGGGGCCACCACGCGTCGTGCTCATGCCCGATCGGCAAGCCGGATGCGGGCGGCGTGGTGTCGAGCGACTTTCGCGTGCACGGCGTGAAGGGGTTACGCGTGGTCGACGCGTCGGTGTTTCCGCGCATCCCGGGCTTCTTCGTCGCCAGCGCCGTCTACATGATCGCGGAGAAGGCCGCGGATGTGATCCTGGCGGGTTAGGTCCCTTGGGCCGCCCCCTTGCATTGGCGGGCGTTCTGTGGGAAAATTGCGCCCTACCGAGGTTTTTCGGAAAACGGGGCTTTCACGATGGCTGTCGACCAGGCGCAACTTCTCACGATGACCGGCGACCAGCTCGACAAGCTCTTCGCCGACAGTCCCCCCGGTCCGGTCCCCGACGGTGAAGCGCAAGGGCACGCGATCATCGCGGAGGGCACGCCGTTCACCGCCGCGATCGCGGAGTTCATCAACGTGTTCGGCTGGAAGGGCAAGACGTTCGACGCCAAGCGCGGCGTGCTCACCAACCGCATCACCATCATCGGCTTGAACGCGATCGTCGCCGAAGTGTACGTGGACAAGAGCTGGTTCGATCAGAAGGACTGCATCGTCCTCGATTATTCGAAGACGTCGCTCGTGGCGAAATGGGTGCGCGACGAGATCCGGCTGATCGGGCCCGGCCTCTACCTCGGCCTGGTGTACTGGGAGCAAAAACGCCTCATCCACTTCTCGCTGCAGTTCCCGACGGGAGCAGCGACCGCCGCGGCGTGAGATGACTCCCCAATCCAGCTTCATGCTGATGGCTCCGATCGATCGCCGGCGTGAAGCGGAACTGCGGCAGCTGCTCGCGTCGATGAACCACGGGCCCGGCCGCGTGGATCCGAACAACCCGCTGGTCCCGTTCGGGCGCTACGACGCGCTGCACTTCTCACGCTTTCTGATCCTCGACGATGCGACGCTCGGCGATGCAGTGCTCCACGGCCTGCCGCCGCTGGACCCGCCGCTGCAGCTCGTCTTCTTGCTGGAGCTGGACGGCGACGCCGATGCGTTCGTCAAGCGGCTCGCGCGCGAGTCCGAGCCGGGGCTGCGCGCGATCTTCGCATGCTGCGAAGATTTCGACGCCGGCGCCGATCTCGCGCGCTGGATGCAGGCGCACAGCCGGCGCGCGTCCGCGACGTACATCAACACGGTCGGCCGCACGATGGTCCGCGTGCGCGAAGACGCCGCGCTGTACGACGCGCTCGAACGGTATCTGGACGCGAACGCGGCGGCGCTCGCCGGCCGGCCCGCCGCGGACGTGCACGCCGCGCTGCGGACGTTCGTGAACGGCGAGGAGGGCGCCGGACGCCTCACGCTCTCGCCGGAGCGCCCGACGCCGCCCGCCTGGGCGCTGCGCAAGATCGTGAACCTGATCGGCGTGCCGCTGCTGCTGCTGATTTTCGCGGCGCCGCTCGCGTTCGCCGCGATCATGCTGCTGCTGCGCATCCGCATGCTGGAAGCGACCGACCCCGAGTACTGCCCGCGGCCCGACCCGCAGCACGTCGCGCTGCTCACGTCGCTCGAAGATCACGACGTGACCAATCAGTTCAGCGCGATGGGAATGATCAAGCCGGGTTTCGTGCGCCGCACGACGTGCGTCGCGATCCTGTTCCTGCTGAACTTCGTGCAGCGCCACATCTTCACGCGCGGCCGGCTGGCGCGCGTGCGCACCATCCACTTCGCGCGCTGGACCTTCGTGGACGACGAAAACCACCGGCTGCTGTTCACCAGCAACTACGACGGGAGCCTGGACAGCTACATGGACGACTTCATCAACAAGGTCGCCTTTGGGCTGAACCTCGTGTTCAGCAACGGGATCGGCTATCCGAGCTCGCGCTGGCTCGTCGCGGGCGGCGCGAAGGACGAGCAGCCGTACAAGAACTACATCCGCCGCCACGAGCTGCCGACGCAAGTGTGGTACAACGGCCATCCCGGCCTAACCGCGAACGACTTGCAGCGCAATGCGCTCGTGCGCGCCGGCATCGACACCGCCTCGATGTCCGAGCCGCAGGCGCGCGAATGGCTGGCGCTGCTGTGAACGCCGCCGCGCGCGCGGTCGACTACGCCGACGTTCAGGGCATCGTGCGCTTCGGCTACAAGCACATGACGGAAGCGTGCTACCTGCTGCTGCGCATTCGCGATGCGGCCGCGGCGCGCGCGTGGCTGCGCGACGCGCCCGTCGCCGGCGCCGTCGCGCTGGCGCAGCCGCCGCAGAGCGCGCTGCAGGTGGCGTTCACCGCGCCCGGCTTGCGCGCGCTCGGCGTTGCCGACACCGTGGTCTCGGCGTTCTCGCTGGAGTTCGTCACCGGCATGGGCGACGACGAGAGCCGGTCGCGCCGCATCGGCGACGTCGGCCGCAACGCGCCGCCGAGCTGGCGCTGGGGCACCGGCGACGCCGTTCCCGACGTGATGGTGATGCTGTTCGCAATGCCCGGCCGGCTGGACGATGTCGAGCGCACCGTGAAGACGCCGGAGTTCGACGCCGCGTTCGCGCTGCTGCGCCGGCTCGAAACCTCCGATTTGGGCGGGGTCGAACCGTTCGGCTTCGTCGACGGCATCAGCCAGCCGGCGATCGACTGGGAGCGCGCGCGCAATACCGTCGGCGACCAGCTCGACTACAGCAACGTCGTCGCGCTGGGCGAGATACTGCTCGGCTATCCGAACGAGTACACGAAGTACACCGAACGGCCGCTGGTCGACGCCGACGCGGCGAGCAGCGCGCTCGCGCCGGCGGCCGACCTGCCCAAGAAAAAAGACGTCGGGCTCAACGGCACCTATCTCGTCGTGCGCGAGCTGGAGCAGGACGTGCGCGGCTTCCGCACATTTGTGGACCGGCACGCGCGCGACGTCGCGCTCGAGCCGGCGGCGTTCGCCGCGGCGTTCGTCGGCCGCACGTACGCGGGCGAAAGCGCCTTGCCGACGAGTCCAGACCCGATCCCGGGCATCGGCCCCGATCCGGACGAGATTCGGCTGAACCAGTTCACGTACGACAGCGATCCCGTCGGCGTGACGTGTCCGGTCGGCGCGCACGTGCGCCGCGCGAACCCGCGCAACGCCGATTACGCGGGGCGCCCCGAGGGGATTCTGGCGCGGCTCATCGCGCTGCTGGGCTTCGGGCCGCACGGCTACCGCGACGACGTGATGTCGCCGACGCGCTTTCACCGCGTGCTGCGGCGCGGGCGCGAGTACGGACCCGGGCTCACGCCCGCAGAAGCGCTCCAGCCCGCGCCGCCCGGCGACCCCGAGCGCGGCCTCCACTTCATGTGCGTCAACGCGAACATCGCGCGCCAGTTCGAGTTTCTCCAGAACGCGTGGACGATGAGCACGAAGTTCGACTGCTTGACCGGCGAGACCGATCCGCTGCTGGGTAACCGCGAACCCATTCCCGGCTGCCCGGAGACGGCGCAGATGACGATTCCGCGCGACGGCGCGGTGCGCGGGCGCGTCAGCGGAATGCCGCAGTTCGTCACCGTGCGCGGCGGCGCGTACTTCTTTCTGCCGAGCCTGCGGGCTCTTCGCTACTTCGCCCGAACAGGTGCTGCGTCATGAGCTTTTTCCGCAAGTTCGCGCTGGTCGTCGTGGTGGCGGGCGTCGTGCTCGGCGCGATCGCGGCCGTGAAGGCGCTGTGGCCGCACCCGGCGATCCGTGACGAGGCGATGATCGTCGGGCGCACCGCCGACACGTTCACCGCCGCGGCGGAAGACTATTTCCACGACATGGACGGCGGGATCGCGCTGACGCCCGACGAGATCAAGGGCCGCAACACGTGGATCGTCTGGAGCGCGGGCAACGACCGCCTCTGGGACGTGCTGAGCACCACCAGCTATGGCGCGCTCGACTTTCTCAAGACGGTGTCGTCGCACCCAATGCTGCCGAACAGCCGCGACAACCGCTGGAATTATCTGGGCCTGGTGAACGAGCCGTGCTTCGAGAAGGCGACCGGGCCGGATCCCACCCGCTACGGCCTGTGGCTCGACAAGCGCGTCAGCAGCCCCGACTGCCCGCCGGACCCGTTCGAAGACGCGAGCAAATACCCGGGCGTCAAGTCCGGCGCGCGCGGCGGCAATATCGACGCCGGCTCGTACTACGGCTATGCGACCGGCGTCGTGGGACTGCGGCTCTTTCCCAACCCCGCGTTCGATCAGAACGCCGCCAAGCAGTGGGATCCGACGCGCTACTACACCGACAAGTCGTACTACAACCGCAAAGACTTGATCCGGCCGTACCGGATCGGCATGTCGTGCGGCTTCTGCCACGTCGGACCGAACCCGGTCAACCCGCCCGCCGATCCGGAGCACCCGAAGTGGGCGAACCTGAGCGGGAACGTCGGCGCGCAGTACTTCTGGGTCGACCGCATCTTCATGTTCAAGCCGGACGAGCGCAGCTTCATCTGGCAGCTGTTCCACACGTCGCGGCCGGGCACGATCGACACGTCGATGGTGTCGTCGGACAACATCAACAATCCGCGCACGATGAACGCGCTCTACAACACCGGGCCGCGCGTCGTGCACGCGAAGCGCTGGGGCCTGGAGAAGCTCGCCGGCGGCGAGCTCGACAACCGCCAGCTCAACGACTACGTTCCCGCGAGCAGCCCGCTGGCGGCGTTCTACCAGCCGCCCGACACGGTGTTCACGCCGCGCGTGCTCAAAGACGGCGCCGACTCGGTCGGCATCATGGGCGCGCTCAACCGCGTCTACATCAACATCGGCACCGACTCCGAGGAGTGGCTGACGCACTTCAACCCGCTCGTCGGCGGCAAGCCGATCACGCCGATTCCGATCAAGTCCGCCCGCGCAAACTCCGCGTACTTCGCCGCAACGGAAAACCAGACGTGGGGCATGGCGCAATACCTGATCAGGGTCGGCACGCCGCACCACCTGGCCGACGCGCCGGGCGGCAAAGCGTACCTCACCACCGATGACACGGTGCTGAGCCGCGGCAAGGTCGTGTTCGCCGAGACGTGCGCGCGCTGCCATTCCAGCAAGCTTCCGGAGAAAGTCGCAGGCGTCGATCCGAACGGCTGCGCGGGGCCGCAGTACCTGACGTGCTGGGACGCGTACTGGCAGTCGACCAAGACGCCGGAGTTCAAGGCGCAGATGCGCGACATCGTCAACGCGAAGGACTTCCTCGACGACAACTATCTGTCGACCGACCTGCGCGTACCGGTGACGCTGCTGCGCACCAACGCGTGCAGCCCGCTGGCGACCAACGGCATCCGCGGCAACATCTGGAACGACTTCACGTCGGAAACGTACAAGGATCTGCCGTCGGTCGGCGACATCACGTACTACGACCCGTACAGCGGCGAACCGCGCACGTATCACATGCCGGCGGGCGGCCGCGGCTACACGCGCCCGCCGTCGCTGATCAGCCTGTGGTCCACGGCGCCGTTCCTGCTGAACAACTCGGTCGGCAAGTTCGAGCCGAGCCCGTCGGTGGACGCGCGCATGCGCTCGTTCAACGACTCGATCGAGCAGATGCTGTGGCCGGATCGTCGCGAGCACGACGACCTGCTCGGCGCGAAGGTCCCCGGCAAGATGGACCGCACGACGGCGCCCAGCTATATCAGCATCGCCAACGGTTACATGCCCGAAGCGGTGCAGCTGCTGCGCGCGGATCCCAACGTGAACAAGTTCTTCACCCCGGACGGCCTGGAGATCGGCCCGATCCCGGCCGGCACGCCGGTGGACCTCGTCGCGAACCTCGACTCGCTGTTCCAGGACAAGCTCAAGCTCGGCGGCGTGCTCTTCGGGATGCTGCACGACTTGCGCTCGCTGCCCGCAGACGCGACGGACGAACAGGCGAAGAAAACATTCGCGAACCTCGTCGAGCCGCTGCTGTCGGTGAGCAAGTGCCCCGACTTCGTCGTCAACCGCGGCCACTATTTCGGCACGGGGTTCGTCGAACCGGGCACCAGCGACTCGGTGGGCGAGCCCGCGCTCAGCGACGACGACAAGAAAGCGCTCATCGAGTTCTTGAAAACGTTCTGATCCCGGCTCTTTTGAGGGGACCATGGCTCTGAAAAATGCGCTGTTCCTGCACGGCTACAGCGAGACGTCGTTGGGCGCGTACTATAACTTCCCGGAGCGTCTGCAGCAGCGCGTTCCCGGGCTGGCGAACATCGTCGTGTCGGCGTTCGACTCGCTCGACGACACCGTCTCCATCGACGACCTCGCGGGCGCGCTCGAAGACCGGGTGCAGAAGCTGGAAAACAACCGCGGCTGGGTGATGAACGAGACGGCGGTGCTCTGTCATTCGACCGGCGCGCTCGTCGCGCGGCGCTGGATGGCGAACCGGGCGCTGAACGGCGTCGCCCCGGAGAAGCTGCCGTCGCACTTGATCACGATGGCCGGCGCGAACCACGGTTCGAGCCTCGCGCAGATCGGCCGCAGCGCCGTGGGCTATCTGCAGAAGTTCTTGTCGCGGAAGGGCACGAGCGTCGGCGCGCGCGTCCTCGTCGACCTTGACTACGGCAGCGACTTTCTGATGCGGCTCAACACGCAGTGGATGGACCTGATCAAGAAACCGCCGCTGTCGTCGACGTTGTTGTTCAGCATGGGCGGCGACTCCGTTGGCAAGGACCCCGCGATGGGACTCTTCTGGGCGACCAAAGAACCGGGCTCTGACAACACCGTCCGCATCAGCGGCGCGAACCTGAACTACACGATCCTCGAAGCGGATCCCAGCGCAACCCCGCCCCTCTTCAACATCACGTCCTCGATGGAGTCGGTTCCGCATCTGGTGCTGCCGGGCTACTCGCACTTCGGTCCGCAGACCGGCATCTGGGGCTTCACCGCCAACCCGGACGCTTCGGTCCAAGCAGCGTCGGACGCGCTGCTCGTCACCGACGCCGCCGGCTATGCCGCGGTTCGGACGAACTGGGCTGCGCAAACGGACGCGTGGCTGAAAACGGCCGACCGCAAGAACGTGAACTCGACGGCGATCTTCAGCGTGACGGACCGCAGCGGTGCGCCGATCGACGACTGCGTGATCGTGTTCCTCGACAAGACGAAAGCAGCGAACGATCGCATCGCGGCGCAGTCGTCGGCCTCGCGAGCAGCGGTGCCCGGAACGCCGTTCCCGATCCAGAACAACGTGGAGCAGTCGTCGTACTCGTTCTATCTCAACTACGACGCGTACATGCCGTCGAGCCCGCACATGATCCACATCGAGGCGCACAACCCGTCGCCGCTGATCACGTACAATGTGGTGGACTACGACACGCCGGCACCGGACGACCCGACGGTTCACCTCATCCGCCCCAACGAGTTCACGTACGTGAAGGTCGTGCTCGCGCGCGACGCCGACGCATCGTACGCGCTCTACCAGTGGGGCCCGCACCTCGACGTCAGCAACTGGCTGCCGTTCCCGACGGGCGGCCTGATCCAGTAAACCGCGCAAGAGCCAATTCGCGCTGCTGGCCAGCACCATGTCGGCATGGTTGCATATTCGCACGACAGCGTGTACGCTCGTGCGGTCATGGCACGAATCTCAGGCATCGATCCGGCGGCCGCAGAGCCGTACTCCCGAAATGTGCTCGAAGCGCAAGCGAAGCGCTGGGGCGCGCCGTTGAACAACCACCTCGTGTACGCGCGGCGTCCCACCATCCTGCGCGGCGTGCGCGGCATGTTGGCGGCCGTCAGCAGCTCCGGTCTCATCGAGCATACGCTGCATGCCCTGTTGAACCGGCGCGTCGCGCGGCTCAACGGCTGCGAGTTTTGAGCCGACATCAACGCTGCGGTCGGCAGCGAACTGGGCATCCCTGATTCAAAGCTCGCGAACATCGATGAGTACCTCACCGATCCGGAGTTCAGCGAGCGCGAGCGGCTGGCGCTGTGCTACGCCGACGCGATCACGCTGTCCGACCGCGACGTCGACGACGCGCTGTTCGCCGAGCTGCAAGCGAACTTCAGCGAGGACGCGCTCGTGGAGCTCACCGCGCTGATCGCCTGGGAAAACGCGTCGAGCAAGTTCAACCGCGCGCTGCGCATCGGTTCCCAAGGCTTGTGGAAGTTCAGCGGCGATTGAGCGCCGTATCGCTGGGAGCAGGATCGCGGCCTTTGCGGTTGCGTTCGTCGCGCATGAACATCCGGTAGACGACGGGCATCATTACGGTGTTGTACAGGAACTTCAAGATCGTCGCCTTGGGACCGGGGCGAAGCCGTCCCTCGTCGGCCTCGAGCAGCACGAAGTCGAAGAACTTCCGGCTCCCGCAGTCGTCGATCGAATCCCGCCCGAGGACATCGGCATAGAATTCGAGTGCGCGCCCCGCCATATCGTACGCGCGGTCGACGTCGAGATCGTCGTTAAGTGACTGACCCTCGCGAAGTACGAGCTCGCCGGGTAGGGACTTCTCGCAACGGCCATCATAGACGAGGCGCTCACGAGGACGCCGAATTTGCGCGGCACGCGCGGCCAACGATGGCGGTCGATCCGAGCTCCGAAGGACTATCGAGCGAATCCTGCGCGCCGCTCGGCGTACACCGTCACTGAGATGACGTTCGCTCAAGCTGCCGAACGACAGCCGTTCCTTTCTTCCCACGACAAATGGCACACGCCTAGTGCGCGGCCGAGCGTTCGCCAAAGGTGAACTCGGTAAGTCTGACAGAACTACCGCTCAGGAAACGCGAGCGTGCGGGGTATTAAGGGTGAACGGATTGTTGCGGCGCTGCACCGTCGGTACGGTCGCAGCCAGTCTTCTTTTATCGCAATATTGCATGCCGCCGCGTGCGATGGCCAATCGATCGGGGCTTCCCACGACGGCACTCCGGCCGCTCGTCGCAGCGGCGGTCGCCCACAGCCCGCCGCATCGAATCGTGATCCCGGAGCCACCGCGGCGGCGGCCGCCGATGCCGGTGCCAGCAGCGATTCGGCCGACGGTTTCGCACGCGCTGCATCGCACCTTGGGTCTCTATGTGCCCGGGCCGCCGATGCTCCGTCCGCGCGACTTGGAGCAAGTGCTTTCCGCAGCGCGACTTCGAGCACAGCAGCGCGGTATGCAGGGGCCGGGTTCGCCGCAGCGCGCGACTACGCCGCGGCCGACGATCATGCGCGTCCCGGCGCCCGATCACGGCCGCAGCGGCAGCGCACCGGCGGCGGGCATGACGCGCGCGGTCCAGAGCGTGCAGACGACGACCGGCACAGGCATCAATCCGTGGTGGCGCTATCAGGAACAGAATTTGCCGGGCGGCGGTCACGTGATGGTCAACGTGGGCACGGGCAATCTGGTGCTCCAAGACGACGACATGGACGTCCCGCACAAGGGCATCGCGCTGGCATTTCGGCGCACGTACAACTCACAGAGCCTGCACGACGTTAACGGCGATGAGGGCGGCGTCTTTACAACCAGCGTGGGAATGTATGGAAATGGCTGGACGAACACATTCGACGCGCATCTTCTTAAGTTATCATCCGGCGCCGCAGCATACAGCGTGGTGGACATCGACGGCGCGCGTTATGACTACACTGCGAACGATCCCACCAACCCGCTTATGGGGTACACCGGCCCGCCGGGCCAGCACGCGGTGCTAACGTGGGATGGTGCGTGCGGCATGCTGTGGACGAAGAAATCCGGGACGACGTATTACTTCTACCGCGACAATCCTTCAGTGGGATGCTCGGCAATGCCGAGCATCGGCGGGTACGCTGGGCGACTGTACCAGATCATCGGCCGCAATCGCAATACGTACATTACCTTCACCTATTCATGGGACGACGGTATCGCGTCGGCGACCGGCAAAGTCAAGGCGATCACGGCACAGACCGAGTCCGGCCTGACCGCGACGCTGTCGTTCGCCGACGTGTCGGGCCATCGGCTGCTGCAGCAGATCCTGTTTCCGGACGGCGTGACGTCGGTCAGTTACGGGTACGACGCGCAGGGCAATCTTGCATCGGTATCGCGGCCGCCCAACAATGCTTCGGGTAACCGGCCCGTTCAATACTTCGGATATCTTCCGTTTGGCAGCGGTTCGGTGTTGCAGTGGGCAGCAAGTCCGCGCTGGTGCGCCGGTGTTTGCGGCGCCGACGGAGCCTTCACGGCATTCGGATACGGGGGCGGGACGGTTCCGACCGCAACGGTGGCCGCGATCTGGCCTGGGGGCGTGGTTAACCCAGTCATTCCCGACGGCACGGGTAGCGGTGCCCTGCAGCCCGGTTATTCGACCGGTGCCTATTATTACGATCAGGAATCGTATACCACCGGCGTAGCCACTCCGACATTTCGAGACACTAATGGGCACATGACAAATTGGGTGGTTGATGGGACTGGTCGCCCAACACAAACGCAGGAGTGCACCGCGAGCGGAAACCAGGGACAGCAGTGTACCGGGTCTTGGCTTTCTGCCAACGAAACCTGGGACATAAACAACAATCGTCTTTCATTGACCGATGCGCGAGGTTTCGAGACGGACTACGCATACGACACGAACGGCAACACGATTGCAATGGCTGAACCGCAGACGACGACGTCACAAGGGACGTTTCGCCCCACGACGCTCTACGCATACGACTCGTTTAACAATTTGACTGCTTATTGCGATGCGGTGGCGACTCATTCGCTAGCTAAGGACTGGACCATCGCTCCATCTGGGGATGCGGCGTGCCCGATAACTGACACCCGTGCACTTAGGCTGGTTTGGACCGTCGACCCATCACAGACAGGAAACGCGATCGCCGGCCCTTCCTACGAACCTGACGGCGAGTTGCTGGCCATCAAGAGACCAGGAACGCCATCCGCCCCTAACGGTTATAACGTCTACTACACTTTTGGCGGTACGAACGGAGTGGACTATGGCCAACCGACCGCCGTAACCGCTGATAATGTTTCCCAGTCCGTAGGAGGGCAAGCGCCGGCTACGCTTTCGCCCAGGCAAACATATCAGTACGATTCGAATGGAAATGTAGTTTGCTATTCGGACGTCTTAGCGACTTGGGCCGTACAATACGACTCGCTGGGGCGAACGACGATATTAGCAGATGGTGATGATAGCTCGGTCAGCGCATGCTCCAAACCGACTTCCCCATTTGCTATCGCCGAGTACAGCACGTACTATCCTGATGGTAGCGTGCAGTATGTCGAGAACGCTACGCAGCGCGCAGCCGATATCGCGTCGAACTCGAAGAATGCCGCCGCCGTATCCTCGTATGATCTAGACGGAAATCTAGTATCGGAAATGCGGCACTTCGGGTGCTCATTGACCACAAGCTGCACCCCAGGCACCACAACAAGATGGTATGACGGAGCCGACCGACTTGTCGAAGTGATGATGCCTTATGATCCCAATAACGACTACCACGCCTACAAATGGCTAACGCGTTATCGCTATGACCTTAGCCAGGGCGGGAATCTCAGCCTAACGGTACCCGCATCGACCAGTGCGGCCGCGGGCAGTACGCAGCCGTTTCGCGGTTACGGAAATATGTACGACATCCAAGAGTGGGCGGACCTAGGTTGGTCATCTAGCGATACCGATGGAGCGCCTCAATGGACGGATCATATTGGAAAGGCCTATGACGCCCTCGATCGCAAAGTTGCCACATATGACGTCGCTCAGAGCCTTTCCCCGCGCGACACGTTCGCATTTGATGGGACCTCCACAACTCTAGGGTACCCGTCGCGGCAAACAAAGGCGACCGGAGAGACGATAGCACGGGAGTACGACGCTGACGGCCGCCTCGCCTCGCTGAGCTATTCATTCGGCTCTTCGACTCCGACGAATCCGTCGGGCGCCGCTCCTGGTCGAACGTATTCGTACGACGCTTCTGGACGCGTCGCTTCGATTGCGTCCGCCCTAGGAATAGAAACCTATACGTATGACGCGGTCGGCGATAAACTCAGCGACACTGAGCCAATCGGTCAAGGCGGCAACACCTTCGCATACACGTATACAGCGAACGGGTGGGCGTCGTCCCTCAGTGTCGCCGGCGCGCTAAATGAAACTATCTTTCAATACGGGTACCGAAACGATGGACGGCTAGTTCAAGAATCGGTCAACTCCAATGGTTGGAAAAACTTTAGCTGGACCTACACCCCAGCTGGACGCCTCTTGCAGCGAACGGACCCGACAACGGGATCGCCGGTACATGAATTCCAACCGCCGGGGACCGGGCAGTTACCCGGCCTTGCGAATACCTTTGGGCCCTTAATGTACAGTCTCGATCAGTATGCGCACCTTTCGGGCGTTACCTACAGCGATGGCTATGCGATCAATCAGATCACGACCGACCTCGAGGGATTCAAATCGTTTGAGGACGATCATGGTTCTGGTTCTTCCCACAGGTCAACGCTTCACGCATATTCGTCTCGAGGAGATGACGTGGGAAACGCTGGTGCTCCGTTCAAGATTGCGAATGGGATACGTCTTAACACACAATACGCTAGCGCAGGAGCCTCTCTTGGCTTCGCTGTCGCGGTGACAGCGGCGGCCGGTCCTACCACGGCATATAATTCGCTGGACGGCTTCGAATCCACGACATCGGGTCAATTCTGGTCTGCGAATCAAACCGTCAACTACACGAATGCGTTTAGCTACGACGCCTCTGGACGACTCCTGAGCGCCGATTTACAGCAGTGCACGCAAGATCCCCAGACGTCCGTTTACTCCTCTAGTGAAAGCGCCTCGTTTAGCTCCTACGATGCTGAAAATCATATCCTTTCGCAGACCGTCGTGAGCAATCCAGGCGCTGGCGGTTGCGGCTTCGGCCTTGCGACGTGGGGGAACTACGACAACTATGCTGTTTCTTGGGGAACGAACGGACACCCTATTGAGGTAGTAGATACAACGAGCAATACGTATCTGAAGGGACAAGCGCGATTCACCGAATACCTCCATTGGGACGGCGACGTGCTGCTTTTCACCAGTAGCAGCCCGTCCGGAACGCCTGACAATATAAAGATCGGGTCGCTCGGGGAGGTGCGGCCCTCTGACGGAACTATCCAAGTGTTTGATCGCGACTCTTCCGGTCAAATTCAAGACAGTCATACGAACACGCAAACTGGTGTCTACAACGATCAGTACATCGGTGCCGGCTGGGTGGCGGGCACTCCCTCTCTCGGGAACATTTCCGAACCGAAGGCTGAGAGCCTTAGCGCATGGGGATTGTTCACGATACAGGGGGTCAGAGGTGTAGATGGCGGCGTAGGACATTGGACGAGTCCGGACGCGTACGATGGAAACGGCGGTGATCCGCTATCCCAGAAACCGTATGCGTACGAGAACAACAACTCCTACGAATACACCGATCCTACAGGGTATGCCGCCGAGGATTGCCATGGGCCCCCCTCAGGAACCACCGAGCCATGCGTGATCGGAAGAACACACAATCGAGCGCGCCCGCCGGGCCCGCCACTCAGTCAAATTACGGCCGCGGCGGCGGCTGCCGCCGTTGCGAGGGGGGACGACGTCTTTTCCCGAATCTTGAAGGGCCAGGGCCTTTACCGTGCGGTGGAATCCGAAGAGCTCGCCGACATTCTTAGAACGGGCCGATTCCATAACCCGACCGGCATTAACGTGAAGGGGTTCTTCAAGTCGGCTGCAAGCGCACGGAATTTCGCTCAGCGCATGATGCGCTCGAATGCAGGGTCCCGATTTACGCTTGTCAAGACGACTGCTGACCCCGCAACGCTGAAAGGCGCTGAACCGACGCAAATCATGGGCGAAGGTGAGGACGCAGTGTACCTGCGATCTGGAGGCATGGGGGAGTTGACGCCCCCGGTCATCATAGAGCCTATCGAACCAATTGTAATCGACCCAATCATTCTTCCTTAGGTAACGTGCGCGATGAACCCCTATTTCTACGAAGTCGATGTGACGCTTGGGCCGGCCGTTTATGACGGCGCAGCACTTGGGCCTTTCGCGCGTGCCGATTCGAAGATTGGCGTCAACGTCCGTTTTAGGGACGCGAACTACTTTGCCTACCTGGTTCCTGGAACTCCGGGACGACCGGAGGGGGAACGATTTCGAGCGTTGCTCTTGATGTCATCTACTGCGCCGAGATTCTTTCCTGAGGATTACTTGAATTTATACACCGGCAATGATCCACTTGGCTCGGCTATCGTGCGTCGGCTGATCGAGGGCGATTGGAAGGACCACGCCAACACCGTCATGCGCTGATGCATAGCTTGCTCGTTTAGCCTTGTTCCAACAGTACAATTGAGAAGAGAAGAAGAGCACGGGGGTCGTCCCCAATTCTTATCCCGCGGACGCTCCAGAATTGACGGCGATTGACGGTGTACCGGGATCTGGGCCGTTTATCGCTAGAAATTCGCGGCTTCTGAGGTGGTGACCTGACCCCATGGCGAATCTTGCAGGCCGTGGCCTTCGTCAGGAAAAGCGCCATGCGCAAGAGTCGTTTCACCGACGAGCAGATCGTCGGTATCCTCCGAGAGTCCGAGGCCGGGCTGAAGACGGCCGATCTTTGCCGTAAAGCACGGCATCTCGACGAACACACTGCACCGGTGGCGGGCGAAGTACGGCGGCATGCAAGCCACGGAGGTTCGCAAGCTCTACGAACCTCGATAGCAATGCGTCAGGCCGTCGAGGATGACGCGCTTTCTCCAGCAATCGCGGTAACCATACGAGTCCCGCCGCTGAAGCCCGGCCCCAACACGGAACCCATCCCACGCTCAGAGCCAGCCGCTCTCAGGCCTCAAACCGGCGGGCAGGCCCTTGGGGTCGATCGCGCCGGGCGTCGTCTGCGCCAGCACAGTACCGCGAGCGTTTTTCATCGATTGTCCTCGGATGGTGACCAGGCGATGCCTCAGCCTATCAGCGAGGTGTCCGAATTCCGTCCGAGCCGGCAAAGCGGCGCATCTGGGCGATCACACGTTCGAACGGCCGCTACGGCGTTCAGCGGCGTTTGAGGGTGTCGAGCTCTTCCAGGGTGCGCGGCCAGTCAGCGCCCAGCAGCCGCGAGAGGCTGCGATCCGCCAGCACCTTGCCGCCCGTTTGGCAGGCGGCGCAATAGTTCGTTTCGTTGTCGGCGTACCGGATGCGCTGAACCGGGCTGCCGCAGGTTGGGCACGGTTCACCGTAGCGGCCGTGCACAGCCATGTCATTGCGGAAGGCGGTGACCTTCTCGGGAAATGCCGCGTCCGCTTCGTTGCGCAGCCTGTCGATCCAGAGCTCTAGCGTCTCGCGCGTCGCCGTGAAGAGCCGTTCCCATTCGTCCGGCTTCAGGTTGTGCGTCAACGTGACGGGCGACAGCTTCGCGGCGTGCAGGATCTCGTCCGAGTACGCGTTGCCGATGCCGCTGACGATGCGCGGATCGGTGAGCGCCCGCTTCAGCGTGCGATTCTCTGAAGTGAGCGCAGCGCGGAATGCATCGAGATCGCCGGCGAACACGTCAATCCCGCCCGGATCGACCGACAGTAGGTCCGCTTCCCCGCGAAACAGGTGCAACGACGCGCGGCGCTTCGAACCGGCCTCGGTGAGAACCAGCGAGCCGTCGGGAAAGTCGAACGCCGCCAGCGCGTTGCGCCCCGCCAGCTTCGCCTGCGGCGGCCGCCAATGCAGCCGCCCGGCGATCATCAAGTGCAGCACGAGCCAGAGGTCGTCGTCGAGCCCGATGGCAATGCGCTTGCCGATCCGCCGCAACTCGCGAACGACGCGGCCTTCGACACTACCAATCGGCGGCTCCGCGGTGCGAAGCAAGAACGGGCTCGCGAGTCGCACGTGCACGAGCGGCTGCCCGACGATCCGTGTTTCCAGCGCGCTGATGTATGCGGCAATGTCCGGCAGCTCTGGCATCAGCGACGATTCGACACCTCGATGGTCGGAGCGCAGTCCGTTCCGGCCCCAACATACGCACTCAACGCCGGATACCGAGCATCTGGGCGATGACGGATTCGAACCGCCGACCATCTCCGTGTAAAGGAGCCGCTCTCCCGCTGAGCTAATCGCCCGCCGCGCTGGTGGGACGTTCTCCGCCCGGGGCCTCGCTCCCCGGGCGGATCGATCCTCAGCGTGAGCCGAAGGTCTTGGTGAACTCGACGCGCACGTTTCGCGGACCCATCACGTTCGCGTTGCTCGCGTAGTACTGGCCGTTCACGAACGGCTGGCGGTTGCCGACGTACTCGTTGGTGATCGGGTCGCTCAGGATGTTGAAGAGGTTGTCCACGCTGACCTGGAGCGCGCCGAATTTGCCGAGCGGCACGCGGCCGGTCGCGTTCGCGACCCAGAACGCCGGCACGTTGAGCGAGTTGTTCGTCCCGTAGTAGGTCTCGCCGAACGACACCAGCGCGCCGCGCGCGGTGCGGTAGTGGATCTCCGCGTAGGCCTGCGAGTACGGAATCGCCTGGTTCGAGACGGTGTTGTGCGAGCCGAAGTTGATGTTGGGCACGACGCCGAGGTTCGTCGTGTTCGGTCCGCCGGAGCCGCTGAAGAACGCTTGCGACAGGTTGTACGGATACCCGCGCAGCACCGCGCCCTGCGCGAGGTAACCGAAGCCGGCCGCCGGATCGCGCCGGACGCCGAGCTCGATGCCTTCGTAGCGCGCGTTCGACACGTTGTTGTACGCGGTCGTGTACAGCGGGATCGGCCCGACGAGCTTGCCGCTCGCGTCGGTGACGACCGCGGTTCCGTTGATGTTCGTGCTGCGCACGAACTGGTTGTGCAGGTTCGTGAGGTACACGTCGGCGGTCACGACCGTCAGCCGGTCGCGCAGCCGCAGATCACCGCCGAGATCGTAGCCGAACGACGTCTCGGCTTGCAGGCCCGGGTTCGCGTCCTGGCTCACCGCAACCGGCGACAGACCCTTCGGGCACGGCGTGAAGAAGCCGCCGCACAAGCGCGGCGCGAACGTGTTCGCGACGAGCGCGCCGAGATACGGCGGTGCAACGGCCGAGCCGAACGAGAACCGCACGCTCGCGTCGGGATCGGGACGATAGACGAGGCCGAGCCGGCCGTCGTAATGCCAGAGGTCCTGGTCTTGAAAGAACAGCACCGGCGCGTTGGTGAGATCGTACACGCCGTAGTGGGAGCGGAAGTCGGTCAGGTAGTTGCTCGCCGTGATGTTGAGCTTGTGGAGCTGGAAGATGCCGCGCAGCAGGAACGTCGTCGTGTTCTGCGTCGAGCCCGCGGGCACCGCATCGAGCGACGAGCCGAACGAGTACGAATGCGTTCGCGCGTGGTTGGTGTCGTACGAGAACGACACGACGTTGCCGGTGTCGCCGATGAAGTGATCGTACTCGATCGACGAACCGGCGAGGCGGTCTTCTTCGGCGGAGTCGTAGTACTGGTTCCCGCCGCCCAGGGCGCCGCCGTTGGGCGGATTCGGATTGTTCGGATCTTGCGACGCGAGCAGCACCGGATCGTTCGGACCGGGGACCGTGATCGTGTACGGTTTGCCGTACGGGTCGAGCCCGTTGAACGCCGGCGTTCCGTCGGTGCCGCCGCCGCCGTAGATGCGCGCGAGGAACGACGACGACGCGTTCGGATCGTGATTGGAACCGTACTGCAAGCGGCTGATCGACGCGGCATAGTACCGCGCCAGGATCGTGTCGTGCTTGAGCGACGTCCGCAGCTCGGCTTGGAAGATCGGTTCGTTGTTGATCTCGTACGCAGGCAACCCGAAGTTGTCCGGGTCGACGATGAACTGCGTGCCCGCCGGCAGCGAGCCCGCGTAGGCGGCGCCCGGCGTGAACTGCGTGGTCGTGCGGTTGCTATTGTTTCCGTTCTGGTCCGCGTACGTCTGGCTGCCCAGGAAGCTCGCGGTCACCGTCGTCGCGCCGGACAGCGCGTAGCGCAGCTTCACGAGCTCGTTCTTGTTGGTGAACGTCGTGTTGATCTTCGCGCAGCAGAACACCAGGCTCGACGACGCCTCACCGCGCGTGTTGTACTGGCCGGGCGGCGTGTTCGAATTGACCGTGCCGGCCGGCAGGTCGACGCGGTTGCCGTGCGAGTCGGTCACGTAATAGATGCCCGGATCGAGCGTCATGTTGAACGCACGGTCGTGCAGCGGTCCGGGCGTGCCGTTGACCGCGTAGTCGAACAGAAAGCCGAGCCGGCCGACCGTATTCGAATAGCCGACGTTGGAGTACACGCCGCCGAAGCTGTCGGCGCCCAGCGTGAACGTACCGCGCGGCTTCGTGCTGGGATCGAGCGTGCGAAAGTTCACCGTCCCGCCGATCGCGCGGCTGATCGTCGGTGACGCCGCGCCGGGGCCTTTGATCAGCTCGACGGACTGCAGCGCGAACGAGTTGAGGAACGTCGTCACGTAGTCGCCGTACTGGCCGACCGAGAGCGGGTGGCCGTCGATGAGCGCGGCGGTCTCGAACGAGAGGGCACCGCGAATATTCGGGAACGTGATCGCGCCGGGCGATGCGTTGTTCACGCCGCCCGGGAGGCTGCTGACCACACCGGGCGTCTGATCGAGGATGCGCGCGACCTGCGGCTGCGCCTGGTCGGCGAACGTCTGCGCGGTCACGACCGAGACCGAGGCGGGCGACACGTTGAAGGTGCTGCGGCCCGTGTTGACGCTGACGCGTCCAATCTCGCGCAGCGACGACATCGTCGCTTGCGCGAGCGTCACGTTGACCGCCTGCGGCGCGCCGTTCACGACGGCGATGTCCGTCTGGCTCGTGCCGTTGTAGCCGGGCTTGGTCGCGGTGACCGTGTAGATGCCGGGCGTCAGCCCGGTGAGCGCATACGTCCCGTCGGCCGCGGTCGTCGCCGTCGCGCGCGCGGGCCCGTTCGCGGTGATGACCACGCCCGCGAGCGGCGTGCCGCTCGCGTCGGTTGCGGTACCGCTGAGCGAGCCCGCCGCCGCCGCAGTTGCCGGCGGCGACGCGGCGGGCGCGGGCGCCTGGGCCGCGTTCGCGCCCGCCGCGCCGAACACCGCGAGCGCCGCGAACGCGCCGAGCACGCCAAGAACACGGACGTGATGCACCGAGACTCCTCCAAAGAAAGAGACACCCGTGATGTAGGCCACCCGCGTTCGCGACGCGGGAGCGCGGTTCCCCGACGGTGGATACCCCGACCGATGCGCCAGCGAACGCCGATCGACGACTCCCGACCCATCTGGCGCTCGATGCTCGCGTTCCTCGTGCCGCTGATGCTCAGCAACATCTTGCAGTCGGCGTCGGCGACGTTCAACAGCATCTATCTCGGTCGCCTGATCGGCGTGCAAGCGCTGGCGGCGGCGGCGGGGTTCTTCCCGATCGTCTTCTTCATGGTCGCGTTCTTCATCGGGGTCGCGAGCGGCGCCACCGTGCTGATCGGACAGGCGTACGGCGCGCGCGACGACGAACGGCTCAAGGCTGTCGCGGGAACGACGTTGACGCTGTCGATCGGCCTCGGCATCATCGTCGGCGGGCTCGGCTGGCTCTTCGCGCCGCAGCTGCTCGGCCTGATCCGCGTACCGCCCGACGTGTTCGGCCAGTCGCTCGCGTACGCGCGCGTGACGTTCCTCGGGCTCCCGCTGCTGTTCGTGTACCTCTCCTACACCACGTTCGTGCGCGGCACGGGCGACTCGCGCACGCCGTTTCTCGCGCTGATCGTCAGCACCGTGCTCAACGTGCTCTTCACGCCGGCGCTGATTCGCGGCTGGATCGGGCTGCCGCAGCTCGGCGTCGCCAGCGCCGCCGTCGCGAACATCCTCTCCAGCGCGGTCGCGATCGCGTTCCTGCTCGTCGCGCTGGCGCTCGAGAAGAACCCGCTCGCGTTCGACATGTCGATCGTACGGCACATGCAGCTCGCGCCGAAGCTGGTCGCAACGCTGCTGCGCATCGGCCTGCCGACGGGATTGCAGCTCGTGATGGTCTCGCTCTCGGAGATCGCGGTCATCGCGCTGGTCAACCGCTTCGGGTCGTCGGCGACCGCGGCGTACGGCGCTGTGAACCAGATCGTGTCGTACGTGCAGTTTCCCGCCGTGTCGATCGGCATCGCGTCGTCGATCTTCGGCGCGCAGTCGATCGGGGCGAAGCGGTTCGACCGGCTGACGAAGGTCGCGCGCGCCGGCGTCGGCCTCAACTGGGGAATCGGCGCCGTGCTGATCGCGCTCGTCTACGCCTTCAACGACCGCATCCTGACGCTGTTCATCACCGATCCCGCCGTCGTCGCGACGGCGCACGAGCTGCTCGCGATCACGCTGTGGAGCTACTTGCTGTTCGGCACGTCGAGCGTGCTGTCTGGGCTCATGCGCTCCAGCGGCACCGTGCTGTGGCCGACGCTGCTGTCGATCGTGTCGATCTGGGCCATCGAAGTGCCCGTCGCGTACGCGCTCGCGCCGCACCTCGGGCTGCGCGGCGTGTGGATCGCGTACCCGGTCGCGTTCGCGTGCGGCATGACGTTCCAGCTCGTCTACTACTTCGGCTTCTGGCGGCGCAAGAAGCTGACCACGCTGCTCGACGACAACGTGCCGGCGCAGCCGGTGGCGACGTAGCATGCCGTACGACTTCGATCAGGCCGACCTGCTCATCTTCAGCGACGATCCGGAGGCGCTGTCCGCCGTCCCGCGCCCCAGCCCGGTGCACGTGACGACGCCGGCCGACGCCATCATCTACGAAGTCCAGGTGGGACCGGGCCGCAAGCGCGTGCTGTACTATCACCAGAACTTCGATACGTCGCCGCGCACCCTCGGCGTGCGCATCGTCAACCTCGGCGCGTCGCCGGTGACGGCGACGTACATCGCCTACACCGAACCGCCCGCGCGCGACATCGTCGGCGTGGGACATCGCAGCGTCGCCGGGTTCTTGCGCACGCTGATCGCCGGCGCGTGGACGGCGCTGCACCTGCAACCCGTCGGCCGGCCCGATGACGATGCGCTCGTCGCCGTCTCCGAAGTTGCGAGCGGACAGCTCGCGAGCGCGTTCGTCGAGCTCGACGTCCCGCCCGGCTCGCAGTTCAAGGTGCAGGTGCTCACCGCGGCGTCCGCGGCGAGGCTGCGCAGCGTCGGCGCGAACGGACCGGGCCCGGGTTTGGGCGACGGCATCGGCCGAAGCGGCGTGTTCGACCTCACGCGGGGCGGCACGGTGCAAGGCGATTACGACGCGGTCGACTGGGACGTCGACGAAGACCCGCTCGAGATTCTGATCCCCGATCCGACGCCGTTCCCGAACGCCAAGGTACCGCACACCGCGCCTGACCGCAGTCCGTCGGACGCCGTGTACGGCCTTTTCACGCGGCGCACGATCACGCTTTCGAACTCCGGCGAGACCGACGTCGTCGCCGGCGTCTACGCGCAAGCCTGCGGCGGCAACTCACCGGGGACGTGCATGATCAACGGCACCGTCGTCGAGCTCGGCACGATGACGTCGGGCGATGCGGCGACGCGCCCGGGCTACGAGATCGGCTCCGTGACCGTCCCCGCGCACGACGACGGGGCCACCGTGATCGACGTGCTGGGCACCGTCGATCCGTCGGGAAAGTCGCCGCTGAAGATCGTGGTGGCGAAGAAGGGCGCGTTGCCGTCACCGGCGTCCACGAAGCAAGTCGTGTTTCTTCCGGGCGGCGCGCCGTGGCGAGCGTAGCCGAACCGAAACTCGCGAAGTCCTACGCGGCCAACGTCGCGCTCGTCGTCCTCACGCTCTTTCCCGGGCTCATCAACACCAGCGCGATCGCGCTCGCCGCCGCGGTGATCGGCCCGGATCTCGGCGTCGCGCCCGACGCCGCGGCGAGCCTGCCGCTCATCAGCGACGCCGCGCTCGCGTTCGGCTGCATCGTCGCTGCCGAGCTGATCCGGCGGTTCGAGAACCGCAAGCTCTATTTCTGGCTGCTCGCCGTTTCGCTGGCGACGTCGCTCGCGAGCGCGCTGGCGCCCTCGTTTCCCCTGCTGCTCGCGGCGCACGTGCTGCACGGGCTCGTCGCCGGGATGCTGTTCGTCGTCGTGCTGCCGCCGCTGGTGATCGGCTTCGGCAGCAAGAAGCTCAACGCGAGCGCGAGCGTGCTCGTGCCGGCGCTGTTCGGCGCGGCGACGCTCGGGCCGCTCGTCGGCGGGCTCGTCGCGTCGCCCGGACTGTGGCGCTCCATCTTCGCGGCCGAGGTGATCGTCGCGCTCGTCGCGCTGGTGCTCGCGCCCAGCGTGCTCGCGAAGCGCGAGCCGCAAGGCGGCGACGCGCCCGTCGACTGGTTCGCGCTGCTCGCTTCGGGCATCGGCTCGCTGCTGATCTACGCCGGCGTCGGCGCGCTCGCGGGCCACGACTGGACGTACCCGCTCGCGCTCGGTCCCACGGCAGCGGGCATCGCCGTGTACGTTGCGCTGATCGTCGGTGAAGCGCGCATGCGCGAGCCGCTGATTCCGGTGCGCAAGCTCGCGACGTCGCTCGCGCTCGTCGGCACGATCGCGACGGTGATCGGCAGCGCGACGTTCAGCGCGCTCACGCAATCGTTCTCGCTCACGCTGCTGCGCGTCCACGGGCTCGATCCGCACGCCGCGGGCTTCGCGTTCTGGCCGGAGTTTCTGACCGCCGTCGCGAGCGGCTACGTGTTCGGGCGCCTCGTCACGACGAAGTGGGTCGTGCTCACCGGCGTGGCCGGACTCGCGTGCATCGCGCTCGCCGCCGCGTGTGCGCGCGCGGCGGCGCCGGTCGACGCGGCCTCGGTCGGGTGGCTGTGCCTGCTCGCCGGGTTCGGCGCGGGGCTGAGCGTATCGCCCGGACTGTTCGTCGTCGTGCTCTCGTTCGAGGGCGCGCTGGCGGCGCGCGCGATCGCGCTGCTCAACCTGTTCCGGCTCACCGGTGGCTTCATCAGCGCGCCCGGCGTCGAGCACACCATCGGCTCGCGCGCGCAAGGGCATCTGCACGCGCTCGACGCGTCGCTGAGCGCGCACCTCGATCAGGACGCGGTGCGCGCGTTCATCACCGGCCGGCCGGTGCCGCACGCCGTGCCCGCCGCGGCGCTGAAAAGCGCGCTCGCCGCGGGCATCGCCGACGCATACGTCATCGTGCTCGTGCTCGCGCTCGCGGGCATCGTCGCGATCGGCGCGCTGCTGCTCACGGCGCACTTCACGCTGCGCGCGCCGAACCTCCGGAACTTCGACGAGGGGAAACCGGCGCTCGACGCGCCGTCACTCGCATAGCGATCGCTCGTTCAGATCCGTCTCAAACGGGAGCCGCCGCGCCGAGCACCGGCATCTCGGCGATGCGCGAGACGGCGTCGCTCAAGGCGGTCACGCGGCCGCGGGCCCGCAGGGCGGTGAACCGCTCGTCGCCGAGCTCGCGCGCGAGTTCGGCGCGAATTCCGTCGTACAGCGGGAGATCGACCGGAAACCGGTGCGCTTTCACGCGCTCGCGCGTGTTGTCCACGCTGCCGAGCAAGACGGCGGCGTCCGCGGCGTATTTGGGCGCGAGCAGCGCGCACGCGGCTTCGGCGCACGAGATCAGGACGTCCTGAGCGCCCAGGCTCGTGCCGATTGCGGTGGCCTCGACGACGTGCGCCCACGCGCGTTCGGGTTCGCCGAGCGCGTGCAGGATCAGCGCTTCGTTGATGGTCGCGTGGGCGTAGTAGTACCGGTGGCCGACGGCGTTGGCGCGGACGAGGCTTTCACGCGAGAGCTCGTGCGCGACGTCGAGCCGGCCTTCGTAGTAGTGGCACAGCGCGAGGTTCGCGATCGACGACGAGCTGTCGGCGGTTGCGCCGGCATCGTTGAAGGCATCGGTCGCGCGCTCCAGCTCGACCGCCGCTTCCGCGAAACGGCCGGCGCTCAGGAGCGTCGTGCCGATCGCATACGTCGCCCACGCCGCGAGGTACGTCTCGCCGCGCTCCACGAACGCGGCGTAGGCAAGCCGTGTGCGGAACAGCGCTTCCTCGAAATCACCGGTCATGCGCGCCGCGTTGGCAGCCATCGTTTGCGCCTTCGCGATCTCGACGGCGTCCGCGCGCGCGTTTTCGAGGGCAAGCACGAGCGCGCTGAAGTCCGCAAACGACACCGCGTAGTCGCCCAGATCGCGCGTCAAGATTCCGATGACGCGCAACAGCTCGAGCCGTTTGGGGGAATCGCCGGCGTCGGCGAACGCTTTGCGCAGCCAGCCCTCCCCTTCGCGCGCGAACCCTTGATCCACCCAGAACCGTGACATCGCCAAGCTGAGATCGGTCGCGAGCGCACGGTCGCCGTCATCACCCGACCACAGCGTTGCGAGCGCCGCCTCGACGTTTTCGCGATCCCGCCCCATCTCGGGATAGTGCTCGGCGGCGCGCTCCGCGCGCAGCAACGGGCCCAGCGCGACGTAGTGCCGGGCGACCGCGACGGCGTGCGCATGCGCGTCGTGCTCCGCTTCGCCGAGCGCGCTCGCCCGCGCGGACGCGAAGTCGCGCGTTGCGTCGAGCAGCGAGTAGCGGCCGGCGACTTCCGCGACGCCGGGAGGCACGACGAGTGAGTGCTCGACCAGCGTGGTGAACGCCGCGAGCACGTCCTTGGGCGCCGCCACGTCCGAGCACGCGCCGAGCGCGACGCTCACCACCCAGCCGCCGCGAAACGTTGCGAGCCTGCGCAGAACGGCACGTTCCGTCGCTTCGAGCAGCTGATAGCTCGACTCGTACATTGCGTGGAGCGAGCCGCGCTCCGGGCTCTCCGAGTACCGGCGCACGTCGAGCTCGACTTGCTGCAGCGTCGACATGCGCGCGCGCGCCGCGGCGAGCTCGATGGCGAGCGGCAGCCCATCGAGCTTGCCGCAGATCCGTTCGACGACGGGCCGGTCCGCGCGCGAGATGCGCGCCTCGGCACGCGCGAGGCGAACGCGCTCGAAAAAGAGCTCGATGCCGTCGGCTGCGCGGAGGGGCCCGAGCGCGAACACCGCTTCACCGTCCACGCCCAGCGGCACGCGGCTCGAGGCGAGCACGCGGGAGCTCGCGCCGGCCGCGAGGATGCGCCGCACGATGCGCGCGCAGGACGCATGCATTCGTTCGCAGCCGTCGAACAAGATCGCCGCATCGAGCTGCGCCGCGAGCTCCTCGATCGAGTTCCCGGCGGGACGCTCGCAGCGTTGCTCGAGCGCGCGCACGACCGATCGCTCGAGCGAAGCGTCATCCTGGACCGCGCCGGCGTCGATGACGATCGCTCCGTGCCGGTGCTGCGGCGCGAGCGAACGGATGCAGCGCAGCGCGAGCCGAGACTTGCCGACTCCAGGCGGCCCGGATACCGTCACCAGACGCTCGCGCCCGACGAGCTCGGCCAGCCGCGCCTCCTCGTCGCCGCGACCAACGAACGAGGTCGACTCGAACGAGAACGCCGGTCGCGCCGGATCGACGTCGAGGCGCCGCATGGAGTCGGCGAGCATGGCGGTTTCCGGCATCGGCTCGAGGTCGAGCTCGGCGGCGACCAGCGTGCGATACGCCTCGTATTCGTGCAGCGCGCCCGTGCGGTCGCCGGCGGCATACCGGCTGCGCATCGCGATGCGCAGCCACGCCTCGTCGTAGGGATCGGCAGCGCGTGCGCTCCGCACGTAGCGGAGCGCGGTTTCGTTCTCGTTGCGAGCGCGCGCCTTCTCCACGAGCGAAAGCAGCGCCTGATCGTGGCGAGCGCGCAGGCGTTCGCGTTCGCCGGCGATCCACTCGTCGTCCATGTCGGACAGCAGATCGCCGCCGTAGACGTCGACCGCTTCTTCGAACGCGCCGCGCTCCGCGGCGTCGAGGAAGGCACGCACGTCGAGCCACGCGATCAGGGCCGGCTCGAGCGCCAGCGAGCCGCGCCCGCGGACGATCGGCACGTCGCAGCTCGTAGACGCTTTGAGCCAGTGCTCGACGTACGAGACGTGCCGGCGGAGGTTCGCCTTCCCCTCGGCCTCGCCGACGTCGGGCCAGAGCGCCGCCGCGAGCCACTCCCGGTCCAGCGGGTGGTCCGCGAACGCGAGGGCCGCGAAGAGCGCCCGCGATTTGGGCCGCGGCGGAAACGACAGAAACGTTTCCGCCGCCTTGCAACGCGGTTTGCCGAACAGCCAGACCGTCAACCGGCGCGGACGCGAGCCGTCCATCGCGAGAAGATTCCGTACGCTCGCAGGCTCCGCCCGCCGTCCCGAGGCGCCGGCGAGACGAATCTGAGACGGCCGGGCCGCTAGCCTTGACCGATGCGCATCAGTCGGCGGCTTCTGGCTTCGGTTCTCGCGGTACTGACGGCCCTGACGGCCACGTCCGCCGGCGCCCAAGTACCATTCTTCGGCGGGAGCTTGAAGAGACTCGCATTCCAAGCGGCGGCGAAGCAGCTCGCGCCCGCCGTGTCCGAAGCCTCACCGATCAACCTGGATTGGAACGTTCTGTATCCGACGGTCGACGCGCCGCCCGGCGGGCCGTTCCGCGCAAGCAACGATCCGCGCAGGATCCGCGAGCAGCATCGTTATCTCGTCGCGCAGATGGCGAAGTATCCGAACGCCCCGGTCCCGTTGCGCCCCGGCGACTACGTCTTCTTCATGCGCGCCTATTGCACGCACGCCGGCCCGCAAGCGATCCCCGCGCATCCGCAGGAACCGTGGCCCGAGTACTTCCAGCTCGCACCGCTGAAGGGCCGCCGAGCATCCCTGTTGCCGGCGCTCTACGCGCGTGCGCAGCAGGCGCACATCCCGTACCGCCAGACGCAGCAATTGTCGTGGTCGATCACCAACGGCGTCCCGTACGAACAAATGCCGCCCGAGCAGCAGGCGACGTTCAACAAACTGGTCCCGCAGTACAAAGGCCTGATGGAGGGAGACCCGGTCCAGAGCATCCGCGCGCGGTGGGAGACGATGCGCCACAAGATGCCGCTGCTGCCGTCGCTCGACGCGGCGGTCGACAAGCTCGGCGCCGTCGGCACCACGATTCGATCGCTCGAAGAAGCGCAGCGAGCGACGATTGCAAACGCGAACAATTTCGAACAGTCGAAGGCGACGCTCGCACCGCAAACGGTCATGACGCCGGCGCCGGTACCCGTCAAGTCGTGGAGCCAGCTCAGCGACAGGGTGTACGCGAAGATCAAGCTGCCGCGAAACTATCACGGCATCGGAAGCATCGTCGCCGTGCTCGTTCGCGTCCTCCCCGCAAGCGGAAGCCCGGCACGGCCGGCCAAGGGATCGGCGCGTGATTTCGATTCGGTCGCATACGCGGATGGCGGCGGTACTGCCGGTGCCGACTTCGGGGGTTCGGTCGGGATGCCGGGGCAAAACGGGGTCCAAGCGGTTACGCTGGGGCCGACGCCGACGGAGATCACCGGCACGACGGGACCGCCGCCGCCGGAAAAACCGCCGCTCAAACCGGGGATCGGCATCGTGGGCTCAGGGATCTCCGCGGGCGGCTCGACCGGTCCGGGAGTGGGGCCCGCGAACCCGGCGCCGGGGAATGCGCCGCCCGGCAACTTGGGCAACGACTATCTCAACAACGGCATCAATCTCTGGAACCAGATATTCGGCAATACTTCCAGCGGGAACCAGCAGGCGACGACCCAGTCCGTCAACGTCAGCGGCGGCGACCCGAGCGAAGATCAGAACCCGTACCAGTTCCAGTCCGGTAAACCCTAAGACCGGCTACGTCCCCGAGCCGCCGCCCGTGCGCAGCACGTATTTCAGCACGACGCGCTGCAGCGTTGTCGGCGCGGCCGGCGTGCCGTAGTTGAAGAACAGCTCGCTGTCGTTCTTGAACCGGTGGTGCAGCGAGCCGGCGAGGTTGACGCCGGGCTGCGCGAAGCCGCCGGTCCCGCTGATGCTGCGCAGCGACACTGAGAAGTTCGTGTTCGGTCCGACCGTCTCGCCGACGGTGATGCGGCGCAGCCACTGGCCGTTGGCGGGGCCGCCGAACGACGGCCGCTCGTGCGTGCCGTCGATCTCGCCGCCGATGCTCCAGCGCGTGCCGATCGTGCGCGAGGTCGCGAACGACACCTGCTGCAGGAACAGGTCGGCGAACGGTCCCCACGAGAACGACGCGGTGTACGGCGCGGGCGTGCCCTCTTTCCAGCCGGCGTTCACGTTGTTGAAGTTGTACGAGCGCGTGACGCCGCCGGTGTAGAACGGGTAGCCGATCAGCCCGCTGTCGTACGTGCGCAGTTCCGACTGATACGGCCCGCCGAACAGATGCAGGCCGTTGCGGAACTGGAGATCCAGGTTGAAGTTCGAGTCGGCCTGGTGCGCCGCGCCGCTGCGGTCGACGAAGCGGTCCCCCGTCATGAACAGGTCGACGCGCTTGAGCATGCCGTGCGCGGGCGTGCCGTTGATGTCGAAGAACGTCTGCGGCCCGCGCAGATCGGCGTTCTGCGTGAAGCCGAGCACCGGCGCGTACTGCGGCCCCAGGTCGCGGTAGCCTGTGTAGATCTCGTAGTTGTGCTGGTGCACGTCGACGAAGTCTTCGGTCTTGTACGCGAGCCGCTTATCGGTGACGAACGTGCCCTGCTCGCGCACGTAGTCCAGCGCGTACACGAAGCCGGTGTTGTTGTTGCGCCCGCCGGCCTGCGCCTGCCACGTCGAATCATTTCCCGCGCGCTGGTCGATGGTGTCGTTGCCCGCCTGATGATGCGTCATCACGCCGTCGAGCGACCACGCGAACGCGCGGTTCGGCGTCGCGTGCTTGTAGCCGAACACCATGTCGTCGAAGCCCGCGCCTTCCGTTTCGAGCGCGCCGAACGACTGCAGACCTTGCGTCCCCTCGAGCTTGAGGCCGCGGTCGAACGGGCCGATCGCGGGCGAATAGAAGATCACGGTGGGCGGCGCGTTGATTCCGGTCAGTGACACGGGGTTGAAAAAATTCGCGCCTTGGGTGAAGAACGGCCGGTACTCGTTGAGCGCGCGGCGGAACTCTTGCGGCGCGATCGTCTGCTGGTCGATCTCGACGTTGGAGAAATCCGGCGCGATGGCGGCGACGAACGATGTCGTGCCCGTGATCGGGACCACGACGTCCGCGCCCGCGTGCCGCGCGCCGGTCACGATGAAGTTGCCGTCGGCGGCTTGGAACCGGCGGCGATCCTCGCCCGCGCTGGCGAGGCCGTACACCTCGAAGCGCGGCTGGCGCCGCGTTTGCGTCGCGGCGAGCTTCACGCCGGTGAGCTGCGGCCAAAAGCGCGCGTCGCCGGGCTGCGGAAACCCGCCGATGCCGCCGCCGCCGTCGTTCATCGTCGCGTCGTACGCCCACGACTCGTTCACGTTGAGCGCGGCGATGCGGCGCACGAAGTCGAACCGCCACGCCTGCACGGGCGCGCTCGGCCGCCGCAGGACCTTGATCGGTATCACCAGCATCGCGCTCCAGCCGTCGTCAGTGCGCGCCGCAACGGCGGTCCACGGCGGCGCGAAGCGCGCCGACTCCGTCGACTGCTGGTAGCGCGTGCCGCGCGGCGTCGTCATGAAGAAGTACACTTGCCCGCCGTTGCCGCTGGGGTCGATGCCGATCCCCGCGAAGTCGTCGAGCCCGAAGCCGACGTCGTTGGCGCTCTGCGTCGCGGTGACCGGCGCGCCGGTTTGCTTGAGCCGCATTCCCACGTACAGGTTCGCGTCGTCGTAGAGCAGCATGAAGCGCGACTCGAACGGGCTGGGCTTCTGCGTGGTGATCGTCTGCAAGCCGGTGGCCACGACGGCGTTGTCCCACGCCGGGTCCTTCAGCAGCGGATCGAGCGCGGGCGGCTTGTCGGTCCGCACCGCCGCGAACGTCCCCGTGGGTCCCGTCACGGCGCCGGCCGGCAGCGCGGCGGCGCCGAACGCGAAGACACAGGCTGCCAGGGACACGGTCCGCAGTCGCATGGACTTTACTACGTCAGCGACCTCCGTATTGTTTCGGAGGGCGGCGACTGCGGGCGGTTCGGCGGCGATTCTCCGCTTGCTCGCGAAGGAGGACGGCTGAGCTTGGCGCCGCGAAGGCGAGCGCGATGAACGCAAAGCTGCTGCTCGGTACGCTCGGCGCGATCGTGGGCGCCCTCCTGGGCGCGATCGCGTGGGGCGCCATCACCGCGATGACGCACTTTCAGATCGGCTACATGGCGGTCGGCGTCGGCTTTCTCGCCGGCTACGGGATGCGCGTGCTCGGCGGCGGCCGCGAGCGCGCGGACGGCGTCATCGCGGGGATCGTCGCGTTCCTCGGCTGCGTCGTCGGCAACCTGCTCACCGTCGTGATCGACTTCGCGCCGCACGACACGGCGCATCGCGGCGTCGCTGAGCTGGCGCTGCTGCTGATCGTCAATCCGAATCTCGCCTGGGCTCTGCTCACGCACAGCTTCGGCTTGATGGATCTCGTGTTCTACGCGCTCGCGGTCTACGCGGGCTACCGGACCGCGCTCAAACCGCCGGTGCTGCCTGCGGCGCCCGTCGAAGCGGCGGCAGAACATCCCGGCACCGGCTGACGCCGGCGGTCACTGGCCGACGCCGGTGTTCGCGGTATCGATGTTCGTCTTCACCGTGCCGAAGAGCGTGTTGATGCTCTGGCCGAGCTTACCGATGACGACGATCGCAACGCCTGCGATGAGGGCGACGACGAGCGAGTACTCGACGAGGGTGGCTCCGTGGTCATTACGGAGCATGGAGCGAAAAGCGTTCAGCACGAACAAATCCTTTTGTTGGCGACGGCGACCTACTGGAGTCTAGCCCGGCAGCCGCATTCCTAAAAGGTTCTCGTCCGAAAGTTGTCCCAACGTCCGCCCGGCGTCGACGGCTCAACGGCGGGCTTAGGCGTCCTCCTTGGGCGCCGTCGCGATCGCGTGTTCGTCCGGGCCCGCGATCGCTTCACCCGGCATCCGGCCGGACAGCAGCACCTGGTCCGCGACGTGGAGCGGGCCGGGCGGGAATTTTTTCACGATGAACGGCTTGTTGCCGAAATAGCGGTTCTGGATGTCCGACCCGCTTACGGTGACCGGCTTGAACGGCGCGGTGGTCGGCGTGTAGCCGAGCAGCGGCCCCTGACACACCGTGTACGTCCCGGGCGGCACCTTGTCGAAGGCGAAACGCCCGTCCGCACCGGTGGTCGTGTGATATTCGAACGGGTCGCGCTTGCCGTTTCCGTTGACGTCGAGGAACACGGTCACGCCCGCCATCCCTTTGTCGGCGGCACCGTACACGCCATCGCCGTCCGGGTCCTCGAAGACGATGCCGGAAATCTTCGACGGCGTCGTCAGAATCCCGAACGCCCCGCGGCCGGTCGTGCCCGCGATCAGCATGTTGTGCTTGGGATCGAACTCGAGATCGCTGATGCTCGTGTTCGGCATGTCGACCGAGAACACGCTCCACGAGCTGCCGAGGTCGATCGAGTGATAGATGTTGCGCGTCGCGCCGACGTACAACGGCGGGATCGCGTACTGAAAGTCCGCGAAGATCGCGCCCGCGCTCAGCTTCGGCGGGAAATTTCCCGAGATGTTCGCCCACGTCAATGACGCCGGCTGCAGTTGCCAGACGTTCGCGCCGCCGCCCGCGTTGGTGGTCGCGAAGACGTGGTGCGGGTTCGCCGGATCGACGCGCATGTCGACCACCGAACCGTTGCCGAAGAGGCCTGCGTCCATCTGCTTCCAATGGGCGCCGTCGTCCTCGGTCAGCCATACGTGGCCGTCGTTGGTCGACGCGTAGACGATCTTGCCGTTCGACGGCGCGATCGCGAGCGCTCGAACGTACTGACTACCCACGGCCGGCGCCGGCGAAAGCACGCCGCTGATCGCCTTCCACGTCGGCGTGGCCGCGGTCGCGTTCTTCGTCTCGAACACTTTGTTGGTCCCGAGCAGCAGCCGCGACGCGTTCGCCGGATCGATCTCGAACGCTTTCTGCGTGTTGTAGGCCAACCCGTAATCATTTCCCGCGAACGCGTTGTCGGTGAAGATCGTGGCCCAGTTCTGGCCGCCGTCGGTGGTGCGGCGCACGAAGTTCACGACCGGATCGAGCGGGTTGGAAACGTACAGCCGCTTCGAGTTCCCGGGATCGACGATAACGCGGCCCGTCTCACCACCGCCTCCGAGCATGTAATCCCAGTCGATGCTGCCGCTGAACTTCATGGGCGCGCGGTGGTCCTGCCCGATCCCGTACGCCAGATCGGGGTTTTCCGGATCGAGCGCGACGTCGTAGAACTGCGTGACTTGCAGATTGCCTTCTTTGACGGTCCACTTCTTCGGCGCAAACTCGTAGCGGTGGATGCCCTGATCGGACGTCACGACCGCATCGTGCTTGGCATCGAACGTCATGTTCACCCAGTCGTCGCCGAGCTTCTCCATCGACGTCCAGGTCGCGCCGGCGTTCGTGCTCTCGTACAGCGAGTACGCGTCGTTCACGAATACGTGGTCGGCGTTGTCGGGATGCACCGCGAGCAGCACGTGCCACGAGCGCGTCTCCGCGCCTCCGGGCGACGCCGCGAGCGGCTTCCACGTGTTTCCGCTGTCGGTTGTGCGCGAGCGCTGAACGATGGGGTTCGACTTCTTGTCGAGCGCGAAGAGCGTCACGTAGGCGTGACCCTTCGTGTTGGCTGATTCCAGCCGCACCGTCGCGCCGAGCGACGCGCCGGACGTCAGACCGGGCATGAGCTTCCAGGTCGCACCCGCGTCGGTGCTGCGATAGGCGCCGCCGCTGGCGACGCCCGAGTTGCCGTTGCGCACGAGACCGCAGTACAGCGTCTTCGGATCCCACTTGGCCATGACGACGTCGGACGCCATGCCGGCGTGGAACGACGCCGTGGTGTTCTTCCAGTTGAGGCCGCCGTCGGTGGTCTTGTACACGCCCCCGCCGGGCCCGCCGGCCCACACCGAGACGTACATCGTGTTCAGGTCGGTGGGGTGCACCGCGATCGAACCGAGCTGACCACCCTCGAACTCGGCGTTGTCGATCTGCGTGAAGATGAACGCGTTCGTCGTCTTGAGAATACCCGCGCCCGTCCCGGAGACGAGCGCCAGCACGAGCTTGTTGTTCGCCGGATGCACGATCATCGGGTGGTAGCCGCTCACGTTCAGGCTGGGGAGATCGTCGGTCAGCCCGAGCCAGGTCGGCGGATCCCACTCCCAGGTCCCGGTCTTCCACACCCCGCCGTTGCTGCCGCCGGCGTAGACGGTGTCGACGTTCGTGGGGTCCGCCGCGGCCGCTTCGATGCGCCCGACCGACGTGCCGCCGCTCAACGTGGGCGACTCCACGGGCGAAGGCCCGATCGCCGTCCAGTGGGCGGTGCTCAGCCAGTTCACGATGCTCATAAGCGCCTGGTTAAATAGACCTTCTTAGCGAGCCTTCTCCTGGTCCTCGAATCGGCGGGAACATAGGAGCCGCGAGGGAGTACGAGCCCAGATGCTGCCATCGACATCGGAGTCGGCGTTCGCGCGTTTGCGGCGCGTCTACGGCAAGCCGGCGCTGCTGAGCGCAGGGTTCGCCTACGGTCTGTACGTCCTCGTCGAGATCGACCGCTTCCACGGCAGCGTCCCGCACACGATGCGCGGCATCGTGGCGGGTCTCGTGCCGTGCGCGCTTGCCGGCTGCCTCATCGCGACGGCGTTCGTTCCGCTGACGGCGGTGCTCACGTCGCGAGCTCGCGGACCGCGCGGTCTCGTCCGCGCGACGATCGCAGCGGCCGGGATGGTTGGCGTCGTCGCGGCGCTGCTCGTCGGTCTGGATCATCTCGGCACCGGCTGACCGCGCGTTCGGCGCGGTCAGCCGGAATGCCGGCGTTCGTCTTCGTGCAATCGCGCTTGGTTTACCGCACGGCTCTGGGGAAAGTCGCGGACGTGCGCCTCTCTGCTAACGCGTCGCGGCTGCTCGTGACGCTCGTGTTCATCCTCAGCGTCGTAGCCGCGATCGAGACCGGGCGGTATCGCTACGTCGAGCTCACATTATCGGCGTTCGCGACATACGACATCCAGCTCGCAGAGCTCGGCATCTCGCAGCACGCCTACGTCCTCTACTTTCTGGTGAGCGAATCGCTGGTCGCGGTCACGTTCGCCCTCACCGGCCTGTTCATCGCGTTGCGCGGTCCGAAGACGCCGATGGCGGTGTTCGCCGCCGTCGCGATGATGCTGTACGGCGTCACGATTCCGCCGCCCATGCACGCGCTCGTCGTCAACGCCCCGCTGCTGCCGCAATGGCTGCTGTTCGAGCGCAGCGTGGGCTTCGGGCTCTTCATCGTCTTCTTGTACGTGTTTCCCGACGGCCGCTTCACGTCGTGGCCCGTTCGCGTGCTGAGCGCGCTCGTGCTTGGATGGACGCTGCTCTGGGCCTTCGTGCCGGCGACGAACCCGTATAACTTCCAGCCGCCGTGGCCGTTCATCGCGATCGCCGCGCTTTTCGCCAGCGCGGTCATCGTGCAGCTCTACTGGTTCTATCGCGTGCGCACGCCGCTCGAACGACAGCAGACGAAGTGGGTCGTGTACGCCGTGACCGCTTCGGTCGCGGGCGACTTCGTCACTCATCTGCCCTGGACGGTCTTCCGCCTGCACCGCGGATCGGACTTGGTCCCGCTGCTCGTCCACCAACCGTTTTTCGTCGCGTTTCAAATCGTCGTGCCGCTGGCGATCGGTTTCTCCGTGCTGTTCTATCACCTGTGGGAGATCGACTTCGTCCTCAGCCGTACGGTGCTCTACGCGATGATCACGACGGCGGCCGCGGTCATTTGGGAAGCGATCAACCTCACGTCGGTCAAGCTGATCGAAAAGGCGATGGGACCGCAGTCCAGCGCGTATGCCGGCGGGACGGCGACGATCATCACCGGGTTCTTGCTCAAGCCGATGTACGAGCGGTTCAAGACGATCGTCGACAAGCACCTGACGCCCGAGACGCTCGACCTCTCCGACGAATTTCCCGAGTTCGAGCCGGACGTGCGAAGCCGCTTGACCGTGCCGCACATCATGAACGCGCTGGTGGAGCACACGCCGGCCCTGTTCGGCATCGAGGACAGCGCCGTCTACCGCTACGCGAATGGCCAGCTCACGCCGTACGCGGTGCACGGCTCCGCGAGCGATACGGAGCAGCAGCAGGAAACCATCGACGCCGAAGCGCTCGCGACGCTGCGCGAGGGCAAGGCGGTGCGGCCCAGCGAGGAGGCCGATGGTCCCGTCTTCGTGCCCATCGTCGTTCCGCGAGCGAAAAACCCGGACTTGCTCGGCGTGCTGGTGCTCGGGCGCCGCGGAGGCGAAAAAGGCTATTCGCAGCTCGAGATCTCCGCACTCGAAGTGCTCGGCCGCAAAGCCGGAATGGCCCTGTTTCTGTCGGAAGCACGCGCCGCGACGGCAAGTCCAGCCTAAGTAATCACATATATATATGAACAGATCAAATGATTGTGTCCATATATGTATGAACGCCGCTCTGTCTAAGCCTATACTAAAACCCAAACCTCAGCTACGTACGAGAGGACCATTCCCTTGCCTGCCGTCGCTGAGCGACGATCCACGACCTAGCGACGACGCTGTACGCGGCTATCGCGCGCACGTCGTTCGAGCTCCGTCTTGTGCCGGAGCACGTACCGTTCGGTGAGCGGGATCCGGAACTCGGCCATTCCGCTCATCGGCGAGTAGATCACGTCCTTTTTCAGAAGTTGGTACCGGATCGAGCTCAATGTGTCCGACGTCGTCCCGAAACGAGAGGCGATCTCGCCGGTCGTGTGCGGTCCAGGACCGAGGTCGGCCATCGCAAGGACGTACGAGCACTCGCGCGGCGTCAAGAGGCGAAAACGCGCGTCGTAGAAATCGTCCTCGAGGATTCGACGGACACCGGGAATCGCGCGTTCGACATCAGCTTCGCTGATGGTATCGCCCTGATGCGCGAGCCATGCGGCCGACGCATATTCCTGGACGAAGAACGGGTAGCCCGCGCTCTCCTCCGCGAGCCGGTCCAGTGCCGCCGGCGCCACTGTTACGTGGCGCTCACGCGCCGGGATTGCGATTGCGTCCTTCGTTTGTTCGGGCGTCAGTAGGTCGAGCCGGAAATAGCGCCACCGTTCGGTGTACGTACGAACTTGGTGCAAGTGTTCTCGGCTGCCTGGGAGACCGGCGGCCAGCAAGTATACCGGCCGCTTTGTGCTGGCCGTTGCGTGAACGAAGCGCACGAGGTCTCGCAACCCTTCAACCGGCGCGTCCTGGATCTCGTCGATTGCGAACACGAGGTGGCGCCCGTCACGCCGGGCCGCATCATTCAGATCTCCCAGGGCGTCGACAAACGCGGCGTCTTCTTTGTGTCGCCCGCTCAGTGCGACGGCGCCAAGATCATTCGGCAATTCGAACGACGCCCGCGGCAACGCCTCAAGGACCTTGTCTAAGCCGTTCTTGACTTTTTGCGGCAGCGAGGCGGTCTCGCGTCGCGCACGCTCCAGGCCGCGCTGCAGCGTCGTCGCAATCGGTTCACTCGGCGAAGCTTCCGCGTAGACGACGATCGCTTTGCTAGCGGACGCATCGGCGATGCAGTGGCGGAGCAGCGCCGTCTTGCCCATCCCACGGAGTCCGGTGAAGACGATGGGCTGGGCGGGCGCGCCGCTTTCGGTAAGGTTGAACGAATACCGAGCGGCGCTACTCTCTTCATCCCGGCCGACGAGCGCCGGCGGCTCGCTGCCTGGGGCGGTACGAAAGGGGTTGCCCCGTCTAGTCTTCACCGTTCTCGAGCCATCTGCCAATTCTGCCAAAGCTCATACTATTCTGTCAAGTCTGCCAAAGCCCCGCCCTGACTGCCACTCTTGCCAACGGTCGACCTGAATAGACTCGTGGCCGAAGCCGGGCAGTCGCGGAGCGCCACCGCCGAGCTTCTCCACGCAATGGCACGCGACATCGAGCGCATGGAAGTTCCCGCCGCTCTCACGGTGAGATTGCGCAGCGCGTCTCGTGATTCGGCGATTGAGTTATGCGGGCGAGTCAGTTCAACGGACTCGTTGGTGTCGTCTCCGTGACGGTTTAACCAGCTTCATACCCGACGCTGTATGAAAGTGATATGATTGAACGTAATGACAGACCTATGGCCGATGACAATGCCGAACTACGTCGGTGGCAGATATACGGGCCCCGCGATCGTTCTCGCGCGTCGATCATGCGGAATCGCGCCGCCAGGCTACGCCTGGTTTAGAACACCTGCCGGCGACCGAACTGTACTCCCTGACGACGATCGCGTGATTCGTCGTGGCAGCCATTGAACCGGCTTGGCCGCGGACGAACCCGCCGCGCGACCGATTCGCTGACCATTGCAGTGATAACGAAGAAAACGCCCATGTTTCAGGGCGTTTCGTTTGGTAGCGCCAACGGGAGTTGAACCCGTCTCTCCGCCTTGAAAGGGCGGCGTCCTAACCGATAGACTATGGCGCCTCGACGCGGATCTGGTGGGCCCGGCTGGATTCGAACCAGCGCGCGACCAGTTATGAGCCGGCTGCTCTACCGCTGAGCTACGAGCCCGTAGCCGCTACCCCTTCGACAGCGCGACGAAGGCTCTCTTCCCCGCATAGCGCGCCGTGCCCGTCCCCAGGTCCTCGGCGATGGCCATCAGGCGGTTGTACTTCGCGATGCGGTCGCTGCGCGAGAGCGAGCCCGTCTTGATCTGGCCGGCGCCGGTGGCCACCGCCAGGTCGGCGATCGTCGTGTCCTCGGTTTCGCCCGAGCGGTGCGAGATCACCGCGCGGAAACCCGCCTTGTGGGCCATCTCCACGGCGTCCAGCGTCTCGGTCAGCGTGCCGATCTGGTTCACTTTGATGAGGATCGCGTTCGCGCTGCCCTCGCGGATGCCGCGCTCGAGGCGCTCGACGTTGGTCACGAACAGATCGTCGCCGACGAGTTGCACGCGCGCGCCCAGCGTTTGCGTCAGCAGCTTCCAGCCGTCCCAGTCGTCTTCGCCCAGGCCGTCCTCGATCGAGATGATCGGGTACTTGCGGCATAGCCCGTCGTACAGGCCCACCATCTCGGCCGACGTCAGCGGGTGATCGTCCGGCACGTGCGGCCAGTATTTCCCGTCGCGGTAGAACTCCGCCGACGCCGGATCGAGTGCGATCGCCACGTCGTCGCCGGGCTTGTAGCCCGCTTTCTGAATTGCGTCGACGAGGATCTGCATCGCCTGGTCGATCGAATCGAGCTTCGGCGCGTAGCCGCCTTCGTCGCCGACCAGCGTCTGATGGCCCTGGTCGTGCAGCATCTTGCCCAGCGTGTGGAAGACTTCGGAACCCCAGCGCACCGCTTCGGCGAACGTCGGCGCGCCGACGGGCACGATCATGCACTCCTGGAACTGCAGCGCGCCTTCGGCGTGCTTGCCGCCGTTGATGACGTTCATCATCGGCACGGGCAGCGTCGCGGCGGACGGTCCGCCGAGATAGCGGTACAGCGGCACACCGACCGACACGGCGGCCGCGCGCGCGACGGCGAGCGACACGCCGAGCAGCGCGTTCGCGCCGAGGTTCGACTTGTTCGGCGTGCCGTCGAGCTCGATCAGCGTGCGGTCGAGCTCGCGCTGCGACGTCGCGTCCGCGCCTTCGATCGCCGGTCCGATGATTTCGTTCACCGCGCGGACCGCTTCGAGCACGCCTTTGCCGCCGTAGCGCTTGGGATCGCCGTCGCGCTTCTCGACCGCTTCGTGCGCGCCCGTCGATGCGCCCGACGGCACCATCGCTTCTTCCACCACGCCGAACGATGTTGCGACCGCGACGGCCACCGTCGGGTTGCCGCGCGAGTCCAGCACCTCGCGCGCGCGCACGCTCTCGATCAGCGGGCGCCCGCCGCCGCGCAGCGACTCGATCGACATCGTCGTGCCGCCGGCTACTTCGCGGCGATCCAGTCGCCGAGCACGTGCGTGCGCGGAAACAGTTCGCCGTCGCTGAAGAAGATTTTCACTTCGCGCTCCGCGGACGCGGGGGAGTCCGAGCCGTGCACCAGGTTGCGGCCGATCGTCTGACCGTAGTCGCCGCGGATCGTGCCGGGCGTCGCCTTGATCGGGTTCGTCGCGCCGATCGTGGAGCGGCAACCTTCGATCGCGTCTTCGCCTTCGATCACCATCGCGACGACCGGCGTCGCGGTGATGTACTCGACCAGCCCTGCGAAAAAGCCCTTGCCCTCGTGCTCGGCATAGTGGCGCTTCGCTTGATCTTGCGTCACCTGCATCAGCTTCAGGCCGAGGATCACATAGCCGCGCCGTTCGAAGCGCGCGAGGACTTCGCCGACGAGGCCGCGCACGACCGCGTCGGCTTTTGCGAGAATCAAGGTTCGTTCGACTGCCATAGCGGACGTGCTATACGTGCCGAACGATGCCGCACCTCCGCTGGACGCCGCGCGCGTGCGCGCCGCGCTGGCGGGCTCACGCTTCGCCGACGTGCGCGCCGTGCGCGAAACTGCGAGCACGAACGACGACGCGGCGGCGCTCCTCGGCGAGCCGTCGGCTGCCGGTGCGACGTTGGTCGCAGACTTTCAGACCGCCGGACGCGGACGCAAAGCCGGCCGGAGCTGGATCGCGCCGGCCGGCAGCGCGCTGCTGTTCACCTCGATCTTGCCGGCAGCCGTTGCCACCGGCGCGTTATGGTCGGTGCCGTTCTGGGTCGCACTCGCGGTCGCGGACGGCGTGGAAGCGGGCTGCGGCGTGCGGCTGGACCTGCGCTGGCCCAACGACCTCGACCTCGGGGAGCGCAAAGCGGCCGGCATCCTGTGCACGTCGCGCGTCACCGGAACGCAAGCGTACGTGGGCTGCGGCATCGGGCTCAACGTCCGCCGTCCCGCCGGCGGGGCGCTCGCCGCGATCGAGCCGCCGCCGGCATATCTGTCGGATGCCGCGCCGCACGCTGAGCGCGAAACGATCCTGGCCGGGATCCTCGGCGCGATGGACGGCCTGTTCGACGTGCTCGACCGTCCCGCCGACGTCGCTCGCGCCTGGGAAGAGCGCGCCGGATTGCGCGGTCGCCCGTACCGGCTGCGCCTCGACGCCGACGGCAGCATCGTCGCGGGCACGGCGGTGCGCCTCGATCATGAAGGCGGGCTCGTCATCGCGCACGACGGCCGCGAGACCGTCGTGCACCTCGCGGACGCGCGCGTCGTCGGCTAGCGCAATCGCTTGCTGAGCACGACGCACGTCGCGTCGTCGCCGGGCCACGCGAAACGCCCGACTTCGCGAAAGCCGCGGCGAAGATAGTACGCGACGAGCGGCTCGTTCCCGGCGTTCGTCTCGCACGCGAGTTCCGACTTTCCGGCGATGCGCGCACGGCGTTCGACCGCATCCAGCAGGGCGACGCCGACCCCGCCGCCCTGAAGCTCCGGCGCGACCGCAAACTGGCCGAAGCTGCCGACATCCGCGCGGCGATACCACGCGACGGACTCCGCTTCAGACGGCGACGGAGTGCCGTAATACGTCACCGTGCCGACAATCGCGCCGTCGTCGTCGCGCGCGACAAACGCGTCGCCCGCGCTCAACCGCGCCGACGTGCGCGCGTCGTCTTGCGTTGCGGCGGTATACCGAAACCCGCGGGCCGCGTAGGCGCCGTAGGCCGCGTGCAGCAACGCGGTGACCGCGGCGACCGCGTGGCGGTTCGCATCGAACGGCTCAATGCGCATGCGGCGGGCGTTGGACGAGGGCGCGCGCCGACCTGCGCCCGAGCAGAGCGTGACGATCTGCGCTACTTCGCGACGCCGCCCAGCGTGACGTTCGCTTTGCCGAGCACCGCCATCGCCGTCGCTTCGAAGGCCAGGTCGACGCTCAGCGCGAGGTTCGCGCTCGCGCTGACGTGCGCGGGCTTGGGGATCATCTTCGCCGCGACGCCGCCGTCCTTGAGCGCCTTGGTGGCGATCATCGTGTCGGCGTTCGATGCGAAGAACAGGATGACGTCAGCCATCGCGTCTTACTTCGCGCCGCGCACGAGCTCGTCGAGCCCCGCGGCGACTTCGTTCAGCTCGCCGACGCGCGCGACGGCCTGCTGCGTGCGCGACGCCATCTCCGAGGCGAGCGTGTCGATGACGATGACGTCGCCGAGAATCTCCGCGTTGAGCACCGACGCGGCGAGGATCTTCTCCGCCACGCCGGCCTGCGTCGCAACGGCTTGGTGCGCGCCTGTCGGTGCCGGCTCGTCCCCGGACGCGGAATCGGATTCGGTCGCCGCCTGCATCAGCAGCTCCCCCTGGCGTTCGACCGCCGCGCGCGTCTGCGCGACGTGATCGCCCGACACTTCGCTGCCCACGATGACGACGGACAGCTCTTGCGCCGAGTCGCGCACTTGGCGGCTGCGCGCGGCGAGCGAGCGCGCGATGCGCTGCACGACCGGCACCGCGATCGCCAAACCGATGAGGATCCCGACGAAGCCCCAGAGCAGCAGCGAACCCAGCGTGTGCTGCTGGATGGCCGTGAACGTCTCCAGCGGCACGCCGAACCAGCGCGCGGCGATGACGTCGTTGCGGTCGTTGAGGATCGGTTCGACGCGCGTGAGGTAGTCGACGCCGCCCTCGTTGTCGATTCCGTAGAACGTCTGCTTGACGTCATTCACCTTGGCCGACGCGGCGTCGTCGATCAACCGCGTGCCGTCGCGCTTGGAGATCGAGCTGGAGATCAGCTCGCCGTGGAAGATCACGGCGGCCTTGCCGCCGAGCGCGTGCGCCGCCTGGTCGACGACGTCGTAGTAATGGTCCATCACGATCCCGCCGTACACGGCGCCGATCGTGCGGTTGTTGTCGTCGGAGACCGGCGTCGCGGACACGATCCCGAGCCCTTCGGTGAGGCCTTCGCGGCCCGCCGTCGTCGACTCGATCTGCGGCTCGAGCTGTTCGGGAACGAGCTCGTCGTGCGGCAGCGTCGCGGCGGTGCTCACGGTCTCGCCGGAGAGCGCGCGGTCGACGAACGGCGAGGCGAGCTTCGCGCCCGCCGGGCCGCCGTTCCCGCGCGCGACGACCTTGCCGTGCACGTCGACCACCGTGAGGAACGACAAGCCGCCCTGGCGCGCGATTCCCGTCAGCGTCGCTTCGAGGTTTTTTGCATGCGTCGCGGTACCGCGCCGAACCGCCTCGTTGATCGCGGCCTGCGTCACGAGCAGCTTGACCGAGTCGCGTTTGCCGTCCCAGTAGCCCGCGAAACCGGTCGAGCCGCTGCCCACCTGCTGGGTCGCGAGCCGGTTCAAGTCCGTCGCCATCGTGTTGCGCGCGGCGATCGCGCTGATCGCGGACGAGATCACGATCGCGCCGACGAGCGTGCCGACGAGTTTCGTGCGCAGACCGAGTTTCATACCGTCGTCTCCCGGGGGCTCGTGTTGTCCGAAATGGTGTAGCGGCCGAACTCGGCGTCGATCGCTGCGGCGCGCCGGTTCATCTCGTCGACGGACGTGAGGATGCGCTCCGCCGCGGACGTGATCTCGGCGTTGACGTAGGTGAGGACTTCGACCGACGACGCGTTCTGCGACGAGATCGACGTGATCGCGTCGAACGCGTGCGACACCTCGCCGGAGTGCGACGCCATCTGCTTGGTCGCGGCGAGGTTGACGGCGACGGACTTCGTGATCTCCTCGATCGAGCGGATCACGCGGAACGTGTTCTCCGACATCGAGCGCGTGACCGAGCTGATTTGGCCGATCTGCCGGTTCGCGTCCATCACGGTGGAGACGATCGCGCGCAGCGCGTCCGACGCACTGTCGGTGGACTGCACGCTGTCCTCGAGGCGCGCGTCGAGCCGCGTCATGGCGTCGGTGACCTGGGCGATGACGGATTGCGTGGAGCCGATGTGGCCCGCGATCTCTTTGGTCGCCTGCACGCTGCCGTCGGCGAGCTTGCGAATTTCCGAGGCAACGACGGCGAAGCCGCGGCCGTGCTCGCCCGCGCGCGCCGCTTCGATCGCGGCATTGAGCGCGAGCAGGTTCGTCTGTTCGGCGATGCGGTCGATGACCTTGACGATGTCGCCGATCTGGTCGGAGTTTTCGCCGAGCCGCCGGATGTCGGCGGCGAGCTCGTCGATGGTCGACTTGATGGTGGACATCGCGTCGACGATGGTGTGGATCGCGGTGCCGCCGCGGTCGGCCGTCACCGTGGTTTCCGACGAGATCGCCAGCAGCGAGTCGACCTGCGCCGAGACTTCCTCGATCGACGCCGACATCGTCGACACGTCGAGCGCCGTCTGGTCGAGCGAGCGCGTTTGCTGTTCGGCCGAACCGGCCAGCTCGGAGATCGCGTCGGTCATCGAGCGCACTTTGAGCAGCGCGCCTTCGACGATCTGCGACTGCTCGCCGATGCCGTCCTCGAGCTGCTTCTGCGCGATCGCGCCGCCTTCGATCACCGCGAGCGACGACGATGCCGTCGATTGCAGATCGATTCCTGCGGCGCCGAGCTGCTGCGCCTCGTCGTGCATCGTGCCGAGGAAGTCGCGCATGCCGAAGACGACCGTGTTCAGCCCGATGCCCAGCTCGGCCAGCGGGCCCTCGGCCACGGCGAGGTTGCCCGTGAGGTCGCCGCGCGCGACCTCGTTGACGCCGGTCGTAAGGGCTTCGATGTTCGCCGCGAGTCCGGCCGCCGAATCGGACCCGGCCGCGCCGCGACCGGGGTCGTCGGAAAGCCAGACGAGCAGGATGCCTGCCGTGAGGACCATCCCGACGGCGGCGGCCGCCGTCCCGGCGAGCCCGTGCGGGCCGCGGGCCAGGTACGCCGCGAGCACGCCGGCGAGCGCGATGGCTGCGGCACCCATGGCGAAGCGGCCGGCCGGGGTGGCGCGGTGGTGGATGACGCGAAGGCGCTCCAGGATCAAAGTCAACGGGTCCTCGACGAACGGCGAACGACAGCAGCAGGCCGTGCACACCACACGATCCGTCTTAACAGCCATCGGACAATCGCGCGCTCGCCTTGAGCGCGCGAGGCACGCCGGGCCCTCGCTCGCCCTTAGGCCGGCCGGTTGGCTCGGCTGCGCCGCTCGCAGGTCTCGCAGAAATGCGAGTACTTGTTGTCGGTATCGAAGACCGAGTTCGAGTAGTACATCGCGCAGCGTGCGTTGTAGCAGTGCTTGAGGCCGAGCGCATGGCCGATCTCGTGCACGCTCTCCTTGAGCAGCCGCTGGAACAGCGCGTTCTCGTCGGCGGGATCGCCGTAGAACTCCGAGCGCAGCCGGTGCAGCGACACGACGGCGCAGCGCTGCGCCTCGCTGGAGGACCCGAACACGAACTGGTGCGAGGTCTTGTAGAGATCGAAGTCGGTGATCCCGAGGACGAGGTCCTCGCGCGTCTCGTACGCGGCGGCGAGGCGGCCGGCCAGCGAACCGAAGAATAGCTGCCCGCGCGCGCTGTTGAGCGCGGTCTTCGGGACGGCGAGCGTCGCGCGCACGACGGCGGTCGCGAGGAACCGCTCTTCCAGGCACAACGCGAGCCGGGTGAGCAATCCCGCGTCGATCGCATTGATCGGAACGATGCTGATCTCGCGCACGGCGCTGGTTCGAGTTCGGTTCGCGCGCGGGGCGGTCCTGGGGCGGCGGTCATCCTGAGCTTGTCGAAGTTGTCACCCTGAGCTTGTCGAAGTTGTCATCCTGAGCCTGTCGAAGGACGCACGCGATGATCATCGGGATCGGAATCGACCTCGCCGAGGTCGAGCGCTACGTGTTCGACGAGGCCAAGCGCGCGCGGTTCGCCCGCAAGGTATACACCGAGGAAGAGATGGCGTACGCCATGCGCAAGCGCAACTGGCCCGAGCGTCTCGCCGGCTTCTTCGCAGCGAAGGAAGCGACGCGCAAGGCGTTCGGCCACGCGATCCCGTGGAACGCGGTCGGCGTGTCACACGAGCGCAGCGGCAAGCCGGTCATCCGCCTGTACCGCGGCTACGAGAAGCTCCTCGCGCAGCGCAGCGTGCGCGCGATCCATCTGACGATCACGCACACCGCCACGACCGCCGCGGCCGTCGTCGTGCTCGAAGGATGATGCCGCGATGATGCGCGCCTTCCAGGAGGCGCCGGCATGAGAGCGATCTTCGACGAGGCGCCGGCATGAGAGCGGTGACCGCGGCGCAGATGCGTGCCATCGACGCGGCGGCGGTCGCGCGCGACGGCGAGGTCGTGCTGATGCGCGCAGCGGGTGACGCGATCGCGCGGCTGATCGACCGCTACGCGCGCGGCGACGGCGCGGTCGTCGGCATCGCCGGTGCGGGGAACAACGGCGGCGACGCGTACGCGGCGCTCGCGGCGTACGGCGGCACGCGGCGTCGTGTGATCTTCGCCGATGCATCGGCGAGCGTGCGGCACGACAGCGAGGCACGGCGCGATGCACGTGAGCGCGCCCGTGTCGCGGGCGTCGAGGAGCGGCCATTTCCGCCGGACGCCGCGACCTTACGCTACGCGGGGCTCGTGCTCGACGGCGTGCTCGGCGCGAACGCGCGCCTGCCGCTCGACGCGCGCAGCGCCGGACTCGTCGACGCGATCGCGGCGAGCGGAGCGCCGGTGCTCGCACTCGACGTCCCCACCGGAATCGATCCCACGACCGGCGCGGCGGGCGCGCACGTCGTGCATGCGACCGCGACGATCGCGCTCGGCCGCCCGAAGCTGGGCTGTCTGCTTGACGCGGGCCGCGACGCCGCGGGCGATCTGTGGTGCGCGCCGATCGGCATGCGCGATGGCGACGCAAACGGCATCGACGACCCGCGCACCGACGTGCTCACGCCCGCGGAGTTCGCCGCGCTGCTCCCAGCCCGCGCGGGCGAGTCCGACAAGCGCAGCGCCGGCGCGCCGTTGATCGTCGCGGGCTCGACGCAGTTTCCCGGCGCCGCCGTGCTGTGCGCGTGGGGCGCCGCGCGCGCGGGCGCGGGCTACGTGACGGTCGCCGCACCGCAAGGCGCGGCGGACGCGTTGCGCGCGCACCTCGTCGAGCAGGTCGTCGTCACCTACGACGAGCGCGATCCGGAGGCCGCCGTGCAGACGATCCTCGGGCTGACGAACCGCTGCGACAGCGTTGCAATCGGACCGGGCCTCGGTTTGTCCGACGCATTCGCGACGATCGTGAACGGCGTGCTCGGCGCAAGCGCTCTGCCCGCCGTCGCGGACGCGAGCGCGCTGTACCACCTCGCCAAGCGGCTCGGCTCGTACCGCGACAAAGCATTGGTGATCACGCCGCATGCCGGCGAGTTCGCGCGCATCAGCGGAAAAGGCACGATCGCGCCCGGCGAACGGCTCGCGCGCGTGCGCGCGTTCGTCGACGAGCACGGCGTGGGGACGCTGCTCAAAGGCAGCACGACCCTGATCGCCGGACGCGGCGTGACGCACGTCAACCCCACCGGCACCAACGCGCTCGCGACGGCGGGGACGGGCGACGTGCTCACGGGCGTAATCGCAACGCTGCTCGCGCAAGGCCTCTCACCGCTCGACGCCGCGCGCGCCGCGGCGTACTGGCACGGCCGCGCCGGCCAACTCGCACTCGCGCACCGCCGCCGCGGCGTCATCGCGCGTGACGTCGCCGAGGCGCTGGGCGAAGCGTCCGTCGTAGAATCACACGACGGAACGCTGGTGCGTATCGCGTAAACGGTCCAATTCGGGACGAGAGCGAGGCTGGCCCTTGACGCGCGCACACGACCGCGTGATAGCCTTGCGTGGAACCATGGAGAAAACGATGCTACGCGAGATCGTCCTGCCGGAGACGAAACCGGAGACGGAGTGGCTGCGCGGCCGGGCGGTCCGGAAGATGAGCCCGAAGCGCACGCATGCGGTGCTGCAGCTTTGGTTCGGACGCAAGCTGGAAGATTGGTCGGGCGGGCGTGGGATCGTGGGCAGCGAATGGCGCTTTCGCGTGGCGCCACCCGGCGAGGAGATCCGGCCGCTCGTTCCGGACATCTCCTATCTGGCATACGATCGGATCGGTGACGCGACGGAAGACGAGCTGGAGGCCCCGCTAATTCCGCCGAACCTCGCGGTCGAGATTCGCTCGCCGGGCGACAACCGCCGCGACGTCGAACACAAAGTCGATGTGCTCATTCGCGCCGGAACCGATGTCGTGATCGTCGTCAACCCGAAGACGCGCACCGTCTTCGCGCAAGACGCAACGTCCCGAACGATCTTCTGGGGCAACGAAACGTTCGAGCATCCCGCGGTGCCGGGCTTCACGTTCGCCTTGCCGGAAATGTTCGACGCGCTCCGTTTGCGCCGTCCCAGCTGAGCGCTATCCGCCCGATTGCAGCAGCTCGCGCAGGCCCGCTTCGTCGAGGATCGGGATGGCGAGCGACTCCGCCTTTGCGAGCTTGCTGCCTGCTTCCTCACCGGCCACGACGTAGTCGGTTTTCTTCGACACCGCCGACGACACTTTGCCGCCGGCCGCGACGATCAGCTCCGCCGCTTCGTCGCGCGTGAGGCTCGGCAGCGTGCCGGTCAGCACTAGCGTTTTGCCCGCGAGAACGCCGACGGGCTCGCGTGGGCGGAGCGGCGCCGTCATGTCGACGCCCGCTTTTGCCAAACGTCCAATCATCGCGCGATTCGGCGGCTGCGCGAAGAACAGCACGACGCTCGCGGCGATCTCCGGGCCGATGCCTTCGCTCGCGAGCAATTGCTCCTCCGTCGCGGCGGCGAGCGCGTCCATCGTGCCGAAGTCGCCCGCGAGGATCGCTGCGTTCTGCGAGCCCACGAAGCGGATGCCGAGTCCCGACAGCAATCGCGCAAGGCCGCGCGACTTCGACCGGTCGATCGCCGCAAGTACGTTGGAGGCCGACTTCTCCGCCATGCGCGGCAGCGCGAGCAGCTTCTCCGGATCGAGCTGATAGATCTCGCTGACGTCGTGCACCAGGCCGCTGTCGATCAGCGACGCGGCGAGCTGGTCACCGATCCCTTCGATGTCCATTGCGCCGCGCGAGCAGAAGTGCCGCACGCGCTCGACGAGCTGCGCGGGGCACGACGCGTTGGTGCAGCGCGCCATCGGCTCGCCTTCGGGGTGATCGACGTCCGCGCCGCACACCGGGCAGCGGTCCGGCAGCGTGTATTCCCGCAGCTTGCCTTTGCGCAGCTCGAGCACGGGCCCGACCACGCGCGGGATGACGTCGCCCGCGCGAATCACCGTGACGACGTCGCCGATGCGGATGTCGTTTGCGCGGATGTAGTCCTGGTTGTGCAGCGTCGCGTTCGCAACCGTCGTGCCGCCGATCTGCACCGGTTCGAGCACGGCGTTCGGGTTGAGCACCCCGGTGCGGCCGACGCTGACGGTGATGTCCAGCAGCTTCGTGCGCGCCTCGCGGGCGCGAAACTTGTAGGCGATCGCCCAGCGCGGGTCCTTGCCCGACGTGCCGAGCTTCGTTTGCAGCGCGAGGTCGTCGACTTTGACCACGACGCCGTCGATCTCGTAGTCCAGCGTCTCCCGCCGCTCTTCCCACTCCGTCACGAACGCGAGTACGTCGCGAATCGACGGTACCGCGTGCGCGTGCTCGTTCACGCGGAAGCCGAGCGTGCGCAGATATTCCAGCAGCTCGTGCTGCGAGCGCGGCGGTTTTTCGGTGTCGATCTCGCCGACGGCGTACGCGTAGAACGACAGCTTGCGCTCCGCCGTCATCTTCGGGTCGAGCTGGCGGATCCCGCCGGCCGCGGTGTTGCGCGGGTTCGCGAACGTCGGCAACGCGCGCGCGGCGCGCGCGGCGTTGAGCTGCGCGAAATCGCTCTTGCGCATGTACGCCTCGCCGCGCACGTCGATGTGGCGCGGCACACGCATCTTGCCGTCGCGCAGCGTCAGCGGGATCGTCTTGATCGTGCGCAGGTTCGACGTCACCTCTTCGCCGGTGCTGCCGTCGCCGCGCGTGCCGCCGGCGGTGAGCCGGCCGTCGTCGTAGCGCAGCGACACGGCGAGCCCGTCGATCTTGAGCTCGCACATATATGCGACGTCGCCGTCGACGCCGCCGAGCTTGCGCACGCGTGCGTCGAACGCGAGCAACTCGTCTTCGCTGAACGCGTTCCCCAGCGAGAGCATCGGCCGCGCGTGCACGTAGGGCGGGAAGCCGGCCGACGGCGTGCCGCCGACGCGCTGCGTCGGCGAATCGGGCGTCAGGAGCTCGGGATGCGCGAGCTCGAGGTCGAGCAGCTCACGGAGCAGCGCGTCGTAGTCTGCGTCGCTGATCTGCGGGTCGTCGAGGACGTGATACCGGTAGTTCGCGTCGTCGATTTGCTTGCGCAGCGCCCGAGCGCGCTTCTCGAACGAGTTCACCGCCACGGTTTCGGCGTGGCAACCTGCACGGGGTATCCGTCCGGGTCGGCGATCACCGCGATGCGGCCGAAGCTCTCGTCGTGCGGCTCTTGCAGGATCGTCACGCCCGCGGTGCGCGCGTCGGTGACGAACTTGTCGACGTCGTCGACGTGGAAGCCGAGCTGCAGCGAGCCCGGCTTCACGGTGAGGCTCTCGCTGGCGGGATGGAGTCCCAGCATCCGGCCGCCGCCGAGATCGAAGTCCACCCAGTGCGGCGCCGCGTCGGTCCCCAGCTTCAGCTCGAGGATGGTCCGGTAGAATTGCTTGCTCCGCTCCAAGTCGGCACAGACGATCATCGCGAGGGCGAACGTAGCCACGGCGCTGGGGCTTCGACGAGCGCGGCGCAGGTCCGCCGCCTGCGGCGGCGAGAAACCGTAGCGATGCTTCCCCGCCGGGCGTTCGTCGCCGGCGCCGCCGCGCTCGCGACCGCGGGCGCTACGGCCGCAGGCGCGTCCGCCGCGCACGCGTTCGTCGACACGATGACCGGTGGTGCCGCACGCACGCCGGCGGAGCAGGCGCGCGCGACGCTCGATGCCGTCGCGGTCATCTCGGCGACGCAGCTCGCGGTGCGAACCGTCTGGCACGCGCCGGAGCCCTTTCCGCCGCTGGCGCCGGTCGCATACTACGTTGCGCGCGGCCACGACCCGGACTATCCGAACGATCCGGTGATCTGGCTCAACGTCGATCATCCCGAGCTGAAGAGCCCGCGCATCTCGCGCCTGACCGACGAGATCCCGCTGCTGACGGAGCTGTTGCTCGCGTCGGTCGACGTCCGTCCGCGCGGCGTGCCGTCATTGGGCCTGGAACGTCTCGAACCGGAGAAGCGGCGCACGACGGCCGCGGCGATCGCCGGCAAGGTGGCCGTCGTCGCAAAATACTCGCCGTACGCCCCAGTCACCGACGCCGAGTTCGCGCGGCTTGCGTTTCCGTATGCCGTGCTGCGACAGATGACGCCCGGGATCGGGGGCGTCACGCGCGTGCTGATGCGGCCGTCCGAGATGCCGCGCGAAGAACCGTACGCGGTGTACGCTGCGCGGGGGATCGTGCACGTCGTCGCGCCCGGCGTGTTCGACTCGCGATCCGGCAAGGACGCGCTCGTGCGCGCGTTCGTGCTCGCGACGGCGGACTTGCAAGCTGCGGACAGCACCATCAAGCGCGCGTACGAGACCGCGCGCGCGCAGGACGACACCGCGCGCGACGACCGCTGGGCCGCGCGGCGCGCGTTCGCCGCGCCGTACGTCGCACAAGTCACCACGCTTCTGGGAGGTTGATCGCCGCCATGCACGATGATGCGAGAACAGTGGCCGCGCGGCGGCGCGCATTTCGCGCGCTGCACGACGGGCCGGCGATCCTGATCCTGCCCAACGCGTGGGACGTCGTCACGGCGCGCTTGTTCGAAGAGGCGGGGTTCCCCGCGGTCGCGACGTCGAGCGCAGCGGTCGCCAACGCGCTCGGCTATCCGGACGGCAACGCCCTGGACGTCGACCTGCACCTTGCGGCGATCGAGCGCATCGTGCGCGCGCTCGACGTGCCGGTTACCGCCGACGTCGAGAGCGGCTACTCCGCCGACCGGGAGGCGCTCAGCGCGTTCATCAAACGGCTCGACGCGACCGGCGTCGCCGGCTATAACCTCGAAGATGTGCAGCGCGAAGGCGAGCTGTACGAGGTCAAGGAGGCATGCCACCGCGTGCGCGCGGCACGCGACGCGGCGCCCGAGATGTTCATCAACGCGCGCACCGACGTGTACCTTGCGCAGGTGGGCGCCCCAGAGTCGCGCTTCGACGCGACGGTGGAGCGGCTGCGCGCGTTCGTCGACGCGGGCGCGGACGGCGTGTTCGTCCCTGGCGTGATGGACGCCGAGACGATCGGCAAGCTCGCGGCCGCCGTGCCGCGCCCGCTCAACGTGCTCGCCGGCCCGAAGACGCCGGACCGTGCGACGCTGCAGCAGCTCGGCGTGCGCCGCGTCAGCGTCGGCTCCGGGCCAATGCGCCGCACGCTGGGCGTGCTGCGCGAGATCGCGCACGAATTGCGCGACGCCGGCACGTTCTCGTACACGCGCGAGCCGAGCGTTCCGTACGACGAGCTGAACGCGCTGATGCGCGACCGTTAGTTGGTGTTCTTCACGGCCTCGTAGATCGTTCGGAACGCCTTCGCGGTCGCCGCGTCGTCCCAATCGCCGTTGTGGTTGTCGAGCATCGACGCGACGAGCCGCGCGGCGATCTCCTTGAGCTGGATTTCCTGGTCCGGTGTCATCATGCCGGGACGGTACCCGGTCGCCGCTGAACGCACCCGCCATGCGCACGCTCATCTCGGCTCTGCTCACCATCGTCGTCGCGGCGTTCATGCCGTCGGGCGCGAGCGCGCAGAGCGGCCCCGGCACGACCGTCACGATCCCGGTTCACGCGCGCGGCTCGGCGCGCGCCGCATTCCGCGAGGCGCTGCGGTCGCTGCGGCTGGACAGCGTCCGGCTACGGTCGGCGTTCAGCGACCGGCACGACCGTTTCGTCGAAGGCTCGTTCACCGCGACCCTGCGCGGCACCGCGGTTTCGGGCGTGCTGCTGGCCGGCACCCGCGGCGTGGCCGCAGCCGCGTACGATACTACGGACCGGGCGCCGCAAACGGTGCCCGCGCTGCTCGCGCGGATGGGCTCGGCGGGCGGTTCGGCCGCCGCATCGCGGCCGCTGCATCCCGTCTCCTTCGGCACGGGCACCGTTGCGCTGCCGGATTCCTGGAGCATCGCGAACTCGTATCAAGGCTGCGTGGAAGCGACCTCGCGCCGCGATCACGGGTACCTCGCGTTCGGCTGCCCGCAGGCCGCGCTCGCGCCGCCGCTGCTGCCGGGTACCGATCCGCACGCCGTGCTGATCGTCGCCGGTGCCGATCCCGTGGCGGCGCTACAGCGCGTGCTGACGTCGCCGTCACCCGCGGGCCTCGGCGTCGCGAACGTGCGGATCGCCGAGGTGCAGCCGGTGCAAGCGCCCATGACGGGTGGTCGCGCGGCATACGTGCTCTTCGACTACACGGCGGGCGGCGCGCCGTTCCGCGGCCTCGCGCTCGTTGCCGTCGCAGGCGTCGGCGACCGCAGCTACATGGTGTACAAGTCGATGTTCATGCTCCCCGCCGCGACGTTTGCGCAGCTCGCACCGACGCTCTGGAAGTCGTGGCAGTCGTGGGGCGTCAACAGCGGCGTGCTGACGTCGCGGCTGACGGCCGCGGCGCAATCGATGCGCGAGACCGGCGACATCATCACCGGCGCGTATTGGGCGCGCCAGCACGCCGGCGAACAAACCTCGCTCGGCTTCGACCAATACATCCGCGACACCGCACAACTGGAGGACGTGAACACCGGACGGCGCTGGAACGGAAGCTATTTCGACGCGAGCACGATCGTCGAGCACGACCCCGTGAACTACCGCATCGTCCCGATCGGCGAGCTGAGCCGGTAGCGTTAGGCCTCGACCGGGACGCGCTCGCGGGCGCCGTTTTTCGTCAGCTCGTCCAGTGTCTCGAAGTTCGCGTTCTCTAGCTTGGCGATGCGCTCCGCGCTGACGCGGATGCGGCCCTTCGCGCGCTCGTCCGTGAGCACGCCGCGCAGGTACTCGCCGGTGTGCGAGCGCGAATTCTGCGCGATCTCTTCCGGGGTGCCGGTGGCGACGATTTGGCCGCCCTTGTCGCCGCCTTCGGGGCCGAGGTCGATCACGTAGTCGGCCGTCTTGATCACGTCGAGGTTGTGCTCGATCACCAGCACCGTGTTGCCCATCGACACCAGCCGCGCGAGCACGTCGAGCAGCTTGTGGATGTCGGCGAAATGCAAGCCCGTGGTGGGCTCATCGAGCACGTAGAACGTCCGGCCCGTCGCGCGGCGCGACAGCTCGGTGGCGAGCTTGATGCGCTGCGCTTCACCGCCAGAGAGCTGCGTGGCCGGCTGGCCCATGTGGATGTAGCCCAGACCGACCTCGCAGATCGTCTTGAGCTTGTTCGAAATCTTCGGGATCGTCGCGAACAGCTCGGCCGCTTCGTCGACGCGCATCGCGAGCACGTCGGCGACCGACTTGTTCTTGTACTTCACTTCGAGCGTCTGTGCGTTGTAGCGCTTGCCCTTGCAGACTTCGCACGGCACGTAGACGTCGGGCAGGAAGTGCATCTCGATCTTGATGATGCCGTCGCCCTGACAGGCTTCGCAGCGGCCGCCCTTGACGTTGAACGAGAAGCGGCCCGGCGTGTAGCCGCGCATCTTCGCTTCGGGCGTGAGCGAGTACAGCTCGCGAATCAAATCGAACGCGCCGGTGTACGTGGCGGGATTCGAGCGCGGGGTGCGGCCGATCGGCGACTGGTCGATCACGACCATTTTGTCGAGCGCTTCGGCGCCCTTGACGCGTCCGTACGTTCCGCCGGCGGGCTGATGATGCAGGTACTGGTTGAGCGCTTTGACCACGACTTCGTTGACGAGCGTCGACTTGCCCGAGCCGCTGACGCCGGTGACGGCCGTAAAGGTGCCCAGCGGGATGTCCACGTCGACGCCCTTGATGTTGTTCGCCTTCGCGCCGATCACGCTGAGCGTGCTGCGCCCCTTCTTGCGGTGCTTGGGAATCGCGATGAACTGCCGGCCCGACAGATATGCGCCGGTGAGCGAGTCGGGGTTGCGCTCCATGTCCGCGATCGAGCCGACGGAGAGGATGCGGCCGCCCTCGGCGCCCGCGCCGGGGCCGATGTCGACGACGACGTCCGCGGAGCGCATCGTGTCCTCGTCGTGCTCGATGACGATGAGCGTGTTGCCGATGTCGCGCAGCGTCTCCAGCGTCGCCAAGAGCCGGTCGTTGTCGCGCTGGTGCAGCCCGATCGACGGTTCGTCCAGGATGTACAGCACGCCGACGAGCGACGAGCCGATCTGCGTCGCCAAGCGGATGCGCTGCGACTCCCCGCCGGAGAGCGTCGTCGCGCTGCGCGACAAGTTCAAGTAACCGAGGCCGACGTTCTTCAGAAATCCGAGCCGCGCGCGAATCTCCTTGAGGATCTGCTGCGATATCTTCGCCGCGCGCTCGTTGGGATGGTAACCGCTGAAGAACGCTTCGGCCGCTTCCACCGACATCGTCGTCGTTTCGTTGATGTTCTTGTCGGCGACGGTGACGCCGAGCGCCTCGGGCTTGAGGCGCGCGCCCTTGCACACCTTGCACACGGAGGCGGACATGAACTTTTCGATCTCTTCCTTCACGTAGTCGGAAGAGGTCTCGCTGTAGCGGCGCTGCAGGTTGTTGCACACGCCCTCGAACTGCGACTCGTACTCCCACTGATGCCCGGAGCGCGACTCGTACACAAACTTCTGCTTCTTGTCGGCGCCGAAGAGGATCATGTCGACCACATCCTCCGGCAGCTCTTCGACCGGCGTCGTCGCCTTGCAGCGGCGCGAGCGGAGCAGGCGCTCGACCTGCTGCATGTAGTACGGATTGGTCGACGGATATCGCCCGCTGCCGAGGTTCTTCGACCACGGCACGATCGCGCCGTCCTTGATTGACTTGGTGCGGTCGGGGATGACCTTCCACTCGTCGATCTCGATCTTCTCGCCCAACCCGCTGCACGCGGGGCACGCGCCGTAGGGCGAGTTGAACGAGAACAGCCGCGGCTCGAGCTCCTGGAACGAGATGCCGCACGACGCGCACGCGAACGACTCGCTGAACGTCGCCTCGACCCACTGCTCCGACGGCTTCGCGGTCTCGGCGTTCACCTTGGCCTGATACAGCACGGTGACGATGCCGGTGGACAGCTTGAGCGTCGTCTCGATGGAGTCGACGAGCCGCGAGCGCACGTCCGGCTTCACCACGAGCCGGTCGACGACCACCTCGACGGTGTGCTTGCGCTTCTTGTCGAGATCGATCTTGTCTTTGAGCTCGCGGATCTCGCCGTCCACGCGCACGCGCGCGAAGCCCTCTTTGCCGATCTCCTCGAACAGCTTGGTGTACTCGCCCTTGCGGCCGCGAATCACCGGCGCGAGCAGCTGGATGCGCGTGCCTTCGGGGAAGGCGAGGATCTGGTCGACGATCTGCTCGGCGGTCTGCGAGCTGATCTCGCGGCCGCACTCGTAGCAGTGGGGCACGCCGACGCGCGCGTACAGCAAGCGCAGGTAGTCGTAGATCTCGGTGACCGTGCCGACCGTCGAGCGCGGGTTGCGCGAGGTCGACTTCTGGTCGATCGAGATCGCCGGGGAGAGCCCCTCGATGTAGTCGACGTCCGGCTTCTCCATCTGCCCCAGGAACTGCCGAGCGTACGACGAGAGCGACTCGACGTAGCGGCGCTGGCCCTCGGCGTAGATGGTGTCAAACGCGAGCGAGGACTTGCCCGACCCGGACAAGCCCGTCATCACGATGAGCTTGTTGCGAGGGAGCGTCAGGTCGATGTTCTTGAGGTTGTGCTCCCGCGCGCCCTTGATGACGATCGCATCGAGCGCGTGCGTGGTCGCGTCCGGCATACCTCGCTAGAACCCGCGCACGGAAGCGAACGGTTCCACGCAGCGCCCCCTCGGCACGCCGAAAAAGTCAGCGAGCGTGCGAACCTGCCGCCGCCGCGCCCACGCCGATCGCCACCAGCGCCGCGCCGAAGATCAGAATCGCGAACAGCGTCAGCGCGATCCACACGATCGTGATGATGACGCCCCAGCGCGCCCACGCCGTCTGCACGGCGACGAACTCCTGCAGGCTCGAGAACTGCCGGTTGGCGGCCATGAGCCGGTTGCCTTTGATGCCGAGGTAGATCGCGAAGACAAGCGACGCCGGCCACGACAGAAAGTGTACGAACGGGACGAAGTTGCACAGGAAAATCGCCAGCGCGACGATCTTGTGCGTGGTGTCGGCGTTCCAGAACACCCAGAACAGCCAGAGGAAAAACGGTCCCCAGCTCCAGCGGCTGAGCAGCTGGTCGGGGACCGCGTTTCCGGGTGCTTGCGCCGTCGCTGACGTGCCGAGCATCGGGTTGGACTGCACGCGCGAGCTCCTCTAGACGGTGGGGCCGCTCGGTCCGGGCGGGTAGCTTCCGGGCGGTGTGTAGCCCCCCGGCGCGGCCGGGATGCCGCCGGAATTGCGCAGGCTGAGGTACTCGCCGACGATCACGAGCACGGCGAACGCGATCACGATCTGCGTGATGACGCTGCTGACGATCGGCCCGAGGAACGGGATGAAGTGCAGCGGCAGCGTGACGAGCCCGACGATGAACGAGATCACCGCGATGATGATCGCGATGATGAGCGTCGGGACGAAGCGTTTCGTGGCGATCTGGAACGACTCCATGATCGACGAGAAGCCCGGCCGCCGGCCGATGATCGCGGCCGGCATCGCGTACAGCGTGAAGACGTAGAGCGCGAGCAGCGAAAGCGTGAGCGTCGGCAGCGCGAGAACCGCGGCAACGATGCCGAGCACGAGCAAACCGAGTCCCGTGATCAGGATGTTGGCGGAGTCTTGCTGGAACGCCGCCGACCCGTCGGCCAGCGTCGTGGTGCCCCGCGCCCACGCGGCGCCCGCCATGCCGACGGTGTACGCCGTCGTCGCGATGTAGCCCAGCACGCCGACGCCCGCGACAATCATGCCGCGGATGAACGCGCCGCCGACTTGCGCCATCGCAAGACCGGGGTCGTTCTGGTAGTCGGCGGCGGTGTAGTAGTGCGGCGTCAAGAGACCGCTGATCACCCCGATGATCAAGCCGATCACGATGCCCGGGACGATAATGATCCAGTTGCGCGTGAGCAGCTCCCATGCACGGGAGAAGACGCGTTCGACCGAAGGCGGTTGTGTCATCGGGCTAGGCGTTCACCGACCCGGCCCTCGACCCCTTGAGCAGGCGAGCGGGAGAACCCCCAGGACGTCCGTGATGGAGGCGACCACGGCGTCCGGCCGGGGGCCCTCCGGGATCGGGACGCCGTGGACGTCGATGAGCACGGTGAACAGCCCGACCTCGTGCGCCCCTAGCACGTCGCGGGCGTAGCGGTCGCCGACCATGGCGGTGCGGGCCGGCTCGCTGCCCAGCACGCGGCACGCGTGCCGGTAGAGCTCCGGATCGGGCTTGAGCATCCCGACCTCGTCCGCGATGAAGAACGCGTCCATTCGCTCGCGGAGGCCCAAGCGGTCGATCTTGTCGTGGTGCGTGGCGGCGAAGCCGTTCGTCACCAGGCCCAGCCTGCAGCCGCATTCGCGCAGCGCCGTCAGCACGTCGAGCGCGCCCGGCGCGAGTTCCAGCACGTCGGCGCGCGCGCGCACGTAGCCCGCGCCGCAGCGCCGCGCGAGCGCGCGGTCGTCGAGCCCCACGGTGCGCAGCGCTTCGAGCCACATCCGCTCGCGCTCGTCTTCGATCGCGTGCGACAAGTGCTCGGCGCTCAGCGACGACCAGAACGCCGTGGCGGCGCGCTCGTACGCGTCCGCCAGGGCTTGCGCGTCGATACGGTGTTCGCGGGCGATCTCGTCCGCCACGCTGCGCGCGGCCGAGCGGTACGCCGCGGTGTCGTCGTGCAGCGTGTCGTCGAGGTCGAACAGCACGGTGTCGATGGCGCGCATGAGCTAGAACCGCACCAGGAACGAGCGCAATGCGAACGGGCCGAGGTCGAAGACGAGATCTTCCTCGACGATCTCCACCGCATCGTCTACCGGCCGCTCCACCGCGTCGACCGCGCTCGCCGCGCGCATGCGGCCGCCGCAGCGCATCGCCACGCGGTGCGGCGCGCCGTCGCACTCGCGCACGCGCACGATCACCCCGCTCGCGTCGTCCGCCGGATACGTGGCGACGATCAGCACCGATGTGTTCTCGCACGTGAACAGCCGCACGCGGTCTTCTTCCGCATACGTGAGCCAGGCGTGCTCGAGCGCGGAGATCGACGCGCCCGACGTCGGCACCAGCGCGTACTCCAGGCGCTGCTCGCCGCGATCCGCCAGCGGGTCGGGCCAGCGCGGCGCTCGCAGCAGCGACGTCCCCAGCCGCACGCCGCCGTCCTTGAGCCCGACGCCGTTCCAGCCGTAGAGATCGGGGCTGAACACCGCCAGGCCGTGCGCGCCGTCGTCGACGTGCGCCCAGCGCTGCGCGGGCACTTCGAACTTCGCGCGCTCGGCATCGGTCTGCGGATACGCGGTGCGCACGAGCGTGCCGTGCTGCTGGCCATAGCGCACGTCGCGCGCGTTCAGCGCGATGCGGTGCTCGGCGCGCAGCAGCACGTGATCTTCGTGCCACCCCGCGGCGATCTCGACACGCAGCCACGGCTCGCCCTCGTGCAGCGCGATACGCATCGCCAGCGCCGACGCTTTGCCGACTCGCAACCGGACGACGAGCCCGCCGTCTTCCACCGCGGCGCCGTCCGGCTGCACGCGCACCGCCTTGCGCATGTAGTCGGCGTCGACGTTCCACGCGTCCCAGCGCTTGGGCGTGTCGGCGTATGCGGCGACGCCGTTGGCGACCGCGACGAGGTTCGGGCCGTCGACGCCGCTCAGCTCGACGATCGTGCCGTCGCGGCGCGCGCGCGCGCGGACGTACGCGTTTTGGAACACCCAGCCGTCGCCGTCGGCAACGGGCTCGATGGGCCGCGGCGGAACGTACTGCACGTCGGTGCGCGGCAGCAGCGACACCGCGGCGGCGCGAACGCGCGCCGCGATCGCGAGCGCACGGTCGTACTCGGCGTGCACGTCGGTGTACACCGCGCCGATCGCCGTGCCGGGGATGACGTCGTGAAACTGCGCGCGCAGCACGATGCGCCACGCGCTGCGCAGGTCGTCGCCCAGCGATCGCCGGACCGTTTCCGGCGCGCGCACGGCGATGCACCACGCCGCCAGCTCCTCCGCCTGCGCGAGCGCGCGCTCGAGCGCCGCGTTGCGCGACTTGACGTCGTGGTGCGTCGTGTACGTGCCGCGGTGCGTCTCGAGGTAGAGCTCGCCGCGGTAGTCGGGCAGCGCGCTCGGCGCGACGTCGTGCTCGAACCAGTCCGACACGCGCGTCCAGCCGCGCGAGCCGTCGCCCGTACGCGCGAGATCGGCGTCGGTCGCACCGCCGCCCCCGTCGCCGTAGCCGACGACGAGGATCTCGTCGCGCGCGCGCGCGGCGGCGAGCCGCTTGTCGTCGAGCTCGCCGTCATAGCTGTCGATGACCGCGGCGATCAGCGACGAGCCGTCGTCACCGGTCCAGCGAAAGCGCGGGTGCGGCCAGCGCGTCGTCTCGTTCCACTGCAGCTTGGTGGTGGCGAAGTACGGCACGCCCGCGTGCGCGGCGAGCGTCGGGAACGTCGCGGGAAACCCGAACGTGTCGGGCAGCCACGCGACAGTGGGCACGACGCCGAGGTTGTCGCGCGTCCAGCGGATGCCGTGCGCGAACTGGCGCAGCACTGACTCGCCGCTGGGCGCGTGCAGATCGGTTTCCACCCACATCGTCGCGACGCTCGCGTCCCACGCGCCCCCGGCGTGCGCTTTGACTCGCTCGCCGAGCTCACGGTCGCCTTGGAACGCCCACGTGTAGAGCTGCGGCTGGCTCTGCGCGAACACGAAGCCGGAATCGTTCTCGATCTCCCGCATCGCCGTAGCGAACGTGCGCAGCGCCTTGCGGTGCGTCGCATCGTACGTCCACAGCCAGGCGACGTCGAGATGCGCGTGCCCGACCAGCGGCACGTCGATCGCATCGCCGGCCGGCGCCGGGCCGCGCGGTTCGATCTCGAGGTGCTCGTGCGGTTTCTGCGCCGCGCGCGCGAGCATCAGCCGCCAGCGCACGCCGTCGCCCGCGGGGAGCCCGGCGACGGGCAGCGAGCGGCGCTCGACGTCCAGCACGATGTCGTGCGTGCCGGGGAGCGGCGGCAGATCGATCGCGGGGTGCTTGCCGTCGAACGCGCCGCGCACGACGCCGTCGATGCGCAGCAGCGCGCCGGTGCGCGTCGCGTAGCGCACGCGCAGCGGGCCGTCCGGAAAAGCCGCGTGCGCGACGAGCGAGACGGTCGCCTCGTCCGCGCCGCGCTGGACGAGACGAACGCGCATCAGAGCGTCGCGGTCAGCCGGTCGTTCGCGCTCGTGCAGTTCGCGCGCGGCGCGTTCTTCGAGTCGAGCACGTAGCGGAACTCGACGACGAACGGCGGCCGGTTGCGCTGGTGCGGAAGCTGCACGCGAAACGCGGCGTCGTAGCCCTTGCTCGCGTCCAGCGGCGGGACCGGCTGCGTGCCGATCACGCTGCCGCCGCGCACGAGCGCCAGGTGCTGGCGCGTGAAGTTGGGCTGCGGCGCGCTGCCGCGGTTCGCTACCGTCACCGTGACGACGTAGTTGTCGAACGCCTTGTCGGCGGCGCGCACGATCCGCAGCCGCGGGTTCGCGACCAGCAGGTCGGACGGACACGGCGTAGGCGCGGCGGCGGCCGCATACGCAACAGTCAACGGAAGCATTCAGCGCCCTTCGTTGGCGCGTAGATGCGTTCGCACCCGCTCCGCGACGAGCTCCGGCTGCTCGCGCTGCACGAAATGCCCGCTCCGGTCGAGGATCTCGACGCGGTACGGGGCGGTGAAGAGCGCCTCCTTGCCGCCGGCGCTCGACGGAAGCGTCGCACCGTCGTCGCGTCCCATCAGCGTGAGCGTCGGAACCGCGATCGGCGGGACACGGTCGAGCACGGCGCGATCCGTCGCATACGCCGCCGCGCCGGGAACGAAGCCCCAGCGCTGGCGGTACGACGACAGCACGACGGCGAGAAAATCGGGGTTCGCGAACGACGCCGCGGTCGCATCGTACTCCGCGTCGTCGAAGCGCCAGCTCGGCGACCAGTACGTCCACAGCGCGCGGCAGAACGCGTGCGCGTTCGCGGCGAGCTCGGCCTCACCGCGCGGCGTCGCGAAATACCACTGGTACCAGTACGCGCGCGTCTGGTCGGCGGTCATCGTCTGCGACGCGTGGTTCGTACCGTACGCGACGGCGAGCGCGGTCAGCGAAGACAAGCGCTCCGGAGCGAGCGCCGCCGCGGCGTAGCCCGCGCGCGCCCCCCAGTCGTGCCCGACGACGTGAAAGCGCTCGATCCCGAGCGCGTCGGCGAGCGCCAGCACGTCGCGCGCGAGCGCGGCCACTTCGCCGGTGCGCTCGGCACCGTCCGCGAAGCGAGTCGGGCCGAAACCGCGCACGAACGGCGCGATCGTGCGGTAGCCGTCCGCCGCGAGCGCGCTCGCGAGCCGGTCCCACGTGCGCGCGTCGTCGGGGAAGCCGTGCACCAGCAGCACGGGGGTGCCGTCGTGCGGGCCGCGCTCGACGTACGCGACGTGCAGGTCGCGCGTCGTCGCGATGCGGAAGTCTTCGTTCACGCGCTACCGTTCGCCGTCGAAATAGTCGAGCTGCGGATGATCGCGCACCAGCGTGCCGGTCGCTTCGACGACGTGCTTTTGCGAATCCGGATAGAAGCACGTGTCGGCGGGATTCGTGTTCGCGACCAGCAGCACGACCGCTTCGGCGTCGGCGTCGTTGAACAGCCGGTGCGCGCCGCCGGCGTTGGTCGGAAACGCGATGATGTCGCCGGCGCGCAGCGCGAACGTTCCGCGCGGCGTGCGCAGCGACGGCGTGCCGGCCAGCACGACGAACAGTTCTTCTTCCGCCGTGTGCCAATGCAGCGGGCAGTAATGGTCGCCGCGCTGCAAGCGCGCGACGGAGTACCCGAGCTTCTCCGCGCCGATGAGCCGGCCGACCTCGGCGGTCTCATCGCCGAACGGCTCGTTTCCGTCGCGGGTGCTGCGAAAGTCAAGCTCGTCCACGTTGACGCGGTTGACGAAGACGCCCTCGCGCGCGTCGAGCATCGCGCCGATCACGTCGTGCGCGTTGCCGAACACGCACGCGCCGTCGCCGACGAGCAGATGGTCGATCGAGTACGCGCGCAGCTTGCGCGCCGACAGCGCCGCACGCTGCGGGTCGGCGAGCTTCGCATCCGGCATCAAGGTGAGGGCGCCCGCCGGCGCACCCCACAAGGCGTCGCCGACGATCGCCGTGCGCCGCTCCCTCGAATAGAGCACGATCTCGCCGGCCGTCTTGAAGCCGTCGAGACCGAGGACCGTCCAGCCGAAGAGCACGTCGCCCGGTACGACGGTGCGGTCGACAGGACGCTGCAGCAGCGGCGCGTCGAGCGCGCTTGCGACGACCGGTGCACCGGTCGCTTCTGCGACGGCCGCCGTGAAGCGCTCGTGATCGCGGTTGGTGACGACGACCGCCGCGACGCCGCGCTCGCGCAGTCCCGCGAGCGTCTCCTCATCGGGCTCGAGCGGATCGACGACGAGATTCCCCTCCGGCGTCTCGACAAAGAAGCTGTTGAAATCGAGCCCGCGATCGGGCTGCCAGCGCGACCAGGACGATATGCCGGGGACGACCGTTTTCCGCATTTAATGCACCGCGTGGGGCATGAACGCTGCTACCAGGGCGCCGACGATGCCAAGGATACGGGCGATGACGATAAAGACGTTCAGCCGACGCAGAGGCTTCTCTTCAACACGGTACTCCGCGAAGAAACTTCCGTACCGGGAACGGTGCTCGAACCGAAAGTGGGTGATTCGCCGGGGGGGACGGAGCACGGGCATCCTCGAAGCTCCTCTGTATTGGTGACCGTGAGGGTAGATATCGGGGGATAACAAGCTTACACCCGTTGTCAAGGTCTTGTCTAGGAGACCCGTGGTGGAAATAAAGTGCCTTGCTGGCTTGATGGGCAAGCGAGCAGTCTATTCAGGATTCGTCACGATCGAGGCGGCCGTGCGGATATTTTCAACATACGACCCAAACTTAGACGTTGAACGCCGCGCGCAACGAACCCCAAAGAAATCACGGATTCCCGACGTAATCGAATACTTAACAAAGCACAGGCGCGACTGGGTATTTCCATCGTTCACGGTTTCATTTGCCGGCGCAAGTCATTATGAGTCTGGCAAACTAAAATTGGATTTATCACAGCCATTATTAGTTCATGATGGACAGCACCGTTTCTTGGCTCTTGAACGTGCCATTGAACTGCTGCCCGAACTCGCACGTGAGCACATTAGCGTATTGTTCCTTAAACGGCCAAATCTTGAAGCTGCCCAACAGCTATTCGCCGACTTAAACCGTCATGCGAAAACTCCGTCGAAGAGTCTTCTTGTAATCTACGATAAGGATGAAGCGCTAAATCGAATTACCGTTTCGGTTGCGAAGCGATCGTTACTCTTTATTGACAAGGTGGAGAAGGAACGGACTTTCGTAACACGTCGATCGCGAAACGTCACAAGCATGTCTGCCTTATATCAAGCTAACGAGCGACTTCTAAAGTACGACCGCGTCTTAATTAATTCGAGCGACGAGTCCGCAACGGACCTTGCTGTTCGAATGTGGGATTTGATCTCAAGCGTAATTCCGCAATATAGCGACATTGCAAATGGTTACGTGTCGCCAGCCGATATACGCGAGGAATATATCCTCGGAAATTCGCTTGTTTTTTGGGCAATCGGAGACGCCGTTGCGGAGCTGATGCATACCGGCCGCGTAACGCGAAAACGGCTGCTCCCCTTAGGCGAGATAAACTGGAGCAAAACGAATCGCTCTTGGCAGGGTTTAGTGATGCTTGGTAGTGACATCATCACTCGAAGGCAAAGTCGTGCGGCTCTTTCCCAATACATACAATATAAACTTGGACTAGTGGGGCAGCCGCCGCATAGGGTCTTTGATGAAGCGGGAAATCCGATAACGGACTAGCTTCGAGAGCCAAACAATATTCTATCACTGCAATACGCACTTGAAAGCCGAGCTTGCCGCTGGTGCAGGGTACTCGCACGTTGCGGCAAGCCGCGGTCTCTTGAATTAGATGCGGTCCAAGGAGACCGCATCCGCTCCCCGCACAGAATCATCGCACAGCCCGCGCAAGCGTTCGGCGGTACATGCTAGAGCATGCGCTGTTCATGGCAATTTGCAGGCCCTCTGCCGAACACGCTCATTATGGTAAGCGGGTCCCGCGCGCCCCCGAAACACCAAGACGAGCGAACAGCCGCCCGTCGATCGCCGCCAACCCGACGAAGACGGCGATCATCCCGGCGATGCTGCTGGGCGCAAGCCGTTCGCCGAGTGCGAACATCCCGAGCAGCAGCGCGCTGACCGGCACGAGGAACGTGACCGACGCCGCGTTGGTGGCGCCCGCGACCGCGATGAGGCGGAAGTACAACACGTACGCGAGGGCCGTGCTCGGGATGGCGAGGCCGAGCCACGCGGCCCACACGCCCAGCGACAGGCCCGGAAGGATCGGCCACGGCCGGTCGATCAGGAGCACGAGCGGCAGCGCCATGACGGTGGACGCGCAGAGCTGACCGGTGGACAGCACGAGCGGGTCGATGCCGAGCGCGCGAAAACGGCGCGCGTAGAGCGCGCCGCACGCGTACACGACCGCGGCCGCAAGGCACGCCAATTGCGCGATCGCCGTCGCATTGAAACCGTGCAGCGCGCTGGGCCCCATCATGATCGCAACGCCGCCCAATCCGATCGCGATGCCGGCTATCTTCGGCGCGGTGAGCTTCTCGTCGCGCGTGACCGCGTGCGCGATGAGCGCGGTGAACAGCGGCGTAGTCGCGTTGTAGACAGCCGCCAGCCCGCTGACGATGTGCGTCTCACCGAACGCGATCAAGCTGAAGGGCATGATGTTGTTGAGCAAGCCGGTGATCGCGAACGCGCCCCACATCCGCGGCGACGACGGCAACCTGCGCCCGGTCGCGAACACGACGGGAAGCAGCACCGCCGCACCGGCGATCACCCGCCCGAACGCGATGGTGAACGGCGGCAGCCCCGCGTTGTCGAGCACCTTGTAGCAATAGAACGCCGCACCCCACAACAGAGAGAGCACGAGCAAGGAAGCCCACTCCGCAGGACCCATGGAACGCACGGACGACATCGCGCCTACTGTAGCCGATTAGCGTACGTCCGTCACGCTGACGGTTGCGGTCGCATGACGAAAACGGGTCCGTATCGGCGGCCGATTCGTTTCGCTGCGGACGGTGTACGCTGCATTGCAATCCCGCGCCGCCTGTTCGATGTTGGCGATGCCTACAAGGCCCTTGCAAAGAGTTCACTCTAGTGTTACCATAGGCCTGTGGCGGGCGTGCGGACCGTCGACGATCTCACGATTGTCGATGGCGAGGTTCGGTCTTTGGAGTGGTTTTGGGCAAGGGACCATACGATGCCGGGACTCGACGTATTCGAAGCGTTGGACCCGGAGTCGCAAGCGGCGGTCATCGCGACGTTTCGCCATTGGGCCGATCTTCCGCACGGAAAGCGGGCTCTGGAGTCGCGCATCAATGAAGAGCACGCGGACCCGAAGATACTCGCTGCCAAGGCCGGGAAGCATCGCTTTACGATGTTTCATGCGGGAGGCGAAATTTGGGTCGTCCACCGGCACTACCCGAAAGGCAAAGCGAAACTCGACAAGATCGGCAAGGCGGTCATCAAGACGACCGTTCGCGCGATCGCAGACTACGAGCAGTGCGTGAAGGACGGCAACTACTATGAACGCGATTGAAGCGCGAGCCGCGCGACGTCGGGCCGGCAAGACGACTCTCGAGCAGCGTCTTCGAAAATCTCCGGAGATGGCGCGGCGCATCGACAGGCATCTGGCACATCTGCGACTCGAACAGCAGATGGCTGACGCCATGCAGCGTCAGCATGTCACGGCCGCGGAATTGGCGCGGCGCCTCTCGCGGCAGCCTTCAGCGATATCGCGCGATCTCAAGGGCGGATTGAGCAAAGCGAAGATCGGACGGGTCGAGGACATGGCGGAAGCAGTCGGCTACGATTTCGTCGCGCTCGTTCTTCCGCGCGATCCGAAGGAGCGTCGTGAGACGCTCGAGCGGCTTACACGCGAATTGGCTTACTAAGCCGGACGCGTAACCACCGCACGATGACGCCGTGGCCTGCTCGTACGATCAAACCGCCTGCGTTGCGGCGTGGGGACCGCGTCGCCGTCGTGACGCCGTCGTGGGGTGGCCCGGGCGCGCAGCCGCAGCGGTACGCGCGCGGTCGCCGCGTCCTGGAAGAGCTGTTCGGCTTCGACGTCGTCGAGATGCCGCATGCGCTCGACGATCCGGAGTCGGTCGCGCATGATCCGCGCGGCCGGGCTGCCGATCTCAACGCGGCGTTTGGCGATCCGTCGATCCGCGCGGTCATCGCGTCGATCGGCGGCTCGGACTCGGTGCGCGTGCTGCCGCATCTCGATTTCGACGCGATCGCCGGCAATCCGAAGATCTATCTCGGCTATTCGGACTCCACGTCGATCCATTTCGGCATGCGGATGGCCGGCGTGACCTCGTTCTACGGGCCGACCGTCATGGCGGGTTTCGCCGAGAACGTCGCGCCGTTCGCGTACACGCTCGATGCCGTGCGCCGCACGCTGTTCGAGACCGCACCGGTCGGAATCGTCGAACCGAACCGCACGGGCTGGACGGAGGAATTTCTCGATTGGGGCGACCCGTCGCTGCGCGACCGTCCCCGTCAACTGAAGCCGCCGACGGGACCGCGCACGCTGCAGGGTCGCGGCACCGCGCGGGGCCCGCTGATCGGCGGCTGCGCCGAAGTGCTCGAGATGCTCAAGGGCACGCCGTGGTGGCCGCCGCTCGAGATGTTTCGCGGCGCGATCTTCTTCTATGAGACGTCCGAGGAGGCGCCCGATCCCGAGTTCGTGCTGCGGTGGCTGCGCAACTTCGGCTCGCAGGGGATCCTGCGCGTGCTCAACGGCATCATCATCGGCCGGCCGTACGGCGTCACCTCCGAGAAGCGCGCGGCGTACGACGCGGCGATCCTGCGCGCGCTCGAAGAGGACGGCCTGACGGAACTGCCGGTGCTCGCCGACCTGGACTTCGGCCACACCGACCCGATCTTCACGCTGCCGTACGGCGTTGTCGCGGAGATCAATTGCACCAAGGCGACGCTGTCGCTCACGGAGAGCGGCGTCACCCCGCGACCGTCATCGTGAGGGGACGCGAATGTTGACCGCGATCACGTTTCCGCGGCGTGCAACGGCGCGATGGTCCGGAAGCGTTGGGTAGGTTGTGACCGGAGGAACGAACACGATGACCAAACGCCGCCTTGCTTCTTTCGCCCTCGCCGCGGCGCTCGCCGCGACCGCGATGCCGGCGGCGCCCGCGCTCGCCGACGGCGCCGCGAGTACCCGCAACATCATCATCGGGGGTGCGGCCGCCACGCTGCTGATCCTCAACCACAACCGCAAAGTGCATGAGAAGTACGCCGAGAAGGACCGCGCGATCGCCCGGCAGCAGGCCCGCGCGAGCGACGCCGAATCCGCGTACTACTCCGAGCGGCAAGCCTACGCGCACGAAGCGGCGCTCGTCGCATCGTATCAGCACGAAGTCGCCATTCAGCACCAAGAGGTGCTGCGGCTGCGTCACCAGATTGCAATGAGCCGCCGCCCCACGCAGCACGTCGCAGCGGCGCAGCCGCGGCCGGCGTTCCACCCGCTGGTCGCCGCCGCGACGTACCATCCGAACCGCGCAGCGACGCGCGTCGCGACCACGTCGTACGGCTGGGGCTCGCTCTAACCCGGTGAGGATCCACGTCATGTCCGCCGCGGTCGCGCTCGCGATCGCGGCGGTCGCATGCGCGCCGCCGCGTACGGATCCGCTGGCGCTGGCGGACCAGACGACGCAAGGTGTGTACAACGTCGACTACGACGCGACCGTCGCGCGCTTCGACGACACGCTCAAGAGCCAGGTGACGCGCGCGTCGATCGGCCAGCTCTCCGATCAGATGCACGCGCTCGGGATGTACCACGGCCTCAAGCAGACGTCGGCCGATCCCGACAGAGGCCGCTACGACTACGAAGCGACGTTCGACAAAGGAACGCTGCTCGTCGAGCTGCGCATCGATCCCAACCAGAAGATCGGCGCGTATCGAATCGTCCCGCAGCCCGGCGGCACGCAGCCGAACGGTACGCCTTTGCCGAGCTAGGTGCCTTTCTCGGCGCCGAAGTAGTGAATGAATTTTACGACGAACTGCGGCAGCGTCGAGAGCTGGCTCGCGTCGCCGTACGCGAAGTACAGCTCGTCGTGCGGCGTGCGGTGGTGGAACGCGAACGACAGGTTCCACGCGCTGGTGTAGCCCGGCGTGAACCGGGCGTCCACGATCGGCTGCGTGCCGATGATGCGCCGGATGCCGAACGCGAGCGATGAGTTCGCGCCGGTGGCGTAGGCGTAGCCGGCGCGCTCGAGCCACTGCACATTGGTCACGCCGTTGTCCTCGTAGCCGCGCGTGTCGTCGGCTTCCAGCGAGAGCGTGCCGCGCGTGCCGACGCGCATCGTCGAGCTGCGGAACCACGAGTCGACGCGGCCCGGGCCGAACCGCCCGGTGTTGAACGAAATCGACGTCGGCGTCGAGGACGAGCCGTGGAAGCCGTTGCTGCCCGGGTTGTTGGACGTGCCGCTGTGCCAGGTCACGCCGACGCCGTTCTGCGAGATTGGCGTGAACACGCCGCTGTCCAGCAGCAGGTAGCTCGAACCGGTGTTGAGGTTGATGTCGATCCGGCTCTGCGTGAGCACGTCGAGGAACAGGTTGTTGTCGGTCTGGTTCAGCGCGCCGCTCTGCGCATGGTAGCGGTCGATGAACGAACCGAACTGGATGCTGTTCAGCCAGGATTTCTTGTCGAACAGCCAGATCTTGTTCTCGTACAGCGCGTAGCCCGCGATGTCGGCGTGCTGCACGAAGCCGTCGACGGGCTCGTAGTACTGCCCCACCTTGCGCGCGGAGGCGGCGAAGCCGAACGTGTTGGTGTAGTAGTACATGCCGCCGTCGTAGCGCTGCGCGCGGTTGCCGGCGGCCACGTTCGTGCCGCTGTCGCTGCCGTAGTCGAAGTACGCGCTCATATGCTTCGTGTCGTTCCAGGACACGCCGGTCGTGTCGACGTGATCGGTGATGCCCGGCACGTTCGCCGCAACGCTCTGCGCGGAGAGCACCCAGTGGCTGTCCTTGCTGCGCCACGCCATGCTCGTCGCGCCGTCGTTGCGGTGGTCGCCGACCGCGTCGAAGCCGGCGAACGAGAACTGTCCCTGCTTGCCCTCGAACGCGTAGCCGTCGCGCGGCGTCGGGATCGCCGGCGTGTAGAGCTGCGCGACGAACGGGCACGCGTCGCAGGAGAAGTTGTCGTAGAAGCTGGCGCCCTGCGTGAAGAACGGCCGCACTTCGGTGAACGAGCGCTGGTACGCCGTCGGCGAGATGGTTTGCTGGTCGATCTCGACGTTGGAGAAGTCGGGATGGATCGTGCCGTAGATCGACGACGTCGCGGTGACCGGCAGGGAGAAGTCGCCGCCCATGCGCGACGTCGTCAGCCCGGCGTCGCGCGAACCGACGGCGCCCAGCCCGTACAGCGCGACGCGCGGTTTCGGCCGCGAGGCGACGGCCGCCGCCATCCCGCTCATCACGCCGGCATAGGTGACGTCGTCGCCGTTGGTTTGCGTCTGGCCGTACGTCCAGATCTGGCGCTCGCCGGTCGAGCGCACGATGCGCACGAACTGCACCTTCCACTGGTTGGCACCGCCGCGGCCGCGCATGACCTTGATCGGAATCTTCATCGTCACGGTGAAGCCGCCGGCGTACGCGGTGCCGAACGACGACCACGTCGGCGAGTAGGCGGTGTTCTCGGACGAATACTGCCAGCGCGTGCCGTTCGGGTTGGCGGCGAACTGGTAATAGAAGCCGCTGTTGCCGTTGGGCCAGAAATCGACCCACACTTCGTCGTCGGTCCCGTCGCCCACGTCGTTGGTGTGCTGCTGCGCCAGCAGCGCCTCGCGCTGCGTCGCGTCGAAGCGAACGTAGATGTTCGTTCCGTCCGTCGCGATGCGCGCGGTCGCCGGCTCCGACGCGGCCTTTTGATGCTGCACGTCCCACGGCAGCGCGAACGCGGCGGTGTCTTTCCACGTCGCGGGATCGGCCTTGGGGTCGAGCGGCGGCGGCGCTTGCACGGTTGGGATCGCGAGCACCGTGCCCGGCGCGTTCGAGTTCTCCGCGAGCGCGTTGCCCGCGAGCGCTATGACGACCGCAAGCGCGATGACGGCGATGCGCGCGTAGCTTCGACGGCGCGTTTGTGTCTGCACCCGAACGCCTCGTTTCGGCAAACTCTTAAGGAATTAAGACCTAACCCGGGCCACTCTACTACGGAATGCCGAGGTCGTCAAGGACCGTTTCGCATCCGGCGCCAGGTACGGAGCGGGCGGTTTCAGGGTTTCGGTGCGGCGAGATCCGCGTGCACGAGATCGGTGACGAACATGTGGCCCGGCTCGTGGGTGATTGCGAACGGGAGCCGGCTCGCGACGATCACGCTCTGCGGCGTGACGCCGCAGCCCCAGAACACGGGGACGTCACCCGGCTCCATCACCGGCGCGTCGCCGTAGTCGGGGTGCGCGAGGTCGTCGATCCCGAGTTGCGCGGGATCGCCCCACGCGATCGGCTCGCCGTGCGCGAGACGGTACGGTCGCGTCACGTCGCGCACGCGTTCGACGTCGTTGGCACGGTACGGCCGCATGCTCACCACCATCGCGCCCTGCAGCCGCCCCGCCGCCGCGAGCGCGACGCGCGTGCGGTACATCGGAACGTTGCGGTCGAGCGCGTAGTGGCGGGGCGTGAGCCCGACATCCGCGAGCGCGTGGTCGAACGTGAACGAGCAGCCGATCAAAAACGCGACGAGGTCGGCGGACCACAGCGCGCGCACATCCCGCGGCTGCTCCGACAACGCGCCGTCGCGCCACACACGATACGCGCCGAGATCGGCCCGGATGTCCGCGCCGCGCGCGCAGCGCGGTTCGTACGCGCCCGGGGCGAGCTGTTCGACCACAGGGCACGGCACGGGATTGCGCGCGCACAAGTCTGCAAGCTCAGCGGCATACTCGCGCGGGAGGACGACGAGGTTCGCTTGCACGTAATCGGGAGCGAGCCGCTCCGTCGGCCCGATGATCGTCCCGGCGCGGATCCCGACGCGCACCTCGGCAGGCGTCACGGCTGCGCTAGGGCCGATCCGATGCCGTCGGCGCGGTCGCGTGCGCGCGCGGCCGGATCGCGCTTCGCCGGATCGCCGTAACCGCCGCCGCCCGCGGTGCGCACGATGATCGCGTCGCCCGGTTCCATCGCGACCGTCGTCTTCGCCGGGAGGTCGCTGATCGCGCCGCCGCGTTTGACGAGCACGTGCGCGCCGGTCGCGGCGTCCTTGCCGCCGTCGGTGCCGCGCGGGCGCACCGCGTGGCGCTCGGCGAGCAGCGACGCCGTCGCCGTGCCGTCGCGCAGTGCGAACGCGCGCACCAATCCCGAGCCGCCGCGAAATTCGCCGTCGCCTGCGCTCGACTCCGCGAACTCATACGCGGTGATCAGCATCGGCATCTGGCGTTCGATCGCTTCGATCGGCGTGTTCAAGGTGTTCGTCATGTGCGCGTGGATGCCGTCTATGCCGTCGGCGTGCGGGCGCGCGCCCATGCCGCACCCGTTGGTCTCGTAGAACGCCCACGACTTGCCGGCGCCGTCGAGCCCGCCGATCATCACGTTGTTCATCGAGCCGCCGCTCTGCGCGGGAACGCGCCCCGGCGCGAGCTTGGCGAGCGCGCCCAGCACGAGGTCGGCGTTGCGCATCGACGTCTCGACGTTGCCGGCGCTCACCGGCGCGGGCCGGCGCGGGTTGAGCAGCGTGCCTTCGGGCACGCTCACGGTAATCGGCGCGAACGAGCCGTCGTTCATCGGGATGCGCGGGTCGGTCACCGCGCGCACCGCGTAGTACACGCCCGAGAGCGTGACGCCGTACACCGCGTTGAGCGGCATCGCGCGTTGCGGCGCGGTGCCGGTGTAGTCGAGCGCGAGCGTGTCGCCGCGCTTCTCCAGCCGCACGCGCAGCACGATGGACGGTTCGCCGCGCTCGTCTTCCATCACGTCTTCGTGCTGCACGACGCCGTCCGGCAACGCGCGTAGCGCGGCGCGCGTGCGGCGCTCGCCGTCGGCGATCGCTTTGTCTAGCGCCGCGTCGACGACGTCGAGGCCGTAGCGCTCGACGAGCTCGAGGAAACGCCGTTCGCCGACGTGGTTGCCCGCGATCTGCGCACGCAGGTCGCCCGCGCGCGCCTCCGGCGTGCGCGAGTTCGCGCGCAGCAGGTCGACGGTCTCGTCGACGACGCGGTCGGCGCGCACGAGCATCATCGGCGCGATCACGGCGCCTTCGGCGAACAGGTCGCGCGCGTCGGGCGGCATCGAGCCGGGGACGGCGCCGCCGACGTCGGTGTGGTGCGCCTTGTTCGCGGCGTAGCCCACCAGCCGGTCCGCGTGGTAAATCGCGCGGATCACGGTGACATCGTTGAGGTGTGTGCCCGAGAGGTACGGGTCGTTGACGACGATCATCTCGCCGCGCGCGAGCGGCCGTCCGCGGTCAACGAGCCACGCCAACGTGCGGCGCAAGCCCCACGGCAGCGAGCCGAGGTGCACCGGGATGTGCTCGGCCTGCGCGACGAGCCGCGCGCGCGCGTCGAACAGCGCGCACGAGTGGTCGAGCCGCTCCTTGATGTTGGGCGAGTACGCGGCGTCGCGCACCGCGATCCCCATCTCCTCGCTCGCGTACACGAGCGCCGACGCAACGAGCTCGGCGGTGATCGGATCGAGCGAAGCGCTCATCGGGCGTGCTCCAGAACGAGGTTGCCGAACCCGTCGACGCGCGCGCTCCACGCGGGCGCGACGTAGGTCGTCGCATCGTACTGTTCCACCACCGCGGGACCGTCGAACGCGTCGCCCGGCCGCAGCAGCGCGCGGTTGAACACCGGTGTGTCGGCGAATGCGGCGCCGTCGAATACGTCGCGCCGCTCGCGCAACGCGCGCGGCTCCGGCGCACGACGGGCGGGCGCGGCAGCGGCAACGAGGCGCGGCTTAGGCGTGGTGCCGATGCCGATGACGCGCGCGGTGACGATCTCGACGGCGTCTTCGCGCGCCGCGTAGCCGTAGCGCTGCTCGTGGCGCTGGTGGAACGACTCGACCGCTTCGTCGAGCGAGCGCGGCGCGGCGACGACGAGCTCCGTGGACTGGCCGACGTAGCGCAGGTCGAGCTCGCGCACGAAGCTGCGATCGGCCTTCGCAACGCCCTGCTCGCCCAGCGCGACGTCGCCCTCGCGCGCGAGCGCGTCGAACAGCTTGCGCGAACGCGCCCACGTTTCGGCATCCGCCGGGGCGACGATGGAGCGCACCGCGGTAACGCGCACGTCCGCAGCGAGCAAACCGTATGCCGAGAACACGCCCGAAAGCGGCGGCACGATGACGCGGGCGACGCCGATATCCGCCGCGACCGCGCACGCGTGCATCGGCCCGCCACCGCCGAACGCGAGCAGCGTGAAGTCGCGCGGGTCATACCCGCGCTCGACTGACACGATGCGCAGCACCTTCGCCATCTCGGCGTCGACGAGCGCTACGATGCCTGCCGCGGCACGTTCGACATCGCCGCCGACGGGCGCCGCAACCGACGCGACGGCGGTGCGCGAGCGCTCGGCGTCGATGGGAAACGCGCCGTCGAGCAGCGCGCGCGGGTTCGAGCGCCGCAGCACGACGTTCGCGTCGGTGACGGTGGGACGGTCGCCGGTTCCGTAGCACGCCGGCCCAGGATCGGCCCCGGCGGACAGCGGTCCGACGCGCAGCGTACCCGCACCGTCGATCCACGCGATCGTCCCGCCGCCGGCGCTGACTTCCGCAAGGTCGACGAACGGAAAGCGCACGGGATACCCGCTGCCTTTCACGGAGCGTCCGCTGTGCGTCGAGCCGGCGGCTTCGAACGATGCGCTGATCGCCGGAACGCCGCCGAACACCGTGCCCGCTTTCGCTGTGGTACCGCCCATGTCGAACGACAGCACGTTGTCGATGCCAAGCGCGCGCCCGACGTACGCGGCGCCGATGACGCCGCTCGCGGGCCCGCTCTCGATGAGCGTCGCCGGCCGGTTGGACGCAGATTTCAACGCGGCCATGCCGCCGTCGGACCGCATCACGAAGATGGGCGCCTGCACGCCGGCCGCCCGCACGCCGCGCGCGACGCGATCGAGATACGCCTGCACGATGGGCGCGAGCGCTGCGTTGACGACCGTCGTCGAAAACCGCTCGTACTCGCGATACTGCGGATCGATCTCCGACGACAGCGACACCTCGACATGCGGAATCGCCGCGCGCAACGCTTCGGCCACACTGCGTTCGTGCGCGCCGTCAACGTCCGCATGCAATAACCCGACGGCAACGGCGGTGATGCCGCGCTCGCGAACCGTGGCGACGGCAGCATCAACGGTCGTGGCGTCGAGCGCGACGAGCACGCCGCCCTCGTGCGTGCGCCGCTCGCGCACGACGAGCCGGTCCTCGCGCCGCGCGAGCGGTTTCGGCCGCGTGACGTTGAGATCGTAGATCGCACTGCGGTTCTGCCGCCCGATCTCGAGCACGTCGCGAAAGCCCTCAGTCGTAATGAAGGCGACCCGCGGCAAGTCGAGATGCACTTGGCCCAGCAGCGCGTTCGTCGCGATGGTACTCGCATGCGCGACGAGCGCAACATCGTTTGCGGCAACTTCTTGCAGCAGCGCGCGGAGCGCGTCGAGCAGCCCATCCTCGGGCGCGCGCGGCGTCGACGACACCTTGTGCCGAATCAGCCGCCCGTCTTCGGCGAGAGCGACGAGGTCGGTGAACGTCCCACCGATGTCGACGCCGACGCGCCAGGTGGTCGAGAGACGTTGCGCAGTCACCGAAGATCGCTCAGCAAGTCGAGCGCAATGGACAGCAGCTCGGGATGCCGGTCGGAATCACCCACGTATTCTTGTCGGTGCTTTGTCAGCGCGCTCTTGTCGAACGTCCAGGTCGCAGCCGCCGCTCCGGAATGCGTAAGCGGACGAAGACGTGGCAGTACCCCTCCTCCGGGCGCACTCGACAGCGATGGCAATCCTAACCGGCCCGCGGCGATGAACAACATATTTCCGCCGCGGTACGATCCATGCGCGTGAGGGTGATCGGCATTCCCCGCCGGGACCGTCTCCCGGTCAAGATCGATACATTCCCCTACGCGCAGCCACCCCCATACAGCCTGAAAATCTCCGTTTTTGAAATCTGGATGACGCCGGTACCTCAACGGTGATCCGTCAACAGGCTGGAAGCGGCCGTAAAACAAGAATAAGTCGCCGTCGGTGACGCCTTGATCTTTCAAATGGCTCAAGGGACCATTGTTCTGGCCAAACGCCGGACGCCATTCAGGATGCCTGTTCTGCCGGGATGCGCGGAAAAGGTCTGGATCGAGATGTGCGCACCCATCACTAGGTGCGTTCATCAACGACGAAACGAGCGTTCCCATATTGTCTCCGCGGACCGATGCGATCTGGTCATATCGTACCGGTGAATGCCCATAAGGGATCGGGATCGACACAAAGGTCCCATCGGAAAATTCAGGACTGGGCTTGGTGCATGGTTCTGTCTTTGAGTCGATTCCCTTCCGTGAAAAAATGATCCTCATGCGGCGCCGATGCCGAGGAAGGCTTCTTGCACGAGCGGGTCTCCGATCAGGTCGTTGGCTACGCCGCTCAGTACGACGCGGCCGGTTTGGAGGACATATGCCGTGTCGGCGGCGCGGAGAGCTTCGCGGACGTTCTGTTCTACCAGCAGCACCGTCGTCCCGGTTGCCGCGATTGCGCGGATGCCCGCGTAGATCTGCGGGATCAGCTTCGGGGCGATGCCCAGCGACGGTTCGTCGAGCATCAGCAGCCGCGGGCCGCTCATCGTGCCGCGCGCGATCGCGAGCATCTGCTGCTCGCCGCCTGACAGCGTCGAGGCGCGCTGCTCGAGGCGCTCGCGCAGGATCGGGAACGCGGTGAACGCGGCGTCGAGCCGAGCCGCGCGGTGGGTTGGGTCGCGGTCGACGTACGCGCCCAGCAGCAGGTTGTCGCGCACCGTCGCGCTTGCGAACACGCGGCGACCTTCCGGGACGTGCGCGATGCCGCGCCGGACGATGCGGTGCGGGGGCGTGCGCGTGATGTCCTCGCCGTCGAACCGGATCGTGCCGCGTTCCGCGCGCACCAGACCGCTAATAGCGCGCAGCAGCGAGGTCTTGCCCGCGCCGTTCGCGCCGACCAGCGCGACGATGGTGCCCGCGGCGGCGCGCAGCGAGACGTCCTGCAGCGCGCGCATGCCGTCATAGCCGACCGCGAGCCCGTCGATCTCCAGCAAATATGCCGGCTGCGCGGCGCCGGCCGCACGCACGAGGTCCGCGCTCACGCCGAATGCCCCGTGATCTCGCCGTGCTCCAGCGGCGACCCCAAGTACGCTTCAATCACGCCTGCGTCGCGCACCGCCTCGGCAGCAGTGCCGCTGAAGATCGTCTTGCCGGCCGCGATCACAACGACGTGCTCCGCGATCGGCATCAGCACTTCCATCACGTGCTCGACCATCAGCACCGTCACGCCGCGGGCGAGAATGCGGCGCAGCAGATCCACGGCGTCGCGGCACTCGGCCGGCGTCAGTCCCGCCATCACCTCGTCGAGCAGCAGCAGAGTGGGCTCCGTCGCCAGCGCGCGCGCCATCTCCAGCCGCTTCTTGTCGGCGATCGTCAGCGCGCGCCCGAGCCGGTAGCGCTTGTCGGCCAGTCCGACGAACGCGAGCACCTCTTCCGCGTGCGCGATTGCGTCCCGCAAGCGCGGATGGTGCAGCAGCGCCCCGGTGGTCGTCGCTTCGAGCACCGTCATGTCGGCGAACGTCTGCACGATCTGATACGTCCGCCCGATTCCCAGCGCCGCGACGCGGTGGTACGCGAGCCCGGCGATCTCCGCGCCGCGAAAGCGTACGCTGCCGGCGCTGGTCTTCTCCGCGCCGGCAATGCACGCGAACGCAGTCGACTTGCCGGCGCCGTTCGGACCGATCAGCCCCGTGAGCGAGCCCTCCGCGACGTCGAGGTCGACGCCGTCGAGCGCGCGCAGCGAACCGAAGCGCTTCGTCAATCCGCGCACCGCGAGCAGCGGTTGGGCGCTCACTTCGGCGCCTCGCAGCCGACGGTGAAGTCGCCGGCGCGCGCATCGGGCAGCAGCGTGCAGCCCGTCCCCAGCGTCAGCTTCCACGTCGCGGTTTGCGTCGTCGCCGCATCGGGCGGCGCGGCGACGATCACCGCTGAAAAGTCCTTCGTGATCAGCGCACCGTCCGCCGCCTCGATCTTGCCGAACCAGCCGTTCGCAGCAAATCCTTCGTACACCGAGCCGATGGCCGCGAACGGCGTCACGGCGTTCGGATCGAACGAGAAGGAGCCGCCGCGCAGCGGGATGCGCAGCACCGGGCCGTCGACGAAGCGCGCGCGGTACTCCACGATGCGCGCCGCCGTCGCCGCGGCCCGTGCGTCCTCGGAAACGCGGAGCGTTCCGTCGTCGTACGATGCGGCGCGCGCCGATGCCGCTGCCGCGTCGGGGCGCACGTGGTACGCCGCCGCGAGAACTGCCGCGACATCGGAGCGTCTCGTCAGCCGGCGCCGCCAGCCCGCAGCCGTCGCGTCGAGCAGCGCACCGTAGCCGGGCCCCGACGCGTACGCGAACGAGCGCACGAACGACGCGCGCCGCCGCCCGCTCGCGATCGCCTCGACGGCGCGCGCGGCACGGTCGCGCGGCTGCGTCGTGAGCGCGATGCCGGTGTCCTCGGCGAGCCCTTCGTTGAGCATCAGCGCGTTCTCGGTGGCCGCCGCGCCGGGAAACAGCCGCACGCGCTGCGCGCGAAAATCGAGCGCATCGGCGACGGCGGTGCGACGGTCAGCGCCGGACGAAATGAGCGCGCGAGCGAGCGCGCGCCATTCCAACTGCAGCCAGTACCGCCCATCGGCGGTGTCCAGATGATCGTTCGGCGGGTTCGCGGCCGGCAGCCCGACGGAATCCTGGATGCGGTGCCACGATTCGTGCGCGACGAGAATGCCGCGCGCGATCGGTTCGTCGGGCAGCGGCCACATCACCATCGACCAGCGTTCGCCGTCCAGCGCGAACGCCGTGTTCGCCACAACGATGGATGCGGGCAGCGTGCCTACTACGACGCCGTCGCGCGCTGTGCCGTGCAGCGACGCGCTGTCGCGGTTTGCGACCACCATGCGCGTCGCAGGATCGACGAACAGCAGCGGCCCGCACAGCGACACGCCCCACAGCCGTCCGCGGTCCCGGTCGCACACCGCCTGCCGCTCGGCGAAGACGCGCGCCGCGACCACCGGGTCGATCGGCGCGCCGGCCGCGCGCGCCGGCGCTGCGAACGAAGCGACGACGAACAGCAGCGCCGCAGAACCCGCGGCCGCCGCCGTAACCGCCGCCCCCCGCCGCCGTCGCAGCGCGTCGACGATCGTCCCCACAATCCCGTACGGCCGCAATGCGGCGATCACGCAGATGATCGCGCCGTAGATCACGAGGTCATAGCCTTTGCCGGCGCCGCCCATGCGCAGCGCGACCGCCTTTGCGAGCACGACGTACACGAGTGCGCCGGCGAGCGGACCCCACAGCGTGCCGATGCCGCCGACGACGCCGATCAGCGCGATGTCGATCGAGACTGCCAGCGCGATGGTCGACGGCGGATCCACGAACAGCGTGTACTGCGCGTACAGCACGCCTGCCGCCGCGGCCATCGCCGCCGACCACGCGAACGCGATCAGCTTGCAGCGCCGCTCGTCGATTCCCACCGACGCGGCAGCCGCGTGGTTGAAGCGCAGCGCGCGCAGGTAATAGCCCAGCCGCGAACGCTCGAGCGCGATCGTCGCGAGCTGCACGATCGCGAACAGCGCCAGCGCCACCACCACGTACGGCCCCTTCTGCGGAAACTGCATCGCCGCCCAGCCCGACGCGATGGGCAGCTCGAAGCCGTTCGCCTTGCCGAGCACCGGCGACGTGCGCACGAACACCTCGACCAGCGCCGCGACGGCGATCGTCGCAATCGAGAAGTAGTGCCCGCGCAGCCCGAGCGTCGGAAACCCCGTCACGAGCGCGAGCAATGCCGCCGCCAGCGCGCCCAGCGGAATCGCCAGCCATGGCGAGAGCCCGTGCGTCACGCACAGCGCCGACGCGTATGCGCCGCAGCCGAAGAAGATTGCGTGCCCGAACGAGATGTTGCCGGCGTAGCCGCTGATCCAGTTCCACGACTGCCCCAGCACCGCGTACAGCAGCAGCGTGAACACGAGGTCGAGCACGACCGCGCTCTGCACGCCGAACGCGGCGAGCAAGCCGGCGGCGACGATCGCCGCGAGCGCGAAGAGGTGCGGGCGCGCGCTCATCGGCGGCCGAGCAATCCCTGCGGCCGCAGCAGCACGACCGCCAAGTACGCCAGATACACCGGCACCATCTTCAATTCCGGCGACAGATAGAACCCACCGAACACCTCGAGCATTCCGACGAGCAGCGCGCCCAACAGCGCGCCTTGAATGCTACCGAACCCGCCCAGCGCGACGACGACGAACGCGGTCAGCGCGAACGGCGCACCCGCCGTCGGATACACGGGATACGACAGCATGAGCAGCGCGCCCGCCGCACCGACGCACGCGGCGCCGATCCCGAACGCGAGCCCGTTCACACGCTGCACGTCGATTCCCATGAGCGTCGCCGCGACGCGGTCTTCAGCCACCGCACGCATCGCGCGCCCGGTCTCGGTGTACTCGACGAACGCGAACAGCGCCGCCGTGAGCACGAGCGCGCCGATCCCTTCGATCACCGTCGCTTGCGACACCGCGATCGGGCCCAGGTGCAGCGTCCCGCGAAACGGCACGTTCGGCGCGGACTGAAAATCGCTGGTGAACGCAGCCTGCGCGACACCTTGCAAGAGCACGAGCAGCCCGAACGTGCCGAACACCGTCGCCTCCGGCGGACCGGCGAGAAGCCGCCGCACGAAGACGCGGTACACGACGATTCCGAACAAGAACATCGCGACCACGACCAGCGGCAGCCCCACGATCGGACTGAGCCCCACCAGCGTGAGGCCCAGCGTCGCGTACATCGCGAGCATGAGGAACTCGCCGTGCGCGAAGTTCACCACGTCCATCACACCGTACACCAGCGTCAGCCCGACCGCGACGAGCGCGAACACCAGCCCCGTCAGCAAACCGCCGGCGAGGAGCTGTCCGAACGTGCCTAGCGCTTCCACGCCGGCATCGGCCAGATCACCGGCTTGACCGCGACATCGAACGGCCACACGGTCTCGTACTTGCCGTTCTGCACTTGCTCGATGATCCCGACACCGCCGTCGTTCTGCCCGTTCGCGTCGAAATGCACGCGGTTCCACGGCATGAGCGTCAGCTTGCCCGGAATGTTCGTCTTCTGCAGCGCGCTGCGGATCGCGTCGGGCTTCGTCGAGCCGGCGCGGTCGATGGCGTCGGCGATGAACAGCACGCCCATGAAGTCGCGCGCCGTGTTGCCGTCGAGCGGCTTGCCGCCGAAGCGCTGGCGGAAGAGCTGGTCGATCAGCGGCACGGCCTGGTTGCGGTGCTTGATGTCCAGCGAGAACACCTCGCGCGTGAACACGCCCTCCGCGTCGGCGCCCAGCGTGCGGATGAAGCCCGGATCGATGAAGCCGGCGTCTTGCGCCATGATCGCCTTGGGCTGCACGCTCTGTTCCTTGAACCCGCGCATGTACAGCAGCGAGTCGGGCAGATACGACGCGATCATGATGACGTCGGGCGACGCGGCCTTCACCTTCTGCACCTCGGCGTTCACCTCGGTCGTCGTAGCGGGGTACGCGACGCGCGTGACGATGTCGTAGCCGAGCTTCTTGCCGAGCTGCTCCTCGGCGTCGCTCGCACCGGTGCCGAACAGCCCGTCCTCGCCGACGATCGCAACGCGCTTCACGTCGATCTTCTTCGTCTTCTTCAAGTCGGCGAAGAACTGGTAGAAGTTGTCGGCGAACGTCGCGTCGTTGGGCGTCGCGCGGAAGAACCACTTCAGCCCGCGCGCGGTGAGCGCCGGCGCGGACGAGTCGGGGTTGAGGAACGGGATGCCGTAGCGCTCCGCGACTTGCGACGCGGTCGCGGTCGTCGACGACGCGTACGTGCCGATCAGCGCGACCGCGTGATCCTGCGTGATGAGCTGCTCGGCGGCCGCGCGCGCCTGATCCGGCTTGCCCTGCGAGTCCGCGAACACCAGCTTGATCCGCGCGTGGCCGAGGTGCGGCAGCCCGCTCCGGCCGACCATCGGCAGCGGATAGCTGACGTGCCCGTTGACGAGATCCATCGCGAGCTGCTGCGCGGCGCGCAGGCCCGCGCCGGTCTGCGCCGACGTGCCGGTGAGCGGCAGGATCGACCCGATCACGATCTCGGGCTGATCGGCGGCGCGGGTGGGTGCGGCGCCGCCGGTGATAGCGAGGATGACGGCGGCGGCGAGGAACGCGCTCAGGCGTCGAGCGGGCATACGGGCCTCCTTCGTTTCGGTGTTAACGCGCGTGACCGAGCACGTGCCGGCCATTGCGCGCGGTCGTTCAGGTAGCGACGACGAGCACGCACTCCGGCGTGTCCGCAAGCTTTGCGCCGAACGGCGCGACGGAATTCGACGACGCGTCGAACGCGTAGAGCTGTTGCTGCGCGCGGCTGCCGAACAGCAGCGTGCCGTCCGGCGTGAACGACAGACCTGACAGGTCCTTGAGCGCGTCGCCGGCGCCCTGCGTCGCACTGCTGACGACGAGCTCCAGCTTTTCCGATGCCGGATCGTAGGCGAAGATCGCGTCGTTCTTCGGGCTGCCGATGTAGATGCGTCCGTCAGCGGGGCTGACCGCGATCCCGACCGGTTTGTCGAGCGCGTTCGGGTTCGCCGACGTGTCGGCCGTCTTGTCGATCCAGCCATGGAACGTGCCGTTCTTGTGACCGTAGATGCCGACGCGGTCCTTCGCCTGATCGGCGACGTAGAGCCGCTTGCCGGCGAACGCGATGCCGCGCACCGAATGCCGCGTCTGCGCTTGCGCGGGCTTCGCTTCGTCCACTGCTTCCGGCGGATTGTCGTCGGTGGCGGCGGTCTTCGCGACGAAACCGATCGCCGATAGGCCGCCCTTGTCGGGATCGACCGCCGGCGGCGTCTGCTTGCCGACCTTCACCGGATCCGCCGACGCGACGAACGTTCCGTCGTAGTAGTCGCCTTTGGAATGCAGCTTCTTCAGATACGGCGCGACCGGCAGCTCCTTCGCCTTCGGCGTCTTCTTGCCGGAGATTTCGTAGCCCGACACGACGTTGGTGTCCTGGCTCGACACGAACAGGTTGTCGCCGTCGAATGCGACGCCGTACGGGTGCAGCAGCGCGCGCGTCGTCGCCGGCGTGATCAGCGTGCACAGATAATCGCGCGTGAAACCGTCGGGGTTGATCGTCGCCGAGAAGACGTCGACCGCCGACGCTTTCTTGTACGCGTTCGCAACGTAGAGCCGCCCGCGCTCGTCCAGCGCAAGACCGCGCAGCTCGTCGAACGGACCACCGTCCGCCAAGACGTTGCCGAGAAACGATCCGTCCGGCGCAAAGGCGCCGACGTTCTGAATCTTGTCGTCCTTCTCGCCCGAGAAGCTGACGTAGACCTGATAACCGCTCGCCATGCCGTTCTCGTCGCGGAAAGATCGCGCGCGTCCTCCTCGAACGACCGCGCGTGCTCTCGACCTTTTCGATCGTCGCGGCCAACCCCGCGCAGCACGAGCTCGGGATCGCGGTCCAGTCGAAGTTCCTGGCCGTCGGCGCCGTCGTGCCGTGGGCCGAAAGCGGCGTGGGCGCGATCGCGACGCAAGCCTGGGCCAACACGACGTTCGGCCCGCGCGCGCTGGAGCTGCTGCGGCGCGGCGAGCCGCCCGAGCAAATCGCGCAGACGCTGCTCGCGGGCGACGAGAACGCCGACGACCGCCAGTTCGGGATCGTCGCCGCGGATGGCCGCTGCGCAACGTTCACCGGCGCGCGCTGCATCGCGTGGGCCGGCGGCGTCACGGGCGAGCACTTCGCGGCGCAGGGCAACTGCCTGGCCGGCCCAGGAGTCGTCGACGCGATGGCATCGACGTTTCGCACCGGAAGCGGCACGCTGGCCGACCGGCTCGTCGCGGCGCTCGCCGCGGGCCAGCGGGAAGGCGGCGACAAGCGCGGCCAGCAGAGCGCGGCGCTGATCGTGCTCAAGCCCGGCGGTGGCTACGGCGGCTTCAACGACCGCTACGTGGACCTGCGGGTGGACGACCACGCGGCGCCGATCAACGAGCTCGCGCGGCTGCTGGAATTGCACAAGCTGTATCACTTCCCGGCCGAACCGGAGGACGTGCTCGCCATCGACGACGCGCTGGGCCGCGAACTCGTTGCGCAGCTGGTGCGGGTGCGGGCGCTCGCGCGCCATGATGAAGGTGCGTTCGACGACGACGCGCGCGCGGCGCTCGTGTCGTTCATGCACGTCGAGAACCTGGAGAACCGCGTGCGCACCGACCGCACGATCGACCGCCAGACGCTGGACTACCTGCGCACGTTCACGCCGAAGTAACCGCGCTCAGATCGACCATTCCCACGCGTTCCAGTTTTCGACGATGCCGTTGGGGCGAAAGCCGGTGAGGTCGGTGTTCACCGCTTCGATCTGACGCGGCCACCACAGGTACACGAACGGCGCGTTCTGCGCTAGGAGATTTTCGATCGTCGAGTAGGCGCGCTTGCGCGTGGGCCGGTCGTAGTGCGAGAGCGCGATGCGCTGCGCGTCGTCCATCGCGCGGTTGCACCAGCGCGGCCAGTTGTAACCGCGCGGCGCGACTTCTTTGCACAAGAGCTGCGTCGAGTCGTCGGGATCGGTGCCGGCGTACCAGGTCTGCAGCCCGGCCTCGAACTTGCCGTCGGCGAGCACGCCGGAGCCGGGTGGGCCGTACAGCTTCGCCGTGGTGTAGCCCTTGAGGTCGACGTCGATGCCCGCGTCCTTGAGCATCGACGCGATCAGCACGCTGCGGCTGCGATCCGTCGCGCTGTCGCTGCGAAACGCGAGGCTCATCGTCAGCCGCCCGCCTTCCTTGACGCGCGTACCGTCGGGCCCGGTGCGCCAGCCCGCAGCGTCGAGGAGCGTCCGCGCCGCGGGCAGATCGCGCACCGACGTACCGGCATGCGGATCGTGCGCCCAGAGCTGCGCCGGTAAATCTTCCGTAGCGGGCACGGTCGTCCCGTACGTCGCCTCCTTCACCAGCAGCGGTTTGTCGATCGCCAGCCCGACCGCGCGCCGCACGCGCGGGTCGTCGAACGGCGGCACCTTCGTGTTGAACAGGATCGCGTCGTTCGCGTTGAGCGAGACGAGGTGCACGTCGACGCCCGCGATCGCCTTGAGCTGCGGGTACACGCGCGGCGTGGCGAACGCGAACCAGTCGAGCTCGTGCGCACGCACCTGGTTGGTGATGGTGTTCTCGTCGGGGACGAAGTGCAGCACGATGCGGCGCAGCTTCGGCTTGCCCAAGAAATAGTCGTCGTTCGCGACGTAGTCGATATGGTCGCCGCGCACCCAGCGCACCACCTTGAACGGCCCTGTCCCGACCGGCAGCGTATTGAACGCGACGCGGTTGAGGTCCGGATATTTCTCGAGCAGGTGCGCGGGCAGGATGAAATACGGCGCGTCGCTGTGCGCGAAGAACGTGTGCACGGCCGGCGCAAACGGATGCTTCAGCCGGAACACCGCCGTGTACGGATCGGGCGTGTCGACCCGCGCGATCGTATCGTAGCCGTGGCGCGTCGAGACGAGCGTCTTGAGGTTCATGATCGCGCGGTAGGTGAACTGCACGTCATGGCTGGTGAACGGCGCGCCGTCCTGCCACCGCACGCCGTGCCGCAAATGGTACGTGATCGTCAAGCCGTCGCGGCCGATCCCGCCGTTCTCCAGCGTCGGCACCGCCGCCGCAAGGATCGGCACGTCGCGCCCCTCGGGATCCGTCGCGATGAGCGGGTCGAACGCGAAGGCCTGCGCGAGCACTTCGATCTGCTGCGTCGAGAGGATCGGGTTGAGCGTATTCGGCGTGGAGATCGTCGCCGCGCGCAAGGTGCCGGCCTGCGTCCACGAATGCTTGCCGCCGGCCGCGACGTCGCTGCCGGCGCGCGTGCATGCGCTCATCGCGAGCACGGCAACGACGAGCGCGAGCGCAGGAAACCGCGAGCTGATCACGTGCCGCGGAGTGCGCTCAAACGCTCGCGAGCGCGCGCCGCGTCGCCTCGAGATAGCCGGTTCCGAAGCGGCGGTCCGGCTCGAGGTGTGCGCCTTCGCCCCATTCGTTCCACGCGTTGACGAAGACGAGGCGGTGATCGGGGTGGCCGAGGCGCGCCTGGTCCACCAGCTCGCGCAGCCACGTCTCGTACGCCTCGGGCGAGGCGCCGTGAAAGATCGTTGCGCGCTCGCCGAGCCGCGCGGTGTTGTCCCAGCCCGCCATCGCGGTGCGGTAGACGCGGTACGGCCGCGGCGGCAGCGCGAGCTGACGGCGCATCGCCGACGCGAAATCGAGGACGCGCCCGGAGAATTCCGGCGCTTGCCCCTCGACCGGATGCGCGTCGGCTTGAAGCGAGTCGCCGTGCGGCGGGAACTCGACCGCCGCATCGAACCCGAGCGGCCGCGGATCGCCGAGGTCGAACGTCAGCGCCGCGACGATGTGCAGATCCGGCAACCCCCAGCGCCGTGCCGCGGCACGCCAGCGCGCGAGCGTCACCTGTGGGTCGGGGATCGCCGCCGGCTTGTAGACGATCAGCACCGGCGCGCCGCCCACGTGCAGGTAGCGGCGGTCGAGGAAGTACGGCATCAGCTCGTCGATCAGCGCGCCGTCGAGCTCGGGACCGTAGCGCTGTTCGATCAGGACATCGCGGTCGTTCCCGTCCCACTTGCGCGTCCAGTTCTCGTTCGCCCAGCACAGGCAGAACGGGAGATCCGGGTCACCGCTGCGCAGCATCTCGCGCAGCGGGCGGTCGAGCAGCTTCTTCGTCCCGAACGAGTAGTAGTAGTAGCAGAAGCCGTGGACTCCGTATGCGCGCGCGAGCTTTGCCTGCTGCGCGCGCGTCTCCGCCAAGCGCAGATCGTAAAAGCCGAGCCGTTCGGGGAGATGCGGCTGATAGTGTCCGTCGAACTGCCGGCGGCCCCGCGCGACGTTCGTCCACTCGGTGAAGCCCGTGCCCCACCACCGGTCGTTCTCCGGGATCGGATGGAACTGCGGTAGGTAAAATGCAAAGATCTTCACGTCGTCGGTTTCCGGCGGACGCGCGTGATGCGCGCGCCACGCGCGCCGGCGAATGTGATCGATCAGCGTGAAGCCGTCGGGCTCGACCGCGCCGTCGCCGCGCTCGACGACGACGAACCCCTCGTGCACCGAGATCCGCCGGATCAGCGTGCGCGACGTCCCGGTCGCCGCGACGAGATCGTCGACGAGCACTTTGAGGCTCTCCTCGCCGGCCCAGAAATGGCGCGGGTCCTGGAACTCCGGCCAGTGCTCCCACGCCCAGTCCTCGATGACGTACAGCCCGCCCGGCGGCAGCCGCGGAAAGAGCGTCTCGAAGCTCTCGCGCGTCGGCGCGTACAGATGCGATCCGTCGTCGATCACCATGTCGATCTCGCCGCCCAGATCGCGCTCGACGATCTCGAGCAGCGCCGCACGGTCCGCCTGGCTGATGCCCCACCGCAGCATCACGCGGTCTTCGAGATCGCGCTCGGCGACGTAGCGCGTGAAGCACGGGCTGTCGCCGCGCTCGACGAGATCGATCGCGACGATTCGCTCCGGGCGCAGCACCTCGTGCCACAGCGCCGTGCTCCCGCCGTCCCAGATGCCGATCTCGAGCATGCGGCGCGGCCGAAACGTCGTCGTCGCCCAAAAGCGCTCGTACTGCTCCATCAGCTGCCGGTTCTTGTAGAGCGCGAACGCGTCCGCGCCACGCGTCGGCTCGGTCGCGCCCGGCTTCTCCAGCCGGAAGACGAGGTCGCCGATCAGCGCGCGGTCGGGCTCCCAGCTCAGTCGCTCGAACACCGCGTGTCCTCGCGCACCGCGATCACCGTGCTGACGTCGCGGTAGCACGCGTGCGGCGTGCGCTGCACGATCGTCACGCGATACCGGCCCGGCTCGACCTCGCGCAGCGGAAGCTCTGCGCGAAAGCCGATCTGCACGGGAAAGCCGGCCCACTGCTGTCCGACGTCCGCGCGCGCGTGACGCTCCGGGACGCGGAAGATCGCGTCGCGGTCGCCGGCCTCCGACTCGAACGCGACGAACAGATCGACGAGCTCCGGCGCGCAGTCGCCCGTATGCGCCCACCCGACGATCGCGGCGTCGTCACCGTGCAGATGCACCTCCGCGCCGCGGTGGAGCGTGACGCCGCCGGCACCGTCGAGATAATCGATCAGCACGCGGCCGGGCGAGGCCGGCAGATGACTCGTCCGCACCGGCAGCCGGTTGAGGACGTCCTCACGGGCCGCCGGGCTGCGCGCGAGCGCCGCTTCGACGAGCGCGAACAGCCGCTCGCGGCTGTGCTCGTGCCCTTTGACGACTGTGTGGAGCTCGTCGAGCACCGCGTCGAGCGCGCCGTCCGAGGCGTACGCGTCGCGGAGCCGGCGCATCAGCACCAGCCCGCTCGCCGGGCCGCGCACCGCGCGGCGCGTCGCGTCCAGCAGCGCGCGGCCGGTACGGTCGTCGGGCTCGAGATACGCACCCCCGTGCCAGTCGTTCCACGCGTCGAGGAACAGCAGTTTCTCGCCGCGCTGACGGGTCGCGGCGACCGCGGACTGCAGCCAGAACTCGTATGCATCCGCCGATTCGGCCGCGTCGTTCGCGGACGGCGACCGCACCATGCGGAATGCGCGGTAGGCCGGCCACGGCGCTGCCATCGCGCTTCCGGCGCGCCGCGCGTACTCGCCGTCCGGCGGCGCCGCCATCACGAACGAGTCGTACCAGCGATCGTCCGGCCGCTCGCCGGAGCGCGTGCCGAGCCCGCAGAGATGCAGCTCGCCCAGGCCCGCGTCGCGCGCCGCCAAACGCCACGCCGCGGCGCAGGCGCGCGGCTCGGCGATCGTCGCCGGTTCCCGCACGAGGATCAGCGGCCGGTCATCCACGCGCAGGTAGCGCGGCTGGAGAAGCGCCGGAATCAAATCGGCGAACAGCCGCCGCGCGTCGGCGACGGTGAACCGCTCGGGATCGGCGATATCGAGCAGCACGCCGAACGGAAACGCCGGCCGCCCGCTCTGAACCAGCTCGCGCAGCGGCGCGTCCCACCGCGGTTCGCCGTCCCAGCGATAGCGGTAGCAGAACGCATCGACGCCGTGCTCGGCGGCGAGCGCGGCTTGCGCCTCGCGCACTTCCGCGATGCGCGCGTCGGTGAAGCCGAGCTCCGTCGGCAACGCTCGGTGCTCGCGCTCGAGCAGCCGTGTCCACATGCTCGCGCCGGTATCGCCGTCCGCCGGCGCGTAGCCGGACGGATCGTACAGCGCGACGACCGCCACGTCGCGCACGAGCGCTGTGACCGGCGCCGGCGCGGCGACGATCGTGCGCGGCTTGCGCACGAGCGCGAGCTCTTGGCCGAAGCTCGGCGACTCCGGCGGGAGCGCGACGATCTCGAGACCGGCGGCTTCGATCTCGCGCGCGACGGTCTCCGGCGTGACGAACGTAATGCCGTAGAACGGTTGGCCGCCGTAGCCCGAGGTAAGCGGCGCGAAGCCGAACCCCGTCTCCGCTACGGCGCGCTCCACCTCGGCGTGCGCTTCGCCGGGATAATCGCCGTAGTGCGCCATCTCGCCGGCGCGCCACGCGCTCAGACGGCGGTCCGCGAGATACGTGAACGCGACGACGCCGCCCGGGCGCAGCATTCGCGCCCACGCGCGCAGCGAGCCGCGCCAGTGCCGCAGCGTCGTGTGCGTCAAGAGCGAGAAGCAGACGATCGCGTCGAGACCGGCCGGCAGCACGTCGTCTTCCGGCTCCCACCCGATCGCAACGGGGAGCGCGCCGAGCTCGTCGGCGCAGAACCGCACGGCGTGCGCGTCGATGTCGCACGCGTACACCGCGGCGCTCGGCAGCGCCGCGCGCAGCGCGCGCGTGATGCGGCCATAGTGACAGCCGACGTCCGCGACGGCGACGGCGCCGTGCAGACCCGGGTCTCCGTTGGCGCGCAGGAGCGCGTCGATGTCGGCGACGTGCTGAGCCGCGGACGTGAAGTACGCGTCCTTGGCGGCCGACTCGAACCCCGGGAAGATCAGGTCGTTCGGCGAGACCGTGCGGTTGACGCGCTCGAAGAGATCGGTCGGGCTCACGCTCGCCTCCGCGGCGTGCGGAACGTGGCGCCGCGCGTTCGACCATTCGACGCCGTTGGCGCGCAGGAGCGCCGACAGCTCCGGCGCCGCGTCGCGGAGGCTCTCGCCGCGCGCAGCGTCGAGGTCGTTCGTGAACTCCATGAACTCGGCGAAACGATCGGGACGGAAATCGTCATTGCTGGGCTCCAGGGCGTGGCAGAACGCACGGACGACGTCGACGTTCTCCGGCTTGCACTCGCGGTCGAGATAGTTGCGCAGACGCCGCTCGGCGACGCGGCGCACGCCGGCGGGGAGACAGGTGGGCGCGAGGCGTGCGGGGTCGTTCACGATGTTGTACATCACGCGGATCCCGCGCCGGTCGAGGAACCGCAGGAGATCGACCATGTCCAGCGCGTTGCAGTTCTGCAGCGTCGGAACGGCGCACAGCGAAAGGTTCGGAACCGCCGCCAGCGCGTCGAGCGTGCGCTCGAACGACCGCCAGCTGCCGCCGTGCCGCAGATACTCGTACAGCTTGCCGTAACCGTCCACGCTGACCGACACGTTGAAGCCGCGAAATTGCGAGACCAGCTCCGCGAGCTTCGGATGCGTCTGTTGGCCGTTGGAGGACAAGCCGACGTAGATGCGCCGCGCGACGCCACGCTCGACGAGCGCCGAGAGCAGCTTCCAGACGGCGGGGATCAAAAACGGTTCGCCGCCCATCAGCGTGAGCGCCATGTCGTTCTGCGCGCACGCTTCCAGCATCGTCGCGAGGGCGTCGACGTCCTCGAACCAGCGTTTTCCGTTGACGCGGATTTCGTCCGCGCGCGGCGGCTCTGCGCCGTTCCAGGCCGCGTGCACCGCGTCGGCGGCGACCCGCGAGCTGCAGATGCCGCAGCAGCTGCGGCACTTCAGGTTGCAGACGTTGCCCATCTCCAGCACGACGTGGTCCGGACGCCGCTCGAGCTTGTAGGCGGTCGACGCGCCGACCTCGGGGAGCTTCTCGATCGCGTGGCCGAGAAATTCGCGATAGCCCGCGTTCATCAGGATGCGGCGGCTCATGCCGCCTTCCGCTTCGCGGTTCCAGCAGGTGCGGCAGGATGCGGGCTTCTCGCCGCGCGCCATCGTCGCGCGCACGTCCACGATCTCCGGCGCGTTCCACAGCGCGTCGAACGAATCGCGCGTGATATGGCCGGGCTTGGCGTCGACCGTCAACGACGAAAGGATTTCGCAACAGAACGCGGTGCTGCCGTCCGGCCGCACGACGAAGTTCGTCCACGGAATGATGCAGACGGTGTTGGAGATGGAACGCCTACCGTATCAGGGCTCCGCCCAGGCGAGGGAGGGGGGACCCTGCCAATTAGCCCCGGGCGGCGGCTTCCCTGTCGCCTTCGAACCGGCGGCGAACTGCCTTCGCGTACGCGCTCGTCCACACGAACAGCCCACCAAGGGCGACGACCTGCAGCACCGGCGAGACGATCGTCGACGTCGCCACCGGAAGCGTGAACGCCGCGACGACGCGCGCGATCGCTTCAAGCAGCAGCGCGCAGCCCCAGACGGCGGTGATGATGCGAATGGTCCGCCGGAAGAGCGGGCGCTCCCAGCGCGCATCCCAAGCGGCGATTTCAGCCGGATCGTTGCCCGTCGAGTACTGCCGGCCGAGCCGGAAGATCAGCGGGCGCGAGGTCATCAGCGAGCCGAGGAACAGCAGCCCGAACACCGTGGTGAACAGCGACTCCTTCGCGACCGCGAACGCGGCGTTTCCGGTGAGCCCCGATGTCGCGAGCCCGATCACGATCGCGACGAGCGAGAGAATCGCGATCGGATCGGCCCGGCGCGTGCGAACGAGCCCGAGCAGCGCCTCAGCGAACGGGAAGATGGCCGCGATCGCGAGCGCTTCGACGGCCGGAACGTCGCGGCGCAGCAGCAGCTGCACCGCGATCAGCGGCATCACGACGCTTACGACCAGCGTGCGCACGAGCGGGCGCAAGCGCGGTGTGTCGGCGGGACGGTCAGCGAAGGTTTGCGTCATCGACCCAGTTTCCGTGGAACCCGGCCGGCACGCGCTGCGGCAACGCGATCGTCGCAACGGGCGGTTTGCGGAGATCGCTTGCGTCGAGAATGACGAAGTCGCTGGCGTCGCGCGCCGCGTCGTACACGAACGCCATCAGCCAACCGGCATCTTCGCCGGCGTCGTCTGCAGCGGGCACGAACACCGGCTCACCGGTGAAGCGGCCCGCACCGAAATCGTGCTTCGTCGAGGTCGCGGTCGCGAGGTCGTACTTGCGGATCGAGGCCCGCTCGTCGTCGTGCATCTCGACCGCGTAGCCATAGCGGTACGCGCTGCCGAGCCGGCGTTCGTCGGCGCGCGGAAACTCGATCGCGGTGTCGTCGAGCGGCTGCTCCCGCACGCGCTCCGCCGTGAGATCGATCGTCCAGCGGTGCAGCGTCGCCGGCTCGAACGTGCGCGCGTCTTTGCGCCACAGCTCGGGATAGCGGACGACGTCCACGACGATCGATTTGGTGTCGTCGTACGCGTTGAGCACGTGGAACACGTAGCACGGCTCGATCTCGAACCAGCGCACCTCGGCGGCGGGATCGTCGCGCCGCAGCACGCCGAGCCGCGCGCCGTACGAATCGCTCCACGCGAACGGCATCTCGCCCGCGCTCGCCCGCGCCAGATCGAACACCATCGGCAAGTCCATGAAGATCACGTGCCGGTCGGTCAGCGCGAAGTCGTGCATCATCGTCACGCCGCGCACCGGTATCGGCCGCGACTCGACGAGCGTGCCGGCCGCGTCGATACGATGGTAGGTCAGCCGCGGCGGCCGCATGCTCATCCCGAACGCATGCAGCTCGCCGGTGCGCGGGCAGCGTTTGGGATGCGCGGTGAACGGCGTCTTCAGCGCGCCGCCGAAGTCGAACGCGCCCAGCGTGTCCAGCTCGGGTGTTATCTCGTACGGAAACGACGACTCGACCAGCGCGAACAGCTTGCCGCCGTGCGCGATCGCGTTCGTGTTCGCGGGGCCCGCGGTGAAGTCGAGCGTGCCGTCGGCGCGCACGTACGGCGCACCGGTCTCGAAGGAACGCGTGCGCACCCAGCGGTTGCGATACCAGCGCGCTGCCCCGTGCTCGAGCCGGATGCCGTGCAGCATCCCCTCGGCCATGAACGGATGCGCATTGCGATCGTCGCGCGGGTTGGGCCCGTTGCGCACGAAGCGCCCGGCAAGCCCGGGCGGAATCGCGCCGGTCACCGTCAGGTGGAAGCTCTCGACTTCAGCCGCAACGGGGGCGTAATAGGAGCCCGCCAGCTTGCGGACAGCCGGATCGTCCTGTATGGTGAGAGACATGCGTCGATTCTTACATGTCAATCTCGACATGTCAATACCGACAGGATGACGATTTCGGTCTTGGGACACGCGCTGCTGGGGCTTTTGAGCGCGAACGAGCTCACCGGCTATGAGCTGACCCAGATGTTCGACGTCAGCCTGGCGCACGTGTGGTCGGCCAGCCACAGCCAGATCTATCCCGAGCTCGCCAAGCTGCAATCAGCCGGCCTGATCCGCCATACCGAGTCGGGGCCGCGGGGCAGCAAACGCTACACGGCAACCGACCCCGGCCGCGACGAACTGCGCCGGTGGCTCGAACGACCGCCGCAACCGAACAGTATCCGCGACGAACGGCTGCTGCGCGTCTTCTTCCTTTGGATGCTGTTGCCGAACGAGGCGCGCGCGTATCTGCGCGCGGAAGGCGCACGGCATCGCGAGCAGCTCGCCGAATACGACGCGATCGCGGCGCACATTTCACCGGAGTGCGACGATGCGACGCAATGGAGCCGCATCTCGCTCGAAGCCGGAATCCGCTACGAACGCGCGATGGCGGAGTGGGCGGACTGGGCGGCCGAAGCCGTCCCGTCCGCGGCTGACCGCGAACCCTAGTGCGCGAATCCGTCGGTGCTGGACACCTTGACCTTCGGCGTGACGTGCACCGTTTGCGCGACGTAGATCGCGATCTTCTGGTCCGGCTTGACGGTCACGTCTTTGCCGTGGACCCAGTTGTGCGCGAACAGTCCCAGCGGGCCGAGCACGAGGTACGACGCGATCGCAGCCGTTGAGGCGGCGCCCTTTGCGGCGTCGCCGTTCGCGTTCGACGCGACGTCGGAAAGCTTGATCTTGAGGCCGTCCGCGCCGTAGATCCAGTCGAACTGCAATTGGATCTTGCCGGGGTGGCCGTTTCCGCCGGCTCCCTCCGCGCTGATCACGCTGCCTTCGCCGATCGCGTCGCGCGGGATGACGACCCATGAGTCGATCGTGACGTCGTCGATCGCTTTGAAATGAATCTTGTCACCGGCGTGCGCCGAACTTGACGAGATCGGCTCGATCAGCGACACCTTGAGCGGCGTTCCGCCGGGCACGGCGATCGTCGCGACAGGGGCAGACGCCGCGCTATCGACAGGGACGGTTGCGGCGGGCGGCTGCACGGGCGCGGTCACCGGGGGCGCGGGCGGAGCCGACTGGGCCAACGACGCCAACGGAGACAGCGACGCAGCGAGGACAACGGAAAGGACGAGGGGCTTCAAAGAGGCCTCCAGGCAGAGAGTGATCTTCGAGCACGATACCACCCGCCGCCGTCCCACGGTTCCCTGCTGTTCGAATCCTTACGTTGCGACGCTGAGCAGCCGCAACCGCTCCCTAGGTCCCGATCAGCTCGCGCAGCGCGTGTTGGAAGATCTTCGGGGCTTTGCCTTGGAACAGTAGGCTCTCGTTGCCGCCGATCTGCTTGCGCAGATTCACCAGCTCGTCGCGCAGCGCGGCGGCTTTCTCGAACTCCAGGTTCGCCGCGGCGTCGCGCATCTTGCGTTCGATCTCCTTCGCCATCGCCTCCGCGACTTCGCGCGGTAGATGCTCCGCGCGCACCGCGTTCGCCGCGTCGGCGCCGGTCGTCGCGCCCCCGACCAGGCTCAGGATGTCGTGGACTTCCTTGCGGATCGACTTCGGCTCGATGCCGTGCTCGAGATTGTATGCGACCTGCACCTCGCGGCGGCGTTTCGTCTCGCCGAGCGCGCGCGCCATCGACTCCGTCACGACGTCGGCGTACATGATGACCTTGCCCTCGACGTTGCGCGCCGCGCGCCCGATGGTCTGAATCAAGGACGTCCCCGAGCGCAGATAGCCTTCCTTGTCCGCATCCAAGATGCCGACCAAGGACACTTCGGGCAGATCCAAGCCTTCGCGCAAGAGATTGATGCCGACGAGCACGTCGAACTCGCCTTTGCGCAGATCGCGCAGGATCGCGATGCGTTCCAGCGTCTCCACCTCGCTGTGGAGGTAGCGGACCTTGATGCCGTTCTCCAGCAGATAGTCGGTCAGGTCCTCGGCCATCTTCTTCGTGAGCGTCGTGACGAGAACGCGCTCGTTCTTTTCCGCCCGCACGCGGATCTCGTCCATCAGATCGTCCACTTGATGGCGTGTCGGCCGCACCTCGACTTCGGGATCGACGAGCCCGGTCGGACGGATGATCATCTCGACGACCTGCGTCGATTTCCCCATCTCGTACGTCGCTGGCGTCGCCGACACGTAGATCGACTGCTGCACGTGCTTTTCGAACTCGTCGTACGTGAGCGGCCGGTTGTCGAGCGCCGACGGCAGCCGGAAACCGTGCTCCACCAGCGCGAGCTTGCGCGAGCGGTCGCCACCGTGCATGCCGTGCACCTGGGGCAGCGTGACGTGCGACTCGTCGACCAGCAGCAGCCAGTCCTTCGGGAAGAAGTCGAGCAGACACCACGGCGTCGAGCCCGGCTCGCGTCCCGACAGCGGGCCCGAGTAGTTCTCGACGCCGTTGCAGTAGCCGACCTCGCGCAGCATGTCGAGGTCGTAGCGCGTGCGCTGTTCCAAGCGCTGCGCTTCGAGCAGCTTGCCGTTGTCCTTGAAGAACTTCAGGCGGTCTTCCAGCTCGTTCTCGATGGAGATGACGGCGCGGCGCAGCTTCTCGTCGGGCGTGATGTAGTGCTTGGCCGGGAAGATCTTCAGCTCGTCTTTCGACGTGACGTACTCGCCGGTGAGCTGGTTGACGACGTTGATCGCAGTGATCTCGTCGCCGAAGAACTCGATGCGGTGCACCAGCTCTTCGTCGACGCCCACGAACTCGAGCGTATCGCCGCGCACCCGGAACGTCCCGCGCACCAGGTTGAGGTCGTTGCGGCGATACTGCATCCCGATGAGCTTGCGCAGGAAGTCGTCGCGGTTGATGGACTGCCCGACCTTGATGTCGGCCGCCATCTCGATATAATCCGACGGCGAGCCCAAACCGAAGATGCACGACACGGACGCGACGATCAGCGTATCGCGGCGCGTCAGCAGCGACTGCGTGGCCGAGTGCCGCAGCCGCTCGATCTCGTCGTTGACCGAGCTGTCCTTGGCAATGTAGGTATCGGTGTGCGCGACGTACGCCTCGGGCTGGTAGTAGTCGAAGTACGACACGAAATACTCGACCGCGTTGTTCGGGAAGAACTCGCGGAACTCGGCGCAGAGCTGCGCGGCCAGCGTCTTGTTGTGGCTCAGCACCAGGGTCGGCTTCTGGACGAGCTCCACGACCCGCGCCATCGCCATCGTCTTGCCCGAGCCGGTCACGCCCAGCAGCGTCTGCGCGCGGTCGCCCCGCAGCACGCCTTCGGCGAGCTGATCAGTAGCCTTGGGTTGGTCACCGGCCAACGGGTACGCGGAAACGAGCTCGAATTTTGGCATGCCGGTTTAAAGGCGCTCCGCCCCGGGCTGCGCGCCCCCCACGCGTTGCGTGGGGCCCCCGGTCCGCCCTCGCAACAACAACCCGGGCAAATGACGATCACGCTGCGCTCGGTCCATCACCGCCACCTTAACCACAATCATCCTCGAACCGTTACGCCAGGACAATCAAGCTCGCTTGCCGCACCTACCTGCGCTTCCCCTTGGCGCTCAGGCGCCGTCCGGAGGTAGTAGAAGGAGCCGAGCCGTCGTGATCCAGCCGCCCCTGCTGTTCAGCGGGACCTCCAACCGTCTCCTGACGGAAGAGATCGCCAGACGAATGCAGACGCGCGTCGGCAACGCGCTCGTGGACCGCTTCAAGAACGACGAGTGCCGGATCGAGATCCGCGAGAACGTGCGGGGCGCCGAGGTCTTCGTCGTGCAGTCGCTGTGCCGCTCGCCGCAGGGCGCCACGGTGAACGACTCGCTGATGGAGCTGCTCCTGATCATCGACGCGCTGCGCCGCGCGTCGTCGAACCGCATCACCGCGGTGATCCCGTACTTCGGCTACGCGAAGCAGGACAAGAAGACGAAAGGCCGCGAGCCGATCTCGGCAAAGCTCGTCGCCAACATGATCGAGATGGCAGGCGCGGAGCGCATCGTCACGCTCGACTTGCACGCCGCGCAGATCCAGGGCTTCTTCGACGTCCCCGTCGACAACCTGATGGCCGCGCCGACGTTGTGCAACTACCTCAAGAACCAGAACCTGCAAGGCGATCGGATCGTGGTCGTGTCGCCGGACGCCGGCGGCGTGCCGCGCGCCGAGACGTTCGCCAAGCGGCTCAAGTCCAATCTCGCGGTCATCATCAAGCGCCGGCCCGAGCCCGACGTCTCGGAGGTCACCCACATCGTCGGCGACGTGGAGGGCAAGATCGCCGTCGTGGTCGACGACATGATCTCCACCGGCGGCACCTTGGTCAAAGCGGCCGAGGCGCTGCGCAAGAAGGGTGCGACCGACGTCTACACGCTTGCGACGCACGGCATCTTCGCCGGCGACGCGATCGCGCAGTTCGAGAAGTCCGACATCAACCGGGTCATCGTGACGAACACGATCCCGCGCACGATCGACTCGACCAAAGTCGAGCACCTCACCATCGCCCAGATCCTCGCCGACGCGATCAAGCGCATCACGTCGAACCGTTCGGTCTCGGAGCTGTTCAACGCCGAAGACCCCGAAGCGCCCCCGCCCGAACAACCTCCACCTGCATCGGTCAGCCCGGCCGCCGAGCTTCCCGTCGTCGCAGCAGTCTAGAATTAGGACGTCATGCCCAAGCAACACACAGTCGCAAGCCTCACCCTCGAGCCGCGTGCGGAGGTCGGCACCACCAGCGCGCAACGGCTTCGCAAGACCGGCAAGATTCCGGGCGTCGTGTACGGTCACGGCGAGGCGACCCCGGTCGCGGTCGACGCCAAACAGCTGGCCGACCTGCTCCTCTCCGGCAACAAGAGCAAGATCGTCGACGCGACCATCGGCGCCAAGCACGACTCCGTGCTGCTGCGCCGCGTCGAAGCGCATCCGATCTCGCGCCGGGCGCTGAGCGTCGATTTCCAGCGCGTCTCGCGCGACGAGGCGATCACGTCGAACGTCACGGTCGTCACGACCGGGACGCCGGTCGGCGTGCGCGACAACGGCGGCGTGATGGACGTCATCAGCCACACGCTGGAGATCAAGGGACCCGCGCAGTCGATCCCCGACAACATCTCGATCGACGTGTCCGGGCTGGACGTGCACCAGCACGTGCTCGCAGGCGACGTCGCGCTGCCCAAGGGCTTCACGCTGATCACGCCGCCGGACACGGTGGTCATCTCGGTCGAGATCACGCGCGCCCTGGCCTCTGAAGAAGCGCCGGCCGACACGACCGAGACGCCGCCGGCGGACGCACCGACGACGTAGACGAGCCGCAGTACTCGCTCACCGTGGGGCTCGGAAATCCGGCGCTCGTCGTCGGGCTCGGAAATCCGGGCTCGCGGTATGCCCTCACGCGCCACAACGCGGGCTTCATCGCGGTCGACGCGCTCGCCGAGCGCTGGGGCGTGCGCGACTGGCAGCGCAAAGGCGAGGCGCGCTATGCGATCGACCGGTCGCGCAACGCGATCCTCGTCAAGCCGCAGTCGTACATGAACCTCAGCGGGCCGCCTACGCTGGGGCTCGCCACGTTCTACAAAGTCCCGCCGCCGCGCATCCTCGTGATCGTCGACGATCTCGACTTGCCGTTCGGGACGCTACGCATGCGCGCGGAGGGTTCGAGCGGCGGCCACAACGGCCTCAAGTCGCTGATCGACGTGTTCGGTCAGGGCTTCCCGCGGCTGCGCATCGGGATCGGCCGCGGGCACGATGATCCCGACGCGATCGACCGCGTGCTGGGAGAATTCTCCGAGGCCGAACTGCGCGAGCTGCCGTCGATCGTCGACCGCGTGATCCTCGGTGTTGAGACTTGGTTAACCGAAGGTGTGACGCAGGCCATGAACCGGGTGAACGCTAAACCTTAGCTCCCTGCGATCCGAAAATTCACGTATGCACCGAGTCGCCGCGTTTCTCGCGGCGCTTGTCGCGTTAGCTCCGCTGACAGCGACGGCGTCGGAAGAAGAGTGTATTCAGCTCGCCTACGTGCGGCCGCACCAGCCGCAGATCATCAGCACCGAAGCGCGCGCGCTGTTCAACGACGTGAACGCCGCTCGCATGCAGCACGGGCTCTCGCCGCTCGCCGAAGATCAGTCGCTGTCGCGCTTCGCGCTGCAGGTCGCCGAGCAGATGGCGGTACGCCACTACTTCGGGCACACCGATCCGAGCGGCGTCACGTTCCAGGACCGTCTGCGGGCCGCCGGCCTCGGGAACCGCTACGCGGCCGAGAACATGGCCTTCGATCAGGACGAGAAGGCCGCACACCAAGCCTTCCTCCGCAGCCCCGGCCACTACAGCAACATCGTCGACGCGCATCCCCGCAAGCTGGGTGTCGCGGTCGTGTCGGCCGGCGACGGCGAGATCTTCTACGTCGAGGAATTCGCCGACTAGGCCGATAGCTCCAGGGTGAACGGGACGCGCTGATTGCGCGTTGAGCGGGAACAAGGGGGCACGATGGACCTCAACGGACGCACGATGGTGATCCGCGTGGACGAAGCGACGCTCGGCGCCGAAGGCGCCACGTTCTTCAGCGACCTGGTCTTCCTCGGAAACCTCGGGATGCGGCCGGTCGTCGTCGCGCCCAACAAGGATGCTGCGCGCGCGGTCGTGCGCACGATGAACCGCAGCGGCGACGCGGCCGTCGGGCTGACGGGCGCGGACGCCGGGATGATTCCGGCCGCAGGCGCCGAGACGATCGGCAACGTCGATCCGAAGCTGCTCCGCACGCTGCTCGACGCAGGCTACGTGCCGGTGATCGAACCGCTGGCGTTCGGCTTCACCGGCAACGACGTCGCCGTCGCGGCGGACGACGTCGCGCAGGCGCTCGCGAGCGCGGTCGGCGCCGCGCGCGCGATCTTCTTCCATTATCAGGGCGGCGTGATCGACACGAAGACGCGCCGGCTCGTCGACGAGCTCACCCCCGCGGAAGCGCTGACCATCGCCGAAGACCGCTCGCTCGAGGACGACCTGCGCACCGCGGTCCGCGCGGCGGCGCTCGGCGTGCGCGGCGGCGTCGGGGCCGCGCAGATCTGCGACGGCCGGGTCGCCCACGCGGCGATCGTGGAGTTCTTGACCGCACGGCACCTCGGGACGCAAGTCGCGGGTACCGTGTACACCGGATGAATCTGCGTACGCTTGCGGCCTCGGCCGTTCTTCTGCTCACCGCACCGGCGCTGCTCGGCGCGACGGCCGCGATCCCGGGCCTGCGCGCGAGCGGGACGCTCGTCGTAACGGCCAACGTGCAAGGCTCGCCCGTCAACGTGGGCGGCAACGTCGCGCTGTACCACAAGGGCTCGCTCTACCGGCTCGACGTGCTGTCGCTGGGCTTCCCGGGCACCAGCGGCGACCTGAGCGCGCTGGCGGCCACCTTGATCGGGCCGGGCGGCATCAGCGCGCTCTACGACGGCTCGACGGGCGCCATGACGGCGTGGTCGAACGCGAACCGCACCTATTACACCCAAACCGCACCCCGTCCGGCCCCGCCGTCAGGCCCGGTGGCGACGGCGGCCGCGAACGTGCCCGCGGCCTCCGGCGATCCGCTCGCCGCGCTCGCGAGCGTCGCGAGCGCGCTGCACGACGTGCAGAGCGCGACGATCCAGCTCGTCGGGCACAGCCCCGTGAACGGCCACCCGGCGACGAACCTCGACCTGCAGCTCAGGCGCCAGCTGCCGGGCAAGCCGCTGGAGAACTACCACGCGCAGCTCGCGCTTGCCGACGACCTGAGCGACTTCCCCGTGCAGATCACGGTCCAAGCCGTGCCCGCGACGCCGAGCGCGTTCGGCGGCACCGCGAAGCTGGACCTGACCAGCATCCAAGCGGACAATCCGGCCGACAGCCTGTTCGTCGTGCCGCAGGGCTACGCGCGGGTCGACTCGCTCGCCGGCGTCCTGCGCCGCTAGCAGCCCGAAGCCCGTCAGGGCGATGACGACGGCGCCGGTGCCGCGCCGCCGCCGGGACACGGGTCGGCCGTGCCCGCGGTCGTCGCGATGCGGCCGCCGAGCGCCGGACGGTCGTCGAAGTACCAGCGGATCGACCGGCGGTCGCACAGCGGAACCAGGTCGTCGTCGGCATAGCGCACCATCGCGCGCACCGTGTTCGCACGATCGCCGGTCGCGGACAGCGCGACCCGGTCGGCGCGCGTCTCGATGTTGCGCGCGTCGGCGTTGTAGATCGGATACGCCGCCACGAGCACGCAGCCCAGGAACGTCGCGACCAGCGCGAGCCGCGAAAGCGCGTCGTCATCGCGCCGGAAGCCGACGCGGTCGCTCAACAGCACCGCGATTGCGGCGCTGAAGATGAACAAGGTCACCGCGATCAGCGTCTGGCGCAGCGTGTCGTTGTACGCGATGTGCGCGAACGCATGCGCGAGCGCGACGCGCAGCTCGGGCGGCGTCATGTGGACCAGCGTGACGTCGCCCATGACGGCACGCGCGGTCGGCCCGATGCCCGCCGCGTGGCTGCTCATCGCGTTGCTGTGCCGCGAGCTGGCGAGCACGACGACCGGCGTGCCCGGCACGCCGAGCGCGCGCGCCGTCTCCGCGCCCAGCGCAGCGACGACGTTGGGTGTGGTCTTGTGCGGCGTGCCGAACGGCATGACGGGCGCGAGCGCCACGCCGGCCAGCGCGCCCGCATAGAAGAGCGCCATCAGCACGAGATACCAGACGCGCACGCGGTCGACGAGCGCGAGCACCGCGACGACGACGAGCGCACCGAGCAGCGCGTCGAGCCCGATGCGGATCAGATAGTCGATGAACCACTGCGGCAGCCGCTCGTCCGTCACGCCCGCGTTGAAGCCGACGCGGTAGCTGATCAGGCCGAACGGCAGCGAGACGATCGGGCCGAGCGCGCCGAGCGCCGCCCCGAACACCGCGCGCTGCGCGGTGCGGTTGCGCGTGCGGCGGCGCATCTTGTCGCGAATGCCCGCGGCGGCGCCCGAACGCCACAGCCACCAGAACGCGAGGATCTGCACCAGTCCCCAGCCGGCGGACGCCGCGTGGTGGATGTCGGCGATGTTGCGCGCGCGCCGCTGCCGCCCCGCGTCGACCAGCGACGCGGGGTTGCGCGTCAGCAGCTGGTTGGCCGTGAACGCGTCGACTTGTGCATCGAGCCGCGTGCGCGCCTGGGCGCCGGCCGGGAGCGCGAAGAAAAGTGCGAGCGCGGCGAACGCGGCGAGGACGAGCCGCCGCGCGCTCATCGGCGGGCGCAGGTCGAGCCTCTCAGCGGAGCGCCGCGACCGGCGTCTCGTCCGGGAACGCCGAGGCGTGCTCCTGCGCGAAGCGCTTGCGGTATTGCTGCCAGCCACGGAAATTTCCCGACCATTCACCGGCCGGCGCGAGCGGCGTCGCGACGTGCTCGAACGGGGACCAGTGCCCGTTGGCCCCGCCGCCGACAAGGCGTTCGTACAGCTCGAGGTCCTTGGCGTGATCGCGCGCGCCGTCGTGCGTGAGGTACGACACGCGCGCGGAGCGCGCGACGCTGATCTTCAGCCGCTCTTCCAACGGAAGCGCCGCTTCTTCATCCGCGAGGATCAGCGGCGTGTGCCAGTCACCGAATGCGAGCGGGCGCGGCTCGCTCGCGCGGTATGCGCGCAGCATCAGCTCGGCGAGATGCTTGAGCTCGGGCTGCGCGTCCTCGTGCGTGCGCTGCGTGAAAAAGTTCGCCCACTCCGTCGCGCTGATGATGACCGTGATCCACGCGAACGGTTCGAGGATCCGGTTCACGAGCTGCTTGTGCAAGTTCGTCCTCGCGAGCCGCTCTGCGTGCCCGAGCGCGTCTTCGAGGGCGAGGCACCACTCGGCTTCCGCAAGCGCGCGCGCATCGTCCTCGAGCAGCTCGTGCGCCTGCATACCGGCTCGATTGCGCCCCCAAGAGATCGGCATCGCGGGATCGCTGCGCACAGCGTCGATCATCTTGCGCACCGGCAGCGCACGCGAGGAACCGGCATTCCTCGAAAACATTCTGTGCGTCATGACTTCGCTGTGGATGAAGCGCGGATAGCGCGCCTCCATCGTCGTGAGCCGGACGCCCGCAGGCGAGACGCTGTCCAGTAGGACGCGCGCGGAGAAGGGCATTTCGGGACGTTCGCCGCCGCGAGTCGGAACACTCCGCGGCGGGCGGGCGGACCGTCTTTCGCGCACCGGACAGCCCGGCAAGCCGAGCGGCGATGGCGGACCGGCCGGCCGGGCACTCACACTTCGCGGCGCTCCTGCCGAACACCGAGTAGACGGCGACGAGCCTCTTTACAGCGGCGCGTATTCGGCCGTCATACGATCTTCGTTCAAGGGTGTGGCTTCATGAAGTTGCGACTCGGTGCCCAACTCGCGGCCGGATTCGCCGTCCCGATCGTCGCGCTGACGCTCGTCGTCGGCGCGGTCATCGTGGTGTTCTCGCGGCTCAGCGCGCTCAACGCCGCGCACGCGTCGCAAGCGCAGTTCGATGCGGCGATCCACCAGCTCGAGCTGGTGATGATCGTCGCGGGGGTGGCCACGGTCGCCGTGACGGTCGCCATCGCGGTCTTGATGGCGCGGCGCATGACGCGCCGGCTGGCGCGGGTCTCCGACGCGCTCTCCTCGATCGTGCACGAAGACTTCGCGCGCCTCTCCGGCGCGCTGGGCCGGCTCGCCGAAGGGGATCTGCGCGCGAGCTTCCAGTCGACGCGCGAGCCCATCGCGGACGGCGGCAGCGACGAGATCGGCGCGCTGGTGCAGAGCTACAACGACCTCGGCATCGGGCTCGCGAACGTCGGCACCGAGCTGACGACGGGCCTGGCGACGCTGCGCGATCTCATCGGCGGCGTGATCGTCGCATCGCGCACGCTGGCGATCGCGTCCGATCAGACGTCCAGCGCCGCGAACCAGGCGTCGGTCGCGGTCGAGCAGATCGCGAAAGCGGTCGACAGCGTGGCGGGCGGCGCCAAAGACCAGGCGATCAAGATCGCGCAGGCGACCGCTGCCATCGAGGAACTCGCGCGCTCGGCGGAGATGATCGCCGAAGGCGCCGGCCATCAGGCGACCGCGATCCAGCTCGCGACCGGCGCGATCCAGCTGCTGGACGACGGGATCGAGTCGCTCACGTTCCACGGCGCGGACCTCGCGACGTCGGCGCGCGATGCGACGCAGGAAGCCGTCGGCGGCACGCACGCGGTGCTGCAGACGCAGCGCGCGATGAAGACGCTGCGCGAGACCTCCGCCAAAGCGGCGGAAGCGATGCTGGCGCTCGAGCAGCGCTCCGTGCAAGTCGAAGACATCGTACGGACGATCGAGGAGATCGCCGACCAGACGAACCTGCTCGCGCTCAACGCCGCCATCGAAGCGGCGCGCGCGGGCGATCACGGCCGCGGCTTCGCGGTGGTCGCGGACGAGGTCCGCAAGCTTGCGGAGCGCTCGTCGGGCGCGACGCGCGAGATATCCGGCATCCTGTCCTCGATCCGCCGCGAGACGATCACCGCGGCGGAAGCCATGCGCTCGTCCGACGACTCGATGAACACCGGGATGTCCGTCGCCGAACGCGCGTCCGAGGCGCTCGACCGCATCGGCGGCGCCGTCGGCGGAACCACCGGCGTCGCCGAAGAGCTCGCCGCCCGCGCGCGTGAGATGAAAGACGCGTCGAGCAAGGTGGCCGAGAACGTCACCAGCACCTCGGCGGGCGTCGAGGAGAACGCGGCGGCGGCGAACCAGATGCAGGCGACCACGCACGAGATCACGGCCGTGATGATGCCGGTCGCGCGCGCCGCCGAGGAGCAGTCGGCCGCAGCCCAGCAGGCCGCCTTCGCGACGGGCGAGCTGGCCTCGGGCGTCGGCGAGATCGACGCGACGGCGCGGGCGCTGCGCGAGCAAGCCGAGCGGCTGGACGCGCTCGTCGCGCGCTTCATCGTCGCCGACGAGGACGCGCCGGATGCCGGCGCGCACGCGCTGCGCGTCCCGAACTTCGGTCCGGCCGTCGGCCTGAAGGGCTAGCGGACCGTACCGCAAGACCCGCTCCGCATGCCCGCGAACCCCTCGTGCATGTGGAGCAGGGTCGTGCGGCCCACGAGCGTCGACGAGGCGCTCGCGGTGCTTGCGACACAAGGCGCGGGGGCGCGGATCGTCGCGGGCGGCACCGACGTGCTGGTCGAGCTGCAGCGCGGCGTGAAGCCGGCGGCGACGCTGATCGACGTCTCGGCGCTGCGCGAGCTCAAGTACGTCCGCCGCGAGGGCGACGTCTTCGCGCTCGGCGGCCTGGCGACCCACAACGACGTGCTCGCGGCGCCGTTCGCGCGCGACGCGATGCTGCCGCTCGCGCAGGCGTGCGTGGAGGTCGGCGCGCCGCAAATCCGCACCCGCGGCACGATCGCGGGCAACGTCGTCACGGCGTCGCCCGCCAACGACACGATCGCGCCGCTGATCGCGCTCGACGGCGAGATCGTGCTGGTGTCGCGCGGCGGTGAGCGCACGCTGGCGCTCGCGGACTTCTACACCGGCTTCCGCACGACGCAGCTGCGGCCCGACGAGCTCGTGCGCGAGATTCGGTTTCGGGCGCTCGGCGCGGCGCGGCGTGGAATCTTTTTGAAGCTCGGGCTGCGGCGCGCGCAGGCGATCTCGGTGATCGACGTCGCGCTGGTGGTGACGCTCGACGCGAACGGTGTCGCCGGCGATGCGCGCATCGCGCTCGGGTGCCTTGCGCCGACCGTCGTGCGCGCCTTTTCCGCGGAGCGTTTTCTCGCCGGCAAGCGGCTCGACGCCGCGACGTGCGCCGAGGCGGGGCGGATGGCCTGCGACGACGCCGCCCCGATCGACGACGTGCGCGGTTCGGCGGGCTATCGCCGTACGACGCTCGCCGCGCTGGTCGCGCGCGCGCTCGAACGCATCGCGCAAGGGCGTGAAGCGGACGGCTTTCCGGCGGCGCCGGTACTGCTGGAAGCGCCGGCGCCGCGCGCGAGCGGAAACGCACCGGCGCGCGCGTTCGACGGAACGATCGAGACGACGATCAACGGCCGCCCGCGCACGCTGCGCGGCGCCGAGCGCAAGACGCTGCTGAACGCGCTGCGCGAGAACGCCGGGCTCACCGGCGCGAAGGAAGGCTGCGCCGAGGGCGAGTGCGGCGCGTGCACGGTGTGGCTCGACGGCGCGGCGGTGATGTCGTGCCTGGTCCCCGCGTCGCAGGCGCACGGCGGGGACGTCGTCACCATCGAAGGGCTCGCGGACGGCGAGGCGCTGCACCCGCTGCAGCAGGCGTACATCGACTGCGGTGCGGTGCAGTGCGGCTTCTGCATTCCCGGCATGATCATGGCGGGCGCGAAGCTGTTCGAGGAGTGCGGCGCGCGCGAGGACAGGCGTGCGCCCTCGCTCGACGACCACCAAGCCGCGATCAGCGGGAACCTCTGCCGCTGCACGGGCTACCGCAAGATTCTCGACGCGATGGAAGAGGGAGCGCGCGAGCTGCACGCGCACGAGCCGCTGCCCGACGCGGTGCGCGCGTGACCTTGATCGGCACGCCGGTCGCGCGCCCCGACGCGCGCGCGAAGGTGACCGGCGCGGCGCACTATCCGGCCGACCTCGTGCGCGCCGACATGCTGCACTGCAAGGCGGTGTTCGCGCACCGCCCGCACGCGACGATCGACCGCATCGACACGGCACAAGCGCGCGCGCTGCCGGGCGTGGTCGCCGTGTTCACCGCCGCGGACGTGCCGCACAACCGCTACGGGCTCATCGACGCCGATCAAGAGGTCCTGTGCAGCGAGCGCGTGCGCTACGCCGGCGACCGCGTCGCGCTCGTCGTGGCGAACGATGCCGAGACGGCGGCGCGCGGCGCCGCGCTGGTGCAGGTCGAGTACACCGATCTACCGGTGGTGGCGGATGCGCTCAGCGCACTCGAACCGACCGCGGAGCTCGTGCATCCCGCGCGCGGAACGAACGTGCTGCTGCACCAGAAAGTCCGCAAAGGTGACGTTGCCGCGGCGTTCGCGAGCGCCGACCTGGTGCTGAGCGCGACGTTCACGACGTCGTGGCAGGAGCACGCGTACCTGCAGCCCGACGCCGGTATCGCATACTACGAAGGCGACCGGCTCGTCGTCGAGACCGCCGGCCAGTGGCTGCACGAAGATCTCCGCCAGATCGCCGCGATGCTGCAGCTCGACGAGAGCGCGGTGTCGATTCGCTACGCGAAGATCGGCGGCGCGTTCGGCGGGCGCGAAGATCTGTCAGTGCAGGCGCTGCTCGCGCTCGCGACCTTCACGCTCAAACGTCCGACCGCGATCGTGTGGAGCCGCGAAGAGTCCATCGTCGGCCACCACAAGCGCCACCCGTTCCACATCACCACGACGTGGGGCGCGAAGCGCGACGGGACGATCGTCGCCGTCGAGACGCGCACCGTGGCGGATGGCGGCGCGTACGCCTCGACGAGCGTCGAGGTCCTCAAGTGCGCGACGATCTTCGCCCAGGGTCCGTACCGCGTGCCGAACGTGTCGACCGACGGGCTCGTCGTCTACACGAACAACGTTCCGAGCGGCGCGTTTCGCGGCTTCGGCTCGCCGCAGGCGCACTGGGCGGCCGAGTCGATGATCGCGCGCATCGCGCACGCGCTCGAGATCGATCCCGCCGACATCCGCCGCAAGAACCTCTACCATGAAGGCGACACCGAAGCGACCGGCAACGTGCTGCCCGCCGGCGTGAGCGCGGTGACGGTGCTGGACCGCTGCGCGGACGAGGCGCGCACGCGCCTCACGCCGCGCGCGCAGCGCGACCTCACCGGAACGCTGCGGCGCGGCATCGGCATCGCGAGCGGGATCAAGAACGTCGGCTATTCGTTCGGTTTTCCGGAGCAGTCCACGGCAACGGTCGAGCTGATCGCGACGTCGCGGATCGAGCGCGCGGTCGTGCGCATCGGCGCGGCGGACGTCGGCCAGGGCGTGCACTTGATCCTGCGCCAGATCGCCGCCGAAGCGCTCACGCTCCCGCTGGAGGCCGTCGCGCTGGTGAGCGACGATTCCGCGCACACCCCGAACGCCGGCTCCGCGTCGGCGTCGCGCCTGACGCTCATGGCGGGCCGCGCGGTCTACGACGCGGCCGTCGCGGCGCGCGCGGCGTGGGAACGCGGCGATGCGCCCGAAGCGACGGCGCAATACCGCCCGCCGGCGACGACGCCGCTCGATCTCGAGACCGGCGCGGGCACGCCGAACTACTGCTACGGCTACGCCGCGCAGGCGGTCGAAGTCGAGGTCGATATGGCAACCGGCGTCACGCGCGTGCTCAAGATCGTCAGCGTGCACGACGTGGGGCGCGCGATCAACCGCCAGCAGGTCGAAGGCCAGATCGAAGGCTGCCTCGCGCAAGCGCTGGGCTACGCGCTCACCGAGAACTTCATCGTGCGCGCCGGCAAGATCCTGACGCCGTACTTCAGCACGTACCTGCTCCCGACGACGCTCGACATGCCCACGGACATCGTACCGGTGATCCTGGAGCTCGCCGACCCGAACGGTCCGTACGGCGCGCGCGGCATGGCGGAGATGCCGCTCGTCCCATTCGCTCCGGCGGTCGCCGCGGCGATCTACGACGCAACGGGCGCGTGGCTGAACGATCTCCCGATGACGCCGGAACGCATCCTCGCCGCGATCACCACGGCGAGAACACGCACGACCGAGGTCGCAGCGCGCCTCGCCGGTTCTTCCATCAGCATTCCATCCTGAGCGATCCACGCTCCTCTAGCCGGCCGCGATCACCGTGGGAAGGACAGGCATGAACGCTTTATCCTTCGCCGAACTCAGTCGCATGGACCGTGCGTACCGGGTCATCCTCGAGCCGGAGCCTGACAAGTCCGCGTACAACGTCATCGTTCCGGCGTTTCCCAAAGCGCACACGTGGGGCGGCACCGTCGCGGAAGCGCTCGCGCACGCTCGTGAGGTCATCGAACTCGAGATCGAGGATCGCACAGTGCGCGGAGAGCCCGTTCCGCCTAGCGACGTCGAGACGCTGGTCGTCGAAACCGTAACGATCACGCTACCCGCGGCCTAGCGGCTCGAGAACCTGACGGTGGACGATTTGCGAACGCTGCTCTGAGTAGTTTGCGACTAGCGGACGAGCGCGCGCGCCGCGCGTTCGTGGCGCTCCACCAGCGCGCGCACGTCCGTGTCGGCCAAGCGGCCGTCGCGGACGCGGACCGCGCCGTTCACGATGCTCAGATCGACGTTCGGGATGCGGCAAAATACCAGCGACGCCAGCGGATCGTGCACCGACCCGCCCGCGGTGGCAA
>CAVRRP010000019.1:0-172159 GCA_963723635.1 Vulcanimicrobiota bacterium | reverse complement strand
CGCTTCGCTACGCGGCGGCGTTTCCATAGGCGGCGGGGCGACGGCGGTCGCGGGCGCGGTGGCGCGCGGCGCGGGAGCTTCGCCGGCCTCCAGCGCGGCGAGGCGCGCGGCGAGCGCGTCGAGCGCCGGGTCCTCGCCTTGCAGCACGAAGCGCAGCACCGCGCTTTCGAGCTCCAGGCGCGCGTTGCCCGAGCCGCGCGCGGCGGCCAGCGCGTCGGCCAGCAATCGCAGCGCGCGCACCAGGCGCGCCTGCGGCGTCGCGTCCGCGCGCTCGCGCGCGACGCGCGCGTCGTCCTCGGCGAGGTCGCGCGACAGCAGCTCGGGGTTCACGCGCGCGACGAGCAGGTGGCGAAACTCCGCGATGATGCTGCGGATCAGCCCGCTCATGTCGGCGCCGGCGTCCGACGCTTCGTCGACGATGCGCAGCGCCGCGGCCGCGTCGCCGTCCAGCGTCGCGTCGCGCAGCGCGCGCGCGAACGCGCGCCCCGTCTGCCCGAACGCCGCCTCGACCGTGTCCGCATCGACGGGACCGTCCGCGAACGACGACACCTGCTCGAGCATCGTGAGCGCATCGCGCAAGCCGCCGTCGGCGCGATACGCGATCGCGCCGAGCGCGCCGTCGTCGATCGGGATGCCCTCCGCGGCGGCGATCTCGCGCATGCGCGCGATCATCGTCGGGATCGCGATGCGCCGGAACGCGTAGCGCTGGCAGCGCGACAGGATCGTCGGCGGCAGCGCTTCGGGCGCCGTCGTCGCGAGCACGAACACGGCCCAGTCCGGCGGCTCTTCCAGCGTTTTCAAAAACGCGTTGGCGCCCTCTTTGGTGAGCATGTGCGCTTCGTCGATGATGTAGACTTTTTTGCGCATCGCCGCGGGCGCGAACTTCACCGCGTCGCGCAGCGCGCGAATCTCGTCGATGCCGCGGTTCGACGCGGCGTCGATCTCGAGCACGTCGAGCGCGGTGCCGTCGAGGATCGCGACGCAGTTCTCGCACGTGTTGTCGGGCGTCGCCGTCGGCCCGTTCACGCACTCGATGCAGCGCGCGAGGATCTTCGCGGCGGACGTCTTGCCCGAGCCGCGCGGCCCCGAGAACAGGTACGCGTGCGCGAGCCGGCCGGTCTCCAGCGCGGTCGTGAGCGTCTTGACCACCGCGTCCTGCCCGACCAGGTCGGCGAACGTCCGGGGCCGCCAGGTTCGGTAGAGCGACACCCCGTTCGATTCGGAGAATCGCAGGGCGGTCCCGTCCGCCGCAACCGGCCGGGCCGTCCGGCGCGAGGAACCCGGCTCTGGTTCACGGCGTTTTAAGCAGTACCGGGTAGGGTACCCGAGAGTGCACCGGCTTTGACGCCTGTGACGCCCGCTTTCCAAGCGAGGCGTCGCCTGGCGTGGGCGCCGGTGCGGCAGCCGGAGAGGAATCATGGAGACCACGGTCGACCTGCGCGGAGCGCTGCGCGAGAAGTTCGGTTACGAGCGCTTCAACCCGGGCCAGGAAGAGGTCATCGAACGCATCCTGGCGGGTGAGGACACGCTCGCGATCCTCGCGACCGGCGCCGGCAAATCGCTGTGCTACCAGCTCCCCGCGCTGCTGATGGACGGCACCACCATCGTCGTCTCGCCGCTGATCGCGCTGATGAAAGACCAGCTCGACATGCTCTCCGAGCGCGGCGTCACCGCGACCGCGGCGCTCAACTCGACGCTCTCCGAAGACCAAGAGATCGCCGCCATGCAGCGCATCGCGTCGGGCCAGCTCAAGATCGTGTTCGTCACGCCGGAAAAGCTCGAGGACGACGCGTTCGTCGCGCTCCTCCAGGAGCTCACCATCCCGCTGTTCGTCGTCGACGAAGCGCACTGCATCTCGCAGTGGGGCCACGACTTCCGCCCCGCCTACCTCAACCTCGGCAAGGTGATCGGCCAGCTGCGCAACCCGACGGTGCTCGCCCTGACGGCGACGGCGACGCCGGCCGTGCGCGAAGACATCCTCATCCAGCTCGGCATTCCCAACGTCAAGCCGATCGTCAAAGGCTTCGACCGCCCGAACCTGCAGTACGTGGTGAAGCGCGCCGAAAGCGAAGCGGGAAAGCTCAAGCAGCTCAAGGAGCTGTTCGAAAAAGGCGAGCTCGAGCAAACCGGCATCGTCTACACCGCGACGATCAAGAACGCGCTCGAAGTGCAGAAATATCTGCAGGACGAGCTCGGCCTACCGGCCGCCGTCTACCACTCGAAGCTGCAGAAGCACGACCGCACCGCGGTGCACGAGCTGTTCATGCAGGAAGCGATCCGCGCCGTCGTCGCGACCAACGCGTTCGGCCTGGGCATCGACAAGCCGAACATTCGCTTCGTGGTGCACTACGATCTGCCGGGCAGCGTCGAAGCGTACACGCAGGAAGCGGGCCGCGCCGGCCGCGACGGCGACCCGTCGAAGTGCGTGCTGGTCTACCGCATGAGCGACACGCGCGTGCAGAACTATTTCCTCACCGGCAAATATCCCGACGTCGAGGAAGTGCAGAAAGTCTTCGGCACGCTGGAGATCTTCGGCGCGCAAGAAGGCGGCGTGAGCCTCACCGACCTGCGCAAGATCACGCAGCTCCCGCTGACCAAGCTCAAAGTGATCATCGCGCTGCTGAAAAAGAGCGGCTTCATCGAGAACGCGATGCGCGGCAAGTACGTGCTGACCGACGCGGCGCGCGAGCAGCGCGAGATGGTGCTCAACCTCGCGAACTACGACACGAAGAAGAAGTACGACCAGTCGAAGCTCGCGATGATGCTGCAGTACGCCGAGACCACCGGCTGCCGCCGCCGCTTCATCCTGAATTATTTCGGCGAGGACTACGACGCCGAGACGTGCGGCGCGTGCGACAACTGCCTGCAGGGCCACCGCGTGCTCACGTCCTCGGGCTACCGGATCGCCGACGTCGTCTACCACGCGAAGTTCGGACAAGGCACGGTCGAGCGCGCCGAGAAGGACCTGGTCACGGTGCTCTTCCCGAACGTCGGCTACAAGACGCTCCTGGCATCGGCCGTCTCGCGGGAACCCGCCGCTCAAAAGATCGCCTGACGTCTGTCACCCCGGATAAGGAGTCACTTGCGACGCGTCATCGCGCCGTTAACTAGCCTCGCGGCCGTCTGCGCCCTCGCGCTCGCCGCGGCGGCGCAAGTGAATCCCCCCGTACCGCCGCCGTCGGGCCCGGTCAACCCGCCCGGCAGCATCGCGACGCCGGCCCCGGGCAGCCCCAACGCGCCCGCCCCGCCGCCGACGCCTCCGGTCGCCGCGCCCACGGAGTCACCCGCCCCCGGCACGACGACGGTGATCCCCGCGATCACGCCCGCCCCGCTGGCGTCGCCGACGCAGCCGCCGATCATCGTCGAGCCGCCGCAAGTCAGCGTCGAGCCCGGCAAGACCGTCACCGCCCGCATCAACAGCTCGCTGGGCGCCATCACCGCAACGGTGGCCGATCCGGCGACCGCGACCGTGGTCGTGGACCAGACGCAGCGCGTGCTCTACGTCAGCGGCCTCAAAGTCGGCACCACGACCGCCACGGTGACCGACGCGCGCGGCGTCACGCGCGACGTCGCGATCCGCGTCGCCTACGCCGCCGGCACCGTCGCCGACCAGACGACGCTGCGCGTCACCGGCAACCCGACGTCGGCGGAATACCTGCGCGACGCGATCGTCGTCGCCGTCACCCGCGCGGCGACGCTGCGCTCGGGCGCATCGATCAACGTCCCGCTCGAAACGATCCCGGTCCGCGGCAACCTGAAGATCGACGACCGCACCGAGCTCGACGTCCCGTCGCAGATCGCGGGCAACGGCTACCTGACGGTCAACGGCACGACGCACGTGATCGTCGAGAACACCGCGCTGCCGCCGATCCAGCCGGCGCGCCTGCTGGTGAGCGACTACCCCGAGCGCCTCACCGCCAACGGCGTGCTGTTCACCGCGCGCCTCGACCGCACGCAAGCGCAGCGGTTTCTGTACTACCACTACAACCCCGGCAACGAACCGGCGCGCCGCATCCTGCTCAAAGCCCGCAACACGTCGAACGCGCCGGCGACGGTGCAGATGATCGACGGCACCGCAGGCCCCGGCGCCAACGAGATGGAGGTCGGCCACCTCTCCACCAAACGGTTCTTGGTGCGCGAAGCGCGCAACGAGGGCCAGGTGATGACGATCGCGCCGGGCGCAACGATGAACCTCGTCGACCACCCGCTTCCGGCAGCAAACGTGATCAGCGCGATCCTGCAGCTGCGCCTGGTGAGCGGCGACCCGCTCGACCTCACGCTCGTCGCGCAAGACGCACTCGCCCCCACGGATCAGTCCATCGACACCGTGAAGCTTCTCGCCGGCGGCGCACCGCACGCGCGCGGCGTCTATCCCGGTCCCGACGTTCTTCTTCGAGCGCACGTACGACGTCGACGGCGCCGACCTCGACATCCCGATCGGCCAGCTTCCGCTCCCGAACCTGCGCGAAGGCGAAGCGCTCAGCGGCGACTACGGCGTCGAGCAATCGATGAACGTCGTCATCGTCAACATGACCCGCGGCCCGCGCGCGATCGCCCTCTACGCGAACCCGCGCGGCGGCCGCGCGACCGGCACGTTCCTCATCGACGGCACGCTGGTGCAAGCGCACGCGCTCGCAGCGTTCTCCCGGTTCAAGATCTGGCAAGAGACGATCAACGCGGGCACGTTCCGGCGCATTCGCATCGTGACGATGCCGGAAGGCGGGTCGTCGTATCCGCTGCGGTTGACCTTTGCACAGGACGACGGCTCTGTCGGGCCCGGTGCTCCTGGGTCGCCGATTTATTAGGATCGTGGCGTAGGCGGCGGGAGCCACAGTGATGCGTCGGGGACGCTCCCGCCGCCGCATCCTGCGGCTCTGGTCGCTCGGTGCTCCGTTCGCTCCCGCCCTCCGGGCTCCGCGAACTCCGCAACGCCCCGCCGCACCACCGTGGCTCCCGCCACCTTTGGCACGATCGGTCGGCGAAAGCACGATCGTGGAATTGCCCGGACCTGCGCGCATCGTGCCCGTGTGGCGTGCCGTGATCGTGAATGGGTGGGTGGCGGATGGTGCTGTGGCGGGGCGTTTCGTAGCGAGCGGAGCCCGGAGGGCGGGAGCGAGCGGAGAACCGAGTTTCCCGAGCCGCAGGATGCGCGGCGGGAAGCGTCCCCGCCACAGCACCGTCCGCCACCCGCCCCGCCACGATCGCCATTAAGAGCGCGCGACGCGACTATAGATCTCGTGCATCTGCGAAGCAGCCGTGGACCATGCAAAGCGTTGCATCGCGCGCGGGCGCAGTCGTCGGCGCGTTGTTGAGCGGCATCACTGTCGGCCAGCAAAGCGCCGATTGCATTGACCCAGGCGGTGACGTCGTCCGGGTCGATGAGTTGTACGTCGTCGGCGGCTACTTCGATCAGGGATGACGAGCGGGCTGCGATTGCCGGGACGCCTGCGCACATTGCCTCTGCCAGCGCGTAGCCGAAGCCTTCGTAGCGGGACGGGATCAGCGCGCAGGTTGCGCAGGCGTAGAGGCGGTCGAGCTGTTCGCGTTCGATGTAGCCGCGCAGCTCGACGCGATCGGCGACGTTCAGCGCGGCGGCTCGCGCGCGAACGGTGTCGGCGTATGGGGTCGGCGGGCCGACCGCGATGATGCGCAGCGTTGGCAGCGACGGCAGGGCTTCGATGAGGACGAGCAGGTTTTTGCGGGCTTCGACCGTGCCGACGACGAGTGCGAACGGGGACGGGTCCACAACGCGTTCGATGCGCGCGAAGCGCTCGTCGACGCCCGGGTAGATCGACGTCGACGGTTGCGCGCAGGTCGATCAGCTCGCGGTACTCGCTTGCGCTGAAGTTCGAGTCGCAGACGATTGCGGCGGCGTGTTTGTATGCGCGCGCTTGCAGCGTGCCGAAGTACGTGCGGGCGTACGAGCGGGTGTGGGATTGGACGCGGTGCCAGGCGAGGTCGTGGACGGTGACGACGGTCGGCAGCGTGCGGATCGAACGGCATCGTGCCGGCGGTGGCGTGCAGGAGGTCTGCGCCGCTGCGCGCGGCTTGCAGCGGCAGCAGCACTTGATCCCACAGCACGCGGCGGTCGAAGCGCCACGGGTCCAGCCATGGCGCCGAGAGCGGGCGGACGTCGACGTTTTCTGCGAGCAGCGCGTGCGCGAGGTCGCGTTGGTAGACGCCGATGCCCGTTGCCGTGCCGACGGCGAGTTGCGTGTCGAGCGCAACGATCATATCGTGCCGCGGCGGGTTTCCAGGACACGCGTCACGTCGTGCAGCGTTTGAGCGGCGGGCCCACGAGCGGGTCGTCGGCTGGGTCGCGGGTTGCGGCGGTCGTCGTTGCGGCGCGCAGTGCGCGCGAGCGGGTCAGCGCGTCGCGGGCGCGGGCGCAGTCGTGCGACGCGGCGGACGTCCAGGCGAGGCCGGCGTAGGCGTCCGCGCTGTTCGGGACGACGTCCGCGGCGTGCGCGTACCAGCGTGATGCGGCTGCGATGTCGCCGTTGGCCAGCGATTGGAAGCCGGCGGCGAGCAGATATGTCTCTTCGTTCGGGGCGAGGGCGAGGGCGCGTTCGTACGATGCTTCCGCTTTGCGCCAGTATGACGCGCGCTGGGCGGGGTTGCGGTAGCCCGCGGCGGCTTGCAGTTGGCCCAGGCGCCACCATGCTTCGCCGCGGACTTCGCCCGCGTTGGCGTCGTCCTGATGGGCGGCGACGAGCAGTGCTTGGTCGTCGAGCGCGCGGTCAGGTTGCGTCACCGACAGCGCGTCGATCAGCGCTTGCGCGCGGACGACGTCGCCGGCGCGGACGTAGAGCTGGATCGCCGCGTCGCGGTTGCCGCGGGCTTCCGCGATTCGGCCGCGGATGTCGGTGCCCTCCGCGTCGTTCGGGAGCGTTGCCGCGAGGCGTTCCGCGGTCGCCAGATCGCCGTTGTGGACCGCCGCTTCGGTGCGGGCTTGCGCGTTGCCGATGAACGGTCGCAGCAGGCCGGGGGCGAGCGCGTGCAGCGCGGCTGGGAGCGACGGGCGCACCGCCAAGTCGCCGTAGGCGGCGGACGATGCGAGCTGCACCGCGCCCAGCAGCACGGCGAGCGACGATTCCAGCCACCACGCCGACCGTACGGATCACGATCAACCCCTACAACGAGAACGCCCCGGAACCTCGCAGTTCCGGGGCATCTCGCATGTGCTCGAATCGTGCAGTTGGGGCGGCGGCCCCAAACTCAGAACCGGATCGAGAAGTTTACGTCCTCGCGGTTCTGGTTGAAGTTGTACGTCGGCACGTTGGCGTCGGTGAACTTCTGGTTGCGGAACAGGAAGCCGATCGAGCTGGTCGTCTTCGGGATGTTGTAGATCAGCGTCGCGTCGTACATGTCCTTGCGCTGCGAGATGTTGTCGGAGAGCGTCGTGCCGTACGCGCCGCGGTACGTCTGCGTGTTGTACGAGAGCCGAAGTTCAAGTCGCGCGAGACGGGGACCGTCACGCCCGCTGCGAGCGTCGTGTGGAATTCGTCGATGTAGTTCGGGTAGAACAGCACCGGCGTGTTGCCGGGAAGCGACAGGAACCCGTTGAGCGCCGCGGCCGAGCTTGCGTCGGGACCGCCCGCCGTCGTGTTGAACGGCACGTAGCTGTACGCCGTGGTGTCGCGGCGGTAGAGGTGCTCGACCGAGCCGGTCAGGTTGACCGCGGCCTTCGTGTTGAAGACCGGCACGCCGAACTGCAGGCCGCCTTCGTACTTGTCGAACTTCAGCCGGAGGTTCGACGCAAAGCCCGGGCCGTAGGCGAGCTGGCCGTAGCCGTTGGGGACCATCTCCTGGAGATGCTGGCCCAGGAAGCGGGCGTTGACCGTCGTGTCGCCCATGCTGATCGGCGCGGTGACGTTGGCGGTGAAGCCCTGCGAGTTGGGAGCGAACGCGCTGAAGAACTGCGGGCCGCTCGCCACGAACGGGTTGAACACCGGATAGAGGTACGTCAGGTTGGCGTTGTTGCTCGTGCACGCGGTGCCCGCGCAGCCCGGCGTGATGGTCCGGTCGAACGTCTGGTTGATCGCGAGGTTGTTGCCGAAGCCGAAGAACTGCGGGAAGAAGTTGCCGCGCCAGAACTGGAACGTCGACGGCGCCGGGCCGAAGTAGCGCAGCGGGCCGCCGTCCAGGAAGTTGGGCCCGACGGCCTGGTACTGCACGGTGGCGGTGGCGTTCGCGAGCTTGAGGCGCATGCCGAGAACGAGCGCGCTGTCGGTGATGGCCGGCGTGTTGTAGAAGTCGGGCGTGAACTTGCTGTACGCGCCTTCGCCGAACAGCACCGGGTGATTGGTGCGGTCGCCGTCGAGCGTGATGAACGACAGCGGCAGCTGCGCATCCAGGCCGAACACCGTGTCGCTGACGACGCCGTACCCGTTGCCGGCGGCGTTGCCGTTGGGCGCCGACTGGTAGAAGTTCGTGCCTTGCGAGTTGCTGACGTCGCCGAAGTCGAAGATGCGGCTGACGGAGAGGCCGACCTCGGCGCCCGGCAGACCCTTGATCTTCTGGTTGACGCGCGCGTTGAAGTGATAGCGCTGGAACTGGTCGTTGTTGTTGTACGTGAGCCGCACGTACGAGATCTGCACGACCGTTCCGACCGGCAGCGGCGTCGCGAAGACGACCTGGTTCGTCTGGTCGATGTAGTACCACGCGCCGCCGCCGATCGGGCAGGGGGCGGAGGCGGGCGTGATGCGCCGCGGCCGAGCACGGCGTGCCGTTGACGGCCGAGATGTAGACCGTCCCGATCTGCGCCTTGCTGCTCAGATAGACCGATGCGATCGGCCCGGCTGCCGCGGTGAAGGTGTCGGTGCGCAGCGCGCCTGCGGACGAGCCCGGCGCGCCGGGCTGGAAGTAGCTCGTCTGCGGGCGCGTGACGATGAAGAAGTAGTTGTTGTTCGCGAACTCGCCGGTCGGGTCGGCGACGCCGGTCAGCGTGTTGATCATCGACTGGTCGATGCGCGTCCACGAGAACTGGAACTCGGTGAGCCCGTTGAGGATGCCGCCGATCTCGAAGCCCTTCTCGTACGGCTGGACCGGGTTTTCGTAGCCTGGGCCCTGCTGCGTCGCGTCGGGCGCGCGATACGTGAGGCCGACGCGCGACGACTTGAGGTTGTCGAGCTGGCCGTCGCGGAAGTACACGTTCGAGAACGCGCCGATCTTGCCGATGTTCACGACCACGTCGGGCTGGATCGAGTACTTCGCCTGCGGCGTGAACTCGCCGCCGTAGTCGTAGTTGATGATGTGGATCGGCAGCGAGACCGTGAGGTTCTCGTTGATCGTGTACGTGAAGTTCAGCTTGTCGTCGAACCGGATCAAGTTGCCGGAGCCGGCCTGCTCGAGCGGGCTGTTGTTGGCCGGGCTCGTCAGGAACACGTTCACGAACGGATCGATCGCGCCGTGCGCGATCGTCTGCGGCACGCCGTAGCGCTGGCGGTAAGAGTTGTTGTCGAGGATCGCCCCGTGGAACTGGATCGACTGCGCGAACTTCGTGCGCTTGTCGAGCGCGTCGAGCGCGTCCTCGAGGTTCGTCACGCGCACGCCGAGCGAGTCCAGCTCGTCCTTGAGCGCATCGATGAGCTTCTGCAGCTTGTCGAGATCGGCTTTCGAGGCGAACCCCGGACCGTTGACCTGCAGCTTCGCGATGACGCGTGCGACGAGCACCGCCATCTCGTAGCGCGTCAGCGGACGGTCGCCTTTGAACTTACCGTCGGGATACCCCTCGACCAAACCGTCGGCCGCGAGCGACTGGATCGCCTGATACGCCCAGTGGTTCGCCGGCACGTCCGAGAACGGTGTCGCCGAGGCGCCCTGACCCAACGCCAAGAGCGAGCCCATTGCAAAGCCCGCTGCGAGGACGAGGGTAGCGAGACGCTTCATCGTTTCCTCCGAGAAAGGTGTGACGTGCTGGTTCCTCTCGCGCGCGCCGCGTCCCCGTCGGTACCTACCGCGGCGGGCACGACGACGACGCGCCCGATACGGAACGCATGCCGAGGTCGCTATACCGAAGCGAGCGTCGGGACTCCTGCCCCGATCAAGAAGCCTTGAGGAAGCGTTCCGCGATGAGGAGCGCCGCGTAGTCGTCGATCGGGCGGTCGGGCAGCAGCATCCCGCGCGGCACGATCCGGCGCCAGCCGCGCGGGGGGTGGTCGCGGAAGAAGCGCGCCCGCGCCAGCAAGCTGGTCTCCCGCTCGTCGACGAGCTCGACCGGCACGCCCAGCGCCCGCACCACGTCGGCGACCACCGCGGCGTTGGTCCCGCGCCCGATGGCGGCCAGCACCACCGGCGTCGCGGCGAGCACGGCGGCCAGCCGCTCGGCGAGCGTCTCGATCGGGACGATCCCCAGCACGAGCGGCGGGGCGTCGACGCCGGTCACCACCGCGTAGCCGCACTTGCGGGTGCCGGGGTCCAGGCCGAGGATCGTCACCGCGGCACCAGCGAGTAGTCGATCAGGATGCCGCCGGAGTGCGGGTACAGGTCGAGCCCCGCTTTGGCGACGAGGCGATAGTGCCCGCGCAGCCGCGTGAGCTGGTTGACCACCTCTTGCACGTTGTTGCTCGGCTGCGGGTTGAGCGCGAACACCGCCGGCATGCCGCGCCGTTCCATCTCCGCGATCGCGGCGGCGGTCAGCCGCTGCAGCGGGACGACGAGGCTGTCCGGAGCCTGTCCGCCCTGCACGTCCACCGCCGCCAAGGTGTCGCCCGCGGCGGCCACGCGCACGTCGGAGTACGGCTGAAGGGTGAACGAGATGACGTCGCCCTTGAACAGATTCTGCCCGATCAGCGGCAAGAACAGCACCGGCGCGTCCGCGGCGAAATGATCGCGGTCGGTCGCCAGCTGCTCGCGCAGCAGCGTCTGGATCTCCGGATCGCTCGACTTCTTGCGATAGGGCTTGAGGTCGTAGGGCGCGTGCGCGAACTGCGCGTTCGCGGTCCGCACCGTGTTGTCGAAGAATCCCGACAGCTGCGCCAGCACCACGGCGTCGGGCTGCGTCAGCCGCGTCGTCAGCGCGATGTTCCCGATCGGGTAGCCGATCGAGACGACGAACTGCCGGTCGCGCGTCGAGTCGAGCTCTTTTTGCGTCGCGATCGCGCGCGCTTGGAGGTCGTTGATGCGCGCGTTGATCTGGCCCAGGCGAAAGAACGCCGTGCGCACCTGCTGCGAGCCGATCAGCGCGACCGACGTGACCGACAGCGCGATCAGCATCCCGGTCGCGACCGCGACGATCGTGGACGTGTACTTGGGCCGCAGCCCGAACAGCGTGAGCCGCTTGCGGCCCACTTGATGACCGACGCGGTCGCCGATGTACGCGATGCCGCCCGCGACGATGGTGATCGCCACGACGAGCGCGATGCCGGAGAGGTTGGCGATCACGCTAGACTCGCGACGCGCGGCGCAGCAGCGTCGCGCCGATGACGGTGAACAGCAGGTTCGGCGTCCACGCCGCGGGGCCGGCGAGGCCGGTGCCGGTGCCGATGCTCAAGAAGATCGTCGAGATCACGTAGTAGACGAACACGATCGCGACCGCGAGTCCGAACCCCAGTCCCGTTCCGCCGCCGCGCGCCGGGCGCAGGCCGAACGGAACGGCGATCAGCGTGAACACGAACGCCGCGAACGGCCGCGCCAACTTGCTGGCGTAGGTCGCCTGGAACGACTTCACTTGCTGCGGCGTGAGCTGGCCCGATCCCAGGCGTTCCTGGATCTCCGCGCGCGACAGCAGCTCGGGATCGGAGAGCTGCAGCGACTGCTTCGCAATCTGATTGGGGCGCGCGCCGATGTCGACGTCCAGCCCCAGCGGAGCGGTGACCTTCTGGTCGTCGCCGTTGGCGTCGAAATGATAGGTCGTCGCGTTTTCGAAATGCCACGTCGGCGCGACGTAGCGCGCGCGGTCCGCCACGATGAGATCCTGCAGCGCGGTATGCGCGTCGTAGCGCAGCACCGTGACCTTCAGCAGCGTCTGCGTCGGTACGTCGAGCGCCGACGCGATCGTCACCTGCTTGCCGCCGCCGGGCAGCGGCGAGATCGCCTGCAAGCTCGACGTGGTCGCGGACGTCGCGTGCTCGATCGCCTGCTGCTTCACGAACGCCGCCCGGTCGTTGGCGAACGGCACGAACATCTCTTGGACCGCGAGCGCCAGCAGCGACACCACGAAGCCGACGATCAGCAGCGGCGCGACGATGCGCGCGAGCGAGATGCCGCCGGCTTTGAACGCGGTCACCTCGCTGTCGCCCGACAAGCGCTGCATCGCGAGCAGCGTGCCCAGCAGCATCGCCATCGGGATCACCAGCAGCAGAAACTGCGGCATGTCCCACAGAAAATATTCCACCGCGGCCCACAGCGGCGCGTGCTCTTCGGTGACGAGCCGCCCGATCGCGAGGATCTGCGTCGCCACGAAGATCAGCGTGAACGCCGAGAGCCCGAACAGAAACGGCCCGCCGAGCTCCGCGACGAGGTAGCGGTCCATGATCGTGGGCGCCAGCGGCGCGCGCGGCGCGGTGTGCCCCAGGCGCCGTGCTTCGGTCACAGCCGGAAGCTCTCGCCGAGGTAGAACGTGCGCGCCACCGGCGAGTCCAGCACGTCCTGGGCGGTGCCGCTCACCTCGATCTTGCCTTCGTTGAGGATGTACGCGCGGTCCACGATCGCGAGCGTCTCGCGCACCTGGTGGTCGGTGATGAGCACGCCCAGACCGCGGTCGCGCAGCTGGCGGATCATCGCCTGGATGTCCGCGACGGCGATCGGGTCGATCCCGGTGAACGGCTCGTCGAGCAGCAGAAACGCCGGCTCCGTCGCGATCGCGCGCGCGATCTCGACGCGCCGCCGCTCGCCGCCCGAGAGCGAGTCGCCGCGCGCGTCGACGAACTGCGACAGCCCGAACTCCGCCAGCAGCTCGGGCAGCCGGCGCTCGCGCTCGGCGCTCGGCACGCCGTTCATCTCCCAGATCAAACGGAGGTTGTCGCCGACGGAGAGCTTGCGAAAGATCGAGTTCTCCTGGGCGAGGTACCCGATCCCGGCCCGCGCGCGCTCGTGCATCGGCGCGCCGGTGATCTCGCGCGCCTGGCCGTCGCGCTCGAGCACGACGGTGCCGCCGTCGGGCCGGATGAGTCCCACGACCATGTAGAACGTCGTCGTCTTGCCGGCGCCGTTGGGGCCCAGCAGCCCGACGACCTCGCCGCGGTGCACCTCGGCGCTCACGCCCTTGACGACGGTGCGGCGCGCGTAGCGCTTGACGAGGTCGCGCAGCACGATGCGGTCGCGGTCGGCCGTCACGGTGCGCCCCCGGAGGTGACGCGCGCGTCGTGCAGCCGCACGTCGCCGTCGAGGTGGTCGCCGGTGAGCTGGTCGCCGTTGGGGCCGGTCACCGCGACGTGGCCCTCGCCGTGGAAGCGTTCCGTGCTGGCATCGTACCGGAGGGTGTCACAGGTCAGGACGGCTCCCTCCGCGGTTCGCGCATGCACACCACCGGTCATAAGGACACTCTTGTCGCGTTGTTTCACCGTCGCCTTCGGCGCGTCGGCCGTCGTGACGGCGCCGGAGCGGTCGACGAACGAGATGTGCGGCTCCTGCAGCACCGCGCTGCCGTTGGCCGAGCCCGCGATGTCGCCCTCGAACGCGAGCGCGCGGATGACGTAGATGCGCCGGCCCTGCTTGCGGCCGGTCAGCACCGACGGCTGCGTTTTGGTTCCGAACCCGCGCACGTGCACCGGCACCGGGGTCGCTGCGGCGGTCGGGCCGGCGGACGCCGGCGCGGTCGAGGTCTGCGGGCGCGGCGCGCCGGGCCGGCCGCAGCCGGCGGCGAGGACCGCGCAAGCGCACGCGAGGAGCGTGCGCACGAGCAGCGCGCGGGCGCCGGCCGGCGCACCGGCGTCAGCGCGGCGCATCGGGCACCTGTTCCGTCAGCGCACCCGTGCGCGCGGCCGCCATGAAGAGCCCCGCGGGCTGGAGGATGAGCGCGAAGACGATGCTGATGGTGTTGATGGTGCAGTCGAGCATCAGCGCGAGGACGGCCGCGGCGAGGCCGAAGCCCAGCGCCGCCTGCATCGCCGGCGCGCCGCGGGCGTCGCGCAACAGCCGGCGCACCAAGATGGTGAACGACGTGATGAGGGTCACGATCGCGACGATACCGCCGTCGGCTGCGAACGCAATCGGAAGCGAGTGCGGGTCGAAGGCCACCGCGGTGCGGGTGCCCGGGGCGTCGGGCGGCCGGAATACGTCGTACGTCTTCGGAAAGGCGAGCGGGCCGACGCCCAGCAGCGGAAACCGTTCGAAGGTGGTCAGCCCCGTGCGCCAGGCGACGGCGCGGGCCTCGGTGTCGCGCGGGTTGTGGTGGCGCGCGCCGGCGACGGCGTCCAGGCCCAGGCCGGCGAGCGCGACGACGACCGCCGCCGCGAGCAGCACGCGCGCGCGGCTCACCAGCGCGTACACCGCGACGCCGAACACCGCCGAGAGCGCGCCCCAGCGCGAGAACGTCGCCCCCAGCGTGACGATCAGGACGAGCGCCGCGGCCGCGGCGAGCCGGTCGCGGCCGCGCGACGCCGCCGCCAGCGGGAGCGCGATGCCCAGCCCGATGAGCGTGAAGCCGGCCAGCTCGTTGGGATTCAAGAACGTCCCGACCGCGCGGCCGTTGTCGTACGCGTAGATCGCGACCGGGCGGTGCGAGACCAGCATCGCGAGCGCGAGCAGCGACGCGAGCAGGGCCGACCACAAGAACGTCCGCAGGCACAGGCGCACGGTGGCCGCGTCCGCTTCGCGCGCGAGCGCCAGGCCGACGCCGCCCACGCCGGTGATCAGCACGCCGAACCCGATGCTGGTGACCGGATCGAAGCCCGTGATCCCCGCGGCGATGGTCGCGATGCCGGGCGCCAGGAACGCGAAGGTGAGCGCGTCGCGGCGGCTGCCCCGCAGCCAGGCCGGCACGAGGACGGCGAGCGCGGCGACCGTGAGCACGCCGATGGCGATCGCGATTCGGACCGGGACGAGCGGCGGGATCGGCGGGCGCGCCGGATCGAGCACGGCGAGCGTGCCGTAGAGCGGGATGTTCGCGAACAGCACGGCGAGCGCGGCGCGCGCGACGCGGCTCATGCGGCACCGGCCAGCGCGGCGACGGCCTGCGCGATCGCCCGCGCGCCGCCGGGGCCGCCCATGCGCTCTCGCCCGGCGGCGGCCATGCGCGTGCGGCGCACGCCGTCGGCCAGCAGCGCGGCGATCTCGTCCGCCGCGCGTGCGGGCTCGCCCGGCACCACCAGCAGCGCATCGCCGAGCAAGCCCATCTGGCGCTTGCGGTACCAGGCGTCGCGCGGCGCGTCGTCGAGCTCCAGCGCGACGACGGGCACGCCTTGCGCCGCGGCGGCTTCGTTGGCGGTGCCGCTCTGGCCGATCGCGAGCGTCGCGTCGTGCAGCAGCGCGCCCAGCGGGCCCGTCCAGGCGCGCAGCGCGCCGAGCGCGAGCGCCGGCGCGAAGCGGCGCACGTCGAGGTTCGGCGCGACGGACAGCACCGCGTCGAGCTCCGCGCCGCGCGACCGCAGCGCCGCGACGACGTCGGCGATGCGCAGCGCGTCGGCGTACGCGCGCTCGCGCGAGCCCGGCAGCAGCGCGAGCCGCAGTGGCGCGCGCCAGTCGACGCGCACGTCCGTCGCCAGCAGGTCGACGATCACGTTCCCCGGCGCTTCCGCGCGCAGCCCGTGCGCGCGCAGGTCGTTCGCGGTCGCCGCGTCGCGCACGAACACGCGCCGCGCGCCGCGCAGCACGATGCGCTCGCCGAAACCGTAGCGCGCGACGTACACGCTCTTCGCGGTACCGACGAACGCCAGCGGGGCGCGCGCGATGCGCGCCAGCGCGCACGCGTAGACGTCGCCGACCGCGACGACCGCGGCGTAGCGCCCGTGCGCCGCACGCAGAAAACCGATCTGGCGCGCGAACAGCCCGAGGAATCCCGCGCCGAGATCGCGCGCGAACGCGCGCACGTTCCCCATCGCGACGAGCCCGCCCGACGGCATCGCGCGCTGGGGCCCGACATCCGGGAAATCGGCGCCGCCGAGCCGCTCGCCCACCAGCCCGAAATGCTCCGTGCGAATCGGCGCGAGCGCGCGCGCCTCGTGCGCAATGCGCGCCGCGATCGCCGCTTCACCGTGGCCGTTGGTGACGAAGAGCACTGAGCGCGCCGCCGCGCCCGTCACGTCAGCGGTTCCAGCGCGAAATCCGTGATGCGCGCACGACCGCCGCCGTCTTTCGCGAGCTCGGTGCGCGAGGCGAACGCACCGTACGGGCCGGCGTGCACGATCGGCACGCCCGCGACGACCTCCGGCTGGTGCAGCGTGTCGTGGCTGTGACCGCCCAGGATGAGCTCGAGCCGAGGAACGGCCTGCGCGAGAAGGCGGTCGTGCTTCAGTCCGAGGTGCGAGAGCGCGATCAGCGTCGTCCCGGGCGGCGTCGTGTCGGCCATGTGCTGCGCGACGGCGATCGGGTCGAGGAAACGCCAGCCGAAGATGCGCTCGTAGAACGAGCCCTGCGGATACTGCACGACCAGCAGGGCGAAAAAGCGCAGCGTCCATGCCGTCCCGGCATCGTCGCGCCGCAGCGTCACGTCGGCGCTGAACGGCAGCGCGCGGCCTTTGGTATCGACGAGGTTCGCGCACACGAACGGGTGCTGCATGCGCGCCGCGCGCGCGCGCACGGCGGCGAAGACGTAGTGGAACTCGCGGTTGCCCATCGCCTGCACGTCCACGTGCGCGGCGTCGAGCTCCGCGACGATCGGCTCGCGCCGGTGATAGACCGTCTGCGAACCGCGCAGCGAGTCGCCGCAGTCGGCGTACAGCCCCGGCCGCGCCGCGCGCAGCGCGTTGATCGGCGCTGCGATGTGCCGGCGGTCGTGCACGTCGCTGGTGTGGTAGATGCGCATGGTTAGCCGCGCTCCGCGCCCGGCGCGCCGGCGAGTTTGGTTTCCGCGGCCGTGGCGAGCACCCAGTCGGCGTTGCGCTGCAGCGCGTCGGGCGGGCCCAGCGCCGCGCGCACGCGCGCGTAGCCGGCGCGCTGCTGCGCCGGGTTCGCGAGCAGCTCGAGGATCGCGTCGGCGAGCGCCGCCGGAGTCGCCGCGGTTTGCAGCAGCTCCGGAACGACGGGCTCGCCGATGACGAGGTTCGGCAGCGTGACGTAGGTGCGGCGGTAGACGCGGCGGGCGATCTTCGCCTGGGCTTCGGAGAGCACGTACAGCGCGACGGCCGGCGTTTCGATCAGCGCGGCCTCCAAAACCGCGGTGCCTGATGCGATGATTGCGGCATCGGCCTCGCGCAGCGCCGCGCGCGCGTCGCGCACGATCTCCACCGGCAGCGGCGAGCGAAACGACAGCAGGTGCGCGATGTGCGCGTGCGCGTCATCGTCGGCCGCGACCAGCTCCGCGCGCACGTTGGGGCGCAGCTCGCGCACGCGCGCCAGCGCGTCGAGCAGCCGCGGCGTGTGGCGCGCGATCTCGCCGGCCCGGCTGCCCGGCAGCAGCGCGAGCGCGCCGCCGTCCGGCGGCGGTGCGGGACGCGGCGGCCGCGGCGCGATCGTCGACGCCAGCGGGTGCCCGACGTAGCCGATCGGGAGTCCCAGCGACCGGTAGAACTCCGCTTGGTGGCGGAAGATCGTGAGCGGCTCGCACAGCGTCGCGACGGCGCGCGCGCGCTTGGCGCTGTCGAGCCACGCCGACGGGGGCGCGTAGTACACGATCGGCTTCGCGAAGCCCAGCGCGCGCAAGATCCGCGCGAGGCGCAGGTTGAACGCGCCGAAATCGACGAGCACGACGAGGTCGGGCGGATCGCGCCGCAGCGCCCACGCGACGCGCAGGCCCGCTGCGACCGTGCGCGGCAAGCGGCGCAGCGCTTCGAACACGCCCAGCGACGCCCAGCCGCGGTTGCGCTGCACGATGCGCACGCCGGCGCGCTCCAGCCGCACGTCCCCGATCGCCGTCGCTTCGACCGCGACGCGCGCGCGCATCGCGCCGACGAGATCCGACGCGAGCAGCTCGCCCGACGCCTCGCCGGTCGAGAAGAACACGCGCATGGTGGCGGACGGCGTCGTTATTTCAAAATCCCGCGCTCGGAGCCGGCTTCCAAGAACGCGAGCAGCGTGCGGCCTTCTTCGGTCTGCACCGTCTCGCGCAGCGCGGTGATGGCCTGCGACACGTTTTTTTCGGAATGGTAGATCGTCTTGTACGCGTCTTTGAGCTCGGTGAGCGCCTCGCGCGAGAAGCCTGCGCGCCGTAACCCGACCGCGTTGAGGCCGTAGACCTCGGGCGGGTTGCCGTCGCACAGAAAATACGGCGGCAGATCGCGGCCCAGCTTCGCGTAGCCGCCGACGAACGAGTAGCGGCCGATGCGCACGAACTGGTGCACGCCCGCCATCGCCCCGATCAGCGCGTGGTCTTCGACGACGACGTGGCCCGCGAGCTGCGCGAGGTTCGACATGGTGACGTGGTTGCCGACGCGGCAGTTGTGCGCGACGTGCGTGTACGCGAGCAGCAGGCAGTCGTCGCCGACCGACGTCACGCCGCCCGCGCCCGCGCTGCCGCGGTGGATCGACGTGTACTCGCGGATCACGGTGCGCGCGCCGATCGTCGTGTACGAAACTTCGCCTTCTTCGGCCTTGCGATCTTGCGACGGCGCGCCGATCGTGGCGAAGGGATGGATGATCGTGTCCTCACCGATCGTCGTGCGGCCGGTGACGACGACGTGCGCGAGCAGCTGCGCGCGCGCGCCGACCGTGACGTGCTCGCCGACCACGCAGTACGGCCCGATGTCGACGGTCTTGCTGAGGTTCGCGTTGGGATGGACGATCGCGCTGGGATGGATCACAGATGCAGCACTGCCGAGTCGTACGCGAACGCCGACGGGTCGATGGAGATGGAGAACGTCAGCTCCGCGCTGACGACCCGCTTGCCCTCGACGCTCGCCTCGACCGCGACCCAGCCGATGTTCAGCTTGTGCTTGATGACGCGCGCCTCCATGTCGAGCCGGTCGCCCGGCACGACGGGCCGCCGGAACTTCGCCTTGTCGATCCCGGCGAGATACGGCACCTTGCGCGCCATGTCGCCGGGCTCGAGGATCGTCGTGCCGCCGAGCTGCGCCAGCGCCTCGATCATGTACACGCCCGGGAACAGCGGGTTGCCCGGGAAATGGCCCGCGAGCATCGGCTCGTTGGCGGTGACGTTCTTGTAGCCGCGCGCGCGCACCATCGGCTCGAGCTCGGTGATGCGATCGATCAGCAGCATCGGGTAACGGTGCGGCAAGATCTTCATGATCTCGCGCACGTCGAGGATCGGCACGGGGATTCGCCTTCCTACCTGGTCGCGGACACTGCGGCCGACTCGCCGGCCGCATCTCCGAGCAATTCGCGCACCGCGGTGCAGTGCAGCTTGTGACCGCTCTTGACCGCGATCACCTCGCACTGCGGGTACGCGCCCAGCAATGCGAAGTCCCCGACGAGATCGAGGATCTTGTGGCGCGCCGGTTCGGTCGGCGAGCGCAGCGGCGCGAGCGGTCCGTCGGGTCCGAACACCACGGCGTTCTCGAGCGTGCCGCCCTGCGCGAGCCCGCGCTTCACCAGCGACTCCACCTCGTGCAGGAAGCCGAACGTGCGGTTCGGCGCAACCTCGCTGCGATAGCTGTCCGGCGCGATCTCGGCCTCGACGTACTGCGTGCCGATCGGCAGCGCATAGTCGACGATCATGCGCACGCGGAACGACGACGCCGGCGCGACGACCAGCAGCTTGTCGCCGTCGTGGAACACGCGGGTCTGGGTGGGGATGAAGCGCAGGCGCGCCTCACGCAGCGTGGCCAGGCCGACCGCCTCGACCGCGTCGGCGAAGACCTTGGCGCTGCCGTCCTCGACCGGGATCTCGGGGCCGTCCACCGCGATCAGCGCGTTGTCGACGCCGCAGCCCAGGAGCGCCGAGAGCAGGTGCTCGACGGTGGACACGCGGTGCTCGCCCATGCCGACGACCGTGGCGCGGACGGTGTCGACCACGTAGTCGGCGCGCGCGGGAAACTCGACCGCATCGTTCACCCGGAAGCGGAGGCCATGGCCGGCGGGGGCGGGGAGGACACGCACGCGCGCGGGAACCCCGGTGTGGAGGCCGGCACCCTCGAACGCGATCGTGTCGCGCAACGTCGTTTGGTACTGCACGTCAGGTTTGTTTGGGGTCTTCGACCCGCTTGGGCTCACGCTTTTCCAAGGCGTCGACCCGAGCGTACAATTTCGGCAGCTTGCGGATATACGCCTGGAGCCGCACGTGGTCGCGGTGGTTCTGCGCCGGCTGGCCGCCGATGAACGCGCCGTCGGGGACGTCGCCCCAGACGTGCGCGGCGCCGCTGATCGTGACCCGGTCGCCCACCGTGAGGTGGCCCGCGAACAGCGCCGAGCCGCCGATCCGGCAGTAGTCCCCGATCGTCGTCGTCCCCGCCATCCCGACGAGCGCCGCGATGGCGGTGTGCTTGCCGATGCGGGCGTTGTGGCCGATCTGGCAGAGGTTGTCGATCTTCGTGCCCTCGCCGATCGAGGTGACGCCGGTCTGGGCGCGGTCGACGCAGGTGTTCGCGCCGATCTCCACGTCGTCGCCCAGCGTCACGGTGCCGACCTGCGGGATCTTCATCAGCCGCCCGTCCAGGAACGCCCAGCCGAAACCGTCGCTGCCGACCACGGCGCCCGCTTGCAGCACGACCCGGTCGCCGGCGACGCAGCGGTCGGCCAGGTGCGCGCGCGCGTGGAACAGGCAATCGGCGCCGGCGGCAGCGTCCGCGCCGATCACGACTCCCGGCATCAGCACGGTGCGGTCGCCGACGCGCGCGCCGGGGCCGATCGCGGCGTGCGGCCCGATCCAGACGTGCTCGCCGACCTGCGCGCTCGGGTGGACCGCCGCCAGCGGGTGGACGAACGGGCCCTGCGGGCGCGGCGGCTCCAGCGCGGCGAGCAGCGCGGCCAGCGCGACGCGCGCCGACGGCACGGCGAGGATCGGCTTGGGATACGTCTCGCCCGCGGCGAGCAGGGCTTCGTCGGTGAGCACGGCGGCCGCGCGCGAGCTCAGCGCCGTGCGCAGGTAGCGTTCGTCGACCGCGAAGGTCAGCGCGGCCGGGCCGGCGTCGTCGACCGCCGCGATCCGCTCGATGGCGACGGCGGCATCGCCGACGACGCGCCCGCCGGTCCGCTCGGCCAAATCCGCCAGCGTTCCGAGCGAATTCACGAAGCCGCGAGCGTTCCCGGCGCGCTCACGGAGCGGGGGTGCTCTTGTCCTCGATGTGGAGCTTCGCCTCGACGTCGGCAGTGATGTCGGTGCCGCCGTAGCCGACGTACTGCCGGGTGAAGACGTACGTCAGGTGCTTGTCCGCGGCGACTTCCTTGGCGGCATTGGTGACCTCGCCGCTCAGCTCGCTCTGCGCCTGCGCGAACCGCGCCTGCAGTTGCGCGCGCGACTGCGCCTTGTCGCGGACCGACTTGCGCGAGCGCTCGATGGTCTGCGCGTCGTTGGCGAGCTGGTTCTGATAGTTCTGGAACTTCGGCCAGTTCTGCGAGATGCGCTGCACGTCGACCAGCCCGATGTCGGTGCTGGGCGCGTTCTTGGCGCACGCGCAGAGGGAGGCGAGCGCGGCGGTGACGGCGAGCGCGCGCAGCGCGGTGGTGGAGATCGTCATTCGTGCAGGCTTTCGATGTCCTTGAGAGCGTCCGGCGTGAGATCGACCCCGCCGGCGGGAGCGACGATGTTGGTGAGGACGACGGAGATGCCGCGCTGCTGCGCGATCAGCCGAACCTCGCGATCGATCTGCTCGGTGATCTGGGTGTAGAGCTCCTCGCGCTTCTTGCGCAGCGACAGGATCTGCGCTTGCGCGCCGTGCTGCGACGCACCGTCGATGCCGTGCAGCTGCGCGTAGCGCTTGCCGAGATCCGCGCGCGTCTTCTGGAAGTCGGCGACCGTCGTCTTCGCGTCGTCCTGGAAGCGCTTCTGGTAGTCGTTGTGCAGCTGCTCGATGCGCGCGCGCAGCGCCGGCGGCAAGTTGCTGCCGACCTGCTGCTGAGGCCGCCCGTTGACGACGTTCGTCTTCACGACGGAGCCGCCGGCGCTGGAGACTTGCTTCGCGAGCGACTGCTGGCGCGTGGCGAGGGACCCCAGCGAACGCCCGCGGATCGCCGCGACCTGCGCGTTGAGATCGGTCTGCATCTGGTCCTTGAGCTGCGCCTGCAGCGCCGCGAGCGTCTGCTGGTCGCGGTTGCGCGTGGCGGCGAGCGCGTCGGATTCCTTGCGGTCGATCGCGGCGAGCTGTTTCTGCGCGTCCTCGCGCGCCGCGTCGTCGAGCGCGAGCGAGGTGAGCTTCGTGCGCAGCGCGAGCCGCTGCGGTGCGTCTTCGCTCGCCATCTTGAGCGACAGCGCGGACTGTTTGGACTGCAGCTCTTCGGCCTTCGCCCGGTACGCGCGGTCGGCGCGGTCGGCCAGCGCCTTCTGCGCGGCCGCGATCTGCGCGTTGTCCTGTTTTTGCAGCGTTGCGCGATAGCTGTCGAGGTCGCGCTGCGCCTGCACGGCGACGCCGCTCTGCTGCTGCCGCGCCGTCGTGTTGACGGAGCCGGCGATCTGCGCCGCGCTCGGCCCGCCCGCGCCCGCGCCGCGCAGCGCGGCGGAGATCGCCGCCGCCTCTTGCTGCTGGTACTGCTTCTGCTTCTGGTCGATGAGCTTTTTCGTGCGGTCGGCCGCGTCGCTGAGCTGCTTCTGCAGATCGCGCTCGCGCTCGGCCATGTGCGGATCGGACGCGGCGACCTGCGGCGCGGTCGACGTGAGATCGAACGCCTCGATGCTGCGGTCGTAGCGCGCGAGCTGGTCGTACAGCGGGTGCTTCTTGACCAGGTCGTCCATGATGACGTACCCGACCGTACCTTTGCCCGAAGCATCCGGCGCAGGCGCCGTCGCCGCACCATGCCCACATCCGCCGAGCGCAAGAAAAGCGGGCGCGCATACCGCGAGCGCAAGAGCAATCAGGCCAGAAGACGAGGCGCGCCGGATTCCGCCAACGGCGGAATCCGACGAGGCGCGACGGGTTCCGCCGAAGGCGGAATCCGAATGCATCATTTCAGCTTGTCGGTGACGTCTTTGGTGATGTCGACGCCGCCGAAGACGATGTTGCCCTTGTCGACGACCAGGATCAAGCCTTTCGCCTTCGCGACGTCCCCGATCGCGCTGCGCGTGGAGTCCACCATCGGCTTGAGCGTCTTGTTCTGCTGATCGTCGAGCGTCTTGCGGTAATCCTTGAGGATGGTGTCGCGGTCCGCGGCGGTCTTGGCGCCCTTGAGCTTGTCGGCGGCCGCTTTGTCCTGGTCGTTCTTGAACTTGAGGAAGTCGTCCGTGACCGACTTGACCTTCGGCGTCTGATCGATGGCCGACTGGTCGACGTACCCGACCTTCGACGGCGGCGGCGTGCTCACCGGAGGCACCGGATCGCCGACGCCCGTCAACAGGTCTTTGACGCTGTTGGTGATGTCTTGCCCGCCGAACACGACGATGCGCTTGTCGACGACGACCGTGAGGTTCTTGGACGACGCGACCGACGCGATGGCGACTTGCGCGCGGCCGAACAGCGGCCCGAACAGCTGGCGCTGCTTGTCCGCCATCTTGCTCTGGAACTCCGCCGCGAGCCGCTGCTGATCGCTCTGCGACGCGTGCTGCGCGCGCCCGACGTACTGCTTCTGCAGCGACGCGCCGTACGTGTTGAGCTGCTTGTTCGCGGCCTGGAACTGCGGCAGCGCGGCCAGCGCCTGCTGGTCGAGCGAGCCGATGTCGCTGACGTCGTTCGCGCCGCTCGCCGGCACCGCGAGCAGCGCGGCGCCGAGTGCGAAGGCGAGCGCGGCGCTGCGGCCGCGCGTGAGGAGGTGGTTCATTCCTAGAAGCTCTGCCCGATGCCGAACGAGGTGTGCGTCCCTTGGCTTCCCTTGGCGAAGTCGAGCCGGATCGTGTGCAGCCCGAGCTGCGGAACGTCGAAGCGCAGACCGACGCCGACGTCGCTGTGGAACGTGTAGCGGTTGAGGTCGAAGGTGGTCGTGGTCAGGCCGCTGACGTCGGTCGTAATGGACTTGCCGCCGCGGATGCGCGTGCCGCCGCTCTCGACGAACCCGACGACCGCGAACTTGCGGTCCTGCGTCAGCGGGACCCGCAGCTCGGCCTGCCCGAGCAGGATGTCGGTTCCGTAGAACGGGTCGGAGTACCCGCGCAGGTCCTGGTCCGAGAAGATGTACAGCTTGTTGGTCGGGATCGCGCCCGTCGAGATCCCGGCGCGGCCGTGGATGCCCAGCGTCGCGTTCTTGGGCATCGCGAAGAACTTCGCGCCGTCGATCGTGATGAGCTGGTAGGTGAAGTCGGACCCGAACGAGTGGCTGCTGAACTCGTCGTTGAGGCTGAGGTTGATGCCGCGGCGCGGGTTGAAGATGTCGTCGCGCGAGTCGGCGTGGAAGCCGACCAGCAAGCTGCGGACGTTGTACGCCTGCGTCGAGTTGATGTTCGCGAGCGACGGCGCGGTGATGCCGACCGCGGAGCTCGGGCTGTTCGGGTCGTTGGCGCTGAACGGCGACGACGTCGCCGTCGGCAGCGGATTGAAGACCTGCGAGCTCGGGAAGACGTAGCCGCTCGGCAGGTCGGCCGCGGCGGCGACCTTCTGCACGTTGAAGCCGCCGTTCACGGAGTACACGTCGGTCAGCCGGCGCCCGATGCTCGCGGAGATGCCGGTCGCGCGCGACTTGTAGGTGGAGACGACACCGCTGAGGAGCTGGCTGTTCAGCGGGTCCGTGGGGACGATGGTGACCGGGAGCGGGCCGCTCGCGGGACACGCCGAGCTGTCGACCGGCGGCGCGGTGGCGATGGCTTGCGGGCTGCGCCGCGCGCCGGTACCGGTCGTGGTGGTCGGCGTGACGGGCGAATTGCAGGCCTGGTAGACGGGATAGAAGTTCGTCTGCTGCGACGTGAAGAGCGTGGCGCCGAAGCTGTACCGCTGCGACTTCTCGGTCTTGCCGACGTACGGGATCGTAATGGAGAGCTGCGCGTCGCTCACGCGCGTGCCGCGCTCGAGCCGGATCGATGCGCCGTTGCCCGTGCCGTTGATGTTGTTCTGCTGGTACGAGAGCGTCCCGGTCAGCCCGGTGCCGGTGATGCCGCCGGAGTAGCCGGCGCCCAGCGTCGCGGTGCCGGTGCGCTGCTCCTTGACCTGCCAGTTGACGGTGATGAGACCCGGCCGCTTGGGATCGGGCCCGGGCTTGCCCTGGAAGTCGATCTTCTCGAAGAAGCCCAGGTTGTTGAGCCGGTCGTAGTCGCGGCGCAGGCCGCTGTCGGTGACCACCATCCCGGGCCGCAGGCGCAGCTCGCGGCGGATGACGTCGTCGTGGGTGACGGTGTTTCCGGTGATCTCGACGGCACCGACCCGCAGCACGCTGATCGTGTAGCGCACGTCGGCCGTGCCGGCTTTCTGGTCGACCGTCGTCGGATCGACGCCGGCCTCGACGTCGCCCAGCTTGAGGTCGTACTTCTCGTAGAGGGTCTTGAGCGCGTCGTAGTCCTTGTCGCGCTGCGCCTCGGAGTACGGGCTGCCGGGCTTGGTCACCAGCGCGGCAGTGATCAGCGGCGCCGGCAGCAGCGGATCGCCCTCGGGCGCCTGGGTGATGATGATGTTGCGGACCGTCAGGCCTTCTTGGACCTTGAGGGTCAGCACGCCGTCGGGCGCGATGTTGACGTCGGTGACGTGCGAGGGGAGCTGGCCGCCGAAGCCGATCTTGTCGTAGTAGCTGTTGAGCTTGAGGACGTCTTGCTGGTAGGTCTTGATGTTGAAGACCTGGCCCGGTGCGGTGTCCATCAGCGCGAGCAGCGTGTCGGCCGAAACGCTCTTGTTGCCTTCGAACCGGATCGACGTGACGACCGGGTTCTCGATCACGCGGAAGGTGACCGCGACGCCGTCCGGGCGCTGCTTGATGATCGGCGGGGCCTGATCGGCGAAGAACCCGAGATCCGCGATCGCGCGCAGGTCCTGCTGCACCGCGGCGGGGTCGAAAGGATCGCCGACCTTCGTCTTGACGACGGACAGGATGCGGTCGGTTGGGATGTGCGCGTTTCCGGTCACGGCGACCGACACGACGGTCGGAGCGGGCGCGGCAGCCGGCGCGGAGTACGCCGCCGGCGGCATCACGAGACCGAAAAACGCGAGCACGGCGAGCACGGTGCGCGGCGTGCGGCGAAACCGTTCGAACAAGCGGAAGACGTCCTTCGTACGATGGGGTTGACCCGGGCGCCGTGGGCGACCGACGGGTTGCTGATGGGGGTGTAACGCGAGACGAACCATGCGCGTTCCCGGTCCCCTGGGTACGACACGCCGCCGTCAGTGCCTTTACGGCGCGGGGTCGAGGCAGCCGGCCGTCAGTATTTGCGCACGATCGAGAAGGTGAATCCTTTGCGGTTCGAGAGCGGCTGAATGCCCTTGAGCCGCTGCGCGCTGCTGAACGCCTGCGTGCCGTTGCCGTTGTTGGTGAACGCCGGGTCGCCGTTCTGCTGGAAGTAGTTGAACTGCACCGACGTCGTCGCGTTGGGGCGCGAGGTGAACCCGGCCGTGGTGCGGACCGGGCTCGACAGCGTCTGGCCGAAGCTCGCATAGATGTCGCGGTGGTCGATCTGCTTGAGCGCGTTGTAGCCGATGCCGCCGCCGTAATCCACGGTCAGCTCGAAATCCGTCAGGCCGAACCGGCCGGTGAAGAGACGCTCGACCGGCGCGAGAAACCGCTGCGTGACCTGGCCGTTGAGCACGGAGAACGCCTCTTGGTTGAAGTTGATCACGCCCACCTGGTACGGCGTCACGCCCGGCGGCAGCAGCGGGTTGGACTCGCCCGGCGCGCCGCGCAGCGTCGTCCCGTTCGACTGCTGGCCGAAGTTGACCGCGCCGAACAGCGACGCGTCCAGCAGCAAGCCGACGATCTGCTCTTGCGAGTACGGCGGGTTGGACGCGTACGTGATCCCCGAGCCGCGCCCCGCGGCGAGCTCGTCGGCCGGGCCGCTCACCGTCACCGTGATGTCCGCGCTGCCGACGGCGTTGCGCGTCGGATCGGGGTCGGGGTTGGTGACGTGCGCGTACGCGCGCAAGTCGATGTACGGCAGCACGCCGTTGGCCGGATCGAACGTCACCACCGCGTTCTGCACGCGGAACGCGCGGTTGTACGTCGAGAAGATGCCGCCCGGCGTCGCGGTCAGCGCGCCGGCGAGCTTGGGGGACGCGAGCGTGCCGGTGAGCGCGAGCGTGCCCGTTGCACCGACGTCGATGTACGGCGACGACGCCTGCACGCGCACGTTCTTGCCGGCCTTCGCCGTCAGGTCGAACGCGAGGTTGAGCGGCGGCCCGCCGCCGGGCGCGCCCGTGCCGCCGCCGCTGCTGGTATTGCGGTAGATCGAGAGAATCGGGATCGACGCGTTGGTCAGCGTGAGGTTGCCCGACAGCACCGGCAGCGGCTGCGCGTTGCGCAGCGCCATCGTGCCGTCGATCGTACCGCGGCCGAACTGCGGCGAGTCGACGCGCGCACCGTGCGCGATCAGCGAGATCGCGTAGTTGCTCGTGTGCACGCCGGGGAACGGCAAATCGATCTGCCCGCTGCCGTCGAGCGTTCCGCCGCCGACGTTCGCGTGGAGCGCCTGCAGCGCGACGCTCGTGCCGGCGAAGGCGAGCTGCGCGTTCGCGTTGGTGATTGCGTCGCGGTCGAGCCCCGAAACGTACATGCCGTTCGTCAGCGCAACGGTTCCGGCGACGCGCGGCGCGCGCATGGTGCCTTCGATCGCCACGCGGCCGTTGACGGTGCCGCCGAGCTTGGTCTGCGGGCCGGGAACGAACGGTGCGAACGGCGCGAGGTCGATGCCGCCCAGCGCGAGCGTGAACGACAGCGGCGCGCCGTCGTTCACGCCGAGCGGCTGCAGTGAGAACGGCAGCGAGCCGGCGACCAGCGCGGTGCCCTTGGCGAACGTCGCCTGCGCTTCGTTGACCAGGAGCGTCTTGCCGTCGTAGCTGACGTTGCCCAGCACGCGCGGGATCGCGAGCGTCGTGTAGCGCGCGTTCGTCAGCTCGAAACCGGCCGTCGCGCGCGGCTTGGCGAAGCTGCCCGCAATGCTCGCGGTGGCTTGCAGCGCGCCGCCGACGTCGTAGCGCGGGCCCTTCGGAAACACCGTCGCCAGCGTTTTGGCGACGTCGGGCGTCTGCCCGTGGATCGACAGCGCGAGCGGGTCGGACGTCGCCAAGCCGAACGATCCGGTGGCGTCGAAGCGCGCGAAGCCCAGGTCCAGCACGGTGTTCGAGAGCGCGATGCGCGACCCGTCGCTCGCGGCGTGCACGTGACCGTCGCGCACGGCGTAGCCGAACATCGAGCCGTTCGCGAGCGACGCGTCGCCGTTGACCGCGAGCCGCGGCCAGCGCCCGGCGACCGAGCCGCGCGCGTCGACCTGGCCGAGCACCGGTGCGGTGATCCCGAACGGCGGCAGCCACGTGCCGAGATCGACGCGCTGCGCCTGCAGGTTCGCGCGGTACGTCGCGCGCTCGACCGCGCGCAGCGGATCGCCCGCGGCCGCAACCATCGTGCCGTTCGCGCGCAGCGCGCCGTGCGCGCCGCGCACGTTGAGCGCGCCGTCGACCGCGCCGCCGTGCTGCGACCACGTCGCGGCGGTCGCGCCGAACGCGAAGCGCCGGTAGCGCAAGCCGGTCACGTCGACGTTGCCGGTGGTGCGCGTGGTGCGGCCGTCGTTGGCGAACATGAGCGCGACCTTGCCGCGCCCGTCGAGCGTCTCGGCTTCGTCGAAGTAGTCGTTGAAGTCGGCGAGGTTCGCGTCGGCGCTGCGCACGTCCACCGCGAACGCGCGGTTCGCGACCGACAGCGCCGCCGCGACCTGCGCGTGCGTCGAACCCACCGTGACGACGCCGTTCTGCGCCGAGAGCGAGCTGCGCGTCAGCGCGACCGCGGCGCGCGCAGCGTGGAACGCGAGCCCGTTGTACGAGCCTTCGGGGACGGCCACGTCGCCGGCGATGCGCGGGCTCGCGCCGTTGCCGCGCACGCGCACGTTCGCCGAGAAGCTGCCGTCGAGATACTTCACCGGCACGCGCAGCGCGCTGCGCACTTCGCCCACGTCGCCGATCGGCACGTGCGCGGCGAGGTCGTACGCGAGCGCGTTGCCGCTATTGCCGCCGATGTTGTCGACCCGGCCCGTGAAGTTGCCGTACGTGCGCCCCAGCGCCCCGACGCCGCTGCGGATCTGCGCGCTGCCGGCCGCGAGCGACACGTCGGCGCCGCCGCTGATCGGGTAGCCCGACGCCATGCCGTCGCTCAGCGCCACCACGCCGTCGAACGACGGCCCGGCGTTGCCGCGCAAGTCGGCCTGGCCGAAGAGCGAGAGCGTTCCGGCTTGCAGCGGCAAGCCCGCGCCGCGCAGCGCGGCGACGGGCAGCGCGGGCGCCGACACCAGGAACGCTCCGCCGGCATCCGCCGCAACCGCCCGGCTGCCGCCGATCGAGCCGTCGACCGCGACGACGCGCAGCGACTTGCCGTTGTCCACCGCGATCGTGCCGGCGACGTTGTCGACCGCGACGCCGCGCACGCGGCCGCCGGCAATGCCGGCGCCGGTGGTCTGCACGACGATGTGGTTCTGCGCGATGGTCGCGCGCACCGGACCGTGGACTTGGCCGCGCGCCGACGGGTCGGAGGTGAACTGCGCCAGCCGCTCCAGCGCGCCGTCGTAGTTGCCGTCGAGCGCGAACAGACCGTCGGAGTACGCGCCGTTGCCGCTGAAGCGGCCCAGCGGCCCGTCGACGGCGATGTCGGCCAGGCGCACGTCGCTCAGCGTGCCCTCGAGCCGGACGCTGCCGTTGCCGATCGCGAAGCTCGCGACGCGCAAATTGGTGCCGCGCAGCGCTCCGGCCAGCCCGAACGAGTCCGGCGTGCCGCCGCCCGCGAGATCGCCGTCGATCGTGCCGGCGACCGGCGGCAGTCCGGGGATCGACGCGCCGGGCAGCGCTGCAGCGCTGCGCACCTGCGCGAGCGTGAAATTGCGGGCGTGGAGCCAGCCTGCGCTCTGCGAGATCGGCCGCTCCAGCTCGAAACCGCCGGCGAGCGACGAGCCGTCGGCGCGGCCGAACTCGAACGGGCCGAACTCGCCGATGCCGCGCGGATCGACGGCGAAGGTGCCGCTTCCGGTGGTCGCGCCGACCACGCCGATCGTGCCGCGCGCGCGGAATGTCTGCTTCGGCGGCGCCGAGATCAGCGCGGTCGCGATGACGCCCGAGTCCGGCGCGAGCACGTCGGTATACGGGATCGACGCACCCGGCCCGCGCGCGCTGAGCGCGAAGTTGAAGTCGTTGCCGGCGTCGGCGAACAGCGCGCGGCCGCCGACGAGCAGATCTGCGGCGCCGTAGCGCCCGTGCACCGCGTCGATCGCGACGGCGTTGTCGTAGTAGTCGACGTAGCCGTCCACGCGGTCGATCGGGTAGTTGCCGTACGCGATCCGCCCCGCACCGAGCCAGGTGTGGATGAGCGGCTGCGACAGCGACGACTCGAGCAGCGTCTGCAGCCGCGCGCCGCCGCTCAGCGGCAGGTTCGCGGAGAACGCGAACACCGTGCGCAGCCGCCGCAGGTCGTCGTTCGCGGCGAGCGCGATGCGCAACGACGGCGTGCCGAACAGGTCGTAGATCGCGCCGCGGCCGTGCACGGGGACGCCGGCGAGCGTTCCGACGATGGTCTTGGCCGCGAGCATGTCGTCGGTGATCACGAACCCGGCGCTGAGATCGCGCACGTCGTGCGCGAGCGCGCCGACCGCGATGCGCCCGCCGTGCAGGTCGGCGTGCCCGCCCAGGCGGTAGACGAAGTCCATGCCCGCTTTGGGCGCGAGCGCGAAGTACTGCGCGTCGACGTCGTCGAGCACGCCGTCGTCGAACCGGAACGCCTTCGCGTGGATGAGATAGCCGAGCGCGCCGCGCAAGGGCAGCTCGCGCGCGGTGATGCGGTTCAGCGCGATCCCGCGCTGCACGTCGATCACGGTTCGCTCCGCGAGCGGATAGCGCGTCACCGGCGTACCCGGCGCGCGGCGGCCGAGCAGGACGCCGTCGACGCGCGCCGTCGTGCGCGCGTCGGACTTCACCGACGCCTCGATGGAGACGTTCTCGATCGTCTGGTTGGCGAGGTCGGGCTGGAGCGGCGCCGCGTCGACGAGGCGGATGACGCCGTCGCGCACGCGCACGGTGAAGTAGTACGGCGCCGCGGCCTTGCGCGTCGCGGTGGGCGGCGCGCCCGACGTGCCGCCGGTGCGGTTGAAGGTCAGCGTTCCGTCGGCGTGCCGCGTGATCGTCAGGACGGGCTTCTGGATCGAGATCGCGGCGAACCCGAAGCGGTGCTGGCCGCCCGGGAAGATGTCGCGCAGGGCGTAGTCGACGTCGACCCGCTGCGCGTCGAGCACGGGGTCACCGTTCTTGACGACGTGGACGTCGAACAGCGCCGCGTGGTGCGTCCCGATGGCCTGCGAGCCGATCCGCACGTCGTAGCCGGTCGCGGACGAAAGCGCGGTTTGCAGGACGCTGCGCGCGATCACGTGCCGGGCGGCCACGAGCACGATGAGCAGCACCGCCACCGTCGCGGCGACGACCACGACACGACGCGACGCTCTCACGCGAAACACCGCTTCCTACGTCCCCGACCGACCGTCACGGCAAACGTATGGCTTCCGCACAGCGGAAGCCCTCGTTCGGCTTTGCCTCACTCGATGTCCAACGGGAGTTCCCAGCGTTTAGTGCCGGGAGATTTCCCAGGTTTGGCCGCGAGCCAAGAGCTACAAATCCAGGTTGCGGACCGTGCGGGCGTGCTCTTGGATGAAGAGCTTGCGCGGCTCGACCTTGTCTCCCATCAGCGTGGTGAACATCCGCTCGGCCTCCTCCGAGGCTTCCTCCAGCGTCACCCGTTTGAGGCGGCGCGACTGCGGGTCCATCGTCGTGTCCGCGAGCTGCTCGGCGTCCATCTCACCCAGCCCCTTGAACTGCTGGATCGTGAACTCTTTGGGGTCCGCACCGTCGAAGATGCCGTTGAGCTCGGCGTCGGTGAACGCCCACCACTGCTTCTTGCCCTTCTTCACGCCGTAGAGCGGCGGCTGCGCGATGTACACGTAGCCGCGCTCGACGATCTGCCGCATCTGGCGGTAGAAGAACGTGAGCAGCAGCGTGCGGATGTGCGAGCCGTCGACGTCGGCGTCGGTCATGATGATGATCTTGTGATAGCGCAGCTTCTCGGCGTTGAACTCTTCGCCGAAGCCCGTGCCGAACGCGGTGATCATCGTGCGGATCTCTTCGTTCGAGAGCATCTTGTCGAGCCGCGCCTTCTCGACGTTGAGGATCTTGCCGCGCAGCGGCAGGATCGCTTGCGTGTTCGGGTCGCGGCCGCCCTTCGCGGTACCGCCGGCGGAGTCGCCCTCGACCAGGAACAGCTCGGACAGCGCCGGGTCCTGCGTCTTGCAGTCGACGAGCTTGCCGGGCAGACCGCTGCCTTCGAGCACGTTCTTGCGGCGGGTGAGGTCGCGCGCTTTCTTCGCGGCCTCGCGCGCGCGCGCGGCCTGCATGCACTTGTCGACGATCGCGCGGCCGAACTTCGGGTTCTCTTCGAGGAAGAACTCGAGCCGCTCCGTGACGAGCCCGTTGACGATCGGCCGCATCTTGGCGTTGCCGAGCTTGGTCTTCGTCTGGCCTTCGAACTGCGGCTCCTGGAGTTTCACCGACACGATCGCGGTGAGGCCTTCCATGCAGTCGTCGGTCGACAAGTTCGCGTCGGCCTCTTTGAGCATGCCGCGCTTGCGCGCGTACTCGTTGACCTTGCCGGACACCGCGGTGCGAAAGCCGGTGAGGTGCATCCCGCCTTCGATCGTGTTGATGTTGTTCGCGTACGAGTAGACGACTTCGTTGTAGCCGTCCTGCCACTGGAACGCGCACTCCACGACGATGTCGTCGCGCTCGCCGTTGGTGGAGATGACCGGCGTGAGCGCGTCCTTGTTCTCGTTGAGCCACTCGACGAACGAGACGATCCCGCCTTCGTACATGTACGAGCGCTCTTTGGGCCCGTCGTCGGGGCGCTCGTCGCGCAGCGTGATCGACAGCCCGCGGTTGAGGAACGCGAGCTCGCGCAGCCGCGCCTCGAGGATCTTCCACGAGTACTCGAGCGTCTCGAACACCTCGGGATCGGGCTTGAACCACTGGTGCGTGCCGGTGCCCTCGGCGCGCTGCACCTTGCGCAGCTTCTGCGACGTGACGCCGCGCTCGAACTTGATCTCGTACAGCCAGCCGTCGCGCTTCACGCGCGTGGTCATGCGCTCCGAGAGCGCGTTGACGACCGAGATGCCGACGCCGTGCAGGCCGCCCGACACCTTGTAGCCGCCCTTGCCGAACTTCCCGCCGGCGTGCAGGATCGTCATCACGACCTCGACCGCCGGAAGCTTCTCTTCCGCGTGCATGTCGATCGGGATCCCGCGGCCGTCGTCCTCGACGCTCACCGAGCCGTCCTTGAACAGGATCACCGCGATGTTGTGCGCGTAGCCCGCCAGCGCTTCGTCGACGGCGTTGTCGACCGCTTCGTACACCAGTTGGTGGAGCCCGCGCTCGGCGGTGTTGCCGATGTACATGCCGGGGCGCTTGCGAACCGCCTCGAGTCCTTTGAGGACCTCGATCTGGTCGCCGGTATAGTCGTTCACGACCCTATAGCTTCGACAACGGGGACAATTTCACCACCTTGCGATCACGACCCGGTCTCGATCGCGCGTACGAATTCATAGAGCTCACCGAGCGCATTTTTGCGGACGGCGGAGTCCATCTCCAAGCGGTTCGGGTCGATGCGCGTTTCCAGCAGCACGAACGAGCTCGCGAGCTTGCGCAAGCGCACGCGGTCGAGCGGTTGGCGCAGCTTGTGCAGCTTGTTCGCGCGCCACAGCTCGTCCCACCACGACTGGAGCAGCCCGCGCCGGATCGCGTCGTACGCCTCGGGCGTGAGCCCGCCGACGGCGGCGAGCACGTCGTCGGAGCTCAGCCAGGGCGCTTCGAACAGCAGCCGCTCGCACGCCCGGCGCCGGCGCCGCTCGTCGTCGTCCCGGCAGGGCCGGCACATCGGCGTCCCGGCGTCGACCGGCGCGTCGCACAGCCGCGCAGAAGGCGCCGCCGTTCGCGCGGTGCGCGCTGCGCGTCCGCTCCACCGCGCGGCGCAACCGCGCCAGCGCCTCGTCGAGCGTCTTCGCGGGCGGCTCGGCGGCGACGGCGCCGGTCGCGCGGCGCGGTCCGCCGGGACCGTCGCGCACCGGCGACCGGCCGCCGCAGCTTGCCGACCCGAAAGCGCAGCCGCGCGAGCTCGCGCGCCTCCGGCAGCGCGCGCAACCCGCGCACGATCTCGGGCTCCAGGAACGCGAGCTGGTGCGACCACGACGACGACGGCGTCAGCACGATCGAGCGTGTCGCGCTCGATGGCGACCGGCTGCGCGGCGCGCGCGACGTCCGCGCCGACGAGGTCCGCCCAGGCCGCCCGGACGGCGACGAGCGGATCGGAGCCGGGGCCGGGCTTCGGCCGCCAGCCGTCGAGCACGCTGCCCAGCTTCAGCACGGCGTCACCGTCGCGGCGCGGATCGCCCAGGTCGCGGCGGCGCCGCCGTCGCGCGGCGGCTCGGTCGTGGTGAGAAACGCCTGCTCGAAATCGCCGACCGCGTCCAGGAAGCCGCCGGCGCGCTCGGCGTCGAGCTCGGAGAGCACGTCGTCGAGCAGCAGGATCGGGGCGTCGCCGGTGCGCGCGCGCATGACGTCGTATTCGGCGACCTTGAGCGCGAGCACCGCCGTGCGCTGCTGGCCCTGCGAGCCGAACGCCGCCAGCGGCTTGCCGTCGACCAGCAGCCGCAGGTCGTCGCGGTGCGGCCCGATCAGCGTCGTGCGCCGCCGCACCTCGCCCTCGACCGCCGCGCGCGAACGCTTCGGCGACGTCGCCTTCGGGATTCGGCGCGTACGTCACGCCGAGCCGTTCGCGCGTGCCGCGCCAGCGCGCGTAGATCTCCGCGGTCGCGGCGGCGAGCTCGTCGACGAACGCGCGCCGCGCCGCGATCAGCGCCGCCGCCGGCCGCGACGAGCTCGTCGTTGTACGCGAGCAGCAGATCGCGATCGGGCGCGATCGCGCCGCGCAGCAGCGCGGACTTCTGCGGCATGACTTTCTGGTACAGCGCGAGGTCGCGATAATACGCCGGCGAGAGCTGCGCGAGCGCGCCGTTGAGAAACGAGCGCCGCAGCGCCGGCCCGCCGGACACGAGCTGCAGATCGGCGGGCACGAACGTCACGACGCGCGTGCGCCCGAGAAAGCGCGCGAACCCGACGGCGCCGCCGTTCACCTCGAAGCTCTTGCGCGTGCCGGCCGGCGTGCGCGCGATCGTGCAGCGCAAACGCATCTCGCCCGCCGCGACGCGCGCCTCGCCGCCGATCTCCGCGCGCTCCGTGCCGCTGCGGATCAGCTCGCTCTCGCGGTGCGCGCGAAACGACTTCCCGGTCGCGAGCATCGCGAGCGCTTCGAGCAGGTTCGATTTCCCTTGCGCGTTCGGACCGACGAAGACGTTGAGGCCCGGCGCCGGCGTGAAGTCGAGGCTCGCGTAGTTGCGAAAGTCCGCCAGCCGCAGGCGCGATGACGCTCGCGAGACGCGCACGCGCTGCTACTGGCGCAGCGGCATCAGCACGTAGAGCTGTTCGCCCGAGCCTTCGCCCAGCTCGAGCGGCTTGATCGCCGCGGGCGACAGCGGCCCGAGAAACTCGAGCACCGTCTGCGGCGAGTCGACGTGGTTGAGGATCTCGACGAGATAGCGCGCGTTGAACGCGATCGCGAGATCTTCGCCGGTCTGCTCGACTTCGAGCTCTTCGTACGCGTTGCCGGTGACGTCCGACTTCGCGGTGATCATCAGCGTTTGGTTCGCGATCTCGAGCTTGACCATCGACGCGCGGTCGCCGGCGACGAGCTCGGCGCGGCGCAAGCCGCCGATCAAGCCGGCCGTGTTCACGACGGTGCGGCGGTCGAACTTCGCGGGGATCACTTGCTGGTAGTTCGGGTACTGGCCGTCGACCAGGCGCACGACGATCGACGTGGTGCCGGCGGTGAACTGCAGCTGGTTCGCCTGCGCGCCCAGCGCGGTGACCTCGACGAGCTCCGCGGCGCCGAGGTTGCGCGCGGCCTCGTTGAGCGCGCGCGACGGCACGATGTACTTCGCGGTGCCTTCGATCCCGCGTTCGAGCGTCGACGTCCAGCGCGCGAGCCGGTAGCCGTCGGTCGCGACCAGCGTGATCTTGTCGCCGTCGAGCTCCATCAGCGTGCCCATGAGCACGGCGCCGCGCGCCTCCTCGTTGGACGCGGCGAAGATCGTCGCGGCGACGCCTTCGCGGAAGCGCTTGGCCGGGACCGCGAACGACTGGCCCTTCTGCGCGGTCGGCAGCGGCGGGTACTCGTCGGCGGGCAGCGCGTGGAAATCGTAGTTCGAGCGCTCGGCCTTGACCGACGCGCGCGACGGCGAGCCGGTGAGCTCGAGCAAGCCGGCGGGAAGGTTCCCGAGGTAGCCGCTGAACAGCCGCGCCGGCACGGTGACCGCGCCCGACTCGGCGATCTCGGCCGGGAACGACTGCTCCAGCGTCAGCTCCAGATCGGTCGCCCGGACGCGAATCCCGCCGTCGTCCGCGGTCAGCAGGACGTTCGAGAGGATCGGCACCGTGGTGTGCGCGTTGACGACCTTGCTCGCGGCGCCGACCGCCGACGCGATGTCCTTGGTACTACACGTGAACTTCACTGATCCACCGTTTCAGAACCGTCCGTGGCCGGGTCTTTAGTATAAGAAAGATCGTCGTACCAGCAGTAAGGCGGTGAACAACGGGGAGAACCGCCGAATGCCGCGCGAGCCGTGGCTTTGCGCCCGATTCGGGTTGTGGACGGGAAAGGCTCCCTGTCCACGCGATCCCGGATATGCGCGCGCATCCCGTTTTTCCACGGTGCCCGGGTGCCCTGTGCCCCGCCGGGGAAAGCCGATGTGGAATCGGCAGGCGCCGCCTCTTTTGGCCGCAGCGAAAGAAAAGGGCGAGGACGGCCGATGCCGCCTCGCCCTGGTTCGACGCCGTGCGAACGTCAGGCCTAGGTATTCATCGTGAAGATGAACGTGGTGCCCGGCGTGGCTCCCGCCGCGTTGGTGAAGCCGTCGAGCACGAAGGTCGCGCCCGAGATCGTCATGCTGTTGTAGTTGTTGTCGGGCCCGTTGAGCAGGTCGACCCGTCCGGTGGCGTGGTCGATCCGGCCGATGCGGCCGTCGAGAGACGTGATGAACCACAAGTTGTCGCTCGCGTCGACCGTGGAGTACGTCGTGATCGCGAGCGCGCGTTCGTATCCGTACAAGCGCGGAACGGCGAACGCCGCGACCGTCGCGTTCGCGGTGTCGTACCGTTCGAACTCGTTCTGGTGACGTGCTGTCCGTGAACCAGATCTCGCCGGTCGAATCGATCGCCTGCGCGTCGAGAATCGCGGTCGGACGCGCGGGGTTGACCCGCACGTCGTTCGCCGATCTTCGTGCCGGTCGGCGAGTACTTGGCGACCCACGTGCCGTTGACGGTGGCGAAGGACGTCGAGACGACCCACAGGTTGCCGTCGGCGCTCGGGAAGATGCGCGTCGGCAGCGATGCGAGGACCGGCGCCGGATCCGCCTGCGGCGGCGCGACGACGGGGTACTCGTTCGCGGTCGCGGCCGCAACGGGGTTGGTCCCGCTGAAGGGCAGCTGCCAGAGCTTGGCGGTGTTGCGCTCCGCACCCCACAGGCCGCTCGGCGTCGAGACGAGACGAATCGCCTGGTCGTTCGGCGTCGCGTAGTCGGTGAAGGCATGCGACGCCGGATCGAAGCGCGTGACGTACAACGGCGCGGCCGGTCACGCCGTTGCTGGCGGTCGCCGGAATCGCCCCAGATCGCGCCGTCCGGCCCGATGCACGGGCGCCCGGAACGAGCGGCCCGCGGGGACGCTGTACGTCGCCGTGATCTGGCGCGTCGTCGCGTCGAGCGACGCGATGCCGCCGGTAACGCGTCGTCCAGAGGTTCCCGCTCTTGTCGAAGATCGGATCGTACGCCCGCGGTGCAGGGCTCGCGCAGCGTGTTCGTGTGGCCGTTCGCACCGGCCGTGCGCGCCGCTTGCGCCGACGGCGTGATCGTGACGGTCGCCGTGAGCGTGCCGAACGTCGCGGTCAGCGTCACTGCCGCCGACGTCGTGCCGTCGTAGAAGAAGAACGGCTGCGTGTAGCGGTCGGGCACGGAGATCGACTTCGTCTTCGCCGACGGCGTCGCGCTCACGCCGGTGCCGTTGGACACGCTGCGTCGAGTTCTGCGAGGCTTGCGTGAACAGCGACGTCGACGATCCGCTGTCCGGATCGGTGATCGTCGACCGGCGACGTGTAGTTCTGCGGCGCGATCAGGACCGTGCCCGTCGCGTCGTAGAGCTGCACCGTCAGCGGCAGGTTCGACCGCCGTCCCCGTGGCGGGGCTCGGATCGCTAGACGAAGAGCTTCATCGACGCGACGGCGCCGTCGAGCGTCATCGCGATCGGGTTGTCCTGCTGGTCCATGATCGTGAACGGGATCGTCGCCGAGCCGAGCGTGGTGCCGGACCCGTCGCGCGCGCTGTTCGTGGCGACCGTCACGCGTGTCGTTGCCGATCGGGAGCAGACACCTGCACGGAGCACGTCTGGTAGATGCCCGAAGCGTCCGCGGAGCAGTTCAGACCGTTCGCGATCACGGCGCCGCTGATGTCGAACACGGCGTGGTAGGGGACGCGCTCGGTCTGCGTCGCGTCGACGACGAGCGAGTTCGCGGCGAACGAGAACTCGTTCGGACGGCGCGTTGTCGCGGACGTGCCGGTTTGCGGCGCGAGGCGCGTGAACGTCAGCGTCGCTTGGCCGGTCGCGGCCGGCGCGAGCGGCGTTGGCGGCCGGCGCCGGCAGGGCCGTCCCGCCGCCCGAGCAGGCGGCGAGCGCGGCCAGCGCCGTGACGGCGAGCGCGCGGGTGATGTGCCGGGTCATGCTAGTGCTTTCTCGATTTGACGGTGAGGCTGGAAGTCGCGACGGTGACGCTGACCGCCGTGTGCCGGTTCGTCGCGTCGCTGACGTCGATCGTGCACGCGCCCGGCGGCTTGCGGCGTGACGCTGAACGTGCCGTCCGCGCCGACCGCGCTGACGGTCGCGACGGTCGTCGACTGCGCGTTGGTGCAGGCCGACGCGCTGAACGATGCCGGTGTAGAACGAGCTGCTGACCGTGACGGTCTGCGCGAGCGACGCGCCGGTGCCGAGGAAGCTCAGCGCGTTCGGTGCTGCGGTCGAGCGGGCCGGGCGTCGGCGTCGGCGTCGGCGTCGGCGACCGGAGTCGTGGTCGGCGTCGGGCACGGGCGTCGCGGTCGGCACGGGTGTCGGCGACCGGCGTCGCGGTCGGCGTCGGCGTCGGCGAGGGCGGCGTCGGCGCGTAGTAGAGCGCGAAATAGTACGGGCGGTTCGCCTGATACGTCACCGGGCCCGGCGCGCCGCTGAAGCTCAGCGTCTGGCCGTTCGGCACGCCCGCCGCGCCGAGCGGATACGTCCAGCCGTTGCCGTCGTAGAACGCGAGCTCGAACACGCCTTCCGACGTGTTGTAGCCCGCCGGCAGCGCGATCGTGAACGCCGGAAAGGCCGGGAAGGTGACGGTCTGGGTGAACTGCACGCCCTGGTAGTAGAGGACCTCGAGCCCGCTCGAGGTCGAGCGCACGCGGCGCCCCGCGCTCAGCGCGGGCAAGCCGGCCGGCAGCGTGGTCGTCGTCGTGACGGTGAGCGTGTCGCCGGCGGGGATCGTCGCGGCCGGGCAGCACCAGCGACCCGGAAACGCCCGCGGCGGGCGGGATGGCGACGGGCTGCGCCGGCGCGGTGCCCGACGGGCAGCGGTACGGTGGTCGCGGCGCTCGCCGGCGCCAGCGTCGGAACCGACGCCGGCGGCGTCGGCGCCGGCGGTGCCGGTGGAGAAGGCCGGAGGCGGTCGACGAACCGCCGTTGCACGCGGCCAGCGCTGCGAGCGCAAGAAAAACGGGTCCGACGAGAAGCCGACCCGGACGGGGAAAACGCATGGGGATGAGGAGGCCTCCAGGAGCATGCAGGAGGCCGGCGCTTCATACCGCCGGCCTGTCAGAATGCTATCGTTTCGCAGCGACCTCGCTTCACGTCGCGCAACATCGCCTTCCCGCTCCTTTTGGCTGCGACCTTACCGTTCGCCAGCCGCTTGACGCACTCACTCCGCCTGGATTTGCGCGACGATCGAGCGGATCTTGTTGCGGAAGGCTTCGTCGGCGTCCATCATGTCGGCGATCTTGTCGCGCGCGTACATCGCGGTGGTGTGGTCTTTCTTGCCGAACTCGCGCGCGATCTGCGGCAGCGACGCGCCGGTGAGCTGCCACGAGATGTACATCGCGATCTGGCGCGGCAGCGTCACGCGCTGGTCGCGGCGCTGCGCCTCCATCTCCTTGATCGAGATGCCGTAGTGCTTCGCGACGCGCTCCTTGATGCAGCGGGATCGTCACGCGGTGCATCGGCGCCTGCGCGACGGCGTTCTTGAGCACCTCGGCGGCGAGTTCGACGGAGATCTGCGCCTTCGTCAGCGACGCGAACGCGACGACGCGGATCAGCGAGCCTTCCAGCTCGCGGATGTTCGACGGGATCACCTTGGCGATGAACGCCAGCACGTCGTCGGGGACCGGAACCTTCTCGGTCTCGGCCTTCTTGCGCAAGATCGCTTCGCGCGTCTCGAAGTCCGGCGGCTGGATGTCGGTGAGCAGCCCCCACTCGAACCGCGAGCGCAGGCGGTTCTCCAGCGTCTGAATCTCTTTGGGCGGACGGTCGCTGGAGATGACGAGCTGCTTCTGCGCTTCGTGCAGCGAGTTGAACGTGTGGAAGAACTCTTCCTGCGTCTGCTCTTTGCCTTCGAGGAACTGGATGTCGTCGATCAGCAGCACGTCGACGTGGCGGTAGCGGTTGCGGAACTCGACGTTCTGGTTGTTCTTGATCGCGATGATGAACTCGTTGGTGAACTTCTCCGAGGAGACGTACACGATGTTCGCGTTCGGGTTGCGCTCGAGCACGCGGTGGCCGATCGCGTGCATCAGGTGCGTCTTGCCCAGCCCGACGCCGCCGTACAAAAACAGCGGGTTGTACGCCATCGCCGGCGCCTCGGCGACCGCTTGCGCGGCGGCGTGCGCGAACCGGTTCGAATTGCCGATGACGAAGTCGTCGAACGTGTAGCGCGCGTTGAGGTTCCCGGCGCGCAGGTCGTCCGGCGCGGCCGGCCGCGCCGCGGGCGCGACCGCGGTCGCGGGCGTCTGCGTCGCCGGTGCCGGGGTCGACGACGACGCGCAGCGCGATCTCCGCGCCGAGCAGCTCGTGCAGCACGGACGTGATGTCGGACTTGAGCCGGTTCTCGACCCAATCGCGCGCGAACGTCGTCTGGACGGCCAGGACGATCTCGGACGGGCGTCAGGTCGACCAGCCGCATCGGCTTGAGCCACATCTCGAACACCGGTTTGTTGTAGCGGGGCTCGAGCCGCTCGAGCGCCGCCGTCCAGAGATCCTGCGGTGCCGTCGCCGTCGTGCTGGTTGAGTGCATGCCGTTACCTGCCGCATAGTCCGGGCCGGCGAGCAGAGTACGCGCCGGGGGAGAATGAGCGATGGGGATTGGCCCGGAGGGGGTGGCTTCCTGCGGTGTTTTCCTCCGGATTATCCACTTCTCCACAGGTGCCCGGCGCGCTCCGACGAGGCCGGATGGACGTATCCACGACTTTCCCGGCCGCACGAATCGACGGCAGGAACCCGCGTCCGGCGCGGGTCGGCGGCGCATCGGCCCCGGTCTCGTCCACAGCTCTGTCCACCGCTGTGGACAAGTCAGGAACGATTCTCAGATCGCGGTTTTCCTTGACGCTGAGGGCGGCGGGCCCGTATACTGTCTTGTCGCACCGAGGGCGCGCTCGCCGCTCCCGCCAGTCAGGAGAACTCGCTCGTGAAGCGGACCTATCAGCCGCACAACCGGCGCCGTAAGCGCGTCCACGGCTTCCTCGAACGCATGTCCACCAAGAACGGCCGCCGCGTCCTCGCGGCCCGCCGCAAGAAGGGCCGCCACCGCCTGTCGCGTCTAGCGCCGTGCGGGCGTACGATCCGCTCCGCCGGCGCGGCGACTTCGCCCGCGTCACGCGGCGGGGGCGGCGCCACGCCGGAACCTACCTGACCTGCTTCGTCGCCGACGGGCGCCGGCGCACCCGGGTCGGGATCACGGTCAGCGGGTCGATCGGCAGCGCGGTCGTCCGCAACCGCCTGCGCCGCCGGATCAAAGCCATCCTCGACCGCTATCCGCTCGGCGCGCCGCCGTGGCGCGACGTCGTCTTCATCGCCCGGCCCGGCGCCGGCGAGCTCCCGTTCCCGGCGCTCGTCGACGAAGTCGCGCGCGTCTTCCCGGCGGCGCCGTGATCGCGCGCTCGGCGGCCGCCGGCGCCTTGCGGCTCTACAAGCGCTTCATCTCGCCGGTTCTCCCGCCCGCCTGCCGGTTCGTGCCGACCTGCTCGGAGTACGCGGCCGAGGCGATCGAGAAACACGGTATCCTGCGCGGCGGTACGCTGGCCGTGCGCCGGCTGGTCCGCTGCGGACCCTGGCACCCGGGCGGCTACGACCCGGTCCCGCCCTCGAAAGGCCTCCTGACGCCCGTGCTCCTCGCCGCCAACCCTTCTTCGACCCGATCGTCCACGCGCTGGGCGGGGTCCTGACCGCGATCCACGGCGTCATCCCGTCGTACGGCTGGGCGCTCATCGCGCTGGCGCTCGTCGTGCGCATCGTGCTCTGGCCGCTCTCCGAGATCCAGTTCCGCTCGATGGCGGAGATGCAGAAGGTGCAGCCGCTGGTCAAGCAGCTGCAGGCCAAGCACAAGGGCGACCCGCAGGCGCTCAAGCGGCGATGATGGCGCTCTACAAAGAGCACAAGGTCAACCCGCTGGCCGGCTGCGTCCCGATGCTGATCCAGTTCCCGATCCTGATCGGGCTGTACTGGGCGATCCAAGGCCAGATCGGCCAGTTCACCCACGAGCACTGGCTGTGGATCGGCTCGCCGATCGCCGACCAGTGCCCGACGGTGTTCGCGCAGAGCCTCGCGGTGCCGGACATCGTTCTTGCTCGTGCTCTACGTGATCTCGATGTACTTCACGGTCCGCTACGGCAGCCCGCCGTCGACCGATCCGCAGCAGGCGCAGACGCAGAAGATCATGGCGATCATGTCGCCCGCGATGATCGCGTTCTTCGGCTTCAAGTACCGCTGGGCGTCCGCGCTGTACATCTACTGGCTGGCGACCAACGTGTTCACGGTGGCGCAGCAGTTTACATGTTCCGCCGCTACGGCCTGATCGGCCCGAACAAAGCCGCGGCCGCGGCCGCTCGCCGCGCTGCCGCCGGACCCGCCGGCGAGCGCAGAAGAGCGCTCGACGCGCAGCGAACGGCCGCCGCGACGAACGGAAAGCGGGCGTATCGCCCGAAGAAACGGGCGCGGCGCTGACGTCCGCCCCAGAGATAGAAGGACGAATGGAAGAGTACGAAGGCGGCCGCCGACGCGGCCACGGTCAGCGGCGCCGCGCGGGGCGCGCGCTCGAGAAACCGCCGGTTCGGTCCGGCCCGCCCAGCGGCGGCGGCGAACGCCGTCCGCCGCCGCGGCGCTCCGGCCCGCCGCGCGACCGGCCGATGGCCGACGTCGGCCGTCGCCCGAGCCCGAAGCGGCGAAGCCCGCGCGCGCGCTGCTCGAGGAGATCCTCGCCAAGATGGGTCTCGACGACGTCGAGATCGTCTACATCGCGCGCAGCGAAGGCGAGTACTTCGAAGTGCGCGGGCCGCGGCTCGCGTCGCTGATCGGCCGCGAAGGCAAGACGCTCGAAGCGCTCAACCTGATCTACAACAACATCATCAACGCCGGCGTGCGCAACAACCGCCGCTACTACACGATCGACGCCGAGGGCTATCGCGCGCGCCGCGCCGACCAGCTCAAGACGCTCGCGCTCGCGACGCTCGAACGCGTCGTGCGCGAAAACAAGCCGATCAAGCTCGAGCCGATGCTGCCGTCCGAACGCAAGATCGTCCACCTCGCGCTGGCCGACTCGCCGTTCGTGCGCACCGAATCCGAAGGCGTCGAACCCGAACGCCGGCTGGTCGTCTTCCCCAAATCGGACGTGACCCGATTGAGCGCGCGGACGATCCCAAACGAGCGAGACGCATCGCGGCGATCGCGACGCCGCCCGGCAAGGGCGCGATCGCGATCGTCCGCTGCAGCGGACCGGACGCGCGCGCGATCGCCGCGCGCGTCTTTCGCAGCCGCGAGCCGCTGCGCGACCGCGTCGCGACGTACGGCGAGATCGTCGACGTCGACGGCGCGGTGATCGACCGCGGGCTCGCGCTCGCGATGGACGCGCCGCGCACCGTGACCGGCGAAGACGTCGTCGAGCTGCACGTGCACGGCAGCCCGGTCGTCGCGCGCGAAACGCTGCGCGCGCTGCTGCACGCCGGCGCGCGCGCCGCGGGGCCGGGCGAGTTCACGCGCCGCGCGTTTCTCAACGGCAAGCTCGATCTGAGCGCGGCGGAAGCGGTCGCCGACGTGATCGACGCGGAGTCGCGCGCGGCGGCGCGCGCGGCGCAGGCGAACCTCGCCGGCGGTTTGCGCGCCGCGGTCGACGACGCGCGCGCGGCGCTGTCGGCGGTGCTCGAAGAGCTCGCCGGCGCGATCGACTATCCGGACGAAGTGCCCGAACCGCGCGCGCGCGCGTGCACGCCGTCGTCGACGCGTCGACGCGCGGCTCGACGCGCTGGTGCGCGACTGGGAGCGCGGGCGCGTCGTGCGCGAGGGCGTGTCGCTGGCGATCGTCGGACCGCCGAACGCGGGCAAGTCGTCGCTGCTCAACGCGCTGCTCGGCGAAGAGCGCGCGATCGTCTCCGAGATCGCCGGCACGACGCGCGACGTGATCGAGGAGACGTTCGCGATCGACGGCGTGCCGGTGCGCGTGCTCGACACCGCCGGACTGCGCGCGAGCGACGACGCGATCGAGCGCATCGGCATCGAACGCGCGCGCCGCGCGCTCGACGCGGCGGCCGTCGCGCTCGTCGTCGTCGACGGCTCGCGCGCGCTCGACGCCGACGCGCGCGACGTGCTGCGCGCGACGCGCGACCGCGTGCGCGTCGTGCTGTTCAACAAGCGCGATCTCGGCACGGCCGGCTACGACGCGCGCGAAGCCGCGGAACGCGACGCGCTGTCGGGACTGCGCGCGTTCGACGCGACGCGACGCTCGACGCGGTGCGGCGCGCGATCGCGGCGACCGGCTGGCACGGCGAGGCGGTCGATCTCGCGCGGCCGCACCTGGCGTCGGCGCGCCAAGCCGACGCGGTCGCGCGCGCTCGCGAAGCGCTCGCGCACGCGCGCGCAACGCTCGCCGCCGGCGAACCGGTCGATCTCGATCGCGCCGGAACTGCTCGCGGCGGTCGCGGCGCTCGGCGAGATCACCGGCGCCGCGGCGACCGAAGCGGTCCTCGACGGCGTCTTCGCCCGCTTCTGCATCGGCAAATAGGGCTCAGCGAGCCCGCGTTCGCTGCGGCTCACTTGATGTTCAAAGGGAGTTGAAGCCTGGGCGGCATGCGGAGCAACGCGCGGAGCGCGCGGCGCCTCGAAGCCGCTAGCGTAGGGTCATGGAAACGATGATGATGGAACCGATCGACGACGCGCGCTGGGAGACGGTGCGGGCGCGCGAACGCGACGACCGCTTCGTGTTTGCCGTGCGCACGACGAGCATCTACTGCCGGCCGGGCTGCCCGTCGCGGACGCCGGCGCGGCGCAACGTCGTCGCGTTCGGCGACGCCGCCGCGGCGGCGCAGCGCCGGCTTTCGCGCGTGCAAGCGGTGCGCGCCCGACGACGTCGCCGCCGACGCCGACCGCGTGCGGCTGATCCGCCGCGCGTGCGCGCTGCTCGACGCCGACGACGCGCCCGCGCTCGACGCGGTCGCGCGCGAGGTCGGGCTGAGCCGGTTCCATTTCCAGCGCGTCTTTCGCCGCGTCGACGGGCGTCACGCCGGGCGAGTACGTGCGCGCGCGCCGCGCCGAGCGCTTTCGCACGCAGCTCGCGTCGGGTGCGACGGTGACCGCGGCGATCCAGGACGCGGGCTACGGTTCGGCGAGCCGGCCGTACGCGCACGATCCGCTCGGGATGACGCCGACGCGCTATCGGGCGGGCGGCCGCGGCGAGCGCGTGACGTACGCGATCGCGGCGTGCTCGCTGGGACGCGTGCTCGCCGCGACGACCGAGCGCGGCGTCTGCGCGATCGAGCTCGGCGACGACGACGAGGCGGTGACCGCCGCGCTGCGGCGGCACATCCCCAACGCCGAGCTGCGCCGCGACGACGCGGCGCTGCGCGCGACCGTCGACGCGGTCGTCGCGCTGGTCGACGATCCGGCCGCGCCGTTCGGCCTGCCGCTCGACGTGCGCGGCACGGCGTTCCAGCAGCGCGTGTGGAACGCGCTGCGCGCCGTGCGGCCCGGCGAGCCGGTCAGCTACGCGACGCTCGCGCGCGCGGTGGGAAGCCCGCAGGCGGCGCAGGCCGTCGGCGCGGCGTGCGCGGCGAACCGGCTGGCGGTCGCGATCCCGTGCCACCGCGCCGTGCGCGAGGACGGCGGGCTCGCGGGCTACCGCTGGGGGATCGAGCGCAAGCGCGCGCTGCTGGCGCGCGAGCGCGGCGCCTGACGAAACACGCCGCGCGGCCGCCGTATCTGGGGCATGCGTACGACCGCCGCCGCACTGGTTTTCGTTTGCGCCGCCGCGCTGCTGCCCGCCCCCGCGCGGGCGGACACGCCGGTCCGCCGCACCCTCGAGCGCTCGGCGCCCGCCGCGGCGCACGTGCGGGTCGAAAGCTCGACCGGCGACGTGCACGTCACCGGCGACGACGGCACGACGGTGCGCGTGACGGCGCAGATCCGCGCGTCCAGCGATGCGGCCGCCGACGGCGTCACGGTCGACATCACGCGCGACGGCGACGAGAGCGTCGTGCACGTGAACGTCCCGCAGAGCTCGCCGTCGTTCGTGCACTGGCTCTTCGACCGGCGTCACGTCTCCGTCGATCTCGTCGTGCGCATGCCGCGCGGCAGCGCGCTCGCCGCGCGGCTCGTCGACCGGCGATCTCGACGTGCGCGGCGTCGCTGCGGCGCTCGACGCGCACACCTCGACGGGCGACGTGCACCTGCGCGATGTCGTCGCGGACGCGAGCGCAACGACGTCCACGGGCGATGTCCTGATCGATCTCGCCCCGGCTGGAACGGCCGGCTCACGGCGCGCACCTCGACCGGCGACGTGCGCATCCACGCGCCCGCCGGACTGCACGCGCGCGTCGAAGCGCGCACGCGCGTCGGCGACGTGCGCAACGCGCTCGGCAACACCGGCGCGGCGTCGCCCGTGATCGAGGCGCGCACCAGCGTCGGCGACGTCACGATCACGACGCGCTAGCGATACGCGGTAGCGCACCGACGCGCGTGGCACCGCCGCTCGCACCGGACGCGATGCGCCGCTGAATGCGTGCGCAACGTGCGGGATGCCGGCGCCGTGCATCACGATATCGTTGACCCATGACGAGCTTTCGATATGTCCCGATCGACGAAGCGACCGTGCACGCGGTGCGCACGACGCTGCGCGACGGGCACGGCAACGCGTTGCAGGTGCAGGTATCCGACAGCGACACGGCACCGTGCCGGTCGTGCCTGAACGTCACGCCGCGCGGTACGCGGCTGATCCTTTTCGCGCACCGCCCGTTCGCTGACCGAAGGCCCGTACGCCGAGACGGGGCCGGTCTTCGTCCACGCCGACGCGTGCGAGCCGTATCGCGCGCGGGACGTGTTCCCGCCCGATTTCCGGTCGCGCCGGCTGGTGTTTCGCGCGTACGACGCGCAGGGCGCGATTCACGCTGCGATGCTCGCCGACGGCGTCGATGCCGAGCAGACGCTCGCGGACCAGTTCGGCGACGCGGCCGTCGCGCGCGTGCACGTGCGCAATCCGGCGTGGGGCTGCTTCGACTTCGCCGTCGAACGCGGCTGAACGCCGGCTCAGCCGCGCGCGACGACGGCGCGCATCGCTTCGCGCATGACTGCGGCGTCGAGCCGAACGCGCTCGCCGTGGCCGGGCAAGAGCCACTCGACGTTGTACGCCGTCAGTTTCGCCACCGAGCGGAGCTGCGCCGGCCAGTCGTACCAGCACACGTCGCGGTGTGCCGAGAGCGCGTGCGCGTCGCGGTCCCACGCGAGGTGGTCGCCGCTGAACAGATAGGCCGCGTGGTGGAGGACGCAGTGACCGCGCGTGTGGCCCGGCGTCGGGATCACGGTGACGTCGCCGAACGCGATCGCGTCGTCGCCGTCGACGACGATCTCCGCGTCGCGCTGCGCGGAGCGGTCGCGGGCGTGGATGATGCGCTGCGCGCCGAAGTGCGCCGCATAGCGCGCAGCGTCGGCGACGTCGTCGCGATGCGTGAGGAACACGTACCGCACGCCGCCGCGCGCGGCGAGCGCGTGCGCGAGTGCCGGATTCCAGCGCGGGCTGTCGATCATCCAGTTTCCGCCGGCGTGCTCGAGCAGGTACGCGTTCGCGCCGTACGACTCTCGCGCGTTGAAGCCGAGGTACGACACGGGCCCGTCGATGCGCAGCGGGAACGACGCGATTGCGTCCGCGACGGGCCGGTGCGCCGTGTCGCCGATCGCGCCGACCGGGCAGGCGACGAGCGCCCGCAGCGCGGCGGCGAGCTCCGCGTCGGTGCGCGGCTGCAGCGCGACCGCCGATGCGTCGCCGCGCTCGGCGAACGTCGCCGGCGCGAGCTGGCGGCAGGCATCGCAATCGATGCACGACGCGTCGACGAACAGCGGTCCGCCGGCGTTGCTTGCCAAGCGGCGAGCGGGATCGGCCATGATGATCCTTCGAACCCCGGCGGCGCGGAAAAGGCGCCGCCGGGCCAGCCGTAGCGGCGATTCCGGCGTGCGCGACGAAGCGTTCGCGCGCACCGTGATGACCATCCAGACACGCGGCGACGACGCCGCCGTGATCGTCGTCGGGGGCGGCCACGCCGGGTTCGAAGCCGCGCTCGCGGCCGCGCGCCTCGGCGCGCAAACGATCCTGGTGACCGGCGATCCCGACCGCATCTGCACGCTCGCCTGCAACCCGTCGATCGGCGGCAGCGCGAAGGGCCAGCTCGTGCGCGAGATCGACGCGCTCGGCGGCGCGATGGCGCGCGTGACCGACCGCGTGTCGCTGCATTCGCGCGTGCTCAACGAATCGAAAGGCCCGTCGGTCCGCGCGCTGCGCGCGCTCGCGGACAAGCCGGCTACGTGCGCGTCGCGAGCGCGACGATCGCCGCGCAGCCGAACCTCACCGTCGTGCGCGGGATGGCGGAGGACCTCGTCGTCGCGGGCGGCGCGGTGCGCGGCGTCGCGCTCGCCGACGGCCGCACGCTGCGCGCGCCCAACGTCGTGCTCGCGACGGGCACGTTTCTGGGCGGCAAGACCTTTCGCGGCGACGAGGTGCGCGCCGAAGGCCGCTTCGGCGAAGCGCCCGCGGTCGGGTTGAGCGCCGCGCTCGCGCGGCTCGGATTTCCGCTGGGGCGCTTGAAAACCGGCACGCCGCCGCGCGTCGACCGCACGTCGCTCGACCTCGCCGCGATGGCCGTGCAGCCGCCGAGCGCGACGCCGCTGCCGTTCTCGTACGCGAGCCCGCGCGCGTTCGCGGGACCGCAGCTGCCGTGCTGGATCGTCGACACCAACGAGCGCACGCACGCGCTCGTGCGCGAGAACTTGCACCGCTCGCCGCTGTACGGGCTCGATCTCATCCGCGGCATCGGGCCGCGCTATTGCCCGTCGATCGAAGACAAGGTCGTCAAGTTCGCGCACAACCCGACGCACCAGATCTTCGTGGAGCCCGAAGGCTGGGACGAGCCGACGTTCTACGTCGGCGGTTTCTCGACGTCGCTGCCCGCCGACGTGCAGCTCGCGATGCTGCGCACGCTGCCCGGCTTCGAAGCGTCGTGATGCTGCGCGCGGGCTACGCGGTGGAGTACGACTTCGTCGCGCCGACCGAGCTCGATCCGAGCCTGGAGACGCGCCGCGTCGCGGGCCTGTTCCACTGCGGCCAGCTCAACGGCACGAGCGGCTACGAAGAGGCCGCCGCGCAAGGGCTGATCGCGGGCATCAACGCGGCGCGCCGCGCGCACGGCGACGCGCCGCTGCGGCTCGGCCGCGAGACGTCGTACATCGGCGTGCTGATCGACGACCTCGTGACGCGCGGCGTCGACGAGCCGTACCGCATGCTGACGTCGCGCGCGGAGCACCGCGTGATGCTGCGCCACGACAACGCCGACCTGCGGCTGACGCCGGTCGGCCGCGAGCTCGGCCTCGTCGACGACGCGGCGTGGGAGCGGTTCGTCGAGCGGCGCGAAGCGCTCGAGCGCGGCCGCCGGCACGCGGAGACGCTGCGGCTCGGCGCAATTGTCGTTGGCAGGACAACCTTCTTCCTGGAGCGACGCTTGCCGACGCGCTGCGCCGCCCCGACGTCACGGTCGCGCGACGTTCTCGACCGCTTTCCGGCCGGACACGGACCCGGAGATCGCCGCGCGCGTCGAGATCGAGCTGAAGATGGACGGCTACGTGCGGCGTCAGCAGCTGGCGATCGACCGCGCCGGCCGCGACGAAGCCGTCGCTCTGCCTGGCGATCTCGACTACGCGTCGATCCGCGCGCTGTCGCGCGAAGCGCGCGAGAAGCTCGAGCGCGTCCGGCCGCGCACGCTCGGGCGCCGCGGCGCGGATCCCGGGCATCACGCCGTCGGACGTCGCCCTCGTCAGCGTCCACGTCCACCGCTTGACGGCAAGCACGCCCCGTCCTCGCGTGATCGAGCCGAAGGCCCGCATCGCGTGACCCCGCTGCCCGATGCGGCCGCGCTCGTCGCATTGCGGGCTGCCGGCGTCGACAGAGCCGCTGGCGGAACGCCTCGCGGTCTACGCGGCGCTCGTCCTCGCCGCGAACCGCCGGCTAAACCTGACGGGCGCAAAAGACGGCGCGGCGTTCGCTGCGCACATCGTCGATGCGCTGACGCTCGCCGCCGACGTCATCGGCCCGCTCGATCGACGTCGGCTCCGGCAACGGCGTCCCGGGCATCCCGCTCGCGCTGGCGACCGGCGTCCGCGTGACGCTGCTCGAGCCGATCAAGAAGCGCGCGGCGTTTTTGGCCGACGCGCTGACCGAGCTCGGGCTCGACGGCGAAATCGTCGCGGCGCGCGCCGAGGACGCGCGCGCGACCCGGCGTACCGCGAGCGATTCGCCGACGGCGACGGCCCGGGCCGTCGCCGCCGCGCCCACCGTCGCCGAGCTGACGGTTCCGTTCCTCGCCGTCGGCGGCCGAGCGCTGCTCCAGCGCGGCTCGCTGGAGACGGCCGAACGCAACGCCGTGCCGACGCCGCGCTCGTCCTTGGTGCGGAACTGGTCGAGGAGCGTCCGGTCGACGGCGAGCGCCGCATCGTGATCTTGGCGAAACGCGCGCCGACGAGCCCGCGCTTCCCGCGCAAGAACGGCGTCCCGGCCAAGCGCCCGCTCTGCGTTTAATCGCGTTCAGATGCCGCGGGCGCGTCCGTCGGCCGAGCCATTGGTTCCCATGCCGGTAGGAGTGAGCCCTTGAAAGTAGGGCGAGCATACAGGGGCACGTCGTTCAATCCATGACGCACTTTCATCGCGCAATATCGAGCGTATGAGTGCGGATCGATTTCAGGCCATCGGGTGGCTTCCAGCCACGGCATCAGCCCGTATTGGAGTTGCGTTCCGCGCCACATGAGCTGGAAGAAGTCCCGGCCGTCATAGCTGTAGGGGCCATACAAGCGAGCGTAAGGAAATCGTTCATTCACCCACCTGAGTAGTGGCTCGTGCCGGATATGCATCTTGAGCGTGACTTGGGCTTGCTTGTTATCGCCGCCGAAGTGACCTTCGCCGATGAGCAACCCCAGCATGAGACCTGCTTCGAACGCATCGACCGTTGGGCGTCGAATCGTATGTTCCACGTTTTACATATCCGTGAAACAGACTCCTCACCCCTCTGTTTCACCGATAGGTAAAACGTGGAACATTGCGGCCTACGGTACAATCAGCAAGCCGTGCGACATCCACTCGACGACATCTTGGCCGCTGTTCTCGCGCCGGCCGAGGCCTTTGCGGTAGGCGGGCGTGTGCGGGATGAGTTTCGAGCGCGTCTCGACGGCGTTGAGCGGCCGCCGAAAGACCTCGACTATGTCGTCACCGGCGTCTCGCAAGCCGACCTGCTCGCAAAACTGCAGGCCGTAGGGCGGGTCGACGTGGTCGGCGCGTCGTTCGCAGTTCTGAAATTCCGGCATGCCTCCGGACAAGCCGACATCGCGTTGCCGCGCCGCGAGCGGTCCACCGGCGTCGGGCACAAAGACTTCGACGTCGAGGCTGGTCCCGGCGTCCCCCTCGAGGACGACCTGGGCCGGCGCGATTTTCGCATGAACATGATCGCGCGGCGCCTCGGCGACGACGCGATCGTGGACCCCTATGGCGGCGTCGCCGACATCCGAGCCGGGCGGATCGACATCGTCGCTGAAGCCACCTTCGAGGAAGACGCGTTGCGATTGCTGCGCGCGGCCCAGTTTGCGGCCCGGTTCGGTTACGTGCCGACCGAGCGCACGCAGGCTGCGATGCGCGCCGCCGCGGCCCTCGTCACGACGGTGTCACCGGAGCGGATCGGCGAGGAGATCGCCAAGCTCCTGACCGCGCCTGCGCCTTCGGTCGGGCTGGAAATTTTGCGCGCCACGGGGGTGCTCGCGCACGTCTGGCCGGAGCTGCTCGAGGGGGTCGAGGTCGATCAGAACGAGTGGCACGCCTACGACGTCTACCGCCACAACCTCGCAACGCTGGACGCCGTGCCGGCCGGCGACGTCACGCTGCGGCTTGCGGCGCTTTTGCACGACGTCGGCAAGCCCCGAACGGCGGCGCCGCGGCCCGACGGGCGCGGCAACACGTTCTACCAGCACGAGCAGGTGGGCGCCGAGATGGTCCCGGCGATGCTCGGGCGCCTGCGGCTTCCCAACGACACCGTCGACACCGTCACGCACCTCGTCCGCCATCACATGTACAACGCCGACCCCGACGCGCAGAGCAACACGCTCCGACGGTTTGTCCGGCGGATCGGCGCGGACCATCTCGACCGCCTCTTCGCGCTGCGGTGGGCGGACATCGACGGGTCGGGCCTGCGCAAGCGCGACGACACGAACGAGCGCTTCGAGGCACGGGTCGCGGCGGTGCTGGCGGAGAGCCCGCCGTTCAGCATCCGAGATCTCGCGATCTCGGGCGACGTCGTCGTGGCGATGTTCGAGCGCACGGGCCTGGCGCCGCCGGGATTCCGCGGCGACCGGCGGGTCGGCGAGGTACTCCACGCGCTGTTCGAGGAGGTCACGGACGACCCGTCTCGGAACGAGGCGGGCCTGCTCGCGGAGCGTGCGGAACGCTACATCGACGAGCATTTTCCGCGCGTCCTGAGATAAGGTTCGCCTCGTTGGTTGTTCAGGAGCAGACGACGGCCCGCGTGATCGCGATCGTCAATCAAAAGGGCGGGGTGGGCAAGTCGACGACCGCCGTGAACCTCGGCGCGTCCCTCGCGCTGCTCGGCCGGCGCGTACTCGTCGTCGACATCGACCCGCAGGGAAATACCACGACAGGCGTGGGCATCGACAAGCGCGCCGTGGACCGCGACATCTACAACGTGCTGCTGCAGCATGCCGCGGTGAAGGACGTCGCGCGACCGACCGAGGTGGAGAACCTCTTCATCGTCCCCGCGACGCTGAACCTCGCCGGCGCCGAGATCGAGCTCGTCTCGGCGCTGCAGCGTGAAAACCGCTTGAAATCGGCCCTTTCCGCGGTCTTGCGCGACTACGACGTGGTGCTGATCGACTGCCCGCCGTCGCTCGGACTGCTGACGATCAACGCGCTGACCGCAGCTCAGGAAGTCATCATTCCGGTGCAGGCGGAGTACTACGCGCTCGAAGGGCTCAGCCAGCTGGTGGCGATCGTCCGGCGCATCAAGGAAGGCCTTAATCCCGAGCTCGCGATCCGCGGCGTGTTGATCACGATGTTCGATGGACGTACCAAGCTTGCGACCGAAGTGCTCGAGGAAGTCCACCGCTACTTTCCGGACCGCGTGTTCCAGACGCAGATTCCGCGCAACATCCGCCTGTCGGAAGCGCCATCGTACGGGAAGCCGGCGATTCTTTTCGACGTGAAAAGCCGCGGCGCGCAGGCGTACCTTTCTCTCGCAAAGGAACTGGTTGCGTGAGCAAGCGCGGACTCGGAAGCGGCCTGGGCGCCCTGCTGGGCGATGGCGGCACGGCCGACGTAACGACGGCAGCGGCGCCGCCCAAGCGCGACCTTCAGCAGATCCCGCTCGCGCAGATTCGGCCCAACCCGCACCAGCCGCGCACGACGTTCGATCCCGCGGCGCTCGAGGAGCTGCGCGCGTCGATCGCGTCGTTCGGCGTGCTCGTGCCGGTGATCGTGCGCGAGCGCGGCGGCGGCTACGAGCTGATCGCCGGCGAGCGGCGGCTGCGCGCGTCGCAGGCGGCGGGGCTGCAAACAATTCCCGCCATCGTGCGGCCGTCGGACGACCGTGAAGCGCTCGAAGTCGCGATCATCGAGAACTTGCAACGCGAGAACCTCGACGCGCTCGAAGAGGCGATGGGCTTCGCGCACCTGATGGAAACCTACGAGTTCACGCAAGAGCAAGTCGCGGAACGCGTCGGCAAGAGCCGCCCTTCCATCGCAAACGCGCTGCGTTTGCTGTCGCTCTCCGATTCGATCAAACAATACGTCCGCGAGGGCAAGCTGACCGCCGGTCACGGTCGCGCGCTGCTCGCGCTCCCGCCCGAACGGCGCGAACCGATGGCGCGCCGCGCCGTCGACGAAGAATTATCGGTGCGCGCGCTGGAAAAACTTGCGCAGGACGCCGCCCCGAAACGCGCTCGCGCGAACGCGACGGCGCAGCGCGCGAGCAGCGACGACGACGCGTTCGTCGAACGCCTGCGCTACAAATTTGCCACGCAGGTGCGCATCGTGCAGCACGAGCGCGGCGGAACGATTGAGCTCCGGTACGCCGATTCGTCGGATCTCGTACGCATCGGTGAACTGCTGCTGGGAGAATCGCCCTGAGAATGCTGGGAGAAACCGGCGCCAGAACGTTCGCGTGCGCCGCGTGCGCGTTGGTCTGCCTCGCGGCGCTCGGCGCCACGCCCGCACCGCGGCGCGCCGTGGAGTACGGACCCGTGCCGAACAACGCGCAGACCGCGGTGGTGCGGAAATACGTCGAGGCGCTGCGCGCGGGGCGCTACGACGCTGCGTTCGCGCTGCTCACCGACGACGAGCGGAAATATTACGGCGACGCCGCGTCGTTTCGCAGCGTCTTCACCGCGGACGGCGTCGTGCTGCAGCGCGCATCGCTCGCGGGCGCGCGCGGCGACGACCGCGGCCGCGTGTACTTCGTGCGCGAGCGCATCGCGTACGTCGACCATGCGACCGACAAACGCCGGCAGGTCGATGCCACGGTGCCGCTGGGCGTATTGCCCGAGCACGGCGGGCTGCACGTCAAGGATCCCGGCAAGCCGTACCGCGCGTTCTCGTCCAAGTCGACGGTGGACGTCTCCGGCTTGCGCGTGACGGTGAAGAAGGTCGACTTCTTTCCCGACCGGATCGACGTCGTCGTCACGTTCGCAAACCTCGGCCCCAACTACGTCACCGTCTTGCCGTACGGCAAGAGCGTGCTGCGCGACGACCGCGGCGGCGTCTACCGGATTTTGTCGACCAAGAACTGGACCGTCACCGATAAGGCACTCTTCCAGGGCGTGCCGCTCGCGCCCAATGCGCAGTACACCGGCTCGCTGGCGTTCACGGCGTCGCGCCTGGGCGACGTGAAACGTTCCTGGTCGCTCACGCTTGCGCCGGCATTGCGCGACGGCGCCGACGAGCCGTTCGACCTGACCGTCCCCATCACGCCGTCGACTTAGTCGAGAGAGGAACCGACTTGCGGGCTACGGAACGGTCGCACCGCCCGGCGGCGGCCTTTGGAAGAAGGCGCCGACGTTTTTCCGTTCCCACGGGAGTCGCATCCATGCGTCGCTTCGTCCTCTCCCTCGCCGCCGTCTTGAGCGTTGCTCTCAGCGCTTGCAGCAACAGCGGGGGCGGCTCGGTCCTCGGCTTCGGCGGAGACAACCCGACCCCCGATCACGTGATCATCACCGTCGCGGCGCCGTCCAACATCGCGCGCGTCCTGCCAGGCGCCGGCCTAGCGCTGAGCGCCACCCAGGTGCACGGGTCGCAAAACGGCCTGCTCTCGGGCAACAACTACCGGTGGAGCGCGGCGCTGACGACCGGCGACAGCTACATCTTCAACACGTTCGGCCAGACGAAGCCGTGCGCGTCGGTCACGGTCACCATGCCCGGCCCGCCGGTCACGACGACGCCGTACACGGCCGACTTCGGGATCTACATCGCGATCGACCCCGTCAACGAGGCGAACATCATCTTCTTCCCGCCGACGATCCTTCCAGTACCGACCGGCGCGACGGGCGTCACGCCGAACTATCCGTACTGTGTGACCGTCAGCGCGCAGCCCGGCAAGATCACGGGAAGCGGGCTTGGCACGACGTTCGTTCCGACGGGCCCGCCGGGGTCGATTACGGTCGCTGTGGTGAACCCGCAGAACCCGCTGCAATAAGGCAGGCGCTACGGGAGATGACGACGACGAGGAGCGGCGACGCTCCTCGTTCGCGTTTGCGGGGCGTCTACGCGCTGGTCGATCCCGACCGCGTTGAACCGGTCGCGTTCACCGAGGCGCTGCTGCGCGGCGGAATCCGTCTCATCCAGATCCGCGCCAAAAGCGGCATCGACGGCGCAACGCTCATCGCGCTCGTCACGCGCGTTCGCGCCGCCGGCGGCATCGCGATCGTCAACGACGACGTCCGCCTAGCGCGCCTCGCCGACGGCGTCCACCTCGGCCAGGAAGACGCAGCGGCGCTCGACGTGCGCGCCGTGCGCGCCGCGCTTCGCGACGGCATCATCGGCCTCTCGTGCGGCACCCCCGAAGAAGCGCGCGCCGCCGACCCGGCACTCATCGACTACATAGGCGCCGGCCCGGCCTTCGCAACGCCGTCGAAAGACGACGCCGGCCTCCCGATCGGCCTCAGCGGCATTCGCGCGGTCGCCGAGGCGACGCCGTTACCGTGCGCGGCGATCGGCGGCATCGGCCTCGCGAACGTCGCGCGGGTCCGCGAGACGGGTGCGCGCATGGCGGCGGTGCTCTCCGGCTTGATGCAAGGCGACCCCGAATCGGCCGCCCGCGAGCTGATCGTCCGCTGGAACGGCGCGCCGGCATGACGGTCGTCGCCACCGTCGGCACGACGCACCCGCTGGCGTTCGCGGGCCTGACGTTTGCGCTCCTCGCGCTCGCCGATGAATCGGTGCGCCCGGTCTGCGTGGTCGCCGGGATCACCGCACAAGACGCAGATCACGTGCGCGCTTGCGTCCCGGTCGGCGCCGCAACGATTCGGGCGCAGTTCGACGCGCTGCGCGCCGCGAACGTCCGCGCCTTTCACGTGGGCGCACTCGTCTCCGCGGAAGCGGTACGCGCTGTCGCCGACGGCCTCGCTGCGTACCCCGGCATTCCCGTCGTCGTCGACCCGGTGCTCGCCGCAAGCGGCGGCGACGCACTCGCCGACGACGCAACGCGCGTCGCGTTACGCGACACGCTCTTCGCTCGAGCAACGCTGATCACGCCGAACCTCGGCGAAGCGAGCGCATTTCTCGGCCGCCCGATCGATGACGTCAACGCTATGCACGATGCAGCAACCGCACTGCGCGCATTTGGCGCCGCAGACGGTGCTCGTCAAGGGCGGCCATCTCACCGGCGATGCCATAGACGTCCTCGCTGACGCCAACGGCACGCACGAATTTCGCTCCCCGCGCATCGCGGGCACGCTACGCGGAACGGGCGATCTCCTCGCGGTGACGATCGCCGCATGTCTCTCGCGCGGCGCCAACCTCGGCGAAGCAATCGAACACGCACGCCATCGCGTCCGCGAAGCGATCGTCCGCGGCATCGCATTCGCCGGCACGCGCGTCGACGTCGCTCGGCTGAACGCAAACAATCGGCCGATCAGCCTCCCGCTGCCGACGCCCATCGCACGTTTCACGGCAGTCGCAGTCTCGTGCGCGGTCGGCTGCACGGCTGCAGCACCACGGCGCAGCACGTCGCGCACCGTAGCCGGATCGGCCGAAAGCTCGGCATAGCGGTCCCGTAGCGGTCGCAGCGTCTCGACGAGAATGTCGACGAGTTCTTTCTTCACGTCCCCGTAGCCGCGGGCGTTCGCAAAATGCGCTTCGGTCTGCTCGACCGTCGCGCCGGTCGCCGCCATGTAGATCGTCAGCAGGTTCGTCACGCCGGGCCGGGCCGGGTCGACGCGCACGTCCCGACCGCTGTCCGTCTGGGCCGACATCACCGTCTTCTTGATCTGATCCGGTGAATCCAGCACGCGGACCGCATGCAACGACCCCGGCACGCTCTTCGACATCTTCTTGGTGGGATCGTCGAGCCCCATGATCCGCGCGCCGGTTTTGGGAATGGCCGGCTGCGGCAGCACGAACACGTCGCCGTACGTTGCATTGAACCGCTGCGCGATATCGCGTGTGATCTCGATGTGCTGTTTCTGGTCTTCGCCGACCGGAACGTGCGTCGTGCGATAGAGCAGGATATCTGCCGCCATCAGCACCGGATAGGTGAAGAGACCGACGCGCACCTCACCCTTCTGCGCCTCCGACTTTTCTTTGAACTGCGTCATACGGTTGAGCTGGCCCATCGACGCGACGCACGACAGATACCACGTCAGCTCGCCGTGCTCGTGCACGTCGCTCTGCACGAACAGCCGCGACTTGGCCGGATCGATCCCGGCCGCGAGCAGGACGGTCGCCGTCTCGATGATCTGGCTGCGGAGCGTCTGGGGCTCTTGGGGCACGGTGAGCGCGTGCATGTCGACGAGGCAGAAGATGTTCAGCGCCTCGTTTTGTCCGCTGACCCAGTGCTTGACCGCACCGAAATAGTTTCCGATGTGGATGCCGCCCGTGGGCTGAATGCCGGAGAAGACGACCGCGCGTGCCATGCCGTTCCGATTCGATTCCGATGAATCGACCGACCTCCGCCGATGCGAAGGCTTCGCGCTCGTCGACTCTAGTCCTCTCGCTTCGGTCCGCGGCGCCTGGTTCGGCCGATCTCCTCGAAGCCGCGCCGCATCTCGGCGAAGCATCGAAGTGCATCCACCGCGAAACCGGCGCGCATCTCCCTCGTGAGCGCCTCGAAGCGCTCGTCTACGCGGGCGAAACGCTCGTCTACGCGAGCGAACCCGCGTTCCATGCGCCGCTCGAGCTGTCGACACGTCCGGTGCGCCGCGATCCAGCTGTCGACCCGGTTCGTCAATACGTCGATGCGGGTCGACTGAAGCTCCGCGGCTTCCTTGACGGTCATGACGAGCATGTGCAGCTCGTCGAAGCGCCGATCGTGCGCGTCGATGCGGGCCGACTGAAGCTCTGCGGCTTCCTTGACCGTGACGATGAGCCCGTGCAGGTCGTCGAACCGCAGGTCGTGCGCGTCCAGCCGTTGCTCGATGCCGTCGACGAGGCGGCCGTGCGCGTCGTCGGCGCGGCGGTTCAGCCCGGTGAAGCCTTCGGCGAGCGCCGCGAGGATCAGTTGTGTGTCCGCACCCGTCGGTTCCATGCGACCAGTCTAGCTCTCCGGCGTGATCGTTTCGTGTCTGGATCGTTACGCGGAGTAGCGGGGCAGCGCCTCGCGCAGCTGCTCCAGCGCCCAGCCGATGTCGTCGAGGCTGGCCGCATAGGAGAAGCGGAGATAGCCTTTGCCGGCGGCGCCGAAGCTCGAACCGCCCAGGCACGCGACGCCCGCGTTCTCCAGCAGCCACTTCGCGAGGTGCCGGTCGTCGGTCGTGAGCTTCGACACGTTGGGGAACGCGTAGAACGCGCCTTCCGGAATCGTGCACGACACGTTCGGGATCGCGTTGAGGCCCGACACGATCGCGTCGCGGCGCTCGCGGAACGTCGCGTTCATCGACTGCACGGGCGCGTCGTCGCCGGTGAGCGCCGCGATGCCCGGCGCGCTGCACGAACGTCGCGACGCACGAGAACGTGTTGTTGTTGAACAGCGTCACGCGCTTGGCGATCTCTTCGGGCGCGATGCAGTAGCCCAGCCGCCAGCCCGTCATCGCGTACGCCTTCGAGAAGCCGTCGACGATGATGGTGCGCTCGCGCATGCCGTCGATCTTCGTGATCGACTCGAACGTGGGGCCGTAGATGTTGCGCGAGTAGATCTCGTCCGCGATGACCAGGAAATTGTGCCGCTGCGCGAGCGCCGCGATCGTCTCGAGGTCCTCGCGCGTGAGCACGCCGCCGGTGGGATTGTGCGGCGAGTTGATGACGACGGCTTTGGTCTTCGGGCGTGATCTTCGCGGCCAGCTCGTCGAGGTCGAGGCGCCAGTTGCGCGACTCGAGCAGGTTGACCGGGATCGGCTTCGCTTCGAGATAGCTCGCCGCGGACGCGTACGCCGGATAGGCGGGATCGGCGTAGAGCAGCTCGTCGCCCGGGTCGAGCAGCGCGGAGAGCAGGTTCCAGATGATCGGCTTGGCGCCGGCGCCCACCACGACGTGCTCGCGGGTGTACGGGTCGGCGAGGCCGCGGAAGGCGCTCGCGTAGGCGGCGATCGTGTCGCGCAGCTCGGGGATGCCGGCCGACGGCGTGTAGTGGCTGTAGTTTTCCTCGATCGCCCGGATGCCGGCTCGCTTGATATGGTCTGGAGTATCGAAGTCGGGTTCGCCGATCTCCATATGAACGACGCGCCGTCCGCCGGCCTCGATCGCCTTCGCGCGGGCGAGGACTTCGAAGGCGCTCTCGGAGCCGAGCCGGGCCGCGGCGGCGCAGAGGTAGTCGGAGTGGTGAGCGATGGTCGTCATGGGAACTTTCAAGCGAGGTCGGCGACCGGAGATCGCCGAACGGGGGCGGAACTGATGCGGACGCTGACGGAAGTATTCGCCCCGGGCGCACCGTCGCTACCGGAAGGGCTGAGAACGCTCGTCGTTTCTCCCGACCGAACGGTCGAACCTGGAACGACCGTCCGCGCCACGTTCGCGTTCTACAACTTCGGCGGCGCCGCGGCGACCGGGCTGCGCGTCCGGTTCAACCTCCCCGACGGCCTGCGCTACGTCCCCGGCAGCGCGCGCATCGACGACCGCGCGCTCGACGACGTCCGCGGCGAGACGAGCCTGCTGAGCCCCAACGGCACCGACGCCGGCGAGGTGCCGCCCGGCGTCGAGCGCCGCATCGCGCTGGCGTACGTCGTCGCGCCGACCATCGAGAACGGCGCGGCGCTGGAGCTGCAAGCGGCGCTCGCGAGCAACGAGACGGACGTCATCGGCTCCAACGTCGTGCGCCTGGTCGCGAGCAGCGCGCCGCAGCTCGAAAACCCCGAGACCGTCGCGTCGCTCGAAGCCGTGCGCGTCGCGGAGCCGGGCGAAGAGATCGTCGCGACGGCGCGCGTGCGCAACAGCGGCCACGCGACCGCGCACGACGTCGTCGTCGTCCTGCCCGTGCCGGACCGCACGACGTACATCGAAGGCAGCGCGCGCATCGACGGCCGCGAGGTCCCCATCGACGAGCGCGGCGGCGACCCGTTCGGCTTCGGCAACGCGACGGTCGCGTCACCCGCGCTCGCCGCCGGCGCGACGCTGGTGGTCGAATACCGCGCCCGCATCGACTCGCCGCTCGACGACAACACGCGCATCGTGCTGGGCGGCGCGGTCGCATCGGCGGAGACCGCGGAGTTCGAGCTGGCCCGCGCGGAGCTCACGGTCCGCAGCGCAAGCCGCTTCGACACGGAAGCGACCCGGCTCGTCGTCGACGCGCCCAGCGAGGTCGAACCGGGCCGCCGCGTGCGCGTCGGCCTGATCGCCGAAAACAACGGCACCTGCGCCGCGGAAGACGCGCGCGTTCGGCTGACGCTGCCCGAAGGCTTGCGCTACGCGCCGGGCTCGCGCGCGGTCGACGGCCGGTCCGTCAGCGAAAGCGACACGCCCGGGCTCGTTCGTGTTCGCGCGCATCGACGCGGGCCGCCGCGTCGAAGCGGCGATCGACGCGTACGTCGTCTCGCCCGCCGTCGACGGCACGCCGCTGCCGGTCGCGGGCTCGCTGCAGTGGTCGACGGGCTCGCGCACGTTCGAGCGCACGCTCACGGTCCGCTCGTCGCCGCGCTTCCTCGAAGCGCGCAACACGCTCACGCTCGACGGCTCCGCGCAGGTCACGCCGGGCAGCGAAGTGCGCAGCACGATCCGCATCGCCAACGACGGTACGGCGCAGGCCACGGGCGTGCGCATCGTGATCGAAGCCGACCCCGTGCTGCAGCTGCTGCGCTACGCCGACGGCGGCGGCGAGGCGCGCGTGCAGCCCGCCGGCATCGACGTCGGCACGCTCGCGCCCGGCGCGGCGCGCACGTTCACGCTCGCCGGCACCGTCGCGTCGCCGATCGCCGACCGCTTCGCGATCCGCCTGCGCGCCCGCCTCGAGAACGACCAGACGGCGCCGGCCGTGCTGGGCCAGCTCGAGCTGCTGGTCCGCTCGCGCCCGCGCTTCGCGCCCGGCGCCTCGACGATGGCCTACCCGGCCGGCGAGCCGCTGCGCCCGAGCGGCCACGGCGACGTCCAGGTCGTCGTCGTCAACGAAGGCACCGACGCCGCCCGCGACGCGCGCCTCCACCTCGACATCACCGACGACGCGCGCATCGAAGCCGTCGACGGCGCGACCCGCGTCGGCACGACGGTCCTGTTCGGCGACATCCAGCCCGGCGCGCGCGCCGAGGCGACGGTCCGCCTGCGCCTCGCGCGCCTGGTCGCCCGCGGCACGGCCATCACCGTCAACGGCCGCCTCGAAGCGGTCGGCCTGCTGCCGCTCGCGCTGGCCCCGGTCACGATCCCGACGATCGCGGAACCGCGCTTCGACCAAGGCGCGTGCGCTGCGCACGCAACCGTCGGAGACGGTCGACGCGGGCGAGCCGCTCTACGTCCGCCTGAGCGTCCGCAACACCGGCGACGGCGCCGCGAGCCGCCTCGTCCTGCGCGGCCAGCTCCCGCCGCACACCGCCTACCTCCCGGGCTCGACGCTGGTCAACGACGTCCCGCTGCTGGACGTCGACGGCGGCTCGGTCCTGTGGTCGAAGCCGGGCCTGGTCCTCGAAGACGTCGACCCCGGCGTCGAGGTGGTCGTCCGCTACGGCACGATCGTCAACACGCCGCTGGCCGCCGGCACCCTGATCGACGCCCACCTCGACCTCGCCTGGGACGGCGGCGGCACGCTCGCCATCTCGTCGCCTGCCGTCCGGGTCCGCTCGACGCCGGCCTTCGCGGTACGCGCAAGCGGCCTGCCGTTCTCGGTCTCGGGCATCGCCCCGCGCACCGCCGACGTCCTCCAAGACATCGCCGACCAGCGCCGCGCCGCCCAGATCCAACTCCCGCCACCGTTCGCCGCCCTGCCGCCGCCCCTGGCCGAACCGCCGCCGGCCCCGCCCCCACCGGCCCCGGCACCACCCGACCGCGCGACGTTCCGCTACGACGAAGAAGCGATCGAAGCGCGCTTCACCCCGGCCCCGCCACCACCGGCCCCACCCCCGGTCGTCGAGCCGCCGCCCCACCCGGTCGCCCAGCCCGCCGGCCGCGCAAACTCCACCGCCGGTCGCCCCGCCCCCGGTCGTCCAAACCCCGCCTTCGGTCGCCCCGCCGCCGGTCGCCCAACCTCCGCCCCCGATCACCCCGTCGCCCCGGCGGAAGCCCCCGCCCCCGAGCCATCGCCCCAGCACCGGCGCGGACGCCGCTTGATGTAGCCGCGCCGCCGAAAGCCGGCCGCGCCGCCGAGCACGCACCGCCGCTCCGGAACGCCCGGCCGCCGTCGTACCGCCCGCGCGCACCGAAACCGCGCCGCCCGAAATCGCCATGCCCGACGCGGACGTCGCGGCGGGCCCGGTGGCGGCGTTGCCCGAGCAACCGGAACGCGTCGACGAGGTCGCCGCCGCCCAAGCCCCCTCGGCATCCGCCGCTCCGGCCGCTCCGGAGCCGGTCCTCGAAGCACCACGGCCCGGTCAACCTGCGCCGGCCTTGGAAGCCGCGCCGCGAGCCGAGGCACCGATCGCCGAAGCCGCCCCGTTCGCCGGATCGACCGCGGTCGCTGAAGCCGCACCGGCCCCCGAACCGCCGGCCATCGCCGTCACGCCGCCGCTAGCCGCGGCCGCCCCGCCGCCGGCGCGCCGCGTCCGCGGCCGCCGCCGCCCGCCTTCGGCGCCCGAGCCGGTCGCTGCGGTAGCACCGCCGCCGACACCCGAACCCGTCGCTGCGGTAGCACCGCCGCCCACGCCCGAACCCGTCGCGGCCGCCGCACCGCCGCCGATACCCGAGCCCGTCGCGCGGCTGCCGCGCCGCCGACACCCGAGCCCGTCGCTACCGCTCGCGCCGCCGCCGGCGCCCGAACCCGTCGCTGCCGCGGCACCGCCGCCCACGCCGGTTCCGGTGCGGCAACGCGTTCGGTTGGTGTTCGCCTACGACGCGCTCGAGCGCGCGCTGCGTTTCCTCGAGCAGTCCGATTACGGCGGGCTGATCACGCATCTGTTCGCGATCCGCACGCTGCTGCCGACCGCGCTCGTCGGCGTCAACGGCGACGTGCCGGGCAAGCTCGCGGCCGAGCGCGAGGCGTTGCGCGGCGTCATCGATCGCCTGTTCATCAAGATGCGCATGCCGCGCTACGCGCTGACCGGCAAAGATCTCGAAGATCGTTCCAGCCGGCAGGCGCTGATCGAGCTCGTGCGCTCGCTGCAAGATGCGCAAGCAGCGGAAGAGACGAACGCCGGCGAGGCGACCGTCGTGCTCGAAGGCCCGATCCAGACCGAGCGCCTCGTTCAGCTCGTCGCGTCATTGGAATCCGACCCGCTCGGCAGCGCGCGCCCGTGGCTGATCCTCGCGCAGATGCTGCCGACGACGTTCGTCACGCCGCCGGGCGGCGAGGCAATGAACGCGTATCGCAGCGCGCTGGTCGCGACGTTCACGAACGTCGCCGCGCTGCCGAACGACGAGTTCCACCGCGTCCTCGCCGGGACGCAGAACGCTGCGCTCGATGCCGCGTTGCGCGACGTACGTGCGGCGTTGCGCGACGTGCTCGAAGCGGCGGCCGCAAAAGCGTAGCGTGCTCGCCGTCCAGCTCCCGCACGGCGAATTCCTCATCTTCGGAATCTTCTTCTTCATCATCGGCACCGGGCTGATCGCGATCTCGCGTTTCCTACCGGACAAACCGAAGCCGATCGTGACCGCGACGTCGCCCGTCGAGACGATGCAGCTCAACGAGCCCGACGCAACGTGGGAGCCGCAAGCCGAACCGACGCCGGCGCACGCAGAGCCGGCGCTCATCGCGCACGCGATCACCTGGCCCGCACTCGTCGACCCCGCCGCCGGCGTCCTGGACGACGCCGAACGCCGCCGCGTGATCGACGGCTTGGGCATCGTCGGCGACGCCTGGTGCGCAAGCATCCTCGCCAAAGCATACGACGAAGAAGAGGGCGACCTGCGCGTAGCAGCACTGGAATCGCTCGGCCACTGCACGACCGACGTCGCCTCAACGTTGCAACGCGCATACACGTCGGACGTGATCGCCGAACGCTACGCCGCCGTCGACGGCGCATCGCGCCGCGCGGACATCAAACTCTTAGAACGCGCCCTCCACGACGCGGACACGACGGTCGCCCTCGCCGCCGCCTACGGCCTCCAACGCGCGAACCGCAAAGACGTCATAGAAAACAATTTAGTCGCGAGAATCGACGAACCCGCAAACGAAATCCGCCGCGTCCTAGAACTGCTAACCTAACCCTCGCACGACCACGCGCCCGAAAACCGCGCGAACCTGCAAACCGCAAACCGTGCCGAGCGGAGTGCGGACGGTGCGGCGGCGGGGCGTCGCGTAGGCGCGAAGCCCAGGATGGGCGAGAGCGCCGAAGCGCCGAGCGACCGAAGCGCAGGAAGCGCGCAGGGAGCGTCCCCGCCGCCGCACCGTCCGCACTCCGCTTGCCACCAAGGCCGGCTTTCAGATAGGCGGAATCTTCCGCCCAAAATACTCCGCAATCACATGCTGAGCAATCGGCGCCGCAACACTGGCCCCATACCCGCCGGACTTCTCCATATACACGGCGAGCGCGATCTTCGGATGCTTCGTAGGCGCATACGCAACGAACCACGTCGTATTCGCCCCATGGCCGCCTTCGGTTTCCGCCGTCCCGGTTTTCCCGCCGAACGGCAGCCCGGCGATGGCGAGCCCGTACGCGGTCCCGCCGGGATCCGTGACCTTGTCCATCCCAGAATGCACCTCGCGCAGCGACTCCGCCGTCACGTTCACCTTGCGAATCACTTCGTGATCGAACGTCTTGAGCACGCGCCCGCGCGGCGAGAGAATCTTTTCGACGATGTGCGGGCGGTAGAGCGTGCCGCCGTTCACGACGGTCGCGGTGACGTTGGCCATCTGCAGCGGCGTCGCTTGCATCGCGCCCTGCCCGATCGCGAGCTGGCACACGTCGCTGGGCTCGAGCCGCACGTGATAGTTCTTCTGCGTCCACTCTTCGGTGGGCCAGTTGCCGGGAAACTCGCCGGGCAGGTCGATGCCCAGCCGCGAGCCGAGCCCGTACTGCTGCGCGTAATAGCGAAGCCGGTCGTGGCCGAGCCGAAACCCGAGCTGGTAGAAGTATCCGTCGGACGACGCCGCGAGCGCGCGCACGAAGCCGACGCTGCCGAGCCCGCCCGCCGCGATGTCGCGGAACACCACACCGTGACACAGCCACGCGCCCGAGTCGTAGAGGACTTGATTCGGTTTGATCACGCCGCTGGAGATCGCGCCCGAACCCGTGACCATCTTGAACGTCGAACCGGTCGGCGACGCCGCGCCGATCGCGCGGTCGTACAGCGGGTTGAGCTTGTCGTTGAGCAGCCGCGCGTACTTCTTCTCGTCGATCGGCGTGGCGAACTCGTTGGGGTTGAACTCGGGCATTGACGCGAGCGCGAGCACGCCGCCGCTCGACGGATCGATCACCACGACCGCGCCGGAAAGCCGCTGGCCGCGACCTTTTCCCCACTTGGCGAGCTGCGCGCGCAGGTTCTTCTCGACGATCTTCTGCAGCCGCCAGTCGATCGTGGTCACGAGCGTGTTGCCCGGGATCGGATCGAGCGGCTTGAGCCGGCGCACCAGCGCACCCGATGCGTTCACCTCGACCTGCTCGCCGCCGGCGCGCCCGTGCAGGTCATTGTCGTACGCGTTCTCGAGGCCGTCTTTGCCGGTGACGTCGTTGGGCGAGTAGCCCATGCGTTTGCGGTGCTGGTACTCGTCCTCGTCGATCACGCCGACGTACCCGAACAGGTGCGCGCCGATCTTGCCGTACGGGTAGTTGCGCACGGGCTGCTCTTCCATGTCGACGCCGGGCAGATCGCTCTGCGTCTCCGCGAGCCGCGCGGTCTGCGCCGGCGTGAGGTCGGTCGCGAGGATCACCGGGCCGTACGGCTCGTACGTCTGGACCTGATCGAAGTTCTCGTAGTTCTTGCCGTGATGGTGCAGCAGCCGCTGGCGCAGCTTGTCGGCCGGCACGCGGAGCACCGACGACAGCGTCACGAGCGTCTTGTCGATGTCGGTGATCTCCGACGGAATGAGCGCGCACACGAACGACGGCCGCGAGCGCACGAGCACCGCGTGACGCCGGTCGACGATGAGTCCGCGCGGCGCCGCGACGGGGATCACCTGGATCTGATTCGCGCGTGCGGCGGCGGCGAACGTCTCGCCCTGCACGAGCTGCACTTGCGCGAGCCGCACGACGATCGCGACCAGCGCGACCGCGAGCACCGCACAAAAGGCGACCACGCGCTGCATCGGACGCTCGCCGGACAGCCGCTCGACGGCCGCCATCAGGTGTACCCGTACCGTTCGATCGTCGTCTTGTCCGTCACGAGGCGCCCGCGCACGACGAGCCAGCCGAACGCGACGAGCGCGGTGAGCAGCGCGCGCCACAGCGACGCGTGCAGGTGCGCGACGGCAAAGCCCGGCGGGAAGCCTTCGATGCGCATGATGCTCCAGAAGAGCAGATCGCGCACGAGCACCGCGCCGCCGCAGAGCACCGCCGGGACGAACGCGCCGTCCGCGAACATGCGCCGCGTGAACAGCCCGACGAGCAGCGCGACCAGCGTGGTGGAGACCGTCCAGCCGCCGCCCGTGCCGGCGAAGATGTCCTCGAACAAACCGGCCGGCAGCGCGAGCAGCGCGCCGCGGCGCGCGCCGGCGCGCGAGGCGTACAGCACGACGGCGATCGTCACCAGCGACGGCACCGCGCCGCGGAACGCGAACAGCGGCACGAGCACGGTCTGCACGAACGCCAGGAGCGTGGTCCAGCCGAACACCGGCCAATAGGCCGGGCCGACCGTGATCTCCATGCTCCTATATTTTCTGCGGTAGAACGACGACACGCGACAGGGCCGAGAGATCGGCGGCAGGCTGCACGATGGCGGACTGATCGAGCGCGCCCGCCGAGACGGGCTCGATCTGCTTGATGCGGCCGATGAGCACGCCCGCGTGGAACGAGCGCCCTTCGCCGGTGACGACGCGGTCGCCGACGCGCAGCTTCGCGTCCTGCGAGACGTATTGCAGTTTCACGCGCGTCGACGTGCCGACCGCGATCGCCCACCAGCGGCCGTGCTGCACGACCGCGGGCAGCTTCGAGGTCGCGTCGGTGACGAGCAAGACTTTCGACGAGAACGGTCCCACCTCGACGATGCGCCCGGCGACGCCCGCGCCGGTGACGACGCCGTCGTCGCGGCGGACGCCGTCCTTCGCGCCGCGGTCGATCGTCACGATGCGCATCGACGCTTCGGGATCGTAGCCGATCACCGTCGCCTCCATGCCGTCGGGATGCGCGAGCTTCGCATGCGCGAGATCCTGCGCGGCGGGGATGCGCGCGAGGCGCTCGTTGAGCTCGTCGTTCTGCGCGCGCAGCGTCGCGTTGTCGGCGCGCAGGCGGCCGTTGTCGGTGGCGAGCTGCGGCGTGCGCACGACCGTGGTGAAACCGCCGCGCACGCCGTTCACCACGATCGTCGCGACGAGCTGCAGGTACGTGCTCACGGCCGTGACGGTCGCCGTCAGCGGCGACGTCCTACCGGCGCGCGCGAAATCGAGCTGAAGAAGCGCGACGAGAGCGGCCACGACGACCGCCCCGACTATCGCGAATAGCTTTCTCTCATCCCGATTCGTAACGATTGGTACCACCTCGTCAGCCGATCCGCGTGCGGCCGCAGCCGTTCCAGCACATCAGGCGACGCAAGAATCTCGCCGGCGCCGCGCGCCACGCATCCGAGGGGATCGTCGGCAACCGTCGTCGGCACGTTCGTGCGCGCGGCGATCTCGCCTGCGAGCCCGGGAATCAGCGCGCCGCCGCCGGTGAGCACGATGCCCGCTTCGAGCAGCTCGCCCGCGAGGTCGGGCGGGGTCGCTTCGAGGATCGCCCATGCGGCGCGCGCGATGCGGTCGATCCCGTCGCGCATGGCCGCGGCGACCAGCGTCTCGTCGACCGCTCGCTTTCCCGGGCGCAACCGCTGCATGTCGGTGCCGGCCACGATGTACGGCTCCATGCCCGGCGCGCGGCCTGCATAGCCGCGCTCGATCTTCAAGCGCTCCGCAGTCAGCGGCCCGATCCCGAAGTACTCCTGGCGCAGCCGGTTGGCGATCGCGGTGTCGAACGTGTCGCCGCCGACCTTGATCGAGCTCATCGCGACCACGCCGCACAGCGTCAGCACGGCGATCTCGGTCGTGCCGCCGCCGATGTCGATGACCATCGCGGGGCGCGTGCCGGTGATGTCGAGCCCGGCGCCGACCGCTGCCGCGACGGCCTGCGGGACGAACTCGGTCGTGCGCGGGCCGGCCGCGCGAATCGCTTCCTCGACCGCCTTGCACTCGATGTCGGTCGCGCAGCCCGGCACGCAGGCGATCACCCGCGGGGCGACGCGCGGGCGGGCGGACATCGCGCGGTCGACGAGCGTCTTGACCAGCGTATGGGCACCGCGGAAATCGGAGATCGTGCCGCCGCGGAGCGGCCGCACGACGCGGATCTTGCCGTGGCTGCGGCCGTCCAGTTCCTTGGCGGCCTGGCCGACCGCGATGATCGCGTCGTCGCTCGCGCGGTACGCCACCACGGACGGCTCGCTGACGAGGATCCCGACGTCGTGCGAGTAGACGACCGTGTTCGCGGTGCCGAGGTCGATCCCGATGTCGGGGCTGAACGTCGCGCGAAGCGTCCCGGCCATGGTCATCGCGCGGGCACCTCGGCGCGCGCGGGATAAAGGCGGTAGCCGAGCTGCGGGAGCGCCGCCGCGAAGGCGGCGAGCGGGAAGCCGACCACGGTGAAATAGTCGCCGTCGATCCGCTCGACGAGCGTCGCCGCGAAGCCCTGGATGCCGTAGGCGCCGGCCTTGTCCATACCGTCGCCGCTCGCCGCGTACGCGTCGATGGTCACCTCATCCAGATCGGCGAAACGCACGCGCGTCGACACGGTCTGGTCGAACGTCGCACCGTTCCGGTCGTCGCGCAGCGCGAACGCCGTGTGCACGGCGTGCCAGCGGCCGGACAGCCGGCGCAGCATCGCGCGCGCCTCTTCGGTGCCGGCGGGCTTGCCGAGCGCTTCGCCGTCGACGTCGACGACCGTGTCCGCGGCGATGACGAGCTGGTCCGACGGTGTCGCGCCGCTCGCTTTGCCACGCGCGTGACGCAGCGCCGTTTCGGCTGGATCGAGCCCGGGGAGCGGTTTCTCGTCGTACGCGCTCGGGATCACCGTGACGCGCAAACCCAGCGACGCGAGTAACTCGCGCCGGCGGGGCGATGCGCTGGCCAGCGCGACTGCTTCGAGCGGTGCAACGTGTTCGATGAAGTGAGTGTAACGTGCGCTCGCGCACGAAGACAACGCTTTTCGCGAAATCTGTCTCACGTCACTCGACTTCACACGAGATCGAGCCGGGTGACGTCATCCGCGGACTCGCCGCGCACGACGCGGCGGTGATGGCCGTCGCGCACGAAGACGACGGGCGGGCGCCCGAACCGGTTGTAGTTGCTCGCCATGCTGTAGGTGTAGGCGCCCGTGTTGCGCATCGCGACCAGATCGCCGGCGGCGAGATCGCGCGGCAGGACGTAGTCGCCGAGCTCGTCGTTCTCGCAGGACCGCCCGGCCAGCGTCGCCGGCTCGTCGGGGCCGGTGCGCCGGGCAGCGAGCACTTCGGGCAGGTGGCGCGCACCGTACAGCAGTGGCCGGGGGTTGTCCGCCATCCCGCCGTCCACGACGACGAAGCGGCGGCGGCCCTGCGTCTTGACCGCCATGACGCGGTACAGCGACGAGCCGGCGCGCGCGATCAGGGCGCGGCCGGGCTCGATCGCCAGCCGCAGCCCGCGCCCGGCGGCCCGCTCGGCAAGCCCGGCGGCGAGCGCATCGACGGCGAGCGGCCGCGGATCGTCGGGCGCCTCTTCGACGCCGATCCCGCCGCCGCAGATCAATTCCCCGACCGGCAGTCCCGCCGCGGTCGCGAGCTCCGCGGCCGCCAGAAGCTCGTCGACGTTGGCGAGAAAGGGCGCGACCTCCGAGATCTGCGAGCCGATGTGCGCGTGCAGCCCGATCAGCCGCAGTTGGGGCAGCGCGGCGATGCGCGCGAAGAAGCCCGGCAGCCGGTTCACCGCAACGCCGAACTTCGTGTTCTCCCCGCCCGTGCGCACGAACGCGTGCGTGTGCGCCGAGATGCCGGTGTTGACGCGCACCATCACGTCGACCGGATCGTCTTGCGATGCGAGCGGTGCGAGGCGCTCGAGCTCTTCGTGGTTGTCGATCACGCCGAACGCGACGCGGCGGTCCACGATCGCGCGCAGCTCGTCGTCGGACTTGCCGACGCCGTGGAAGTACATGCGGCCCGCGGGAAAGCCGCCGCGCTCGGCGGTCACGAGCTCGCCCAGCGAGCACACGTCCAGCCGCAGCGGCGTGGCCGCGAGGTGCTCGGCCAGCGCGCCGCATAAGAACGCCTTGCCGGCGTAGCCGATCGCGATGCCGTGCGGCGCGCACGCGCGCACGAAGCGATCGATCTCCAAATCGAATTCGTCGAGGTCGATCACGAACAGCGGCGTGCCGTACGCGTCGGCGAGCTCGCGCGCGGAGACGCCGCCCAACGTCTTGTCGAGCGCGTACGCATGCGGCGCGGTCATCGCGCGTACAAGCCGTGCTCGGCGATGTAGCGGTGCACCGGCTCGGGCACGAGATACCGCACGCTGGTGCGCGCGCGCAGGCGGGCGCGAATCGACGTCGCCGACTCGTCGACGAGCGGCAGGTCTTCGAGCATGCGAACTTTCGCACGCCGCGCAGCGCTGACGTTCGCGAGTGCGCCGTCGACGTCGGCTTGCGTGACGTCACCGCGCGGTGCGACGATCACCGCTTCGACGGCGTCGATCACCTCGTCGAGCCGCTGCCAGCGCGAGCGCACGAGCGAGTCGCCGCCGACGACGAACGTCATCTCCGCGCCCGGATAACGCGCGTGCAGCCGCGGGAGCAGATCGGCGGTGTACCCGCTCGCCTCCGGCGCGAGATCGCTTTCGTCCAGCGCGAACGCGACGTTGGCTGCGATGGCGAGCCGAATCATCGCGGCGCGCTCTTCGACGGACGCGCTCATGGCGCCGTCGCGATAGTGCTTGCCCTCGCGGGTGGGCACGAACAGCACGCGCTCCAGCGCGCATGCTTCGCGCACCGCTTCCGCGACGAAGAGATGCCCGTTGTGAATCGGATCGAACGACCCGCCGAAAACGCCGAGCCGCATCTAGCTATAATCGAACTCGACGCCCGCGATGCGCACCGTGTCGCCTTCATGGACGCCCAGCTCGCGCAGCTTCTTGTCTACGCCCATTTTTGCGAGGATCTGCTCGAACCGCGCGAGCGCTTCGTCGTTGTCGAAATCCGTCATGCGCGCGAGCCGCTCCACGCGTTCGCCGCTCACCACGTACACGCCGTCATCCATCTCGATCGCGAACGGTTCGTCGGCGGTGAGCTCGATCTGCGCGGGCTCCGGCTGCGCGACGTCGGGCACCGGCGTCGACTTGATCGTCTCCCACGTCGCGTAGATCAGCTCGCGCACGCCCTCGCCGGTCGCGGCGGAGATGCCGCGCAGACCGTCGATGCGCTCGCGCAGCGTTTCGAACGTCGCGCGCGCGTCGGGAAGGTCGAGCTTCGTGATGACGACGATCACCGGGCGGTCGAGCAGCGTCTCGTTCCACGCGCGCAGTTCGGCCTCGATCGTCGCTTTGTCCGCCAGCGCCTCGTCGGGCGATTTCGCGCCGTCGATGAGATGCACGAGCACGCGCGTGCGCTCGACGTGGCGCAGGAAACGGTCGCCCAGTCCCGCGCCTTCGTGCGCGCCCTCGATCAAGCCGGGGACGTCGACCATCACGAACGACTCGAAGTCCGCGACGCGCACGACGCCCAGCTGCGGCTCGAGCGTGGTGAACGGATAGTCGGCGATCTTCGGTCGCGCCGCGCTCACCACCGACAACAGCGTCGACTTCCCGGCGTTCGGCAGGCCGATCACGCCGGCGTCCGCGAGCAATTTCAATTCGAGCTTCAGCTCGCATTTCTCGCCGGGCTCGCCGTTGTACGCGAAGTGCGGCGCTTGGCGTGCGGCCGTCGCGAAGTGCTGGTTGCCCTGACCGCCGCGTCCGCCTTTGGCGACGCGCACGCGCTCGTGCGGGGTGCTCAGGTCCGCGAACAGCCGCGAGTGCCCGCGCGCGCCTTCCGCGTCGATCGACGTGCGCGTAACCAGCGTGCCGACCGGGACGCGAATGACGAGTTCCTTGCCGGCCGGACCGGCCTTGTTGTTCTGACCGCCGCCTTTGCCGGACTCGGCGCCGAACTGCTTCTTGAAGCGGAAGTCGACCAGCGTGCCGAGTTCGGGATCGGCCACCAGCACGACGTCGCCGCCGCGCCCGCCGTCGCCGCCCGCGGGCCCGCCTTTGGGAACGTATTTCTCACGGCGCCACGCAACGATGCCGTCGCCGCCGTTGCCGGCCGCCACGTTGATGACGGCCTCGTCGATGAACTGCACGGCGCGCTACAAAAGCAAAAAGAGCCGCGTCGGCGGCTCTTCTCGGCGTTGGCTCGGAGCCGGGTCAGACAGCGGCTGGCAGAACGTTGACGTGCTTTCGATTCCTCGAACTCGTGAACGTGACGTGCCCTTCGACGAGCGCGAAGAGCGTGTGGTCCTTGCCGATGCCGACGCCGCGGCCGGGGTGGAACTGCGTCCCGCGCTGGCGGACGATGATGTTCCCCGGGATGACGAGCTCGCCGCCGAAGCGCTTCACGCCCAGTCGCTGAGCGTTGGAGTCGCGGCCGTTGCGCGTGGAGCCTGCGCCTTTTTTGGACGCGAAGAGCTGGAGGTCGAACCGGAACATAGCCGGGGGATCATACCAGACGCCCGGGGCCCGGGTCAAACGGAAACCTCGGCGCGGCGGGCTGCGACGCGCATCCGGACCGGCCGGCCCGGCCGCAGGGTGACCAGCGGGTCGAGCGGGACCGGCGACGGGTCCAGGCCGTGGAAGCGGACGCGGCGGGCGAGGGTGGCGAGGACGAGCACCGCTTCGGTCCAGGCGAAGCTCTCGCCGATGCAGATGCGGTTGCCGCCGCCGAACGGGAAGTAGGCGCCGCGGGGCAGCGCCTCGGTCTCGCCGTTGGACCAGCGCTCGGGCCGGAACGCGTCCGGCTCCTTCCAATAGCGCGGGTTGCGGTGGGTGACGATCTGGGCCGCGAGGAGCACCGAGCCGGCCGGGACGTCCCAGTCGCCCAGGCGCAGCGGGCGGATCACTCGGCGCCCGAGGATCCAGGCGGGCGGGCGCAGCCGCATCGACTCCGCGACCACGTCGCGGGTGAACGGCAGGCGGGGCATGTCGTCGGGGACCGGGTCGCGGTCGCCGAGCACTGCGTCGAGCTCGGCGTGCAGGCGGGCCTCGGCGGCGGGGTTGCGCGCCAGCGCGTCCCACGTCCACGTCAGCGCGTTCGCGGTCGTCTCGTGGCCGGCGAGCAGCAGCGTCAGCGCCTCGTCGCGGACCAGCTCGGTCGGCATCGGCGCGCCGTTCTCGTCGCGCGACGCGAGCAGCATGGAGAGCAAATCGCCGCGGTCGGCGTTCTCGCGGCGGCGCTGCTCGATCAGCCGGTAGATCACGGCGTCGAGCTGGGCACGCGCGGCGCCGAAGCGTCGCGTCGCGGGGTGGAACGGCACGTGGTCCAGCAGCTCGGCCAGCGGACCCAGGCTGGCCGGGAACACGTCCATCGCTGCGGTGACCGCGGCGCCGATCGCATCCGCGTCGTCGTCCACGTCGGCCGAGAATAGCGTCGCGGCGGCGATCCGGAGGGCGAGCCGATTCATCTGCGCGTCGACGGCGACCGTCGTGCCGTCCTCGAGCCGTTCCGCGGCGGCCCGGGCCAGCGCGATCATCGTCGCCGCGTAGCCGGCGACCCGCTCGCGGTGAAACGCCGGCTGCACGAGGCGGCGCTGACGCAGGTGCAGCGGCTCGTCGCTGGTCAGCAGACCCTCGCCCAGCAGCCGCCGCATCCGCCGCAGCCCGCGGCTCTTGATCGCGTCGTAGCCGCTGGCGGTCAGCATCCCCTCGATGAGCGCCGCGTCGTCGAAGAACCAGAACCGGGCGCGCGGCATCCGCCACGACGCGACCGGGCCGTACGCCCCCGCGACGCCGGCCAGGAAGCCCGGCAGCCGGGTGAAGCCGCCGCTGCCGCCCATCCCGGCCAGCGCGGCGAGCATCGACGGCCCGGGCGGAAAGCGTCGCGTGGTCGGAACGGCCGTCATGCCGCCAGTGTACCGCACGGCGAGCCGGCTCGGCGGGGAGGGTCGCTCCGGCGGCTTCCGAACCGCATTGCGTTTTGGAGAAACGCCGCGTCGTCATCACCGGGCTGGGCGCCATCACGCCCCTCGGAAACTCTCGGGAAGCGTTCTGGGAGGCCCTCGTCGCGGGCCGCAGCGGCGTCGGGCCGGTCACGGCGTTCGACGCGCACAAGCTCACCACGCGGATTGCGGCCGAGGTCAAGGACTTCGACGCGGGCGCGCTGCTGGGCAAGCGCGAGTCCCGCCGCATGGACCGCTACGCGCAGATGGCGCTGGCGGCCGCGGGCGAGGCGATCGCGGATGCGAAGTTCCCCGAGGATCCCGACGTGCGCGCGCGCACCGGCGCCATCGTCGCCACGGGGATCGGCGGCATCATCACGATCGAGAACACCACGTTCGAGGTCGGGCCGAAGCAGTCGTGGGACCGCATCTCGCCGTTCTTCGTGCCGATGCTCATGGGCAACGCGGCGTCGGCGCAGATCTCGATGACGTACGGGCTGCGCGGCCCGGTGTTCGCCGTGTCGTCGGCCTGCGCGAGCGCCAACGACGCGTTCGTCATCGCGTACGACAAGATCGTGCTCGGCGAGACGGTCGCCGTCGTCACCGGCGGCAGCGAGGCGGCGGTCATCCCGACCGCGATGGGCGGCTTCTGCTCCATGAAGGCCATGTCGACGCGCAACGACGATCCCACGCACGCGTCGCGTCCGTTCGACAAAGAGCGCGACGGCTTCGTGCTCGGCGAGGGCGCCGGCATCATGGTGTTCGAGGACCGCGATTTCGCGCTGGCGCGCGGCGCGCGCATCTATGCCGAGGTGCTCGGCTACGGGCAAGCCGCGGATGCCTACCACATCGCGCAGCCCGATCCCGAATCGAAAGGCGTCGTGCTCGCGATGGAGCGCGCGCTCGCGCGCAGCGGCGTCACGCCCGAGCAAGTCGGCTACATCAACGCGCACGGCACGTCGACGCCGCTGGGCGATCTCGCGGAGTCGCAGGCGATCGAGCGCGTCTTCGGCGAGCACGCGACGAGCGGCAAGCTCGCGGTGTCGTCGACCAAGTCGATGCACGGTCATCTGCTCGGCGCGGCAGGCGCGATCGAAGGGATCGCGACGGCGCTCGCGCTCGCGCGCGGCATCATTCCGCCCACCACCAACTACGAAGTGCCCGACCCCGAGTGCCGGCTGGACTACGTCCCCAACGTCGCGCGCAAAGCGCAGGTCGACGTCGCGATGAGCAACGGCTTCGGGTTCGGCGGCCACAACACGGCGGTCGTCTTCGGCCGTCATGTCTAGATGTAGGGCTTCTCGCCATGCCAGGTGAGAAGCGGCGTGCGAAACTGCGTTCGCTTGTTGAAAACCGCCGGTGCGGCGGATATCGATACGCGATTGGTCGAGCAGGCCTTCGTGCACGAGAGCGCGTCGCGCGAGGGCGGCGGCGCGTCCAACGAGCGGCTCGAGTTCTATGGCGACGCGATCCTGGGTTTCGTCGCGGCGCGCTGGCTGGTTGGCAAAGTACAAGGACGCGAGCGAAGGCGAGCTGTCGCGCCGCAAGGCGGCGCTGGTGAGCGGCGACGCGTGCGCCGTGACCGCGCGACGGCTGGGTCTGGGGGAGCTGGTCGTACTCGGCCAGGGGATGGCGAACAGCGGCGGTTCCGACAACTCCACGATCCTGGCGGACGCGTTCGAAGCGTTCGTCGCCATTCTCGCGGGCGCGTGCGATCTGGAGCGCGTCGCGCGCTTCATCGAGCGCGAGCATCTCGTGCCCGCGGACAAGGGCGCGACCGGCGAGCCCGACGCGAAGACCGCGCTGCAAGAGCTCGCGCAAGCGGCGCTGCACGTCACGCCGATCTACCTCGACCGCGCGGAGGGCGCGCCGCAGGACCGCCGCTACACCTCGCAGGTGCGCGTGGGCGACGAGATCCTCGGCGAAGGAATCGGTCCGTCGAAGAAGGCCGCGCAGCTCAGCGCGGCGGCGATGGCGCTCAACACGCTTCGCCACCGCCACCCGCAAGCGCTGGAGCCGCGCGCGTCGAAGGACGACGGCCGGGTGATCGCGCTCGACAAGCGGCGCCGCTCACCGTCCCCCAGCAAGCCCGGAGCGCCGATCTAACCCGAATGCGTCTCAAATCTCTCAAGGTCTTCGGCTTCAAGACGTTCGCCGAAGCGACGACGCTCGATTTCGTCGACGGCACGACCGCGGTCGTCGGCCCCAACGGCTCCGGCAAGTCGAACCTGGTCGACGCGATCCGCTGGGTGCTGGGCGAACAGTCCTCGCGCAGCTTGCGCTCGCAGAAGATGGAAGACGTCATCTTCGCGGGCAACAACACGCGCAAGCCGCTCGGCATGACCGAGGTGTCGCTGACGTTCGACAACGCGGAGCGCGTGCTGCCGCTCGATTTCGGCGAGGTGCAGATCACGCGGCGCGCGTATCGCGTCGGGCGAGTCGGAGTTCTACATCAACCGCGCGCCGGTGCGGCTGCGCGACGTGCACGAGCTGCTGATGGGCACGGGCCTCGGCCCGGGTTCGTACGCGATCGTGTCGCAGGGCCAGATCGACGCGATCCTGTCCTCCAAGCCCACCGAACGGCGCGCGCTGTTCGAAGAGACCGCCGGCATCGGCAAGTTTCTCGCGCGCAAGCACGAGGCGCTGCGGCGGCTCGAAGCCACCGAGCAGAACGCGATCCGCGTGAACGACCTCATCGCGGAATTGGAGCGCCGCGTGCCGGAGCTCGACACGCAGGTGCGCCGCGCGAAACGCTACCGCAAGGTGACCGCGCGCGTGCGCGACCTGGAGATCCTCGCGTACCTGCGCGCGTCGTCCACGCGCCGCACCGAGCGCGAGCGCGTCGCGGCGGAGCTCGAGCAGCACGAGAACAAGCGCGCCGCGGCCGCCGCGCGCGCGGCGCAGCTCGGCGCGGCGATCGCGACGCTGCGCGAGTCGCTCTACACGCTGGAGCTGGAGCTGGACCGCCATCGGGCGGACGCGCAGACCGCGCGCGCGCAGCTCGCGCGCATCGAAGCCGATCTCGCCGCGGCGGTCGCGCGCCGCGACGGGCTGGAGCGCCAGTCCAACGCCGTCATCGCCGACAGCGACCGCGTCGAGAGCGAGCGCGAGGCGCTGCGCGAGACGATCGCGTCGCTCGACGAACGGCTCGCGCCGCTGGGTGCGCAGACCGACGGCTCGCGCGAGCGCGAGCTCGCGGCGTCCGAGGCGGTGGCCGCCGCGCGCGGCGCGCTCGACGCGGTGTACCAAGAGTTGCGCGCGGTTGAAGCGCTCGCGGCGGAACGCGCGGCGAACGCAGCGGAGCGGCGCGCGCAGATCCACTCCGCGCGCGCCGATATCGAGCGGCTCGAGCGCGAGCACGCCGACGCGCTCGCCGAGCGCGACGAGCACGCGAAGGCCGCCGACGAGGCGCGCGGGCGGTTCGGCGAGCGCGAGCTGCTGATCGCGCGCTACGAAGCCGAAGCGACCGCGCAGCGCGAGCGCGCCCGGGTCGCGCGCGAGCACGGCGAGACTGCCGCGGCGCGCGTGGCCGACCTGCAGCGCCGCCATCGCGAGATCGCGTCGGAGATCGCGGGCGCCGAGTCGCGCCTGCACACGATCGAAGAGCTCGAAGCGGCGCTCGAAGGCCACGCGCACGGCACGAAGTCCGTCGTCGAAGCGTCGCAGCGCGGCCTGCTGCGCGGCCTGCACGGCGTCGTCTCGAACCTGATCTCCACCGACGAGCGCTACGCGCGCGCGCTCGACATCGCGTTCGGCGCGGGGCTGTCCAACGTGATCGCGCAGACGTCCGAAGACGCCGAAGCCGCGGTCGCGTACCTGCGCGAGCGCGAGCTCGGCCGCGCGACCTTCCTGCCGCTCGACACGCTCGCGCAGCGCGAGGGCCGCGATCTGGGCAACCTGCGCGACCGGCCCGGCGTGATCGGCTACGCGCACACGCTGGTGCGCGCGGAGCCGCGCTACCGCGGGATCGTCGCGTTCCTCGTCGGCCGCATCCTGGTGGTCGACGAGCTGCGCACCGGCATCACGCTCACGCGCGGCGAGGGCTTCCGCGACTCGATCGTCACGCTCGACGGGGATCAGATCATGGGCGGCGGCGCCATCACCGGCGGTCGCTTCCGCAAAGAGCGCTCGATCCTCGCGCGCCGCGCGCAGGCGGAGACGCTGCGCGAGCGCATCCCGCAGCTGCGCGCGCAGCTGGAGACGATCGAGCGCGACGGGGCTCGCCGCGAAGGCCGAGCTCGACGCCGCCAGCGCGGAGCGCGACGAGGCGACGAAGCTCGCCAACGACGCGGAGGTCGCGCTGCAAGACGTGCGCACGCAGCTGCAAGGACTCACGGTCGACATCGAACGGCTCGACACCGCAGTGTCGACGTCGGCGACGCGCATCGCCACGCTGGCCGCTTCGCGCGAGGACGCCGGCTCGCGGCTGCACGCGCTCGAGCGCGTCGCCGACGACCACGTCGACTTGTCGGAACAGCGCGTGACGCTCGAAGCCGCGCTCGCCGCGGCGCGCGAGCGCATCGCCGCGGCCGAGGCGGAGCAGAGCGAGGTCGCCGCGGCGGCGAGCGCGCTGCGCGAGCAGATCGCCGCGCTCAGCGCGGAACGCGACGGCGCGGTGACGCGCCTGGGGCTGCTCGATGCGGATGCGGAGCGCGCCGGCGCCGCACGCGAGACGATGCTGGGCGAGCTCGACGCGCTGCGTGCGCGCGCGACCGCGCTGGAGACGTCGCTGGTCGCCGCGCGCGAGCGGGTGGTGCTGGCCGACGCCGCCGTGGACGACGCGCGCAAGCGCCGCGAGGCGACCGCCGACGAAGCGGCGCAGCGCGAAGCCGACGAGCGCGCCGCGCAGAGCGAGGACCGCGAAGCGACCGCGGCGGGCGAGTCCGGCCGCATGCGGCTCGCGGAGATCGATGCCGAGCTGGGGATGCTGCAGCAGACGTTCGCGCAGAACCCCGCGACCGGCGAGGAGCAGGCCGACGTCCTCGCGCGCTACGCGGACGAAGCGAGCGAGATCGTGGACGAGCTGCCGCGCCTGCGCGAAGAGCTGGTGCGGCTGCAAGCCAACGTCAACCTCAACGCCGAGGCCGACCGCGACGAGCTCGTGGAGCGCGAGCGGTTCCTGCGCGAGCAGATGGACGACCTGCACCGGGCGCGCGAGACGCTGCTCGCGACGATCGCGGAGATCGAGACGTCGTGCCAAGTGCAGTTCAACGAGACGTTCGACGCGGTCAAGACGAAGTTCGCCGACGTTTTCGGACAGCTGTTCCCGGGCGGCCAGGCGCAGATGTGGCAGACCAATCCCGAGAACTTGAGCGAGACGGGGATCGAGATCTCGGTGCAGCCGCCGGGCAAGAAGATGACGGCGCTCGCGGCGCTCTCGGGCGGCGAGCGCGCGATGACGGCGTCTGCGCTGATCTTCGCGCTGATCGCGGTGAAGCCGTCGCCGTTCTACCTGCTCGACGAGGTCGACGCGGCGCTGGACGACGCGAACGTCGAACGGCTGTCGGCGAAGATTCGCGACGTGTCGGCGACGGCGCAGATGCTGATCGTCACGCACAACAAGAAGACGATGGAGCTCGCGCAGCGCATGTACGGCGTGACGATGCAGGAGCCCGGCGTCAGCTCGATCGTCAGCGTCACGCTCGACGACCGTCCGGTCGCGCCGCCGCAGCAGGCCGAGCCGGAACGTGAACCCGCCGCCGTCTGAGCCTTCAGGTGCGGCTCCGGGCGCCGCGCTGATCTCCGTATACGACCGCACCGGCGTCGCAGCGCTCGCGCGCGCGCTAGCCGAGCGCGGCGTGCCGGTGTACGCAACGGGCGGCACGCGCGCGCACTTGCGCGACAACGGCATCGATGCGCGCGACGTCGGCGAGCTCACCGGCTACCCGTCGCTGTTCTCCGGCCGCGTGAAGACGCTGCACCCCAACGTCTTCGGCGGCATCCTCTACGACCGCGACGACCCGGTGCACCGCGATCAGGCGCAAACGCACCGCATTCCGACCATCTCGACGGTCGTGGTCAACCTGTATCCGTTCGAGTCCACCGTCGCGCGCGAAGGCGCGACGCTGCAGGAGGCGATCGAGCAGATCGACATCGGCGGCGTGTCGCTGCTGCGCGCGGCGTCGAAGAACTTCGATCACGTCACGGTGCTGAGCGATCCGGCGCAGTACGACGCGTTCGTCGCCGGGCTCGCGGACGGCGGTGTCGACCACGCGACGCGCCGCCGCTGGGCCACGCGCGCGTTCGAGCGCACGGCCGAGTACGACAGCGCGATCGCGCGCTATCTCGAGTCGGGCCTGCTCGCGAACGAGCTGCCGGGCTCGCTGGCGCTGACGATCCCGATCGAGCAGCCGTTGCGCTACGGCGAGAACCCGCAGGACCGCGCGGCGTTCTACCTCGCGCGCGAGGCGCAGCTCCCCGAGCAGCTCGGCGGCAAAGCGCTGTCGTACAACAATCTGCTCGACCTCGACGCGACGCTGCGGCTGCTGGTGCGCGCGCCGGCGTCCGGCGAGATCTCGACCGGCGCGGGCGCTGTGCCGCCGTACGCCGTTCGCGCGGCGGCGCGCGCTGCCATCGTGAAGCACACGGTGCCGTGCGGCATCGCGGAGCGCGACACCGTCGCCGTCGCGGTGCGCGAAGCGCTGGACGCCGACCCGGTCTCCGCGTACGGCGGCATCATCGCCGTCGACGGCCGCATCGACCTCGCCGCCGCCGAGCACCTCGCGGAATTTTTCTTGGAGATCATCGCGGCGCCGGCGTTCGACGCCGACGCGCTGGAGCGCTTGCGCAAGAAGAAGAACCTGCGCATCATGCGTTACCGTGCCGGCGCGCCGGAGCGGATCGCGCGCGAGCTGCGCGTGCGCAGCGCACTGGGCGGCGTGCTGGCCGAGGATGACGATCCGCAGGCGCCGCCCGAGCGCTGGAGCGTCGTGTCGAAGCGGCAGCCGACCAGCGAACAGTGGCGCGACCTGATCTTCGCGTGGGACGTGGTGCGCCACGTAAAATCGAACGGCGTCGTGTTCGCGCGCGACGGCGTGTCGCGCGGCATCTGCGCGGGCCAGACGAACCGGGTGAGCGCGGTGCAAATCGCGGCGCACCGCGCGCACGCGTTTTCGTACGGGGCCGCGTGCGCGAGCGACGGCTTCTTCCCGTTCGCCGACGGCCTCGTCGCGGCGGCGGACGCCGGCTGCGCCGCGGTCATCGCGCCGCAAGGTTCGATCCGCGACGCCGAGGTGATCGCCGCGGCGGACGAGCGCGACATCGCGCTCGTCTTTTCCACGTACCGGTACTTTCTGCACTAGCGATGGCCGGCTTCATCTTGCGCCTGCTGGGATACGTGCTGCTCTTGCAAGTCGCGTCGCGCTTCGCGCAGAGCATGTGGCTGCAGGACGGTCTCGAGAGCGTGCGCCGGCTGCAGCACTTTCACGATCTGGGAATGACCGGGCTGCTCGTGGCGCCGCTGGTGCTCGCGCTCGTCGGCAGCATCGCGCCGCTGCGGTCCTTCGCGGTGTTCACCGGATTCTTCCTGACCGGCGCCGCGCTGACCGCGCCGTTCGTGTGCGCGCGGGTGGCCGGCCTCTAAGCCGAGAAGCGAGCGGCATGCTGCGCTCTCTCGCTGCGATCTTCGTACTGCTGTGCGTAACGACGGTCGCGGCCACGGGCGCGGCGCGGACCGGTCCGGCGGTGATTCAGCACAGCCATTGCGTCGTTGCCGGCGGGCTCGCGAACCCGAACGTGGACTGGGACGTGTGGCAAGAGATCTACCAGCCCGCGTATCCGGTTTGGCTCAAAGCGCACACGCACCGCGGCGCCGAGTGCATCATGACGTTCACCGGCGTGACGAGCTGGTGGTTCCAGCACGGCGGCTCGGGTGACAGCGCGCCGCCGACCATCGTTCCGGTCCCGGTCGGGAAGCCGCTCTATACCGTGGAAGGGCGCGTCCACAACGCCGGCAACACGTCGTCGCGCATCAGCATGGCGTATCTGGGCATCCACGTGCTCGAGAGCGGCTCGAACTTCAGCTATCCGGCCCCGGGGCCGCCGGTATCGCCGACGGCGACGCCGCTGCCCGCAAATCTCGAGATCAGGCACTTCAAATACGATTTCTACCAGCAGAAGCACCTCGCCGGAACGTTCACGATCGACAACCGCATCGAAGTGCTGGCGCAGGGTGCGTCGTACGTCCGGCCGGGGACGCCGGCGCTCGCGTACTACAGCGTCGTGACGGGCTCGGCCCTCGTCACCATGAACGGCATCGGTGCGCGCATGGCGCAGAACACGAGCATCGCGATCCCCGCGAATACGGCCGCGACGATCGCAAGCACGGCGCCGCACGCCGTGCTTGCGGTGACGGTGCTGCTGCGGGGCGATTGCGACAAGACCCCGTTGCTCTGCGCCGGCCCGTAGCGCGCCGCGGGCGCTGACCGCATCCGCGCGCGGGCGGCGGGGGTCTCGGTGAGGTGCCCCGCTCCGTGCAGAACGTCGTCTTCATCCTGCTCATCGGCTTGGGCTGGGGTCTGCTGGGGCCCGCGAGCAAGCTGCTGTTCGCCGCGGAGCCGAACACGTTCGACGGGATCACCGTCGCGGTCGCGCGCGCGGCGTGGGCACTGCCCGTCTGCCTGATCGCGCTGGCCGTCGTGTGGCGGTTTGCCCGGCCGCGTCTCGACGCGCGCCGCTGGCTCGCGGTCGTGGGTGCCGGCGTGCTGTTCGGGCCCGGCATCACGGTGATCTTCTCCGTCGCCGCGCAGCACACGTCGGTCGCGCACATCTCGTTCTTGATCGGCCTCGCGCCCGTGACGAACACGGCGCTCGCCGCGCTCGTCTTCCGCACCGCGCTCGACCGGCGCGCGGTCGTCGCGCTGGTGCTGGGCCTCGCCGGTGTGGCGCTGCTCGCCGCGACGCACAGCAGCGACAAGTCGGCGTTTTTCGGCGACCTGCTGATGGTCGCGTGGCTGATCGGCTTCGCCGTGTACGCGTGCTTCTTGCGCTACATCGGCGTGCGCGTGAAGCCGCCGATGCTGATGTGCCTCGTCGGTACGGTCGCGATGGCGTCCCTGCTCGTGCCGGGCATCGCGCTCGGCTACGGCGGCGCGATCGGCCACATCGCCGACACGCCGTCGACCGGGTGGTGGTTCTTCGGTGAGGTGCTGCTCGGCTCGACGCTCATCGCGCAGCCCGCCTATGCCGCGGCGGTGCGCCGCCTCGGCGTCGCGCTGGCGACGATCGGCGCCGAGTACACCGCGCTCGCTGTCGGCGTCGTCGCGTCGCTCGCCGCGCGCGAGCCGTGGACGTCGCTGACGGTCATCGGCGGGTTGGTCCTGTGCTGCGCGCTGGCGGTGACGTTCGCTCCGGTGCCGGGACTGGCATCACCGCTGCGGCGCGCCGCGTAGCGACCGCTTCGCGGGAAGCGCCCGCCGCTTTCGCGTAGCGAACCGTCATGCCGCGCTATCTCCACACGTCCATCTTCGTCAGCGACATGGACGCGTCGATCGACTTCTACACCAACAAGATGGGGCTCAAGCTGCTGGGCGGGCCGCACCACTACCCGGGCAACGCCGACATGGCGTTCGTCGGCGCGAGCTGGGATTCGTACATCGAGCTCGTGTACGACTTGGAAGACCATCCGCCGTACGAACTGGGCAACCGCTACGAGCACCTCGCGCTCGAAGTCGACGGCGATCTGCCGGGCGTGATCGAGAAGCTGCGCGCGCAGGGCGTGAAGATCGTCAAGGAGCCCAAGAAGTCGCCGGGCGGCACGCGCGCGATCGCGTTCGTCGAAGACCCCAACGGCATTCCGGTCGAGCTGCTCGAGCCGCGCGAAGGCCCGGTTACCTAGCGGGCAGCGGCGCAGCGACGACCGCGTTGCCGTAGATCGAGCGCGGCGCCGGCTCCAGGCGCAGCAGCTCGCGAGACCGGACGTCCGCCTGCATCGACGCGGGCACGTTCGCACGCAAGAGATCCGTCCACGCGGCGAGCGCATCGTCGTCGGCGCAGACGCCCGCGACGACGAATGCCCATTCGCCTTCGCGTACGGGCAGCGCGGGGAACTCGTTCGCGCGGGAGTCCGTCACGAGGTATGCGCTGTGCTGCGCGTGCGCGCGCAACCGCGGCAGCAGTTCGTCTTCGAACGCCGTGATGAAGGTTTCGCCGGCGGGCCGCTCCAGCATGAAGACGGCTACGCCGACGAATCGTTGCGCAGCCGCATGCGCGCCGGCCGGGCGCGCGAGCGACGTGAGATCGAATCCGCTGCCCGGCCGCGCGTCGCGCAACAGCAGAACGTCGTCGTTGTCGACGAGCGCGCCGTTCGCTTGCGCGCGATGCTCTTTCCACGCGCGCGATTCGCGGTAGAACGCTTCGAGCGCGCGCCTGCGCGCCGCAAACTGAGCGAACCCGCGGAACCACACGAATCCGCGCGGGTCGTCGCGGTCGCGAAAGTGCCCGATGGGCACCATGCCGCATGCTTCCTGGCTGTCGGCGAACTCGCGGTCGAAGAGTGCTACGAATGCATCGCGCTGTTCGGCGTGCACGACATAGCGCCGCAGCTCGACGACCTCGAAGGTCGCATCAGGCACGCGAGAATTCCATCGTCCAGTTGCACGTCCACGTCCGGCCGCCGTCGTTCGAGAAATCCTGTTCCCAATAGGGCCGTTCCGTGTGAACGTCGCGCCACACGTAGCAGACGCGCACGGGCTTTCCTTCGTACAGCTCGTCGGTCATCGCGAGCATGCCGTTCTCGACGGCGAAGCCGCCCACCATCGGATCGTTCCACCGCCCGTCGCCCTCGCGCGACCAGTAGATCCGCCACTCTTTGGTCTGCGGGTTGTAGAAGCGGCTGCCCGCCGCGCGCTTGACGCCGTCCGGGGTGTACATTGTCACGTCCTCGACGTTGCCGAGGCCGCCCAAAAGCGGACGCATCTCCACGGTCGCGTTGAAGGCGACCCAATCGCCGACGGGCTGCAAGTCCGCGTCCAGCGTGCGGCGGCGCATCTTGACGTTCCACGTCCCGATCTCAAAGTCGAAGAACGACGCGTCGAGCGGCGGCCCTTCGGCGGCCGTGATGAATTCTGAAACCATGCCGGGAGCGTAGCGTGCGCGGCCGGCGCGGAAAAGCACCACATCGGGCGCCGGCCGTGGGGCCATTGCGAAGGCCTGTTACCGTAACCGCCCGAAGCCGACGGGTCGTCGTGAACCCGATCAGCGCCCCCCGCGGCACGCAAGACGTTCTTCCGCCCGAGTCGGCGCGCTGGAGCCGGCTGGAATCCGACTGCCGCGACATCGCGTTCCGGTTCGGCTACGGCGAGATCCGCACGCCGATTTTCGAGGCGACGGAGCTCTTCTCGCGCGGCGTCGGCGAGACGACGGACATCGTCGAAAAAGAGATGTACACGTTCGTCGACAAGGGCGACCGCAGCATGACGCTGCGGCCCGAGCTGACGGCGGGCGTCGTGCGCGCGCTGCTGGAGCACAAGCTGCTCGCGCAGGGGCCGCAGCGGTTGTACTACACCGGGCCGTTCTTTCGCTACGAGCGCCCGCAAGCGGGGCGGTACCGCCAGGCCAACCAGTTCGGCGTCGAGTGCTTCGGCGTCGCCGGGCCCGAAGCCGACGTCGAGGTCATCCAGATCGCCGCGCTGCTGCTCGCGCGCTACCGCATCGGCGACGCGGTGCTCAACGTCAACAGCGTCGGCGACGGCGTGTGCAGGCCGCTGTACCGCCAGGCGCTGCTCGACCATTTTCGCCCGCACGCCGCGGAGCTCAGCGCCGACTCGCAGCGCCGGCTGGAACGCAACCCGCTGCGCATCCTCGACTCGAAAGATCCGAAGGACCGGCCGTTCGTCGAGACGGCGCCGACGACGATCGACCTGCTGTGCGACGGCTGCCGCGCGCACTTCGACGCGCTGCGGCGTTACCTCGACGCGATCGGCATCGCATACGTCGTCAACCCGCGCATCGTGCGCGGGCTCGACTACTACACGCGCACGGTATTCGAGTTCGTGTCCTCGGCGATCGGGTCGCAAGGCACGATCTGCGGCGGCGGCCGTTACGACGGCCTCGTCGCGGAGCTCGGCGGTCCGCCCACCCCCGGCGTCGGCTTCGGCCTGGGCCTCGAACGGTTTCTGATGGTCGTCGCCAAGCTGGCGGGCGAGCACGCGCCGCCGCGCCGCGGCATCCAGGCGATCGCGCTGGGCGATGCGGCCCGCGAGCGCTTGGTGGCGATCGTCGCGGCCCTGCGCGAGATCTCGCCGGAGCCCACCTTCGCGGACTGGCTGCCGCGCAAGCTGACCGCGCACTTCAAGACCGCCGACCGCAATCACGCCCGCTGGGCGCTGATCCTGGGCGACGACGAGCTCGCCCGCGGCGAGCTGGTCCTGCGGGACCTCACCGCCCGCGAGGACCGCCGGCTGCCGCTCTTCGCCCGCGCGGCGGAAGTGGCGCGGGCCCTCGTCGAAGCCACGGCGTGATGGACCAGGACGAGGCGGCCCGCGTTCGCGCGCTCGGCGAAATCGCCGCAGAGTTCGATCTGGACGCGATCCGCGTCCGCACGGGCGAGACCGAGATCGAGATCGTGCGGCGCGATCCGGCCGTGCACGCCCCGGGCCCGGTGACGTACGCGATGCCGGCGCCCGCGCCGGGCCCCGCCGGCGGGCCGGCGGCCGGAGGCGACGCGGCCCCCGCCGCCGCAGCGACCGCGGGGGCCAACGTCCGCAAGGTCACGGCGCCCGTCGTCGGAGTGTTCTACCGCTCGGCGAACCCCGGTGCGGAACCGTTCGTGGTCGTCGGCAGCCGGGTCGCCGCCGGCGACACGCTGTGCATCCTCGAAGCGATGAAGCTGATGAACGAGATCACCACCGACTACGCGGGCGTCGTCTCGCGCGTCCTCGTCGAGAACGGCCAGCTCGTCACGCTGGGTCAGGAGCTGTTTTGGATCGAGCCGTAATCGAAGTTTTGTGGTTCGGCCGCGATCTCGTCGAGCCGGAGCTCATGTTCGCATGATGCTCCTCACCGCCGACACGCCGCCTCCCGTGCGCTGCTATGCGAGCGCGCGCGCCGCATATCCGTCCACCACGAAGATCACCAAGATCGCGCGCGACGGCGCCTGGGCGATCGTGGCCTCCGAGGGCGAGTTCGGGGACGAAGACCTCTTTCAAATCCGGCACGGTCGCTGGTGCCACTTTGCCCATGGCAAACCAAATCTGCCTCCGCTCGTGCTCGCAGGCGTACCGCCCGGCGTCGCGCGGCGCCTCTCCCTGAAATACTACGGACACCCGTGAACGGGTCTGCACGGCCGCGGCTCGTGCATGGCTGAGCTCATCGCCGCGCCGCGCGCGACGGAGCTGCTGGCGCGCATGGCCGGTCGGCGGGTCGTCGTGATCGGCGACGTGATGATCGACGAGTGGATCTGGGGCGACGTCTCGCGCATCTCGCCGGAAGCACCCGTTCCTGTGGTCGCGGTGCGCGATCATTCGTTCACGCTGGGCGGTGCGGGCAACGTCGCGAACAACCTGCGCGCGCTGGGCGCGCACGTCGCGTTCGTGGGCGGGATCGGCGACGACGCCGAGGGTGCGCGGCTGCGCGCCATGTTCGACGACCTCGGCGTCGATGCGCGCGGTCTCGTGACGCTCGGTGACCGGCCGACCACGCGCAAGACCCGCGTGGTCGCGCACAACCAGCAAGTCGTGCGCGCCGACTGGGAGTCCACCGCGGTGCTGCGCGACGGCGACCGCGCGCAGGTGGTCGAGCGCGTGCGCGCGGCGGTCCGCGACGCGGACGCCGTGGTGCTCAGCGACTACGCGAAGGGGTTCTTTCACCGCGAGATCGTCGATGCGGCGCTCGCCGCGCCCGTCGTCGTCGCCGATCCGAAGCCCGCGAACGTACGCATGTTCGCCGGCGTCACGTGCATCGCGCCCAATGCCGGCGAAGCGTCGCGCGCCAGCGGGATCGCGATCGTCGACGACGCCTCGCTCGATGCGGCCGGCCGCGCGCTGCTGCGCATGCTCGACTGCCGGTGGGTGCTGATCACGCGCGGCGAGCACGGCATGTCGTTGTTCGGCGCCGACGGGGCGCGCTTCGACGTGCCGGCCGTCGCGCGCACGGTGTTCGACGTGTCCGGTGCAGGCGACACGGTCGTCGCCGTGCTCACGCTCGCGCTGGCCGCGCACATTCGCGCCGAGACGGCGACGCAGCTCGCGAATTTCGCGGCGGCGGCGGTGGTCGAGAAGCTCGGCACGGCGACGGCCACGCCCGGCGAGATCGTCGCGCTGATGGAGCACGCGTCGACCGGCTCAGCGCAGGCAAGTGGCGCGGGGCATGCTGATGGCGCCTGAGGAATTTTTCGGCCTGGTGCTCGACGACGACGCCGCGACGGCATGGCGCGACGCGCAGCGCACCGCGGGCCGTAGCGTCGTGTCGACCAACGGCGTCTTCGATCTGCTGCACGCCGGGCACGTCGCATACCTGGCGTGGGCGCGCGCGCAAGGCGACGCGCTGATCGTGCTGCTCAACGAGGACGACTCCGTGCGGCTGCTCGGCAAAGGACCGGACCGCCCGCTGGTGCCGTTCGCGGACCGCGCGCGCGTCGTCGCGGCGCTGCGCAGCGTCGATGCGGTCACCGGCTTCCGCCAGCGCACGCCGGAGACGCTGCTCGACCGCATCCGGCCCGACGTGCACGTGAAGAGCGCGCAGTACCGCATCGAAGAGCTGCCGGAACGTTTCGTCGTCGAACGGCACGGCGGCCGGATCGTGCTCGCGCCGCACCAGCCCGGCCGCAGCACGACCGACCTGGTCGCAACGATCCGTTCGAGATAACGCATGCGCATTGCGATCACCGCGAACGGCCCCGGCGAGTTCGCGGGCTGGGTGCGGCCGCTCGTCGCGGCATTGCGCGCGCACGACCCGGCGGTCGACGTACACGTCGTCGGCGTCCCGGACGACTTCGCGACCGGACGCGAAGCGGCGTACGTCGAGCAGCTTTTTCCCGGTGTGCACGCGTACCCGCCCTCGGATTACGTGCGGCTGGCGCTCGGGCGGCGCGTGGACGGGCTGCCGCAGCAGGTCGACCGCGTGCAATATCTGGGCGGCGACCTTTCGCATGCGGCGCGCGTCCACGCACGGCTCGGCGGCACGGCGACATCCTATAAGTTTTCGCGGAAGAAGTACTCGCGCACGTTCGCGCGCGTGTTCGCGGTCGATTCGGCGAACAAAGAACAGCTCGTTGGATGGGGCACGCCGTCCGAGCGCGTCCGCATCGTCGGCAACCTCGCAATCGACGGCGCGCTCGGTGAGGCGTCGGGCGCGTACGGCGATCCCCCCAGCGACGCGGCACGCGACGGGATCGTGCTCTTTCCCGGCTCGCGCAAGCACGAGGTGGACAACCTGTTCCCGCTGTTCGTGCGCGTTGCGCTCAACCTGCGGCGGATGCTGCCCGGCGTCGCGATCGCGTTCGCGGGCTCGCCCTTCGTGCCCGACGACGTGCTGCGCGCCGCGCTCGCGCGCGGCGGCGAGCATCCGCTGGCGTACGGCGCGCCGGCCGAGCTGGTGGACGGCGAGATCGTCGCCGAGGGACAGCACTTTCCGCTGGTGCGCGCGGCCATGCGCGCGGCCGCGCGTGCGCGGCTCGCGATCTCGATCCCCGGCACGAAGGTGATCGAGCTCGCCGCGCTCGGCATCCCGGCGCTGGTGTGCACGCCGTTCAACGCGCCGGAGCTCGTCGTCATCGGCGGGCCCTTGCAGTACGTGGGCAAGCTGCCGCTGATCGGGACGCCGGTCAAGCGCGCGGCAGTGGTCGCGGTCGCGAAGCGCTTCGCGCACTTCGCGCAGCCGAACATCGACGCCGGCAAAGAATTGGACGTCGAGATCGCCGGAACGCTCTTGCCGTCGCAGGTCGCGCACACCGCGGCGGAGCGCTGGCGCGACGCCGCCTGGTGCGCGGCGACGGGCCGCGAGCTCGCGTCGCTCTACCGCCACCACGCGGGCGCGGCGGAGCGGATGGCGGGCTTTCTGCTCGAACCGGTTCGGCCGTGAAGTTTTCCGTGGTCATCGCGACCAAGGACCGCGCGGCGCTGCTCGCTGCGGCGCTGGCGTCGCTGCGCGCGCAGGAGAGCGCGCCCGAGTACGAGCTGGTCGTCGTCGACAACGGCTCCTCCGACGCGACGCCGGATATCGCGCGCAAGCACGGCGCGCAGTACGCCTTCGTCGGCGAGCCGAACCGCGGCAAGGCGCGCAACGCGGGCATCGCACGCGCGACCGGCGACGCGATCGCGTTCGTCGACGACGACGTCGTCGTGCCGCCGCACTTCCTTGCCGCGCACGCGAAAGCGCACCGCGATGAGATCTTCCCGCTGGCGGTGTCGGGGCCGATCATCAACGTGCCCGACGCGTCGCACCGGCCGGAGCCGACCGCCGCGAACCTGTCGCGCGCGTTCTTCGTGACGTGCAACGTGTCGGTGCGCACCGCGTCGCTGCGCGCGGTCGGCGGTTTCGACGAAACGTTCGACCTGTACGGCTGGGAGGACACCGAGCTCGGCGCGCGGCTGCGCGCGCACGGCGTGCGACGCGGCTTCGCCTGGGACGCGTATCTTTGGCACATCAAGCCGCCGACGCCCGAATCGCTGGAAGACGCGCTGCGCAAGGCGATCGAGAAAGCGCGCATGGCGGCGCGCTTCGTGCGTAAGATGCCGACCGCGCGGGTCAAGCTCGCGACCGGCGCGTACGCCGCCAACCTGGCGCGCGCGCGGGTGCTCGCACCGCCGCTCGCGCAGCCGCTGTTCGCCGGCCTCGCGTCGTCCGAGCGCGTTCCGCCCGCGGTCGCGCAATTCGCGCGCCACGCGCTGCTGGACAGCGTTTACACCGAAGAGCTCGAACGCCAGCTGCGCCGGCGCGACTGAATCCATGCGCGTCCTGCTGGTGCGGCTCGACGGGATCGGCGATGCCGCCGTGTGCACGCCGCTCGTCGTCGCGCTGCTCGAAGCCGGGCACGAGGTCGGCGTCGCGCTGACGACGCGCAACGCGGGAATTTTCGCGCGGCAGGCCGTTCTCGCCGAGCACGTGCTCGAGCGCATTCCCTGGCCCGCGCACGGTTCGACGCCCGAGAGCACCGCGCGCGCGAACGCGGAGATCGCGGCGCTGCGCTACGACGTCGCGCTGATTGCGAGCGAGGAGCCCGAAGCGTTCTTGCTCGCCGCGCCGATCCGCGAGCGGGTCGGGTTCACGACCGATTGGGCGCGGCCGCTCAAGACGCTGTGGGTGCGCTCGCGCACCACACGCACGGTGAGCCGCTCGCAGCACACCGGCGGCGAGGACGCGCACGAGGCGGAGGTCATGTACCGGCTGGGCGCCGGGCTCGTGCGCGAGAAGGAGCCGCCCGCGGACCGCTGGCGCATGCGGCCGGCGCTCCTGGCGGATCCGAACACGCAGGTGCACGACGAGACCAACATCGTCGTCCAGGCCGGTCCGAAGTGGCTCGACGCGGGCGTCGGCGCCGCGACGCTGCGCGCGGTGCTGGAACGACTCGCGCCGTACGCGCGGGTCGTCGCCGCTCCGGGCGAGGCGCAGGCCGTGCGAGAGCTGACCGGCGTCACGCCACAGACGTTTGCGACCCTGCGCGCGTGGGTCGAGGCGCTGAGCCGGGCCGATCTCGTCGTCTCGGTCGACACCGGCGCGGCCCACGTCGCGGGGATGCTGTGCGCGCGGGTCGTCGACGTCTTCCCCGACGCGAACTTCGAGGCGCAGGTGCGGCGCTGGCGGCCCTGGGCGGCGCCGTACCGCGCGTTCCGGGCCTCCGAGGTGAGCGGCGGTGCCGGGAGCGCGTTCATCGAAACCATCCTCGATGGCTTTTGAGCGGGCGCTGCTGGTCGCGGCCGGCGGGGGGATCGGGGACACGCTGCTCGCGGGCGCCGTGGCGCGCGCGCTGCGCTCGCGCTTCGCCGCCGTGGACGCCGTCGTGCTGCCCGCGCACGCCGAGCTCGCGGCGCACGTGCCCGCAATCGAGCGCGTGATCCCGTTCGGTTCGCGGCTCCCCGCGCGGTACGACGCCGCCGTGGTGACGTGGGCGACCGCGCGCACCGCGCTGCTGCCGTGGTTCGCGCGCATCCCCGTGCGCGTGGGGCAGGCGCGGCGGCCGTACTCGTTCTTGTTCACCAAGCAAGTCGTCGTGCGCAGCGAGCGCGGCGATCGCAAGACGCACTGGACGCAGATCCTGCTCGACTACGCGCGCGCGCTGCGCTGCGACACGGCCGATGCAACGCCGCAGTTCGTGCTGCGCGACGACGAGCGCCAAGCCGCGCACCGTTTGCTGCGCGTGCACGACGTCGACGGACCGTACCACGTGCTGCACCCGACGCGCGGGCTTTCCGCGCAGCGCTCGCGCTGGCCGGTGGACGGGTTCGTCGCGCTCGCGAAACGGCTCGTCGCGCGCGACGGCGTGCCCGTGCTCGTCACCGGCTCGCCGCACGACGCGCCGGTCGCCGAAGCGATCGCCGACGGCGCGGGCCGCGGTGTCGTGGCCATCGCCGGAGCGACGTCGATCGGCGTGTTCGGCGCCGTCGCCGAGCGCGCGCGCGCCGTCGTCGCGATGGACTCGGGCCCGATGCACGTCGCCGCGGCCGTCGGCGCACCGACCGTCGGCATCTTCGCGCTGCAATCGGACGAGCCGGACCGCTGGGCGCCGCTGGGACCGCGCGTCGCGAGCGTGCGGCCGTCGTTTCCGTGCCCGCCCGGCCACCGCAAAGAGACGTGTCCCGATTTCGCGTGCGTGCGCGCGCTGGACGAAGAGCGCATCCTTGCGGCGCTCGACGGACTGCTCCTCGCGCCCGCCGAACGCTGAACGCGTGATCGCCTACGACGATTTCCTGCGCGTCGACGTGCGCGTGGGGACGGTGCTCGCGGCCGAGCCGCTGGCCGGCGCGCGCAAGCCCGCGTACGTGCTGCGCATCGATTTCGGGCCGGAGCTCGGCGAACGGCGCTCGTCCGCCCAGATCACCGGGCGTTACAGCGCCGAAGACCTGATCGGCACGCAAGTATGCGCGGTGGTGAACTTTCCGCCCAAGCGCATCGCCGGCGTCGAAAGCCAGGTGCTCGTGCTCGGCATGGACGACGCCGCCGGCAACGTGATCTTGGTGCGCCCGACGTTTGCGGTCCCCAACGGCCGGCGGTTGTACTGATGACGGCGACGGCGAACGCGCTCGCGCTGCGGCCGCTGGAGCGCGGCGGCGAAGATCCCGCGCTGTTCGCGGCGCTCGCGCGCCTGCTCGCGGATGCGTACCCGAACATGGGTGTGAACACCGCCGACGCGCTTGCGGCGTACGCGCAACGGCTGGCGGACGCGCTGCACGACACCGAGTCGAGCTGGGTGATCGCGCAGCGCGACGGCGTGCTCGCCGGCGCGATGCGGTTGTACGATTTCCAGATGAACGTGCGCGGGCGCGACTCGCTCACCGGCGGTGTCGGCAGCGTCGGCGTTGCGCGCACGCACAAGCGGCAGGGGATCGCGCGCGCGCTGATCGGGTGGTACCTGGACCATTACCGGGCGCGCGGCGCGCCGTTCGCTGCGCTGCATCCGTTCCGGGCGGACTTCTACCGCGCGCTGGGGTTCGGCTACGGCACCCCGATGCACCGGTTCCGCTTTGCGCCCGCGACGCTGCGCGACGAGGGCGCGCGCGGCACGATCCGCATGCTCGGCGAAGGCGATCTGGACGTGTTGCGGGCGTGCTACGAGCGCGTGCGCGCGAAGACGAACGGGCTGATCGCGAAGCACCGCGTCGTCACCGAACGCGCGCTCGCCGACGCCGCGCTGCGCTTCGTCGCGGTGGAGGACGACGGCGCCGTGCGCGCGTTCATGCAGACCAGCGTCGCCGTCGCCGATCCCGAGCTGCGCAACCGCGACGAACTGATCGTGCGCGATCTCGCGTACGAAGACGACGCGCATCTCGCCGCGCTGCTGGGCTACCTGCGCGTGCAGCGCGACCAGTTCGCGCGCGTGGTGATCGAGTCGCAGGACGCCGCGTTCTATCTGGCGTCGCACGATCCGCGCGACGGTTCCGATATCGCCGTCGTGCCGCCCGCGACCCACCGCGTCGCCGAGACCGGCTTAGGAATCATGTACCGCATCCTCGACGTGGAGCGCGCGCTGATGCACGTGCCGGGAACGACCGCCCCGTTCGCGCTGCGCATCGATGTCGAAGACGCGTTCCGGCCCGCGGTCGGCGGCAGCTCGGTCTTTCGGTTCGGGCCGCAGCGCCCGCCGCGGCGCGACGACGCCGCCGTTCCCGACGCGACGCTCGCAATCGGCGTCCATGATTTTTCCTCGGTGGTGCTGGGCTCGCTGCGCGTGCAGGACGCCGTGCGCCACCGGCTCGCGACGGTCGAACCGCCGCGAGCGACTACCATCGTGGACGCCGCGTTTCGCGCCGACCAGCCGCCGTACTGCACGACGCGTTTTTAGATGCGCTTCACCATTCAGCTCTGCACCTACAACCGTGCGCAGCTGCTCGGGCGCGTGCTCGAAGCGTGTTTCGACCAGACGATACCCGCGGATTCGTACGAGGTCGTGCTCGTGAACGACGGCTCGCAGGACGACACGCCTGCGGTGATCGAGCGCGCGCGCAGCATCGCCACGTGCCGGTTCACCGTGATCGATCAGCCCAACGGCGGCCTGGCGAAGGCGCGCAACGCGGGTATCGCGCGCTGCACCGGCGAGCGCATCGCGTTCATCGACGACGACGTGCTGCCCACGCCGGTGTTCGCGGCGGAGCACCTGAAGTCGGACGACGGGCACGGCGACGTCGTCGTGCGCGGCGCGGCGATCAACACCGAGTCGTTCGACGCGCTGCCGATCCCGGTCTGGACGCCGCGCAACTACAGCGGCAACTGGTTCTGGACCACCAACGTGTCGGTGCGCCGCAGCCGGCTGGACGCCGCGGGCGGCCGTTTCGACGAGTCGTTCAGCGAGTACGGCTGGGAAGACATCGAGCTGGGCTTGCGGCTGCGCGCGCTCGGCACCAAAGCGGTGTTCAACCGCTTCGCCGTGGTGTTCCACTACAAGCCCGCGCCCAAAGCGACGAGCGTCGCGGGGATGCTGCGCCAAGTGCGCGCGCAAGCGCGCACGGCGGTGCGGTTGGAGCACCTGCACCCGGGCTGGCGCGTCGCGCTGGCGATCGGCGACACCGCGCCGCAGCGCGTGCTCGCCAACGCGCTGCGCAATGACGGGTTGCGCGCCCGGCTGGAGCGTGCCGTGGGCGACACCGCCGCGGACGCCAAGCTCTCGCCCGCGAAGCTCGCGGCAGCGCGCCTGCTGGCGACCGCGGCGTACTACGACGAGCTCGCGCGCGCGAAGCTCGCGCCGTCGTGACGGCGCGTCCGTGTCGCGGCCGCGACGCTCGTTTCTAACGTGCGCATCTTGCTGGCGCGAACGGATCGCGTTGGCGACCTCATCTTGTCGACGCCGGCGATCGCGTCGGTGCGGCGCTCGTTCCCCGGCGCGCACGTCACGCTGGCGTGCAGCCGCTACAACTCCGTCGTCGTCGACCGCTCGCCCGACGTCGACGAGCTCGCCATCGTTCCGGCCGAGGTGCAGCCGGCCGCGTTCGGCGCGCGCTTCACCGGCGTGGACCTTGCGATCGCGCTCGCGCCGCGCAACGTCGACCACCGCATCGTCGCGGCGACGCGCGCGCCGGTTCGCGTGGGCTACACGTACGCCCGCCGGTACGCCGCGCGCTTGATGCTGCGCACCATGCTGACCGACGTCGTGATCAGCCAAGCCGATCCAGCGACCGCGGAGCGCCATCCCGAGCGCGTGGTCGCGCACGAGGTCGACCAGGTCCTCGCCGTCGCAGCGGCCGCCGGCGCGGGCACGCTGGTCCACGATCTGGTACTGCCGGTGACCGACGAGGACCGCGCCGCGGTCGCCGGCCTCCCGGCAGACGCGATCGTGGTGCAGCTCGGGCAGCGCTGGAGCGAGCACGGCTCGACCACCGCGAGCTGCTTACAGCTCTTCCGCGACCTGCGCGCGCTCGGGCGCCCGCTCGTCGCGACGCACGGCGACGACGGCCGCGCGCTGGGCGAGGCCGTCACGCGGGCCGGCGTGGCGGACGCGGTCCTGGGAAACCTGCCCTTTCACGTGTGGGCGGCGGCGTTCGAGCGAGCGGCCTGCGTGGTGACGATCGACACGGGTGCGACGCACGTCGCGAGCGCGGTCCGCACCCCCACGGTCGTCCTGTTCGAGAACAAGTGGTTCCGGCTGGCCTCGCAGGAATGGTCGCCGTACCGCGTGCCGAACGCGATCCTGCGCAAACCGCCCGACGAATCCGACGCCTCGCTGCGCGCCTCGCGCGCCGAGATCACGGCCGCCGTCGCTTCCCTCTTACGTCTTTCGACAAGCTTAGGATGACCGATATTCCGCGCATCTCCGTCGTCGTCCCGACGTACAACCGTCTCGACACGCTCCGCCACGTGATCCCGTCGCTGCTCGCGCAAGATTTGCGCCGCGGCGAGTTCGAGGTGGTCGTCGCGGACTCCAACTCCACCGACGGCACCGCGGAGTACCTCGCGGAGGTCGCGAAGAACGCGCCGTTCGTGCGCCACCTGCCGGGTCCGTACACCGGCCGCGCGTCGGCGCGCAACGCGGGCATCGCCGCCGCACAGGGCCGCATCGTGCTGTTCACCGACGCCGACATCATCGCATCGCCCGACCTGCTGTCGCGCCACCTGGCGCACCACGAAGCGCCCGGCGTGCGCGCGATCGTCGGGATGGAAGTGCAAGTGAACTCGTACGAAGATTACCTGCAAAAGCGCGCCGACCGCGCGAAGCGCACGCCGCTGCATGGGGAAAAGCCGAAGAAGCTGTCGTGGCTGTACTTTCTCACGGGCAACGCGTCGGTGCCGCGGGCGGAGCTCGACCGCGTCGGCCGCTTCGACGAAGACTTCACCGGCTACGGCCATGAGGATCTCGAGCTCGGCTATCGCCTGCAGCACGGCGGCGTGCCGATCGCGTACGAGCCGCAGGCGGTGAACTACCACTGGCACCCGGTGCCGTGGCGCGAGCAGCAGCAGAAGTACGAGCTCGCCGGCAAGTCGACGGTGCGGTTCTTCCGCAAGCATCCCGCGTTCGACGTGCGCCTGCGCCTGGGCATGACGCCGCTCTCGCTGACGCTGCACGACGTCGTCGATCGCGTGCCGGCCGTGAAGTCGTGGATCGAGAACGGCGCGAGCGCGCCCGGACTCGCGCGCACGCTGTCGTACCAATATCACTACCTCACCGGAGTGAAGGCCGCGCTGCGTGGATAATTCGATCAAACGCGTCTCTTGCGGCGCGCTCACGGCCGCCGACGTCGGCGTGCGCGCCGAGCTCGACGGCTGGGTGCACCGCCGCCGCGACCACGGCGGCCTCATCTTCATCGACGTGCGCGACCGCAGCGGCTTCACGCAGGTGACGTTCGACCCGTCGATGGGCGACACGTTCACGCAGGCCGAGACGCTGCGCAGCGAGGACGTCGTGCGCGTGCGCGGCGTGGTGCGCCGCCGCCCGGCGGGCACCGAAAATCCCAAGCTCGCGACCGGCGAGGTGGAGGTCCCCGCGGACGAGCTGGAGATTCTCAACCGCTCGAAGACGCCGCCGTTCGTGATCGCCGCTGAGGAAGAACCGGCCGAAGACGTTCGACTGCGCTACCGGTATCTCGACCTGCGCCGGCCGCGCATGCAGCGCAACCTCGTCATGCGCCACCGCATCATCAAAGCGATACGCGACTATTTCGACGAGCACGACTTCATCGACGTCGAGACGCCCAACCTCATCAAGTCCACACCGGAAGGCGCGCGCGACTACCTCGTGCCGTCGCGGCTGCACCACGGCACGTTCTATGCGTTGCCGCAGTCGCCGCAGATTCTCAAGCAGATTCTCATGATCGGCGGCCTCGGGCGCTACATGCAGATCGCGCGCTGCTTCCGCGACGAGAACCAGCGCGCCGACCGCCAGCCGGAGTTCACGCAGGTCGACGTCGAGATGTCGTTCGTGCAGCAAGACGACGTCATCGCGATGATGGAAGGGTGCATCCGCTTCGTGTGGCAGCGCGTCATGGGCGAGGCATTGCCCGACCCGCTGCCGCGCCTGACGTACGCGGACGCGATGCGCCGCTACGGTTCGGACAAACCCGATCTGCGCTTCGAGCTGGAGCTGGTCGATGTCGCGGACCTGTTCAAAGGCGGCGCCTTCGGGTTGTTCGCGGGGCTCGCGGAGAGCGACGCGAACCGCGTGGTCGCCGTGCGCTGGCCGGGCGGCGCGTCGCTGTCACGGCGCGAATTCGATGCGGTCACCGAGCTGGCGAAAACGTTCGGTGCGAAAGGGCTCGCCTACGTGTCGTTCGCACCGGACGGCGTGAAAGGCTCGATCGCGCGCTTCGTCGACGACGCGCTCGCGGCGAAGCTGCGCGAGCGCACCGGCGCGCAGGACGGCGACACGCTGCTGTTCGTGGGCGACACCGCGCGCGCGGCCGCCGATGTCGCGGGGCGCCTACGGCTGGAGGTCGGCGACCGGCTGCAGCTGCGCGATCCCAAAACGTTTGCGTTCTGCTGGGTGCTCGGCTTCCCGCTGTTCGAGCGCGACGAAGAGACCGGCGAGATCACGTTCTCGCACCACCCGTTCACCGCGCCGCTCCCGGGCCAGGACGCGCTCTTCGACACCGACCCGCTCGCGATCACCGCGCAGCACTACGATCTCGTGCTCAACGGATCGGAACTGGGCAGCGGCTCGATCCGCAATCACGTGCCGGAGTTCCAGCGCCGTGTCTTCAAACGCCTCGGCATGACCGACGAGCAGATCGACGACCGGTTCGGATTCTTCATGGAAGCGCTGTCGTACGGCGCGCCGCCTCACGGCGGCATGGCGTGGGGGATCGACCGCATCGTGATGATCGCATGCGGCGAGTCGAACATCCGCGACGTGATCGCGTTCCCGAAGAACCAAATGGCGCGCGACGTGATGATGGACGCACCGTCCTCGGTTCCGGACCAGGCGCTCAGGGAGCTGGCGCTAAGGATCGTGGAGCCGCCGGCGTCGTAACGGCGTCGGGCGGCATGACGCTCGTGTGCTGCGAGCGCGTGACGACGAGCGTGATCCACGCCCCCGCGACGATGAGCAGAAGGATGCCGACGATCCACGTTCCGCGCGTCGCGGGCTGCTGCCGCTGCAGGATGTCGTGCGTGTACATGGCCCTGACCTGATCCAGGTCATATTGCGGATTGACCGGCATCAGCGCGCCGGACGCGTCAGGGCCGCAGACGAGAACGCCACGGCGGTGGGTACTGGCGTGGCGCACGGGGGTTGCAAAAACACGCGCCCCGGGCATCCCGGGGCGGCGGCTCGGCTAGAAGGGGTGCACGTCCCGGCGGGTCTCGCGGAAGAGCATCTTCTTGTTGAGCTCGCGCAGGGCGTCGATCGACTTCTTGTGCTCGTCGGAGCGCCCGTACTTGTTGGCCGCCCGGAGGGACGCGTCGAGACTCCGCTCGCGGGCCGCGTAGACGAGGAAGGCGCTGAGGTCGCGATCGTCGATCCGGAAATTCATGGCGAGCCAAATATGCCCACCTGGCAGATGCGCTATGCCTACCCGAACGCGCAGGGGCGCCCCACGCTCGTTTGGTGACCGCGGTCAATCGCTGAGGGGGAAAGCAAGCCCTCTCAGACTTGTGCCAGCGCCCGCGCCCGGCTGAAGACCGCGTCCAGCATCGGTTCGGTCAGCACGCCGGTGTTCGTGTTCTGGCGACTGGGGTGGTACGACGAGAGTACCGTCACGCCGGCGCGCTGCGGCAGGTCGACGAGGCTTTCCGCCAGGTGCGCGAAGGGGGTGCGCGGGGTCCGGTACGCGCCGATCTCTTTCACCAGGGACGCCACCGTGTCGTCCGCCAGCTTCCCCAGGGTGACCACGACCCGGACGTCCCGCAGCGCCGCGAACTCCTCGCGCAGGAACGGGAAGCAGCGGGCGCGCTGGTCCGGGGTCGGCTTGTTGGCCGGCGGTGCGCACCGGACCGCGGCGGTGATGAAGGCGTCGCGCAGCGCCAGGCCGTCGTCGCGGTGCGTCGCGTCGGGCCGGTTGGCGAACCCCGCCCGGTGCAGCGCGCGGAACAGCCACTCGCCGCTGCCGTCGCCGGTGAAGACGCGGCCGGTGCGGTTCGACCCGTGGGCGCCCGGCGCGAGGCCGACCAGCACGACCCGCGCGTGCGGATCGCCCCAGCCCGGGACCGGCTTGGCCCAGTAGTCGTGGTCGAGGAAGGCGCGCTTCTTCACGCGCCCGACCTCGGCGCAGTAGGCGCGCAGCTCGGGGCATTGCCGGCATGCGACCACGCGGCGCTCGATGGCGGGTAACGAACTTGGCACTTTGCGAGACGGTTCGGCGGCCGGGGCCCGCGAACCAACCGCCATGGCCGCTCCCGTCCCGGACGAGCCCGAGCTCTTCGTGTTCGGGCCGTTCGCGCTCGACGCGTTCGCGCGCACGCTCACCTCGCACGGCCGGCCCGTCGCGCTGCAGCCGAAGACGTTCGAGCTGCTCGCGCACCTCGTGCGCAATCCCGGCCGGCGGCTCACGAAAGACGAGCTCATCGACGCGCTGTGGTCCGGCGCGGAGATCGGCGAGGGCAATCTCTCCCAGCAGATCTTTCTGCTGCGCGGAATCCTTGCGCGCTGCTCGCCGCGCGCGACGTACATCGTCACCGAGCCTGGGCGCGGCTACCGCTTCGTCGAGCACGTCGCAACGCGGGACGCGCTGGCCACGGCGCCCGGCGGCGAGCCGAACCGGCTGTATGCGCGCGGACGCTACTTCTACGAGAAGCGTACGGCCGACGCGCTCCACCGGAGCATCTACTATTTCCGGCGCGCGCTCGACGCCGACCCGCGCTTCGGCCGCGCGTATGCGGGACTCGCGAGCGCCTACGCGCTCTCGGGCGAGTATCTGCTGCTCGCGCCGGACGACGCGTTTCCCGCGGCCGGTGCTGCGGCGCGGGCGGCGCTGGACATCGACGAGGCATCCGCCGAAGCGTGCATCGCGCTCGGCGACGTCGCGTGCTTCTACGACCGTGACTTCGCCGCCGCCGACCGCCGCTATCGCCAAGCGCACGCGCTCGCGCCCGAGGCGAGCAACACGAACGTCTTTCGCGCCTGGTTTCTGTGCGTCGCGGGGCGCGCGGACGAGGCTGCGGCGCTGCTCGACGCGGCGGTCGCGCGCGAGCCGTACTCGCTGGTGCTGCAAACCACGCACGCGGTCGCGTCGATCTTCCGGCGCGAGTACGACGAGGCGGTCGAGCACCTGCGCGCGGTGCTGGAGATGGACGCGGAGTACGTGCACGCGCGCTACTATCTGGCGATGGCGCTGCACCTCGGCGGTCGCCACGCCGAGGCGGTGCGCGTGTGCGACGGCGCGCTGCCCGACGGGTACGAACAGCAGCTGCTCGCGCTGCGCGGCGCATCGCTCGCGCGTCTGGGCCGCCGTGAGGACGCGCGCGCGGCCGCCGCCGCAATTCGCGCGCTCGCGCAGCGCGGGCGCTACGTGTCGGCGTACAACCTCGCCTGCGTCGCGCTCGGGCTGGACGAGCCGGACGACGCGCTCGCGATCCTCGAACGCGGGTTTGCCGAACGCGATCCGTGGCTGATCTTCATCGCGCACCATCCGCAGTTCGACGCGCTGCGCGGCGACGCGCGCTTTCACGCGCTCGCCGAACGCGTGCGCACCGGCGGGCGTTGAGACGCATTGATTGACGCCGCCGCGCGGCGGTGCGTACTCTCGCCTGGTGAGACGCTTGACGGTGCTTCTGCTCGCGGCGCTGCTGGCGTGCGCGGGCGACGGGGTGGCGCTCGCGCAGCAGGCGGCGCCGCCGCCGTGCCGCGCCGCGGTGCGCGCTGCGCTCGACTTCTGGGTCGGCGACTGGAACGTCGCGCTGAACACCGCCCAGCACGAGCGCGACGGGACCGACCGCGTCGAGCGCGCGTCGAAGGGTGCTGCGGTGATCGAGCGCTGGACCGATACCGGCGGCGGCGAGGGCACGAGCTTGTTCTCGTTCGACCCGTACGCGTGCACGTGGCATCAGCTGTGGATCACCGACGATCCCGCGCAGGTCGGCGGGCTCAAGCGCAAGGACCTCGTCGCGCTGCTGCCGGGCGGCGGCGTGCGCTTTGCGGGCGCGTATCCGGGCCGACGCGCCGTCACCGTGCTCGACCGCACGACGCTGACGCCGCGGGCGGACGGCACGGTCGGCCAAGTCATCGAGCTCTCCGTCGACGGCGGCACGACCTGGGCAGTGAACTTCGACGCGGTCTACACGCGCGCGGGCGGCCCGCCGCCGGCCCCGGCGCGTTGAGCGCCGTTGAGGACGCGCGCCGCGCGCTGGGCTAGCATCGTGGCATGAAACGTTTCACGCTCGCACTCGCGGCGCTCTCGTTGGCGTTCGCCCCGTTCGCCGCGCCGGCCGCCGCGGCGCCGCAGCGAGGCTGCACCACGGCGCAGGACCGGCAGTTCGACTTCTGGGCCGGGCGCTGGAACGTGACCGACAACGCGAGCGGGAAGCCGGCCGGCACCAACGACGTCACGCGCGAGTACGGCGGCTGCGTGCTGCAAGAGCACTGGATCGGAACCGCCGGCGACAAGGGCTCGAGCTTCAACCACTACGACGCCGCGCGCAAGGTGTGGCACCAGACCTGGGTCGACAACGGCGGCGGGATCCTGTACCTCGACGGCGGCTTGAAAAACGGCTCGATGGTGCTTGCCGGCAAGCGCCGCGGGCGCAACGGCACGTGGGTCACCGACCGCATCACGTACACGCCGCGCCCGGACGGCTCGGTGCGCCAGTGGTGGCAAACCACGCGCGACGGCGGCGCGACCTGGAAGACCGTGTTCGACGGAATCTACCGCAAGGCGAACTGAAACCGCGCGTCGGATGGGGAGGGCTTGCCCCGCCTCGACGTGCGTTCCATGGCCCTGCTCGCGACTGCGCACGTCGCGGACGATCTCAACCAGAGCTTCATTCCGGCGATGCTGCCGTATCTGATTCTGGAGCGGCATCTGTCGCACCAGACCGCAGGGACGCTGGTGCTCTGCCAGGCGATGTCGTCGTCGGTGATCCAGCCGGCGATCGGCCATCTCGCCGACCGGCGCTCGATGCCGTGGCTGATCGCCGTGGGACTGCTGCTGGCCGGCGGCGGCGTTGCGGCGCTGGGCGTGCTGCCCACGATGCCGCTGCTGTTCCTCGCGGCGCTGATCAGCGGGATCGGCGTGGCGATGTTCCACCCGGAGGCGGCGCGCTTTGCGAACTGGGTCGCGGGCGATCAGAAGGCCAGCGGCATGCGCTGGTTCACGGTCGGCGGCAACCTCGGTTTCGCGGTCGGCCCGGCATTCGCGACCGCGGCGATCTCGCTGTGGGGGCTGCACGGCACGCTCGCGGCCGCGATCCCGGTCTCGCTCGTCGCCGGCGTCGTGCTGCTCGAGCTGCGCCGGCTCGCGACGTTCATCCCGAGCCATGTCAAGCAGCGCAAATCCGCCGGCACGGACGATTGGGTCTCGTTCGGGAAGCTGAGCGCGTTCGTGATCGTGCGCTCGATGGCGTATCTCGGCAGCGTTGCGTTCTTGCCGCTGTATTTCGTCGAAGTGCTGCACACGAGCCCCGCAGTGGGCGATGCGGCGCTCGTCGCGTACTTGTTGTCGGGCGCCTGCGGCACGATCGCTGGCGGGCCGATCGCCGACCGCGTCGGGCGCATCCCGGTGATGCTGTGGTCGACGGGGCTCACCGTCGTGCTGTTCGTCGCGTTCGTCGCGCTGACGCACAACGGCGGACCGCTGCCGCTCGCGCTCGCGATCATCGTGGTGACGGGCTTCGTGCTCGTCGCGTCGCAGGCATCGTTCGTCGTGCTCGGCCAGGAGTATCTGCCCAACCGCGTCGGGCTCGCATCGGGCGTGACGCTCGGCCTGGCGGTGTCGCTGGGCGGCGGATTGTCGCCGGTGCTCGGCGCGATCGCCGATGCGCACGGCGTGGCCGCGTCGCTGCTCACGATCGCCGGCCTCGCGGCCGCCGGAACGCTGATCGCCTTCACGCTGCCGAACGAAAACCGCCGCGCGCGAGCCGGCGCGACCGCTTGAGCGATGTCACACCACGTCAGGCTGACAGTGGCGTTACGATAGCCCGGGAAAGCCGAGCCGCGCGAGCGCCGCATAGGTCACGACGCCGGCCGCCGTCGAGAGGTTGATCGAGCGCACCGCGCCTGTGCGCATTGGGATCCGCAGCGATCGCTCCGGGTGCGCGTCGATGAGCGCTTGCGGCAAGCCTGCCGTTTCCTTGCCGAAGACCAGTGCGTCGCCGTGCGCGAATGCCGCGCCGGTGTACGGCCGCGTCGCGCGGGTCGATAGCAGCCATAGCTTGTCCGGCGGGAACGTTTCGAGCAGCGCGTCCAGCGACGGGTGGATGACGACGCCGAGCGCGTCCCAGTAGTCGAGGCCCGCGCGCTTGAGCTCGCGGTCGTCGATGCGGAAGCCGAGCGGCTCGACGAGGTGCAGCGCGCAGCCCGTTGCCGCGCACAAGCGCGCGACGTTGCCCGCGTTCGGCGGAATCTCCGGCTCGACCAGCACGACGTGCAGCGGCGCGTCGCGCACCGCGGCGAGCGCGACCAGGCGATCCTGCGGCTGCGCGGCGCGGGTCATCGTCAGGACGCGCCGGCGACCTTCGCGTCGCTCACGGGATCGGTCGGCGGCGGCTGACCGTTGGCGAGCGCGACCAGCTCTGCGGTGCGCGAGCGCGGCGCGACGAGGTATGCGACGCCGCCGTGCTCGCGAAAGATCAGATCGAGCGCCGTGCGCGGATAGCGCGTCGCGATCGCCGGATGCGCGGGATCGTTGACGAACACGTGGTCCGGCTCGACGCCGCGCACCACGAGCAGGTGGCCGTCGCTGTGCTCGAGCGGCGCGCCCGGCAATTCGCCTTGGTTCCAGGCGATCGACATCGCGACGGGCAGCCCGGCTTCGACGAACGCGGCGACGTGATCGATCCCGCGTAGGTACGCGACGACGCCGCGCAAGCCGCGCGCGCCGGCATACGCGGCGTTGAACGCCCAGTTGCCGGTGCCCGCGTACGCCGCGTCGTAGATGTCGCGCGCGACCGCCTGCACGTCGGCGTCGACACCGTGGTACCGCAGCAGCATAGCCAGCGCCGCGGCGGAGCACCAGCCGCGTTCGTCCGGAAATTTCGGCAGGTACTGCGAGAGCTTGGGGACGTCGAGCGCGTCGGCGGATTCGCGCGGTGCGACACGCGCGTCGGGCGGCGGCGGCACGGCGACCGCGACGGCGTCCAGCGCCACCGTGCTCGCGACGCCGATCGCCGACAGCGCGACGTCGCTGTGCACGACGTCTACCTCGATGCGCGTCTTCGCGTCGCTGCCATCGAGCGAGCGGCGCTCCTGCGGCGACCAGCGCACGTACAGCAGCGGCTCGGACACGGTCCCGTCGGCACGGTGCGCGATGAGTGCGATCCCGCCCGACGGCGCGCCGGTGTTCCAGGAGACGACGGCGCGCGTCGACGGCGGGACGCGCAATTCCGCGTGCTGTCCCGGCCGGTCGATCAGCCGCAGCACCTGAAGCGCTCGCACGGCGACGGCACTAGATGGTCCATTCCCAGCAGTTCCAGTAGTCGGAGATGTACGACGCCGGCTTCCAGTTCTTCAGATCGCTGTTGACGGCGGTGAACGAGTTCTGCCAGTACAGAAATACCGCGGGCGTCAGCTCGTGGATGCGGTCGGCCTGGCGCTGGTAGAGCGCCTTGCGCTTCGCGCGGTCGAACGTCAGGTTCGCGTCGTGGCTGGTCTGCGTGAGCACCGGGTCGTTCAGCCACGACGCATTCGCGCCGTGCGGCGGAATCATCTTGCCGCTCCATAGGCCCTCGTTGTCGGGATCGGGGCCTTGCGTCTCGATGGTGAACTCCGAATCGAACTTCCCCTTGTAGATCGGACCGTTCTGCGCGAAGAGCACGCTGGTGGGATAGTTCTTGATGTCCAGCGCAACGCCGATCGCGCGCAGCTCCTGCTGCATCTGCAGCTCGGCTTGGATGTTCGCTTGCTTCGACACGGTCGTCGACACCGAGAACGCGAGCGGTACGCCGTTGCGCGCGCGCGCGCCGTTCGGACCGGCCTTCCAGCCCGCCGCGTCCAGCAGCCGGTTAGCGTTCGCGACGTCGTGCGCGATCGGCGCGATACCGTGCGGCGCCGCCCACGACAGCGGAAAGATGTCGGTCGCCGCGCGCTGGTTGTAACCGTGGTAGATCGTGTCGTTGATGCGGTCCCAGTCGATCGCTTCGCCGATCGCCAAGCGCACGCGCGGATCCGACAGCACCGGCTTGGACGTGTTGAACTGCAGGCGGCGCACGTTCGCGATCAGCCGCTTGGTGACGGCGAAGCCCGATAGCTCTTTGAGCCGGTCGATCTGGTTTTCATTGACGCTGTCGAAGACATCGACGTCGTGCGTCTGCAGCAGGTTGAAGAGCGTGTCGGCGTTCGGCACGACCTTGTACGTGACGTGCGCCAACCCCGGCTTGCCGCGCCAGTAGTTCGGGTTCGGATCGAACTCGAGCGACGAGCCGTGGTTCCACGCGGTCAGCACGAACGGCCCGCTGGAGATCGGCTTGCTGTTGAACGGCGCGTGGTTGAGGTCGGGCAAATCTTGCAGCAGGTGCGCTGGCAGCGGCGCGTAGCCCGCGCCGCCCGACGCGAAGATGCCCAGAATCCCGCCGTACGGCTTCTTGAGGTGCACGATCACCGTGTGCGGGTCGGGCAGGTCCATCGCCGCGATGTCGTCCCAGCCGGTCGTCAAGCGCGTGTTGTTGCGCGGGTTCATGACCGCGTGCCAGGTGAACACGAGATCGCGGCCGTCGTACGGCGCGCCGTCCGACCACTTCATCCCCGTGCGGATGTGGAGCGTGATCGTGCGCTCGTCCTTGCCGATCCCCCCGTTCTGCAGCGTCGGCAGCACCGTCGCGGCGGCGGGCAGATACTCACCCGACGGGCCGTAGCGAAACAGCGGCTCGGAGATGAACTGCGCGACCTGATCCGCGGCGTCGGTATTGGCGAACAGCTTGTTGAGCGTGTCGGGCTCTTCGCCGGCCGTGCCGATGATCAGCCGGCCCGGCCGCGTCCAGGGATGCCGCCCGCTCGCCGTGGTCGTTGATTGATCGGCCTTCGCGCACGCGCCGAGCAGAACCGCGCAGGCAGCGAACACCGCGAACAGCTTACGCATGCAGCACGTCGGTCTTCACCAGCGCGGGCGCGATCGCGTCGTAGAGCGCGTGCGGTCCGTTGCGGATCACGTCGTCGCACGGCAGACCCGTCTCGGCACGCGCGCGTTCGATCTGCGCGGCGGCGTCGGCGGCCTCGCAGTCGCGCGTGTTGAGCGCGATGCCGACGACGCGCGCGGGCTTCACCGTCGCGCACAGCGCCTCGTAGGTGCGGATCAGCGCGCGGTAGGACAGGACCGGCACGTCGTAGTCTTCGATCGCCGTGCGCGACACGTTGTGCACGAGCACGAGCGCGTCCGGAGCGCCGCCGTACAGCAGCGCCAGCGTCACCGGCGCGAACGCGGGATTGTTGATCCCGCCCTGGCCTTCGAGAAAGAGCAGGTCGCGCGCGCGGCGGTCGCCTTCGAGCACGAGCTGCTCCGCGGCGCCGGGCGCGAAGTCGCACACCACGCGGTCGATGGCCGTTCCCCAGCCGGCGATCGCGATGCCGATCTGGCCGGTCGGTACGAACGCCGCGTCCGCGCCGCGGTCGCGCGCGGCGCGCATCAGCTCCAGCGACGCGGTCATCTTGCCGACCGCGGCGTCGCTGCCGACCGTCAGCACGATCTTCGCCTTGACGTCCCACGCCGCGCCCGAGAACAGCGGCGCGGCGGGCGGCAGGCGGAGGTCCCAGATGCGCGTGTCGTGCTCGCGCGCGAGCGCCGCGAACTCGTCGTCCTCGTTGAGCATCACGTGCAATCCGCTGACGACTTCGAGCCGCGCGCGCAGCGCGACGCGCACCGCCTCGCGGAACGCGTCGGGCAGCTTGCCGCCGGCGGGCGCGATCCCGATCAGCAGCGACGTCGGTGCGAACAGCAGCGCTTCGTCGAGCGTCGCGACGACCGGCGCGCTGCTGTCGAGGTACGGCAGCACGTCGCGTACGCTGCGCCCGGCGTGATCGGGATCGATCACCGCGACGACGGTGTCCGAGGAGTACGCGATCACGCCGTGCGCCATCTTCGCCGCGCGCGAGGTGAGCGCGTGCGGCGCGAGCACGGCGTAGCGACGGCGCGGCGGCTCGAGCGGCGCGCTCAGGACACGCTCACTGCGCGGGTCTCGGCTTGCCCTGCGCTTGTCGAAAGCGAAACGCCGAGCCCTGGCCCATCGGGCAGCACGATCTTGCCGTCGGCATACGTGATCCCGGTAAACGGATCGTGCGCCGTGAGAAACGGTCCGTCGAGATCGGCCCAGTCGACCAGCGGGCTCAAATGCGCCGCAGCCGTCGTGAGGATCTGCGACTCGAGCATGCAGCCCAGCATGATCTTCAGCCCCATTGCGCGCGCGGTGTGGATCATCTCCAGCGCCCCGCGAATGCCGCCGCACTTGACGAGCTTGACGTTGATGCCGTCGACGCAGCCGAACAGCGCGGGAAGATCGTTCGCGTCCTTGGAGTCTTCGTCGGTGACGATCGGGATCGGCGAACGCTCGCGAATCCAGCGCAGCTTCTCCGGCGAACCCGCGGGGATCGGCTGCTCGCAGAACTCGATCTCGAAGTGCTTCATCTGCGCGAGCAGCGCGACGGCGTGTTCGGGCGTCCAGCCTTCGTTCGCGTCGATGCGGATGGTACCGGTGTAGACCGAGCGGATCGCTTCGATCGTCTCGAGCTCCGCGCCGCTGCCGAGCTTCACCTTGATGACGGGATGCGAACCCACTTCGCGCACCTTCGCGAGCGTCTCGTCCAGCGGCGCGATGCCGATGGTGAACGACGTGCGCGGCGTGCGCGCCGGATCAAGCCCGAGCAGGCGCCATAGCGGGCGGTCGAGGTCCTTGCCGATGAGGTCGTGCAGCGCGATGTCGAGCCCGCACTTTTGCGCGGGCGGCAAGCCGTCGAGGAGCCGTTCGAGCGCGTACGGATCGTCGCCGAGCTGCAGCGACTCCAGCCCCGCGCGGACGCTCGCGACGTTCTCGTCGTAGCGCTCGCTCGGCGCGCTCTCGCCGAGGCCCTCGAGCCCGTTCCAGCGCAACCGCACGATCGCGGTCTTCGCGACCGACTCCGACGAGCGGGCGATGGTGAACGTGTGCTTGAGCGGGAGGTCGAGCGGCTCGACGGTGAGGGCGATGGGCGTCACGCCGGGGCGTTCACGGTCCGCGGTGAGCAGCCTTCTCGTCCGACGCTGCCTGAAGGCCGGCAATCTTGGCCACGATACACGCTTCGAACGAATCGTCACCGACACGCGTCTGGTTGACCTTGCCAGCCAAGAGCGGGCGCAGGGCGCGCGGTATCGCCGGATCGTAGGTCGGGACCACGCCGTGACCAGAGTCGACATTCCACGGCAGCATGAGGGGGGTCATCCTGTTGGACGACGCCATGATGCGGCGCCCGTCGGCGTCGCGCAGCTCGACCTCGATCTTTGGATAGTCGTCGGTTGTCCACCCGTTGCTCTGTACCGCGCGCGTCGCCGCCTTGACGAGCCCTGGCTCGTGAACGGCGGCAAGAAAGCGCGCACGTTCGCGCTCGGTCCACCTCTGCACGTCGGGCCGCACATCTATGCAAGAAATCGTGAAGTGATCGAAACTTAGGAATCGGTAAGCCGACATCTCGAGCTCCGCGACGGGGAAGTTCAGGCGATCCGGATCGAACGTGCGAACCGGCGGAAGGAGCAGTGCCGCGGTGAGGCCGTCGATTTCAGGCTGCCGCCAACCCGGCCCGTCGCGATCCAGGACGATCCGGGACATCTGGGGCGGGCAGCACGGATCGTCGTGACCGACGGACCAGCTAGACGTGATTTCCGCGTGAACCGCGGTGAACGCCAATGCCGCGGCGGCCACGAAAGCGAGCATGAAGCCCTGTTCGCGTCGTCTTACGGGTGATCATGTCCAAACGATACCGCGTCTCGCTCGTCTGGCTTCGCCGCGATCTGCGTCTGGACGATCACGTCGCCCTTTTCCGCGCAGCGCAGGCGAGCGAGCGTGTCGTGTGCGCGTTCGTGCTCGATCCGCCGCTGCTGCGCGGACCGCGCGTGGGCGCGCCGATCGTGCAGTTCTTTTTCGACAGTTTGCGCGTGCTGCGCGAACGCCTGCGCGCCGCCGGCTCCGATCTCGCGCTGTTGGAAGGTGATTTCGCCGGTGAGCTGAGCGCGCTCGCACGGCGCGTCGGCGCGAGCGCGCTCTTCTACAACGAGGACTACGACCCTGATGCGGTCGCGCGCGACGAGCACGTTTTGCGGCGCCTGCGTGATGCAGGGCTGGACGTGCACGCGTCGACCGATCACGTCTATTTCGCTGCCGGCGAGGTGCTTGCGGAAAGCGGCAAGCCGTACGGGGTGTATACGCCGTATCGCAGGCGGTGGAACGCGCGCTTGGCCTTGCAGCCGCATTCGCCGGTGCGCTCGGAGACAGCGGTGCGCGGCAAGCTGCTCGCGCGCGACGCGATCGGCGCAACGCGCGAGGTGCCGCGTCCCGAAGAGTACGGCCACGCGTCGAGCGATGCGTATCCGCGCGCCGGGCTGACCGAGGCTCGGCGCTTGCTGGACACGTTTCTCGACCGCAACGCCGCGCGATATGCGGATGCGCGCAACGTGCCTGCGCTCGACGCCACGTCGCGGCTGTCGCCGCATCTGCGGGCGGGCACCATCGGCATTCGTACGGTCGTGCACGCCGCGGCGCGGCTGCGGAACGAAACGACGTCGCTACACGGCGAAACGGCAGCGCTGCGCAACGGAACGGCAAAGCACGCGGCGAGCAACGTCGACAGCTGGCTCGGCGAGCTCGTGTGGCGCGATTTCTACCAGCAGCTGCTCGCGCACCATCCGCGCGTCGCGCACGAGCCGTTCGTCGAAGCCGCGCAGGAAATCGCGTACGTGCACGATCCTGCCGCATACGCCGCGTGGTGCGAAGGCCGCACGGGCTACCCGATCGTCGACGCCGCGATGGCGCAGCTGAATACAACGGGCTGGATGCACAACCGCCTGCGCATGATCGTCGCGTCGTTTCTCACCAAGCACCTGCTCACCGATTACCACGAAGGCGAGCGCTACTTCGAGCAGCACCTCGCCGACGCGGATCTCGCAGCGAACAACGGCGGCTGGCAGTGGTCGGCTTCGACGGGCACGGATGCCGCGCCGTACTTTCGCGTCTTCAACCCCATCTTGCAAGGCAAGACGTTCGATCCGGACGGCACGTTCGTGCGCGCGCACATTGCCGCGCTGCGCGACGTGCCGCCGAAATACGTGCACGAGCCGTGGAGCATGCCGCCGCTGCTGCAAGCGGAGCTCGGTTGCGTGATCGGCCGCGACTACCCGGCACCCATCGTCGACCATGCGTTCGGACGTCAGCGCGCGATCGACGTCTACGGCGCTTCCCTTGGAAAGCTCAAGCGCGCCGTCGAACATGTCCGGTAAACTCTGTCAAGACCTTGACGGCTGGTATACGATACAGCAGCGACGAGCACTGCGGCGGTACGCGTAGGTCCTACGGTGGTAGACCAACGTCGAAACCTAGGGAGCATCAGCTCCGGATACGACCGGTTGTCCGGCCCTTACAGGCTGGCCACTGGGCGCCCGGGCCGCACCCACCTGCCATAGGCAGGTCTTCAACCCGGACCCAGACGTCCGTTGTGGTCTCGCCGCCTCAACCTTCTCATCCGCCGCCGAGCCGGCGGCGCGCCTCGGCGGCGCGCAGCGCGACGATCGCGTCTCGGGCCACGTCCCACGGCCGCTCCGCGGCCGGGGCGTCCAGGATCACCCACACCGCGCTCGCCCGCTCGGCCACCGCGGCCGGCTCGTCCGCCGGCGTCGCCAGGAAGGCCGGCACACGGTCCTTTGGACCGAGCTGTCCGGGCTCCAGCAGCGCCGTCGGGCACACCCGCAGCCAGGCGCTGTCGGCGTCCTTGAGCAGGTGCCGCAGCGCGCCGAGGTCTTCGGCAATGGTCCCCGGCTCGGTGGTCACGACCACGGTGACGTTCGCCGCCTTGGCCGCCCGGCTGAGGACCTTCGCGGCGCGGACCGTCTCGACGAACGTCGCCGGCGGCACCTCGCCCGGCGCGGGCGGCGTCGTGCGGATCACCGCCGCGCCGAAGCCCGCGGCCACGGCGACGGCGCGTTCGACCGCCGCGGGCTCGCCGCCGGGCTCGAGCAGCCCGGGCGCGTCGATCCCGAAGGGCACGAGCCCGAGATCGATCGAGACTTTGCGGAGCTGGGCGACGTACTCGCCGTCGAAGCGGGGAAAGTCGGAGAGCGCGGGCACGACGCCGTCGGCGCTCAGCTCGGACGCGCAGCGCTCGACCCACTCGAGCTGCGTGAGCTCGCCGGCGTCGAGCGGTCGCCGGAACGTCGAACTCGAAACCGCGATGCGCATCGCCGCCGCTTTCACCGGGAGAACTCGTTGACCATCGTCGCCGCCGCCGGCCCCGTTCCATCCGCATGACGCGCCGATGATGGACCGTCAGACGCTCGGGAACCTCGTGCCGCTCGCCGCGGTCGTCATCGCGCTGGCGGAGTACCTGTTCGACCACCACGTCCCGCGCTACACGAGCCCGACGTTCTGGATCGCGCTGATCGCGACCGTCGGGCTGCTGCTGTTCGTGCAGGTGCTGCGCTTCACCGGGGCGCGCAACCGGACGACGGCGAAGCCCGACTACTCCGCGACCACGCTGATCCGGCGCCGCGCCGACCCCGACGACCGAGGCTGAACACCGACATGCAACTGCTCGAAGCCCAAACGCTCGCCACCGCCGATCCCGAGCTGTACGCCGCGATCGCCGACGAGGAGCGCCGCCAGCGCGACAACCTCGAGCTCATCGCGTCGGAGAACTACGCCAGCCGCGCGGTGCGCGAAGCGACCGCGTCGGTGATGACCAACAAGTACGCCGAAGGCTATCCCGGCAAGCGCTACTACGGTGGGTGCGAGTACGTCGACGTCGCGGAGACGCTGGCGATCGAGCGGCTGAAGAAGCTCTTCGGCGCCGAGCACGCCAACGTGCAGCCGCACGCGGGCGCGCAAGCGAACATGGCGGTGCTGATGGCCGTGCTCAAGCCGGGCGACACCGTGCTGGGCATGTCGCTCGCGATGGGCGGCCACCTCACGCACGGCACGAAGGTGTCGTTCAGCGGCAAGCTCTACAACGCGATTGCGTACGGCGTGCGCAAGGACACGGAGCTGATCGATTTCGATCAGGTGCGCGACATGGCGCGCGAGCACAAGCCCAAGCTGATCATCGCCGGCGCGAGCGCGTACCCGCGCACGATGGAATACGCGCCGTTCCGCGAGATCGCGAACGAGATCGGCGCAGCGTTCATGGTCGACATGGCGCACATCGCGGGGCTCGTCGCGACGGGCCTGCACCCGTCGCCCGTACCGATCGCGGACTTCGTCACCTCGACGACGCACAAGACGCTGCGCGGCCCGCGCGGCGGCCTGATCCTGTCGACGGCGCAGTACGCGCAAGCGGTCGACAAGAGCGTCTTCCCCGGCATCCAAGGCGGACCGTTCATGCACTCCATCGCGGCCAAAGCGGTCGCGTTCGGCGAGGCGCTGCAGCCGTCGTTCACCGCGTATCAGCGCCAGGTGATCCTCAACGCACGCGTGATGGGCGAAGAGCTGACGCGGGCGGGCGCGCGGCTCGTGGGCGGCGGCACCGACACGCACCTGCTCCTGGTCGACCTCACGCCGAAGAACCTGACGGGCAAAGCGGTGGAGCAGTACCTCGACGAGATCCGCATCACCGTGAACAAGAACGCGATCCCGTTCGACCCGCAGAAACCGGCGGTGACCAGCGGCATCCGTCTGGGCTCGCCGGCGATCACCGCGCGCGGCTTCGACGAGACCGCGGCGCGCGAAGTCGGCAAAATCCTGGGCGAAGCGCTCGGCGACATCGAGACCGGCGCGAAGAAAGACGCGATGCGCGCGCGCGTCGCGGAGCTCACCGCGCACCACGACGTCCCGTAGCGAATGACAGCCGACGTGCAGATGCCGCTCGTCGGCAAAACGACGCTGACGGCAGCCGACGGCGCCGTGCTCATCAAGGCGAGCCAGTCGCAGTTCGGATATTTTAGCCAGCCGCGTCTCATGCGTTACTATGCACTCACGGCCTTCTTTGCAGCGATCTTCTGCATCGAAGGTTACGAGATGCTGCCGAAGGTACTGCTCGTGGTCGCGCTCGCGATCTACGTGCTTGCAGTCGTGGTCGGCTTTCGCGGGATGCGGCTCGTGCGCGACGCATACGGCTACGGCCAAGAGCGTGAAATCATCGTCGACAACGACGGAATGACCATCCGCGAGCCGGGGATGACCGTGACGTATTGCTGGTCGCGCTTCAAGCGGATGACCGAGACGGCTGACCATTTTTCGCTCGTAGCCGGCGTCGGCATTCTGGTCGTACCGAAGCGAGCCTTCGATGCAGACACCTTCGCACGCGTGCGGGAACTCGCCGCGGCGAAAGTTCCCGCCCAGGGGCGCCGTTGAGCGAGCACGTCCACCTCGAGACGGAGCGCCTGACGCTGCGTGAGGCGGACGACGCCGATGCTCCCACGCTGCTGGCATATCACACGCGCAACGCGGAGCGCTTCGCGCCGTGGGAGCCCAAGGCCGGGACCGAAGTGGCGCAGCACCGCCAGTGGATCGCGTGGCGGCGCACCGAAACCGACGCCGGCAACGCTCTGACGCTGCTCGCGTTCGACCGCGCGGCGTCCGGCACGCTGGTAGGGATCGTCAGCCTCGACGGATTCACGCGCGCGCCGGAGCGGACCGCTATGCTGAGCTATACCGTCGACGGCGCGTACGAGGGCCAGGGCTACGCGCGCGAAGCCTGCGAAGCGCTGATCGCCTATGCGTTCGACGCGCTCGAAATGCAAGGCCTCAACGCGACGTACGACGTGGCCAACGCGCGCAGCGGCGGTTTGCTCGCGCGGCTTGGGTTCACCGTGATTGCATCGACGCCGGTGATCCCCGGCATGGAACGGCTGATGCGCGCGCAGACGCTCGCCGCGCTGACGCGCGCGTCATGAACCTGCGGCTCGACACGCCGCGCTTGGTGCTGCGCGAGCCGGAGGATTCCGACGCGCCGGCGCTGCTGGCGTACGCGACGCGGAACGAGCCGCGCTTTGCGCGCTGGGAACCCGAGTACGTCGAGGAGATCGCGCACCATCTGCGCTGGGTGCGCTGGCGCCGCGCCGAGAGCGCCGCGCAGCACGGTCTCGGCCTGCTCGCGCTGGATCGCAGCGCGCCCGACGCGCTGGTCGGCATCGTGAACCTGTACGGCATCGTGGGCAGCTCGACATACAGCGCAATGCTCGGGTACTCGCTCGACGGCGCGTACGAAGGCCGCGGCTTTGCGCGCGAAGCGGTCGCGGCGGTGATCGCGCACGCGTTCGGAACCCTGAACCTCCACCGCGTCACCGCGAACTACCATCCCGCCAACGAGCGCAGCGGCGCGCTGCTGCGCCGGCTCGGCTTCGTGGTCGAAGGCTACGCGCGCGACATGCTGTACCTGCGCGGCACCTGGCGCGACCACGTCCTGACCTCGCTCACGAACTCCGACTGGAAGCCGCCCGCACTCTTCTGAGGGTCGGGTTGCAGGGCGGCCGGGCCGCCGCCGCGATGACTTCCTCGTGCCTGATTCGGCCCCGCAGATCGTCGACCACCCCGCCGTCGCGGACCGGCTCGCCCGGCTACGCGACGCCTCGACGCCGACGCCGGTCTTCCGCCGGCTCGTCGAGGAGCTGGGCCAGCTGCTGGCCTACGAAGCCACCCGAACGCTCCCGATGACGGAGATCGAGCTGCAAACCCCGGTCGCGCTCGCGAAGGTGCACCGCATCGCGACGCGCCCCGTCGTCGCGCCGATCCTGCGCGCGGGGCTCGGCCTGCTGCCCGGATTCCTCGCGGTCGTCGACGATGCGGTCGTGGCGCACCTGGGCTTCTACCGCGATCCGAAGACGCTCGCCGCGATCCCGTATTACGCGAATCTTCCCGACGATCTGGGCAGCCGCGCCGTTTTCGTGTTGGACCCGATGCTCGCGACGGGCCATTCCGGCTCGGCGGCGCTGTCGGTGCTCGCGAGCCGCGGCGCGAAGGCGCCGGTGTTCGTGTGCATCATCGCGGCGCCCGAAGGCATCGCAACGTTGGCGCGCGAGCACCCCGGCGTGCGCATCGTGACCGCCGCGGTAGACGACCACCTGAACGATCACGGCTACATCGTCCCGGGCCTCGGCGATGCCGGCGATCGCATGTTCGGATCGACGAGTTCGGTGCCGGTGAGCACGCGAGAACGATAAGCGGGCGGCCGCGCGACTAGAACCGGTGGCCGATCGCGCAGGTGGACCGCACCGCGCAGCGTCCGCATTCCGGTGCGCTGCGCCGGCAAATCGTCTTGCCGTGCCGGCGCAGCACCAGAAACGCGGTGCGCAGCGCATCGCCGTCGCCCGGGAACGCGCCGGCGAGCGCGGTGCATGCATCGCGGTAGCCGCGCGCGTACGGCAGACCGCCGTCGACCGCGCCGTAGCGTTCGAGCACGCGAAGACCGTTCGACTCGACGCTCGGTACGGCGGCGATTCCCGCGAACAAAAGGATGCGATCGACCCCGGGCGCACCGATTGACGGAAAGCGCGCGACGAGCTTGCGCGCGCGCGGCAAGGGCAGGCGCCGCAGCACCGGCGCCAGATCGCCGTCGGCCTCGTCGAGTACCGTCGCCGCGATCGCGCGCCAGCGCTCGACGCGCTCCTCCGGTCGCATGCCGCCGTCGCGGGCAATCGCCAGCAGCACCTCGCGGGGCGCGGACACCAGGGCCGCCGCGTCCGGCGCCGCGGCGACGAGCCGGGCATAGAGCTTGTCACGGCGCTCGTCGTCGACCAGGTAGCCCGCGTTTTCGTGCAGCACGATCGCGTACGGGTCGCTCAGCGCTGCAGGCGGCTCACCCGCGATGCGGCGCAGCGTACCGACGAGAGCGGCGACGTCTGCCATCCGCAGCAGACGTTCGCGCGCGTCTGAAAAAACCTGCGTGGGCCGAGCCGTTCAAGCCGCTTGCCCGGGCTCGAAGGTACCCGTGACGGTCAGAATGGCCACCCCGGCGAATATGCGGAATTCGGTGAATGACGAGAACGGGATCAGCGCAACTCGAGCAAGAAGCGGAACGGCGCGACCCGGCTGGGACGAATACTTCATGGAGATCGCGCGGACCGTTGCGACCCGGGCGACCTGTCCGCGGGCCAGCGTCGGGGCCGTGCTCACCCGCGAGCGCCGGATCCTGACGACCGGCTACAACGGCGCGCCGCGGGGCGTCTCCCACTGCACCGAGGCTGGGTGCCTCATCGTGGACGGGCATTGCCTGCGGGCCACCCACGCCGAGGCGAATGCGATCGTCCAGGGCGCGCTCCACGGCGTGAGCCTTCAGGGGGCGACCGCCTACTGCACGCATCAGCCGTGCGCCGGGTGCTCGAAGCTGCTCATCAGCGCGGGTATCGTGAGGATCGTGTACGCGGATGCCTATCCCGATCCGGTGTCGACCCTGCTCTTGGGTGAGGCGGGGGTAGCGCTTGAGCAGTACGTGCTGGATCCCGTGCGGGCGCTGACGTGAGTCCTTGGGTCGTGCTCGTCGTCGCGCTCATCGCGTTCGCGACGGCGCTCTTCACCACGCCGTACGTGCGCCGGCTCGCGCTCAACGTCGGGATGCTCGATGCGACCGGCGAGCGGCGGATGCACGATCAGCCCAAGCCCCGCATCGGCGGAATCGCGGTGTACCTCGGGTTCGCATTCGCGCTGTTCTCCGCGCTCGGCTACCTTATCAAGACCAAGCAGTTCGGCGATCTTGCGAACTTGCACGATCTCGTCGGGCTCATCTTCGGCGGTACGCTCATCCTCATGGTCGGCATTTGGGACGACGTCATGGGGATGTCGCCGCGCGCGAAGCTGCTCGCGCAGTGCACCGTCGCGGCGATCTCGCTGCTGTACGGTTTTCAAATCCCCTACATCAGCAATCCGCTCCACCACGGCCAGCCCATCTTCTTTCCCGGCTGGATCTCGCTCGTGCTGACGATGGTGTGGTACGTCGGCATGATGAACGCGATCAACTTCATCGACGGGCTCGACGGTCTGCTCTCCGGCATCACCGTGATCTCCTCGATCTCGATGATCACGATTGCGCTCGCGCGCGGGCACGCGGAGATTGCGCTCGTGCTCGCCGCACTCGCGGGCGGTTCGCTGGGGTTCCTGCGCTACAACTGGAACCCTGCGAACATCATCCTCGGCGATTCGGGTGCGCTGTTCATCGGCTACGTGTTCGCGACCGTCTCGATCATCGGCGCGAGCAAGACCGCGTTCGCGATTTCGCTGCTTGTGCCGCTGGTGATCCTTGCGCTGCCCGTGCTCGATACCGCGGCGGCAATCGTGCGGCGCACGCGCGCCGGCAAGGCGTTCTACGAAGCCGACCGCGGGCATTTCCACCACCAGCTCATCTTCCGGTTCGGGCTCAACGTGCGACAAGCCGTCCTGCTCATCTACGGTGTCTGCGTCGTGCTGGGTGTGATCGCGCTGCTGCTCACCGGGGGTGTCGGATCGCTCAGGCTGGCGCTGACTCCGTGAGCACCGCACCGCTTCGTGTCATGGCCGTGATGGGCACGCGGCCGGACACGATCAAGATGGCGCCGGTCGTGCACGCGCTGCGCGCCGCGCGGCCGGACGTGGAGCCGATCGTGTGCGTCACCGCGCAGCACCGCGAGCTGCTCGATGAAGTGCTGCACCTGTTCGGGATCGTGCCGGACATCGACCTGAACATCATGACCAAGACGCAGTCGCTCACCGACATCACGACGCGCGTGCTGATCGGCATGGAGCGCGCGCTCGCCGAGGCACGGCCCGACGTCGTGCTCGTGCATGGCGACACCACGACCTCCAGCGCGACCGCGCTCGCGGCCTTCTATCAGAAGATCCCCGTCGGCCACGTCGAGGCGGGCTTGCGCACGTCGACCATCGCCGAGCCGTTCCCCGAAGAGGCGAACCGGCGAATCACCGGCGTGCTGTCGTCGTTCCACTTCGCGCCGACGTCGCGCTCGAAATCGAACCTGCTCGCCGAGCGCACCGATCACGCGCACGTCGTCGTCACAGGCAACACGGTCATCGACGCCTTCATCGCCACCGAACGCCGCGTGCGCGAGACCGGGCTCGCGACGCCCTCGCTCGACGGGCTCGATCCGGCGCGGCCGCTGATCTTCGTCACCGCGCACCGGCGCGAGAACCACGGCCAGATGGGCGAGATCGCCCGCGCGATCGGGACGATCGCGGGCTTCCCCGAGCGCCCGCAGATTCTCTGGCCGGTGCATCCCTCGCCGCAAGTCAGCCCGGTGGTCCACGCCGCGCTCGACGGCGTCGACGGCGTCCGGCTCGTCCAGCCGATGAACTACGCGGAGACCGTCGCCGCCGTCGCGGCCTCGCACTTCGTGCTCACCGATTCCGGCGGGCTCCAAGAAGAAGCCCCGACGCTAGGCAAGCCGGTGCTCGTCATGCGCCGCGAGACCGAACGCCCCGAGGGCCTCGAGGCCGGCACCCTGCGCCTGATCGGCGCCGAGTACGCCGACATCGTCGCCGAGTCGCGCCGGCTGCTGACGGACCGGCCCGTCTACGCGCGCATGGCCCACGCCTCCAACCCCTACGGCGACGGCCGCGCCGCCGAGCGGATCGTCGGCTGGCTGCTGCACGTCCTCCGCGACGGCCCCGCGCCGGACGAGTTCGGCCCGCCCGCCGCCGCGGCATGACCGGCCGCGGTCGTTTCCCCGGATGAAGGCCGGCGTGCTGCTTGCGGCCGGGTCCACCTTCGTCGGCTTCGTCGCGGGCGGGTTCGTGCTGGGCCTGGTGCTCGCCAACCGGACCGGCGCCTCGTGGTGGGTGATCGTCGGAACCTTCGCCGGGCTCTTCGGCGGGATCGGGCTCTTCGCGTTCCAGCTGATTCGCTCGCTCAAGTGAGCGACAAAAGTCCCGTACGATGAAAGTCCAGGAGGGGACGCTCAAAATCTGCGACAATACGGGGTGCGCCGAGCCCGGCCATGATGCGTGAATATCACGCGCGGAAGCGGGCGGTCGCCCTTCGCTCGTCGCTGCTGCTTGCTGGGCTCGCCATCGTGATGGCGACTCGCTCTCCGGTCCTGGGGCTCGACCTCGTGGTCGGAGGGGCCTGCGGTGTCGTCAACATGCTGTTGATCATGCGCAACAACGAGCGCCTCCTTGACGGGAGACGCTCGCGTGGTGTGTACGGCCTCAATAACGTGGTACGAGTGCTGGGTGTCGGGATTCTCCCGGCGTTCGCGGTGGTCACCGGGCCCGTGTGGACCCTCGCGATCTCCTATGCCGGATTCTTCACGCCGCTCGCATCGTACGCGATCGAGCTGCGGAACGCATATCGACGAGGAACGTAGTTGCAACAAGAAGTCGGCTCGCACCTGACGTGGCAATGGCCGCTGGTCGGGTCCGTGCACGCCGATACGATCCTGACGACCTGGCTGGTGATGCTGGTCTCGTTGGCGTTCTTCTGGTACCTCGGGCGCTCGTACAACTCCAATCGCGTCAACAAGCGCCAAGCGACGTTCGAGGGGATCGTCAACTATCTCGCCGACCTGACGTCGAGCACCATCGGAAAGCACGGCGAGCGGTTCGTCCCGATCTTCATCGGAATGTTCTTCTTCATCTTCATCCTCAACCAGATCGGGTTCTTCCCGTTCAAGGAGCTGGGGCTGCCGTTCGGCGGCTCGCCGACCGCCGATCTCAACACCACCGTCGCGTTCGCGCTGCTGGTGTTCTTCGGGATCCAGTTCGTCGCGATCCGCCAGAGCGGCATCAAGGCGTACGCGCACCTTTTCAAACCGTTCATCTTTCTGTTCCCGCTCAACGTGGTCGAAGAGCTCGCCCGGCCCGTGGTGCTGGCGCTGCGGCTGTTCTTCAACATCTTCGTCGGCGAGCTGCTGCTGTTCGTCATCGCGACGATCATCCGGTCGAACGTCCACGTCGGCCCCGTGAATCTCTCGATCGGCGCGGCGGTAGTACCGTTCGTCCTCCAGTTCTTCAACTTCTTCGTCGGCTCGCTGCAGGCGTTCGTCTTCACCCTCCTCTCCATCGTCTATCTCTCCTTGGCAACGGCCGAGGAACACTAAGAAAGGCTCGCTCCACGTGACCTCCGATGCTTTGATTCTGGCAATGATGGTGATCGGCTTCTCGCTGATCGTCGCGGCCGTCGCGTTCGGCTCCGCGATCGGCGACGGTATCGTCGCGTCGAAGGCCGTCGAGGCGATCGCCCGTCAGCCGGAAGCCCGCCCGAACATCTTCACGTTCTTCTTCCTCGGCGTCGGTATTCTGGAAGCGTTTCCGATCATCGGCCTGGGGCTGGGACTCTACTTGTTCTTCGCCGTGACCAACGTGCCGTCGCACATCCAGGCGATCGTCAAGTAACCGCACCTTGTTTCTCTCGATCGACGCGACGCTGCTCGTGCAGGTCGTCAACTTCGTCCTCTTCATCGTCCTGCTGAACATCGTGTTCTTGCGGCCGGTCGGTGCTGCGATCGCGAAGCGCCGCGCGTACATCGACGGTCTCGCCCGCGACATCGAAGCGGCCGAGGCCGAGGTGCGCTCGGCACGCGGCGCGGCCGAAGAGCGGCGCGCCGCGGCGCGGCGCGAGGCGGAGGCGGCGATCGCGAAGGCGCGCGTCGCGGCGCAGAACGAGGCGGCCGAGATCGTGGCGAGCGATCAGCAGCGCGCGACGGCGATCGTCGAGGCAGCGCAGCGCGAGGTCGCGGCGGAGATCGTTGCGGCGCGCGCGGGCGAGGACCAGATCGTCGCAGGCATTGCGCAGACGATGCTCGAGCGGGCGATCGGTCCGGGAGCGGCGGCCTAGATGGAAAGCAGCAACGCCATGTTCGAGCAGATCGCACTGTGGTCGCAGGTCGCGGGCTCGGTCGCGTTCGCGGTCGTGCTGGTGCTCTTGTTTCGCAAGTACCTGATCCCGGCCGTCAAGGCGAATCAGGACGCGCGCAACGCGCAGCTGGCTGAGGCCGAGGCGCGCCGCACGCGGATTCAGGCGGAAGCCGGCAAGGCGCGCGGCGAGATCGAAGCCGCGGACCGCGACGCCACGGAGATCCGCAACCGCGTCGAGCGCGTGTCGCAGCGCGACCGCACGCACATGCTCGACGAGGCGAAAGCCGAGGGCGAGCGCCTCGTGCGCAACGCCGAAGGCGAGCTCGAACGCGCCCGGCTCGCCGCGCGCGACCGGCTGCGCGTGGAGCTCATCGAGAAGGCGCTCGCGAAGGCGCGCGCGGACGCCGCCGGCCGCGTGAGCGGCGCCGTCAACCAGGCGCTGGTCGAAGCGACCGTCGCCGACCTCACCCGAGGCAAGGCCTGATGCCCAACGAAACGCTCGCGCGCCGCTACGCGACGGCCGTGTTCCAGCTGGCGCAGGACGTCGGCAGCGTCACCAAGGTGCAGCACGACCTGCACACGTTCACCGCGTCGCTCGCCGCCGACGAGGACGTGCGCAAGTTCTTCCGCTCGCCGGTCGTCGACCGCAAGGAGAAGGAGCGCATCGTCGCCCAGGCGTTCGACAAGCTCGACCCGATCGCGCTGCATACCGTCCTGCTGCTGATTCGCAAGCGCCGTGAGAACATGGTCGACGAGATCGTCGCGCAGTTCGACATCCTCGAGCGCACGGCACGCGGCGCCCAGCCGCTGCAGGTCGCGAGCGCGCGCGAGCTGCCCAAGGCCGAGCTCGACCTGATCGTCGCACGCCTCGCCGCGGCATTCAACACGAAATTCGACGTCACGCAGTCGGTCGATCCGAATCTGATCGGCGGCGTGCGCATCACGATGGGCGACAAGCGCGCCGACGGCACGATCGCCGGCCGCCTCGACGACATCGCCCGCCTCCTGTCCACGAACTGAGATTATGTCGCAAGCGACCTCGGGGAATCTCGACCTTATCACCAATCTCGCGGGCGCCCGAGCCCGGGGGCCCCACGCGAAGCGTGGGGGGCGCGCAGCCTGGGGCGGAGCGCCCCATGCTGGAGGCAACTTAAAGTGATCAACGCCGACGAAATCGCCGGAATCATCAAACAGCGCATCGCCAGCTACGCGACGGGGACGAACGAAGCCGAGATCGGCACCGTCATCGAAGTGGGCGACAACATCGCGCGCATCTACGGCCTCGACAACGCGCAGGCGTCCGAGCTCGTCGAGTTCCCCAACGGGCTCAACGGGATCGTGCTGAACCTCGAAGAGGACAGCGTCGGCGTCGCGATCATGGGCCCCGACACCGACATCAAGGAAGGCGACAAAGTCCGCCGCACTGGGCGCATCGCGTCGGTGCCGGTCGGCGATGCCGTGCTGGGCCGCGTCGTGAACCCGCTGGGCCAGCCGATCGACGGCAAAGGCGAGATCGCGTCGAGCGAATACCGCACGATCGAGAACACGGCGCCCACCGTCGTCGAGCGCCAGTCGGTGAAGCAGCCGCTGCAGACCGGCATCCGCGCGATCGACGCGCTGATTCCGATCGGCAAGGGTCAGCGCGAGCTGATCATCGGCGACCGCGGCACCGGCAAGACGGCGATCGCGGTCGACGCGATCATCAACCAAAAAGGCAAAGACGTCATCTGCATCTACGTCGCGATCGGGCAGAAGAGCTCGACCGTCGCGTCGCTGCAGCAGACGCTCGAGAAGCACGGCGCGATGGAGTACACCACTATCGTCGCAGTGTCGGCCGCGGAGCCCGCGTCGCTGAAGTGGATCGCGCCGTTCGCCGGCTGCGCGATGGCCGAGTACTTCATGTACCAGGGCAAAGACGTGCTGGTGATCTACGACGATCTCACCCGCCACGCGCAGGCATATCGCGAAGTCTCGCTGCTGCTGCGCCGCCCGCCGGGACGCGAAGCGTACCCGGGCGACATCTTCTTCCTGCACTCGCGCCTGCTGGAACGCGCCGCCAAGCTGTCCGACGAGAAGGGCGGCGGTTCCATCACCGCGCTGCCGATCATCGAGACGCAGGCGGGCGACGTGTCGGCGTACATCCCGACCAACGTCATCTCGATCACCGACGGCCAGATCTACCTGCAGAACGCGCTGTTCTTCCAGGGCATCCGGCCCGCCGTCGACGTCGGCATCTCGGTGTCGCGCGTGGGCTCGTCGGCGCAGACCAAGGCGATGAAATCGGTCGCCGGCCGCCTGAAGCTCGATCTCGCACAGTACCGCGAGCTTGCCGCGTTCGCGAAGCTGGCGTCCGACCTCGACAAGGCGACGCAGCAGCAGCTCAACCGCGGCGACAAGATGACGCAGGTGCTCGTGCAGCGTCAGCTCGACCCGCAGCCGATGGAAGACCAGGTCGCGGTGATCTTCGCCGCGACGCGCGGCTACCTCGACGCGATCCCCACCGACCGCGTGGGCGACTGGGAGAAGCGTTTCGTCGGCTACCTGCACGAGAAGCACGCCGGCGTGACCGACGCGATCCGCAAAAGCAACGCGCTGTCGGGCGACACCGAGAAGCAGCTCATCGCCGCCATCGAAGATTTCAACAAAGGCTTCTAAGCAACACTATGCCGAGCGTTCGCGACCTCAGAGACCGGATTCGGTCGCTGAAGAACACGCAGCAGATCACCAAGGCGATGAAGCAAGTCGCCGCGGCGAAGATCCGCCGCGCCGATGCATTGCAGAAGCAGTCGCGTCCCTACGCCGACGCGATCGGGGCGATGCTGCGCGACCTCATCGCGAACGTCGGCTCGGTCGACCACCCGTTCATGAAGCCCGGGCGCGAGGGCGCGCCGGGCGGCGTGATCTTGATGACCGCCGACAAAGGCCTGGCCGGGTCGTTCAATGCGAACCTGATTCGCTCGGCGGACGTGCACCGCCGCGCGAACGCGAACCTCGCGTGGTATTCGGTCGGCATCAAGAGCCGCAACGCGCTGCGCCGCCAGGGCGGTGACACGCTCCAGTTCTGGCCGCTGTCGCAAGGCGTCATGTTCGACAACGCGCAGGAGCTCGCGCGCCGCGTCACCGATGATTTCACCAGCGGCAAGATCGGCTCGCTCACGCTGATCTCGTCCAAGCTCGTCAACATGATGACGCAGCGCGCCGAAGTGCGGCAGATCCTGCCGATCGCGGCCGAGGAGTCCGAGAAGAAAGCGTCGTCCGGCTCGGTCGAGTTCGAGCCGTCGCCGGAGTTCGTGCTCGGCCGCCTGCTGCCCAAATACCTCGAGTTCACGCTGTACTCGGCGATGCTCGAGACGAACGCGTCATTCTACGCCGCGCAACTCGTCGCGATGAACAACGCCACCGACAACGCCAAAAAACTGATCGACCAGAACACCGTCGAGATGAACAAAGCGCGTCAAGCCGCGATCACCAAGGAGATCTTGGAGATCGTCGGCGGCGCGGAAGCCCTCAAAGGCTAACCCGGAGAAGAAGTGAGATAATGTCAGCCGCCACCACATCCGCCCCCGCCCTCGCGACTGGGAAGGTCGTCCAGGTTCTCGGCAACGTCGTCGACGTCGAGTTCCCCACCGATGCGCTGCCGAACATCAACGTCGCGCTGAGCGTGCACATCGGCGGCGGTGCGAGCGCCGGCACGAACGGCGCGGGCGCCCATCTCGGCGACGGCATCAAGCTGTCGGGCACCGCGATGGCCGAACGCGATTTGATCCTCGAAGTGCAGGGCGAGCTGGGCAACAACCAGGTGCGCTGCCTCGGCATGGGCTCGACCGACGGGCTCGTGCGCGGCGCGGTCGTGCAGAACAGCGGCGAGTCGATTACGGTGCCGGTCGGTGAAGGCACGCTCGGGCGCATCTTCAACGTGCTCGGCAAGACGATCGACTCCGACGAGCCGGTGAAAGCCGCCGCGATGATGCCGATCCACCGCGCCGCGCCGAAGTTCGACGAGCAGGACCCGACGCAAAAGATCTTCGAGACGGGCATCAAGGTCGTCGACCTGATGGCGCCCTACACCCGCGGCGGTAAAGTGGGTCTCTTCGGCGGTGCCGGCGTGGGCAAGACGGTGCTGATTCAGGAACTGATCCGCAACATCGCGGCGGTGCACAAAGGCTTTTCGGTGTTCACCGGCGTCGGCGAGCGCACGCGTGAAGGCAACGATCTCTGGATGGAGATGAAAGAGTCGGGCGTGCTCGCGCAGACGACGCTCGTGTTCGGCCAGATGGACGAGGCGCCGGGCGTGCGCTTCCGCGTCGCGCAGACCGGCGTGACGATGGCGGAATATTTCCGCGACGAGCTCGGCTCCGACGTGCTGCTGTTCATGGACAACATCTTCCGCTTCATGCAGGCCGGCTCGGAAGTGTCCGCGCTGCTGGGCCGCATGCCGTCGGCCGTCGGCTATCAGCCGTCCCTCGCGACGGAGATGGGCGCGCTCGAAGAGCGCATCACGACCACGCAGAAGGGCTCGATCACGTCGGTGCAGGCCGTGTACGTGCCCGCCGACGACTACACGGACCCGGCGGTCGCGACGACGTTCGCGCACCTCGACGCGACCACCGCGCTGTCGCGCCCGATCTCGGAGCTCGGCATCTATCCGGCCGTCGACCCGCTCGCGTCGTCGTCGCGCATCCTGGACCCCGCGATCGTCGGCGACGAGCACTACGCGGTCGCCCGCGGCGTGCAGGAGACGCTGCAGCGCTACCGCGACCTGCAGGACATCATCGCGATCCTCGGCGTCGAAGAGCTCTCCGACGACGACAAGGTGACCGTCGGCCGCGCGCGCCGCATGCAGCGTTTGTTCTCGCAGCCGTTCTTCGTCGCCGAGCAGTTCACGGGCCGCTCCGGCAAGTACGTCAAGATCGAGGACACGATCCGCTCGTTCAAGGAAGTGCTCGACGGCAAAGTCGACGATCTGCCGGAACAGGCGTTCCTGTACGCGGGCGACATCGACGAAGTGAAGCAGGCCGCCGAGACGATGAGCAAGGCGTAGCACGTGGCCAACGCCATCCCGTTCACGCTGATCACGCCGCTCGCGGTGAAGTTCGACGGCGAGGCGGAGCTCGTCATCGCCGTGGGCACCGAAGGCGAGGTCGGCATCCTGCCGTCGCACGCGCCCTATCTCACGGCGCTGCGGCCGGGCGTGCTGCGCGCGAACGTGCGCGACGGCGGCGGCGAGGGAACGCGCCGGCTCGAGCTCGCGTGCAGTGAAGGCTTCTTGCAGGCGCTCCCGGGCAAGGTGACGATCCTCGCCGACGCGGCGCTGGCGCAAGATGAGATCGACACGGCGCAAGCGCGCGCCGATCTCGCCGCGGCGCAGGAAGAACTGCGCGCGGCCGGCGGCGACCTCGCCGCGCACCGCCGCGCGCAAACCAAGATCGATTTCGCGAACGCGAGACTCAGCGTAGCCGGCGTCTAACGGCGTGTGCCGCTGGTCGCGATAACAACTCTCGGCGGTTTCTCGCTCGCCGTCGACGGTGGCGCTCGTACGCCACCCAACACGCGCAATGCGCGCGCGCTGATGGCGTGCCTCGCGCTCGAACGTGAGCGCACGTTCGCGCGCGACGAGCTGATCGAGCGGTTTTGGCCGGACATCGATCCCGAGCGCGGCCGTGCGAACCTCGCTACGGCGCTGTGGGCGGTGCGCCGCGCGCTGGAGCCCGATGCCGGCTTTGCGTTGCGCGCGACTCGCATCGCGATTTCGTTCGGCGGCGATGTCTGCATCGACGTGACCGCATTCGAAGCCGATGCGCGCGCGGACGATCCGGTGCGGCGCGCGGCGGCGCTGCGCGCGTACCGCGGTGACTTCTTGCCCGACCACACGGATCCGTGGAGCACGGCGCAGCGCGAGCGCCTCGCGATGGTGTACGAAACGGCGCTGCAAGCCGCCGCGCGCGAAACGCACGATCCGGAGCTGGCGTGGAAGAGTCTCGAACGCGATCCCTACGCGGAAGACGCGTATGCCGTGCTCGTCGATCACGCGCTGGCGCTGGGTAATCGCAGCGCGGCTCGCGGGCTGCTGACGCGCTGGCGGGCCGCGCTCGACGACCTCGGGACCGAACCGCAGTCCGCGTTCGACGACCGCGTACGCGCCGCCGACGCGCTCGCGGACGCGGTCGACGCGTCGTCGCTTCCGGCGGCGCTGTCCAGCTTCGTCGGACGCGCCGACGACGCGGCGCGCGTCGCGGAAGCGCTCGCCGCAGCGCGCCTCGTCAGCTTGATCGGTCCGGGCGGCGCGGGCAAGACGCGGCTCGCCCTGCACATCGCGCGCAGCCGGGCGGAGCTGTTTGCGGGCGGTTTGCACTTCGTCGATCTGGTCGGCATCGCGCCGAACGCCGTCGCCGACGCGCTGGCCGCCGGGTTCGGCTGCGATCCGCGTGACGGTGACGCCCTGGGCGCGATCGCGCGCATGCTGTCCGCTGCGCGCGCGCAACGGCTCATGGTGCTCGACAACTGCGAGGCCGTCGTCGGCGAACTCGCCGCCGCGGTCGAGGCGCTGCTGTACGCGAGCACGCACGTCCGCTTTCTCGTGACCAGCCGCGAGCCGTTGCGGCTCAGCGGCGAAGCGGTCGTCCTCGTGCCGCCGCTTCCGCCGGACGACGCCGTCGCGCTGTTCGCTGCCCGGGCGCGCGAAGCGGGTGCGTCGATCGGCGACGACGACCGGACGCGCGAGGCGATGCGCGCGATTTGCGCTCGGCTCGACGGCCTGCCGCTGGCGCTCGAGCTTGCCGCCGCGCGCGCCGCCGTCGCGCCGCTGGCGGATTACGAACGGTGGCTCGCGGGACGCTTCGATCTGCTGGCCGGAACGCGGCGCGGCGGCCGCGCCGCGCACCGCACGCTGCGCGCGCTGTACGACGACGGCTTCGAGCGGCTCGACGCCGACGAGCAGACGGTGTTCCGGCGCATGGGATGCGCGGCGGCGCCGTGGGCGGCAGACGCGCTTGCGGCCGTCTGCAGCGATGACGACGCCGGCCGCTCCGCAGCCCTGGCGACGCTCTGGCGCCTCGTCGGCAAGTCGTTCGTCGTGAGCGAGGCGGACGGCGACCGCGCGCGGTACCGGCTGCTGGAGTCGAGCCGTGCGTACGCCGCCGAACAGCTCGCAGCGGCGGGCGACGAGGTGCTCGCGCGGCACCGCCATCTGGCGTTCTACGTCGCGACCGCGGAACACGCCGAGCGTGTATTCCTGCGCGACGGGGAACGCGCGTGGGAAATGCCTGCGCGCGCGCTCGCCGCCGAGCAGGCGCACGTGGCGGAAGCGCTACGATTCGCGCTGCATGCGGCGAACACGGTCGACGCGGCCTTCTCGCTGATCGTCGGAATGCGCCGCGTGTGGGTGCGGTTCGGCCCGTACGCCGATGCGGCGCGGCTGATCCGTGAATCGCTGGCGGCGACGCCCGGTGACATCGACAATGCGCGACACGGCGCGCTGTGGGGTGCGCTCGCCGACATCGAGGTGACGCGCGGCGCGTATCGCGCGGCGGTCGAAGCGGCGGAACGCGCGATCGAGCTGCTGGCCGGTCATGACGCGAAACTGCTCGCGCGCGCCTACGTGCAGCTCGCCAACGCCCTCCAGAACTTGGAGGAAGATGCGCGCGCCGCAGCGATCGCGCCGCTCGTCATCGCGGCGGCGCGCGCGGCTGACGACGACGTGATCACGTGGTACCTGCTGGTGAACGACGCGCTCGACCGCATCGACGGCCGCGGCGACGGCGATCTCGAGGCGGCGGCCGTGGCGCTGCGCGAGGCGCGCGACCTCGCGGCTCGCGTGCGGCGCCCCGTGATCGCCGCCGCCACGCAGGCCTACACGGCGCGGCTCGCCGGCAGGCACGGTGCGTTTACGGAGGGCCTGGCCGGCACGCGTGCGGCGATTCGCGCATACCGCGAGTTGCGCACCGAACCGTACTTGGCCGACGCCCTCGTCCAGTGTGCCTGGTTCGCGCGCGCGTGCGGCGATGCCGGCGAGGCGCGCGCGGCGGCCGCTGAAGCGTTTGCGCTCACGGCGCGGCTCGAGCACGCATCGGTCGGCTCGGCCGCTCTCGACGAGTTCGCCGCGGCGGCAGTCCTCCTCGGTGACGATGAGCTCGCGGCGACCGTCCGGGGCTACGGCGACAACCTGCGCGCGGTGCGAGGCAACGCCGGCGGCAACGTGCCCGAGCACGTGGCGCGGCACGCGGCACTCGGCGAGCGGCTGCGCGTCGAGCACCCGGCCGCGTATGCGCGCGGTCGTCACGCGGATGCCGCCGAGATCGCGGCGATGCTCGCGAGCGCCCGCGGAGTTTGAGACTCGTTTGATCCGCCGCCCCTAGCATCGGGGCGTCATGGTCCACCGGAGCCGCTCGTTTCTCGTCCGATTCTACGCCGTCAACGGCGAGCTCCGTGCCCGCGTGACCGACGCGGAGGCGTCGCGCTCATGGATGGTCGCAGACGGCGCGTCCGCGCTCGCGCTCGAGACGTGTCTGGTCCGCGACGACCCCGACGCCCCGCATCTTGCGAACCGCCGAAAGGATGTCCCGTGAACGATCTGCGTGCCCTTGCGCTCGGAGTGCTCTCCGCTGCGGCGCTCTGCGCTTGCGGCGGAGGGACGACGTCCGTCGCCCCGCTGACCTCGCCGACCTCCGTCCCGACCGCCTCACCGACCCCGGCCGCGAGCACGACGACCCTCAGCATCGCGACCGGCGCGGCAACGATGACGCTGCCGGCCGTGAACGGCGCGACGCCGACCGTCGCATTCGACGCCGTGAGCCCGCCCGCAGGCGCCTCGATCGCCGTCACGGTGTCGACGTCGCCACCGCCCGGAACCGCCGCGCTGGCCAGTGCCGGTCGCACGCCGCGCAATCGCGCTCCGCGCGACGTCACGCGCACGACGCTGGCCTACGTCAGCTTCGTTCCGTCGGCCAACATCACGTTTCGCGCGTTCCCGGCCTTCACGTTCAATTTTCCGCAGTCGCTCGTCCCCGCGGGCACGACGCTGCACGAAGCATTCCTCGACGGCGCAACGGCCCAGCCGCTGTATCAGTACGACATCGCGTTCGGCGCCAACGGCGCCACGCTGTCGTCGACCTACGGTACGACGACGCTGCAAGCCGGCAAGACGTACGTGTTCGTGATCTATCTGGAAAGCGGCACCGCATCCCCGAGCCCGGGCCCGACGTCCACGCCGACGACTGCACCGAGCACGGCCCCGTCCTCATCGCCCGCGCCCGCGACGTTCTTGCACAGTCCGGTCACCATCACGAAGGTAACGGACGGCTTCAATGCGGGCGGCCAGTTCTACGACGGCGCGATGACGCTCGACAACGACGGCAAACTTTGGCTCGCCGACCAGCGCACGCAAGCGATTCGGCCGCTCGATCCGACGACCCGGGTTCTCGGGCCCGGCTATTCGTTCAAGCCGCCCGGCTTCTCGTCGAGCATCCGGCCAGCCATGATCACGAACGGCGTGGACGGACGGTTGTGGATCGTGTCGTTCGACGACGTCAGCAACATCTACGCGATGAGCCTCGACGGCACGATCCAGAAGATCAGCCAGAACGCGGGCCGCACGGAGTACGTGAACCGGCTCGTCGCCGGATCCGACGGCCGCATGTGGGGAATCGCCGCCAACACGGTGCGCGCGTTCACCCCTGCGGGCGTCATGTCGGTGTATCCGATGCCCGTCACCACGCGCACCGGCAACGACTGCCCGTCGCTCACGCTCAACTCCGACGGCAACGTGTGGTACGTGTGCCGCAACGCGGTCGGCAAGGTGACACCCAGCGGAACGATCACCGAGTATCCGGGCAACGGCAACACGTTCATCGGGGCCGGAACCGAGGGTTCCGTGTGGATCATGGGTTCGGGACTGCACATCGCGCGCGTCTCCGCGAGCGGCGCGTACTCGGAATACGCGCTGCCGAACTACGAGATCACGTGCACGTCGATGGTGCGCGGTCCCGACGACGCCCTCTACCTCGGCTGCGGCAACAATCTGTACCGCGTCACGTCGAGCGGCGCGTCGATCGGCACCATCACCCTGCTCGCCAACTACCAGACCGCCAACTACACGACCGGCTTCGCGGCCCTCACCGTAGGCCCCGACAACCACTCGCTGTGGAGCGTCAACGACGGCGGGCCGTACGCCCAGCTGATCCAATGATCGGCTGAAGGCGCGCGAGTCTCAGAACGTTTCATTTTTCCGGCCTGACGTGCAGCAGGCGAGCGCATCTTCGCGGATCGTGTGAGGGCGAACGGACTTCCGGGAATGCGGTGGGCCGGAGGATTTGAACAGATGCAACATTCCGAGGGGTCTGCGGTCGTCGCGACCTTCACCGACCGCGGCGGTGCCGACAAGGCGATCCAAGCGCTGCACGACGAGGGCTTCCGGCGCACGTGGCTGGCCGTGATCGATCGCACCGCCGCCGGCGCCGACACGTTCGAGCCGGGCGACGGCACGCCGCACCGCCGCTGGTTCCGCAAAGACGCGAAGCAGACGCTGTACGACGCGCTGCGCGACCGCGGCGTCGGCGACGACGTCGCGCTGCAGCTCGACGACTCGTGCGACGACGGCGACAACATCCTCGTCGCCGAGTCGGCGAATGACCCCACCTACGCGCAAGAGATCGTGCAGCGCGAAGGCGGCAAGCTGCTGTCGGCGCCGACGCCGCTCAAAGCGGACGCCGCACCACCCGACCGCGACGCGCTGCGCGAACGTCGCAAAGGCATCGCAGCGGTCGTGCGCGAGGACGTGTTCGTCTGCCGGGAACCGCGCGCCGTGCGCACCGTCTGACGAATACCACCGCCGAAGCGAAGAGAAGAGGATGCTGCGCGAGCCGCAGCATCCTCTTCGCGTTTCGGGGTCGTCCGTTCAGTGACGGTTACGGATACGGAAGCGTTTGTGTCAGCGAAACGCTGATGTCCGCGCGCGCGGGAAGCGCGGGACTCGGTTGCGTGTTCACGGGCGGCGCGAGCGCGAGGATGTCGTAATCGGCTCCGACGACGTACGCGAACACGGTGTCGCCCGAAGCGAACGGCGCGGTATGCTGGCCGTTGGGCAGCGTGGGCCCCGCCGTCGCCGACAGCGCGAACGCTCCGCCTGGCGTTGCGTCGAACGAGTAGAACGTCAATCCCGCGTTCGGATTCGAGTCGACGACGTACAGGATCTGGTGCGTGACGCCCGCCGGCGGCGGAGCGACGGTGAACGTGGCGCCGCCGCCCGGCAGCGGCGCCGCGGCCGGTGTTGGTTCGGTGGGAAGCGCGGCGGCGGTCGCGAGCGTTCCGGTTGCCGTCTTCACCGCGGCCGGTCCGCCGCCGGGCAGGTCGCCCGGCACCGTGACGGTCAACGTGTACGTTCCGGTAACCGGGGTCACCGCGAACGCCGTGAAGCCGGACGAGTACCCGGCGAAGCCCGGCGGAAACGTGCCGTTGTGGAAGTCCGGTACCGCCGGCGGCGCCAGCAAGAACGGCAGCTTCACCGCGCTCGACGCGAAGATCGGCTGCGGATACGTGTTGCTGACGACGCCCACGGCGCTGAGGAACCCGCGCGCGCCGCCGCCGGGATAGAATGCGGCGCCGGTCGTGTTCGAGTTCGCTGGCGAGATGCCGTACGCGAACACGCCGCCGACTTGCGCGAAGGTCGATGGGGTCGCGGTCGTGCCGGGTTGCGTGGGCGGCGTGCCGGTGATGGAGCTCGTGCCGCGGTCGACGTTACCGGCCGGCGGCGCGGCCGCCGGCACGGTGAAACCCGCCGGGCCGGTGATGCTCGGCGTGTCGTAGAGGACTGCCGACAGCCCGTTGGGCTGCCGGTACGTCGCGAGGGTGTTGAGGTACACGCCTTGTCCGGCGAAGTTCGCGGTGCCCACCGCGAACTGCAAAACCGTCGTGCCTTGCACGTCCGCGACTTGCGTGGGCGGCTCGTAGCCGAGCTGACCGTTCGTGCACGCGCTCAGCCCTAGCGCGGCGGCGATGATGCCCGTGACGGCACGGGATCGATTGCGCATTGCCATCGTCCTACAGGCTCAACTGGTAGTAGAACTCGGCTTGGCGGCCGCCGCCGTAGTTGCCGTAGAAATACGGCAAGTTTCCGTGCAGCGACGTCAGGTTGAAGGCCTGGAAATACGCCGGGTTCGTCGCGAGCGAGGAGTAGCCGGAGTACGGCGCGCCGCGCCCGGTCGCGACCGGCTGGTACAGCGTGTTCAGCGCCGGTGGGGGCGTGTAGACGTTGAACAGGTTCGCGATCAGCACGCCCACGGTGTTGCGCGGATGCTTGGGCGACGTGTACTCGATCGTCAGCTGCGGCGTGAACGCGGACTTGGTGAGCACGCCGCCGGGGCTGGCGGATTCCGGCGTGCCGCGCGTCGCGGCGATGTTCGGCGAGAACACGCTGCCGGGGTTCGTCGGATCGACGTAGCGCGTAGCGCCGGACGCGCCGCCGAGCTGTCCGGAGTTCGTCACGTTCGTGTTCGGCAAGTTGTACGGCTGCTCGTTCACCGTGAACGCCGACAGCAGGCCCGACCCGTACGGATATCCGTGGTTGTAGAAGATCGTCGGGTTGACGCGCCAGCCGTTGTGCGTGCGGTAGCTCAGCGCCAGCGAGCCGACGAACGGCGAGATGAAGCCGACGCGGTAGAGGTTCCCGAGCTGGATCGCTGCCGGCGGGATCGACGGGAAGAAGTTCTCGCTCGCGCTCGTGGGGAGCACGTTGGTGAACTCGTTCTGATACGTGAGCGAGAGCTGGCCGGAGAGGCCGTACGCCGCCTCTTTGGTGACGTAGAACTCGACGCCGGTGATCTGGCTGTGCCCGAGGTTGGTCTCCACCGTCGGGCCGAACTGCGGCTGCCCGAACGCGTCGGTGACGACTTGCCCGTTGCGGACGAGCGGCACCTGCGAAGAGGCGATCTCGTCGAACGCCTTGCGATAGAAGGGCGTCAGCTTGGCGGCGACGTTGTGGCCGAAGTTGTGCGAGTACGAGAACTCGAAGTTGTTGAACGTCACGGGCCGCAGCGGCTGGATGGGGATGCCGGTGTCCCCGGCTTCATTGGCCCAGTAGAGCTGGTTCGCATAGCTCGTGCACGCGCGGTCGTTGGTCGTGCCGCAGAATACCGCCGGCGCGCCGGTGGTGACGTCGAACGACGGCACGTTGCGGTACGCCGCGTACTCGCCCGCGAAGTTGTTCGTCTTGTCGACGTACCCGATGCTGGGGAACTGAACGGACCGGCCGTACGAGAACCGCACCGAGTCGTTCCGGCCGAGCTGGTCGATGATGCTCAGCCGCGGCTCGAGCACGCGCGGGCGGCGCGTCGACGAGTCGTAATCGAAGCGGTCCAGCGCGGGGTTGGGCTGACCGCTGACGTCGACGCCGTTGATCATCGTCCCGGTCGGATAGGTGCCGGTGGAGGTGGGCAGGCAGTTGTTGATGCTGCACCCGTACTGCCAATTCGCGGCGTCCACGCGCAGCCCGGCGCTGATCTTGATGCGCTCGGACGGCGAGAACGTGTCCTGCACGTACACCGCCCAGTCTTGGCGTGTCGTCTGCCCAGACTCGTTGCCCAGCGGGAGACGCTGTCCGTCCGGCAGGTAGCGCGTTCCCGTCGCATTGTTGCCGTAGAGATATCCGCACGAGCCGGCGATCGGGCAGTTCGCGTCGTTCGGAAGGAAGTCGAGCGCTTCGAGGCCTTCGCCGTAGCCGACGAAGTTCGTCAGCCCGCCCGTGACCGTGGCTTGGCTGAACACGGGATACAAGAACTTGTACGTCCCGCCAAAGCCGAGCAAGTTCTTCGTGCCGAGCTGCTTGGTGGCGTCGAGCGCGATGCCGCGCGTGATGCCGCCGTTGAGCGTGTTGAGGTCCGAAAAAAACTGCGACGTGTTGAGGTTCGGGATGTCCTGAAGGACGACCGAGTTGACGACGTAGGCCTTCGCCGTCACGAACGTCGACGGGTCGACGTTCCACGAGTACTGCAGCTTGACGGTTTCTTGGGGCTGCGAGCCGGACCGCAGATAGCGCGACCCGACCTGCTGGAACACGCCGCTCTGCCCCGGAAACAGCGGTATGATCGATTGGATCTGCTGCGTCGTGAACAGGTTGAAACCAGGCGTCAGCTGCAGCTCGTGCAGGTACAGCGGGTCGTTCGATTTGTAGTAGACCGGGAAGCCGGCGTACCCCAATCCGTTGGGCTGGCTCACGAGCCCGTTGCCCAAGTGGACATCGAACTGCGTGTTGTTGTAGAACAGCTGCAGCGACTGGTTGTTGTCGCGCCCGAACTTGTACACCATGTTTTCGAGCACGTCGTTGGTCCATTGGTTGTTGCGGCCGTTCGTGAGCACGCCGAGCGATTGCGCCGGCGTGCCGGCGGGGCCGTACTGGAACCCTTGGGTGCGGTCGAGCAGCACGGTGGAGTACGAGGAGAACCGGCCGTTGGGCGTGGCCCAGCCGTACTCGCCGTTGAACGTGTGCTCGCTGGTGAAGCCGCTGTAGAGATCGGCTTCGAGCTGGCCGAAGCGCGGGTTGGTTCCGCGCTTCGCGACCAGGTTGATCGAGCCGGTCCCGGCGTTGCCCGTCGAGGCATCGCCCGCGCCGGGCGTGACCTGGAACTGCGACTCGCCGTGCAGGATCAGGCTGTTGACGAACTGGCTGGTGAAGGCGTCGGTGTAATCGATGCCTTCGTATTGATAGCCTTCCTCGTTTTCGCGGCCGCCGCGCAGCACGGGATAGCCGGTGCTGTCGAACGACGCGCCGGGCAGCGAGCCGAGCAGTGAGATCTCGTTGATGTTGTTGGCTTTGCCGGTGATGGTGTTGATCGCCGCTGTGCCGACGGTGTACGTGTCCGTGGTCTGCTGCGGCTGGAACGCCGACGACGTGCTGCGCGCCTGCGTTCGCCCGATCGATTGCAGCTGCCGGCGCAACTGCTGCGACACGGTCACGTTCTGGCTGATGCCGACCGTGACGCCTTGGGCGGCGTACGCCTCGAACCCGTTGAGCGAGAAGGTCAGCGTGTACGTGTCGGGTACCACGCCGACGATCGAATAGAATCCCTGTGCGTTGGTGGTGGTCTGATACCGTCCGGACGGAGCGACCGCGGTCACGGCCACACCGGCCAAATACCGCCCGTCGTCGCCGCTGATCGTCCCGGACAGGCCGCCGGTCGTCGACTGCGCGAACGCCGGCAGGATCGAGCCCATGACGAACGCGAGCAGCGCGACGAGCGCGAGCGTCGTTTTCACATTGTGCAAGGCAAATGATCTCCTCGGAGTGATGTCTCTGCCTATGCTCCTCGCCGGCCGGCTCGGTCGACGGGGCCTGTGAGCGACAGCGAGCGCCGAACTAAGTGGTCCGCACGCCATCGGTCACCAAGCCCGTTCGTCGTCCCGAATCGGAGCGATGAAGCGAAGCAGAGCTGATGCTAGTGTGCGCTCGCGACGGGCCGTCGACCCGGCTCCGGCGATGACGGCTTTATGACATCGGCGGCAGCGGCTGCAGCGCTGCACCGTCGCGCGCCTGGTTCAACGCACGCTCGATCTCGCGGGCGATCGCTTTTATTGCATGGGCGCGGTAGCGGTAGATCGTCCGGTGCGAGTAGTCCAGCTCGTCGATCACGTCGCCGAGCTTCGCGCCTTCGATCTCCATGCGCCGGATCAGCATCCAGTACAGGCCGGGATACGGGTGCAGCGCGCGTTTGGCGATGTATTCCGTCGCCTCGCGCGGCGACGCCGCGTTCAAGGTGGTCGCCAGCAAGACGGCGGTGGGGTCGTCGTCGACCTGCCCGGGTGTGTGCAGCTTGCGCAGCAGCCGCCGTGTCTGGAGCTCGCTCCACCCGTGCAGCGTGTTTCGTCCGTGCATCGTAACCATCGTCAACGTACGCTGACGCATCGCGGGCGCGTGGGCAAGGGGCTGTCACATTTACGGCACGCCGCCATGTCATCTTTGCGTCATCACGGCTGCGAGTGAATCGAACGCAACCGTTCGAACGGAGCCGTTTCCCCACTCGAAGTCGCATGGAAAGGACGAATACTGTGAAGTATCGTCACGCGATGCGAGCGTTCGTCGCGGTGCTGCTGCTCAGCGGTCTCGTGCTCCAGGGAACGTCAAGCGTTCTGGCAGGCACGACCGGTGCGATCAGCGGTTCCGTCGTCGACGCTCAGTCCAACCAACCCGTCGCGGCGGCGCGCGTCACCGCCGCGAGCCCTTCGCAATCCGCGACGACGACGACCGACGCCGCGGGGCGTTTTTCGTTCATCTCGCTCAACCCCGACACGTACACGGTGTCGGTTGCCGGCACCGACGCGCGCGACGCCGCGTCGGTCACCGGCATCACCGTTCAGGCGGATCAGAACGTCACGGTGGCGCTGTCGCAGCCGGCGAAGCTCAAGGTCATCGGCGCCGTCACGTCGCGCGCCGCGGGCGCGCTCGTGAAGCCCGGCACGACGGCCGACGTCTACTCCGTCAACGCGCTGACGCAGGACAAAGCGTCCAACGTCGGCGGCGGCGGCAACCTCAACAGCGCCTGGTCCGCCATCGCGACGATACCGGGCGTGTTCATCGCGAACAACCAAGCCGGCTACATCGGCGCGGGTTCCACGATCAGCATCCGCGGCGGCGACTACGACCAGATCGGCTACGAGCTCGACGGCGTGCCCGTCAACCGCGCGTTCGACCAGTATCCCTCGGGCTCGCTGTCGTCACTGGGCCAGCAGGAGCTGCAAGTCTACACCGGCGCGCCCGCGGCGAACGCCGAGGCGAACGGGATCTCTGGCTACATCAACCAGGTCATTCGCACCGGCACCGCGCCGGCATCGCGCAACCTCGACCTCGCCGTCGGCACGCCGACGTTCTACAACAAGCTCGCGTTCGAAGCGGGCGGCGCGAACCCGGCGCGCACGTTCTCGTACTACCTCGGCGCGGGCGCGTACAACCAGAGTTTCCGGTACTACGACCAGTACAACGGCGCGAGCTTGCAGCCGGTGTGGGGTGCCGCGCTCGCCACCTGTCCTAACGCCGCACCGATCGGCTGCCACGGGCCCAACGGCGAAGACTACACCAACGGCGGGCAGTCGAGCACGTTCGCATACGCGCTCGGCCCGTACAACGCGTTCACCGGCTTCGTGCCGGCGATCCAAGACCGCGACACGGTGGTCAACCTGCACTTCGGCCTGCCGCGCAAAGACGGCAATCGTGACGACGTGCAGCTGCTGTTCGACAACAACTTCATCAACAATTTCCTCCCCAACTCCACCAACGACCAAGGCGGCGCGGCGTTCTTGAACTCCATCGGCGTGCTGCCGCCGTTCTGCGGCGGCGCGCCGTGCTATGCCGACGGCTATCACTTCACCGGCGCGCCCAACGGCACCGTGCTGCCGGGCGCGTTCACCGGCGGAGCGGGCTCCGCGCAGCCGTATCTCTTCCCGGGCTCGCCCGGCGGGCGTGCGTTCCGCGCGCAGATCGCGCCCGACCGGCGCGACGCGTTCGTGAACGACCAATCGATCGTGAAGCTGCAATACCAGCACAATTTCGGCACCAACGCGTTCCTGCGCGTGTACGGCTACACGTACTACTCCGACTGGCTGCAGAACGGGCCGCAGTCCGCGCTGCAGAACAACCTCGGCATCTCGGCGGATTACGAGCTGTCGAGCCACACGCGCGGCGTCAGCGCGCAGTTCTCGTCGCAGCTCAACCAGCAGCACCTGCTGTCCGTGCAAGGCTCGTACACCACCGCCAGCACGCTGCGCTACAACAACTCGGGGTTCGGAAACAACCCCGTCATCGGCTACCTGGTCGACTCCACCAACCCGTACAGCGGCGTGTGCTACGACGGCAGCGCCGGCCCGGCCAACTCCGGCCCGTGCGCGTACGGTTCGTTCATGCCCGCGACGTTCACCGCGCGCGACGCCTTCCGCGGCACCGTTCCGGCGGCGAGCGCGTTCGGCAGCAATTGCGGCGGGCACGCGTGCGCCTACGTCGTCGGCGCGACCGGCGACGCGGCCACCTACAACACCGTGGTGCCGAAGTTCACGTCGGCCTCGATCACCGATCAGTGGAAACCCACCGACCGCATCAACGTCAACCTCGGGCTGCGCTTCGACCGGTTCGTGTTCCAGGGCGCCGACACGACGAACTCCCCGGCGCGAGCGCTGTTCTACAACGCCTACAACCTCGCGAACGGCACCAACACCATCAACGTTCCGAACCAGATCGAGTCGTACAGCGTGCTCCAGCCGCGTGTCGGCTTGACCTTTACCGTGAACCCGCAAACGGTGCTGCGGGCGAGCTACGGCCGCTATGCCGAGGCGCCGTTCAGCGCGTACGAGCAGTACAACTACCTGCAGCCGAACGACATCGCCCAGGTGGCGCGCTTCGGCAACTTCGGCTTGCCGACGACGCCCGGCCATCCGGTGCGGCCGCAGATCGCGAACAACTACGACTTCTCGTACGAGCACAGCTTCCGCGGCGACACGTCCGTGAAGCTCACCCCGTTTCTGCGCAAGACGCAGGACCAGATCCAGCAGTTCTTCCTCGATCAGCGCACGAGCTTCGTCTCGGGGCTGAACGTGGGCAAGCAGACGTCGCAAGGCTTCGAGCTGGAAGTCGATAAGGGTGACTTCTCGCGCAACGGCCTCGCCGCGCGCCTGTCGTTCACGTACACCAACAGCTACATCAACTACTCGCGGCTGGGCAACGGTAACTCGATCGTCGATCCCATCAACCAGCAGATCGCCGGCTACAACGCCTACACGTCGTTCTGCGCGGCGAACGCGACGGACGCGCGCTGCGCGGGCGGCCGTCCGCTGCACGCCGCCGCCGCGCCGTGCTACACGACCGGCGGCGCGGCGGATCCCGCGTGCGGTGCGGGCAGCATCGCGAACCCGTACTGGAACGCGCCGGTTCAGGCGCTCGTCGACCCGAACGCCAACTTCGCGACCTACTCGCTCTTCCCGGGCGGCCTGCCGGGTGGCGGCGGCTACGCGTCCTACGGCGCGCCGTACGTGTCCACGCTGATCGTGCAGTACAAGCACGGTCCGCTCGCGATCACGCCGGCGGTCCAGTTCTCCGGCGGCTCGCGCTACGGCGTCCCGCTTTCGACGTGGGGGATTTTGCCCGACACGTGCACCGGCGGGCTCGCCGGCTCGACGGCCAACGATCCGCGCTATCACTACGGCGCGGCAGGCGGTGCGCCGTACGACGCAACGAGCTGCACCCAGAACCTCTCCGTGCCGAACCAGTACACGAACCGGTTCGACGGCGTCGGTGCGTTCGTCGCGCCGAACTCGCTGCTGCTGCACACGCAGGTCACCTACGACGTGAACAAGCGTCTGACGCTCGTCGGCAACTTCGCGAACATCGTCAACCGCTGCTGGGGCGGCACCAAGGTTCCGTTCGCGGTGAACCACGCGTGCGGGTACCTGACGCCGACCATCGAGGGCGGCGGCAACAACGTGATCGGGAACGCGTACAACCCCGGCTGGGCGCTCCAGCCGCAGGTCGTCACGCCGTACTTTCCGACGTTCCCCGGCTTCCCATTCAACATGTACTTCGAGGCTCGGCTCAAACTCTAGCTGCCCGCGCGGCGGGCGGAAATCAAAGCGGGGCGTTCGGCAATTGCCGGGCGCCCCGCGCGCGTGCTGTCACAAAGATGGCATTTGCCGCGGCGCTTTCGCGAAGGCGCGTTACGCAGAGCTCCGAAAGAATGCGTACGATGGCCCACCGCACTCGCGGCCTTCACGTCTCGCACCCGCTCCCGGCCGCGCCGTGAAAGCGCCGGAGACGTTTGGGACACACCCCGATACCGGCGGCTGGAGCTTCTCGGCACGCCGCCTGCTGCAGCGGCTGCGGCAGCCGGCCGCGCTCGAATCGGATCGCGACGGCATCGCGCTGCGCGACGCGCTCGGCGCGGCGACGGTCTTCGACGCCGTGCGGATGAGCGTCGAGCGCGCGCTCGCGCACGGCGATCCGCGGCTCGCGTCGATCGTGGAGCGCTGCGACTTCCGCGGCGACACCGTGAAGGTCGTCGCGATGGAAATGCACCTCTCGCTGCGCCACGTGTTCCGGTTCCGCGCGCTCGCGTTCGACGCGCTGGGTGCCGAGCTCGAGCGCGTCGTCGAGACGCGCATCGCCGTACCGCGCGATCCTCGGCGCGCCGAAGCGGTGCGGCTGCTCGCGCGCGCGCAATTCACGCTGTCGCGGCGCGCGCACGGCGACGATTTTCGCGCGATCGCGCTTGCGGAGCAAGCATTAGCGGCGGATCCATCGCTCGCCGAGGCGTGGTGCGTGATCGCGATCGCCAACATGTCGCTGACGCTGCGGTGCAATGGCGACGGAGAATTGACTCACCGGCGCTCCGAAGCCGCGATCGCGCGCGCGGAAGAGCTCCGCTGCAAGGCAGGCATCGTGCTCGGGATTCGGGCGCTCGCCGCGCACCTGTGGCTTCACGATGCGCGGCTCGCACGAAGCCTTGCGGAGGAAGCCGTGGCCACCGCCGAAGGCGCCGGCATCGGCCACCACGCGCTGGTCTACCTCGCGTTGGACGAGCGCGCGTTCGACGCCGCCGAATGGCACGCCGCGGCGGCGTGCCGCGCCGAGCCCGGCCGCTGGCTGCGCCACCAGCTCAGCGCGGCAGTGGTGCACCTGCGCGGCGACTTCGCGCGCTGCGTCGAGCGGTGCGCGGAGCTGCGCGCCGTCGTGCCTGAGGATTCGTTTCTGCTCGGCTACCAGGCCGAAGCGCTCAACGCGCTGGGCCGCTATGCCGAAACGATCGCGGTCGTCGAGGCGGCGCCCGCGGAGGCGGTCGATTTCTCCGTTGCGACGGCGCTCGCGCGCGCGCACGCGCTGGCGGGTGACAACGCAGGCGCGCGCGACATCGCCCGCCGCATGCGCGCGCCCTCCGTCAGCCGAGCGGCCATCGCGCTCACGCTCGGCGACGAGGACGAAGCATGGGCCGCGCTCGAGCTGGCGCGCCACGAGTACAACGGAATGCTGACGCTGACCAAGTTCGACCCCGTGTTCGAGCCGTTCCGGGACGAGCCGCGCTATCGCGAGATGGTCCGCTAGAGCGGCGGCGTCCGCGAGCGCTCAGTGCAGCGCGTACAGATAGCCGTCGCCGGCACCGACGTACACGGTCCCGTCGACGACCGCAGGCGACGAGAACACGCCGCGCGTCGTGAAGCCTTTCACGCGCACGACCATGTTGTCGTAGAACTGGCTGTCCACGTCGTTCTCCTCACGCGGCGGAGCCTGCGGCAGCGCGTTCGCGGGCTCGGGACTCGTCTGAAACGTCCACGCCCGTTTGCCGGTCGCGAGGTCGAACGCCGACACGGCTCCGTTGAATTGGCCGACGTACAGCATGCTGCCGGCGACCGCGGGCGACGAGAACGGCGCGACCACGTCCTCGAGCGTCACGATCGCCCGGCCCGTGTTCGCGTCGAGACCGCGGTACAATCCGGACGAGCCTTCGCCGAAGTAGACGCGGCCGCCGGCAACCGCCGGCGAGCTCGACGCCCACGCGCCGCCGACCGTCTTGAACACCCACTTGCGGCGTCCGGTCGTCGCGTCGAGCGCGTACACGTGGGCGTCGCGCGAGCCGAAGTAGACCACGCCGCCGGCGACGGCGGGCGACGACTGGATGCCCACGTGGTTGTAGATCACGCGGTCCTCGCCGGTCTTGAACTTCCACTTCACCGCGCCGCTCGCCGCATCGAGGGCATAGAAGTAGGCGTCCCAACTGCCCACGTACACCATGCCGTTCGACACCGCGGGCGAAGAATGCACGACGTTGCCGGTACGGAATTTCCAGCGCAGGCGGCCTGATGCCGCGTCGAGCGCATAGACGTTCCGGTCGCCGCTGCCGATGTAGACGACGCCGTTCGAAACCGCGGGCGACGACAGAAAGAAGTCCCACGGATCGGGCATCATTTCGTGCAGCGGCAGCGCACCGTTGAGATGCGGCGCCATGAAGCGGTGTTCGCCGAGCGTCGCGAACTGCCAGCGCTTCGTTCCGGTGGCGGCGTCGACGGCGTACACGTTCCCGTCGTAACTGTTGACGTAGACGATGCCCCCGGCAACCGCGGGCGACGACGTCACCCGCGCGCCGGTCGCGAACCGCCACCGCTGCTGCCCGTCGGCGGCCGCGAGCGCGTAGAGAAAGCCATCGTTGCTCGCGACGTACACCGTGTCGCCGGCAACGGCCGGCGACGACAGAACGCTGCCGCCGGTATGAAACTTCCACTTCACGCCCGTCAGCGTTGCGGGCCCAGGCCCGGCATAGACCCCGGTGTGCTCCGCATTGCCGCGAAACATCGACGGATCGGCCGCGACCGCCGGCTGAGCGAATGCAGAGACAGCGGCGCACACAGCGATCAGCCTGAGATCCATGGCCGCGGTGTGCGCGGGTCCTCGCTCGGCCACCCGCCGGGGAAACTGCCGCGTTGATGACACTCGTTCTAGCGGCGCAACCGCTGCTCCGCGAGATCGAGCGAGGCCTGCACGCGGCGCAGGACGGCGTTGTCGATCTCGCCGTTGCTGCGCATCTCGACGAGCGCCCGGCGCTCCGCGGCGATGACGTCCCGTTCGGCGTCGGCGTCGCGCCGGTCGTCGTCGATCTCGTCGCCGTCCGGCGCCTCGGCGGCCAGGCGGCGCTTGCGCTCGTAGCGCTCGCGCAGCGCGGTGGCATGGTGCGCGTCGATGCGGCCGTCGCGTTCGAGCGCGCGGATGTGCTCGAGCGCTGCCGTCGCGATGCCGGTGACCGCATGCCGAAATTCCTCCGCCTCTTCGTCGCGCTCTTCGGCGATGTTCAGCCGGCGAATCGCGAGAGGCAGCGTGAAGCCGCCGCCGACGAGCGTGACGAGGATGACGCTGAACGTCAAGAAGATGAGCAGATCGCGATGCGGAAACGGCGCGCCGCCGGCGAGCGCGGTGGGAATGGCGAGCGCCGCGGCGAGCGACACCGCGCCGCGAAATCCCGACCACGCGGCGACGACCGCGTGCTTGAGGTTGGGCTCCGGGTGCTCGGACGCGCCGCCGACAGTCGGAACGTATTCGGTGCCGATCACCCACGCGAACCGCGCGACGATCACGACGGCGTTCACCGCGACGGTGTACCAGACCACGGACTGCCAGGAGTAGTGCTCGGACACGTGCGCGACGATGTCGCGCAACTGCAGCCCCAGCAGCAAGAAGAGCACCGCGTTCGCAAGGAACACGAACGTCTCCCAAAACCCGAAGCCCATGAGCCGCGTCGCCGGCGTCAGCACCGTCGGCGTCGCGCGGCTCGAGTACACGCCGGCAGTCACGACGGAGAGCACGCCGGAAATGCCGAGCCGGTCGGCCGGCAGATACGCGAAAAACGGCAGCAGCACGGAGATCACGCCTTGCAGCTGCGCATCGGCGATGCGGCGCCAGCCCTCGACCGCCGCGCGCCCGACGACGAGTCCGAGCACGAGCGCACCGGCCGCGGCACCGAGGACGTACAGCACGGCGTGGCCGATGCTGAAGACGCCGGTCACCGCGGCGGTCACCGCTGCCGCGTAGAGCACGAGCGACAGCGCGTCGTTGACGAGGCTCTCGCCGTCGACGATCGCGATGAGATGGCGCGGCAGGTTGAAGCGTTCCAGGATCGGCGCGGAGGCGAGCTCGTCGGTCGGCGCGACGATCGCGCCGAGCACGAACGCGACGGCCCACGGCATCCCCGGAACCACCGCGTGCACGACGACGGCGACGGCGACCGTCGTCGCGAGCACGAGCCCGATCGCCAGCATCCCGATCTGCACGGAGTTGGCGAGCATGACGTCCGACGGTGCGGTCACCGCCTCCCAGTACAGCAGCGGCGGCAGAAAGATCAGCAGCACCAGGTTCGGCTCGAGCCGAAACCGCGGCAGGCCGGGGACGAACTCGAGGGCGAGGCCGGCCAGCACGAGCACGATCGGATACGGCACGTCCACGCGGCGCGCTAGCGCGACGAGCGGTATGGCGATGAGCAAGCCGAGGAGCAGCGCGATCTGCGGGTCAGCCATCGAGCAGCATTCACGCGAAGAGCCGCCGATGCCCTATCGCATGCGCCCGGCGGCGAGCTCAGTTCACCGTGACGCGAAACTTGGCGACGATGACGCCGTTCACGGCGAGCGAGCCGCCGCTGTAGCTGAAGGTCACAACCCCGCCGGCCTGCGCGGGAGCGCACGTTAGCGGCCCGGGCGTGGTAACGCAGGTCGCGCTTGCGGCGACGTAGCTGCCGAAGGCTGCGATCGTGTCGCTGATCGCGAACGATTTGACCGCAAAGGCCCGCCGGTTGGTGAACGTCAGCGTGTATTCCAGCACGTCGCCCGGCTTCGCGTTGACGCTCGTTCCCGGGCCGAGCGATTGCGTGATGTTAGCGACCTGCTTGGCCAGCGCGGCGGCGGTGAAGGTCGTCGTGACCGAGTTCGACGTGAGCGTCTCGCCGCCGTACTGCGACGGATCGTACGGCACGCTTGCGCGCGCCGTGTTCACGGCCGAGCCGCTCGCGGCGTTCGGCGTTCCGGTGACGGTGAGCGTCGCCGTCGCGCCGGTGCTCAGGCTGGTCACCGTCGCCACGACCGTTTGCGCCCCGCCGGCCGACGTGATCGCGCAACTGCCGGCGCCGCCGGTCACCGCGCAGACCGGCGGCGTCGTCGCGGAGATCACGACGTTGGCCGGTACGGGATCGGTGATGGAGCCCGTCGGGTTGGTGATGAAGCCCGTGTTCTTCATCGCTACCGAGTACAGCATCGAGTCGCCCGGCCCCGCGAGCGTCGTGCCGGTTTTCGTGACCGTGAACGACGCCGGCACGGACGCGAGGTCGTTCACGACGTCGCTGCCGGTCGTGATCCCGGTGTGGCTGGCGACCTGCGCTCCGGCGGTCGTGTACTCCCACAGCGTCCACGGCGACCCGCTCGCGATCTGCTCGCACGCCACGAGATCGCCGTCCGGCAGGACGGCGGCTCCGGTGAGGCTCCCGGTCGGCCCGCTGAGCGTGACCGGGCCGGTGACCGCGCCGCTCGTCGCGTTGATCGTATAGAGGTTGTGCGTGGCGACGACGTAGAGCGTCTCGTTGCTCGGGGCGGTCGGGACGACGACGATGTCGCCGTTCGTGCCGATCGCGGTGCCGAGCGCGAGCGTCTTCTTCACGGCGGCCGTGGCGGGATCGACCCAGATGACGGTCTGCGCATCCGTCATCGTGACCAGGCAGCCGGAGGCGCAGTACATCGTCGTCGGGTCGAACGACAGCCGTGCGTTGGGGCTCGCCGGAAGCCCGGCGATCGTGCCGACCACCGCGCCCGCGGAATACGAGGTGGCCGCGCTCGGCGCGTTCGGGTTGAACGTCGCCTTCACGAGCTGGCCCGACCCGTTGGTGACGTAGAGGTTGCCGCTGAGGTCTTGGCCGAGATTCTGCGCCGTCGTACCGTTGAAGAGTGCGCCGTAGGACTGCACGACCGCGCCGGTGCTCGTGTCGATCAGGTACACCCCTGCGCTGTCGCTGAGCGTCATGACCGTTGCCGCGGACGCCGCTGCGGCTGAGCCCAGCCAGCCGCAAAGCGCAAAAACCGCGGCACCTAAGAGACGCGCGACCATACAGAGAGTGGTATCGGCAGTTCGATCGTGTACCGCCAGGAGGACCGCCCTCGCGAAATCGAACGGCTTTGGGAGAGGACGACCTATGCCATCAGCTTCCACGCGCCCGCGTTCCTTGCTGTTCGCGGCGGTGCGCGCCGGTGACGTCGGCGCCGTGCGGCAACTGCTCGCCGCCGGCGAGAACCCGCGGCTGGACGACGGCCGCGAGACGGCGTTGCACGCAGCCGCGCGGCGCGGTCCGCTCGCGCTGGTCGAAGCGCTGATCGAGGGCGGCGCGCTCACGTGGCAACCGGACCGCGCCGGCCGGCTGGCGCTCGACGTCGCGCGCCGCGGTCGCGCGCGCGAGCGGGCCGCGATCGTGAGGCTGCTCGACGAGCGGTTCATCGCGGATCCGTCGTTTCGCGCCGCGGTCGACGCGGTTCACGCCGGCGACACCGCCGGGCTCGCGACGCTGCTCGACGCGGAACCGCGGCTGCTGCGGGACCGGATCATGGGCCCGGACGTGTACCGCAAGGTGCGGCGGCATCAGTATTTTCTCGACCCGAAGCTGTTCTGGTTCGTCGCGAACAACCCGACGCTCGTGGACCGCATGGCGCCGAACATCGTCGACGTCGCGCGCGTCATGATCGATCGCGGCGTGGACCAAGCCGATCTCGACTACGCCTTGGAGCTGACGATGACGAGCAGCGTGGCCCGCGAGCAAGGGCACCAGTTGTCATTGATGCACGCGCTGCTCGCCGCCGGCGCGCGCGCAACGCGGAACGCGGTCGCGATGACGGCCGCCTACCGCGAGCTCGACGCGCTGCGAGCGCTGCTTGACGGCGATCAGCCGATGACCGCGCCGATCGCAGCGTCGCTGGGCGCGAACGACCAGCTTCGCGAGCTGCTGCGCAACGCGAACCGCGAGGACGTCCAGACGGCGTTCGGCCTCGCGGTCATCAACGGCCGCCTCGAAGCGGCGCGCATGGCGCTCGCTGCGGGCGCGGATGTGGACGCATACCTGCCGGTGCACGCGCACAGCACGGCGCTGCACCAAGCAGCAAACGACGACAACGTCGCCATGATCGAGTTGCTGCTGGAACACGCCGCCCGCCGCGACCAGCGCGATACGCTGTGGAACGCCACGCCGCTGGACTGGGCGAAGTTCTTGAAACGAACGCACGCTGAAGCGGCGCTCGCGCGATCGATGAGCTGACGTTTACCGCAACGCTGCGGGCGCCGTCGTTTCGCCGGCGGGCGCCGTCCAGCGCCGGCCATCCGCGAACGTGATCGACGCGACGTTGCAGACGTCGGGCTCGCGGCTGTAGCCGCCGGAGAAGTCGTCGTCGAACCGGTGCTCGATCAGGACGCCTTTGCTGAAGCGCCCGCGGTCGACGACGACCGTGTGCTCGCCGGCGTGGACGACGTCGAATGCGACTCGTGTCGCAACGACGTCGTCGGTATTGCGGAAGGATAGCGAGAGCGAGCGGTACGTGATCGGCGGCCCGAACTCGACCATCAGCGCGGGATCGTAGAGGTCCGCGACCGCGCACGAGCTCACCGCGACCGGCGAGCTGATCGCAATGCCGGCGCTTGCCGGGGTGCCGGGACTGGTCGCCGCGAGCGCGGTCGCAGCGGTGATGAGCGAAATACGGTGCAGCATACGTTCGCCTTACGCCGCTGCGGGTTCGTTCGGATCGTTCGAACCGGCGCAGTCACGGTGCCGTAGCACGAGCATGAACACTCGCCGAGGCACCAAAGTGAAAAACATCTACGCACTCGCCGCCGTCGCCGCGCTGGTCGCGATGCCGGCCGCGTTCGCGTCGGCCGCCGACGCACCGTCCGACGCAACCGTGTCGTCCCTCATCGTTCCCGGCGCGCACTATCAGCTCGTCGACGCGCGCGGCAACGTCGTCGGTGAGCTCGTCACCGAGACGGGCGCGCGGTTGCAACTGCGCCCGATCGGCGTGACGACCGCGCTGCGCACCGCGCAAAAACAACCGCTTCCGAGCACGATCAACCCCACGTTCCACCCGGATTACAGCAAGGCGCTCACGACCGGACAGATGTCCGCGGCGTGGCAAGCCGAGCTCGACCGCATCAACCCGCCGTTCGTCACCGGCGGCGGCTAGCCGCCGGGCCGGCCCCGCCACGTCACTCCACTCGTTCACACTCGGAGAACTGAACATGAACCACTCACTCGTCGTGACCGCCCTCGTATCGTTCATCGCGCTCGGCGCGCAAGGCGCATTCGCCGACACCGGTGCGGCGGACGCGTCCACCGCCACCGCCGCCACCCCGGCCGCCGTGTCGACGTCGTCGCGAGCCGCGCAGGCCGCAACCGTCATGCCGGCACTCGCCATGCAAGCCGGCCGCACGCGGCATGCGGCGCGCATCCCCGGAACCTTCGCGCTCGTCGGCGCTGACGCGTCGCGCAGCAGCGATGCGCAAGATCAAGCGAACAGCATCCGCATGATGCTGCCGCCGCTCTCTGGCGACGGCGGCGGTTAAACACGCGCCTGTGGGCCTGACTGGCGAGGATGCGGCCGACGGACTGACGGCGTTCCGCATACCGAGCTTCTGGCGTCGTCGAGGCCGACCGCACGGTGGGCGAGAATGCGCTCCGTACGCGATATGGAGCACGACGAACCTGCGTTGAAGACCCGCTTCTCGACCGACTCGGATCGCGTGGAGGCGTTCAGCGACGGCGTCATGGCGGTGATCATCACCGTGATGGTGCTTGAGCTGAAGCCGCCGCATCTAACTACGCTGGAGTCGCTGCGGCCGGTCGTCCCGACGTTTGCGGCGTACGCGCTGAGCTTCGTCTTCATCGGCATCTATTGGAACAACCACCACCATATGCTGCGCGCGAGCAGCGGCGTGGACGGCCGCTCGATGTGGGCCAACCTCCACCTGCTCTTCTGGCTTTCGCTCGCGCCCTTCACGACGGCCTGGCTCGGCGAGCACCCGACCGCAGCGGCGCCGACGGCGCTCTACGGCCTGGTCCTGCTCTTGGACGCCGTAGCGTACACGCTGCTGCAAAACGCGCTGCTCGCGGTCAACGGCCGCGACTCCGCGTTCGCGAGAGCCGTGAAAACCGACCTTAAGGGCAAACTCAGCCCCGTGCTCTACGTTTGCGCGATCGCCTTTGCGTTCGTCGCCCCGGCGATCTCCGACGTGCTGTTTGTGACGGTCGCCGTCATCTGGATCGTGCCGGACCGCCGCTTCGAACCGGTGATAGCCGGTCGCCGATAGTCCACGGAAAAACACGCGCATGCGTGCGCTGTCACGTGGTCAGCGTTTCGTGCATCGCCAGCCAATCGTCCAAATCGTTGAGCGCGACGGCCTTCTTGTAGCCGGGGTCAGCGAAGCCCAAGCGCGCGCTGCGGTCGGCGTACATCGCGTCCGGAATGTCCGCTGCGGAGACGCGTTCGTTTACCGTCGCGATCGCTTCCGGTGTTAGCGCCGCGGCGTTCGCGCGGACCCACGCTTCGAGCGCGAGGTAGTCCGGCTTCGCGGTTTCGATGTAGCTCACGAATGCGTCGCGATCGATTCCCAGCGTGGTCGTGAGAAACTCGTCGAAACCGCCCACGCCGTGGCGGTAGCCCTCGGGCAGCCGTCCGCAGGCGTGCAGCAAAATCTTCAGCCACAAGCGCGGCAAGTGCTTCACGCCCAGCGGCCCCATGACCGACGAGCTTAGGACGGGCACGATCGGTTCAGCCATGCGCAGCACTTCCTCCATCGACGAAGCCGCCCGGCGGGGCCTCGTGGGGGATCGTCCAGCCGAAATAGACCTCGACGTCGGTGATCTGGCCGTTCTTGACGGTGAGTACCTCGGTGTTTCGGAAGCGGCGGCCGCCGGCGCGTCCTTCGTAGGTGACGAACACGCGGTCACCGTCCGGAACGAGGCGGATGAATTCAAAGCCCTCGGTCGACTCGCTGTTCGGCCAACAACGTGCGAAGTAGGTCGCGCGGTCGAGCCGGTTGTCGAGCGGGCTGGTGAAGTGGAAGTCGTCAGCGATCAGCGCTTCGATCGCCGCTCGGTCCTTCGTGACGTAGGCATCGTAACAAGCGCGGGCAGTGGCGACCGTGTCATCCGGCATAGTTCCAACGTTCGCAGGCCAACCGGAAGAGGCCCTGCGGAACCTGGAGGCGGATGTCGAAGACCAGCAGGTGATCATTCACCTCGTTGACGGCACGTACGAGCTCTTTCGGCATTACTACGCCATGCCGTCGAAGCGCGATGCGGACGGCCGGGAGATCGCGGCCGTGCGCGGCGTGCTCGCGTCGATTCGCGGCTTGCTGCGCGAAGGGGCGACGCACGTCGGCGTGGCGACCGATCACGTCATCGAGTCGTTCCGCAACGGGTTGTGGGCGGGATACAAGACGGGTGCGGGGATCGAGCCCGATCTCCTCGCGCAGTTTCCGCTGCTCGAAGAGGCGCTGGTCGCGGTGGGGATCGTCGTGTGGCCGATGGTCGAGTTCGAGGCCGATGACGCGCTCGCGTCCGCGGCAGCAGCTGCCGCCGCCGATCCGCGCGTCGAGCGCGTCGTCATCTGCACGCCCGACAAGGATCTCGCGCAGTGCGTGCGCGGCACCCGCGTCGTGCAGCTCAACCGGCGCACGCGCACGTTCTTCGACGAAGCGGGCGTCACGGCGAAGTTCGGCGTCCCGCCCGCGAGCATCCCCGACTATTTGGCGCTGGTCGGTGATGCCGCCGACGGGTTTCCGGGCTTACCCGGTTGGGGCGCGAAATCGGCCGCAGCGGTCCTCGCGCGGTACGGCCACATCGAAGCCGTGCCGGCGGACCCGCGCGCCTGGAACGTCAACGTCGCGAGCGCCGCGAAGCTGGCGCAAACGCTGACGCGCGACCGTGAGCTCGCGCTGCTGTTCCGCGACCTCGCAACGCTTCGCACCGGGATCGCGCTGTTCGACGACGTCGACGAGCTGCGCTGGACCGGATCGCTCGCCGCGCTGCCGGATTTCCCGCGGGACGCCACGCGCGCCGCGAAAGCGCAGTCCTAGCCCGCACTAGCTCTTGACGGTCGAGTTCAGGGCCGTCATCATGCAAAGAACCCGTGTTGGCGTGATTGGATTTCGTAGTGGCGGCGAAGCGCCGCGATCAGCGTTCCGCCCCGACCGAGCAGCTCGTCGCCGAGCGACACCACGAGCGAATTGGGCCACGCGATCGGCCGAATGCGCCGAATTGCCGCGAAAATCTCGTCGTCGAGCTCGGGGTGTCGCGCAGCCAGGAGAACCGCGAGCGCGCCCGTCGACCGCGAGATCCCCGCGGTGCAGTGAACGACGAGGCGTTCGCCCTCGTGCGCGCCGGCGTCGAACGCGAGCAGCTCCCTGATGTGCGCCGCTCGCGGCGCGGCCGTGTCGCTGGGATCGGCGACGTCATCGAATCGCAGCACCAGCACGGGCGCCTCGATGGAACGCAACGCCTCCGGCATCGGCGCCCACGGATCGAGGATCGAGACGACCCGGTCCGCCGACGAGAGCGGGGCAAGCCGAAGCTCGTCCAGACCGCACACGTGGTGAATCGCAAGATTCGGCTGCATAAATCCCCGCGAGCCTTCCGATCCGGCGACCGCCGGTCCTAGGTATCGTCCCGCGGCCTGGGCGAAGGTCGCTTCATGCTCAGTACGTGGAACAGCTTCTACGTCATGATGGGCTCGTCGGCTGCGGCGCTCACCGGCTTGGTGTTCATCGTGATCACGCTCATCCGCGATCAGAACCGCGGCCAGACGGATGCCGGTATACCGGCGTTCACGACTCCGACGGTCGTCCACTTTTCCTGCGCTCTGCTCACGTCGGCAGTGATGTCGGCCCCGTTTCCGTCGCTCGCACCGGTGGCGGTCATGCTGGGACTCGCGGGCGCCGGCGGGTTGATCTACATGATCTTCGTCGTGCAGCGACAGACGAGGTTGCAGAATTATCGCCCCGACGCGGAAGACTGGACCTGGTACGTGGTTCTGCCGTTCATGGCATACGCGACGCTGCTCGCAAGCGCCGTGGCGATGCACGCGCTTGCTTCGGGAGCGCTGTACGCAACCGCCGCGGCGGTAGCGTTCCTGATCTTCATCGGCATCCACAATGCGTGGGACATCGTGACGTTTCTCGCGACCGGCAAGATGGACGAGCTACCGGACGGCCCGTCGAGCGAGACCGTGGAAAAGAGCGATTGAAGGCCGCGGTCACCACACCATGCCGCCGTGCGCGAGATAGTCGCGCACCGCCGCCAGCGCATCGTGCTGGTGTTTGCGCAGCTTCATGCCCAACAGGATTTCGGCGTGGTCGGCGGCGGCCTGGAGATCATCTGCAATCGCACCTTGACGCCGGGAGACGACGGCGAGCAGCAGAATCGACACCAGCCCGTTCGGCCCGCACGACGATTCGTAGGTGAGAAACGCTTCGCGAAGCGATCGCTCGTCTTCGGTGCGCGCAGCTCGCGTCCAGTCGACGCCGAGCTCTGCGAACTTCGCCGGAGCTGCGAACGGTACGACATTCTTCATGCTACCGCTGCCCCGTGATCCACGAGACGAACAGAATGCCGCACAGGAAGGCGAAGTACCAGTCGAAGAACCGGCTGGCTTCGCGCGCGGCCTTCACGTCGCGACGAAACCGGTGCATGGACGGGCCGAACCGGTAGCGGTAGTCGGCCTCCTCCACCCAATCGTCCCAGAAGAGACGCACCGCGAGCCAGATCACGCGCACGAACCGAGGCGCGTCGGCGTACGGGCTAGGGCGCATCGGAATCACGGTCAAAGCAGAGCATGCGGTATTGGTTGGCCGCAATCGTCTCAAGGTAGAAGCCGGCTTGACGCAGCAGCGCGACGTCGCGGCGAAACGATCGCACCGAGACGCCGAACCGGCGCCGGTAGTCCGCGATGGTCACCGACTCGCGACGAGCGAATAGTGCGGTGAGCCAGACGACGCGGACGATGTGGAAGGCCATGCCGCCGCGGTTGGTGTGCGGGCTCGCGCCGCCACGGCGCGACCGGGTTTTCGACGCGAGCGCGTCGAATCGTGAGTTTGTCATTCGGTGGCTACTCCATCGGGTGACGGACTCGGTCGGTGTTAGCGCACCGGCCGAGTCGCTTTGTTTGATGCGCATTCGCGCGTAGCAATATTATAGCATTTACCATAACCGCCGGCAAGCGAATCTCACTCACCGTAGTCATGCAGCGTACGAACACAATAGGGATTTTTCTGTCGCCGCGACCATGCGAATCGAGTCGTCTGTCCGCTTCACAAATCCACGCGTTCGTGTAGCGCGAGTAGCTGCAGCAGCGGAGTGTTAGTGGCAACGCGATCAGAAGGGCTGGGCCATTCGACGATTGTCTGATCAGTCGTCGGGAGTCGATTTAGCCGTGCGTCACGATACATCGTGACTCCAGCCGTATCATGTCTGGCGGATGTCGATCCGACATCTCCTCGCGGGCGTCGCATCCTTGCTCGACTGCCGCGACGACATTGAGCCGCAGCCAGCCAGGGAAGCAGCGCAAGGGAATAACAAAGAGTAGCTATAACACTGATCAATCGCCCCCGGAGCCTTGGCGCCGATCGGACGGGCGAGCTATATCCATGAACGAAAGTGGGGTTTATTTCATCATGGGCTTTTGTAGAAATGCTGCATTGGTTATTATGTCAGCATCGCTGTCCGCGTGCTCGCTACAGCACAGCGCCGTTCCTCCAACCAACGCACCGAGTGGGAACCGGCCGGCAGCGCCATCGTCATCGACCGGTGACTACCGGATCGGCTTTGCCAAAGGCGGGAGTCACACATTCAAAGACGTCACAGTAGCGCGGAAGCTTTCAAACGGGGATACTTGGATTTCCATTCGCGGTACTAATTTCGACGAACAGTTTCACGGTCCCATCGTATCGAGTATCACGAGAATCGACGACCCGAACGCCAAGCCGGTCGCGCCGGACGTGCTGCCGATCAGGTCGCGCGCCGCAAACTCGAGAGCGCCAGCGTCGATCAATCATCCGTGCTTCGATCTTGTCGCCTGCGACCCGTGGTGCGACCCCAGCCAGCAGACGTGCCCGGTTTGCGAAGACTGCGAAAGTCCAATCGGCGTGAATCCGGACGGTACCGGCATCGGAATCGACACTGAGTATGGAGACGGGTTCGCGTGCGACTTCGATCTGAGCGGCGGCGGCGTCGATTGTTATAGCAATCCTGACGGACCGTCTCCGCCGGTGATTCCGCAGAACCTCTATATCAGCTATACCCTAACCAACATCGACGCGACTCTGCTTTGCAACAATCCTCCGCAGCCCGGCTGGTCGACGGCACTCTACGGAGACCCGAAGCAGCGCGGTGGTGCGCGGAAGAATAATATCCCGTCTGCACCCGGCACGAACACCTGGGCGTTTCCTTACGACTTCTTCGGCCTCCAAATCGGTGATGTCTATCCTCCATCGAAGCCGAGCGTTCTGAGGGCAAGCTACTACCACTGGGGAATCGAAAGAACTGGCAGGCTCTACCAAATGAGACAAGGATGGTGTAATTCGACCGGAGGCGGATGATCACTCAGCTGCGGTGCAGCGCGCACGGCCAGTACCGGCATTCGCTGTCGGAAAAACACTCTGCCATGCACCGATTGGGGCTTGACCCTCCGCAGTCCCAAACAACGACTCGATCGTGGTCGTTTGAAACGGTTACCGCATATGGTGGACCGCCCACGATGTAGCCAAACGTGTTTTGGCCATCATAGGCCGGACGTCCCAACCGTTCTACGAGATCGTTGAGGCTGACGAGCGCGGCGCTTTCTCGACGCGGAGGCGCCTCGCTCGCAAGCTCGGAACCGACGAACGCGCTTCGCAGAAACGTAAGTGAGTGTCCGATATCGCTCTCGAGCGTAACGACCTCACCGGTACCTTCGCGCAGAGCCGCTAGGGCAGCCTCGGCAGAAGTCGCCGAATCGAAACGCAGAGATTGTTCGATCTGCATGTCATTGGCCGCCAGCGTTATGACGAGGTACATCGTCGAGGCCGTTTGCGTCAGTCGCCCGGCACGATCCGGCAGTCTTCGAGGGCAATGTCAAGGTGGACTGTGCTGCCGACGCCGCGGTCTTCTATCGGCGGTGTCGACACGCGAATTTGCGTCTGACCGAGGTCTACGAGGTAGTCCCGAGAGTCGCCCAAGTAGACTTGCCGCAGCACCGTGCCCGAAAGGCGGTTGTGCCCGTTCTCCTGATAACCGACGGCGTCGTCGCCCGCCGCGGCGAACGTCACCGAGTGCGGCCGCACGCACAACGTCACTGGCCCCCGTTGCGCCGGATCAAAGTCATCGCGCACGCGAAGCCGCGCCCCGCAAACCTCCACCACATGCGGCTCAACCAAGGTCGCCGGGATCGTATTTGTCCCCCCGACGAATGTCGCCACGAACGCCGTCGCCGGCTTCTCATAGATCTCATGCGCCGTGCCGACCTGCGCGATCTTCCCGGCCCGCATTAGGGCGATGCGATCCGCCGCGACCATCGCCTCAGTCTGGTCGTGCGTCACATAAACCATCGTAATCCCTGTCGCATCATGGATCCGGCGGATCTCGAACCGCATCTCTTCGCGCAGGTTCGCATCCAGGTTCGACAATGGCTCGTCCAGCAACAGGGTCTCCGGCTTCACCACCACCGCCCGCGCGAGCGCCACGCGCTGCTGCTGCCCACCGGACAATTCGGAGGGGTAGCGGTCCGCGAGGTCCGCCATGCGCACGCTGCGCAGCACCTCGCGCGTGCGGTCCTCGATCTCCGAGCGCTCAAGCCGCATCACCCGTAGGCCGTAGGCTACGTTCTCGAAGACCGTCTTGTGCGGCCATACGGCGTAGCTCTGGAAGATTAGGCTCATGCGCCGCTTCTCCGGCGGCACCACGTGCTTCGCCGATGAGACGACGCGGTCGCCTACCGTGATCGTGCCGGCGTCCGGCTTGAGGAAGCCCGCGAGCAGCTGCAGCGTCGTCGTCTTGCCGCAGCCCGACGGGCCCACCAGCGCCATAACCTCGCCGTCCGCGATCGCCAGGTCGATCGCGTCGACCGCGCGCGCGCCGTTCTTGCCGTACGCCTTCGTCAAACCGGCGATGTCGATGCGTGCCATCTAGCTGCTGCTCGTCTCCATGAAGTCTTTGCCCAGGAACCGGTACGCCACCAACACGATGACGATCGTGATCGCCAGGATGAGGATCGCGAGCGTCGAGACGGCTTCGTAGTTGCCGGCGTCGGTGAAGTCGAAGATCTGCGTCGTCATCGTCGCGGTGCGCGGGGTGAACAGGAAGATCGCCGAGCTCAGCTCGCGGATCGAAGGGATGAACACCAGCAGCCAGCTCGCCAGCAAGCCTCGTCGCAGCAGCGGCGCGGTGATCGTGCGCAGCGCGCGCAAGCGCGTCGCGCCCAGCGTGCGTGCGGCGTTCTCAAGGTCGGCGTTCACCGCCGCCACCATCGTGCTTAGGTTCGAGTACGCGATCGGCAAGAAGCGCGTGGTGAACGCGATGATCAGGATCGCCGCGGTGCCGTACAGCACCAGCGGCGGGTGCGAGTACGCCGCGTAGATCCCGATCGCGAGCACGATTCCCGGCACGACGAACGGCGCCATGCACACGATGCCCAGGAAGCCCGCGCCCGGGAACAGCCGCCGGCTCGCGGTGTACGCGATCAAGAAGCCGACGATCGTCGCGATCGTCGCGGCGGCCGCGCCGTACGTCAGGCTGTGGAAGATCGCGCGGCGCGTCTCCTCGTTGTCGAAGATCGCCCAGTGGTACCAGTACAGCGTCAAGTTGCCGGGCACCGGGCCCGTGCTCCAAATGCGCGACAGCGACGTCGCGAGCAGCGCCAGATACGGCAGCACCACCGAGCACAGCGGCACGATCAGCGCCGCCCCCAGCAGCGGCCACTTCCACACGCCGAGGTCGATCAGCCGCCGGCGCCCGCCTTTACCGCCGACCACGGTGAACTTGCGGCGGCCCAGGATGCGGCGCTGCACCATCAGCAGCGCCAGCGTCACGCCGATGAGCGGCATCGCGTACGCGGCCGCGAGCTCCGTGCGCACCGGGAACTGGAAGAATAGATAGAGCTGCGTCGTGACGACTTGCGTGCGCGCGGGGATCAGTAAGAACGCCGGCGTGCCGAACTCCGCCAGCGCTTCGAGGAACGACATGATGAAGCCGCCGATGATCGCCGGCATCACCAGTGGTAGCGTCACGGAGCGCATCGTGCGCCACGCCGACGCGCCCAGCGTCGAGGACGCGTCCTCCAGGTCGGTCGGCAGCAGTTCCAGCCCGCCCGCGACGAACGTGAACGTGTACGGCACGTTGTAGAGTGCCATCACGAAGATCGCGCCGCCGAGCGAGAAGATGTTGAGCGGGCCGTGCTCCGCGTGCGTGAACGACGTGATCGCGCGGTTGATCCAGCCGCTGTTCGGCGCGGCGAGCAAGATCCACGCCTCGGCGCCGATGAACGACGGCGTCACGAACGCCGCCGTGATCAGCGCGCGCAGGCCTTTGCGGCCGGGCAAGTTCGTGCGCGCGATCAGCCATGCGAGCGGCGTGCCCAGCAGCGCCGCGATCGTCGCCACCGACGCCGCGAGCACGAACGAGTTCAGCACCGGCCGCAGGTAGATCGACTTGGTAAACGCTTCGACGTAGTTGCCCAGCGTGAGCCCGCCGACGTCGGGCTTCTGGATGCTGATGACCGCCAGCCACGCCAGCGGCACGATGACGAGGATCGCCAGCACGATCACCGCGCCGATGAAGAAGACGGGACCGACGTCGAACGACGATCTCGTCTGCTCCACCGGGCGCGGCGCCGCTGCGAGGCTCATGTCAGACGTTGAAGGTCTCGCGCCACTTCGCGATTACTTCCGGGATGCCGGACAGCAGCCGGTCGATCTTCACGTGGTACGACTTGATCTTGTCGTAGTGGATGTTGTCGGCGGCGGGGACGTCCAGGCGCAGCGGCAGGTTGAACGTCTTGGCCATCGTCTGCGAGTATTCGCGCGAGTAGTAGAAGTTCATCAGCAGCCGCGCGGCGTTCGGATGCGGCGCTTCCTTCATCACGCACACCGGCGCCGTTACCAGCACCGTGTCGTCGTCGGGGAACTCGATGTTGATGCTGTTGCCGCCGGCTTTGCGCTCGAGGGCGAGACTGTCGGCGCCCGGCCCCAGGCTGCGCTCGCCCGACACGATGTCGGTCGTCGCGTCGAACACCGAGCGCCCGATTTTCGGGTTGTTCGCGGCGAACTTCTTGAAGTAGTTGTCCCAGCCGTACTTGTCGTTCATCGCGACGACCCAGTTGCCCACGTAGCCCGAGAAGCCCGGATGGCCGACGGTAAGCTGGTCTTTGTACTTCGGATCCAGCAGATCGCGCCAGCTCTTGGGCGCCGGTCCCTTCTTCGGGTTGAAGTTGATCAGCATCAGCGCGATGTCGCCGAGCTGGTAGGTGTCGTCGGGATCGAGGTGGGCGTACTGGTTGGGGATCTTGTCGATGTCGGCGGGCACGAACTGCGCGAGCGCGTTCTGCTTCTTGAGGATCGTCATGTGCGCTTCGTCGGTCGACGCGAACACGTCGAGCTGGTGCACGTTCGACTTGAGGTCTTGCGTGAGGCGCTGGAACAGCACCTGGCCGGTTTGGCGCAGCAGTTCCACGTCGATGCCGGGATATTTCGCCTTGAACGCCGCGACGACGCGTTCCGCCGCCTGCTGCGTGTAGTGCCCGGTCCACCACGTGACCTTGCCTTCTTTCTTCGCGGCGTCGTACAGCTTCGAGACATCGGCGTCACTGAGCTGGTTCTTACGCCGCGCGAGCGCGCCGAGCGGTGCACCGCCGGCCAAGCCCGCAGCGCCGACCGCCGCGGCGGTGCGAACGAACGTTCCTCTGGTGGTCATGTGGGTGGCTCTCCTTTGTCTACATGTCTACATTGTCACCCTGAGCTTGTCGAAGGGTGGGCCACGACCGTGCCGTTCGCGACGATGATGGCTCATGCTTCGACAGGCTCAGCATGACAATGGGCTGGGTGGTCATTCGGGGGACCTGAGCGCCGCTTCGTAGACCTCGGCGACGTGCAGCGAGCGGCGTCCTGCGCCGTGCGCGATTTGGTGTTTGCAGCTCATACCGTCGGCGACGACGAGCACCTCCGGGGCGGCGGCGCGCACGGCGGGCAGCAGGCTGAGCTCCGCCATGCGCATCGACACGTCGTAGTGCTCCGCTTCGTAGCCGAACATTCCCGCCATTCCGCAGCAGGACGATTCGATCACCGACGCGTCCAAGCCCGGGATCGCGCGCAGCGCGCGCACCACAGCGGGCATCGCGCCGAACGCCTTTTGGTGGCAGTGTCCGTGCACCACGGCACGCTTGTCCAGCGGCCGCAGCGGCGGCGACCAGCGTCCGGCGTCGAGCTCGCGCGCGATGAACTCCTCGAACAAGAGCGCCTGCGACGCGACCGTGCGCGCGGCGTCGCTCGGCACCAGCGCGAGGAACTCGTCGCGCAGCGTCAGCAGGCACGACGGCTCCAAGCCGACGATGGGCACGCCGCGCTCGGCGTAGGGCGCGAGCGCCGTAATGGTGCGCTCCGCTTCGGCGCGCGCTTCGTCCAGCAGCCCTGCGCCCAGATACGTCCGCCCGCAGCACAGCGGGCGCGCAGCCGCGGCGTCGCTTGCGCGCGGGAAGACGACGTCGTAGCCCGCCGCGACGAGCACGCGCTGCGCGGCGCGCGCGACGTCCGCTTCGAAATAGCGGTTGAACGTGTCGACGAGCAGCACCACTTCACCGTTGGTCGCCGGAACCGCGGCGGAGCGCGACGTCGAATCGAGCGCGCGCGCCGGTGACGCCGCGGCGGTAGGCTCCCGAAACGGCTTTGCGTGCCAGCGCGGCAGCGGGCGCTTCGCGGTGAAGCCGGTCGCGCGCTGCATCAGCCGCGCCACGCCGGGAATGCGGTCGCGCAAGTTTGCCAGGCGCCGCAACGGGCCCGCGCGGTGCGCGGCACGCGGGAGGGACGCGACGACGCGGTCGCCCAGCGGCGTGCCGTGCTTTTTGCGGTAGTGCGCGAGGAACTCGACCTTCATGCGCGCCATGTCGACGCCCGTCGGGCACTCGCGGCGGCACGCCTTGCACGACACGCACAGATCGAGCGCGTCGTACAGCTCTTGCGAGGTGAGCCCGTCGGGGCCGAGCTGGCCGGTGAGCGCGAGGCGCAAACCGTTGGCGCGGCCGCGCGTGACGTGGTGCTCGTCGTCGGTGACGCGGTACGACGGGCACATCGCACCCGGCGCGCTCTTGCGGCACGCGCCGTTGTTGTTGCACATCTCCACCGCGCCGGCGAACGAGCCGAACTCCGACCAGTCCAGCTCCGTCTCCAGCGGAATCGGCGCGTATTTCGGGCCGTAACGGAACAGCGTGCGGTCGTCCATTTTGGGCGCGTCGACGATCTTGCCGGGGTTGAGCAGGTTGCCCGGATCGAAGGCCGTCTTCACGTCGCGGAACGCCTCGACGATCCGCCGCCCGAACATCTCCTCGTGAAATTCCGAGCGGACGATGCCGTCGCCGTGCTCGCCGGAGTGCGCGCCGCCGTACTCGCGCACGACCGCGAACGCTTCTTCGGCGATCGCGCGCAGCTTGCCGACGTCCTCGTCGTGCTTCACGTTGAGCACCGGGCGCACGTGCAGACAGCCGACCGACGCGTGCGCGTAGAACGTTCCCGTCGTCCCGTACTTCGCGAAGATGCCGTTGAGCCGTTCGGTGTAGTCGGCGAGGTGCGCCAGCGGCACCGCGCAATCTTCGATGATGGAGACCGGCTTCGCGTCGCCGCGCATCGACGTCATGATGTTGAGCCCCGCCGCGCGCACTTCCCACATCTCGGCTTGCTGCGTGGCGTCGGTCAGCTTCACCACCGCGTGCGGAAACCCGAGCGACGCCATCGCATCGTCGAGCGCTTCGAGCCGTTCAGCGAGCGGCGCCGGGTCGTCGCCGGCAAATTCCACCAGCAGCAGCGAGCCGGGCTCGCCGCGCACGTACTTCTCGAGAATAGGGGCGAACGCAGCGATCTTGCGCGACAGCTCGATCATCGTGCGGTCGACCAGTTCCACCGCCACCGGGTCGAGCGCGACGAGCGCTTCGGTGGAGCGCATCGCGTCGGCGAACGTGGGAAAATGGCACACGCCCAGCGCCTTCGCACGCGGCAGCGGCTGCAGCGCGAGGTCGATCTCGGTGAAGAACGCGAGCGTTCCCTCCGATCCGACCAGCAGCTTCGCCATGTTGAAGTCGCCGTCGGGGCGCACGGTGTGGATCGCATAGCCGCCCACGTTGCGCTGCACTTTGGGGATGCGCGCCTCGATCTCGCTCGCCTCCCGCGCCGCGATCGCACGCACGCGCGCCACCAGCTCGCGATAGCGTTCCGCCGCCGCGGCACGATGTCCGACCGCACCGTTTCCGGCCGCACGATTTACCGCACCGCTCGCCGCCGCACCGCTCGCCATTGAACCGCCGGAACCGACCGGCCCGAAATATGCCCGCGTCCCATCCGCAAGCACCGCGTCTATGCCGGCGACGTTGTCGGCCATGATTCCGTATCGGATCGAGCGCGCGCCGGAGCTGTTGTTGGCCGTCATCCCGCCGATCGTCGCGCGGCTCGCCGTCGACGGATCTACCGGAAAGAACAGCCCGTGCTTTTTCAGCCCGCGGTTGAGCTCGTCGAGCACGATGCCCGGCTGCACCCGCACCGTGCGCGCGGCCGTGTCGAGTGCGACGACCTCACGCAGATACCGGCTGACGTCGACGATCAGCCCGTGGTTCACGGTCTGCCCGCACTGCGACGTGCCGCCGCCGCGCGCCGTCACCGGCACGCCGTGCTCGCGCGCGATCGCGATGACTGCTTCGACGTCGGTTGCCGTGCGCGGCACCACCACGCCGAGCGGCATGATCTGGTAGATCGACGCGTCGGTCGCGTACATGCCGCGCGACGCGCGGTCGAACCACACGTCGCCCGCGATCTCCGCGCGCAGCCGCGCCTCGAGCCGGCGCGCGAGAACGGGCTCGCGCGCCGGTGTCGTGGTGGTTGCCGGCGTGGGCGCGGTAGCGCTCACTCAGACAGCGGCGAGCGAACGCGCGGCCGTCGGGTTCGCGAGATACGCGAGCGCCGGCGACACGCCGTCCCCGTGCGGAATGCCGGCCAGGTCCAACCCCATTTGCACGCCGCACAGCGTCCCGGCGAGCATCAGGTCGTTGATCGAACCGAGGTGCCCGATGCGGAACACCTTGCCCTTGAGCCGCGCGAGCCCGGTGCCCAGCGACATGTCGAAGCGTTCGAGAATCGTCGCGCGCAGCGCATCGGCGTCGAAGCCTTCCGGCACGTAGATCGCCGTGACCGTGTCGGAGTACTCGTGCGGATCGACCGACACGAGCTCCAAGCCCCAGCCGCGCACCGCGCGCCGCGTCGTCTCGCCGAGCTTCGCGTGGCGCGCGAACACGTTGGGCATGCCTTCTTCTTGCAGCATCGTCAGCGCTTCGCGCAAACCGTACAGCAAGTTCGTCGCCGGCGTGTACGGAAACCAGCCTGTCTTATTGCTCTCGAGCATGTCGTCCCACGACCAGTACGAGCGCGGGAGTCGCGCGGTCTTCGACGCGGCGATCGCTTTGTCGGAGATCGCGTTGAACGCGAGCCCCGGCGGCAGCATCAGCCCCTTCTGCGAACCGCCGATCGTGACGTCGACCTTCCACTCGTCGTGGCGGTAGTCGAGCGACCCCAGCGAGGAAACCGTGTCGACGAAGAACAGCGCCGGATGTCCCACGCGATCGATCGCGGCGCGCACGTCCGCGACGCGGCTGGTGACGCCGGTCGACGTCTCGTTGTGCACCACGGCGACCGCTTTGATCGCGTGCGATGTGTCCGCGGCGAGGCGCTCGCCGATCGTCTCGGGATCGACGCCGTGGCGCCAGTCGCCGGGGATCACCTCGACGTCGAGGCCCATCCGCGTCGCGAGCTTGCTCCACAGCGCGGCGAACTGGCCGGTCTCGGCCATCAGCACCTTGTCGCCGGGCGACAGCGTGTTGACCAGCGCGGCTTCCCAGCCGCCGCTGCCGGACGCGGGCCAGATGATGACCGGGCCTTTGGTCTGGAAGACCGGCTTGGCCAGCCGGATGCACTCCAGCGCCAACTCGGCGAAATCCGGCCCGCGGTGATCGATCGTCGCGCGGTCGATGGCCCGCAGTACGCGCTCGGGCACGTTGGTGGGCCCGGGGATTTGCAAGAAATGATGACCGCTGCGAAACTCGGACACGCCGCCCCCTTTGCACAAATGCCTGTTGGTCGAACTTCGACTATTGCATGCAGAAAGCGGCGTTCCATGCCGAGCGCGGCCTTCCACGCTTCATGACTGTTCGCCGTGCGGTTGCTAGCCGAAGCGAGCTATGGTATGGTCGTTGACGGGGGTATCGAACCGTGCACAATGCGGCTTTCTTTCGTTTTAGCGTAACCGTCGTCGCGGGGCTCATTGCGCTGGGGGCGGGCACGCTCGCCGCGCAGGCGCCGGCGCCGTCCGCGTCGTCGCAGCCGATGCCGCGCGAAACGGGCAGCGGCTCGTGTGCCAAGCTGGCCTTGGCGGCCACGATGCCGGCGGATTTCATTCCGGGCGGCGCCATCGACCAGCAGTTCGACGCGGACTGCATGGCCTGGCAAGAGTTCTTCTACCTGAACTGGCGGGCGAAGCCCAATTCGGTCGGCGTGCCCGATCCCGCCGCGAGCGCATCCCAGTTCGGTGCGCCGGCCCGCTCCGGCAGCGCCGCGTATCCCGCCGTGTGGGAGAGCTATCACTCGGCGGACGAGCTCTTCCCGTCAACGGCGATGCGCCTGCGCAACGCGCCGCCTTCACGGCCCGGCGTCAAGGTGCTGTCCGCGACGAACAAGTTCCTCAACGCCCAAGTGCATTTCCGCGGGATCCAGCAAGCGTCAGGCGGGTGGCTGACGGACCGCTACGGCAACTTGACGTTCTACGAAGTGCGCGTCGACAACGACGAGTACCAGTACATCAAGGAGAACGGCCTCAGCAGCGCGTACGCGCAGACCGCCTGCGCCAACGGCCCGGCCGGGTTCTCGCTGCCGCACGGCGCCGGTGATGCCCGCACGCCGCCGAGCAATCCGAAGATCGACAAGGACTGCAAGGGCAACCAGAAGAGCGGGGGCTACGGCATGAACTTCGGCGCGATCGAGGTGAAGGCCGCATGGGTCGAGCTGCCCGATCCGCGGACGTGGCCGAACTACAAGATCTCCGTCGCCGACGTGTACCCGCCGCGCGCGCCGGTGCGCCACAACGTCGTCGTCGGCCTCGTCGGGCTGCACATCATCCACAAGATGCCGAGCACGCAGCAGTTCATGTGGGCGACGTTCGAGCACGTCGACAACGATCCCACCGCGGGCGCGCCGCCGGCCGGCACGTACACGTACTACCGCACCAACTGCAATCCGGCGACGGACCACTACAAGTGCGTCCCGAACACGTCGCCGCGACCGTGTCCGACGGTCGGGCCGTGCCAGGATCCGTACAGCGCACCGATGCAAGTGGTGCGCACGACGTCGATCAACCCGTTCTCCGAGAGCATTAGCAACACGGCCTGGAGCCTGATGAACAAAGCGAACGCCTCGTCGTCGGTGTACAAGCACTACCGCCTGGTCGACATGTTCTGGCCCTCCTCGCAGACGGTGAGCGTGCCCGCACCGCGAGCGACGGTTCCGCTGACCGCCGCGAACATGGCGCCGCGCAACCGGCCCGTGGCGAACACGACGCTCGAGACCTACGTGCAAAACTCCGTGTGCCTGGACTGCCACTCGTTCGCGCGGGCCGCATCACCGTTGCTGCGAGGAGCCAGGCTCGCGCCGCGGATCATCGAGATCGGACCCTCGCCCGCCAAGCGCACCGCCTCGGCGAGGTCGAAGCTGGCTTCGGACTACTCGTTCATCTTCGGCGGTTAGCTGAATCTTCCGAGGTTAGCGACAAGCGAAGACCGGTCGAGGGCGCCGAATTACGGCCCTTCGACCGCTACCGCGGTGGCGAGCGCGGGTTCGCGTTGCGCCGGGATCGCGTTCACGACGAGCGCGACGACAATCAGCACCATGCCCGCGAGCTCGCTGCGCGAGGGAATTTCGTGCAGCTGGATCGCGGCGGCCAGCACGCCGACCACCGGCGTCGCAAGCGACGCGATGCCCGCGACGCCGGCAGGCAAACGCGACAGGATGAACATCCACAGAAACCATCCGAGCGCCGCGCCGCCGACCGACATGAACGCCATGGCCGCGACGAACGACGCGGTCCACCGCACCGGCCCGCCGATGGCGAGCATCAGCACGACGAGCGGAATGGTGCCCCACAGCATCTGCCAGGTCGTGAGCGACAGCAGCTCGACGTCGTAGCGTTGCCGCAGGCGCTTGGCGTACACCGCGCTCGCGCCCCACGAAACACCGGCGAGCACCGCGAGCCCGTCGGCCACGAACGATCCCGCGTTCAGCGGAACGACGACGAACGCGAGCCCTGCCGCTGCGAGCCCCAGCGCGGCCCAGCGCACTCCGGCGATGCGCTCGCCGAGAAACGGCCACGCGAGCAGCGCCGCCCAGAACGGCATGGTGTAACCGAGCACCGCCGACTTTCCCGCGCCCGCCTGCGCCACGGCGAGCGTTTGCAACAGCGTCCAGCCGGTGGTCTGCAGCAGCCCAAGGATTAGCGTCGGCACGAACGGCGTCGGCTTCAGCGAGCGCCGCGTCAGCGCGAGCAGCGCGAACAGGATCGCCGTCGCAATGACGAGCCGAGAAGCGGCGATGGTATACGGGGACGCGTCCGCGGTCGCAATCTTGATCGCGACCCAGGTGTAACCCCACACGAGCGCGAGCACGACGAGCGCAAGATAGACCTTCGCGCCTGCGCGCGGCACCGCCACCGTTCCCTGCATACCGAGTCGACGACCGCCGCAAGCCCGGCCGGGTTGCCACGGTACTGCCTAACGCGCCGAGTCTTCGCTAGGCATCACGGTCGATTATCGCCCGCCCGCTCATGCGGGGCGGCGCTCGGGCGGCATCTCGACGCGCAGCGGCGGCACCGAGACGATGGCGTACGTCCCCGAGGCGACGCCGATTCCCGCCGCGCGAAACTGCGCCAAGATGCGCCGGAATATCGCGTCCTTGGCGGCACGCGCTCCGTGGTCGGGCACGAGGAACCGGACGGCGATCTCAATCCAATTGTCGGTCAGTCGGTAGAACGTGCGCGGCGCAATGTCCGGCATGTCCAAGCCGTAGCGCTCCTTCAAGCGCATCTTCGCGTCGTGTGCGACCGCGTCGGCGCTGACGGCGAACTCACGCACTGCGTCGAGCATGATGCGCTCGGCGCGCTGGTCGTCGCCGTCGTACGGGATCGGCAGCACGATCTCGTCCCAGATGTACGGAAAATCCCGCGTATAGTTGTAGACCGGCTGATCGAAGATCACGCCGTTGGTCACCGTCACGATGCGCCCGGTGAATTGCCGCCCGTGGACCCATAGCGCGGGTGCGTCGCCTTCCTCGCCGCGCGCTTCGCCCATCTCCATGATCGTCGTCTGGAACGGATCGAGCGCGATCACGTCGCCGCGAACGCTGCCCATGACGATGCGATCGCCGACGGAGAACGTGGAGCCGCGCAAGATCACGATGTACGCGGCGACCGACGTGATGACGCGCTGCAACGCGAACGCGACGCCCGCACTGAGCAGTCCCGCGACCGTCGCCAGCCGGGACGGGTTGTCGAACCATACCGCCGTCAGCGACACGACGAGCGAGATCATGAGCGCGACGCTGACCATCTGGCGGGTCCAGAACGATACCCGCGCGGCGCGCGTCGGCGGAACGACGGTGCGTGTCGCGGCTCTCAGCAGGCGGCGCAGCAGGCCGAAGCCGACCAGGAGTGCGATCGTCAGGCCTAGCTTGACTGCGGTGTGCTCGTCCAGTCCGAGCAGGTGGATGCCGAAGACTTTCACTTCCGGTATCGTGCCCGCAAAGCCGTTCGCCGATGCCTCACGGACCTTGACTGCGCCTGGTTCGCTGCGCCTACCGCGCCGCCGATGCGTTCTCCGCGACCGCTCGCACGCGCGCCACGTCCCGGGCGGTAATCGGAGCAGACCCAACGGCGTGCACGGCGCGGTGCGCTCGGCTACACGCGAACCGCGCTCGAAGCGGGCGCTGTCGATTCCGTGCAGGCGTTCGCGCACGACTTTTCGTCGCAAGGGCCGCATTTGGAGTCGCAGATCAACGCCGCGCTCGCGGCCGAGCCGGCGACGTGATGTGAGTTCGGAGAGTGCCGTCAGGGCTTTCTGACCGCGGGCCGCGAACCGGGCGCCATGAAGCGCGCTCACTTCGCGACCGCGGCCGGCGCAGTCGTGCTGGTTCCGAGTACGATTGCGCCGGCGCGCAGCGACGACGCGGCAATCTCGTACGCCGAGTACTGGGCGCGCAAAGGCAGCGTCAAGCTTGCGATGTATCGGAAGCGCCTCGTCGCGCCGCCGGCGGGTGCCGCGGTGCCGGTGCTGTTTCTCGTGCACGGATCGTCGATGGCGGGGCGCTCGACGTTCGATCTCACCGTCCCCGGCCGGCCGGGCTACTCGATGATGGATGCGTTCGCGCGGCGCGGCTACGACGTGTGGACGATGGATCACGAAGGGTACGGCCTCTCCGACCGCACCGCCGGCAACTCCGATATCGCGAGCGGCGTCGCCGACTTGCGTGCGGCGATGGACGTCGTGCGCAGCGAGACCGGGCGCGCGAGCGCGCACTTCTTCGGCGAATCCTCGGGCGGCATTCGCGCCGCCGCCTTCGCGGTCGCGTTCCCGGCGGCGGTCGAGCGGCTCGGGCTGTCCGCGTTCACGTGGACGGGCGCGGGCTCGCCGACGCTCGCGAACCGTGCGAAGGACGTCGAGTTCTATCGCACGCACAACGTGCGCCCGGCGACCCGCGAACTCTACCGCAGCATCTTCACGCGCGACAAGCCGGGCACCGCCGATCCCGCCGTGGGCGACGCGCTCGCCGACGCTGAGGCGAAGTACGGCGACACCGTTCCCACCGGCACGTACCTCGACATGGTGACGAAGCTGCCGCTGGTCGATCCCACGCAACTGCGTGTGCCGGTGCTGATGGCGCGCGGTGAGTACGACGGCATCTCCACGCAGGACGATTTGATCGGCTTCTTCACGCGCCTGGCGAACGACGACAAGCAGTTCGTCGTCGTCCCCGGCGCCGCGCACTCGCTCGTGCTCGGCTACAACCGCGAACGCTTTTGGCACGCGCTCGACGCGTTCT
>CAVRRP010000018.1:0-112071 GCA_963723635.1 Vulcanimicrobiota bacterium | reverse complement strand
CGTATGTGCCGTACGCCGCGAGCCGCTGAATTGAAACGTTCTTTGCCAGCGCCGTGACGAGAAAAAGGCCGCGGCCCGATTCCGACCACACGTCGGCCGGAAGCCTCACGGGGCCGTCGAAGCCCGGCCCGTCGTCCATGACGTGGAGCCAGATCCCGTCGTCATCGTCCGAAAGCGCAAGGCTCAGGCGGCCGGGTGCGTAGCGCAGAGCGTTGCCGACCAGCTCGCTGAAGATGAGCTCGCAGGCGTTGACGTCGACTGCCGCACCCTCGTGCGCGACGACTTCAGCGATGAAATCGCGCTTGACCACATACGCGGCGGCGGGATCGTTGACGTCGAAGGCCCAGCCGCCGGTCCCGCGACCGATTCGCATGGCGAGAATTGCCATGTCGTCGCGCCCATGTTTGCCGGCGACGGCGCGCAGAATGTAGCGCGCCGGATTGGCGGCGTACAAGACGTCGTCGGGCACCAACAGGTTGCGGAGGTCGTGTTCGCCGGCGATCGGGTCCTGCTCGACTTCCGTGACGCCGTCCGTGTAGAGGACGATCAGCGAAGCGTCCGCAGCGGGGAACGTCTGCGTTTCGTACGCGAAATCCGGCACGACGCCCAATATCGGACCCGCCGCGCCCGGCAGCATCGACGGCTCCCCCGATCGCGGTTTGACGATCGGACTAGGATGGCCGGCGCACGCGTAGCGCATCGCCGTCGCACCGCGATCAATGACGCCGATGAACGCGGTCGCGAGCTCGTCGCGGCGTTCACCGATCAGCCCTTTGTTGAGCAGCGAGAGCATCTCGCCGGGATCGTTCGTTACCACTGCAGCCAAGCGAATCCACTGGCGCAGCTGCACCATGAGGCGCGCGGCATCGATGCCCTTGCCCGTGACGTCGCCGATCGTGATGATGATGTCGTCACCGCGCACGAACGCGTCATACCAGTCGCCGCCCAGCGCCGTGTCGGCTTGCGCCGCTTGGTACATCGCGCTGAGCCGCAGCGTCTCGCTCTGCGGCAGCTCGTCGTTGAGAAACGCGCGCTGAAGCACGTCCGCCACGTGCTGTTCGCGGGTGAACTGCTTGGCGTTCGCGACCGCCAGACCGGCGCGGCGGCCCAGCTCTTGCGCCGCGCGCAGATCTTCGCCGTCGAACGGTTGCGAGTCGCTCGTCCGAACGAACGTGAGCGCGCCGAAGATCGCCTCCTGGCCCATGACCGGGACGACGATCTTCGAGCGATAGTTCATGAGCCGCATGAATGCCTCGTGCTGCTCTGACGAGGCGTGCTCGACGAGCGTCGCTTCGTCGAACACCGGCACGAAGAACGTCTCCCCCGTTTGCGCGACGTGCCGCGCGGGGTGGACGCGGCGCTTCTCGGCCTGCAAGATGGACGTGACCATCGCGGGAAGCGACGGTTCGATCTCCGCGTCGCGGTGCGCTCCGACGCTCACGTAGAGCCGTCCCGTCGCATCCTCGAGGAGATCGAACAGGCACAGATCCGCGAACGACTCCACCGCGGTGTGTGCGACGTTCGAGAGGGTTTGCTCGAGATCGAGGGATCGGTGAAAGAGCTCGCCGGCGCGAACCAGGAGTTCCAGGCGGCGCTGCGTCGCGCGTTCGCGGCTATATTGCTTCGCGTTCGCGACCGCCAGCCCGGCGCGCCGCCCCAGCTCTTGCGCGGCCTCTTTGTCGGCGTGCTCGAACGGCTCGGAGTCTCCGACGCGCACCAGCGTCAGAACCCCGAAGATCTGTGCGGCGGCCGTGACCGGCACGACGATCTTCGAACGATAGTCCATCCGGCGCATGAAGGCTTCGTGCTCGTCGGAGGACGCGTGCTCGAGGAGCTTCGCCTCGTCGAAAACGGGGACGAAGAACGGCTCGCCGGTCTGTGCGACCTGCCGGGCCGGGTGCATCCCACGCGTCTCGCCGTGCAGCAGCGGCGTGACCAGCGCCTTGAGCGAGCGCTCGATCTCCGGGTCGGTATGCGCGCCGACGCTCACGTAGAGCCGCTGGGTGCGCTCGTCGACGAGATCGAACAGACACAGATCGGCGAACGACTCGACGGTCGTGCGGGCGACGTTGGACAGCGTCTGATCGAGGTCCAGGGACCGGTGGAACAACGCTCCCGCGCGAACGAGTAGCTCCAGCCGGCGCTGTGTCGCTTCTGGCGCCTCAAACGGCGATCTCCCCACGAACCCTCCACGCATGAAGACGGCGGTTCCCGGTGGCCGGGACCGTCGTCGCTCTTCAGCGACGTTCCACGGGACGAGGTTTTCCAAACCACATGAACGAGACGCGAGGATGACCGGCTCACCGCCCAGCTCGAACCTCGGCCGTCACCTGTTCGGCGTGGCGGCTTTGGCTTTCGGCCTCATCACGCTGGCCTGGCACGACTACAGCGACTGGACGCAGTTGCGGCAGATGTTGAACGCGACCGATGGCCCGGTCTTTCTCTACGCGGTCGCCGCCGGCCAGATCTTCGGCGGCATCGCGATGCAGTTCCGCTGGACGGCGAAAGCGGGCGCAGCCGTCATTGGGACGGTGTATCTCGTCTTCGCCGTATCATGCGTGCCGGGCATCGTCGCTGCACCGCGTATGTACAACTCCTGGGGCAACTTCTTCGAGCAGTTCTCTCTCGTGACGGGAGCAGCGATGGTGTATGCGCGCTTGTCGCCGGTATGGGCGCCCCAAGCGCTCGATCGGATCGGGCGCATTCTTTTCGGGATCTGTACCGCTTCGTTCACGCTCGAACAGGCGTTTTATGTCAACGCTACCGCTGGTCTCGTTCCGACGTGGCTTCCGCCAAGTCAAATGTTTTGGGCGGTGACGACGACCGTTGCGTTCGCCCTCGCGGCCGTCGCGCTTCTGACGAATCGGATGGCGCTGCTCGCGACGCGCCTGCTGACGGTGATGATCGTCGGCTTTGGGCTGCTCGTGTGGGTGCCGATGCTCCTTGCGAATCCCCGTAGTCATACGAACTGGAGCGAATTCGCCGAGACCTTCGCCATTGCCGGAGTCGCATGGATTCTCGCCGATCTCCTCGGCGGGCATCTGCGTGACGTGAACGACGGTCCTTAGCGACTGGTCGTTAGAGCTGCGCTTCCGCGTGCCGGGTATCACCGCGGCTTCCGGCGACACGCGCGGCCAACTGCGATCGTGACGTGACGCCGAGCTTGCGGTAGATGACCGTCAGATACTTCTCGACGGCTTTCTCGGTGACGGACAGTGCGCGCGCCGCGGCCCGATTGCCGTCGCCGGCGGCGACGCGCAGCGCGAGCTCGCGCTCGCGCGGGGTGAGCGCTCGCAGTGCGTCGGGAACATCCGCGTCGCGACGCCGGTGCAGCCGGCGCTCGGGGCCGGTTGCACCACACCTGCGGTAGATGCTGAGCGCACCCGCAACGTCTCCGGCGATTTCGAGGCAGGCGGCCTCGACGAGCGGCCACCCGATCGCGCGGAAGCCGTGCGCGGCGGCGCTCGCGCGCTCGCGCGCGGCGTCAGAGTCGCCGTCTCGGCGTGCGATAGCGGCATCGACGAGCGCCAGGAGCGCGCGATTGACGCGGTCGCCGTCTCGGGCGGCGAACGCGATCAGCGGCGCGCGGAAGTCGCGCGCAAGGTCGGGTGCCAAGAGCGCGATCGTTGCGATTTCGAACGCCGGCGCGGCTTGTTCATGCAACGTTGCACTCGCGCCGCGCAACAAGTCCATCGCCTCGGGCCCGCGCCCGCGCTGCATCAGCGCCGGGGCGAACGCTGCAGCCAACGACACCGCCGCAGAGTCTGCGCCGCCCGATCGGGCGATGTCGACGAGCTCGAGGTCCAAATAGGTATCGAGCATGCGTTCGTCGCCGAGCGCGAGCGCGAGTTCCGTCCCCGCCACCGCAACGCCCCACTTGAGCAGAAACATCCGCACGGGACCGACGCCGTCGAGCAGCTCGCGGGCCGCGGACACGTTTCCGCAGCGCAGCTCGATGCGCGCCATGCCGGCGCGCGCATACGCTTCGTCCGAGCGTTCGACGCGCGCGATCTCGAGGCTCGTGCGCTGGTACTCGCGCGCGAGCCCGGTTTCCCCGAGCGCCAGCGCCTGAAGCGCGAGGCTGCCGTATGCCGTCTTCCTGACGTATTCGTGAACCCCGGAGCGCTCGAACGTCGATGCGGCGAGCGCCGAGCACCGGCGCCAGGAATCCAATTCGGCCCGCTGTGCGTGCAGCGAACCGCGCACCAGATAGTATTCGGCGGTGTATCGGGAGCCGGCGTCCAACGCGGTCTCGTCGACGCCGTCGAGCGCGCGCAGACCGTCGTCCGCGTGCCGGATCGCCGCGTGCACCGCGGCGCAGCGGATCAGGACGCGATGCCGCAGCTCGCGGTTCGTGTCGCCCTGCAACGAGGCAAGTGTCTCTGCGCCGAGCTCGATCGCTTCGCGCGCGCGACCGCCGTTCGCGATGGCTCCGATGACGTTCAGCCGTGCCGTGACCGCAGCTTCGACGTCGTCGTGCTCGGTAAGCGCTTCCAGCGCCCGGCGATGCACCTCGAGCGCCCGTTCCAGCGCGTCGCCGCGCAGTAGAACGTCCGTCGCTTTCGCGAGCACGCGCCCGCGATCGCCGGTCCGCTCGCCGAACGCGGTCGCGGCTCGTTCGAACCAGGCGGCGGCATCTTCGTACGCATGGACTGCATCCCGAGCGGCGTCGCCGGCGGCCTCGCAATACGGCGCGGCGCGCTCGAGCTCGCCGGCCTCCCAAAAGTTGTGCGCGAGCTCTTCGGGAAAGTCGCCGGCGTCGCTGCGCCGCTCGATCGTTTCTGCGATCTTGAGGTGGAGCGGACGCGTCTGAGACGGCAGCATGTCGCTGTACACGACGTCGCGCGTGAGCGCGTGCCTGAAGGCGTACGTGAGAGGCCCGACGTCGACCGCATCGAGAAGCTGCAGGTCGCGCAGGCGTTGCAGCGTGGACACGTGGTCGGCGACGTGCAGGCCGAAGATCTCTTCGATCAGGTCGATCCGAAAATGACGTCCGAACATCGCCGCTGCGCGCAGGAATGCAACGTCTTGCTGCGTGCACCGGTCGATGCGCTCGCGCACGACCGCTTGCAGCGAAACCGGCAACGCGTTCGCCTTGCGAACACCGCCCGCGAACCGGTAGTCGACCGCGTGGCGAAGCAGCTCTTCTGCGAAGAGCGGGTTCCCGCCCGAACGCCGTGCTACGTCGTGCAGCGTATTCGCGGGCAGCGCGTCGCGCTCGCCGAGCGCCGTTTCCAGGAGCTGCGCCGTCTCATCGTTCCCGAGAGGCTCGAGGACGAGGCGTGATACGGAAGGCTCGCGCAGCAGCCTGCCAAGGGCCGGAAAGATCGGCTGCGCAGAAGTTACCTCGTTGTCGCGATACGTCGCGACGAAAAGCAGGCGCTGTGTCGTCGCGCGTTCGGTCAGCAGCGCCAGCGTGCGGAGCAGTTCGATATCGGCCCAATGCACATCCTCGAGCAGGATGACGCTGGTGCGATGCAGCGCGATGCGGTCGAACGCGGCGCATACGGCCGCAAGCTGATCACTTTGCGACATCGAGCGTTTTTCAAGCGGATTTTCGTCGCGTGGTTCGAGCTGGTCGAACAGTTCCGCCAGCGGCTCGAGGGGCCGCTGCGCGAATTCGCGACAAGCGGCGCGCGCGCTCTGCGTCCAGCCGGGTGCCAGCCGGCCGCGGAACTCCGCAAGCAGCCGCGATTTCCCGATGCCGGCTTCGCCCGCGACGAGAACCGCGCCGCCGTGGCCGTCCCCGGCCAAGCGTCGGCGTGCGAGCAGATGATCGAGCTCCGGCGCTCGACCGATGAAGGCCTGACAAACGACGCGCTCCGAGACCATCTTCGATTGTGGGGTTTTCCAGACTGGGCGCCGAGGGCCCCCCACCCCTAGCATGGAGCGTATGACATTCACCGCGACCGTGCTTGCACGCTCGACCGCCGCGGCGCTTCTGGTCGCCGCCGCAGGCTGCGGCTGGCTGAGCGCATCCCCGAACGTATCGGGTATTCCGGTTCCCGGGCCATCCGCTACCCCGGTGGCGACCGCGACACCGGTGCCGACCGCAACGCCGGCGTCGTCGCCTCCCGGAACGCTCGCGGCGAACCCCTCGTCGCTCGCATTCACGAACGTCGGCAACAACTGTGGACCGGCGGGCACCGCATCGTGCGCGCAATCGTTCACGGTGTCTGAGACGAATTACACGGGCGTGCTGAACGCGACGAGCAGTAATACCGCCGTCGCCATGGTCACGGCGCAGGGCGCCGGCCCGAGTGCCTCGTTTACCGTGACGCCCGTGGCCGCGGGCACCGCAACGATCACGCTCGCGGATTCCAACGCGCAGAAAACCACGGTGAGCGTGGCTGTCAGCACGACGCCGCTCACGATCCAGAACCGGAAGACGGGACATGAGTAAGATGACACGCATCGCGGCCGCCTTGATTCTTTCTTGCGCACTGACGGCGTGCGGCGCAGGCGGCAGCACCGCCGGCGTCCCGAAATCAACGGTGCCGGTCGAGCCGCCGGCCTCCAAGGCGGGATCCGTCACGCTCTCGATCATCGTACCGGGCGTAAACGTGCACTCCACGGCGCGCCGGCCCGAGTACGTCTCGCCGGCCACCCAGTCGGTCTCGGTGACGCCGCAAGGCAGCACTGCGCAGATCTTCGCTGTCGCGCAGAGCTCGCCGAGCTGCACCGCGACGGGCGGGAGCATGACGTGCACGTTCAGCGTTTCCGTACCGGTGGGCCAGAATGAACCCCTCTCGATCTCGACGTACGCGAACGCCGCCGGCACCGGGACGCCTCTGTCCACCGCCACCGTCGCGGTCACGGTTTTATCGGGTCAGAGCACGCCGGTCACCGTGACGCTCAACGGCGTTGTCGCATCAGTGTCCATCGTGCTGAATCCCGCGAACGTGACGCCGAAGTCTGCGGCGACCGTGCAGGTCGTCGTCAATGCGCTCGATGCGAGCGGAAATACGATCGTCGGCCCCGGCGTCTATGCCGATAATGCCGGAAATCCGGTCACGATCACCCTGACCGACGCGGACGCATCGGGCAGCACCACGCTCTCGCAGGCGGCCGTCACGAAACCGACGTCAGGCATCACGCTGGCGTACAACGGCGGCGCTTCGTTCAACGGTGCAACAATTACGGGGACTGCATCGAACGGGCCCGTCAAGTCGGCAACGCTCAGCGCCGTCGCATCCGGAACGATCACCGAATTTGCGGTCCCGACCGCCAAGAGCGATCCCGCGTCCATGACGACGGGTGCCGACAACAATGTCTGGTTCACCGAATATCTCGCGAACCTCATCGCGCGAATCACGCCCGCCGGGGTCGTCACCGAATTTCCGACACCCACTGCGGACAGCGGCCCGCAAGGGATCACGGCCGGCCCCGACGGGAATCTTTGGGTCGCCGAACAGGTCGCCAACAAGATCGGCCGGGTCACGCCGAGCGGCACGGTCACGGAGTTCGCCGTGCCGACGGCCTCGAGCGGAGTCCTCGGAATCGCCGCCGGCCCCGACGGCAATCTCTGGTTCACGGAAACCAACGGCAGCGCAAACAAGATCGGACGCATGACGCCGGGCGGAGCCGTCACCGAGTTCGCGATTCCGACGGCGAACAGCGGTGCGTCGAATATCACGCCCGGTTCCGACGGTGCGCTCTGGTTCACGGAAGGGGTCGGCAACAAGATCGGCCGGATCACCGTGACGGGAACGGTTACCGAATTCAGTCTTCCCGCTGCGGCCAGTCAGCCGCAGGGAATCGCAACGGGCCCCGACGGCAATCTCTGGTTCACCGAACAGTCCCACGGCAAGGTCGACCGCATCACGCCCAGCGGTGTGATCACCCAGTTTGCGCTGAGCGGATCGAACGTCGTCCCGCTCATGATCACCGCGGGTCCGGACGGCAATCTTTGGTTCACCGAGAATCTCGGCAACAAAGTCGGGCGCATCACGACGAGCGGCTCGGTTACCGAGTTCGCGATTCCGACGACGAATAGCGGCCCGGCGGGCATCACGGCCGGTCCCGACGGCGCGCTCTGGTTCACGGAATCCAGCAACAGCGCAAACAAGATCGGGCGGATCACACCATGATCGCTCGTGAACTGCGCGCCGCGCAGCCGTTCTGGTCGCTCGCAGGAACGTTGACGCTCGTCGCCGTGCTCTCTGCCGGATGCAACGGCGGTTCATCGACCGTGCCGCGCGGCGGCGGCGGGGGACCCGCGACCGCGACGCCGACCGCATCGCCGGCGCCGCTGCCGGCCTCCGCGACTGCGAGCATCGCCGTCGGATCATCACCCGCGTCCGCGTCGTTGGGGCCCGTGCTGGGCGGCTACAGCAGCACGATCACCGTTCCCGCCGGGTCGGGCGCGGCAGCGCTGGCGGTGACGCTCAGCGCGACACAGCGTGGCGGCACGCCGGCGGTGCAGACCGTGAAACGCCGGGCGCAGTCGATCGGCGGCACGTCGGTCGCCCCCGTTGCGTTCGTCACGATGACGTCGAGCGCGACGGTGACGCTCGGCGCGGCGCCGTCGTTTTCGTTCACGCTGCCGGCGGGTTCCGCGAGCTTGGGGCAGATCAGCTACGTCGCGGTCTACGATCCGACGGCGAGTCCGCAACCGGGCTGGACGACGTTCGAAGGTCCAGGAACGGTGAGCGGCAGTACGATCACGTTCACCGCGTCGAGCGGCAACCTGCAGCTCACGGGCGGGATAACGTACGACCTCGCGCTGTTCACCGTCACGAGCGCGCTGTCCACGCCGATGCCGACGGCGACACCGACGGCGACGCCGTCACCGACACCGACACCGGTGACGGCTCCACCGAGCCCCGGCACGGTGGTCGAGTATCCGGTTCCCAACGTGGACCCGCTGGCGATCACGGCGGGCCCGGACGGAAATCTCTGGTTCACGACGACGTACGACATCGGCAAGATCACGACGAACGGCAGCGTCACGGTGTACAAAATTCCGAACGGGTATCCGAATCCCCAAAGCATCGTGACCGGCCCGGACGGCAATCTCTGGTTCGCCGAGTCGAGCGGCGGCAAGATCGGCAAGATCACGACGAGCGGCGTGATTACGGAATACCCGGTTACCGTGCCGGCACATCCGCAGCTCAATGCGATCGCGGTGGGCCCCGACGGCAACCTGTGGTTCACGGTCGAAGATCTCGATTTCAGCGCCCAGTACCAGGTGGAGCGAATCGGCAAGATCACGACGGCCGGTGCGATCACCGAGTATCCGGGTCCGTCGTACTCCGTGCACCTCCAGGGAATCGCGGCGGGCGCCGACGGCAACCTCTGGTTCACGCAAAGCAACGGCTACATCGGCAAGATCACCACGGCGGGTGCCACCAAACAGTACGGCATTGCCGAGCAGCCGAATCCGGGGCAGATCACGCCGGGGCCGGGAGGCGCGCTGTGGTTCTCGGCCGAGGGCATCGGCGATACGGGCGCCAGCGCGTACGGGGACGTCGGATTCATCGACACGAGCGGTAAGGTCACGCAGTTCACGTTCCCGCAGCACTACTACGGCCCCGGGATCGCGACGGGCCCCGACGGAAATCTGTGGCTCGGCGAATTGCAAGGTTACAACGTCGCGAAGATGAGCCCGAGCGGCACGCTCGTCGAGTACGCAGTGCCGTCGCACTCGCACCCGTTGTTCGTGACGGCGGGCCCGGACGGCAACGTATGGTTCACGACGCGGGGCGGCACCAACTCGACGCTTCCCGGCAGCATCGGAAAGGTGACGCCGTGAGCGTCCTTCAGCGGCGGCCCAGTCCTCCGAAGCGCACGAACGAGAACTCCTCGTTGGGACGCAGCTCGTGGGCCTGCTCACGAGCCGCAAGGAGAAGCTGCTTGGGCGCGCGCACGGTCGGCGTCGACTCGACGTAGAACACGCGCGGGAACGGGTCGTCCGCGCCGTTCGGGTTCTCGCGCGCTTCGACGACGCCGAGCTCGCCGAACTCGGTGATCATGCGCGTGATCTGCGGGATGTACGGCCCGTTGTAGTCGAAGCTGCGCAGCCAGCGCACGCGGCGGTAGAACGCGTGCATCCGCTGGTCGAGCGGAACCTGCGCGTCGACGACGATGGCGAAATCCTCTTCGGTGAGCACGTCGTTCGGCACGCGCGACGGCCAGAACGACGGAATGAAGATCTCGTTCGGCAGCGGGTTGCCGGGCCAGCCGTAGCCGGCGCGGCACGACGCGGTGTCGGTTTGCCAGGGGACGGCCATCCAGCGCGTGATGTCGCCGGGACCGTTCCAGAACAGCGGTCCGTCCGAGAGGTTGATGATGGCGGGCGTGATCCACGGTCCGTAATCGGGCTCGGGCAGCGTCGCGGGGCGTTCGCGCAGGCGGAACGCTTCGCGGTACATCGTGAGCTGGCGCATCGGCCACGTCATCTCGCAGCCGGGATGAAACGGGCCGCCCATGCACCAGTGCAGCGCCGCCATGTCGAGCGTGCTCGGCTGCGCCTCGAGCGGCACCTCGTCGAAGCGCGTGACGTGCCCGTCGGGCTGGTGAAGGTCGTCGACGAAATCGCCTTCCGACCAGCGCTGGAACAGCGTGTACTTGGTCGGCGTGACGTTGAAGTACACGCGCGGGCTGGTGTAGTAGTTGCCGAACGCGTCGCCGTAGAGCGGCGGCCACGCGATCGGGTTCTGGCCGGTCAGCGCGGTCGGCGCGGGCGGCACGCGAAGCTGGTTGAAGAGCTGCACCCGCAGCTCGCGGTACGGATCGTCGCCGTGCGCGGGCTTGGGTTTGGAGAGCCGGTCGATCAGATCGGCGCGCGTGAAATCGTTGGGCGCTTCCCAGCCGAACGCGTTCAGGAACCCGGCGTTGACCCATTGCGCGTCGACCATCTGCTGCAGCAGCGGCAGGATGTCGTTGCGGAACGACGGCGTCCACGACTTCGCGGTTGCGGACGGAAGAAATCCGCCGGCGAACGTGTCGTAGAGCACGTCGTACAGCGTCTGCGGCGTCACGAGATCAGGTCCGTAATTCGGCGGCGCGGTGACGACCCACGCCGGATCGGCGTCGTACGTCGCGTCGCCGATCGTCACCGTCGCGCGCACCGGTCCATCGGAGGTGTCGTCGTGCCAGCCGTCGTTGTTCGCGAACGTGACCGGCATCGTTTCCGCCTGGAAGCTCGCGCTGACACCCCGGCCGCCAAGGAACAGCAGCCGTCCCGCTTCGTCCGTGCGCAGCTCGCCGAGATAGACCTTCGTCCCGACGAACTCACCGCTGTCGAACGGCACGGCCGCGGCGTCGCGTCCTGCGATCGAGCGCGGCCCGGGATCGATCACGAGCTTCGCGCGGTCGCCGCCGGTGAACGCGGCGTTGCGGATCTGCGACTGCTCGTTGTTCGCCGTCGCTTCGGGAATGTCGAGCGCGACGTCGAAGTCGTACCACGCCGCCTTCTTGTTCGCGACTTGCACGGTCCACTCGACGGTGCCGTCGTTCGCCGTCACCTCGCCCAAGACGCGCCCGTTCGCGTCGTACGCGTAGAGCCGGAACAGCGCGGCTTGGCGCTTCAGTTTGCCCTGCGGGTCCTTGTAGAAGCCGAGCTGCTGCGGCGTCGGATACGGCAGCTCCGGCCCGATGAAGTACTCGTCCTCGCTGTTCCCCACGCGAGCGATGCCGATTGCGGGATGGATCCGCACCTTGGCGATCGACGAGACGTCCATATACACCCCCGAGCAGTAGTCCGCCGTGCGCCTGCGAACGGCAGTGCGGACCAGTGATGATAACGGCCAATGCGACGGCGGCGATGCCAACCCCCGTCGACATCGCCGTGCTCGGCGGCGGACCCGCCGGGTCGGCGACCGCACTCGAGCTCGCGCGCCGTGGGCGCGACGTCGTGCTGTTCGAGCGCACGCGGTTCGACGGCCCACGCTTTGGCGAGACGCTCCCGCCGGAGATCAATCCGCTCCTGCGGCGGCTCGGCGCGTGGGATGCGTTCCTCGCCTGCGGACCGCTCGAGTCGCCGGGGACGATTTCGGTTTGGGGTTCGCCGGTTCCCGATGAGACCGACTTCGTCGCGAACCCGCACGGCAACGGCTGGCACGTCGACCGCAATGCGTTCGACGCGGCGCTGTGCGAGCTGGCCGCACGAGAAGGCGTGCGCGTGTTCGCCGGAACGGCGGTGTCGAGCTGCCGTCGCGACGCTGCGGACGGCACGTGGACGGTGACCACCGCGAACGCGGAAGTCGGTGCAGTTCGCGCGCGCTTCGTCGTCGATGCCACCGGCCGCAACGGCGTTCGGTTGGACGAGACGGACGGCCGCATCATCGACGACACGCTCGTCGCGGTGTTCCTCCGGTTCGCGCACGACGACGGTCCGCCCAAAGATTTGCGTACGCTCGTCGAGGCGGCCGCCGACGGCTGGTGGTACTGCGCACCGCTTCCGAACGGCCACACGGTCGCGGCGTTTTTCGTCGAGCCCGATTTCTACGTCGAGCAAGGCGTCGGCTTGGGCGAGCAGCTTCGCGGCGCGCCGCTGACGTGCGCACGTGTCGGCCGCGCGCGGCTGGCCGGTTCGGACATGGTCCACGTGTCGTCTTCGGTTCGCAAACGCGTCGCAGGTGACGGCTGGGCCGCCGTCGGCGACGCGGCGGCATCGTACGATCCGCTGTCGGGCTACGGCATCACGAAGGCATTGCAGAACGCGAGCGCCGCCGCCGGCGCAATTGCGCACGGGAATCTGGATTCGTACAGGAGCGCCGCGCAGCGCGCGTTCGCCGCGTACGTCCGCCAGAAGCGCACGTACTACGCGATGGAGCGCCGTTGGGAGAACACGCCGTTCTGGCGGAACCGGCGGTAAAACGCCGCTTCTAGACGGAGTACGCCCGGTGGCGTCCTGCGCCTGCCCGCCGGCGACGTCGTTTTCTGCGCCGCGGAAGCCGGGTACATCGCAGGCGCATGAACTTGCTTTCTCGTCCGCCGGGGACCGCCGCAATGGTGCTCGTCGTGATCGTGGGCCTTGCAATCGGAGGCTGGCTCGCTGTCGCCTCCCGGAATCGGGATCAGCAAAGCGTCACGGTCGCGCGGAGCTCGTCAGCCGTGGTCGCGGTGCGCACGCTGACGCCGGCGGCGAGAACGCCGCCGTTGCAGACGCGGACCGCAGCAGCAGCAGCACCCACGGCGGTTGCCACAGTCCCACCGGCCGCCACGCCGACGGCGGCGCCGACCGTCACCGCGACGGCGCCGCCGACCGTCACGCCGACGGCCGCGCCGACGGTTGCCGCGACGACTGCGCCGGCCGCGGGCGTCGCGCAAGCTGCGGGTGCGGCGCGCGCCGCGCAGGGTGCGTGGCAGATCGACGAGGCGAACGTGCAGGTCGGTACGATCGTGTGGTCGGGACGTGCCGTGCTCTCGCGTTCGAATACGATCGCGCTCGACGTGCGCAAGGTGAGCGTCGGGGGCCGCTCCGTGTCACGCTGCGAGCGCGAGACCGAGTTGCGTGCAGCGTTCGCGATGGGAGTGGCGGCGCAAACCGTTCCGTATCAGGAGGTGAATTGCCAAGGCGTTTCGTCGACCGGCGAGGTTCGCGTCAGTTCCTTTGCGAGTGACGGGCGTTCGTTCCACGGCAGCTTTTGGCTCGACGGCACGAAGCTCGGAGATTTCGACGCGCGGGCCACCTCGGCGCCGTAGCGTCGACCCCAGCCTGCGACAATTCTCGCAACCGAGGGAGCGTCTGCGGACGACGGGGAAAAGATAGCTCGTCGTGACCGTCGCATCTTCGCTCGACCTTCAGCCCGACGTCGTTCTCGTCGGCGCCGGCGTCATGAGCGCAACGCTCGCCGTCCTGCTCAAGGAGCTCCAGCCGGACCTGCGCATCGTCCTGCTCGAGGAGCGCGACGGCGCGGCGCAAGAAAGCTCGAACGCGTGGAACAACGCGGGGACGGGGCATGCCGCGCTCTGCGAGCTCAACTACACCCCGCAGCGCCCGGACGGCACGGTCGACATCACGCGCGCGCTCAAGGTCAACACGCAGTTCGACCTCTCGCGCCAGCTGTGGGCATACTTGGTGCGCAGCGGCGCGATCCCCGACCCCGACGCCTTCATCCACTCGGTGCCGCACATCAGCTTCGTGCGCGGCGCGGACGACGTGTCGTTCCTGCGCAAGCGCTACGAAGCGATGAGCGCGCATCACTGCTTCGCCGGGATGGAGTTCTCGGACGATCGCGCCGAGATGGCGCAGTGGATGCCGCTCGTCATGGAAGGCCGCGATCCGAACGAGACCGTCGCGGCGACGCGCATGATCTCCGGCACCGACATCGACTTCGGCGCGCTCACGCGGCTCTTGATCGCCTATCTTGCGACGAAGCCCGGCTTCACCGTGCGCTATCGTCAGGAAGTCACGGGCCTCAAGCGCGCCGCCGGCCGCTGGACCGTCGACGTGAAAGATCGTTCGAGCCGGCGCAAGCAGCGTCTGAGCCCGAAGTTCGTCTTCCTCGGCGCGGGCGGCGGCGCGCTGCCGCTCTTGCAGAAGTCCGGTATTCCGGAAGGGCGTGGATTCGGCGGATTTCCGGTCAGCGGGCTGTGGCTGCGGTGCGACGTACCCGCGCTCGCAAACCGCCACGACGCGAAGGTCTACGGCAAGGCGTCCGTCGGGACGCCGCCGATGTCGGTTCCGCATCTGGACGCGCGCGTGATCGACGGCAACCGCGCGCTGCTGTTCGGCCCGTACGCCGGTTTTTCGACGAAGTTCCTCAAGCACGGTTCGGTCGCGGATCTGTTGCTTGCGATCAAGCCGGACAACGTCGGCCCGCTGCTCGCGGTCGGCCGCGACAACATGGACCTGACGAAGTACCTCATCCGCCAGGTGATGCTTACGCCGCGCGCGCGCTTCGCATCGCTTCAGGAGTATTTTCCGAACGCCGAGCAAGGCCAGTGGAGCCTCGCGGTCGCGGGGCAGCGCGTTCAGGTCATCATGCCGGACAAGAAGAAGGGCGGCGTGCTGCAGTTCGGCACCGAAGTCGTGACGAGCGGCGACGGTTCGCTCGCGGCGATCCTCGGTGCGTCGCCGGGCGCGTCGGTGGCCGCCGCGATCATGGTCGACGTGATCGAACGCTGTTTCAAGGCCGAGCTGCCGGGTTGGATTCCGCGCCTGAAGCAGATGATTCCGTCGTATGGGCGCTCGATCGCGGACGATCCGCAACTGTGCCGCGAGGTGCGTACGGAAACGGCCGCGGCGCTGCACCTCGCGGAACCGGCGGTATCGATTCGCTAAGATTTTAGAATTTCTTCATGAGCGCGCGGTACGGTGCTGAAAAGCCTGCGCGCTGCGGCGCGCAACCCGAAAGGATCCACCGTGCGCGCGTCGCTTCTCATAGCCTCGTTAGCTCTTGCTGTCGTCGTGGCCGGCTGCGGCGGCGCAACGTCGACGATTCCTGCCGCGGACACCGCGGTGCGACAGGCGCAAGCCAAGGGCGTGCCCGGCGGTGGCGGAGCCGGCGGAACCGGGCCGACGCTGCCGCCGGCCATGACGATCGACGGTCCGTCGCAGTTCATGTACAACGAGTTCTCGGTCGTCGGCGCGGGAATCACCGCCGACCTCAACTTCGACCGGCTCCAGAACCAGGTCCCCGGCGCGACCGTGCAGGGCACGACCCGCACGGCCGCCGAGCTCATCTACAACAACAGCAAGAAGACGCCGCTGACCATCACGTCCGCGACGATTGCCGGTGCGAACGCGGGCGACTTCACCGTTTCCGCGATCCCCGCCGCCGCGCTGCCGCCGAACAAGGACGCCGCGTTTCAGTTCATCGTGACGTTCACGCCGTCCGGCAAAGGGCCGCGCGTCGCAACTCTGGCGGTCACGTCCAATGCCGGGACGGTCACGGCGAACCTGTCGGGAACGGGCTTTCCGGACCGGCCCATCGTCACGAAGTTCGCGCCGCTGAGCTTCCTGCCGGCGAGCGCGCCGGCGGACCTGCAGATGTCGGACGGCGGCGGCCGCGTTCTCCAGATCTCGAGCGTCTCGATCACGGGAGCGAACCCCGACGCGTTCCGCATCACGGCGCTTCCGGGCGCCGGGATCGGGACGTGCCAATTCGTCGGCGCTCCCGCCGGCGCCGGGCCCTTTCTCGTGGGACCGAGCCAGTTCTGCTACTTCGCGGTGGGCCTCGCGCCGGGCGCGACGGCACCGGCGAGCGCGTTCATGACCATCGTGACCAACGACCCGATCACGCCGGTCGAGAACGTTCCGCTCACGCTCAGCCCGCTGTAGGACGAGGGCGCGAACCCTCGCTCTGCCGCTCTGCGATCAAGAGCGTTTCACCGCTTCGGCGCACGCGCATGCTGTTTGCAAGGAGGTTTGTATGTTCGCAGCTGCGTGTCGTTCTTGTCTCGCTTTTCTCATCGCGGTGGCCGCGCTTCCCGCCGCGGCGGCTACGTCGCCGGACGCGCAGTTCGCGATGCAAGCCGCGCAAGGCGGCATGGCCGAGGTCCAGTCAGGGCAGCTTGCGTCGACGAAATCGCGCAGCGCCGTCGTCCGCGCATTCGCTCAGAAAATGGTCGCCGATCACACGGCGAACAACGCGCAGCTCGCCGCGATCATGCGCTCGGAGGGCCTGACGGTACCGACGACCGTCGATCCGAACAACCAAGCGGTGATGATGCGCTTGCAGCGCGCTCGCGGCCGCGCGTTCGACCGTCTGTATCTGCGCTCGCAGGTGGCGGGCCATCAGCAAATGCAGATCCTCATGCAGAGCGAGATCAACGGCGGCAAAGACACTCGCCTCAAAAGCTACGCGCGCGCCACGCTGTCCGCCGTCAACATGCACCTCGCGTTGGCGAAGTCCGACGTGGCGAAGCTGCGTAGCCGCGCTTCCGCGTCCGGCGGCGCGATGTCGGGCGGCGCGATGTCGGGCGGCTCGACGTCCGGCGGCGCGATGAGCAGCCCCATGCCGGGCGGCGCGATGAGCAGCCCGATGCCGGGCGGCGCGATGCCGTCGAGCCCCATGCCGAACGCGTCCATGTCGCCGAGCGGTTCGACGGCACCCGGAAGCGCAATGCCGGCGAGCCCGAATCCGTCGCCGCAGCCGAGGTAGCGCCGTCGAGCTTACTTGCGCTGGTGCAAGACGATCGCGTTTCCTTCCGTGTCTTCACCGAACGACATGAAGCACACGGGTGACTCGCCCGGGTCGCCGGCTTTGCCGCCGAGCGAACGGGCGAGTTCCACCGCGGCGGGCACGTCGGGTACCGCGAACAGCACGGTGTAGCCGGGTTGCCACGGAAAGTCTTCGTGCTTTCCGAGCGCGAACGCCGAGCCGTCGGCGAGCTCGAACTCGGCCCAGATTCCCTCGCGAAGCGTCGCCGGCTCTTGTTCGAGCAGCCCGCGATAAAACGCGAGCGCGCGGTCGAAGTCCTTGACGTTGTAGATGTGCGCGTCGATTCCGGTGACCATGGTGAATCTCCTCACGGCGGAATGCTGTGTGAGCGTGGTGATTCCCGTTTGATTCCACGGCGAGACGGGACGTACTGGGTCCATTGCAGCTCGCGTGAACGGGTCCAATTAGGCGCGTAACCGGCTGCCGCCCGCATTGCCGCGGCAAAAACGAGCAGGATTTGGCAAAGGCGCCTGTCCGCATGCGGTCTATTCGTGACGCATGCGCCGTCAGGCCGGCCGTTTTCATCGATACTACAGAGTAGGTGCAAGCGCAATCTGACGGCGGCAACACACAATCACCCATCGGAAAGGATAGGTGCTCGTGGGAGTTTCCCTTCAGATTCGAAAGGGCTTCGTCACGGCGCTGCTGCTCGTGTCGTTCGTGCTTCAAGGACCAGTGAGCGTTCTGGCCGGCACGACAGGCGCCGTCAACGGTACCGTCGTCGACCCGCAATCGAACAAGCCCATCGCGGGCGCGGCAATCACCGCGCAGAGTCCTTCGCAATCGGCCCGTACGACGTCCGACGCGGCGGGCCGCTTCTCGTTCATCTCGCTCGCCCCCGACACGTATTCCGTGTCCGTCGCCGCGACGGCGGCGTACGATGCCGCGGTGATCAACGGCGTCACCGTGCAAGCGGACCAGACGCTCACCGTCACGCTGCAGCAATCACTCAAGCTCAAGGTGATCGGTTCGGTCACCTCGCGCGCGGCGTCGGCACTCGTGAAGCCGGGTACGACCGCCGACGTCTACTCGATCAACGCCGTGACGCAGGACAAGACGTCTGTCGCGGGCGGCGGCGGTAGCCTCAACAGCGCCTGGTCGTCGATCGCGACGGTGCCGGGCGTGTTCGTCGCCGCAGGCCAAGCCGGCTACATCGGATCCGGTTCCACCAACGGTGCGACCGTGTCGATTCGCGGCGGCGACTACAACCAGATCGGCTACGAGCTCGATGGCATCCCCGTGAACCGCGCGTTCGACAACTACCCGTCGGGTTCGGTGTCGTCGCTGGGCCAGCAGGAGCTGCAGGTCTACACCGGCGCGACGCCGGCGAACGCCGAGGGCGAAGGCCTCTCGGGCTACATCAACCAGGTGATCCGCACCGGAACCGCGCCGGCCTCGCGCAACCTCTCGCTGGGAATCGGCGCGCCGACGTTCTACAACAAGGTGTCGTTCGAAGCCGGCGGCGCGAATCCGGGCCGTACGTTCTCGTACTACCTCGGCGCCGGCGCGTACAACCAGGGCTATCGCTACTACGACAACTACAACGGCGCGAGCTTGCAGCCGCTGTGGGGCGCGCCGCTCGCGCCGTGCCCGAGCGCGGCGCCGATCGGCTGCCACGGGCCCAACGGCGAAGACTATACCAACGGAGGCCGCACCCCGGCGTTCGCGCTGGGACCCTACGTCGCGAACGCCGGTTCGATCAGCCCCCAGAACCTCGCCGCCGCGCGCGTGCGCGACACCGTTGCGAACTTCCACTTCGGCATCCCGCGCAAGGACGGGTCCAAGGACGACGTGCAGCTCCTGTTCGACGACAACTTCATCGACAACCAGGGCTACACGTCGACCAACGACATCGGCGGAGCGGCATTCCTCGACAGCATCGGGGCGACGCACAGCTACGTCGACGGCTACAACTTCACGGGCCAGCCCGTCGGCACGCTGCTTCCGCCCGGATACAGCGGCGGCGGTGTGTCGAACTATTACTTCCCGGGGTCCCCGGTCGGCCGGCCCCGTAATGCAGACATCGAGCCGGACCGCCGCGACGCGATCACCAACAACCAGTCGATCGTGAAGCTGCAATACCAGCGGAACTTCGGCACGTCGGCGTTCCTGCGCGTGTACGGGTACACGTACTACTCCAACTTCTTCCAGCTCGGACCGCAGACGCAAAACATGAATTACGTCGGCTACTCCGCGTCGGATTACAACCTCTCCAGCCATTCGCGCGGCGTCAGCGTCCAGTTCTCGGATCAGGTGAACCCGCAGCATCTGCTCTCGGTTCAGGGCAATTACACGACGTCCACGACGTTGCGGGCCAACAACTCGGGCATCGGCAAGACGGGTAACGTCGGGTGGCTCGTGTCGTCCGCGGACCCGACGAGCGGTATCTGCTACAGCCCGACCGGGGCCCCGGTCGTCGGTTGCGGTTCGGCCTCGCAGACGTTCACCCTCAAGCAGGGCGTCAACGGCACCGTCGTCCCGGCGAACACGGTCAACGGGGGCGTGTGCGGCGCGGGCACCTGCCAGTACATCCTCGGCGAGAACGGCGTGTCGGCGACGTACAACACGGTGACGCCGCGCTTCACCGCGTTATCGCTCACCGACCAGTGGAAACCCACCGACCGGCTGAACCTCAACTTCGGGCTGCGCTACGACGGGTTCGAGTTTATCGGCGGCGACACGACCGGCTCGCCGGCGCGTACGCTGTGGTACAACGCCTGGAACCTCACGCATCCCGCGAACCTGCAGCTCGCGCCGAACCCGGGCGCCGGGCAGGTCGAGTCGTACAGCGTGCTGCAGCCGCGGTTCGGGATGACGTATACCGTCGATCCCCGGACCGTGCTGCGGGCGAGCTATGGGCGCTACGTCCAGGCGCCGAACAGCGCGTTCGAGCAGTACAACTTCTTGCAGCAGAACGATGCGGCGAACCTCGCGCGGTTCGGCGCGTTCGGGCTGCCGACCACGCCAGGGCATCCGGTGCGCCCGGAGATCTCGAACAACTACGACGTCTCTTACGAGCACCAGTTCCGAGGCGACACGTCGCTGAAGCTGACGCCGTTCCTGCGCAAGACGCAGGACCAGATTCAGAACTTCTACCTCGACCAGAAGACCGGCTTCCAGTCCGGCCTCAACGTCGGCCGCCAGACGTCGCAGGGTGTCGAGCTGGAGGTCGACAAGGGCGACTTCTCGCGCAACGGCCTCGCGGCGCGGTTGTCGTTCACCTACACCAACAGCTACATCAACTACACGAAGCTGGGCAACGGCGGGACGATCATCGACGGGTTCAACGCGAACATCGCGCAGTACAACGGCTTCACCAAGGCCGGCGGCGGTGCGCCCTGTTACACGACGGCCGCGAAGAACAAGACGTCGGCGCCTGATCCCACCGGCGTAGCCGATCCTACCTGCGCGCCGGGCTCGATCGCGAACCCGTACTACAACGCGCCGATTCAGCCGCTGATGGATGTCAACGGTAAGTACGCCACCTACAACACCTTCCCGGGCGGCGTGGGAGGCGGCAACTACTCATCGCTCAGCGCGCCGTTCGTCTCCAGCTTGGTCCTGCAGTGGAAGCGCGGACCGCTGGCGATCACGCCGGCGATCCAATTCGAGGGCGGCATCCGCTACGGCGTCCCGCTCTCGACGCCGGGTATCGACCCGCGAGCGTGCGCGGGCGGATTGAGCGGATCGACGACGGGCGACCCGCGCTATCCGTACGGAGGTGCGGGCGGGGCGCCGTTCGACGCGTCGATCGACGCGGCGGGCAACCCCACGTGCGGCAGCAACTTCGCGATTCCGAACGTCTACACCGGCAGGTTCGACAACGTCGGTGCCTTCGTGGCTCCGAACCAGCTTTTGCTGCACACCCAGATCACGTATGACGTGAACAAGCGGATCACGCTCGTCGGCAACTTCGCGAACATCATCAACCGCTGCTGGGGCGGGACGAAGGTTCCCTTCGCGATCAACCACGCGTGCAACTACGTCGCGACGTACGGTGCGACGTCAGGCCCGGTTCCGTTCGGCAACCAGTTCAATCCTGGCGACCGTCTGCAACCGTTCTTGGCGACGCCGTACGACCCGATGTTCCCGAACTTCCCGTTCAACATGTTCGTCGAGGCGCGCATCAAGATCTAGCTCGCGCAATCGGGATCGAAAGGCGGCCTTCGCTTCGGCGAGGGCCGTTCTTTTTGGTTCCGGCAGGCGACGCGGAATTGGTTCGAATGGCGGCATTGCGCGCATTGCGCGCATTGCACGGCGAGAATTGGACCTGGACCGGCATGATTCGGGCCGCTACAATTCATCGCGACCCAGATGAATTCCGCAACACGAGACGACCCGAACGACACCGCAACGAATGAGACGAACGCGCTTCGCCCGCGCTCGTTGCGCCACGACCCGAGCGAGCCGGTCGACATCGGGTGCGGTGTGTTGCGGCCGATCCGGTCGTCGGCGTTCGGCTCGATTCTCGAGTACGCGCACGACGTCGTGCACGCGCCGTCGCGCGTCGACGAAAAGCTGTTCGAGTTCGATTGCCTGGTGATCACGACGCGCAGCCACTGGGAGTTCCGCGGAAGGGCCGGCAGATCGGACATCGACGAGCGTTCGCTGACGCTGGGCGTGGCCGGCGACACGTACGGCTGCCGGCACCACCGCGGCTGTGCGGACGGCAACCTCGTCGTCGCTCTGCGCGCGGGCGCGCTCGATCTCGATTACCCGGCCGTGTTCTCGAAGCAAGTCGTGCCCGCTCAGTCCGCTCGCCGCCTGGCCAATAGCGCCGTCAATGCGACGACCGCCGACGCGTTCGACTCCCTCGTGTTCACGCTGTTCGACGAGGCGTCGATCTGCGTCGACGGGCCGCCGTGCGGGAGGCTCGTCGCTGCGCATGCAGCGTGCGAAGCGGTTCATCGAACGCCACGCCTTCGAGAAGCTCGCGATCGCGGATATCGCGTCGGAAGTGGGGCTCTCGCCCTTCAGCGTGCTGCGGCAGTTTCGCGCCGCGACGGGCGCGCACGCCGTACGCGTACCTGCTGACGGTACGGCTCGAGCACGCGAAGCGGCTCCTGGCGAAACCGCACGACTCGATCGATGCGATCGGCGAAAACCGTGGGCTTCGACGACCTCGGCCACTTTTCGCGCTGGTTCCGCAAGAGCACCGGGCAATCGCCGACGTCGTACCGCTGCGCGCATCGCTGATGGAACGCACCTGCGGCTCGCGAGGCGCCGCGCATTCGGCTGCGCGTGATGGACCGGCGCCCCGTGTTCGCGCAAGGTCTCGAGGCATTGCTCGGCCAGGCGCCGGAGTTCGAAGTCGTCGGCGCACGGCGGACGGCGAGCACGCCGGCGAACGCGTGCCGCATGTCGACGTCGTGCTCGTGAGCGGAGTCGTTCCGCGCGACGGCGCGCTCGCGCTGCTCTCCCAGGTGCGCCGCGAGAACCCGACGGCTGCCACGATGCTGCTGCTCGACGGCGCACCGCCGTCGTTCGTGACCAGCGCGCACGCGGCGGGCGTCCGCGCGATGCTGCTCGAGGACGTGGCGCCGCGCAACTTGTTCGCGGCGGTCGTCGCCGTGCATAGCGGCCAGCGTGTGTTCGATCCCGGGCCTCGCGCCGCTTCACCGCGAGGTGCGCGTCGCGCTGAGCGATCGCGAGATCGACGTGCTCCGGCTCGCGGCCGGCGGCGCGTCGCCGCATGCGATCAGCCGGGCGCTGAACATCTCGAAATCGACCACGCGCACGTACCTCTCGGGCGCGATCCGCAAGATGGGCGCGACGAATCGCGTCGACGCCGCGCGCGCGGCGCGCAATCTCGGCTGGCTCTAAAGAGCTGGGCCGAACGGCCGTCACGAGCGCAAGTACGTGTTGAACCAGTCCAGCGTGCGCTGCCAGGCGAGCTTCGCGGCGGCTTCGTCGTAGCGCGGCGTCGTGTCGTTGTGGAAACCGTGGTTGGTCTTCGGATAGATGTAGCCTTGGTGCGTGACCTTCGCCGCGGTGAGCTCGGCATCGTACGCGGGCCACGTCGACGCGAGGCGCGTGTCGAGCTCGGCGTGGTGCACGAGCACCGCCGCTTTGATCTTCGGCACGTCGGCCGCAGCGGGCGGCGCGCCGTAGAACGGCGACCGCGGCGCTGAGGTCGGGCATCCGCACCGCTAGCGTGTTGGCGACGCCGCCGCCGAAGCAGAACCCGACGACGCCGAGCCGGCCGGTGCTATCGGGCCGCGCTTTCAGCCACGCGGCGGCCGCCGCGAAGTCCTCGAGCATCTTCGCGCGGTCGACTTTGGCGAACAGCTCGCCGCCCTTCTCGTCGTCGCCCGGATAGCCGCCGACCGACGTCAAGCCGTCGGGCGCGAACGCCATGAAGTTCGCCGTGCCCAGCCGGCGCGCGACGTCCTCGATGTACGGGTTCAAGCCGCGGTTCTCGTGCACGACGAGCACCGCCGGGAACGTGCCGCTCGCCGCGGGCCGCACGAGGTAACCCTTGATGGAACCGTTGCCCTGCGGCGATGCGACGGTCGCGTACTCGGTGCGAATGCGCTTGTCGTCTTTGGGCACTTGCTGCGCCCACGCGTAATTGGGCTGGAGCATCGCGAGCAGGCCGGTCGCGGTGAGCCCGCCGGCGGCGAACTTTCCCGCGCGCCGCAGAAAGGCGCCGCGGTCGATCTCGCCGTGAACGTAGAGCTGAAACAGGTCGAGCAGCTCTTGCGGGAAGTCAGACGCGGTTTTCCGTTCCATGCGCGCCCTTTTCGCGCGCACCGGGACCGCCGCCTGGAGCACGAACGCAGCGGCGCGAGCTTCCGGAGGGGAAGCTCGCGCCGTGGAAGATCAGCCGTCGCCGAAGATCAGCCGCGCAGGATCACGCGGTTCGCGATGAACGTGCCGTTGCTCCAGTAGCCGAACACCGCAACGCGCTGGCCGGCATTGGGCGTCGCGCCGGTCGGCCGGATCACGGTGCCTTCCTTGAGATCGACGACCATCGAGTCGCCTTGCGCGCTGTTCACCGTTAGCCGGCTGCGCGCGTACTTGCCCACCGTGCCGAGCAGGACGTGGTTGCGGTCGTACACGCCGGTGTCCCACGTCGGCTGCCATGCGTCGACGTTGTTGTACGCAGGGTCGAACGCGTTCCAGGTCATCGGCGCCGACGCCGAGTCTGCCGGCGCGCACGGGTTCGGCGCTTGGGCCGCACCGATGGCCGCAGTGGCGCCGAAAATCCCGATGCCGACGGCAACCGGGCGGAGAAGATCGAGGGCAGTGGTTTTCGTCATAGCCCGACGTTTGTACCCGGCATCGAGCCGAAATCGTCGTACGTAGCGCCCGGTGTCACGCGCGGCGTAACAACCGCTGCGCTTGTCGAGCAGGGCGGCGATCAGCCCTTTTCGGAGAGCACGACGACGTGGATGAAGCGCGTCGAGCTCGTGTCTTCCGTGACGTGGGCGAGGCGGCAGCCCGCGGCAGCGTAGATTTTTCGCCACTCGCGCAATCCCGGCGGCGGGATGCCCTGGCCCGATATGAGCTGCGCGTAGTCGTGAAGCAAGGTCTGGCGATCCTGCTCGCCGCCGTGTTTGCTGCCGAGCCGCCCGTAGTAATCCTCGATCAGCAGCGGCCGGCCGGGGAACGCTTCGCGGAGTTCGGTGAGCCAGGCGATCGCGCCGGAGGAACCATCGCCGAACATTTCGTTCGCGACCTGGCGCGCGACGACGGCCTGCACCGCGGCGCGCACCGCAGCCGGTACGGCGTCCCGCGGGCGCCGCGCGTCGCCCTGCACGATTTTCACGCGCGCGCTCGCGGACACGGCGCGCAGGCGCGCGCGCGCCGTTTTGCACATCGCCGGGTTCGCGTCGACGCCCCAGCCTTGGAACTGCGGATCGTTCTGCGCAAGCTGCGCCAGCAGGTTCGCCGGTCCGCAGCCCAGGTCCAAGACGTGGTTCCACGCCAGCTGCTGAACGAACGACGTCAGCCACGCGACGGCCGCCGGACCGCTGTGCGCGAAGGCGCGCGCGTGCCGGCGGCGGTCGACCGCGCCCGGCGCCAGCGCCGGTTTCGCCAGCAGCCGGCCGAGCTGCACCGCGTTGGGGCCGAACGCGCCGGCATAGAGGTCGAGCAAGAAGCGCGACGGTTGCGCGTACTGATCCGTCGCGACGAAACGCGACTTGTCTTTGCGCACCAGGTCGGTGCGCTCGGCGACGTACTCCAGCACGCCTTGCAGCAAGCGCCCGTCCAAGCCGTGCTTTGCTGCGAGCGCGCGCGCGCTGGACGGGCGCTCCAGCGATGCGAGCACGTCCAAATCGTGCAGCGTCCAGACCGCATGCGCGAGCTGGAACGCCTCGACCAAGTCGGCCGTCGTGATCGGCTCGGCCGGGTTCACGCAGCGGTGCAGGGAACGAGGATCTGCTCGCGCGCGAGCTCTTCGAAGAAGCTCACGTCGAAGTCGGGCACGTTCGCGGCGCGACGAACCATCTCGGCGGCGTCTTCGGGCGTGCGGGGATCGGCGAAGAGGCTCAAGATCGCCTCGACGCCGGGGTCGATTCTCGCGCAGATCGAGGCGTCACCGGCGGCGTGCAGCAGGTAGAGCCCGAGGTCGCCGAACTGTGCGTCGTCCATGAGCTGCGACGGTTCCGCATCGCGCTGAATCTCGGCCATCGCGCGGCTGCAGTCGTGAAGGTTGTCGAGCACGTGAACCTGGGGGCTCACCCGATACGACCGCCGCGGATCGAACGCATCCGCGGCCGCCGGCACGTCGTCGCTCGCCGGCGGCTCGTTCGCGCGCAACGCATAGCGGAACAGCGACGTGATGTGGTGCGCCGAACCGAACTTCGCGCTGAGGTATGCTTCCAAGACGTCGGCTCGCGGGCGGACGCCGCCGCCGCGGGACTCTGCGAATCGCCGAAACTCGTCCACGAGCACGCTCAAGCGGCCGTCGTACGCGCGCAGCGTGTACATGACGACCAGCGGGCCGGCGCGGCGGATCAGATCGAGCGCTTCGACGGCGAAGATGTACCGCGAGCGCTCGAGTTCCGCCGGGTAGTAGTAATACGTTTGGAAGATGTCGGGATGCGCCAGCACGAGCTGCTCGTCCGCCGGCGTCAGCAGCTCCGCGTTGTAGCGACCACCGTACCCGTCGTATTGAATCTGCGCGCCGCGCCGCTCGAACATCGGCGTGCCCGGTTCGGGCGCGAGGATGTGGAGCTGCACGAGGCACGACGGGCTGAAGCAGCGCCCGATCATGTCGAGCGTATCGGCCTGATCCTCTGCGAGCTCTTCGGGGTAGCCGGTGATGAACGACGCCGTCGTCGTCATCCCGAGGTCCCGGCACGTATCCAGAATCGGCTGCACCAGGTCGAGGTCCAAGCGCTTCTGGCAGATCTTCTGCATGCGCGCGGAGCCCGTCTCGATGCCGAAGTACAGGTTGACGCAGCCGGCCTCGCTCATGATCGCCAGCAGCTCGGGGTCCACGCAGTCGACGCGCGCCGACGCGCGCCAGCGATAGCCGCGCCCGCGCACCGCTTCGCAGAACTCGATCACTTTCTTGCGGTTGACCGTGAACATGTCGTGGTCGAGCTTGAAGTCGGAGAACCCGTAGCGCTCGTGCAGGACGTCGAGCTCGTGGACCAGCCGCGCGGCCGACTTGAGCCGGAAGCTGCGCTGGAAGAAGCCGGCCGTCGAGCAGAACGTGCAGCTGAACGGGCAGCCGCGGCCGGCCTCGATGCGGAGCAGGTCCAGCCCGAGCTCGGCGACCGGGTAGTGGTCGTACGAGTACATCGGCAGGCTGTCGAGGTTCTCGACCTTCGGCTTGCCGTCCGTGAACCGCAGCTCCGCGCCGCCGAAGGCGGTGCGCCAGCTGAGCCCCGGAATCGCGTCGAACTGCCGCGATTCGAGATTGTCAAGCACGGCGGGAAAGATCTCGTCCGCTTCGTGGCGCACGACGAGATCGAACTGCGGGAAGCGCTCGAGCGTTTCGCGGTGCAGCATCGTCGCGTGCGGCCCGCCGAGTACGATCGGGAGCTCCGGCTCACGGCGCTTCAGAATTTCCGCAACGTTGATCGTAAAGATGAAGCTGCAGCCCAGCGTGGTGAAGCCGACGACGTCCGGGTGCGACCGCAGCAGTTCGTCCGCTACGCGCTCGTACAGCGTTGCGTCGTACGCCAGTTCACCTGAGCGAATGGCCCGCTTGGGGTCGTAGATCCGAACGGCATGCCCGTGCGCTTCCGACACGGCGGCGAGCGCCAGCAAACCGAGGTGCGGGTGGACGTCGAGCATTGCCGACGAACCGTCCTCGGGCATGATGAGGTTGTCGACCAAGAGGACGTTCATGCGAACCGGATGATGCCGACGTCGGCGAATTCGCCCAGCGAGCGCAAGAAATTCGGCGAGGGCTGCGGCCCCAGGCCCAACAGCTCGCTGAGCTCCGACGCGGAACGAACGCCGTCGGCGTTGGAGAGCGCGTAATAGCCGAACGCATCGAGCTCCACGACGTGCACGTCGGCGGACTGCTCCGGCCGCCAGTAGCCCCAGTAGCGTGTCGCAAGCTCCACGCCTCCCAGGTCCGGCGTTTTCTCCAACATCGCCGCCGCGGTGGCCCTCGGATCCGACTGCATCTCGTACAGCATCAGGTTACCCGCGATGCGCGGCACGCTCGAATCCGCCGGCGCCGCCGGTTGGGAAGAAGATGCGGCGCGGGGCGCGGGCGTATCGGACGCCGCCGGAAGCGCGGCCAGCGTCACCGGCGCAAACTCGTGCCGGATCAGGTCCCACAACAGCGCATGGTCCTTCCGGCTCAGATCGAGCCATCGTTCCATGAAGGCGATGAGCTTGCGGCACCGTTCGTCGACGGTCCCCGTAAACGTCTGACCGTTCGCCGCGCAGAAACTCGCATAGGCCGTGAAGAGGTCGATCTCCAAGGCCGCCGCGCCCATGAAGCGGAGCGTCATCGGCAACACGTTGCGCACGGCGTTGTGGCGCACTTTGGTGGTGTAGCCAGAGAATTTTCGCAGCGCCGGCAAATCGAGCGCCGTCGGCTCGATGCCGTGCGCATGCAGCGCCCCTGGGTCGGACTGCCAGCCGTCGATCAAGTCCGGGCGCGCAATGCCGGCGGCCAAGACTGCATGAACGCCGCGGGCGGTCATTGCGCGGCTAAGAGCGTGCGCGCCTTGCGAATATGCGCCAACAGCACCTGGTCCGGCAGCGGGGACCAGTTGTACTCGATCGTCAGCGCGCGCGGACGCGCCCGTTTCAGCGCCCGTTCGAGCAGCCCGAACACGTCGTCGGGCGCAGGCGTCGCGTGATCGTCCCACATGATGCCGGATTGCATGCTCATCCCGGAGACGTGAATCTCCACGACGCGCTCGAGCGGGAGCCGCTCGATCTCTTTGAACGGGTCGACGCCGGTGTTCACCGACGTGATCAAAAGGTGGCTCAGATCCAGCAGCAGGTTGACGTCGCACTGCGCCGCCACCTCGTTGATGAAGTCAACCATGTTCATCGTGCTGCCGGGGATCGCGTAGTACTGCGGCGAGTTCTCCAGGATCAGCGGCACGGGGAAGCGCGGTCGAAGCTGCGCGAGGTTCTCCACGACGCGCTCGACCGTTTCTTCGCTGAGCTGCGGGCACACCGTGAAGGTCAAGTTCGTCGGCGCAGCGTCGCGGTCGGCTTCTTCCGCGATACCGTCGGCGGAAACGAACGCCAGATGCTCGCCGATCCACGGAGTTTGCGTGCGCTCCGCTTCACGTGCGATGGCATCGACGGTCGCTTCCGACGGCGGCAAGAATCCCGCGACGGACATGCTGGCGCAATGCAAGACCACGGGCACGGTCTGCTGGACCGCGCCCAAGGTCGGTGCATGGCGCAACTGTTCGAACGGCATCTCGACGTAGTCGACCAGGTCCGAATGCGCTTGCGCGAACTCGGGAATCCCGGGCCCGTACGCCAGCCCGATGCTCGTTCGGTCGGCCGATGGGTCTAATGTTTGCAGCATAGCCGTCTCGGGGGACGACGTTCGATCAGATACCGGTCAGTCGTAGAGCCAGACTTGGCCGGCGCGGTCCTGAGCGAGGTCGACGCGGCTCAACGTCACCTGCAGTTTTCCGTTGTTGATGCAGTTCTTGATCGCTTCGGCCGTTGCCGCGTTGACCGGGGTCGCCTGCGCCACTTGCGCGGCTTGCGGCGCGTTCTGGAAGGCAGCGGGGTTTTGGATTGGTTGGTCGGTCATCGAAACACTCCCGTTCGACGGTATGCACGGGGTGTTGTCGCAAGCACGGCTCGCCCACCCCTCATCTAACCCTACCCAAGCGTTCGCCGCACGTCAAGGTGTCAACGGCCCCAAAACGCCGAGGTGTGAGCCGCCTCGGCAGCGCGCTGCTACTGCGCGTCGAGGCCGGTCATGGCACGGACGGGACCGCGCAACTCGCCCGCGGGCGCAGCGGTGGCACCGGCCGGCCAGAGCATCGCGGCCGGGTCGGCCTTCGGCATGAACTGGATGTGCAAGCGCCAGTCGATCTCCTGATCGCCGGCGAGAACGACGTCGTGCGCGGACAGCAGGAATGCGAGCGCGAGCTTCATCGTGCGCATCGCGAGCGGCTTGCCGATGCAGACGTGGCCGCCCGCGCCGAACGGAAAGTAGTTGAACGGTGGCGGCGGCTGTTCCCAGCGCTCGGGCCGAAAGCGGTCGGGCTCGGCGAACGCGTGCGCGTCGCGGTGCGACACGTACGGGCAGAGGATGACCTCGCAATTCGCGGGCAGCGCGAACGCGCCCAGCCGCACCGGCTCGGTGGTCAGCCGCACCATGAACGCGTTGGGCGGAAGAAGCCGCATGCTCTCGCTGATGACGCGGTCGTGCAACACGAGGCGTTCGACTTCGCTTCCGGTCGGAATGCCGGCGCCTGCGACGGTTCGCGCCTCGTCGCGAAGCGCGCGGCGCAGCTCCGGCGATTGCGACGCGATCAGCAGCGTCCACGTCAGCGCCACGGCGAGCGGCTCGGTGCTCGAGATGAACAGGATGTTCATGTGGCCGACGATCTCGTCGACGCTCAACCGGCCACCCGCCGAATCGAGCCGTGCCAGCTTCGAGAGCAGTCCGCCGCCGGCCACATCGCCTTCGCGGCATGCGTCGACGTACGAACGCAGCGCGTCATCGAGCGCATACCCGGCCGCGCTGACGCCGGCCAGCGTGCGTTCGTCGCGGTCGCCGGGCGCCGACGCCTCACGCCGCGCAAAGAAGTAGGTCTGCAACAGCGACACCAGCTCGGTAACGCGCTCGCTGCCGTCGCCGAAGAGCAGCGCAGCCGAAACGCGCAGCGTGAGCTCGCGCATACGGCTCAGCAGCCCGAACGCTTCGCCTGCGACCCATCCGCCTGCAGCGTCTTCCAGCGCGCGCCAGGCAGCGGACGCTTCGGCATCGGCGTCGCGGACGTTGAGCGCGGCGGTGAGCAGCCTCTTCTGCGTATCGTGCTCCTGCCCGATCATGCTGTGCAGGCTGCGGTTGAGGTTGATCAGCCGTTCGTCGAATTGCAGCCGGCGCCCGGCGGACGGCGGCATCCCGAACGCCCGGATGTCGCTCAGCACGCTGCGCACGAGCGCCGGGCCGAACGCGCACACGACGCCGCTGCAGTCGCTCGCGCGCGAGAAGATCGCTCCCTCCGTCCGGATCGCGAACGCATCGCCGTGCGCTTCGCGCGCGACCGCCAGCGCCGACAGCGGTTCCGCGAGGAACGCGTCGGCGTCGAGGGCGACCGGCGGCGTCATCGTCACTGTTGCGGCGTCGCCGCGTCCAGAAGCGCTTCGGCCGCGGCGAGCGCGGCTTCGGCGGGCGCCGTTTCACCGCGCTTCGTCGCGTTGGCGAGCGCGCCGTCGAAGAGCACCTCCAGCTGTTCGGCCAGCAGCTCGGGCTTCGCCGCGCCCGCCGCGGCGATGCGTTCGCGAAACCATTCGCGCCGGCGCCGCACCAGGTCGGTCACCAGCATGCGCGCGGGATGGCGCGCGTCGACGAGCTCGGCCGCGACGATGATGTACGGGCAGCCGCGGTACGCGCTGTCTTTCAGGAACACGATCATCGCGCGAAACGCGCCGGTGATCTGCGACCGCGGCGTGCCGTCGCGCGGGAAGCGAATCTTCGGCGCGCGGCGCAGCGCCGCCGCGATGAGGATGTCCTTGGAGCGGAAATGGCGGTACAGCGTGCGCTTCGTCACCTCTGCCGCCGCGGCTACGCGGTCGACGCCGACCAGATGAATCCCCTCGCGATAAAACAGATCCGCCGCGACGAGCGCGATGTGGTCGGCCAGCGGCACGTCCGCGCGGTAGCGCGTCGACATGGCGCGGTCTTCCGTTCGGCCGGTATACCGACCTGTCTACCTGCGGTTCGACATCAGAAACCGGTCAGTCGTATATATACGCTTCGCTGAGCCGGCTGCCAGCGAGGTTGACCTTGTTCAACGTCACCCGCAGCTGCCCGTGTTGGATGCAACGCTTGATCGCTTCGATTTTCGCCGCATCGACCGGCATCGTCAGCGTTAATTCCGGGATTTCCGGCGTGTTCTTGTGCGCCTCGGCGTTGTGGCCTGAGATTGACGGTTGGTCGGCCATTCGAAACACTCCCGTTCGACAAAAGCACGAGGTCGGCGCCCGCAACGCGTTTTGGCCTACCCCTCAGGTAAGCCTACCCAAGCGTGCGCCGCCCGTCAAGGTGCCCAGGCGGCGATTCGACGTCACGCGGGAACCGGCGCGGCGCGGTAGCGGATCGGCAGGTTCAGCGCCGCGGCGGTGTAGCCCACGACGACCGTCGCGATCCAGACGCTTTCGTACGAGCCCGTCGCCTGCAGCGCGATGCCGCCGAGCCAGGCGCCCAGAAACGCGCCGATCTGGTGGCTCAGAAAGCACACGCCGAACAGCGCGCCGAGGTTTCGCAGCCCGAACAACCGCGCGACGACGCCGTTGGTCAGCGGCACGGTACCGAGCCACGTCAGACCCATGACCACGGCGAACACGAGCGTCGTCAGCGCGGTCGGCGGCACCGAGATGAACGCGAGCGCCGCGGTCGCGCGCACGGTGTAGAGCGCCGCGAGCAAGAACTGCGGTTCGATGCGGTCCATCAGCTTGCCGAAGCCGAACGTGCCGATGACGTTGAAGAAGCCGATCGTCGCGAGCGATGCCGCGCCGACGCCCGCGCCGATGTGGCACATGCTCACGTACGTCGGCAGATGCACCGCCATGAACGCGAGCTGGAAGCCGCACGCGAAGAACCCCGCCGTGACGAACACGTAGTTGGGGTCGCGCAGCGCGCGCCGGATCGCCGGCCACGACGCGCTCGCCGGCGCCGCGGCCGCGTCGTCCGCGCGGCGCCGGCCGCGCAGCACGAAACCGAGCGGTCCGGCCGCCAGCGCCACTAGCGCGAGCACGACGAGCGCGCGCTGATATCCGCCCAGGCCGATGATGCTCTGCGCGACCGGGACCAGCGCGACTTGACCCAGCGAACCGCCCGCCGCCGCAAGCGCGACCGCGGTCGCGCGCTGCGACTCCGACGCCGCGCGGCTCACCGCGGAGATCACCACCGCAAACGTCATCCCGCTCTGTCCGAGCCCGACGAGGATCCCAAAGCCGAGGATCACGCTGAGCAAGCCCGGATGCAGCGCGACCGCCGCGAGACCGGCCGCATACAGCAGCGCACCGGCCGCGACGACGGCGCCGGGACCGTAACGGTCCGACAGCGCGCCGGCGACGGGCTGCGCGACTCCCCAGACGAGATTTTGCACGGCCAGGGCGAACGCGAGCAGCGCGATCGGCACGACGTGCGCCGCGCCGATCGGTTGCATGAAGAGCCCGAACGTTTGGCGCGTCCCAAGCGCCGCCGACATGACGAGCGCGCCGGCGGCGAGCACGAAGCTGAGCGATGGTCTGCGTTGCATGCGCCGCACTGCACCGGCGCGTGGTAGACCGACCTGTGTACGTGGGCGGCTCAGCGCAGGAAGGGTTCGATTTCTTCGCCCGGTTGAGGCGGCTGCACGCGGCCGCCGAGCGTCTCGGCGAAGAATCGTTCCGTGACCGCGGTGAGGCGTTTGTTGTTGGCTGGATCGGCGAAGTCGTGGCCTTCGTTTTCGAACACGACATAGGTCACCGGGATGCCCTTCGCGCGCAGCGTCTCGACGATCTGATCGCTCTCGCGCTGCGCCACGCGCGGGTCGTTCGCACCGTGCGCGATCAGCAGCGGCGCGCAGATCTCGCCGGCGCGGTGGATCGGCGACTGCGCGTCCAGGAACGCCGGGTCTTCGCCAACGCGCAACGCCAGCATCGAGCGCATCTGCTCCCAGTACGCCGGGATGGCGGCGAGAAACGCGTTGAGGTTCGACGGACCGACGACGTCGACGCCGCAGGCGAACGCATCGGGCGTGAACGCCAGCGCGGCCAGCACCGCGTAGCCGCCGTAGCTGCCGCCGAAGATACCGACACGCGCGGGGTCCGCATACCCCTGCGCGATCGCCCAGTCGCGCGCGTCGAGCAGGTCGGTTCGCATCGCACCCGCCCACTCGCGGTCACCTGCGTTGAGAAAGTCCTTGCCGTAACCGGTCGACCCGCGAAAGTTCACCTGCAGCACCGCGTAGCCGCGGTTCGCCAGCCACTGCACCGACGCGTCGTAGCCCCAGCGGTCGCGCCACCACGGTCCCCCGTGCACGAGCACGACGGTGGGCAGCTTCCGCGGTTCGACGCCGGCGGGTAGCGTGAGATAGCCGTGAATTTCCAGCCCGTCGCGCGCTGCGAACACGATCGGCTCCATCGGCGCGAGCGCATACTCGAGCAGCGCATCGTTCGTGCGGAACAAGAACGCCGCGCGTTTGGTACGGCGGTCGTAGATAAAGTATGCGGGCGGTTCGGTATCGCTGGTATAGAGGACCACCAGCGTGTTCCCGTCCGAGCTTGCGGCGAGAATTTTGAAATCGCCCGGGTGCAGGCCGCGCAGCGTGGCGAAGTCCGCGGTGAACTGCGGGTCGATGACGGTCCAGTCGATCCGTGCGCGCGAGAGCGCGACGGCGGCCAGCGCGTTCGTCGCCGGGTCGACGTACACGTCCTCCACGTCGTACTGCGGATCGGACGCGACGACCGTCGCCGCGCCGGTTTCGAGGTCGTACCGCATCAGCCGCGCCGCGTTGGCGTCTTTCGCGGTGATCACGAAGAGCTCGCGGTCGTCGGGCGAGAAGGCGACCAGCCTCGGCGTTCCGTCGGCGAACTCGATCTCGTCCAGCGTGCGCCACGGCGACCCGGCGGCATCCCGCACCCGGATGCATGACGATCCGTCGGCGCGCACCGCGACGGCCGCGCGCACGACGAACGCATTGTCGGCCCGCCACATCGCGACGTCGCCGGGGTTCTCGGTGTCCAGGACCACCCGGCCGGTGCCGAGGTCGACGCGCGCAACGTCGAACGAGGCCGCGTCGCGCGCGTTGGTCGTGATCAGGATCTCGTTCGGAAAACGATGGCTGACCGCCAACGGCATCGTCCGCACCTCGTCGCCCGGCGTGATCTCCACCGCCGGCTCGCCGTCGAGCGCGACGCGAAAGACGTGATAGTTTTCGTTGCCTGCGCGGTCTTGCAGGTAGAGCACGTGGCGGCTGTCGCCTTGCCACGCGCACCACGGGATCGGCCGCGCCGGGTCGTGCGCGACGACGCGGTCGTCGTCTTTGCCGATGGTGCGCACCCACACGCTGAGCACTCCCCCGCTCGGCGCCTGATATACGAGCATCGTGCCGTCCGGCGAGATCTTCGGCGATATCTTGTCGGGGTTCCCGAACAGAACGTCACGCGGGATGAGCGGCGGCGCGTTCACGCGGTAGGCTCCGCGTCGGGGAGGGCGGCGATGTAGAACAAGCGCCGCCGGCGATCGGGGGTTCGAGTGCGCGCGCCGGCCTTTCCGGCGTCCTCCGCGATGCGGTTGAGCGCCGCGCTGAGCTCGCGGAACTCGTCGTCGGTCGCGTAGACCGCGTAGCCGCGCACCATCGGATCGAGGGTGCGCGCGGCCCAGCTCGATTTGCGGACCCATCGCGTGAAATCACCGAGCAGCATCGCGATGAACGTGGTCACGATGCGCAAGAAGTCGTCGCCGGTCGATATGCTGCTCGGCGGAAACAACGGCGACGCATGAAGCGCATACGTCTTTTCGGTTGCGCCGCGCTTGGCTTCGGTGTCGGCGACGACCAGGACACCGGCGTCACAGAGCAGCGCCAGATGGCGGTAGAGCGTCGCGATCGGCACGTCGTCGAGCAGCGCGTGCAGCGCGGTCGTCGTCAGCTTGGCGCGGCCGACGAACTCCGCGGCGATGCGCAATCGCTCGGGGTGCAAGAGAACCTCATGGGCCGAAGCCGCCGCCTTCGCTGACATTCCGAAAGCGATAATATTCTCAAAACATAGAACAGTCAACCATCTCGGCGTAATCTTGCCGAAGCTTCTTCGGCCAGTTGGTATGGGCAGCAATAGGAGCGCTTAGGGCAACAGCGTTCCGATGACGTCGTTGCGCACGTACCAGAGGTGGCCGTCGCTGCCGCGGACGAGCGACGAGGCCGGCACGTCTTGCAGGTTGGAGTTCTGGTGCGCGGCGGCAGCTTGGCCGACGAGCATCTCCGCGCCGTTTCCGACGACGTGTCCGAACATCGGGTGACCGTCGAGCGTGGTGAAGATCGACGTGAACCACAGCGTGCCGTCTCGCGCGAGCGCCATCGAGCTGGCACTCAAGGCGGCGCCCTGATGCGGTATGTTCGTTCCGCTCGCGAGGAACGTCGCACTCATGCTCGGCGGCGTCGTCTCGTAGATCGCGCCGCCCTTGTCGTCGTAGTACAGCCGGCCGTCGGAGAGCGCGTACAACAGCTGCGGTTCGATCGGGCGCACCGAACCCGCCGGAACGGGAAACGGTGCGTTCGTCACGGTTCCGGTGCCGAGGTCGACACGAAACAACGTGCCGACGCTCGTCGTCCAAAGTGCTCCGTCGGCGCCCGCGGCGAGCGTATCGGTGTGCACGGTGTTCCCTTGGTACGCGACCGGGATGCTCGTCATCGCGCCCGACGGCGCGATGCGCGTGAACCCGTTGAGCTGGTTGAGATACATGTTGCCGTCGGGCGCGGCGACGAGCTCGCGGTTGTACGGCGACGACGTCGCCCGGATCGGGCCGTAGGTTCCGTCCAGGGCGATGCGACCGATGCCGACGGCCGGCGTCACGACCGATCCGAACCCGAACGCGCTGAACCAAATCGCGCCGTCCGGGCCGGTCGCAAGCGTCACCGGTGACCAGCCGCCGGCCATCGGGAAGTACGTCGCGGCACTGCCCGTCATGCGGCCGATCCCAGCGCGCTCGCCGAACCAGAGCGCGCCGTCACCGCCCAGCGTCAGCGAGCTGACGATCCGGCCCACGCCGAGGCTGTTCTCGGCCGTCGGCACACCGGTGGCGATTTGCCGGAACGGCTGGACCGTCACACCGGTCGGGTCCTTCCACGTCGCCGTCAATCCCGTCGAGGGAAAGTACGCTCCGTCGTAATTCAGCGAGACGTTGTCGGACGGCGACGACAGGAGCGTCGTCGACACCGTCGTGTGCCCGCTCGAATCTTGATCGATCAGCGTGATCCGATTCGCATACGTGTCGGGCGGCGAGATCACGTTCCCCGAAACGTCCTTCGCGGTCACCGTCATGGGAATCGTCGCTACGGTTCCCAGCGCCGGATACGGCTGTGCGAGTGCGATGGTGACGGTGTGAACCGAGCGCGCCACGCCGCTCGGCGCCCCGCTCGGCACGGGCGTGCTCGGGACGACCGCGGTTTGCGAGCTGCTGCCGCCGCCGCCTCCGCCGCATCCGCACATGACCAAACACGCCACGATGGTAGGCATCCATCCGGTTCGCATCACGGAGTATCCGGTGCCGCGCGCGATCATTCCTGGAGCGACGCGGCGAAACGAGAGCGCGCCTGATCGACGACCTCGTCGATCGCGGCGACCACCGCTGCCGGCCGCTCGATCGGAACGGAGAGTGTTGAGCCCTTCACAACGAAATCGACGCCGCGGCTCGAAAGTGTCGCGATGTCTTCGTGCCAACCGGTCCACGCGCGCACGAGCGCTGCTTTCTGATGCTTGGGAATGGGAAGCGACTCGATGTCTTTGGTCGTCGTCAAGACGATGAGCGGCATGTCGCCGTAGTTTCGCTGCTCGCGAACGATCTGTGACGAGCTCGCCGTTTCGCTGTCGAGCGAGGTGAAATCGCGCCACGTGCTCGGGCGCTCCCACTGCCGCTGGATCAGCGCCTTGAGCGCTTTGGGCATCGTGGGATCCGGCGGCGTGTACATGCACGCCGCGAAGGCGGGCGTGCCCGGGTGCATCTGGCCGTGCTCCGCCGCTGCGGTGCACTGGCGGTCGAACGGAACGGCTTGCGCGAACGCGCGCGCGAGCGCCGGCGCGATCGCAGCCAGACGTTTGCGCTGATCGGGCACGTTCGGCGCGACGAGCACCATCCCGGCGACGTCGTGCGGATAGCGGTCGGCGTAGAGCCGTGCGTACAGGCCCGAGAGCGAATACCCCACCATGACGAACGGCGGGGCGATGCCCGCGCCGGCGAGCAGCCGATGCAAGTCGGTCACCGCCGAGCTCGCGTCGAGCGCAGCGGCCACCGGATCGCTGAATCCCAACCCGGCGCTATCGTACGAACATACGCGCGTATGCCGTGCGATCACCGGCTGGACGAAGCGCCACGCCGGCGTGCCGTCGTCGCCGTCGGTTCCGAGGACGACAGTCGGCGACCCGTGGCCCGTGCAGTACAGGTTCATGCGGCGGCCGCCCACGTCGACGAGCCGTTGCGCGTGCATGTACGGACTCGTGTCGAACGCCGGCGCGGCTTGCGCGCGGACCGTAAGGAGCATGGCAAACATGCCCAGCGCGCAGAGCGCGAGCGATTTCCAGAACACGGGAGCGTCCCTTCTTTAGCGTTTGTGCAAAGCGTGGATCGTTGCGGCTCCGATGCTCATTGCCGGGACCGTGCCCAGCAGCAGGAGCCATGCCGCGAACGAGATGTCCGGAGATAGCGCGAGCAGGATCGGCGTCGTGAACGCAATCACCAGGCCGATCGAAGCAAAGAGCGCGAGCCGAAGGGGATGCTGGCGAACGATCTGCGCCAGCAATGCGCCGCAAGCAGCCGCGACCATCCAGTCGAGCGAGAAGTACAGCCAGGCGGGAAGCACGCCGCCCGGATGAAGCGCCTCGATGAGGCGGTCGAGCAGATCTTTGCCGGCGAGCATCGCGATCAGCACGCCGAGCACGATCGCAACGGTCGACACACGCCGGCCGAGCGACGGATACGTTCGCGAGTACGATAACAGCGCGGGCAGCGAACGAAGCGCTTGCGACCAGTACCAGAGATCGGCCCGCGAGCGCCCGTCACGGACGATGCGCTGCGCGTACTCTTCTTGCAGGTCGCCCGCGATGCTGTCGTAGTCGGCCGACGGAGTCGCCGCCGCGAGCAGCGCGCGCGGGATGAACGGCGCCGTCATGCGAGTGCTTTTCGAAACGACAGCCCGGCGTGAAGACGGTCCAACGTCGACCGCGCCTCTTTGAGCGCGGCGACGCCGGCGGCGTCCAGCTTGAAGTGCCGCTTCGCCTTGCCGCCGCGTTCGGCGGTCGGCGTACCGACCCACGACGACACGAATCGCTTGCGCTCCATGCGCTCGAGCGTGGCGTGTACCGCGCCGATCGCGGGCGACCGGCCGGTCACGGCCTCGATCTCCATCCGAATCGACGCGCCGTAGGCGCCGTCGCCGAGCCGCAGCAGCGCCAGCAGCACGATATGCTCGAATTCGCCCAGGTACTGACCTTTCGCCATTATCTACATAATAGACAATATCGTCGCCTTGTCAAGGTGGGCTGCGGCTCGACGGGGCCTGGCCCGGTAGGAATGCCGCCGCGAGCCGGGGAGACAGTGCGGGTGCGCCGTCCGACGGGGTCGATCTTCTCGCTGCCCGTCGTCGTCGCGCTGCTCGCGATCGGCGTCGACATCGGCTTGGCGCGACTCGGCTACGGTCTGCTGCTGCCGGCGATCCGCGCCGACTTGGGCGGGTCCTACGGCACGTACGGCCTGATCGGTGCGCTGCATCTCGCCGGCTACCTCGGCGGCACGCTCGCGGCGCCGGCGCTGCTGCGCGACCGCGCGCGCATCCCGCGCGTCATCGCGCTCGCGCACGTCGTCGTCGCGCTGTCGGTCGCCGCGTCGGCTGCTGCGCCCGGCGCGTTTGCGCTGCTCGCCGCGCGCGTCGTCATCGGCTTGGCGAGCGGCATCGGCGTTGCCGCCGTCATCACGGAGATGCTCGAGCGCGTGCCGGTGGCGCGGCGCGGTTTGGCGAGCGGGGTCGCGTGGGGCGGCGCAGGTCTCGCGCTCGTCGTGTCGGCACCGGCGGGCGCCTGGGCGCTCGGCGATCCTGCGCGATGGCGCATCGCGACGTTGCTGTGCGCGCTGCCCGCGCTTGCGATCGCCGCGCTGGCGCTGCGTCTCGCGCCGCCGGAATCCGCGCTCGGCACGGGAACGACCGGCGACACGCCGTTCGGCTGGCGCGATCTCGTGCGCGCGCGCAACGCGTTCTTCGTCGCGGCCTACGCATCGTTCGGAATTGCCTACATCGCGTACGCAACGTTCGCGGTCGCAGCATTCGCGGCGCGCGGCGTTCCGCCGCCGGTCGTGACCGCGGTGTGGTCGGCGCTCGGCGTCGCGTCGGTTGCGGGCGCGCTCGCCGTGGTACCGGTCCTGGCCGGACGCGGCGCGCGCTTCAGCTTCGTCTTGCCGCTCGCGGCGGGCGCGCTGGGCTGCTGGATCTCCAGCCTGCCCGGCGCGGCGGCGCCGGTGGCGGGAGCGATCTGCGTCGGCATCGGCCTCTCGGCGACGCCGGCCGTCGCCAGCGCGTTCGCGCGAATGCGCAGCGACGCCGCGACCGCCGCGGTGGCGTTCACGGCGGTGACGACGGTCTTCGGCGCGGGACAGCTCGTGGGACCGCTCGCGGCCGGCGTGGTCGCCGACCATGTAGGATTATCCGCGGTTCCGGTGTTTGCGGCGATCGTCTTCGCGTGCGGTGCCGTGTCGGCCGCCGTCGACGCGAACCTGGCCCGATGAACCGCGCGCGCGAAGCAAACGGTCTTCGCGATCGGGGTTACAAGCGGTTGACGTCGATCATCTCGACGGTGCGCGACCGGAAGTTCGTCAGGTAGAGCACGGCGCCGTCCGGCGACAGTGAGAACTCGCGCGGAAACGAGCCCGTGGCGATCGTGGTCCGCAGCGATGGCGGAGTTCCGAGCTGCAGCACGGATGCGGTCGACGCGCGCGAACCGCGATCGAACCGGTCGGAGTTTGCGACGGCGAGCAGCGTATCGTGCGCGAGCAGCGCGATGCCGACGGGAGCGGAGCCCACCCGCGTCTGCGTGCGCAGCGCGTGCGCGGGGTCGGTGCGAATCTTTGCCGCATCGAACGCGACGACGCGATCGTCGCCGCGCGCGCTCACCCAGACGGTCGCGCCGTCCGCCGTCACGACGGTTCGCACCGGCGAGCATCCGGCGGCCAGCCGCGCGACGACGACGCCGCGTGCGACGTCGATCGCCGTCAGCGTACCGTTCGGGGCGCCGCGCGGCTCGCACCGGCGCACGAGATCTCCGCTCGCGTCCGCCGTCGCGCCAGGGCGTCCCGCGATCTCGGAGACGGCGTACAACGTCGTCATGTCGGGCGAAAGCGCGAGACCGACCGGGGCGCGGTCGACGTCGATCGCGTTGCCTCGCACGGCGCCCGGCGTGCCGTTCGGCTGGCGCTGCAGATGCAGCACGCTCAGCCGGGCGAGGTTCTCGTCGCTGGCAAACGCCGTGCGACCGTCGGGTGTCGCAAGCACTTCCGTCGTGCCGGCATTCGCGTCGTCGCCCACGTACACCGGCTCCGTGCGCGCGCCGGTCTTCGCGACCGCTGCGTCGATGAGCGCGACACCGCCGCCTTCTGCCACGAGCAGCAGCGAATCGTCCGCAACCAGCGACATGCCCAACGCGCTGCGCGTGCGCACCGCGACGAAACCGATGCGCTCGAGCCCCGCCGGCATGACGCGGAAGACGACGACGCCGGCCTGCGCGCCGGAGACGGAGACGAAAAGCACGCGCCCGTCGTGCGTCGAAACGGACGCGAACGGCTGGCCGGGCACGGAAATCGTCGCGATCACCGCGTTGCCGCCCGCGCCGGACGCGGGGCCCGCAAAGGTCCCAGAAACGATGCATGCGAGCGCGAGGAAGAACGAGCGGCGCATGCGTTTCACTCCTACGGTGAAGACCCTGGCAGTCCTCGTCGGCCCGCGGCCGCCGGATAAACGTAACGAGGCGCTCTTGATGCAGAGCGCCTCGCGTCGTTACCGTGGTCGCGTTCGCTGCTCCGGGCCAGCGGCGCAGCGGATCGGTTCGGCTAGCGGTGGTGGCGGCGGTAGTATGCCTGACGACGTGCCGCCGCGGCTCGCTGCTCGGCGCGTTTCTGACGGACCTTGTGGTTGTAGTTCGTGACCAGCACGGCTGCGGCCGCGCCCCCGATGATGATGTTGCGCGTGCTCGCAGCGCCGTCCGCAAGTGCCGGCGCGATCGCCCCGAAGGTCATCGTCGCGGCGAGGGCCGCCGCTGTAAGCGTCTTTTTCATGGTGTCTCCACCGTACCCGAATCGCAGAAACGCTAACGGATGCGCGTCACTTGGGCCCATGAGCGAAAGGCTGCTTAGCGAGAGAACCAACCCGCGCGGAAGGGTCTACACCGTAGCGATCGGGTTTGCCGGCGATCCGACGTAGCCGGGCAACCGAAGCGGCGGCGCCGTCAAGAAGAACCGAAAACGATCGTTCGCGCGAAGCCATTCCGCGAGCTCGGTCAGGTACCAGATCTCGCCGAGATTGATGCCGAGCTTGAACAAGCACAGCTCGTGAAGCGGCAAGAACGGCGTGCCGGGCGCGCCCGTCTTCGACGGAAACACTTCCACCGCGAAGTTGTCGGCAACGATGGCAGCCGCACCGCTGTCGGCGACCCATTGCAGCAGCGCCGGATCGCTCGCGTCGAGCGCCGCGCACGAGTTTTGCACCACGTCGCGGTCGGGCCGGCCGCGCATGTCGAGCAGGAGCTGCGCGAAGCCGGTGTGCAGCGTGAGGATGTCGCCGGGCTCGACGGTGACGCCTTGCTCGTCCATCACGTCGCGCAGCATGGCGCAGTCGACGTCGGTCTTCACGTTTCCGTAGCGGCGGTGCAGATCGAGCATGACGCCGCGGCCTTGGATACACGCCTTCGCCAAGTCGTCGGCGTCGGGGCCCGGGTAGTGGCCGTTGTAGTAGACGACTTCGGGCGTGCCGTCGCCGTCGGCGTCGAAATGCGACCCGACGTGCGCGCACGCGTCCCACTGCGTCGAGTACTGCGTGTAGAGCGTCACGATATCGTCGTTGACGACGCCGGTCGATCCCGCGCGTATGCTGCTGAACGGCAGATCGGACGCCGGCGTACCGCCTCGGTCGACGACGTGGCGTTTGGGCGGAAAGCGGTGCGGGTGAAGAACGTTTCCGCCAGGATAATCGAGCGGGAGGCTCAGGCAGAAGCGGCGTCCCGTGCGAATCTCGGCGGCGGCGCGCACCACGCGTTCGGGCGTCAGCTCGTTGAGGCGCCCGATGCGGTCGCCCGCGCCGTAGTCGCCCCAATTAGAGCCGGGCGGCCGATTCGGTGTCATCTCTCGGGCAGCCGGTTCGTGATGAACGCGGATACCTCGTCGGCGACGGCTGGATCTCTGTTCGCCAGCACGGCCACGATGTAGTGGTTGCCGGGGCAGATCTCGAGGTCGCCGCTCATTCCGGGCGCACCGCCGTCGTGGCCGAAGCACCGGTTGCCGTTCATGGTCTGGTCGATGAAGCCGTAGGCGTAGCGGCGGCCCTGGCCGGGAATGTCCACCTTTCCCGCCGTGAGCACTTGCGTGTAACGAGCATTCAGCAGTGTGTTCCGCTGCAGCGCGTTCGCGAATCGGAAGAGGTCTTCCACCGTGGAGTATCCGCCGCCGGCGGAGGTGCCGCGATACGGCAGTGTGTACGTGTTCGGCGTCAACGAACTTGCCGAGTGCATGTATCCTACGCTGCGGCCGGCGACCATTCGGTTCTCGGGTTCGGAGCCGGTCAAGGTCATCCGCGCGGGCGCGTACACGTGCTTGCGCACGTAATCGTAATAGTTTTCGCCGCTCGCTCTCGCGATCACGACGCCGAGCAGCAGAAACCCGTAGTTGCTGTATGCCCACCGGCTGCCGGGCTGGAACTTCGGCGCCCGCTTGCCGTAGAGTTTCACGTAGTCATCGAGGGTGCGGAGCTCCAGGCGATGCGCGTCGAACTTCGGGCCGAAGATGTCGCCGGTGCCGCCGGTATGCGTCAGCAGTTGCCGGATGGTCACCTTGGCAACGTCTTTGTTCGGGTAGTTCGTGAGATATTTTCCAAGCGGATCGTCGAGCCGCAGCTTTCCTGCTTGGACGAGCTGCAACGTCGCGACCGCCGTGAACATCTTGTTCATCGAGCCGATTCGAAATCGGGTGTGCAGCGTGTTCGGCGTCTTGTGCTCGCGATCGGCGAGACCGTACGCTTGCGCGAAGGCCGGTTTGCCGTCCTTGGCCACGAGCACGGCGCCGGAAAAGCGATCGGCAGCCGTGTCTTGCTGCAGCTTCGTGCGCAACGACGCGAACAGATCGGCTGCGCTCATGTGAGCCAGCGGAAACTCTGCCGGTCGAGCTATCGCCCGCAGCGTCACGTCGGAGATGCGATGTGGGTCGGCCGTCTCCAGGTCGAGCGTGAGCCGTGCGAACTGATCGGAGTTGCGCTCTTGCACCAGTGCGACGAACTTCGTGGGGGTGGACGACGGCTCCACTTTGCGAAGATCGAAGCCGCCCGTCATCTGGCGAAATGCGTGCGACCGGACGAGACGTTTCATTCCGCCCGGCCAGTTCGCGTGCACGAACGCCTCGTATCGACCGTAGTCCGCGCTGTCGAACGCCGCCAGCCAGCCGCGAAACGCTTGCCCGGCCGGCGTATCGGGTATCGTCGTCTGCGCGGCTCCGTAACCGAAGCCGAGGAGCAAGAATGCCGCCAAGCCGCTGAGCAACCGAATCGTGTGACCGCGCGTGTTCATTTCATAGAGAGAGCCGCACGCGGCGAAAATGTTCCCTGGGCTGCCGTTCCCGGAACCACGGAGGGAACATTTCGGCCGCGTCCGCTCCTCTTCAGGAATAGGTGGTTCGATTTTGGAAGAGGAGGTCTATGCCACGCTGGGCTCCGCCGGAACTCGTGTCTGCTGCGCTCACGGGCGACGAAGCCGCCGTGGAGCAGCTCGTCTCGGCGGTCTGGCCCCGCTGTTTTCGTCTCGCCGCCACGGTGATCGGCGACCGGAGCCTTGCGCAAGACGCCGCCCAAGAAGCCTGCGTCGTCGTGCACCGCAAGGTGCGCGGCCTGCGCGAAGCTGCTCATTTCGATTCCTGGCTGTACCGCGTCGTGATGCGGGAAGCGGAACGCGTTCGGCGGCGGCACCCGGTGAGCGGAGGGCAGCCGCGGGAACGCGGCCTCGCGAACGATGATACCACGACGCTCGACGTGTGGAACGCGCTCGCGGCGTTATCGCCCGAGCTTCGCAGCGTCACGGTGCTCTTCTATTTCGACGACCTCAAGAGCGAACAGATCGCGGCGGTCTTGGGCATTCCTCACCCGACGGTTCGCACCAGGCTTGCGCGCGCGCGCGACCGCTTGCGCGCGCTGCTCGGCGATTATCGGGACGAGCCGGTGCCCGCGAGCGTGGAGTTGAAATATGTCGTTTGATTTTTCGGCCGCCGGGCGTTCCGCACGCGAGCGGATTCCGACTCCGGCGGTGCCAATGGAATCGATTCGTACCCGCTCGCGCGCAGCGCGGACCCGCGGGCGCGTCCAAGCGGTCGCGGCATGTGCCGCGATATCCGTGGTCACGATCGGGGCGGGCACCGGACTCGGGGCGAAGATCTCCAACGGCGTGCATATCTGGCTGTCGGGCGGCCAGATGTCGATGCAGATGCAGTCGTTCGTGATGGTGCGCGACCCGATGGCGCCGGAGTTGCGCGACGCGATCGCGAATGCAACGTTCCCGGTGGTATTGCCGGTAGGGCTCGCCGCCGGCAGCCGCGTTTTCGGAATCCAGGCGACTCCCGCGGGGCGTCCGAGCGTCATCGTGATCGCCTATCACGATCCCGCCGGCAGAGAGGGTGGTTCGTTCGTTCTTCTCGACCCGGCCGTCGTCGAGGACCGTGGCACCGTGCAGGCGGCTGCGGCGCGGTTAGGCCCGGTCTACGAATGGCGGTTACACGAAGAGATCGTGCTCGCCGGCAAGAAATTCTTATCGCCGAGCGATATCGAACGAATCAAGGCCGCGATGGCGGCGTCTTCCCCGAGCGACAGCCTGGCCGCCACGGAGTCGGCGCTCGCCAAGGTGACGGTGCTCGACGGCGAATCCGAACGGCTCGCGATCGCGGAGCGGTTTCGCCCGAAAACCGGTCGGAGTTTTCTGCTCGGTCAGCACCAAACACAGTGGATCCCACGTCTGGCCCACACCGGCGCACCGATCCGCGATATCCGCACCTCTCGTGCGACCAAGGTGCCGTACGCGAACGGACAGTTCGATTATTCGCACATGACGGGCTCGACCTCGAAAACGATCGCCATATCGCCGAACGGCGTTCGCGCGATCGACGCGGTCTTGCGATCGTCCGCCGGCGGTCGTCACGGGGATTGCGCTTGCGAGGTGCTGTTCAGCCGGCCGAACGGCAACACGTACTGGATCTGGACGATCCCCATGTCGGGGTCGGCGGCCGGCGTGAAAAAGTACGCGGTCGACGCACGGACGCTGGCGGTGACGGCGGCAACGTAAGACCTTCGACGGGGCTCCAGCTCGGCTCGTCGAACGGGGGACGAGGATGCTGACCCGAGACGCGCTGCTCGCATACGCTCATTTCATCTGTATCTTCGCGCTCGCGAGCCTGCTCGTCGGCGAGCTCGTCATCTTGCGCAAGACGCTGCCGGCCGACCTCGTGCGCCGATTGCGCGCGATCGACCGGTGGTACGGGATCGTCGCCGGTTTGGTCATCTTCAGCGGCCTGGGCCGGCTCTTTCTGGGCTTGAAAGGCGCGGCGTTCTACACCCACAATCCGGTGTTCTGGACGAAGATGGGCTTGTTCGTCGCCGTCGCGCTCATCTCGATCGGCCCGACGGTCGCGTTCGTGCGCTGGAGCGCGCGCGAGTCGGCCGACGGTTCGGTCGCGTTGGACGATGCGGAGTTCACGCGCATCCGAGGTCTGCTGTGGCTGCAGGTTGCGCTGTTCGTGTTCATCCCGCTGTGCGCCGTGTTCATGGCGCGCGGGCTCTAGCCGCGCGCGCTCATCAGGGGTTGCCGCTGCCGCCCGCCGCGCCGAAGACCTGGCCCGTCGAATAGCTCGACTCCGCCGATGCGAGCGTGACGTAGAGCGGCGCCAGCTCGGCGGGCTGGCCCGCGCGGCCGTACGGCGTCGTCTCGCCGAACGACGGCATGGCTTCCGGCGGCTGGCCGCCGCTGACCTGAAGCGGCGTCCAGATCGGTCCGGGTGCGACCGCGTTCACGCGAATCCCCTGCTTGGCGATCTGCTTCGCGAGCGCTTTGGTGAACGCGACGATCGACGCTTTCGTCTGCGCATAGTCGAGCAGGTTCGGTGACGGATCGTACGCCTGCACCGAAGCGGTGTTGATGATGCTGGCGCCCGCGCTCATGTGGGGCAACGCGGCTTTGGTGATCCAGAACATCGCGTAGACGTTCGTCTTGAACGTCCAGTCGAACAGCTCGGTCGTGAGCTCGGTGATCGACATGTGCGATTGCTGGCGCGCGGCGTTGTTCACCAGGATGTCCAGTCCGCCGAGCTGGCGCGCGGCGTCGGCGACGAGCCGCCCGCAGAACGCTTCGTCGCGAATGTCGCCCGGGATCGCGACGGCGTTGCGGCCCGCCGCGCGAATCAACTGCACCACTTCGCGCGCATCCGGCTCCTCGACCGGAAGGTAGTTGATCGCGACGTCGGCGCCTTCGCGCGCGAACGCGATCGCCGCCGCGCGGCCCATGCCCGAATCGCCGCCCGTGATCAGCGCCTTGCGCCCGGCGAGCCGGTTTGCGCCGCGATAGCTCGTCTCGCCGTGATCCGGGCGCGGTGTCATCTTGCTCGCCAAGCCCGGCCACGGCTGCGACTGCACGGGGAACGGCGGGCGCGGATACTCCGCGAGCGGATCGCGTTTCGTCGTCTGATCGGGCGTGCCGGGTGCGGCTTGCGCGCTCGCGGGCTGCGCGCCGCCCGCCTGGACTGACGTGGCGAGTGCGGCTGCGATGCCGGTTCCGACGCCCCCGACGAACGTCCGCCGCGACGTCGTGCTGTTCTCGTTCGTGCTCATCCGTGACCGCATTCCCATGTCACGCGCCGCGCACGAAGGGTATCGCTCGGTTAGCCGCATCCGCCCGAGCCCGGCTCCCCAGGAATGCCGGCGCGGGCCGTGGAGAACGTCGGGTGCGCGAACTCACCGGCTCCGTTGCGATCGTCACCGGCTCCTCGGACGGGATCGGACTCGCCACGGCGCGCCGTCTGGGCGAGCTCGGCGCGGCCGTGGTCGTCAACTCGCGCTCGCACGAGCGCGCCGATGCGGTCGCGCGTTCGCTGTGCGACGACGGCCTGCGCGCAACCGGCGTCGGCGCCGATCTCAGTTCAGCCGAGGGCGTCGAACGGCTGATGGCCGGCGCCGTCGCGGCGTACGGCACCGTCGACATCCTCGTCAACAATGCCGGCATGCCGAGCGTCGTGCCCGCCGAGGAGCTGCGGCTCGAGGACTGGCGCGCGGTGCTCGACTTGAACCTCACGGCGCCGTTTCTGTGCGCGCAAGCGGCGGGGCGCATCATGCTCGCGAAGGGCAAGGGCGTCATCGTGAACGTCGGCTCGGTGTTCTCGCGGCTGGGCATGCGCGGGCGGCTTGCGTACAGCGTGAGCAAGCACGGTTTGGACGGGCTCACCGCAACGCTGGGCGTCGAGTGGGGGCCGCGCGGCGTGCGCGTCGTGTCGGTGAACGCGGGATACACCGCGACCGCGCTCGTGCAGCGCGCGATGGCGACCGGAGGTTTCAGCGAGGACGACCTCGCGCGGCGCACGCCGCTCGGGCGGCTCGCAACGCCGGCCGAGATCGCGAACGCGATCGCGTTCGTCGTATCGGACGACGCGTCGTTCGTCAACGCGACGTCGATCTACGTCGACGGCGGCTGGACCGGGTACGGCGGATGGTGAGCGTTCTCGACGCCGCGGGCGCGCTGGCGCCCGGCGCCGCGGCGCCGCTCGGCGATGCCGACGTGCTCGCAGCGCTGCGCCTGATGAAATTGAGTCGTGCATTCGACGCAAAGGGCGCGAGCTTGCAGCGCCAAGGGCGCTTCGGCACGTTCTCGCAAGTCGGCGGACAAGAGGCGTCGGTCGTCGGCTCAGCCTGGGCGCTCGATCCCGCGCGCGACTGGATCGTGCCGCAGTACCGCGAGCTGCCCGCGCTGCTGCGCCACGGCTATCCGCTCGCGCACTTCATCCGCTATTTCCAAGGCAATCCCGCGGGCGGCGCGATCCCCGCCGGCGTGAACATGCTGCCGATCCAGATCTCGATCGCGGCGCAACTTCCGCACGCGGTCGGGCTCGCGTGGGGGCTGAAGCGGCAGAAGAAAGACGCCGTCGTGCTCGTGTACTTCGGCGATGGCGCGTCGAGCGAAGGCGACTTTCACGAAGCGTGCAACCTCGCCGGGCTCGTCGGCGCACCGGTGGTGTTCTTCTTGCAGAACAACGGCTGGGCGATCTCGACGCCGCGCAGCAAGCAGAGCGCGGGCCGAACGCTGGCCGAACGCGCGCCGGCGTACGGGTTTCCCGGCACGGTCGTCGACGGCAACGACCTCTTCGCCGTGTATGCCGAGACGGCGCGTGCGGTGTCGCGCGCGCGCAACGGCGGCGGGCCTACGCTGATCGAGTCCGTGACGCGCCGCACCGGGCCGCACAACACCGCTGACGACCCGACGCGCTACGTCGACCCCGGCGACGCCGAGCTCTGGCGTGCGCTCGATCCCATCGAGCGCGTGGAACGGTATCTCGTGCAGCGGAGCGGCGAGCACCGCGCGCGCATCGCGGCGTTCGACGTCGACGTCGCGGACGAGATCGAACGCGCGCTCGCGGACGCGGGCGGCGGCGATGCGGTCAACCTCGGCCAACTGTTCGCGCACGTGTACGCTGAACCGCCCGCGCGTCTGCTGCGCCAGCAGGCTGCGCGCACGCACGGTGACGGCTGATGCCCGTGATGACGATGATTCAGGCGATCCGCGCCGCGCTCGACGAAGCGCTCGCGGCGGACGAGCGCGTGATGATCATCGGCGAGGACGTCGGTGCGCTCGGCGGCGTATTTCGCGCGACGGACGGCCTGCAGAAGAAGTACGGTGACGAGCGCGTCGTCGACATGCCGCTCGCCGAGGCGTCGATCGTCGGCGCGGCGCTGGGACTCGCCGTGTCGGGGCTGCGGCCGATCGCGGAGATCCAGTTTCTGGGCTTCGCGCACCAGGCGTTCCACCAGATCGGGCAGCAGGTCGCGCGCATGCGCTTTCGCTCGCAGGGACATTGCGCGGTGCCGCTGGTGCTGCGCGCGGCGTTCGGCGGCGGCGTGCGCACTCCGGAGCTGCACAGCGACGCGTTCGAAGCGTTCTACGCGCACTGCCCCGGGCTCAAGGTCGTCATGCCGGCGACCGCTTACGACGCGAAAGGACTGCTGGCGACCGCCATCGCGGACGCCGATCCGGTGCTGTTCTGCGAGCCGCTGCGCGGCTACCGGCTCGTGAAAGACGACGTGCCCGACGAACCGTATGCCGTGCCGTTCGGGCGGCTGCGCGTCGCGCGCGCGGGCCGCGACGTGACGCTCGTCGCGTGGAGCGCCGCGGTGCAGCTCGCCGAGCGCGCCGCCGACGCGCTCGATGCGTGCGGGGTCAGCGCCGAGGTGATCGATCTGCGCACGCTCAACCCGCTGGACGTCGACGGGCTCGCGGAAGCGGTCGCGCGCACCGGCCGCTGCGTGGTCGTGCAGGAAGCGCCGCTGAGCGGCGGGTTCGGCGCGGAGGTGGTCGCGACGCTGGTCGAGACGGCGTTCTACGATCTGCACGCGCCGGTCGAGCGCGTGAGCGCGCCCGACACGCCGTATCCGCTGGCCGGCGTCGAAGATCTCTATCTGCCGTCGGTCGATGACGTGGTCCGCGCCGCACGCCGCACGCTCGCCGCCGCGTGAACGACGCCGCGCTGGTCGAGCTGCGGCTCGCCGACGTCGGCGAAGGCCTCGCGGAAGCGGAGATCGTCGAATGGCTCGTGCGCCCGGGTGACGCCGTCAAGGCCGATCAGCCGGTCGTGATCGTGATGACGGACAAAGCATCCGTCGAGATTCCGGCGCCGGTCGCGGGACGCGTGCGCGAGTGCCTCGGCGCGCCCGGCTCGATCGTCGCAACCGGTTCGCTGCTGATGCGCATGGAAAGCGCGGCGCCGCAGGTGCCCGATGCACTGCATGTGTCCAACGCGCCGCGTACCGCGGGTCCACAGGCTGCGCCAAGCACGCGACGCAGGGCCGCAGAGCTCGGCGTCGATCTGCGCGCGGTTGCGGGAAGCGGTCCGAACGGCCGCGTGCTGATCGAGGACGTCGAGCGGCACGCGGGACCGCAGTCGCCTGCCTCGCACGACGGCGGCGACGAGATCGTTCCGCTGCGCGGCTTGCGGCGGCAAACGGCGCTCGCCGTGACGCACGCGTGGCGGACGGTGCCGTCGATCGCGGACTTCCGCGACGTCGACGCGACGGAGCTCGTCCGCATCCGGGCTGCAATGCGCGCGCTGCGTACGGATCGCGAGCCATCGTTGACGTACCTGCCGTTTTTCGTGCGTGCCGTCGCGGCGGCGCTGCGCGGCCACCCAAACTTCAACGCGTCGCTGAATCTCGAACGCGGCGAGATCACCCGCCGCAGCGCGTGCAACATCGGGATCGCGACGGCAGTGGACGACGGTTTGATCGTTCCCGTGCTGCATGACGCCGCGCACATGGACGTCGACGCGATCGCGGCGGCGCTCGACGCGCTCGTCGCACGAGCGCGCGCGGGAACGCTGCAACCCGCCGAGCTCGCCGGCGCGAGCGTGACGATCACCAACGCCGGCAGCTACGGAACGGAGTTCGGCGTGCCGATCGTGCGCGCCGGAGAATCGGCGATCGTGTGTTTCGGCCGGATTCGGGACGTCGTCGTGCCGGTCGACGGCGTGCCGGCCGTTCGTCCGATGCTTCCGCTCACCGTGTGCGCCGATCACCGCCTCAACGACGGCCGCGAGCTAGCGGCGTTCGCGTCGGCGATCGCCGCAGGCTGTCGCGCACCCGCGTGACGGCTGCCGGCCACTGCCGAACGTCGCCGCGCTGGCTGCACGCAGGCTCTAGCCTCGCGATTCCGGCGCTCGGACCGTTACCCAGGTGATCAGCCGGCTTTCGACCGTGAGAAAATTCCCCGCGAGCGTGCGCCCGATGTTCGGCATGGCCGGGGCCGATGCGCGCACGCTCGCCGAGAACGTGCCCTCGTGCGGCGAGATGCGTAGCTCCACGTCGTCGAAATCCAGCACGGTGCGCGTCAGCGAAAAGTACGCCTTGTACGTGCTTTCTTTCGCGCAGAAGACCAGCTTGGGGAAGTCGGCGCAGAGCTGATCCGCCAGCGCGGCACCGTGCTCCAGCTCGGACGCGCTGCAGACGATCCGCACCAGATCGTGATCCAGCGGCGTCGTCGAATCGACGTCGATGCCGACCGCGGCAAAATCCGCGCATTGCGCCGCGATCACGCCGCAATACATGTCGTCGTGCGTGATGCTTGCGGCGATCCCCGCCGGCCACACGGGCGCGCGATCGCTGCCTGCCAGGATGGGCACCGGAGCGATGCCGAGCGCGCGCAGCGCTGCGCGAGCATACGTCCGGCCCGCGCGAAATTCGGCGCGGCGCTTCGGTACGGCGCGACGAATCGCGTGTTCCTCTTCCGCGTAGAGCGGTTCTTGCGCATCACGAATGTCGCCGCCGGCGAACACCACACCGGGCGGCAGCGACGCACGGACACGATCCGCAACGGGATCGCGTCTACCGCTGGTCTGCATGCGCCTCCGCCATCGCCTCGGCTCGTTCGTGCGAAGGCCTCGAACGCATTCCGCTCCCCACCGGGCCTGCGTGCGATGAGGCGGGAACCTGCTCGGCGAAACCGCGAGCATGGACGCACCGTTCGACTTGGTGATCCGCGGCGGAACGGTCGCCGACGGTACCGGAGGAGCGCCGTTCGAGGCGGACGTCGCCGTCGCCGGCGGTCGCATCGCGGCGGTCGGAAGCGTGCCGGGCGCGGGGCACGAGGAGATCGACGCGCGCGGCCGGCTGGTGACGCCGGGCTTCGTCGACATCCACACGCACTACGACGGGCAAGCGGTCTGGGACGAGCGGCTCGCGCCGTCGAGCTGGCACGGCGTGACGACGGTCGTCATGGGCAACTGCGGCGTCGGCTTCGCGCCGGTGCGCGCCGGCGACCGCGACCGGCTCGTCGAGCTGATGGAAGGCGTCGAAGACATTCCGGGAACGGCGCTGCACGCCGGGATCGACTGGGCGTGGGAGTCGTTCGGCGAGTATCTCGATGCGCTCGCGCGGCGGCCGCACGACATCGACTTCTGCGCGCAGCTCCCGCACGGCGCGCTGCGCTTCTACGTGATGGGCGATCGCGCGGCGCGGCTCGAGCCCGCGACGGCGCACGACGCCGCGCAGATGCGCGCGCTCGCCGATGACGCGATGCGCGCCGGGGCGATCGGCTTCTCGACCTCGCGCACGCTCAACCACCGCACGAAGAGCGGCGATCCCACGCCGTCGCTGCGCGCGGCCGAGGACGAGCTGACGCAGATCGCGCTCGGCCTGCGCGACGCGGGACACGGCGTGATCGAGCTGATCTCGGATTTCGATACGCCCGATCCGGTCAGCGAGTTCGCGATGATCCGCCGCATCGTCGCCGCGTCGGGACGTCCGCTCACGATCTCGCTCGCGCAGCGGCACGGCGCGCCGCAGCTGTGGCGCACGCTGCTCGACATGGTCGAAGCCGCTGCCGAAGCCGGATTACCGATCGGCGCGCAGGTCGCGCCGCGCCCGCTCGGTGTGCTGCTGGGGTTGCAGGCGAGCTTGAACCCGTTTTCCACGCACCCGTCGGTGCGCGCGCTCGCATCCGAACCGCTCGCGGTAAAGGTCGCGACGATGCGCGACCCGGCGTTCCGCGCGCGCGCGCTCGCCGAAGAGCCCGATCCCGCGCAGGCCGGACTGCGCAAGCGGCTGCTGCGCATGGACACGCTGTTCCCGCTCGGCGACGTCCCCGACTACGAGCCGCCGCGCGAGCGCTCGCTGGGGCGCATCGCGCAGCGCGAAGGCCGCAGCGTCGACGAGGTCGCGTACGACATGCTGCTCGCCGACGGCGGGCGCGGCTTTCTCTACGCGCCGTTCGCGAACTACGCTGCGTTCGATCTCGACGTGTGCCGCGAGATGCTCGCGCATCCCAACACGCTGCCCGGCCTGGGCGACGGCGGCGCGCACGTCGGCAGCATCTCCGACGCGAGCTTTCCGACGTATCTGCTGTCGCACTGGGGACGCGACCGCAGCCGCGGGCGCTTCGACGTCGGCTGGCTGGTGAAGCGCCAGACCGCGGACACCGCGCGCGCCGCGGGCCTGCACGACCGCGGCGCGATTGCGCCTGGAATGAAAGCGGACCTGAATGTGATCGACCTCGAGCGCTTGCGCGTCGAGCGCCCCGTGATGGCGTTCGATCTGCCGTCCGGCGCCAAGCGGCTGATGCAATCGGCGCGCGGCTACGATGCGACGATCGTGTCCGGCACGATCGTGTACCGCGGCGGCGAACCGACCGGCGCGCTCCCGGGAACGCTCGTGCGCGGGCCGCAGTCGCTGGTGCCGGCATGATCGCGTTCGAGCGCAAACAGTTGGAGACGCACGTCGACTGGCGCGCGCACGACGTCGCCGATCCCGCGACGTGGACGGTCGAGCTGGACGCAGCCGACCTGCGCGAGCTCGACGCGGCGCTGGCCGCTGCGAAAGCCGTGTCGGACGATGTGCGCGACATCGGGCGCGAGCATTTTCCGCTCGCCGGGCTGGCGACCAAACTCGCGGGCATCGAGCGCGAGCTGATCGACGGCCGCGGCTTCGTGCGCCTGCGCGCGCTGCCGGTCGAACGGTACGGCGATGACGATCTGACGATGCTGTACTGGGGCATCGGCGCGCATTTGGGCGAGCCGTGGGCGCAGAACAAGCACGGGCACGTGCTGGGCGACGTGACGGATCAAGGCAAAGGCTACGGCGATGCGGACGTGCGCGGCAACGAGATCGGTTTGGTCGCGCTCGACTATCACACCGACGGCGCGGATCTGGTCGGACTGATGTGCCTGCGCGCCGCGCAGAGCGGCGGGCTGTCGTGCGTCGCCAACGCCGTCGCGATCTACAACGAGCTGGTGCGCACGCGGCCCGACCTCGTCGCCGCGCTGTACGAACCGCTGCCGTACGACTACCGCGGCGAACAGCCGCCGGGCGGACCGCCGTACTACACGTTCCCGGTCTTCAGCGAGCATGAGGGCCGTCTCTTCGTGCGGTTCATTCCGAAGTACGTCTACGCGTCCCAGCGGCACGCGAAGGCGCCGCGGCTTTCGGCGCTCGCGCGCGAGGCGCTCGCGACCGTGACCGCGATGGCGAACGATCCGCAGTTCAACGTGTACATGGACTTGCGCCCGGGCGAGATGCAGTTCATCAACAACTACCACGTGCTGCACGGGCGCACCGCATACGTCGACGACGCCGCCTCGGGTCACAAACGCCACCTCAAACGGTTGTGGCTCGCGACGCGCTCGCTGTCGAGCCGTCCGAGCCACTTCGGCAAGCACAACGCGCACTGGTCGCAGAACCGCACCGTCAGCCGCATCCGGCCGGTCGACAAAGCAACGACGTAACGCAGCCGAAGCAGCGCGATTAGCTGAGAACGCGCTGTGAAGCGGCTGGCAATCGCGCACGCTGCGTCGCCGAAATTGCAGAAAATCCGTATCTGCCGTGATTTTGAGACGGCGACCGGGAACTCTCGTGACGTCGCGGACCGTACTCCGCACCACAAGGGAGATCTTTCATGCAACGATTCATGCTGAGCCTCATCGCGGGGCTCGGACTCGCCGCCACCGCGCTCGCCCCTGCGGCGGCGCAGGCGATTCCATCGGGTTCTTACCAGCAATCATGCCAGAACATCCGCGTGCGCGGCGACCAGCTCAGCGCACGCTGCACCAATTCGCAGGGAACGTGGATTCGCTCGACCATCGCGGTCAACAGCTGCCGCAACGGCGACATCGTCAACTCGAACGGGCAGCTCGCCTGCAACCGCAACGCCTACAACAACGGCAACGGTAACGGCTATGGCTACGGCCGCCACCGCCGCCAGGACGGCGGCTACAACAACAACGGCGGCTACAATAACGGCGGCTACAACAACAACAACAACGGCGGCTACAACAACGGCCGGTACGGAAACGGCCGCATGGTGCCGGGCTCGTACCAGAGCAGCTGCACCAACGTGCAAATGGGCGGCGGCACGCTGACCGCCACGTGCACGGCGCCGAACGGCTCGCAGATCACGTCGTCGATCAATCCCGGGCAATGCCGCGGCGGCGACATCGCCAACGTCAACGGCCGTCTCGGCTGCCGCTGACGCCGGCGCAATCCTTCACGAGCTCCTGAAGCTCTCGGCCGGCGCTATCGCTCTCACGCGATAGCGCCGGCAGGCTCGCCCGAACAGCTGCGAAAAGGCGTCGGATCGTGCCCGAGCGCAACCGCGTCACGCCGTACGGAGACATCGTGGCGTCCACCCTGCGCGGCCGCTGGATGGGCAACCGCGGCTGCATCCATCGCGGGCACGACATCGTCCGGCCCTGGAACGGAAAGCGCTGGATCATCTGCGCGCTGGAATTCAAAGGCTGGGTCGCGCCGAAGTGGGCGCCCGGGCGGTGGACGGCGCTGTTCTTCCACGACGAAGCGGTCGCGTTCGCCGCGGGACACCGGCCGTGCGCGCTCTGCCGGCGTGCCGACTATCTGCGATACCGCGCCGCGCTCGGCGCATCCGGCGCCGACGCGATCGACGCACGGCTCCATGCGGAGCGGCTCGACGCGCGGCGCAAACGGCTGCACGCAATGCCGTGGCGCGAGGTTCCGGCCGGCGCGTTCGTCGACGTCGGCGGCACCGCGCACCTCGTGCTGTCGGACCGCGTGCAGCAGTGGACGGCGCAGTCGGGCTACGGCGAGGAACGCACGCGCCCGGCGCGCGGCGACGCGCGCGTGCTCACCCCGCCCGCGACGGTCGAGGTGCTACGTGCCGGTTACGCGCCGCAGGTCGGGTAACGCGGCGGCGGGTCCTCGCGCGCCGTTCTCTTAAGCAAAGCGGATGAGCCACGAACGCCACGGAGCGAAGCAGCCGAACCGGTTCGATCCCGCCCGCGCGGCGATTCTGGACGATCCCGCGCGTTTCGCGTACGTTCCGGTCGACGATCTGCTCGCGATGCTCGACGTCCCGCCCGGTGGAACGCTCGTCGACTTCGGCACCGGCACCGGCCTCTATGCGCTCGAGATCGCGCGGCGGCGGCCCGACGTGCGGGTCGTCGCGCTCGACGAGCAGCCGCCGATGCTCGCGCATGTCCGCGCGGCGCTCGCGCGCGCGGGACTGAGCAACGTCGAGCCGGCGTCTTCAGAGGAACTGCCGCCGCTGGCCGGCAGCGTGGACCGTGTGCTCGGGCTCAACGTGCTGCACGAGCTGGGCGATGACGCGCTCGAAGAGGTCCGCTCGCTGCTCGCCGCGCGGGGCAAAGCGGTCTTCGTCGACTGGAACGCCGAGGCCGAACGCCCGGTCGGACCGCCGCGCGACCACGTCTACGGCATTACGGAAGCGGCGGGCCGGCTCGCGAAAGCCGGCTTCGTCGTCGGCGAACGCCGGACGCTCGCGTATCACTACGCGCTCGTCGCGTCGCGCGGGGAATCGTAGACCGCGGGAAGGCGTATTTGCGAGAGCGCCGCATCACACGACCACTTCGCGAAGGTGGCCGGTGTCCACGTCGTAGACGAAGCCGCGCACGTTGTCGCGATGCGGCAGAAACGGATGCTCGCGCACGCGCGCGATCGCGCTGCGCACCGCGGCGTCGATGTCGTCGAAGGCACCGAACGCGTACGGCGGCTCCGCGCCGGTGTCGGCGGCGATCTGCGCGCGCAGGGCCGCTTCGTCGGTTCCGTGCAGGCCGCAGTTGGTGTGGTGCATCAGGATCACTTCGCGCGTTTGCAGCAGTCGCTGAGAGAGCACGAGCGAGCGCAGCATGTCGTCGGTGACGAGGCCGCCGGCATTGCGGAGAATGTGCGCTTCGCCCGAATCGAGCCCGAAGATCCGGAAATTGTCGATGCGCGAGTCCATGCACGTCACGATCGCGACGTGCTTGGCCGGGATGACCGCGCGCGGGCCTTCGAAACCGGTTTCGTGCGCGGCGGCGTTCGCGATGAGTTCGTCGATGGCGGAGGTCACGAGGCGTCCCCGTTGGCGCTCGCGGGGGGACAGCCCTCGCGCGAAACGGCCGAAACACGGCGGGCCCCCGGGCGGTACATGCGGCGTTCCACCGTTCGAACAGGAGCTTTCGCATGGCATCGGTCGACGAGTTCTTCCAGCAGTATCTGCGCCGGGCCGGGTTCGCCGACCCCGGCGGCGTTGCCACGTACACGGCGGCGGCGCACGTGGCGGGCGACGTCTCGGGCGACCTCGACGTGGAAGCCGGCTCGTCCGTGCGCGTCGACGGCGAGATCTCGGGCGACGTCGCGGTGCGCGCGCGTGCGGTGGCGCAGATCAACGGCGACGTCTCCGGCGACATCCTCGTCGAGCCGGGTGCCCAGCTCAAGATCACGGGCGACCTGAACGGCGGCCTGATCGTGCGAGCCGGCGGCGTCGCGTTCGTCGCCGGCGACATCAACGGCGACGCGCTGATCGAAGGCGGTCTGCTGATTCGCGACGGCACGGTGAACGGCGATCTCGCTGTGCGGCCCGGCGGCGAAATGACGACCGCCTGAAACAAAACGGCGCGCGGCGCGTACTTCCGGACACGCGAACGCACTACCGCGGACGACCGGTCTCGAGATACGCTCGAGGCCGTTTCGTCGTTTAGCGGCTCGCGGTCGCGGCGTTTCGGCGGCGCGCGGTCACCACGCCCGTGTTCATGCCGCCCTGGGCGAGGCCGCCGTTGAAACGTGCGGATTCCACCTTGATGCAACGGTCGACGACCACGTCCAGCCCCGCTTCGTCCGCGAGCCGGATCGCTTCGTCGTTGATGACGCCGTACTGGAACCAGATCGCCTTTGCGCCCGCTGCGATCGCCTCGCGCACGACCTGCGGCGCGTCGTCGGGCTTGCGAAACACGTCCACGATGTCCGGCGCGCCGCGCTCCGCCGCGTACGCGGCGAGCGACGGGTACGCGCGGATGCCGTCGATCTCCGCGATCCCGGGATTGATCGGCGCGACCGTCAGCTTGCCGCGCGTGCGCAAGTAGGAGAAGACGAAGTAGCTCGGGCGGCTGTGATTCGCCGACGCGCCGACCATCGCGACCGTGCGCGAGCGATCGAGCAGCGCGCGCCGCTCCGTGGGCGTGGTCAAGATCACGCCGTTACCTGCGTGGCCTTGCGAGCCGCGGCGAGCCCGCGCTCCAGATCCCAGATCAGGTCGTCGACGTCCTCGATGCCCACCGACAGCCGCACCGTTTCCGGGCCGACGCCCGCCGCGCGCATCTCGTCGTCCGAGAGCTGCTGATGCGTCGTCGATGCGGGGTGGATCACCAAGCTCTTCGCGTCGCCCAGGTTCGCCAGATGGCTCCACAGCTCGAGCCCCTCGATGAACGCGCGCCCCGCTTCGCGGCCGCCGCGCAAGCCGAACGTGAACACCGAGCCTGCGCCGAGCGGCAGATAGCGCGCGGCGAGCGCGCGTTCCGGGCTGTCGGGCAGCTCCGCGAACGAGACCCACGCGACTTCCTCGCGTTCGTTCAGGAACGCGGCAATCGTGCGCGCGTTGGCGACGTGCTGCGGCATGCGCAGCGCGAGCGTTTCGAGACCTTGCACCAAAAGCCAGGCGTTCATCGGCGAGATCGATGCGCCCACGTCGCGCAGCACCTCGACGCGCGCCCGCTGCAGGAACGCGTACTCGCCGAACGTCTCCGAGAAATTCAAACCATGATAGCCCGGACTGGGCATGGTGAGGAGCGGATGCCGCCCGGCGGTCCACGGGAACGTGCCCGAGTCGACGATCGCGCCGGCGATGACCGTGCCGTGCCCGCATAAGAACTTCGTCGCCGAGTGCACGACGATGTCGGCGCCGTGCTCGATCGGCCGGCACAGATACGGCGTCGCGAAGGTGTTGTCGACAACCAGCGGCACGCCGCCCGCGTGCGCGATCTCCGCGAGCGCCGCGAGGTCGGCGACGTTGCCGTTGGGGTTGCCGATCGTCTCGACGAACAGCGCGCGCGTGTTGTCGCGCAGGGCCGCGCGCACGCCGTCAAGGTCGCCGACGGGCACGAACGTCGTGTCGATGCCCATGCGCTTGAGCGTGACGGAGAACTGCGTGACCGTGCCGCCGTACACGTTGGTCGACGCGACGATGTGATCGCCTTGCTGCGCGAGGCTCAGGACGACGACGAGCTGCGCGGCCAGGCCGCTCGCGGTCGCGATCGCGCCAAGGCCGCCTTCCAGGCTGGCGAGCTTCTCCTCGAACGCGGCGACTGTCGGATTGCTGATGCGCGTGTAGATGTTGCCGTAGGTCCGCAGCGAGAAGAGCTCGACGGCGTGCTCGGTCGAGTCGAACACGAACGCGGACGACATGTGGAGCGGCAGCGCGCGCGCGCCGGTTTCCGGGTCGGGCGGCGTACCGGCGTGCAGCGCGCGCGTGCGAAAACCGAAGGTGTGCTCGCCGTGCGGCGTTTCGTTGTCGGACATGGGACCGGCCTCATTCGCGAGAAGGCTCCGCGCCTCCGGCCCATTCGCGAAGAATGCGCCCGCCTGAGCGCCGGAATCAGCGCGGGGGGCGCGATTTACCTGTCGTCTTTCGCTTCGGCACGGCTTTTGCGGCGGCCGATCGCACGAGACCATCGCACGCAAGGGCGAGCGCTTCTCGCACGGTCGCCGCGTCGGCGGACGCGAGTCGCACGTTCGTCGAACCTCGCTCGCCCCACGCGCCCTTCACGCGCACGAACACGTCGGGCTTCGCACTGCACAACGCGAGCTGTTCGTCCGGCGCGACTTTCACCATTGCCCACTCGTCGTTCGGATACCCGAGCGTCGCGAAGATCTTCCCGCGCAGGCGGAAGTCGGGATGGCCCATGTGCCCCACTTCTTCCGTGCCGGGCAGCTGGAGCGCCATCGCGCGAAACTCGTCCGGGGTCATGGCGCCTCCATCGGTTTGGTCGTCGTTGCGGGCGTGGTCACCGCCCAGGCCACCGGAATCGAGGCGAGCACCAGGATCGCCGCGAGATACCACGGTGCGGCGGGAAGTTCGATGCCGTTCGGACCGCCGCGAATGAAGTAGGCGAAGATGCCCGCAAAGATCATCGGCGCGCCGATCATCGCGACGCTGCGCATTGCGCCGAGAGCGCCTTGCAACTCGCCCTGCTCGTCGCTCCGTACCCGTGAGGTCATGAAGACCTGCTCCGCGGAGCCTGCGATCCCCCACAGGGCGTTGATGGGGATGCCGATCCAGAACATCGTCGTGCTCGGCGAGCCGAACAGCCAGAACCCGACGCCGCCGCAGAAGAGCCCGGCGATCAGCGCGTTGCGCGCGCCGAATGCGTCCACGGCGCGCTGCGACAAGACGACGCTGACGACGACGGACGAGATGCCGACGATCGCGAGCCCGATGCCGAGCGTCGTGGTCGTCCAGCCGTAGCGGTGCTGCACGTAGAGCACGTATACCGTCGGATACACTTCGTGCGCGATGTAGCCGATGAACACGACCGCTGCGATGCCGAACAGCTCTCGATGCGAGCGCAGCAACCGCAGCGACCCGAGCGGGTTCGCGCGCTTCCACTCGAAGCGCGCGCGCCGTTTCTGCGCGGGCAGTGACTCGGGCAGCACGACGAGGCCGTAGAGAAAGTTCGCCGCGCCGAGCGCCGCGGCGACCCAGAACGGCAGCCGCGGATTGAATCCGCCCAGCCAGCCGCCCAGCGCGGGCCCGACGACGAACCCGAGCCCGAACGCGCCGCTGATCAAACCGTACGCGCCCGCGCGCTTCTCCGGCGGCGTCACATCGGCGACGTACGCGCTCGCCGTCGGGATGCTTGCCGACATCACGCCGGAGAGCGCCCGCCCGACATACAGCCAGGCCAGCGCCGGCGCGAGCGCCATGATGATGTAGTCGAGCGCGGTGCCGATGTTCGAAAACAGGATGACGGGCCGCCGCCCGAACCGGTCGGACAGTACGCCGAGGATCGGCGCCGCGAAGAACTGCGTAGCCGCAAAGAGCACCGACATCACGCCGATCGCGATTGACGCCGACGAGTCGTTCAATCCGGTGAACGACTTCACGAGCGTCGGCCATACCGGAATGATGATTCCGAGCGCGAGCATGTCGAGCGCGACGGTGACGAAGATGAACGACATCGCGGCGCCGCGGCGATGAACCACGCAAGCCTCCGGGCAGGATCGGTATACGCGTACACAAAATCACATCGCGATGGCCGCTGTCAAGCCGCCACCGGGGCGCCCGGCGCGACTCAACCGTGACGCGATCGTGGCGGTCGCGCTGCGCATCATCGCGCGCGCGGGGCCCGAGGCGCTCAGCGTGCGCGCGGTCGCGAAGGATCTCGGCGCGACGCCGATGGCGCTCTACCGCCACGTGCGAGACAAGGACGCCCTGCTCGTGCTCGTGCTGGACGCGCTGTACGAACGGTTGCCCGAGCCGCGGTTGCCGCGCGATCCGCGCAAGCGGCTCATGGCGCTGTGGACGTTCCTGCACGACGGGCTCGCGCGCTGGCCGTGGGTCGTCCACGCGCTCGTTCGGAGCGACACCGTCGCGACCAACGTGCTGCCCGAGATCGAAGCGATCCTCGCCGCATCGGTCGCGGCGGGGCTGTCGGTCGAGGCGGCGGCGCAGCTCTACCGCGTGGTATGGCAGTATACCGTCGGCGAGCTCATGGTCCAGCAGTCGGCAGCCGGCCGCACGACGCCGCAAACGTCCACGGTGCTCCGCCAGATGAAAACCGCCCCGCCGCGGTTCCCGCTGGTCGCGAAAGCAGCGCCGCACTGGGCGGCCCTGCGCACGCGCTCACTCTACCACCTCGGCCTAAGCGCGCTGGTCGACGCAGCGCTGAGCGCGCCGCACTGATTGGCAAGAATTGGTGCCGCCATGCGAGGGCGGATGAACCGCCGCCTTCCTTCGGCCCGAAAGAATTTCAGGCGGCGGTGAATACGGGCACACTGCCGATCAACAAAGTGATATTACCGGCGCCGTTCACCGCGGAAACCTTCCCTTGCTCGTGCCATCGTGCTGTGTGATGGAAGCGTATACCGCTGTTTCGTTCAAGAGCCGCGGGTTGGACGCTTTGGTGCGCAGCCTCGGCTCGGCGATCAACGATTACGGCCGGAACGCGATCAACCTTCGCTACGGCGAACGTTACGATCGTACACGACTACGCCGCGCTTACGGCTCATCTTGCAGCGATCGGCTTTCGTTATATCGTGACCTAGCCGCAACGTTCGATCGCCGAGCTACCGCAGCGCCGGCTGGCGTTTCTCGCGCAGTGGCGGCTCGTCGCCGAGCTCCGTCTCGTCCTCAACGTCGCGCGCGAGCCTGCGCGCGAGGCGCTTCCCGGCGGCGCGGTCGACGCGGGTCATGATCCAGACGTAGACCACGGGCACCAGAAACAGCGTCAGGAACAGCGAGCTCGTCAGGCCGCCGATGATCACCGTGCCCATCGACTTGCGGAACTCCGCGCCCTCGGTGATGCCCAGCGCCAGCGGCGTCATGCCGGCGATCATCGCGACGGTGGTCATGACGATGGGCCGGAAACGAATCGTCGCCGACTCGCGGATCGCGTCCACCAGTCCCATGCCGCGCCCGCGCAGCGTGTTCGCGTAGTCGACGAGCAGGATGCCGTTCTTCGCGACGAGTCCGACCAGCATCACCAGGCCCAGCATCGAGAACAAGTTGAGCGACTGGCCTTGGAAGAACCGCACGTCGGGGAAGACGGCGTGCAGCGCGTTGCACACCGCGAGGATGCCTAGCGCGCCGACGATCGCGACCGGCACGCTGAACATAATGACCAGCGGCGCGAGATACGTCCGGTACAGCACCACCAGCAGCATGTAGATCAGCATGAACGACGTCAGCAGCGCGAGCCCGAGCTTCTTGACGGCGTCGCCGAACAGTCCCGCGTCGCTGTCGCTCGACGTCGTCACGGTCACGCCCGCCGGCACGAAGCCGGGCCGCGCGAGCTGCTGGCCGACTTGCTGCGTCACGAGGCCGATCGGCGCGCCGTTCGCGGCGTTCGCGTAGACGCGCACGATGCGGTGGCGGTCCTGCCGCTCGATGAGCGGCGGCTCCTCGGTCCACACGAAGGACGCCACGCTCGCCAGCGGCACGAGGCCGCCCTCGGCGTTGCGCACCTGCAGGTTCTCCAGCGCGGCGACGCTGCCGCGGTACGGCTCCGGCAGCCGCAGGATCGTGTAGACCAGCCCTTCGGGCATGCGCACTTTGGTGGCGATGATGCCGCCGACGGCCGCGCGCGCGGTGCTCGCGGCGTCTTGCGGCGAAACGCCCAGCTGCGCCGCCCGGCCGCGGTCGATCTGGACCTCGAGCCGCGGGCCGGCGACGCTGTTGCTCGTCTGCACGTCCTGCGCCGCGGGGTTCTTCGCGATGAACGCCGCGAGCTTCGCTGCGAAGGCGTCGCGCTCGGCCGGCGGGCCGTTCACGATGTACGTGATCGGCGGCGCGCCGGCGCTCTGCGCGCCCACGGCGCTGATCTGCGCGCCCGGCGCGAGGTAGCCGAGCTTCTCCGCCGCGGCGACGATCTTGTGCTCCTCGTGGCGCTGGTTGTCGAACAGGTGCACGCGGATCTCGGCCATCTGGCCGCCGATGACGTCGCTGAAGCCGTTGCTGCCGCGGCCCACCGTCGCCGAAACAGCGCGCACGCCGGGCATCTTCTCGAATACGCGCGTCATGCGCCGCGCGGTCTGCGTCGTGACGCCGATCGGGGTGCCGGCCGGGTACTGCACGGTGACGATCGCCTCGCCCCACTCCGTATACGGCTGGAACTCGCCCGGGATGACGGTCGGGCCGCCCAAGGCGGGCACGAAGAGCAGGCCGATCGCGAGCAGCACGAGCGCACCAGAGCCGAAGAACACCAGCCACGGGTGCTGCAGCGCGCGCGGCAGGAAGTTGTCGTGATAGCCGACTTTGATCCACTCGAACCAGCGCAGAAACGCGTTGAGCGCGCGCCCGTACAGCCGGCGCGTGGACACGTTGCGCGGCCGCCGCACCAGCGCCCACTTCGCGGCGAGCAGCGGTGTCAGCGTGAAGGAGACGAGCAGCGAGAACAGCGTCGCGCACACGATGACCAGGCCGAACTCGCGCATGTACTCGCCGATGATGCCCGACATGAACGCAATCGGCGCGAACACGACGACGTCGACCAGCGTGATCGCGACCGCGGCACCGCCGATCTCCGCGCGTCCGGCGATCGCCGCGTCCTCGGGCGGCTTGCCCATCTCGCGGTGGCGGGTGATGTTCTCGATCACGACGATCGAGTCGTCGACCAGGATGCCGATCGTGAGCGACAGCCCCATCAGCGAGAGCACGTCGATCGTGAACCCGAGCATCCAGACCACGAAGAACGTCGCCAGCAGCGACGACGGGATCGCGATCAAGACGACGAGCGCGCTGCGCCAGACGTGCAGGAACAGCAGCAGCACGATCGCGGTCAGCACGATCCCTTCGCCGAGGTTCTGCAGCACGCCGTTGATCGACTGCATCGTGAACTCGTTGTCCGCGCCGACCTCCTGGAAGCTCAGCGCGGGGTACTTCTTGGTCAGGTCCTTGAACGCCGCGCGAATCGCGCTCGTCGTGCCGACCGTGTCGCTGTCGGAGTCGCGCGCGACGTACACGATCACCGAGTCGCGGTTGTCCACGGTCGAGATCAGCCGGTGGTCGACGTAGCCGTCCACGACGCGTGCGACATCGCCCACGTGCGCCTGGCTCGTCGAGACGCCGGGGACGGTCAGCGGCAGCGCCGCGAGCTGCGCGGCGTCGGTGATGTCGGCCCGCACGCCGATCGTGGACTCGCGCGTCGCCTCGTCCAGGCGCCCGCCCGGCATGCTCACGTTGCCTTGCGCCACCGCGTTGTTCACGTCGAGGATCGTCGCGCGCAAGTTGGTGAGCTTGCCCGGATCGGGCTCGACGTAGAACTGGCGCGGGTAGTCGCCCGCGACTTGCACGTTGCCAACGCCCTTGACGCCCTTGAGCGCGGGCTCGATCTCGTTGACGACGATGTCCGAGAGCACCGCCGGCTTGAGGCTGCGCGCGGTGATCGCTTCGATGAGGATCGGCTGCGCGCTGACGTCGACTTTTTGAATCACCGGCGGGTCGAGGTCGGACGGCAGCGTCGAGCGCGCGGCGTTGACGGCCTGCGTGACGTCGTTCGCGGCGGAGCTGATGTCGGTACCGAGCTTGAACCGCGCGATGATGGTCGCCGCGCCGTCGACGGCGGTCGCGTTGACCTTGTCGAGATGGCGCACCGTCTGGAGCTGGTCCTCGATCGGACGGATCACGAGCCGCTCGATCTCCGCCGGGCTCGCACCCGGGTAGCTTGCCGACACCGTCACGATCGGAAACGCGACGTTGGGAATGATGTTCTTGCCCATCGACAGGTAGCCGATCGCCCCGAAGATCGCCACGGCCAGGAAAAAGAGCGTGACGATAGTCGGCTGCCGGACGGCAAAGCGCGTCAACCACATGCCCCTCTTTACGCGGTCCGCGTCTGCCGGGTTTCTAAACTACCTATTTAGTTTCGAGCGTGGAACCAATTGCGGGCGAGCACACCGGACCACTATTGCCGCAAGCGCTTTTCCACGTACGCGTACACGACGGACTTCAGCTCATCGATGAGTTCGCTGCGCTGCGCGTCGGACAGCGTGCCGTAGACGATCGTGTTCATCACGCCGTTCACCATCGCGTTGACCATGCGCGCGTAGTGCCGCAGCGTCTCTGCTGGTAGTTCGGGGCCGAACGCGCTCAAGAACGCCACCGCGCTGCTCAGCTCGGTTTGCAGCTCGCGGATTGCGCGCGCCGTCGACGTGTTCGTCTCCAACAGCCGCGACACCGCGGCGTGGTCCAGATGGAATTTCACGCGCGCGTCGATGCCGGCGTCGACGGCCGCGCGCAGCCCGCGCGGGCGCCCGCTCGTGGTCTGGGCGCGCATGCGTTGCCAGTCCGCGAGGTACTGCTCGGCGAGCGCTTCGACGAGCGCTTCGCGGTTCGGGAAGAACTGGTAGAGCGACCCGATCGACGTCTCCGATGCGGCGGCGATCGCGCTCATGGTCGTGCCCTCGACGCCGCGGCTCGCGAACAGCGCGGCGGCGGCATCCAGAATGGCGGCGATGCGGCGCTGGCCCCGTTCCTGCCGCCGGGGCCCGGCACGCCGGGCAGCTTGCTCCACCCGGCATTACTCCTTGACTTATACGAGAAAACCCTCGTATTATTGAATACGAGGAAATGCTCGCATTCAAGCCGGCTGCCGCCCGCCGTCCCGCGTCCGTTCCGCTCATCACGGCAACGGTCATGATCGGCGTGATCCTGGCGCTGATCGACTCGTCGATCGTCAACGTCGCGCTGCCGACGATCGCGGGCAACCTGGGCGCGTCGATCGACGAAGTCGCCTGGGTCGCGACGGGCTATCTGCTCGGCAACGTGCTCGTCATGCCGCTCAACGGCTTTCTGACGGCCCGGTTCGGGCGCAAGAACTACTACCTCGCGTGCTTCGGGCTGTTCACCGTGGCATCGCTGCTGTGCGGCACCGCGACGAGCGTCTATACGCTCATTTTCTATCGCATCGTTCAAGGGCTGGGCGGCGGCGCGCTGCAGCCGATCGCGCAGGCGATCCTGTTCGAATCGGTGCCGGCGGAACGGCGCGGCGAGATGATGGCGATCTTCGGCTTGGGCGTCATGGTCGGCCCCGCCGTCGGCCCGACGCTCGGCGGCTACATCATCGACAACGCGAACTGGGAGATGCTGTTCTTTTTCAAGATTCCGCTCTGCATCGTTGCGTTTGCGATGGCGTACTTCGTGCTCGGCGCGACGCCCAAGGCCGAGCGCGAGGAGCACGACGTCAACTGGTTCGCCTTTTCCGCGATGGCGTTCGGGCTCGCGAGCTTGCAGTTCGTGCTGTCGCGCGGTCAGCGCGAAGACTGGTTCAGCTCGAGCACCATCACGCTGCTGACGGTCGCCGCCGTCGTGTTCCTGGGGTATTTCGTCTGGAACCAGGTGCGCGCGGAGCACCCGTTCGTCAACCTGCGCATCTTCAAGACGGTGCAGTTCTCGGTCGGCAACCTCGTCGGCGTGATCAGCGGCTTCGGGCTGTACGGGCTCAACTTCGTGACGCCGCTGTTCTTTCAGGGGCCGCTGCATCTGAGCGCATACGACGCCGGCCTCTACCTGCTGCCCGGTTCGCTCGCCACGGCGGCGAGCATGATCGTCGCGGGCGAGCTGAACCGGCGGTTCGATCCGCGCATGATCATCGCGAGCGGGCTGGCGATGTTCGCCGCGGGCGCGTGGTGGATGGGCGCGCTCAACGCGGACGCCGGCTACTGGGACGTGATGATGCCGCGGCTGCTGCAGGGCTTCGCGCTGGGCTTGCTGTTCGTGCCGCTGACCGTCGTCACGCTGACCGGCATCTCGGTGAAGAACATGTCCGACGCGACCGGCATCGCGTCGGTCGTCCGGCTGCTCGGCGGCAACATCGGCATCGCGGTGCTGCAAGTGATTCAAGTGCGGCACGCGGCGCTCGCGCAGTCGGTCCTGTCGGGCGCCGAGACGCTGCAGAACGCGCAGGTCGCGGCGGAGGTGCACGCGCACGGTATCGCGCGCACGGCGAGCACGCTCGCGAACATGATCGCGGCGGACGCAGGCACGATCTCGTATCTGTATCTGTTCCGCGTGTCGGCGATCATGTTCGCCTTGACGATCCCGTTCTTGTTCCTGATCCCCAAGCGAGCGGCGCCGGCTCGAAAAACCGTCGCCGCGCGACCTCGATCGCGAGCGGCGGCCTAACCGCCCGCCATCGCGCCCACGACGAGCAGCGGCTCCGCGCCCGAGACGACCGCGTCGGGCAGCGGCGCGTCGGGCGATTCGTGCGAGAGATCGCGTTCGCACGCGAAGAAGCGCACGAACGGGCGGCGCTTGTGCGTGACGTGGTCGCGGATCGCGCCGCGCAGCACCGGAAAGCGCGTCTCGAGCGCGTCGAGCACCGCGCTGACGGTAGCCCGGCCGTCGACATCGACGTGCACCTCGCCGTTCTGGCGCGACAGCGTGCGCAGGTGCGCGGGTAGGACGACGCGGATCACCAGGACGGTGACTCCGTCATGCCGATCGTTGCCCCGTCACGGCAGCGTTTGCACTTCGACGGACAGCACGGCCGGGAGATCGCGGACGATAGGCGCCCAGCTGTCGCCCGCATTCGCCGACGCGTACACCTGGCCGCCGGTGGTGCCGAAGTAGATGCCGCACGCGTCGAGGGAATCGACCGCCATCGCGTCGCGCAGGACGTTGACGTAGCAGTTTTCCTGCGGCAAGCCGTTCGTCAAGGCTTCCCACTCGTTGCCGCCGGTGCGGCTGCGGTACACGCGCAGCTTCGCGTCGGGTACGAAGTGCTCCGAGTCGCTCTTGATCGGCACGACGTAGACCGTCTCGGGCTCGTGCGCGTGCACGTCGATCGGGAAGCCGAAGTCGGTCGGGAGATTGCCGCTGACCTCGCGCCACGAGTTACCCGCATCGTCGCTGCGCATCACGTCCCAGTGCTTCTGCATGAACAGCGTGCTCGGCCGCGCCGGGTGCATCGCGAGCCGGTGCACGCAGTGGCCCACCTCCGCGTCCTCGTCCGGAATCTGCTCCGAGCGCAAACCTTTGTTGATCGGCAGCCACGTCGCGCCCGCGTCGTCGCTGCGGAACGCGCCCGCCGCCGAGATCGCGGTGAAGATCCGTTGATCGTTCTGCGGGTCCAGCAGGATCGTGTGCAGGCACATGCCGCCCGCGCCGGGCTGCCACGACGACCCGGTTCCGTGCGTGCGCAGGCCGGACAGCTCGTGCCAGTTCTGCCCGCCGTCCGTTGATTTGAACAGCGCGGCGTCTTCGACGCCCGCGTACACGGTGTCGGGATCGGTCAGCGACGGTTCGAGATGCCACACGCGCTTGAACTCCCACGGGCGCGGCGTGCCGTCGAACGACTGGTGCGTGCCGGGCACGCCGTCGTAGACGAATTTGTTGCCCACCGGCTCCCACGTTTTGCCGCCGTCGTCGGAGCGCTGGATCTGCTGCCCGAACCACCCGCTGGTCTGCGACGCGTAGAGCCGGTTCGGATCGGCCGGCGAGCCCTTGAGGTGGTACATCTCCCAGCCGGCGAAATGCGGGCCGCTCACGTCCCACTGTTGGCGTTTGCCGTCCGCCGTCAGGACGAACGCACCTTTGCGGGTGCCGACCAGGACTCGAACCGTGCTCATCGTCACTCCTTTCCGGCACTGCGCCGGTATTTGTGGAGAGCTTCCGCACCGCGGCTCGGGAAGGCCTTTACACGCTTGGTCCTTTGATCTATACTACCGGAACCGCAGAACGCCGACGGCCTTCGCTTGCATCGCGTTCTCCGTGATCTATTTGGGCGCTTCGTGCTTCACCCACCGGGTAGCGAGGAAGTCTCATGTCCAACGAACGATCCGAGCGTGAGAAGACGCTGGAGATGCGCATCGCCGCACTCGAGGACAAACTCTCCCAGAGGTCCGTCACCGAAGAAGAGGCCGCGGCGTATCAAAAGGTCGCGTCGCTGATCGCCAGCCGCACCGCGGCGTCCGGCGCGACGCAGTCGGCGCAGACGACGTCGCCGTGCGTGGCCAGCCATCCGTCATCGATCATCTACAACTGCATCTACAACTGCATCGTGTATCCCCACATCATCCCGCGCCCGGGGATTCTCGACTGCATCCAGTTCGACGCCAGCGGCGTGACGTCGGGCGGTGCCGGAACACAGTTCGGCTCGCTCGGCAAACAGCAAGGGAGTTAGCGCGGTTCGCGAGGCGCGACCGGTGGACGTGCTCTTCGCCGTCATGCCGTTCGCCGACGTCGATCGCCCTGCGATCGGCGTCAGTCTCCTTGCGGCGGAGCTGGAAGAACGCGGCTTCTCGGCCGCGATCGAGTATTTCAACGTCGACTTCGCCGAAGCGATCGGGCTGGATCTCTATCGCCAGATCTCCGACGCGATCGGGTCGGACACGCTCGTCGGCGAATGGTTCTTCGCGGACCTCGTCTTCGGCGACGCGGTTCCGCCCGCGCACGAATACGTCGAGCACGTGCTCGCGCACACGCCGCCCGGCGTGGTCGACAACGTGCTCGACGCCCGCAAGAAGCGGCGCGACTTCATCCGGCGCTGCGCGGACGCCCTGCTGGCGGCCGCCCCGAAGATCGTCGGTTTCACGACGACCTTTCACCAGACGTGCGCGTCGCTCGCGGTGGCGAAGCTGCTCAAAGAGGCACCGAACCCGCCGCTCATCGTGTTCGGCGGCGCGAACTGCGAAGGCGTCATGGGCGAGCAGATCGTGCGCTCGTTCCCGTGGGTCGACTACGCCTGCACGCGCGAGGGCGATGCCCTCTTTCCGGCGTTCGTGGAGCGCTATCTGCGCGACCCGAACGCGCCGGTGCCGGCCGGGCTGGTCAGCGCCGCGGGCGACGCCGGCGGCGAGCGCGACGCCATCGTCGACCTCAACGCGCTGCCGGTTCCGCAGTACCGCGACTACTTCGCGAAAATCGCCGCGTCCGGGATAAGCGCGCAGATCGCGCCGTGCCTGCTGATGGAGAGCGCGCGCGGCTGCTGGTGGGGCGCGAAGCACCACTGCGTGTTCTGCGGGCTCAACGGCGACACGATCGCGTTCCGCAGCAAATCGCCGGAGCGCGTGATCGACGAGCTGCGCACGCTGCTCGCGCGCCACCCGATGGAGCGCGTCGACTTCGTCGACAACATCCTCGACATGCGCTATGTGAACACCGTGTTTCCGCGGCTGCGCGACGAAGGCCCCAAGGTGCGGCTGTTCTTCGAGGTCAAGGCGAACCTTCGCTACGATCAGCTGCGCACGCTGTACGACGGCGGCGTGCGCAGCATCCAGCCGGGGATCGAGAGCCTCGACGACGGCGTGCTGCGGATCATGGACAAGGGTTGCACGGCGTTTCAGAACATCCAGCTGCTCCGCTGGTGCGCGGAACTGGGGATCGACGTCGCGTGGAACCTCATCGGCGGTTTCCCCGGCGAAGATCCCGCCGCGTACGACGCGATGGCGGCGCTGGTGCCGCTGCTGACGCACCTCCCGCCGCCGATGACGTGCTCGCCGATTCGCCTCGACCGGTTCAGCCCGCTCTACATGCGGTCGCAGCAGTTCGCGCTGCGCCGCGTGCGCCCGACGCACGCATACTACTTCGTCTACCCGCTCGACCGGCGCGAGCTGGAGAACCTTGCGTACTTCTTCGAGTTCGAGCACGCCGACGGCCGCAAACCGCCGGAGTACATCGAGCACACGTCCAAGGCGCTCGCCCCGTGGTGGACGGCCAAGAAGCTGCCGCCGGAGGCGCAGCCCGCGCTCGACGCCGTATGGGCCGGCGACCGGCTGGAGCTGCGCGACACGCGCGCGTGCGCGTGCGCACCCGAGCACGTGCTGACCGGGCTCGCGGCCGAGCTCTACGACCGCTGCGACGTCGCGCAGACGCTCGCGAACCTGATCGAGCGCGCGCGACCGTATCCCGCGGACGACGTCATCGCGGCGCTGGGCGAGCTCGTCGCCGAACGGCTGATGTCCGAAATGAACGGCCGGTACTTGAGCCTCGCGGTCTTTCGCGCGCGCCGTTCCGAACAACGCGCCGATGCTGAGAACGGACGACACGATGAAGCCGAGACTGCGCACCAACTACTACCTGCTGTATGAGCCGCCCGACAGCAGCGGCGAAGAGGCGCTGACGGTTCTCTCGGAGCGCCGCCGCATCGACCTCAAAGGCCGGTTCCTGCGCGAATTCACCCGCTACGTCGTGCCGCTGCTGGACGGCTCGCACGAGCTCGACGAGATTCGCACGCGCGTCGCGGACGTGTTCGAACCCGAGGATCTGGATGCCGCGCTCGAGCTGCTCGGGCAGCAGCGGCTGCTCGAATATCTCGACGACGATCCCGCCGCGGCGGACGCGATGCGGCGGGCGGCGCCGCAGGCGAACTACGTGCACGAGCTCGGCGCCGACGCCAAAGCGGTCGCGCAGGCGCTCGCGCGAATGCGCGTCACGCTCGTCGGCGCGGGCAGTCTGGGCGCCGCGCTCGCGCAGGCGCTGGTCGCCGCGGGCGCGCGCACGCTCCACGTGGTCGACGCGCTCACCGTGCGGCCGCAAGATACGTCGCTCGGCGCGGCGTACGCGCTCGCCGACGTGGGCCGGCCGCGCGCCGATGCGCTGCGCGACCGTCTCGCGCAGAGCGCGCCGGACGTCACCGTGTCGGCGGCGGTCGCACCGCCGGCCGACGACGACGCGACCGCGGCGGCGATTGCAGGGAGCGACTTCGTCGTGGCGTGCGTCGACGCCGCGGACGTCGCGACGAGCTTCCGGCTCAACCGCGTGTGCGCCGCGCTCGGCATCCCGTGGCTGTCGGCGGTCGCACGCGGCTTCGAAGTGCTCGTCGGCCCGACGGTCGAGCCGGGCGGCGGCGCCTGCTTTTTGTGCGCGACCATGCGCGGCGTCGCGTGCGAGAGCGACCCGTACCGCGCGTTCGCGCAGCAATCGTTTTTCGACCGGCGCGAGCGCGACGACAGCGACCGGCGCGAGAACGTCGCGTTCGGCATCGGGCTGGCGGCCAACCTCGCGGGCCTGGAGATCTTCAACCGCGTCTGCGGCTTGCCGCCGGCGACGCGCGGCGCCGTGCTCGTGTTCGATCTCGTGAAGCTCGAGCTCGACCGGTACACCGTGCTGCGCAAACCGGATTGCCCGGTGTGCTTTCCGCGCGCACCGCATGCGCCGGCGGCCCAAACGCCCGCGTACAGCGCCACACGATGATCTTGCGCGAGCTGGTGAACCCGCGCTTCGGGCTCGTCCGCACCGTGCAGCGGCTGGCGCGCGGCGCGTCGGAGCCGACGCCGCCGGTGTTCTATCAAGCGACTCTGGCGCATTTCGACTACCGCAAAGCCGAACCGCAGATTCGCACGGGGACAGGACGCGGGTTCACCGACGACGACGCGATCGCCGGCGCCATCGGCGAAGCGATGGAGCGCTACTGCTCCGCGCAGCCGCGCTTGGACGCGTTCGTGCGCGCACCGCTCGCGGAGCTGGGGGGCGACATGATCGCGCCGCCCGACACCGTGCTGTTCTCCGACGCGCAGTACGCGAGCGGCGCGATCCCGTACCCGCGCTGGAACCCGGCGGCGCCGGTTCCGTGGATCGAAGGACGGCGGGTGCGGGGCGACCGGCCGGTGCTCGTCGCGACGTCGTTGGTGTATCTCGACTACGTCGGCAACCACGATGAAGCGTACTTCTGCTCGCCCACGTCCAACGGGCTCGGAGCGGGCGCGACGCTCGACGACGCGATCCTCGCCGGGCTGCTCGAGCTCGTCGAGCGCGATGCGTTCCTGGTGACGTGGCTGCACCGCCTGCCCGTTCCGGAGATCGACGTGGCGGCGCTGCGCGGGCCCGCCGCGCGCATCGTGCGCACGTACCGCCGCGGCGGTGTCGAGGTCCGCGCGTTCGCGCTGGCGACCGAGCTGCCGGTGCACGCCGTCATGGCGGTGCTGCTCGACACGACGGGCGCCGGGCCCGCGGTCGTCGTCGGGCTCGGATGCAGCCTCGCCGAAGACGACGCGGTGCTGCGCGCGCTGTGCGAAGCGAGCCAAAGCCATCCCGGGCTCGTCACGCGCTGCGCCGAGACCCGCGGCGCGCCGACGATCCGCGGCTGCGAAGACGTGCGCACGCTCGACGATCACGCAGCGTTGTTCTTCCCGGCCGAGCGGCTCGCGGAGCTCGCGTTCTTGCTCGATCCGCCCGTTCGCGCGCCGCGCGCGGCCGCTGCGTCCAACGGCGTCGCGGCGGCGGACAAGCTGCGCGTCGTGCTCGACGCGCTCGAGCGCGCCGGCTACGATCCGGCCTACGTCGACCTCACCACGCCGGATCTCGCCGGCTACCCGATGCACGTCGTGCGCACGCTCGTGCCGGGGTTGCAGCCGATCCATTTCGGTTTCGGTCAGGAACGGCTCGGCGGCGCGCGGCTGTTCGACATGCCGCGCCGGCTCGGGTACGGCGACGCGGTCCGCACGGAAGCCGAGATCAACCGCTGCCCGCATCCGCTCGCCTGAGGTGTTCGATGCTCGCATCCGACGACGCCACGTCCCTCGCGCTGCTGTACCATCTCAACTCGGCGGTGTGGACCAACGCCGAAGCGTACGCCGAGCCGCACCTGCCGCGCTACCGCGAGGCGGACGGCGAGACCGTCGCCCTGCCGCCGGCGCGCGGCGATTCGCGGCTCGACGCGCTGATCGCGCGGCGCCGGTCGTGCCGCGCGTTCGCGCCGGCGCCGTTAGACGAGGAGTCGTTCGGCGGCATCCTGCATGCCGCGTACGGCATCGTCGACCGCGCGGAAACGACGCCCGGCTGGGGACTGTTCCGGCGCGCGGTGCCGTCGGCGGGCGGACTGTATCCGCTCGACGTCTACGTGGCGGCCGAGCGCGTCGACGGCATCGAAGACGGCGTCTATCGCTACGTTCCGGTCGCGCACGAGCTCGAGCCGATTTCCGCCGCTGCGCCGCTCGCCGTGCTGCGCGCGCAGCTGCTGCAGCCGGAGCTCACGCGCAACGCGAACGCGCTGATCTTCCTCACGGTCGAGTTCGCGCGCACGCTGTCGAAGTACGGGCCGCGCGGCTACCGCTACATCCTGCTGGAGTGCGGTCACGTCGCCGAGAACATCTGTCTCGCGAGCGCCGAGCGCGGCCTCGAGACGCTCTGCATGGGCGGCTTCAGCGACGACGGCGTGAACGCCGCACTCGGCCTTGACGGCGCGCAGAATGCCGTGATCTACGCCGTCGCCGTCGGGCGGAGCGGCGCAAGCTAAGTCGCTTCGCAGCGTGAGCGACGCAAGCGAGGTCCTCGGGCCGCGGCAAGAAGCGGGCTGCCGAGGGCGAACACTCGCGGTGCACGATGAAGCTGGTCATGACCCTGCTCGTACGGGACGAGGAGGATATTCTTCGGGAGCATCTCGACTTCCATCTCGCCGCCGGCGTCGATGAAATCATCTTGATGGACAACCTCTCGACCGACGGCACCGCGGACATCGCGCGCGAGTACGAGCGAGCCGGCTGCCTCCGGTATCTGTTTCAGCCGCGGGACGACTATTCGCAAGGCCGGTGGGTGACGCACATGGCTCATCGTGCCGTGCATGAATTGCGCGCCGATTGGGTGATCAACAGCGACGCCGACGAGTTTTGGTGGCCCCATGCGGGCTCGATCAAGGACGCGCTCGCGTCCGTCCGGCCCGATGCCGTCGCGGCGTCGGTCGAGCGCACGAACTTCGTTCCTCGGGCCGAAAGCGGCGAGCCGTTCTGGCGCCGCATGGACGTTCGGCAGGTCGTTTCCGTGAACGCGCTGGGCCAGTCGTTACCGCGCAAGGTCGCGCATCGCGCCGTCCCGGACCTCGTCGTCGAACAGGGAAATCATCGGGTGCACACCGGCAGCCGCTTGGCGCTTTGCGCGCCGGCGCCGCTCACCATCCTGCACTTTCCCGTTCGCTCGCGCGCGCAGTTCTTCAACAAGATCGTCAAGGGCGGTGCTGCGTACGCGCGCAATACGGAGCTCGATCAAACGATCGGGAAGACGTGGCGGCATCTCTACCAGCTGTATCTCGAGGGCAAGCTCGACGAGGTGTACCGCAACGAAGTCGTCACCGAAGACGAGATCGCCGGCGGGTTGGCGACGGGAGCGTTCGCGCGCGACGAGCGCTTGATCCGCGCGCTCGATGCGTTGAAAGTTCTCTCCCCGGCATGCTGAGATGAAGGCCGCCGCGCACCTGACGTGACCGAACGCGGCGTCGTGACGCTTTGCGACGGCAACTATTATCCGGGTCTGCTCCAGTTGCATGCGTCGATTCAAACCAGCGACCCTTGCCGCGTCGTGTGCTACGACGCGGGCCTGAGCGCCGCGCAGCGCGACGATGCGAGCCGCAGGCCGAACTTGCAGGTGCTCGACCTGCCCGACGACCCGCTGATCGCGGAGCTGATCGCGGCGACTTGCGACAGCGCCCCGCTCGCCAAACCCGACAAGCGCATTTGGCCGCTCTGGATCTGCCCGCTGCTGATCCGCGCCGCGCCGCTGCGGGACGTGTTCTGGCTCGACTGCGACGTGGTCGTGCTGCGGGGCCTCGACGAGCTGTTCGGCATGCTCGATGACGGTCCGGTGTTCACGCCCGAGAACAAGGCGCCCGAGCTCACGCCCAACCGTCCGGCGCTGTACCGCCTGCTGCCGATTCGGCGCGACTTCGATCCGAACGTTCCCGTGGTGAACGGCGGCGTGTCGGGCTGGCGGCGCGGTCGCGACGACGCCGCGCTCGACGCGTACGTGCTGCCCATCGCCGCCGCCGCGCGCGACCGTACGGTGCGCGACGCGATCTCGTGGCACGACCAAGGCGCGCTGATCTGGGCGATCCAGTCGCTGGGCCTGGAGCACCGCGTGCTGCCGAGCGCGACGTGGAACCTCTGCGTCGACAACGCGCCGGTCTCGCCGGAAACGCTCGCGTGGAACGACGGTCTCGTCGAACGGCTGCGCGCGGCGCTTCCGGAGGTCAGGATTCTCCATTGGAACGGGCGGAAGACTCCCTGGCTCGATTGACGCGAAGTGCAGCGAGCACCGCGCCGAACCGACGCGCTTCGGTTTCGAGGTGGGGCCGAAAAAGAAGCGCGTACGCCGGAACGACGAGCAAGTACCGGAGGTCCGCTCTCGCGGCATCGAGCGCGATCACGACGGGGCCCCACGCTTTGTAGAAGCTTTCCTCGACGAACGGCAGATACGGCTGGCCTTGCGGTCGGAACGCGGTCACGCGGAAACGGCCGCTGACCGTCTTCACGGTCTCGTAGATCAAGTAAACGGCAACGCAGATCCATAGTACGATACCGGCGTTGCACGCGATCAGCGCGCCGCCGAACGTGCAGACTTCGAGCGGAAGCAGCGCGGCGACGATGAACCGCTCGACGCGCGCGTGGCCGAGATCGTGAACGATCGTTCGCAAATCCGCGTCGCGGTCGCGATCCGCCGTGTGCAGCTGGTGCGAGAGGATGCCGCGCAGGCCGGCGGCGGCCGACCAGACCGCGACGCACATCACGAGCGCGGGCGTCACCGGGCGCAGCGCGTAGTGCGCGACCGCGAGCAGCGCGAGCACCGCCGGGTAGACGTGCGCCGCGAGGCCGTCCGCCCACACACCCAGCCACCTGCGCTCCTTGATTCGCAACGGCGGCGCCGAGTACGCCAACGGCAGCGCGAGCTCGAGCAGCGTGAGGACCGCGGCGACCGCGCCGGCGGCGACCGCGGCGAACGCGTCCGCGCACAGCGCGGACGCGCCGACGATCGCCCACAAGCGCCGCGAACCGGCTGCCGCCGCGGCGTTGGCGCGGCCCGCGCGCGCATCTTCGTCGACGTCGTAGAGCTCGTTGACCGCGTAGCCGTAATTGCCGACCGCGCAGATCGTGAGCACGACCGCCGCGAGGCCCAGGAGCGCGGCGGCGGAGAACGGCCGGCCGTCGAGCAGCAGCAGCACCAAGGTGACGGAGAGCGGCACCTTGTTGAACCACCACGCACGAGGCCGAACCAGGATCACCGCATGTCTCTTTGTGCGAGCCGTCGCGCTCCCTTTGAGCCGGCCCGCGCCGTCGGTTCCTCGGTTCGCCTGCATCGTTCGGATGGATCGCCGCGCACGGAGAAGAAGGCGAGCGCACATGAGGAGCGGAGAGCTGTCGCGAGCCGAGTTCGAGCGTGTGGTGAGCGAAGCGCTCGACTCGCTGCCGAAGCGGTTCGCCGACATGGTCGAGAACGTCATCATCACCGTGGAGGAGGAGCCCAACGACGAGGACGTCGCCAGCTTCGAGCACGACGGCAACGACGAAGACGAACCGGACGAGCTGCTGGGCATCTACCGCGGCGTCGCGCTCACCGAGCGCACGCACGACATGCCGCTGATGCCGGACGAAATCGCGATCTTCCGCGGCCCGATCAACCGCGTCGCCCGCACGCGCCGAGAAGCCGTCGAAGAAGTGCGCGAGACCGTGATCCACGAGCTCGGCCACTACTTCGGCCTCGACGACGAGGAGATGCCGCACTGAAGCAACCGCCGGCCGGGTTCGTGCGCGTGCGCGGCGCGCGCGAGCACAATCTCAAGAACGTCGATCTCGAGATTCCGCGCGAGGCGCTGGTCGTCTTCACCGGCGTGTCCGGCTCGGGCAAATCGTCGCTCGCATTCAGCACGCTCTACGCCGAGGCCCAGCGGCGTTACCTCGAATCCGTCTCGCCGTACGCGCGGCGGCTGTTCAACCAGATGTCCGTGCCCGAGGTGGACGAGATCGACGGCTTGCCGCCCGCCGTGGCATTGCAGCAGCAGCGCGGTTCGCCCACCACGCGCTCGTCGGTCGGCAGCGTGACGACGCTCTCCAACCTGCTGCGCATGCTGTACTCGCGCGCCGGCGTGTATCCGCCCAAGCAGCCGCACCTCGACGCCGAAGCGTTCTCGCCGAACACGCCCGCCGGCGCGTGCCCGCGCTGCCACGGTCTCGGGCGCATCTACGACGTCACCGAACGCTCGATGGTCCCCGATCCGTCGCTCACCATCCGCGAGCGCGCGATCGCCGCGTGGCCGACGGCGTGGCACGGGCAGAATCTCCGCGACATCGCGGTCACGCTCGGCTACGACGTCGACCGCCCGTGGCGCGAGCTGCCCAAGAAAGACCGCGACTGGCTGCTGTTCACCGACGAGCAGCCCACCGTGCCGGTGTATGCGGGCTACACGCCCGCGCAGACACGCCGCGCGCTCAAGCGCAAGGAAGAGCCGAGCTATCAGGGCACGTTCACCAGCGCGCGCAAGCACGTGCTGCAGACGTTCGCGACGACGGCGAGCGCGCTGATGAAGAAGCGCGCGGCGCAGTTCATGGTGAGCAGCGAGTGCCCGCTGTGCCACGGCAAGCGACTGCGCCGCGAGTCGCTGTCGGTGACGTTCGCCGGAATGGACTTCGCGGAGATCGCGCGCGTGCCGCTCAAGCGGCTGACCGTGCTGATGCAGCCATACGCGAAGTCGACCGAACCGCGGCTGGCGGCGCTTGCGGCCAAGCACCCGGAAAAAGCGCTCGTCGTGCAGCGCATCGCGGAGGATCTCCTCGCGCGGCTCGCCGTGCTGCTCGATCTGGGCTTGGGGTATCTCACGATCGAGCGCAGCACGCCGACGCTCTCGCCGGGCGAGCTGCAGCGGCTGCGCCTCGCGACGCAGGTGCGCTCGAACCTGTTCGGCGTCGTGTACGTGCTCGACGAACCGTCAGCGGGGCTCCATCCGGTGGACACCGAGGCGCTGCTCGCCGCGCTCGATCAGCTCAAGGCGTCGGGAAACTCGTTGTTCGTGGTCGAGCACGAACTGGACGTCATCCGCCATGCGGATTGGATCGTCGACGTCGGCCCCGCGGCGGGCCGGCACGGCGGGCGCATCCTGTACAGCGGACCGCCGGACGGGTTGCGCACGATCGAGCAGTCGCAGACGCGCCGTCATCTGTTCGGCGAACACGTCCTGCCGCAGCGCGAACCGCGCGCGCCGCGCGGCTGGCTGCAGCTCACCGGCGTCACGCGCAACAACGTAAACGATCTGGACGCCGCGTTCCCGCTCGGCGTGTTCACCACCGTGTCCGGCGTGTCCGGTTCGGGCAAGTCGACGCTCGTGAGCCAGGCGCTCGTGGAGCTCGTCGCCGCACATCTCGGCGCCGACGTCGCGGTGGAAGACGAAGGCGAAGCGCTCGAGCGCGAGCCGGTGATCGCGACGCGCGGGCGCATCGCAAGCGGCATGGAGCGCGTGAAGCGCCTGGTGCGCGTCGACCAGAAGCCGATCGGCCGCACGCCGCGCTCGAACCTCGCGACGTACACCGGGCTGTTCGACGCGGTGCGCAAGCTGTTCGCCGGCACGAAGGCGGCGCGCGCGAAACGCTTCGATGCCGGACGGTTCTCGTTCAACGTCGCCAAAGGCCGCTGCGCGACGTGCGAGGGCGAAGGCTTCGTGATGGTCGAGCTGCTGTTTCTGCCCAGCGTGTACGCGCCGTGCCCCACGTGCCACGGTTCGCGCTACAACGCCGAGACGCTCACGATCGCCTATCGCGGCAAGACGATCGCGGACGTGCTGGCGCTGACCGTCGACGACGCGTGGGATTTCTTTTCCGACGAGGCGCACGTGTGCCGGTCGCTCCACGTCCTGCGCGAGATCGGGCTGGGCTATCTGCGGCTTGGCCAGCCGGCGACCGAGTTGTCCGGCGGCGAGGCGCAGCGCGTCAAGCTCGCGACCGAGCTGCAGCGCGCGCAGCGCGGCGACACGCTGTACGTGCTGGACGAGCCGACCACCGGATTGCATCCGGCGGACGTCGAGAAGCTGATGGCGCAGCTCGACGGGCTCGTCGAATCGGGTAACACGGTCATCGTGGTGGAGCACGACATGCGCGTCGTCGCGGGCAGCGACTGGGTGATCGACGTCGGCCCCGGTGCGGGCGACGAAGGCGGCCGCATCGTCGTGTCCGGCACGCCGGCCCACGTCGCGCAAACGCCGCAAAGCCGGACGGCACCGTATTTAGCGCGCTTTCTGCGCGGCGAGCGATGAGATCGCGTCTGGCGCCCGGGCTGGCCGTCAAGAAGTCGGCGATCCACGGCAAGGGATGCTTCGCCGCCGCGCCCTTCGCGCGGCGCAGGAAGATCGCGGAGTACACGGGCGAGCGCATCACCAACGCGGAGGGCGAACGGCGCGGCGGGCGGCGCGTCCTGCGCATCAGCGGCCTCGACGACCGCTGGAGCATCGACGGGGCCGTGGGCGGCAACGGCACGCACTACATCAACCACTCGTGCAACCCCAACAGCTTCATGCAGACGTTCGGCAAGCATCTGCTGGTGCTCGCGCTGCGCGACATCCGCCCCGGCGAAGAGATCACGGTGGACTACGTGTCGTCGCTGCACTCCGACCGCAAGCGCTGCACGTGCGGCGCGCCGAACTGCCGCGGTACGATCAACAAGCAGTAGCGCCGCTCATGCGCTGTTCAAGCCGCGTGCGGCGAGCCACGCTTCGAGCGCGGCGTTCACCTCGTCCGGCTTCTCGCGCGGCAGCCAGTGGCCGGCGTCGACGACGCGCTCGGTGAGATCGATGCAGTCGCGGCGCATCGGTTCGGCGAGCTGCGAGTCGACGGTTTCGCAGACCGCGTCGTACGTTGCGTGCACGAAAAGCACCGGCAATCGCAGCACGCCGCCGTCGCGCACGTGCGACGCGTAGTCCACATTGCGGTCGTTGTTCGTGTACCAGGCGTTCGCGCCGAAGAAGCCGGTTCGCGCAAACGCCGCGGCGTACTCGGCAAGTTCCTGCTCGGACATCACGGCCGGATCGCGTGGCACGTCGGGCGCGCGGCCGGTGCCGCCGAACCAGCCGCCGTCACGCGTGATGCGCGCGGTGGGCGACGGCTTGCCCTTGTCTTGCGCGCTGCCGGCACGGTACAGTGCCTTGAACGTCGCGGGCAGGTCCGCTTCGAACGCCGCGCGCGCACCGTCGAAGTCTTGCTCGTAGAAGAGCTGGTAGTCCCACTGGCCCGCCGGATATCTCGCCTCGGGGTACACGTTGCGGTCGACGAGCGGGATGACCGTTGACGGCGCGAAGCCGTTCGCGAAGTAGGGCACGCACAGGCTCACGACGGCGCGGCACAGCTCGGGATGATGCGCTGCGAGCGCCCACACGACGGCGCTGCCCCAGTCATGCCCGATCCAGATCGCGCGCTCCGCGCCGAGCGCGTGCATCAGTTCCACCATGTCGTGCACGATGTGTTCCAGCGCGTACGCAGCGCGGTCGTGCGGCGCGCTCGACCGCCCGTACCCGCGCATGTCGGGCGCGACGCAGCGGTAGCCGAGCGCGGCGAAATGCTCGAGCTGACGGCGCCACATGATCGACAGCGCGGGCCAGCCGTGCACGAAGACCAGCAGCGGCCCGTCCGGCGGGCCCGCTTCGAGGTAGAACGTGGTATGGCGCCCGGTGCTCACCGTGCATTCGGCGATGTCGGTCACCGCGGTTGAATTCCCGGGACGCGATACGTGCCGTCGAGGCCGGCGGGCAGCGGCCAGTACATGCGCAGCGTGACGACGAACGGGCCGGCCGGCGCCGGAAGCCAGTTCGTCTGATCGCCGGCCGGGGCGTCGTGCTGGATCGTCACGTCGATCGAGCCGTCCGCGTTGCGCTTGAGGTTCGTATCGCGCAGCGTGTAGCGGTCGATCGCATTCGGCACGAGGTAGTGGTCGCGCGAGTACAGCGTGAGCGACCAGAACGCGCGCGCCGGCGGCAGTTGCGCGCGGTCGAAATGCAGCCCGTAGCGGCGCACGCCGGTCAGCGCGGCGCCGTTGGCATCGACGCTGGTCTCCGGGTAGACGGCGTCTTCCGGCAGGTTCGCGGCGAGCAGCGTCTGCCCGATGAACGCGCGGTACAGGTAGTCCGTGCCGAAGCGGCCGGTGTTGGCCGTCCATCGCCAGCCGTTGACGTGCGGCACCGCCGGCGCGTCGTAACGGTCGAGCAGCGCGTGCGCGTCGCGCACGCCGTCGTCGAGCTGCGCGCGCTGCGCCGCGGCGAGCGTCGTCGCGTCGAACGCTTTGCCCGGCACGACGCCGATGCGCGCCAGGCGTTCGACCGTCGGGCGGTCGTTCGCGCGCGCCGGGTTCTTGGCGAGCGCCGCGGCGAGCGCGGTGAAGAACGTGTCGGGCGCCATTGCGGCGACGAGGGACGGCGGCGTCGGCCCGGTCGGCACGTTGGGCTCGCGCAGCACGCCGCGCGGCGGCTCGTACGATGCGTCGCCGAAGCGGCTCAGCGGCGTGACGGTATATTGCTGCTGGATCGCGGTGATCGCTTCGGGCGGATCGCCGGGCAGCGCGCGCGTGCGCGCGAGGATCCAGACCTCGTTCGTCGACGAGCGCACGACGCGCTGACCGGGCCCGGTGCTGCCGTTCCAGTTCGGTCCGACGAGCACGTAGTTGCCCGGCGACGAGTCCGCGATGCGCGGCGAGGGATCGAGGATGACGTCGGTCCACGCGTCCATCACCTGCGCGACGAAATACCGGCCGCCCGCGTCGGGCACGTGCAGTACTTGCGGCTCCGCGGACAGATCCACCCATGCCGAGGAGTAGCGCGTGTCGCCGTTGGGCGCGACGACGATGCGAAACGCCGGCGTCGGCCCGGACAGCATGTGCACGAACTGCCCGGGACTCGACGCCGCCGTCGCGATGCGTTTGGTGACTTCCATCAGCACCAGCGGGTAGCCGAACACGTACGCATCGCGCGCGATCGCGCGCATTTCGTCGCCCTGCGCGGCGGCCGGCGCAACGGCTGACGTCGTCAATGCCGCCGACGTGACGGCGCACGCGATTGCCGCTGCGAGCGCGCGGCGCAGCGGCCGGATTCTCACGGGCGTTGTTCCATCCGCGCGGCGAACTGCTCCCACGTCAGCAGATGGCCGATGCGCGCGCTGCGCGGCCACCAGTCGACGCCGCCGCGGCTGATGCGCAGCTCGCCGAGCTTCTCTTCGTCGGCGAACACCTCGTACACGGAATCCACGGATCCGAGCTCGCGCGCCGGCGAGGTCACGACTACACGGTGTTCGGGCATGGCCGTCCTTTTCGCCGCAATGCTGAGCCTGGTCGAAGCATGCGCCACGATCGTGGCTCACCCTTCGACAGGCTCAGGGTGACAAAAACGGAGCGGCTCAGGGTGGCGAGGCGGAGGTGACTTGCATAAAGCAAGTCGCTCGGGTATGCTGGGCCGGACGTGGCTCGCGCGATTGCCGTAGCTCCCGAGGCGGCACCCCGACCGGCCTCAGCGCTCGACCCTCGCACGAGCGCGCTTTTGCACGCCCCGATCGTGCCGCTGCTGCTGCGCATGGCGTGGCCGAACGTCGTCGTCATGCTCGCGCAGGCCAGCTCCGGACTGATCGAGACGTTTTGGGTCGGGCGGCTCGGCACCGACGCGCTGGCCGGCATGGCGCTCGTGTTTCCGGGCGTGATGCTGATGCAGATGATCTCGGCCGGCTCGCTGGGCGGCGGGATCTCGTCGGCGATCGCGCGCGCGCTCGGCTCGCGACGCCCCGACGACGCCGACGCGCTCGTGCTCCACGCGCTGGTCATCAACGCAGTGCTGGGCGCGCTCGCGTCGGTGCTGGTGCTGGTGTTCGGGCCTGAATTGTACCGCGCGCTCGGCGGCCGCGGCGCGTCGCTGGATGCGGCGCTGCGCTATTCGAACGTCGTGTTCGCCGGCAACGTCTTGCTGTGGCTCATGAACGCGCTCGCCAGCGCAGTGCGCGGCACCGGCAACATGCTCGTGCCGGCGCTCGTCATCTGCGGCTGCACGGTGATCCTCGTGCCGCTGTCGCCGCTGCTGATCTTCGGGATCGGGCCGTTCCCCGCACTCGGCATCGCGGGCGGCGGCGTGGCGATGCTGACGTCGTTCGCCGTCGGCCTCGTCGCGCTCGCGTGGTACGTGCTGTCGGGCGGCAGCGTCGTGCGCGTGCGCTTGGCGCGATTGCAGCGGCGTTTCTTCAACGCGATCCTTTCCGTCGGCGCGGTCGCGACGGTTTCGACGCTGCAGACGAACGTCACGATCGGCGTCGCGACCGCGCTCGTCGCAACGGCCGCCGGACCGGCGGGCGTCGCCGGCTATGGCACCGGCGCGCGCTTGGAATATTTGCTCATTCCGCTCGTGTTCGGCTTGGGTGCGCCGCTCGTCGCGCTGGTCGGCACGAACATCGGCGCGGGACAGGGCGACCGCGCGCTGCGCATCGCGCTGGTGGGCGGCGCGATCGCGTTTGCGATGACCGAAGCGATCGGCGTTGCGGCCGCAATGTGGCCGCGCGCGTGGCTCGGGCTCTTCGGACACGATCCCGTGATGCTGACGACCGGCTCGGCGTATCTGCATGCAGCGGGACCGTTCTACGGTTTCTTCGGCTTGGGTCTCGCGCTGTATTTCGCGTCGCAGGGAGCGGGCCGGCTGCGCTGGCCGCTTTTCGCGGGCTTCCTGCGCATGCTCGTCGCGCTGGGCGGCGGCTGGTTCGCGCTGCGCGCAACGGGCTCGCTGCAGTGGCTGTTCGTTGCGCTGGGCCTGGGGATGCTGCTCTACGGCGTCATGGTGACCGCGTCGGTGACGGCGGGATCGCTGGCCGGCCCGCGCAAGGAGCGAATCGCGTAGAGCTCAACTCACAGCTTCGTTGGTTACAGCGGTAGCTGCAACCCTTTCGCCTTGACCGCCATGGTCCATTCGCACGTATACGTTCCCCCCATCAGCGGGTATTCGAGATGGAAATCGATCCCGCCGTCCTTCGCTACGACCCGGCTTCCGGATCGTGCCGCTTCCCGAGAGTCCGTTTCTCCGTCATCGGAGATCGTCGCGATGATTCGACCGGGATTCAAGATGAGCGTGCTCGTATCAGTTAGGCGCACGACGACCACGAGGTTGCGCATCGGGTACTTACGCTGCTCGTAGAAGAACTCGCCGACGGACCCTTGTCCGAACTTCACTCCACCGGCGCCGACATGATAGCGCGCCTCAAAATTGAACTGCTCGCCCGATTGCAGCGGCTTTGCGAGTAAGAAGCTCCAATCGACCCGCTTTCGGTCGTCTCGAAAAGTGAACTCTCCCAAGGTCGCGGCGCGACTGACGCTGACATCCATCTCGCCGATGATCGGTCCGTCCCAAATATCTTTTTGAGCGAACAGTGTAGCTCCCGAAGCGTACGCGTGGACATGACAACGAACGATGACGTCGAGGCTTCCGTCAGCCGGATTTATCGTCAACCGAACCTCGGTTGTGTCGAAGCCGAAGCCGTCACGAAAGGCGGCGAGCGCCTCATACATTTTGCTGCGGCTGGGCGTTCTGGCGTCTTCCGGCTTGCCTCGAAGTGCGTAGGCCGCTAATTTTGTGCTCACGAAGCCGACCATGACTGTGCGGCCCAGCCAGAGGCTCGGAGCGATGATTCTGCGAGCGTCCTGAAAGAACGTCACCGGGCGGCGCTGGGCAACGAACTTCGAATATAACTGCGAAAGCCACAGCGCGGTCAAGATCGGAAATCCAAACGCGTAGAACTTCACCGGGATTGGGCTGAAAAATGCCGCAACGAGCCAATGAGGCGGTATAACGGCTGTTTTTGCAAGTTCAGCAGAATATCGCACGAAATCTTCGCAAAAGGCGGCGAACAAAACGACCAGAACGATGACGATGAATTGCCGGCCGCTTACGAAATCGTTGATGTTGTCATTGAGCCTGCGTAACAATGCTTTCGCCGATGAGCTGAGCACGAGCTCATCCTCATTCCGGTCCACGATCGTCGTCACCGCGATTTCGGACCCTTCTGCGAAGTACAGGAGGACGATGAAACCAACCATCCAGACGAACGCACCAGCCGTGTCGAACCATGCCGTTCGCGAGAAACCGCCCGCCGCCAGCCGTACGCCGGCGTATACGACCGTCGCGCTCATGAGATAAAGGAAAAGCACGAGGTTTGCCACGATGAAAAAGAGCTGCCAAGCCGATGTGGATTTCTTCGTGACATCGACGTGTTTGCGCACAGGGGGTTGGATTGAATCCATCCCACGGTAGTTCGTTATGGCTAGGGACGAGCCCCGCCTTGGCTGTAGCCTTAAATAAAAAAGCAAACACTTGCCGCGTTTGCTTATGGACTCTTTAATGGCCGCCCGGCCTGTTGGCTACTTCTTGATGCCGCCCATGTCGTTTTCTCTCCCGGTTGGGTGAACCGTTCTATGGAAATGAGGTTGCGCGTTTGAGGCACCGCTCCTTCCGAGCGGGATCCGGCGTCCGCCAAGGTAGCCCTTGGTGGCTTGGGCACGAGAGTCCAAGGTGCCTCTCTATAGCATTCGGCAAATGCTCTCCCGCATTGTATACTGCGCGGCGGCTGCGCATGACAAGCCGGCGGGCGAACGGAACGGTGCCTCGAAGTGACGGGGCCTCCCCATGCATTATGTCGTGATCGCGATCCCGTTTCTGTTCCTTGCCGCGATCGTCGGCTTGCCGCTCGCGGCGATGCTGCGTGGGCGCGTGCGGACGCGTGCGCCCCGCCCCCCGCGCGCGCCCCGGCCGCGCAAGAGCAAGCTGCACGTGACGCGCAGCCAGATCGACAAAGACCTCCAAGATCTCATCCGCCGCCGACCGTGAGGTTTTTGCAGCGCACGCCGCCGCCGCTGGCGCTCACGCTCGCGGCGGTCGCCGCTGCGCGGCTCGCGCTCGAGCAGCATGAGCCGGAGATCGCACGCGCGTTCGTGCCGGCCGTCGCCGCGATGGATGAAGCCGACCGAGCGTACCGCGGCGCGATCGAGACCACGCTACCGCCCGACGCGAGCGCGTCGATGCTGTCGGCGATGGCGTCGTTCCGCGCCCGCGCGCACGAACTGCGCGAGAACGCGCGGCGCGACATCGGCGAGCTGTACCGCAAGTTTGGCCGCGAGTACGGCTGGTTCGATCCGCTCGACGTGTACGTGCCGCCGACCACGGGACTCTCGCACGCCGACGGCACGCGCGTCGCGACGCTGTCCGACGCCGCGCGCTCCGAGGTCGACACGCTGCGCGCGCGCATCAACGACGTGGTGACGAAGCGGCTCGAGCCCGCGCAGCTCGAAGCGCTGATCGCCGCGAAGAAGCGGCGCCGCGAGGCGTTCGAACGCGCGCTCGAAGCCGCGCTTGCCGCGGCCGTCGCGAAGCACGATGCAGTGCCGGCCGCCACGATCGACAAGACCGTCGACCAGCTCCTCCGGCTGGCCGACGGGTGGTACTGAGCGCCGGACGGTCGCTACGCTACAGCGTGCGCGTTTCGAGGCGGCGGCCCAGTTGGCCCAGGGCGAAGTTCACCGCGAAATAGATCAGCGCGATCAGGCCGAACACCGGGATCGGCTGATACGGCGGCTGGGCGAAGACGATTTGGCCGCGCGCCGTCAAGTCCAGCACGTTGATGACCGCGGTCAGCGACGTGTCCTTGAGCAGGGTCACGAACTGCGCCACCAGCGCCGGCATCATCTGGCGCACGGCGATCGGTAACGTGATGATCCGCATCGTCTGGCCGCCGGAGAGCCCTTGGGACTGCGCGGCCTCGGTCAACCCTTTTGGTACCGCGAGGATTCCCGCCCGGACGATTTCCGCGACGAGCGCCGCGGTGAATGCCGACAGCGCGATCGCGCCGGCCGTGAACGGCGCGAGCTTGAAGCCGATGATGCGCGGGAGCGCGAAGAACGCGAAGAAGATGACCAGCAGGGTCGGCAGCGCGCGCATGCCTTCGATGTAGATGGTCGCGACGATGCGGAGCGGCCGGACGCGAGAAAGGCGCGCGAGCGCCAGCAGCACGCCCAGCACGAACGACACGGCGATCGACACGGCTGCCAGCGCCAGCGTGATGCCCAGGCCGCCCGCCAAGAACAACAGCGTGCGCGGATCGAACAGCCAGCTCAGATCGGTCATCGCCCGTAGCGCTTCTCGAGGACGTTCACCGCCAGCGCCGTCGGCAGCGTGACGATCAGATAGCAGATCGCCGCGCCGGTGAGCATCGGCACGTAGTCGAACGAGCGCGCGCCGATGAGCTTCGCCGTGCCGAGCACGTCCAGCATCGTGATGGTGCTCACGAGCGACGAGTTCTTGATGAGGTTCAGCGTCGTGTTGCCTAGCGGCGGGACGGTTTTCGCGATCGCTTGCGGCAGCACGATCGTGCGCATCGCCGTGGTGTAGCGCATCCCGCTCGACAGGCCCGCTTCGAGCTGCCCTTTGGGCACCGCAGCGATGCCGCTGCGGATCGCCTCCGCGACGAAGGCCGACGTGTACACGCCCAGCCCGAGCACGCCGCAGAGAAACGCGTCGAGCCGGATCCCGACGCTCGGCAGCGCCTGGTAGAGGAAGAAGATCTGCACCAGCAGCGGGATGTTGCGCAGAAACTCCACGTACGCGGTGCCTGCCCGGCGCAGCGCCGGCGCCGGCGACACGCGCAGCGTCGCGACGATCACGCCGAGCGCGAGCGCCAAGACCAGCGCGAGCGCCGAAACTTCCAGCGTGACGAGAAGGCCCTGCGCGAGCGGACCGGCGTTATCGCGCAGGACCGACCAATCCATCCTTGCCTAGCCGGCCTTCTGCTTGTCGAACTGCTCCGCGGCGGTCGCCGCCGGCATGTCGTACCACTTGTCGAAGTCCGACGGGACCTTTTTCTTGAGCCAGCGCTCGTGCAGCTTCGCGTACTCGCCGCTCCGCTTGAGGTCGGCCAGCGTGTCGTTGATCGCCTTCGCCAGCGACGCGTTGCCCTTGCGGATGCCGATGCCGTACGGCTCGAACGTGAACAGGCCGCCCACCAGCTCGAGGTTGTTCGGGTCTTGCGCTTCGTAGCCGCCGAGGATGACGTTGTCGGTGGTCACGGCGTCGATGCGTCCCCCGCGCAGCGCGGTGAGGCACTCGGGATACGTCTCGAACGTCACGACGTTCGCTTTGGGGACGAGCCGGCGGATCGTCTGTTCCGGCGTCGAGCCTTGCACGGAGCACACGCTCTTGCCGTCGAGGTCTTTGTAGGTCTTGACCGAGGAGTTTTTCTTCACCAGCAGCGACTGGCCGGCGCGGTAGTACACGTTCGAAAAATCGATCGTCTTCATGCGCGCGGGCGTGATCGTCGCGGTCGCGACGAACGCGTCGATGTCGCCGTTCTGCACCAGCGGGATGCGGTTGTCCGACTTCACCTGCTGCAGCTCGAGCTTGTCGGCCGAGCCGAGAACGTGCTTGGCGATTGCGCGGGCGATGTCGACGTCGAAGCCGCTGACCTGATTCGTCTTCGGGTCGAGCGCGCCGAACGGCGGCGCGTCGTACTTCACGCCGATCTTGATCGTGCCGCGCTTATTGATCGCGTCGACCGAGTTGTCGTCGGCGGCGCGCGACGGCACGGCGGCGCTCAGCACCAGGGATGCTCCCAGGGCGAGCGTCGCGGTCAGGATTGCGCGTCGGGCGAGTTTCATGGTGAGCACTCCTTAGTGAGCTAAAATTTTCGACAAGAATAGTTGGGCGCGTGGGTTGGTGGGGGCGGAGAAGAACTGCTCGGGCGTGGCCTGCTCCACGATGCGGCCGGCGTCCATGAAGACGACGCGGTCACCGACTTCGCGGGCAAAGCCCATCTCGTGCGTCACGACGACCATCGTGATGCCCGTGTGCGCGAGCGCTTTCATAACGTCGAGCACCTCCTTGATCATCTCAGGGTCGAGCGCGCTGGTCGGCTCGTCGAACAGCAGCACCTTGGGCTGCATGGCCAGGGCGCGCGCGATTGCGACGCGCTGCTGCTGGCCGCCGGAGAGCTGCGCGGGGTACGCGTCCGCTTTCTCGGGCAGCCCGACGCGCTCGAGCAGCGCGCGCGCTTCGCCTTCGGCCTGCTCGCGCGGAATGCGCTTCACGGTGACCGGCGCGAGCGTGACGTTCTCCAGCGCCGTCTTGTGCGGATAGAGATGGAAGGCCTGAAACACCATCCCGACCTCGCGCCGGATCGCCGCGAGCTCGCCGCCGTTCGCGGTCAGGCGCTTGCCGTCGACCTCGACGGTGCCTTCCTGCACCGCCTCCAAACCGTTGATGCAGCGGATCAAGGTGCTTTTGCCAGACCCCGACGGGCCGATCACCACGACGACCTCGCCCGCCGCGATCGCCAGGTCGATGTCGGCCAGCACGTGGTTGGTCCCGAACCACTTCTGGACACCCGAAAACGCGATGGCGGTGGAGGACGGCATCAGAACTGCACTTACTCGCCGGGCGGACGCCGGTCCCCTGGCTGGCCGGCCGACGGTCGCGTCGAAGCACGCGCCATGCGTATCGTCAACACCCACGACGTCGAAGAGCTCACGTGGTCGTCGCCCAAAGGCACGTTCCGCGGCGCGGGCAAGCAAATCTCCGAATCGCTCGGCCGTATCCCGACGTCGATGAACCTGGAGGAGCGGCACCCGTTCGACGTGGAGATCGCGCGGCTGCCGCCGGGCACGACGCCGTACCCGTTCCACTCGCACAGTGCGCAGTGGGAGTTCTATCACGTTATCTCCGGCACCGGAATCGTGCGCCACGACGGCGGCACGACGCCGGTCAAAGCGGGCGACGCGTTCATCTTCAAGCCCGGCGAAGCGCACGTGGTGTCAAACGATGGCGCGCAGGATCTCGTGCTGTACGTCGTCGCCGACAACCCGATCGGCGAGTCGACGCATTATCCGGACAGCAACAAGTGGGCGGTGCGCTCGCCGGAAAAACGCCTCGTGCGCACCGCCACGACGGATTATTACGACGGCGAGGAGTAAGGCACGGCCGCCGGCACCGGGCGTTTGGCGGCGAAGCGCTCCGACCAGTCCATGCGCCCCGTGACCTGCATCGTGACGAACAGCGTGACGATCGCGCCGATGGTGATCGACAGCCCGCTGTAGCCTTCGTCGAACAGCGCGTACGAGAACAGGATCAAGTAGAAGAACTGCGCGAACGCCGCTTCGACCGCGGCGAACCGCAAACCCACGACGAGCCGCAAATACGACACGGTGAGGAACATCGACACCACGGAGCACAGCACGAACGCCACGCCGACCGGGATGCGGTCGACGGTGTACGCGAACAGCAGGTGGAACGCGAAGAACGCGGCGGCCAGGAAAAAGTAGTTGATGGGGTGGAGCTCGATGCGGCGCAGCGTCGTGATCACCAGCATCACGAACACGTAGAACAGCAGCGAGAGCGGCGCCCACATGGTGATGCGCTCCGCGAGCGGTCCGGGCTGCAGCCGCTGCGGAAACGCCATGCCGACGCCGAATCCCCCGATGAGCTCGCGGTAGTTCCAGGTGAGCCGCCAGCCGTCGGCCGTTTGTTCCTTCACGGTCGGCGAAAGCGTCTTGGGCGGAAAGTCGATCGCGTGAAAGTTCGTATGCATCAGGAGCGCGAAGTCGTGCACCGACCCGACGCCGTTGCCGAACCGGTACGCCCACGTGCCGATGCCGTGCGAGCGATAGTGAACGCTCAGCGTCGACATCTTCCCGCGTCCGGCGGGAATCGGCCCCGTGATGACGCCGCTCGCGCTCGTTACGGGAACGCGCTTCCCATCGACGGCGACCATGACGTCGTCGTATGTTGCGTCGTCGGAAGGGAACACAAAGTCGACGTGCATTGGCTCAGCGGCCCCCGGGTTCGGCACCTGGTACGTTGCCGTAAACGCTACGGCGTAGGTGTTGTACCAGAGGAGTCCCTTCTGGCGCGGGTCGAGCGCGAGATCGACGTCGATCCGCGACGAAGCCGGCGCGACCGCCGTCTGCTCGAAATACGGTTGCCGTTTGGTGATGTCCACCCGGCGCACCGTGCGCCAGAAGCAAGGTGCCGTCTGCCGCTGTTCGGCGCCCCATTGCGCGGCGAGCTGCTCGCGCTGGGGGCCGTCGGAGCCTTGCGTGCGCACCGCGATCGTAGAACCGAGGATGAACCACGCGATCGTGGCGCCCACGAGCACGAGCGCGACGCCGGCAAGTTGCTTGAGCATTACTCTGCCTCACAAAGTTTCGAGTGTTTCCAGCTTTGTATCACAGAGTAATTAGCGACGCAAGACTTGCGGAGTTTGGCCTTGCCAATAAATACCAAAGCTTGGTATAAATGGGAGGATGACCGTTTCTCTAACGCCTCAACTTGATCGGTTCGTGAGAGAGCAAGTTGCCAGCGGCAAGTATGCTTCCAGCAGCGAGGTCGTGCGGGCGGGCCTTCGGTTGCTCGCAGAACAGGAAGAGGAACGCGCGCATCGCCAGGCGGCATTGAAGCGATTCGTACAGGAAGGTCTTGACGACCTCGAATCAGGCAAGGTCGTCGAGGCGAAAAACGTCTTCGCGCGCGTGCGCAGGATAATCGACGAAGCCGAGCACCAAGCCGTGGTCGAAGTATCGGCAGCAGGCACACCTTGATCTAGCAAGAAATGGCGGCGAAAAATGGCCGCCATTTTTACGCAACACGCTTCCGAACAACTCGAGTCGATCATCGCTCACATCGCGGAGCAGTCACCCCAAAATGCGCTCAAGGTTGCGGAGCGAATTGAACGGGTTGTCGAAATGCTCGACGGCAATCCGCGCCTTGGACCTCAACGGGAAGATCTGACCGAGGGGCCGCCATACGTGCGAACGTGGCCTGTTTCGCCAGTCGTGATCGTATACCGAGAGCGGGATGATGGCGGAGCACTCATCATCGTCGTGGCCCACGGGCGTCAATTGCTTCAAGCGCTTCTCGAAGGTTCGCCGTAGGAGGCGAACGCCGGAAATTCTGAGCTACGGTCCGGCCTTCAGTGCGTCGGCGCAGTTTGAGGCCGGCGCCGCGCCGGTGAAGCGCGCGTCGACCCACGGCTGCACGATGTCGAACGAGCCGGGGAGCATGCCGTTGTGCGTCGCGCCCGCCATCGGGCGGTATGTCAACACCGTGCTTTTGGCGCAGAGATCGCTTCGCAGCAAATCGGTGCCGACGGGCGAGACCGTGGTGTCCGCGGTGCCTTGGAGCATCAGCAGCGGCACCGCATACGACAGCGCGCCGGGCTCGTTCGCGTCCGCTTGGCGGAGCAGCGGCGCCATGTCGGCGTCGGAGCGGAACGCTTTGGCGGGCGGGAGCCCGGCCCACGAATCCGGTTTGATGAGACCGAGCACGCAGCGGTCCGTCAACTGCGGCTGCAGCGGCGTCGCGGCGTCGGACAGGATGCGGTCCGGATGAATCGCGGGATCGACCGACGCGTAGCCGCGGATGAGCAGTGCCGCGAAACCGAAGCCGAGGTATGGCTGCTGATTCGTCGTGAGGCTGCGCAGCCACGGGCCGAGATGCGACGCGGGCGCGAGCGCGACGCCGCCGAGCAGCGTCAGCTCCGGCGCCCATGACGGCGCGAGCGACGCGGCGAACAGCGCGGACTGGCCGCCCTGCGAATGGCCCATCACGACGAAGCGCGAGCCGAGCTGCGAGCTGACGCCGCGCGCCGCCCGCACCATGTCCACGACGTCGCGGCCTTCGGCGACGCCGACCAGATACGGGTGCACGCCGGGCGTGCCTTGCCCTTCATAGTCCGTCTGCACGACCGCGTAGCCGCGCGCGACGTAGCTGTCGAGCAGCGCGTCGACCGGGCCGAGGTACCAGTGCTCGGGCGCGTTCGCGTCGTCGAGCGACGGCGTGCACGCCGGTGCGTCCCCGGTCGTGCCGTGGGCCCAGCTGATCACGGGCCAGCCACCGCGCGGCGGCGTGCCGGTGGGGATCGCGACGGTGCCGGAGACGGCGACGTCGCGGCCGTCGACCGCGGTGGTGTGGTAGAGCACGAGCAGGTTCTGCGCCGCGTGGGGCAGCGCGGCCGCGGTCGTGAGCGGTCGCGCCCAAATCACGTCGCCGTGGCGCCCGGCCGGTAGCGGCGTCGGCGGCACGTAGAACGCCGCGCCGGGCGGTCCGGCGGCGGGCGACGCGGGCGCCGCGACGGGAGCCCCGATCACGATCAGCGAGACGACGACGGCAAAAGCGGCGAACCTGCGATGCATCATGGACCTCCTCGGAAGCTCGGCTCGTTCGCGCTCTCGGTCGAATCCCCGCCGCGCTGCGCTGAGTCCGCTCAATTGCGCTGGAACCGGCTCCGGCGCGCGGCTGTATCAGCGAACGTGAAGCGGTTGGAACCGATCGTCGTCGTGTTTGCGGCGGGCGCGCTGCTCTGGGGCTTCGGCATCGCGTCGTTCGCCGACATGGCGGAGTGGAATCCCGTCGCCGCCGCGGCAAGCGCCGTCGTGCCCGTCGCGCTGTTCGGCTGGCTGCGCCGCGGTCGCGAGATCCTCGACGTCGCCGCACCCGCGTTCGCGGTGGCGTATGCGGCGTATGTCGGCCTCGCGATCGCGCGCCTCGCGCAGTTCGACGGCGTGCCCGCGCATGTCCGGATCGATGTGCTCGACCATCGCTGGCCGCCGATCCTCGTCGCCGGTGTCGCGTTCGCGTTGATCCTCACGGTGTGCATCGCCGTCCCGGCGTCGATGATCCCGCGCCGCCGCCGCACCGCAAACGCCGAAGGCAACGCGCGTTTCTGGGCGTTCGTCGAAGAGCAGAACGCCGCGCACGGCGCACCCAAACAGCCGCTGCGGTAGAAGTTCCCGGGGCCGGCGAATGCCGGTTCCGATGAGCGGTCCGTTCGACGGCGTTCGTGTCCTGGAGTTCGCCGGGATCGGACCCGCGCCGTTTTGCGCGATGCTGCTGGCAGACTTCGGCGCGGACGTCGTGCGCATCGACCGCGCCGGTGAACCGGCGCAAACCGATCCCGTGACGTCGCGCGGAAAACGCGCGCTGGTGCTCGATCTGAAATCGGCGCGCGACGTCGCGTACGCGCTGGCGGCGATCGAACGCGCCGACGTGCTGCTCGAAGGCTTTCGGCCCGGCGTCATGGAGCGGCTCGGCGTGGGGCCGGACGTCGCGCTCGCGCGCAACGCGCGCCTGATCTACGGCCGCATGACGGGCTGGGGGCAGACCGGCCCGCTCGCGCACGCGGCGGGTCACGACCTCGCTTACATCGCGCTCACCGGCGCGCTCGCAGCACTCGGCCCGCCCGATGCGCCGCCGCCGCCGCCGCTCAACCTCGTCGGCGATTTCGGCGGCGGCGCGCTTTACCTCGCGCTCGGCATCGCGGCGGCGCTCTACGAGCGCGAGCGCTCGGGCCGCGGCCAAGTGATCGACGCGGCGGTGGTGGACGGCACCGCGTCGCTGATGGCGCTGTTCAGCGGGATGACGGCGAACGGGGGGCTCACGCTGGATCGTGAGCGCAGCCTGCTCGGCGGCGCGGCGCCGAACTATCGCTGCTACGAATGCGCCGACGGCCGTTACGTCGCCGTCGCGGCGCTCGAGCCGAAGTTCTTCGCGCTGCTCTACGAACGGCTCGGCGTCGAAGCGCCGCGCGACATGAGTTGGGACTCGCAGGCACGCGCGCTCGCCGAGGTCTTCAAAGGCAAGACGCGCGATCAGTGGACCGCCCTGCTCGAAGGCACCGACGCTTGCGTTGCGCCGGTGCTGACGCTCGACGAAGCGCCCGCGCACCCGCACATGCGCGCCCGCGCGATCTATCATGAGCTCGGCGGCGTCATGCAGCCCGCGCCGGCGCCGCGCTTTTCGCGCACGCCCGGCACGGTACAGCGCGCCGCGGCCGCACCGGGAGACGGCGGTCGCGAAGCGCTCCGGCAGTGGGGCGTCGAGCCCATACGCTGAGACGGCCGCCGATGGGGAACGTAGCTCCGTAGCGCATGAGACCTGAGAGCCCCGACGATTTCCGCCGCCTTGCCGACGAGGTGCCTCTGTTCGTATGGACGCAGGCGCCGGACGGCACGATCGACTGGGCGAACCGGACCTGGCACGAGTACGTCCGCTTGCCGCGCGAGATCGCGACGACGCCCCAAGGCTGGGCGCGCGTCGTGCATCCCGACGACATCGCCGCGGTCGTCGCGGCGTTCGACCGCGCGGTCGAGTCCCGCACGACCTACGAGATCGAGCACCGGCTCAAGCCCGACGGGGCCGACGACTCGGCCTACCGCTGGATCCTCGCGCGCTCGGTGCCGCGCTTCGACGCGGCCGGTGAGCTCGTGAGCTGGATCGGTACGGGCATCGACGTTCACGACTCCAAGATGCTGGCCGCCAAGGACAACGCGTCGTTCCGCGTGATCGCCGACGCCGTGCCGCAGATGATGTGGTCGGCGCAGACGGACGGCTGGATCGACTGGTACAACGCGCGCTGGTACGAGTACACCGGCCAGACGCGCGAAGAAGCGGCGGGCTGGGGCTGGCAGGCCGTGCATCATACCGAAGACTTGCCCGGCGTGATGGAGGCGTGGCCCGGCTCGATCGTGAGCGGCAAGCCGTTCGAGATGGAGTTCCGGCTGCGCCGCGCGGACGGCGCGTTTCGCTGGTTTCTGACCCGCGCGATCCCGGTGCGCGACGAGCACGGCGCCATCGTGCGGTGGTACGGCTCGAACACCGACATCGAGGACGAGCACGGCGCGCGCGTGCGCGAGAGGTTCTTCTCGCGGCTCGGTGCGGAGCTGTCCGGCGCGCTCTCGCTGGAGCAGACGCTGCGCGTGGTGACGCGCAGCATCGTGCCGGAGTTTGCGGACTGGGCGATCGTCAACCTGATCGACGAGCGCAACGAGATCCGGCTTGCCGCGGCATATCATCGCGACGCCGAGAAGCGCGTGATGCTCGAAGCGCTGCGCGGCGAGCGGTACACAAACCCGTCCGCGCGCACCGGCGCCCCGCAGGTGGTTCGCAGCGCACAGCCCATCGTGTACGAAGTCTACACCGACGCGACGTTGCGCGATGCGGTCGATACGCCGTTCCAGCCGGTGTTCGAAGCGATCGGTCTCGACTCCGCGCTCGTCGTACCGCTGTTCTCCGCCGGAAAAGTGGTCGGTACGCTCAACGCGGTGATGCGCGGCAGCGGGCGCGCGTTTGCCGTGCCGGACGTGCCGTTCTTCGAGGAGCTGGGCCGGCGCATCGCGCCCGCGATCGGCAACGCGACCGCGTACGAGCGCGAGCGGCGTGTGGCGACGACCTTTCAAGAAGCAGCGCTCGTGCCGTCGCTGCCCGACATTCCCGGGCTCACGTTCGATGCGATGTACCAGGCCGCGATGCTCGAAGCGACGGTCGGCGGCGACTGGTACGACGCGTTTCGGCTGCCCGACGGACGCGTGGTGCTCTCCATCGGCGACGTGGCCGGCAAAGGACTGCAAGCCGCCGTCGCGATGGCAAGCGTCCGGCAGAGCATTCGCACCGCGGCGCTCATCAATCCCAACCCGGTCGCCGTGCTCAACGCGGTGGACCGCATCGTGCGCGCGATGGGTCAAGCGCCGTTCGTCACCGCGTTCGTCGGCGTGCTCGAGCCGGCATCGTTCGAGTTCACGTTCGCGTCGGCGGGCCATCCGCCGGCGCTCCTGCGCGACGCGGACGGCACCGTGACCTCGCTCGTCGAGGGCGATCTGCCGCTCGGATTGCGCGAGCGTTCGGAGGACGGCGGGCGCACGATCGAGATCGCGCCGGGCTCGGTGCTGCTGTGCTACACCGACGGCTTGACGGAGTTCGACCGCGATGCATTCGCCGGCGAGCAGCTCGTGCGCGACGCGTTCGCGCGCGCGAACGGCAACGTCGCGCGCGACATCTACGCGCGCATCTCGCACGGGCGCCCCGCGCACGACGACGTCGCGATCCTCGCCGTCGCATTCCACGCGCCGCTGGTCGCGCTGGACGGTCCGCAGCGCGCGTCGGTGTGGCGGTTCGGCTCGTCCGATGCGGGCGAAGCCGGACGCGTGCGCCGCGAGTACGTCGACCGGCTGCACGCGGTCGGATTGAGCGGCGAGGAGTCGTCCAGCGCGGAGCTCGTCTTCGGCGAGCTCGTCGGCAACGTCGTGCGCTACGCACCCGGTTCGATCGTCGCGATGCTCGACGTGTCGGGCCCCGCGCCCGTGCTGCACGTGCTGGACGAAGGGCGCGGGTTCGAGTTCCGGCCGCGCCTGCCGGTCGACATTCTCTCCGAGCGGGGCCGCGGCTTGTTCCTCGTGACCGCGTTTGCCGAAGAGCTGACCGTCGAGCGGCGGCGCGCCGGGGGTAGCCACGCGCGGGCCGTGCTCGCCGGCCGCACCCGCTTCGGGCCTGCCGCCAGCTTGGGACGCGACGTCGCCCTCTGAGCGCTACCGGTCGAATGAGCGGTGCTCGTAACCCGCCGTGTGCTACAATGCGTCCCGCGTGGCTATGACCGGCTCTCCTGCACCGGATCGCCTGCTGGGCGACCCGCGCGCGGAACACCTCGTTCAAATGTACGGTACCGACCCGCTGCCCTTGGTGCGCAGCGTCGGCCGTTATCTCGCGGAGGGTCTGGCGGGCGGCGAGGGGGCAGTGGTCATCGCGACCGCCGCGCACCGGGACGCGTTCCTCGAAGAGCTGCGTATCGCACATGCCGGCGCCGATGCGGCAACGGGTGACGGCCGGCTCGTCGTGCTCGATGCGCACGAAACGATGGGGCGCTTCATCGTCGACGGGCAACCGAGCGGCGAGCTGTTCGAGGCGACCATCCGGCCTGTCTTGAGCGGCCTGCGCGCGCTCTGCCCCGCAGGCGTGCGCGCCTATGGCGAAATGGTCGGCGTGCTGTGGGAAGCCGGGCGGTTCGCCGCGGCGATCCGGCTCGAAGAGCTCTGGAACGCGCTGCTTGCCGACGGCGGTTTCCGGTTGTTCTGCGCGTATCCGATCGACGTGTGCGGCGATGCGTTCACTCCGGCCGACGTCGATGCCGTGATGGCGGCGCACACGCACGTCGTGCCGGCGGAATCCGGGCTCGAGCTTGCGCTGGATCGCGCGATCAACGACGTGCTGGGATCGTCCGCGGCGGCGCTGCGCCCGCTGATGGGCGCCGAGCCGCGGCCGTCGTGGGCCGCCCTGCCGCGCGCAGAAGCGACGATCCTCTGGCTGCGCGACAACCTGCCCGCGCACACCGGCGCGATTTTGGCGCGCACCCTGGAATACGCGCGCCCGTAGCGCGCAGCGGGAGAGGGCAGCCGGGACAGGCCCCCGTAAACGAGCGCGCTATGCCGTTGGACGCGCGCGTCGCCGTGGTCGTAGGCGCATCGGGCGGAATCGGTGCCGCGACCGTGCGCGCGTTTCTCGCGGCGCGCTTCGCGGTGGTGCTCGCCGCGCCGCAGGACGCGCTGCTCGACGCTCTCGCGCACGAGGTGCGGGCGTTCGGCGAGCGCGTGCTGGTGGTGCCGACGGACGTGACCGTGCGCGCCGACGTCGACGCGCTCGTCGCGCGCGCGCTCGTCGCGTTCGGGCGCATCGACGTGCTCGCGAACGTCGCGGGGATCGGTTCGAGCCCGGCGCTGTGCGACTGCACCGACGACGAGCTCGAGCGCGTGCTCGCCGTGAACTTGCTGGGCGCGGCGCGGATGATGCACGCCGTGCTGCCGGTCATGAAGGCGCAGCGGCGCGGCGCGATCGTCAACGTCGGCTCGGTCGCCGGAGAGGCAGGAGTGATCGGCATCTACTCGGCGTCGAAGTTCGGGCTGCGCGGCTTGAGCGACTCGGTGCGCCGGGAAGTGCGCAGCTTCAACGTCGGCGTGACGCTGATCGAACCGGGGTTCGTGCGCACGCCGATGAACCCGTCGATGCGCGATCTGCCGGGCCCGGAAATCGTCGCCGACGCGATCGTCGCCGCGGCGTCGCGCCCGCGCCGCGTGCACGTCGTGCCTGCGAGCTATCGCGTACCGGTGTTCTTGATGAAGACGTTTCCGGCGCTCGCGGACCTCGTGTTCGGCGACGCGCGCATCCAGCAGCGGCTCAACCGCGACGCGCGCGCCGAACGCGCCGCGCGCGCGGCGGTGCACCAATGAGCGAGCGGCGCGCTCCGCGCGCTGACAAGCGCCGCGAGGCCGTCGTCGTGACCGGCGCGTCGACCGGGATCGGTGCGGCGGCGGCGGCGCTGCTCGCGCACGAAGGTTTCCTCGTGTTCGCGGGCGTTCGCAACGACGCCGACGCGGCGCGCTCTGCCTTGCTGCATGACAACGTGCGCCCGCTGCGGCTCGACGTCACGCAGCACGACGAGATTCGTGCGGCGGCCGAGCTGGTGGCGGCGAGCGGCCATCCGCTGCGCGCGGTGGTGAGCAACGCGGGCATCGCCGTCGGCGGGCCGCTGGAGTTCTTGCCCGTCGACGAGCTGCGCCGCATCTTCGAGATCAACGTGTTCGGCGCGGCCGAGCTTGCGCAGGCGTTTCTGCCGCAGCTGCGGATGTCGCGCGGGCGGCTCGTGTTCGTCGGCTCGATCTCGGGCCGGCTGGCGGTGCCGTTCGTCGCGCCGTACAGCATGTCGAAGTTCGCGCTGCGCGCGCTCGCCGACGCGCTTCGCGTGGAGCTGGGGCCGGCCGGGATCGCCGTGTCGCTGCTCGAGCCCAGCGCGGTGAAGACCCCGATCTGGAGCAAAGGCCGCGAATCGCGCGCGGCGCTGCTCGCGCTGCTGCCGGCGCAGGCGATGGAGCGCTACGGCGCGCAGATGAACGCGATGTTCGAACAGATCGAGCGCGAGGAGCGCGGCGCGATGCCCGTCGACGCCGTTGCGCGCGCGGTGTTGCACGCGGTCACGGCGCGCAAGCCGCGCGCGCGCTATCTGCTGGGCACCGGCGCGCGCGCGGGCAGCGTCGTCGCGCTGCTGCCGACGGCGCTGCGCGACCGCGCGATTCGCGCATCGATGCGGCTTCCGTAGATGCGGCGTTTCGTCGCACTGCCGATGATTGCGGCGTTCGCATTGGGCAACGTCGCCTCCGTCGCCCCCGCGAGCGCCGCACCGAAGAAGCTGCTGGACTATCACGCGTACTCGTCGTGGCGGCAGATTCGCGACGTTCGGCTCTCGCGCGACGGCGGCCGGCTCGCGTACGCGCAGGTCGCGGCGGAAGCCGACGGCGAGCTGCTGGTGCGCGATCTTCGCAGCGGGGCGGTATTTCGCGCGCCGCGCGGGCGCACGCCGTCGTTCTCGGCGGACGGGCGGTTCGTGGTCTACCGCGTGAGCGCGCCCGTCGCCGACGTCAAGGCGGCGGAGAAGGCCGGGAAAACACCGGACCAGCGCCCGAAAGACGGCCTCGGCATCGCCGACGTCGCCGACGTCGCGAATGCCCGCAGCACCACCGTGGACCGCGTGCGTTCGTTCGCGCTCGCCCGCGACGGCGCGACGCTGGCCTACCTGCTCGAACCGTCGCCGTCGGCGTCTGCCTCGCCGTCGGCGTCTGCGTCGCCTCCGGCGTCCGCAACGTCCGCGCCCGGCGCGCGCGGGGCGTCGCCGCTGCCGTCGTCGTTGCCGGCGCCGGTCGGTTCGATGCAGCCGTCGCCCTCGCCGCATCCCGCTGCGGCTGCCTCGCCGGCTGCGGCCGCATCGCCTGGAGCGACCGCGTCGACCGCGCCGAAAGCGCCCGGGAAGGATGCGCCGACGTCGCTTGCGATTCGCCGGCTCGGTGACGGCGACGCCGCGCGCATCGCGAACGTGTCTGCATACGCGGTCAGCGCAGACGGCTCGCGCGTCGCGTACGTCGTGCAGACGAAGGCGGACGAGAGCATCCACGTGCGCGACGTCGCAAGCGGCAAGGATCAGATCATCGCGCACGGCGCCGCGCACTTCGCTTCGCCGGTGCTTTCCGCCGACGGCGCGTCGCTCGCGTACTTGAGCGATCCCGACGCGTACGACGAGGCGGTGAAGAAAGAGACCGGAGCGCGTTCGCCGTTCCGCCTGATGGTCGCCGACACGCGCAGCGGTGCGGTCGTCGAAGCGCTCGGAACGGCGACGCCGGGTCTTGCGCCGCGTACGTTCGCCAGCGATGCGCGCGCGCCGGAGTTTTCCGCGGACGGGACGCGGCTCGCGCTGTGGACCGCGAACGTTCCGCTGCCGCGGCCGTCCTCCGCGCCGGCGCGCGTCGACCTCGACTTCTGGTACTGGCGCAACGGCGAGCTGCCCACGCAGCAGCGCCACGCGGCGGAGAGCCCGCAGCACGGCACGTATCTCGCGCTGTACGATCTCGCGGCGCACCGCTTGACGCAGCTCGGCTCGCACGACATGCCGGCGATCTCGCTGGCGGGGAATGCGCGCTACGCCCTGGGCACCAGCGACGTGCCGTACGTCAAGCTCGCGACGTACGACGACTCGTACTACGATGTGTATCGCATCGACGTCGTGACCGGCGCGCGCACGCTGCTCGCGCGCAAAGTGAAAGGCGATCCGCCCGGCCTGTCGCCCACGGGACGCTACGCGGCGGACTGGGATCCGGTCCGGCGCGCGTGGTACACCCTGCGGCTCGCCGACGGGCGCAAGGCCTGGGTCACCGAGCCGCGCACCGTGCGCGCGGCGGTCGAGGACGACGACCATCCCGCCCCGCCGCCGCCGTACGGCTTCGGCGGCTGGACGCCGGGCGACGCCGCGCTGCTCGTGTACGACCGCTACGACGTCTGGCGCGTCTCCCCCGACGGCGGCGCACCGGTCGCGCTGACGCGCGGCGCGGGCCGCGCGGCGCACCGCATCTATCGCGTCGTGCGACCGCGCACCGACGAGCCCGAAAGCGCGTTCGTGTCGGCGCGTCCGTCGTTCGCCCGTGCGCCCTACCTGCTGTCGGTGTTGGACGACCGCACCAAAGCCAGCGGCTTCGCGGTGCTGTCGTCGCTAGCGGCTCAGACGCCGCGCATCACGATGCTGCTCGACAAAGCGGTCGGCACGCCGTCGCGCGCGCGAGACGGTGACGGAGGGCTGGTCTTCACCGAGCAGCGCTTCGATGAGTTCCCCGACCTGTGGGCGAGCGCGGCGGTGCCGGTGACGGCGACGCGCGTCAGCGACGCGAACCCGCAAGCGGCGCAGTACGCGTGGGGCCGCTCGCGCCTGATCGACTACACCAGCGCGCGGGGCGAGAAGCTGCGCGCGATCCTCACCGTGCCCGACGGGTTCGACGCGCGCAAACGCTATCCGATGCTCGTGTACGTGTACGAGAAGATGTCGGACGGACTGCACGGCTACATTGCGCCGGCGTCGGGCACCGTCGTGAACCTCGCGCGCTACGCGAACCACGGCTACGTCGTGCTGCAGCCCGATATTCGCTACCGCATCGGCCACACGACCGCGAGCGCGGTCGACTGCGTGGGCTCGGCGGTGCGGCGCGTCGTCGCGATGGGCTTCGTCGATCCGAAGCGGATCGGCATGGCGGGACACAGTTACGGCGGCTACGAGGTGAACGCGCTCGTCACGCACACCGACATCTTCCGCGCGGTCGAGTCGGGCGCGTCGGACTCCGACCTGCCCAGCCTCTACGGCGGGTTTTGGGAGTCGGGCGACGTGCAGCAGTCGTATTACGAGCGCGGCCAAGGGCGCATCGGCGCGACGCCGTGGGGCCGCCCGGATCTCTACGTCGAGAACTCGCCGCTGTTCTTCGTCGGCCGCGTGCGCACGCCGTACTTGCGCATCCAGGACGATCAGGACGGTTTCGTGCCGTACGGCCAGGGCGTCGAGTTCTTCACCGCGCTGCGCCGCGCCGATAAAGAAGCGTACATGTTCACCTTCATCGGCGAGGACCACGGCCTGGCGAAGCAGCCGAACAAAGACTACTGGACCGTGCACCTCGACGAGTTCTTCGACCACTTCCTGCTCGGCACGCCGACGCCGGAATGGATGACGCACAACGGCTCGTTCGAGCACCGCGGCGAGCGCGACGTGGAGTCGCTGTTCACGCCCGCAAAGTTCTAAGCGCGAATCAGCTTCGCGACGACGTTGAGGTCGTCGATGAAGGCGGCCATCTCGACGCGGCGCGCGTCGTCGTCGCGGGCTCGCAAGATCGACGACGGGTGAACCGTCGCGACGACGGGCGGGCCGGACGGTCGCTCGACGAGCTCGCCGCGGCGCTCCGTCACGCGAAACGCCGGCCCGAGCAGCGCTCCGGCGGCCGTCGCGCCGAGCGCAACGATCAAGCGCGGCTTCACGACCGCGATCTCGTTGACCAGCCACGGCGTGCACGCACGGATCTCGGTGACCTTCGGCTTCGCGTGGATGCGGCGCTTGCCGCGCACCACGTACTTGAAGTGCTTCACCGCGTTGGTAATGTAGACGTCGTCCGCGGCGATGCCGGCCGCCTCCAGCGCGTCGTGCAGCAGCTTCCCCGCAGGACCGACGAACGGGTGCCCTTCGCGGTCCTCGCGGTCGCCGGGCTGCTCGCCGACGAACAGCGCAACCGCCTTGCCGCTTCCCTCACCGAAGACGGTCTGCGTGGCGTCCTTGTACAGATCGCAGCCGCGGCAACCTTGCGCGGCCTTCCTCAGGCTCGCGAGGGTCCGGCGTTCGGGCAGAAAATCGGCCGCGGAGCGGGTCGCCTTCTCGGGCACGGCATCGTTCTACCCGGGCATCTCCCGGTTCACTGTGCCTCAGTGCCGGCCGCGGCGGCTGCTTCGTACTCGCGGCGGATCGCGTCGAGGTCGGCGGCCGGTTTGGGCAGTTGCGGATCGAGCTCTTCGAGCGTGTCGGCGACGATGCTCGCGACGGCGAGATTGCGGAACCACTTGTGGTCCGCCGGGATCACATACCACGGCGCGCGCTTCGTGCTGCACTTTTCGAGCGCGTCCTCGTACGCTTTGCGGTAGTCTTCCCAGTGCTTGCGCTCGGCGTAATCCGTCTCGTCGAGCTTCCACCATTTCTCCGGATCGTCGAGCCGCGCTTTGAAACGCCGCAGCTGTTCCTCGGGGCTGATGTGCAGGAAGAACTTGATGATGCGCGTCCCGGCTTGGTGCAGGTTCTTTTCGAAGTCGTTGATGCGGTCGTAGCGCTTGCGCCAGACGTCTTCGGCCACGAGGCCGTGCACGCGCGCAACCAGGACGTCTTCGTAGTGCGAGCGGTTGAACACCGCGATGTGCCCGCGCGCCGGCGCCGCGGCGTGCGCGCGCCACAAGAAGTCGTGCGCGGCTTCTTCGGGCGTCGGCACCTTGAACGCGTGGACGCTCGCGCCTTGCGGGTTGAACGCGCTAAAGACGTGGCGCACCGTGCCGTCTTTGCCGCCGGCGTCGAGCGCCTGCAGGATGATGAGCACGGAGCGCTCGTGCTCCCCGTAGAGGCGGTACTGCAGCTTCCGCAGCCGGTCCAGATCGCCGGCGATCTCCGCCTTCGCCTCGTCTTCGCTCTCGTGCTTGCCGGTGAAGCCCGGATCGATCTCGTCGAGGTGCACGCTGCTGCCCGCCTCGACGACGAACTTCTTGCGATAGTTCACCGCGTAACCGTGCGTCGGAAATGCCCGGTCCCCTTCGAATCGGCCGCGCTACGGCCGCGTCATGAACGCTTCAGCCATCTCATCCTGCTCGCTGCGCTTGATCCGCAGCGAGCCTGCAAGCGTTCTCCAGGTGCGCACGGCGTTCGCAATGCGGTCGATGATGACCGTCGCGTCGGCGGCGCTCAAGCGAAAGTAGGGCGCGACGGATCGGACGAGATCGAGATCGCGTGCATTGTCGCTCTCGTCAATGTTCAAGGCGAGACCGGACGACAGCGGAACCGGGTTCATGTCGTATGCCGGCGAGAGCCGCCAGCCACTGCCCGGCGCGAGCAAGAAGCCGTGATTGCGAAAGTGGTCGTCCGTATTGGACACCATGACGTTAAAGGCGATGCGCGACCAGAGCTCGGTGAGGTCTTCGCGCGGCGCGGCGCCCTGCGACGTGATGACTTCGGCAATCTCGAGATAACTTGCGCCGCTGGCCGCACCGGCACCGTCGTCGTTTCCGGTAAGCGTCATCGCCGAAGCAAAATGAATGCGCGCTTCCGGCGTGAGGCGATCGAAGCGCCGGGCCAAAAACGTATGCTCGGCGCCGCCGAACGGGCGCGCATCACTGGCAGGAACGCGCAGCCCGCACCGCTCGGCGAGCTTCGAGAGGATGAGCTCCCACGCGCCGACGTCGTGCCGGTCCCGGACGCTGGGAAATTTTGCGATCCAGAGGTCACCGTCGACATCGGCGACCGTTGCTTTCGGCCTGGCACCGCCAAGCGACGCGCCGGGAGCGAGGAGCAAGCGAAGCCATTCGTCGGTTGCCGGACCGTCATCATGCGCGTCGTCTTCGAGCGCGCGGCTCGCTGCCTCCAATTCACGCAGTCGGACGAACGGCGGTGCGGCGCTTGTGTCCCGGCTGTCCAGGAACGGGCCGTCCGGAGCGACTTTATAGCGCAGCGCACCGGATCGGAACGCGTCATGGACGCCGAGCAGATAATCCGATTGGGCAAGACGTGCGCTCTTTGCAACGAGCCCGGCGCGCTTGTCGCGTTCGAACCGGCGGCGGATGAGCGTTTCTCCCCAGCGATCGGGACTGGAGTCCTTGAACACGCCGAAGATCGAGCGTCCCTCTTTTGGGAACTGCGGTCCTGAAAATAGGCCCAGATCCGGATCGAGCGCCTGTTTCGATAGCGTTGTGTCGGAAAGCGCTTCGTCGTCGAACGTGAAATCGAAGAGCTCGCTGGTGCGCCCGGCGCGCGCGCGCAGGGTCCCGAGCCGCTTCGGCAACTCGCCGGTGGCCCAATCGCGGTAGACCTCGATCGCGCGTTCCATTACGAGCTCCTCGGGCGTGGGCGACGAGAAAGGGCCGCGTCCTGAAGATCCCGCCCCAGCGTGTCGACTGCTGCCACCGCATCGAGATCGCCGTCGAGCCCGAGGACGTGCAGGACGGCGGCATATGCCCCGATCGTGACGCCCATGCCGCCGCGCTCGACGTTTCGCAGCGTCATCGCGGACATACCGGCTCGCTCGGCGACGAGCTTCGCCGGCAACCCGCGTCGCAACCGGGCCGTACGAAGCCGGTCGCCGAGGCGAGCAAGCCGGCGTTCCATCGGCGGCAGGAGCAGTGCGACGCGCTTTGCCATGCCATTATTCTATCAAATCCACGCTTGGAAAGCCATAATACTTGCTTTTCGGGGGCTTTCTCAACATCCGGTTCAAACTGAGGCCGCCTCTCCCAAGCCGGACGCACAGCACTGGCGGGGGTGGCATCGGGGCACCGGCCGTGGTATGATCGCCGTTGCTGCCTGCCCGGAACGGGCTCCGCAGTGCCCGCCGTCCTACCCGGACGGCCGGGGTCGTGGCGCCTTCGGGCGTCACGTGTGTAGGGCCAGATTCCCCTGGCCAATCACCACCTACATCACCGAAAGGTCACCCTCTGATGCCGCCTCCCAAAGGCAAGCGCGCGTCGGCGAAAAAAGATCGCCGGCCCAAGCGCAAGGTCTGCAATTTCTGCGCGGAACGCTCCGGCGAGCTCGACTACAAAGATACGACGCGCCTGCGCAAGTACATCAGCGAGCGGGGCAAGATTCTGCCGCGCCGTATCTCGGGCAACTGCGCGTCGCACCAGCGCGCGCTGACGACCGCCGTGAAGCGCGCGCGCGTCATCGCCCTGCTGCCGTTCGTGGTCCAGTAGGCGGCGCCGTGAAAGTCATTCTCACCGGCGACGTCAAGCCGATCGGTTCGCGCGGCACCGTCGTGGACGTCAAGGACGGCTACGCGAACAACTATCTGTTTCCGCAGAAGCTCGCCGTCGTCGCCACGCCGGGCGCGATGAAGCAGCTCGAACAGCAGCAGCACGCCAAGAAGCGCAAACAGGCCGAAGAGGTCGCGAACGCTCAGGACGTTGCCACGCAGCTCGAGCAGAGCGTGATCAAAGTGTCCGCGAAAGCCGGCGGCAACGGCCGTCTGTTCGGCACGGTCACCAACACGCAAGTCGCGGACGCGGTGCACGAGCAGCTCGGCCTCACGATCGATCGTCACAAGATCGAGATGAAGGACGGCATCAAGGCGCTGGGGACGTACCCCGTCGAGATTCGCCTCGGCAACAACATCATTGCCAAGTCCGCGGTGCAAGTCGTCGCGCTGAAGTAACGCGTTGTGCGACTGAGCGCCGACGAGAAGATCCGCCGCGAGGTCGCGGCGCTCTACGACGTGCTTTCCGACGCGCTGGGGACCGAGAAGGTCGTCATGCGCGCCGGCAAGCTCGGCACGCTCAAGGAGATGCGCTCGCAGGCGATCCCGGATCGCCTGCTGGCGCTTCAGCGTATCGTCTTCGAAGACCCGAGCCTCGAGACACGTCCGGCGAAGGCACAGTACAAGAAGATCATCGCCGAGATCGAGGACCGGCTCGCCGATCTGGTCGCGCAGCGCACCGTCGGCGATCAGATCGAAGCGAAGATCAACGCGAAGATGGTGCAGCGCCACCACGACTACCTCCGCGAACTCAAGCTCGAAGCGCTGCGCGAAGAGGCCGGCCCCGAAACGCCCGCGACGCAGAAGCGGCTGGCGGAGCTCGAGGCGCTCGACGCGCGCGGGCTCGCGCGCGCGGCGCTCGACGTGCTGCGGCCCAAGTCGCTCGATCAGGTCGTCGGCCAGGAGCCCGCGATCCGGGCGCTGCTCGCCAAGCTCGCGTCGCCGTATCCGCAGCACGTAATCCTGTACGGCCCGCCCGGCGTCGGCAAGACGACGGTCGCGCGGCTCGCGCTGGAGTTGGCGAAAGCGCGCGCGCACGCGCCGTTCGCGGCCGACGCGCCGTTCGTCGAAGCGGCCGGTACGACGCTGCGCTGGGATCACCGCGAGACGACGAACCCGCTGCTGGGCAGCGTGCACGACCCGATCTACCAAGGCGCGCGGCGCGACTTCGCCGACAGCGCGGTGCCCGAGCCCAAGCTCGGCCTCGTGACGCGCGCGCACGGCGGCGTGCTGTTCATCGACGAGATCGGCGAGATGGATCCCGCGATGCAGACGCGGCTGCTCAAGGTGCTGGAAGACAAGCGCGTGACGTTCGAGTCGTCGTACTACGACGAGCACGACCCGAACGTCCCGGCCTACGTGAAGAAACTGTTCCGCGACGGCGCGCCCGCCGACTTCGTGCTGATCGGCGCCACGACGCGCGATCCCGAAGCGATCGACGCCGCGATCCGCTCGCGCTGCGCAGCGGTCTACTTCGAGCCGCTCACGCAGGCGCAGGTGACGCGCATCGTGATCGAAGCGGCGCAGCGGCTGGGCGCGAAGATCGCGCGGCGCGTCGCCGCGCTGATCGCGTCGTACACGATCGAAGGGCGCAAGGCGGTGCAGATCCTCGCCGACGCCTACGGCCACGCGCTCGAGCGCGCCGCGAGCGCACGCGGCGCGGCGGTACGCGAGGAGGACGTGCTCGAAGTGGTGCAGGCCGGGCGCATCGTGCAGCACACGCCGACGCGCGCGCGGCGGGCGCGCGAGATCGGCAAGGCGCACGGCCTCGGCGTGATCGCGTACGTCGGCTCGATCGTCGAGATCGAAGCGGCGGCGTTCGCCGCGCGCGAGCCGCGCAAGGGCGCCGTGCGCTTCAACGACACCGCGGGCTCGATGGCGCGCGACGCCGTGTTCAACGCCGCTTCGGTGATCCGCGCGGTCGCCGGCATCGATCCGGCGGACCACGACCTGCACGTCAACGTGGTGGGCGGCGGCAACATCGACGGACCGTCGGCGGGCCTCGCGTTTTTCCTTGCGCTCTATTCCGCGCTCGCGCAGGAGCCGCTGCCGCAGGACGTCGCGGTGACGGGCGAAGTGTCACTCGCGGGAAACGTTCGCGGCGTCGGTGGAATTGTGGAGAAACTGTACGCGGCGCGCCAGGCCGGCATGCGGGCGATCATCGTTCCCAAAGAAAACGTACGCGAGATTGACGCAGCCCCCGAGGGAATCGCCGTCGTCTCCGTCGGAACTGTCGCGGAAGCGCTCGCCGCTCTCGGCGTGCGCGTCCCTGCGCCGCCCGTGCTGCGCGCACGCCGCACGAATACGAAAGCATCTCGTTGAACGTCGCTCCGTTCGTCTCCGCGATCGACCGCATCCCGCCGAGCAATCTCGAAGCGGAGATGGCGCTGCTCGGCTCGATTCTCGTCGATAAAGAGATGATGACGACGGTCGCCGAGATCGTGCAGCCGTCGGACTTCTACGCGTCGCTGCACGAGTCGATCTACCTCGCGCTGTTCGCGCTGTACGAGCGCGGCGAACCGCTCGACAAGGTCGCGCTGGCCGAAGAGCTGCGCAACCGCGGGATGCTCGACAAGATCGGCGGGCTCGCCTATCTCAACTCGCTGATGGACACGGTGCCGACTGCCGCGTCGGCGGAGTACTACGCGCGCATCGTGCGCGAGAAGTCCACACTGCGCGGGCTGATCCACGCCGGCACGCAGGTGACGCAGCTCGGCTACGAGTCCGAAGACGACGTGCCCGCGGCGATCGACCGCGCGGAGCAGGTCGTGTACGAAGTCGGCAACCGCAGCGAGCACAACGCGTTCGCAACGGTCCCGTCGCTGCTGCTCGGCGTCTTCCAGTCGCTGGAGCGGCGCCACGAGCAGAAGGGCGATCGCACCGGCGTGACGTCGGGCTTCCGCGACATCGACGACTACACCGCGGGCTGGCAGCCGGGCAACCTCATCATCATCGCTGCGCGCCCGGCAATGGGCAAGACGTCGATCGCGCTGAACATGGCCGTCGCCGCGGCGAAGGACGAGCGCAAGCCGATCGCCCTGTTCTCGCTGGAAATGACGAAGCAGGAGCTCGTCGAGCGCTTCCTGTCCTCCGAAGCGCGCCTCGACGCGTCGAAGCTGCGCCGCGGTGCGATCGCCGACCGCGACTGGGAAAAGATCGGCCACGCGATGGGCGTGCTGCACGAGCTCCCGATCTATCTCGACGACGCCGGCGCCGTCACCGTGACGGAGATCCGCTCGCGCCTGCGCCGCCTCAAATCAGCGCACGGCCTGAGCGCGGTGATCGTGGATTACCT
>CAVRRP010000017.1:0-87006 GCA_963723635.1 Vulcanimicrobiota bacterium | reverse complement strand
GCGGCCCAGTGCTGCGCGAGCTCGGCGGGCGGCGCGGACGCCATCGCTTCGAGCGCCGTCGCAACGCGCACGTGCAGCGGCGCGGCGAGCGTGAAGATCAGCTCGTCGGCGAGCACGCGCCGCACGAGCTCGTGCCGGAAGCGATAGCGGTCGGCAGCCTCCGCTTCCAGCAGGCCGCACGCGACCGCGCGCTGCAGCGCGACGGCGACCTGCGCGAGCGGGCATTCCGCGATCGCGGCGAGGAACGGCGCTTCGAACGCGCGCCCGACGATTGCCGCGTGCACCAAGACTCGCGCTCGCGCTCGTCGAACGCCGCGAGCCGTTCTGCCGCGACGGCGCGCGCCGTGAGCGGCACGTCGCGGTCGACGCCAAAACGGCCGTGCTCGAGCGCGACGGCGAGGAGCTCTTCGGCAAAGAGCGGGTTGCCTTCGGCGAGGTCTTCGATCTGCGCGAGGATGTCCGGCGCGACGCGCGCGCTGCGCGCCGCCGCGGACCGCTGCAAGAGATGGCGCGTCTCGTTGCGCGCAAGGCCGTCAGCCGCACGGTGGCGGCGCCGGCGCGCGCGGCCGCGCTGCGCACGCCGGCAAGCTTGCGTTCGACGACCTCGTCGTCGAGGCGGTACGTGACGACGATGAAGATCTGCACGCGCCGCAGCTCGCGAAACACGTATCCGAGCAGCGCCAGCGTGCCGGGGTCGGCCCAGTGCACGTCTTCGATCACGACGATGAGCGGCTTGCGCAACGCCTCGCGCGCGAGCGCGGCGACGACGCCTTGGAAGTATGCGGTTTCGTCGCCGAGCGCGGGCGCGGGATTTCGCCCGAGCACCGAGACGCGGCCGCGCGCGCGCGACTCCAGCGGGCCCAGCAGCATCGCGAACGGCAAATACGGGCGCGCGAGCGCGGGCTCGCATCGGCCGGCGGCAACGGTGACGTGCTCGCCCAGACGTTCGCACAGCTCCGCGACCAGGCGCGTCTTGCCCGAACCGAGGTCGCCTTCGAGCATCACGATGCGCGCGCAGCCTTCGCGCACGAGCCGGAACTCGGTTTGGAGAAAGGCGAGCAAGTCGCGGCGCCCGACGAAGGCCTCGCTGCCGATCGGCTGCGCGATCATGGGAGCCGCCGCGTTCGTGGGCGGGGCGGTCCGCGCCTTCGCCGAACGACGCCGCCGATGCGCCGTTCCACGCTCCTTGCCGGCTTGGCCGCGACCGCAACCGCGCCCGCGGCCGCCGCGGCGCGCGGCGGTGAGCGGATCTCATCGTCACCGCGACGACGATCCACACGGTCGACCCGCACATGCCGCGCGCGCAGGCGTTCGCGGTGCGCGACGGGCGCTTCGTCTACGTCGGCTCGCGCGACGGCGCGCGCGCGCTGCGCGGCCGCGCCACGAAGTCGCTCGACCTCGGCGACGTCACCGTGCTGCCGGGACTCATCGACGCGCACCTGCACTTCACCGGCGTCGGCGAAGCGCTGCACGAGGTCGATCTCGTGCACGCGGCATCATTCGACGAGGTCGTGCGCCGCACGGTCGCGTTCGCGGCGACGTCGCGCGATCCGTGGATCATCGGCGACGGCTGGGACCAGAACCTCTGGCCCGACAAAGCGTTCCCCACGCACGACGCGCTGAGCGCCGCGATCCCCGACCGCCCCGTCGTGCTGCACCGCATCGACGGCCACGCGCTGCTCGCCAACGCGAAAGCGATGCAACTGGCGGGCGTCGTCGCGACGACGCCGGATCCCGCCGGCGGCCGCATCCTGCGCGACGCGCACGGCGCGCCGACCGGCGTGTTCGTCGACAACGCGAGGGTTCTGGTGACGCATGCGATCCCGCCGCGTCGCACGAGCAGCTCGTGCGCGCGAGCGAAGCGGCGCTCGAGAATGCCACCGCTGGGGGCTGACCGCGATCGGCGATCCGGGCGTGGGCCAGAACGTCATCGCCGCGTACGAAGAGCTCGCACGCGGCGGGCGCTACACGCTGCGCAACCATGTCATGCTGATGGGCAGCGATCGCGCACTGGTCGACGCGTACCTCGCGCGCGGCCCGCGCGCGCTCGATCGCGACGGCCGGCTGGCGCTGCGCGCGATCAAGCTCTACGTCGACGGCGCGCTCGGCTCGCGCGGCGCGGCGCTGCTCGCGCCGTACAGCGACGATCCGACCAACACCGGCTTGCTGCGCACGGCGCAGGCCGACGTGCAGAGCCTCTGCGAGCGCGCGCTCAAAGCGGGCTTTCAAGTATGCACGCACGCGATCGGCGACCGCGGCAACCGCGTCGTGCTCGACGCGTACGAGGCGGCGCTACGCACTGCGGGCGCGAGCGACCACCGCTTCCGCATCGAGCACGCGCAGGTGCTAGCGCCCAGCGACATCCCGCGGTTCGCGCAGCTCGGCGTGATCCCGTCGATGCAGTCGACGCATCAGATCAGCGACATGGCGTGGGCGCAGGCGCGGTTGGGGCCCGAGCGCGTGCGCGGCGCGTACGCCTGGCGCGCGCTGCTAGACACCGGCGTCATCATCCCCAACGGCACCGACGCGCCGGTCGAAGCGGTGAGCACGCTGCGCACGTTCCATGCGGCGATCACGCGCGAGAACGAAGCGAACCAACCGCCGGGCGGCTGGTATCCGCAGCAGCGCATGACGCGCGCCGAAGCGCTGCAGTCGATGACGATCTGGGCCGCGCGCGCGAACTTCATGGAGCACGCAGCGGGCTCGATCGCCGGGGCAAGTACGCCGACTTCGCGGTGCTCGACCGCGACTGGATGCACGTCGCGCCGGAAGCGATCATGGCGACGCGCGTGCTGGCGACCTACTCCGGCGGCAAGCCGGTCTACGAAGCGTCGATCGCAGCCAAGACGACCGCGCTGCGCGCGCGCGGACGGCGCATCGGCTCGTGCTGCGGCCGCTCTCGGCCTGATCCTGGCCGCGCTGCTCGGCGCGGCGATCGGCTTTCAGCGGCAGTACACGCAGAAGCCGGCCGGGATCCGCACGCACGCGCTCGTATCCGTCGGCTCGTGCGCGTTCGCCATGTACTCGGCGGCGTACGGCGACTCGCGCATCGCCGCCGGCGTCATCACCGGCATCGGCTTCCTCGGCGCAGGCACGATCGTGCGCCAGGGCTTCACGACCCGCGGGCTCACCACCGCGGCGTCGATCTGGACGGCATCCGCGATCGGGATGGGCGTCGGACTCCAGCACTCGGGATGGCTCGCCGGCGTCGTCGTGCTCACGCTGGTCACGCTGGCGCTGCTGCTGATCCCGGACGACGCGATCATGCGCATGCTGCCGCACCGCACGACGATCGCGATCGTCGTCGAGGCTGATCTCGACCGCATCTCGCTCGATGCGGTGAAAGCCGAACTCGTGCGCTGTGCCGATCGCGTGCGCTTTCGCGACGAGCTCCAAATCGAACGCCTCGGCGACACGCGGCGCGCATCGATCGGCTACATCCTCCAGCTCGACGTGAAGCACGCGCTCACCGGCGTCTTCGAGACGATGAGCTCGCTCGAAGGCGTGCTGCGCATCGCGGTGGCCGACGAACCGGTGGCGCCGACGAGCTGAGTCAGGTCGGAACGGTCATCAACTGCGCGCGGGTGTCGAACGTGCGGTCCAGCGCATCGATCTCGGTCCGCAGCTCGTCGAGCGCCGTTCCGGCGAGTGCCGCGGCGTCGAGCGCGGCGACGCGCTGCCCGAGATCGGTCGCCGTCACCGCCAGGCCGACGTCGAAGGCGAGCAGCCTTTCGAGTACCCAGCGCTCGTTGCGCACGCGAAACCAGATCATGTCGGTCGCCGGCGTCTCGGCCGCGCGGATGCGCGTCTCCACGTCGGCGAGGCGGCGGATGACGCGCTCCAATTTCTTGAGCGGCTGCGTCACCGCAACCGGCAAGAACGGCTGCTCGCGCGACGGCGGCGGGCAGTACTCCGCGCGGTAGTCGTACTCCAGCCGCGCCAGCGCGCGACCGGCATCGCCCAGGATGCCGGCTGCTTTCGCGCGCACGAGCTGATCGTTCGCGCGCGCGACGTTCTTCGCGTCGTAGAAGTTGTAGCCGAAGCCCGTCATCAGCAGCCGGACGGCGTTGACGATCGGGTCGCCGGACGGGTCGCGCGTGTCGAGCAGCGCGCGAACGACGTCGTCGGGGTCGTGCCGCTGCAGCAACGTCAGCCCTTCATCACGTTCGCGATGCCGTCGATCGGCAGGTTCGGGATCGCGCCGCCGATCGTGAACGGCTGGCCGATCGCCATGTTGGGCGCGCTGACGACGCCGCGCTCGGCCATCAGGATCGCGCCGTAGTAGCGGACCGCGTCGAGCTCGCTCAGCCCGAACGCCTTGAGCCCGATGAGCGCGCGCATGCGCTCGTCGCGCGGCCGCACCAGCACCTTGACGGTGTCGAGCGCGATGCCGTAGCCGTCGAGGAACTCGCCGAGGTGGCTGCGGACCAGGTCGGTGAGGTCGTGGATCTTCTCGTTCACGCGTTCGAGCGGGGTCACTTGGATGACCTGATTGATTGCCTGCTCGACGACGGGGCCCGCGTAGACGTTGACCGCTTCGGTAGTGAGCACGTGGCCCGCGTACGGCATGTGGGTGATCAGCTTGAGCGCGCCTTCCTTCGTCGGCACGTGCACGTAGTAGTCGACGTCGTACTGCATCTCCGCCATCTCCGCCGAGAGCGCAAGCCCCGACGCGCGCACGACGAGTTTGGCGCGGTTGACGTACAGCGCTTCGTATTGCCACGGGCTCTGCCCGCCGAAGAACCCCTGCACCATCGAACCGATGATCGGCTTGTCGCCGGTCGTCACGGGATACTGCCCCATCTCGTAGACGTTGAGGATCATCCCGCGCGACTTGAGCACGCAGAAATGATTGCTCTCGACGGTGAGCAGCGAACCGCTGACGATGCTGGCCGAGGGATAGTGGTAGATGAGGATCTCCGGCCCCATCACCTCCATGCCGTTGTTGTCGAGGGTCGAGATGACCGTCATGAGCGCCATTGATCCAAGCTCCTTATCGAGATGCGTGCGATGGGTGCGATTCGTGCGATGGGTGCGCTGCGCGCGGTGCAAGGGGTTGGCGGAATTTCAGCGCGGCGCGCGGCGCGAGCGCGGGCAATGCGGGCCGGGCGGCGAGCGGCGGCATCGCTCGCATGGCCGGCGCGGCGGGGACGAGCGCGTGCGTCGCATCGGCCGGCGAGAGAATCGTGCCGCGCACGCGCCCAGTCGCCTTCGGTGCGGACGCGCGCAGCGGCTCGCGCGCCGGCGATGCAGCGGGCGCGAGCGCCTCGGTGAGCCGGCGCACGAGCGACTGCGCGTCGGCCGGAACCGCGCCGGCGACGGCGCTAGTCGCAACGCCGGCGAGCTCTACCAGCGCGCGATCGAACGCGGTCGGCTGGGGGGCCGCGTCGGTCGCGCGCTCCGGCCACGCCGGCGTCGTCACGATGGGGACGACCGCGCGACCGCGCTTGCGCATGAACCACCAGAGCCAGATCGCGACGAAGAGCAGGACGAGCCAGAGCATGCTGCCGACCGCTTCGCAGTCGTCTAGCCGGGACCTCCGGCGGCGGCGAGGCGCGCCTGGGCAAAGCGAACGTACCAGTCCAGCGCGTCGGGCTGCATCATCGCGTCGCGGCTGGCAACCTTCTCGGGCGGCATGCCGCCGAGGATGCGGCGCACCGGCACTTCCATTTTTTTGCCGGTGAGCGTGTACGGGATCGCATCCACGCCGACGATCTCGTCGGGCACGTGGCGCGGGCTGCAGTCGGCGCGCAGCTTCGCGGCGATGCGCGCGCGCAGCGCGTCGTCGACGGCTACGCCCGCGGCCGGGCGCACGAACAGCGGCATGTAGAAGTCGCCGCCGGGCAGCTCCAGGCAGACGACGAGGCTGTCCGCGACGTCGTCGAGCGCTTCGACCGCGCGGTAGATTTCCGCCGAGCCGATGCGCACGCCGTAGCGGTTGAGCGTCGAATCGGAGCGGCCGTAGATGTAGCAGCCGCCGCGCGCGTTGATCTTGATGAAGTCGCCGTGCCGCCACACGCCCGGAAAATGCTCGAAGTACGTCTCGCGATAGCGCGCGCCGCCCGGGTCGTTCCAAAACCGCAGCGGCATCGACGGCGCGGGGCTCGTGACGACGAGCTCGCCGACCTCGTCGACGACTTCTTCGCCGCGCTCGTTCCACGCGTGCACGTCCATGCCGAGCAGCCGCGCCTGAATTTCGCCGGCATACACCGGCAGCAGCGGCGTGCCGCCGACGAGCCCCGCGCACAGCTCCGTGCCGCCGGACGGCGACGTCACCCACAGATCGCGCTTGACCGCATCGTAGAACCACGCCGTCGCTTCGGGCGTCACGGGCGAGCCCGTGAGCAGCACGCTGCGCAAGCGCGACAGATCGAACCGCTCGCGCGGCACGATGCCGGCCTTCTGCATCAGCTGCACGAACGTGGGACTCGCACCGAAGGAAGTCGCGCCGGCGTCGGCCGCGAGCTGCCACAGCAGCGCGGGCGTCGGATGCGCGGGATGCCCGTCGTACAGCACGATCGACGAGCCTTGCAGCAGCGCCGAGACGAGCGCATTGAACATCATCCAGCCGGTCGTCGTGTAGAAGAACATGCGCGTGTCCGGGCTGAGGTTCTGCCCGAGCCCGGTGCTCTTCAGGTGCTCGAGCAGCGTCCCGACGTGCCCGTGCACGATCGGCTTCGGCAGCCCCGTCGTCCCGGAAGAAAAGAGCACCCACAGCGGGTGATCGTGCGCGACGTATTCGTACGCGAACGCATCCGCAGCGACCGGCGGTTGGTCCATCAGTTCCGGCCACGCGACCGCCTCGGCGACGGGCGCCTGCGACGAGGCGTCGAGATACGGCAGCCACACGACGCGCTCCACGGTCGGCAGCGCCGCCAGGATCGTGCGAATCTCGCTCGCGCGGTCGAAGTCCTTGCCGCCGAACCGGTACCCGTCGGCGGCGAAGAACAGCTTCGGCTCGATCTGCGCGAAGCGGTCGATCACCGTGCGCGCGCCGAACTCCGGTGCCGCCGATGACCACACCGCGCCGATCGCGGTCGTGGCGAGCATCGCGATCACCGTCTCGGGAATGTTCGGCATGTACGCGACGACGCGGTCGCCGGGCACGACGCCCAGCGCGCGCAATTGCGTCGCGAGCACGCGCACGGCGCCGCCGAGCTCATGCCACGACATGCGCGCGAGCGGCCGCAGCTCCGACGAGTGCACGAGCGCCGCTTCGCCGGGCGCGGCGATCCGCTCGTGGCGCAGCAGATGCTCGGCATAGTTCACGCGCGACCCGCGGAACCACACCGCGCCGGGCATCGCACGCGAATCGACGACGCGCTCGTACGGCTGCGCGGAATGCACGTCGAAAAACTCCCACACCGCCGACCAGAAGCCGTCGAGGTCGCGCACCGACCAGCGCCAGAGCTCCTCGTACGTCGCGAACGACAGCCCGCGCTCATCGGACAGCCGGCGCATGAACCGCGCGACCGCGCTCGCCGCGGCGTCAGCGGGATCGGGCGTCCAAAGCAGCTCGCCTTCGGTCATACGCGACTTCTTTGGCGGATTCGTCAGCCGATCTTTCCGGCGGGCATCTTTTGCCCCGCGAACTGATTGGGCGCATCGGCAGGAACGGACGCCACCGATTCGACGATCAACTGACAGATATAGACGTCGGGGACCAACGCGATGTCGTTGGGGCCGAGGTTGATGATCTCGAGGGTAATCGGTCCATAGTACCCGCAGTGAATCGTCGGCGCGGTGAAATGCACGAGCATCCCCAAGCGAGCTCGTGAGCTCCGGCCTTCCACCCGAGCTGCGTATGTCGGCCGATCCTCACGGATGGGAAATTTCACCCGCTCCAATGTCTGAGCGAGCACGAACTTATCGCGCTTGAGAATGAATGGACGCGCGGCAGAGATCGTTTCCGCGTCACAATTGCGGTTGACGTAGTCTGGACTATACGGCTGGTCGAGGCGATAGAGAACGGGATCGCCGGTCTTCGGAACGCTAATGTTGGGGCCAAGCCGAAGATCGATGGACGAGGTATTGAAGGGCGGCTTCCTGACGTCCCGGCTCGATAGTGGTTCGATGCCGATATCGCACGCATCGATCGCGGCGAGGATTCCGACGTTACTGAGGATCACGCGGCGCGAAGGAGGTCACTGCTGCGGACGCGGATCCAACGGGTTCCCGTGTCCGTCGCATCGGAGGGCAAAAGGCAAACGATCGAGTCGTCCGGCTCGGTGCCGAACTTCGTAGCGATCAGATAATGCTGTCCGCTACGGTCTTGAATGAGGCTGCGATCGACCAGCAACGACACGACGCTCCCGTCGCGAGCATGGATCCTTGCCGTGACCTCGGTAGGAAACATCCCTTGACCACCGAGATCGCAGCGAATCAAGATTTGATCGACGTCGGACATGAAACCGCTCCCGCATGAAGATGATCGATTCGGCCATGACGACCGCAGTGAGCACAGTGCACCACGGCTCCGCTGCTTAGAGCTGTAGACGCGACTTTCGAATCGGATCTCGGCATCGCATAGCACGAACGTACGTTCGAACGCAATACCCATCCACCTACTGCTTTCCATCGGCCGCGTGGTTATCGTGCGCTTAGGCGGGAGAGCTATGGTGTCGGCCGAACTGGCGCTCGCCGGGCGGATCGTCTTATGGAGGTGCAGGTGAGGCGCGTCTTACGTTGGGTCGGGTTTTTACTCGTCGTCGTGCTGGCGGTTGCGGTGGTCGGGTTCGGCGTCGTCGTGGTCGCGTCGAATCGGGCGGTCGACGAACGCGTCGCGGTGGCGCCGCCGGCACCGGTGCTCGGACACGGGTCGGTCGAGCGCGGCAAGCATCTCTTCACCGCGGTCTCGAGCTGCGTGGTCTGCCATCGAAACGACGGCGGCGGCGGCGCGTTCATCACCGATCCCGCGATGGCGATCTTGAACGCCGCGAACCTCACGCGCGGCAAAGGCGGCGTCGGCGCGACGTACACCGACGCGGACCTCGACCGCGCGATCCGGCGCGGGATCCGGCCCGACGGGACGCGGCTGCTCGTCATGCCGTCGTGGGACTATGCGGCGTTCAGCGATTCCGATGCCGCCTCGCTCGTCGCGTACATCCGCAGCTTGCCGCCCGTCGACCGCGAGACGCCGCGCGTGCGCCTCGGTCCCGTCGGGCGCGTGCTCGTTGCGACGCACAAGCTTCCGTTCGACGCGGTTCGCATCGCCGACGAAGGTGCGCCGCCCACACCGCCGCCGCCCATGATGATGGTCGAGTACGGCAAGTATCTCACGCGTATCGGCGGCTGCATGGGCTGCCACGGCGTGCATCTGTCGGGCGGGCATCTCGCCGGCGGACCAAACGATCCGCCCGCCGCGAACATCACCACCCGGGGGATCGGGACCTGGAGCGCCGCGGAATTCATGATCACGTTGACCAAGGGCAAAGACCCGTCAGGTCACGTGCTGCATCCGTTCATGCCGTGGCGCACGATCCGCGACATGAGCGACAACGAGCTCGAAGCGATCTACGACTATCTCATCAGCGTCCCGCCGCGCGAGACCGGCAACGGCTAGCGCGCGACGCGCCTACGCGAGCGCGCTCTGCGCCGCCGCGAGGCGCGCGATCGGGACGCGGTACGGCGAGCAGCTGACGTAGTCCAGGCCGAGCTCGTCGCAGAACGCGACGCTGCTGGGCTCGCCGCCGTGCTCGCCGCAGATGCCGATCTTCAGGTTCGCGCGCGCGGCGCGGCCCTGCTCGACGGCCATGCGCATCAAGCCGCCGACGCCGACGCGGTCGAGCACCTGGAACGGGTCGTCCTTGAGGATCTTCTTCTCCAGGTAGGCGGGGATGAAGCTCGCCTCCGCGTCGTCGCGCGAATAGCCGTATGTCGTCTGCGTGAGGTCGTTGGTGCCGAAGCTGAAGAACTGCGCGACCGTCGCGAGCTCGCCGGCCACGATGCACGCGCGCGGCAGCTCGATCATCGTGCCGATGCGGTACGCCACGTCGCAGCCGCGCCGCGCGATCACCTCGTCCGCGACCGCTTTGGCCGCGTCGTAGGTCACGCGCATCTCTTCGGGCGTGCTGACGCCGGGGATCATCACGTCGGGACGCACGTCGACGCCGCGTTCGCGCAGATCGCACGCCGCCTCGAAGATCGCACGGACCTGCATCGCGTAGATCTCGGGATAGAGAATCCCCAGCCGGCAGACGCGCAACCCGAGCATCGGGTTCTGCTCGTGCAGCGCGCGCACGCGGCCGAGGATCCGGCACTTCTCGATGTACTCGGGATCGCTTTCGCCCTTGGTGAGCCGCAGCTCCGTCGTCTCGACGAGCAGCGTCTCGAGCGACGGAAGGAACTCGTGCAGCGGCGGGTCGAGCAGGCGGATCGTCACCGGACAGCCGGCCATCGCTTCCAGGATGCCGGCGAAATCGTCTTGCTGGAACGGCAGCAGTTGCGCCAGCGCCTCGGCGCGCGCTTGCGGCGTATCGCTGATGATCATGCGCTGCACCACCGGGAGGCGGTCCTGCTGCATGAACATGTGCTCGGTGCGGCACAGGCCGATGCCCGTTGCGCCGAGCTCGCGCGCCTTGCGCGCGTCGTCCGGCGTGTCGGCGTTCGCCCACACTTCGAGGCGCTTCGCGGCGTCGGCCCAGCTCAAAAACTCCGCGAGCCACTCCGGCAGCTTCGACGGCGGCGGGATCAGCGCGAGCTTGCCGATCACGACGTTGCCGGTGGTGCCGTCGATCGTGATCCAGTCGTTTTCTTTGAGCACCTGGCCGTCGATCGTCGCGGTGCGGTTGCGGCGGTCGATCACCATCGCGTCGAAGCCGGCGACGCACGGGCGCCCCATCCCGCGCGCGACCACGGCCGCGTGCGACGTCGCGCCGCCGCGCGCGGTGAGGATGCCCTTCGCGGCGATCATCCCGTGCACGTCGTCGGGCGCTGTTTCGACGCGCACCAGGATCACGTCGTCGCCGGCGTTGCCGCGCTCCGCGGCCTTGTCGGCGTCGAACACGATCTGTCCCGTCGCCGCGCCCGGCGACGCGTTGAGCCCCTTGCCCGCGATCGTGAACTTCTCGTGCGGGTCGATGCGCGCGTGGAACAATTGGTCGAGCGACGCCGCGTCGACGCGCCGCACCGCTTCCTGCTGGGTGATGAGACCTTCGTGCGCGAGGTCGAGCGCGATGCGCACCGCCGCCTCCGCGCTGCGCTTGCCGCTGCGCGTCTGCAGCATGTACAGCGTGCCGCGTTCGACGGTGAACTCGAGGTCCTGCATGTCGCGGTAGTGCGTCTCGAGCTGGTGCGCGATCGCGACGAACTGCGCGTACACGTCGGGCTGCGAGCTCTGCAGGTCGGAGATCTTCATCGGCGTGCGCGTCCCGGCGACCACGTCCTCACCCTGCGCGTTGCGCAGGTACTCGCCGAACAGCATCTTCTCGCCGGTGTTCGGATCGCGGGTGAACGCGACGCCCGTCCCCGAGTCGTCGCCCATGTTGCCGAACACCATCGTGACGACGCTGCACGCGGTGCCCCAATCGTCGGGGATCTTGTTGAACTTGCGGTAGTCGACGGCGCGCTTGGAGTGCCAGGAGTCGAACACGGCGCCGATCGCGAGCTCGAGCTGCTCGTACACGTCTTGCGGGAACGGATTGCCGGTATGGATGCGCACGATCTCGCGGAACTGCGCGATCACTTCTTTCCAGCGGTCCGCCGTGAGCTCGGGATCGGTCGCGACCCCGGCCTTCTGCTTCGCCTCGTCGACGACGTGGTCGAAATCTTCCTTGGGAATGTTGAGCACGACATTACCGAACATCTGCATGAAGCGCCGGTACGCGTCGTACGCGAAGCGGTCGTTACCGGTGAGCTTCGCCAGCCCGAACACGGTGTCGTCGTTGAGCCCGAGGTTGAGGATGGTGTCCATCATGCCGGGCATGGAGACGCGCGCGCCGCTGCGCACCGAGACGAGCAGCGGGTTCGCGGGCTGGCCGAACCCTTTGGCCGTGCGGCGCTCGAGCTCGCGCATCGCTGCGCGAATCTCGCCGGACAGCCCGTCGGGCAGACGCCGTCCGGCTTCGTAGAATGCGAGGCACACGTCGGTGGTAAGCGTGAACCCGGGGGGGACGGGCAGCTTGGCCCGCGTCATCTCCGCGAGGCCGGCGCCCTTGCCGCCCAGGAGATCTTTCATCTCACCCGAGCCGTCCTCGAAGAACCAGAGGCGCTTGCCTGTCAGTGGTTGGTTGGTTTCCTGAACAGGCTGGCGTGGAAAATCGTTATAGACCCGCGTCCGGACGGCGGAAACTTTCTCCATCTGGTTCATGTCGAGGAAGATTCCCACGCTCCCTGCGTTTCAAGCGGGCGCTCTGCGACGCAGTCGCGACTCGACGCCGGGATTCCATCAGAGCGGATAGGGATGTGACGAGCATCCCGCCATGTGCCGGATCGTGCCGCACCCTTCGACAGGCTGAGGGTGACAACAACACGGGTCGGTGGTGACAATTCGGGGGTCATCGGGCGTCGTGAAAGATGACGCCTAAGGTGACCCGCTCGCCGGACCGGACCTCGCCGACGCCGTGGCGGAACGTCGTCCGGAAATACCCGCGCGCGCCGTGAGCCGGCCGGATCGAGTTCGGGAACACGACCGCGTCGCCGCGTCCCAGCGGGACCACGTGCGCGAGGCTCTGCTTGCGCGGTCGCTGCTCGACCAGCACGAACTCGCCGCCCGCGAAGTCAGGCCCCGGCTCGCTGAGCAGCACGGTGGCTTGCAGCGGGAACGCGACGTCGCCGTAGACGTCCTGGTGCAGCGCGTTGTGATCCCCCGCGCGATAGCGCAGCATCAGCGGCGTCGGCCGGTTCTGCCCGTTCGCGTGACAGCGCTCGAGAAATGCGCGCAGCGCCGGCGGATAGCGGACGTCTTGGCCGAGCGCCTCCGCCCAGGCGTTCGCGACGGGCGCGAGCCGCGCGTAGAGCTCTTCGCGCAAGCGCTCGACGACGGGCGGCAACGGGTAGCGGAAGTACCGGTAGACGCCGCGGCCATAGCCCAATCGTTCCATCACGATGGTGTTGCGGAATGCGCCGTCTTCGTCGAACAGCGCGCGCAGATCGGCGCATGCATCCGCGCCGAGGAGCGCCGGCAGTGCGGCGTAACCGCGTTCGTCGAGCTCGTCCTTCACATCGGCGCATGATCGGGACCGAGGCTGCGGTGTTTGCACGCGCGTTGCGGTTGCATTCGTGTCGCAGCCGGCGCTCGCGCTTGCCTGCCAGCCAGTTGGCACTGCGCTCCGCTACAACAGCGGCGTGTATCAGCCGCCTGAGATCATTCTTGACCTTTTCGCCGAGTACCGCCGCGCTGCCGGGCTTCCAATGCTTTCACGCGACGATCTATTGTACTTACTTGCACAGACAGACGCTCCAGAAGAGCCACCGCAGCCCGATCCGGCGCGGGTGATTCGCTTTCCGGTGGAACGTCGCGCCCGGTCGCCAAAAACCAAGGACTGACGCCGAACACGTGCGACAGCTTCAGGCCGACCAGGAAGCTTGCGCTCTTCGTCTGACCGGATTCCATCTGACGGATTGCGCCTTCGGTCACGCCGACGGCGTGCGCGAGCGCGCTCGGCGTGAGATGTCTGCGCGTGCGCAACGAGCGCAGGCGCTCGCCGAAGGTTTCCGCCACGGCGGAAGTGTACTAGCGCGCGTTCGAAGTGTGGTATTGCGTGGCGCGCGGAAGTATGCTACCGAACCAACAGATGCGTTTCCGCGCGCGAACCCCAGCGTCGAACCTGCGACCTACCACACCAGGAAGCAGGTGCGCCGGACGCCGCGGAAGCGCATCACCCGTCCGCGCGCATGCAGCCGTTTCGGCGGTGCGCAATGACGCGGCGGGTGCGTCGTCGACCGTTCCTGCGAGCCCGCGCGAGCGGTGCTCGCCTACACCCCGGGGGCGGTCGGCGACGCCCGACAATCAGAGATCGCGCGTGCGAAACGACACGATGCCCGCGACGAGCACCACGACGATCCAACCGAATGCCCACTCGAGCATCGCCGCGGGCGGCGGCGCCGTCACCGAGAACGGATTCGGCCCCGCACCGCTCGCATTGGAGCTGGCCGCGACGGCGGTGAACACCGCAGGCTGCAGCGCGAACAGCGCGCCGCGCCACAGCGCGTCCGACGGAAACACCAGCGCGACGACGGTCCCCGCGTCGGCCAGGCGCTGATTTCCTAGCGCGAGCCCGACCGACTGCACGATCCCGCCGATCCACGCCAAGCCGAACAACAGCGCCGACACCATCCCGGCCGCGAGCGCCGGTAGCCGCGTCGCGAGCGCGACGGCGGACGTCGTGACGACGGCCGCGAGCGCGCACAGGTACGCGAGCGCGACGAGCGGTTGCGGCGGAAGGTAGCTGGTCGCGACGCGCACGACGAGCAGCTCGACGCTGCCGGCCACCGCGACGTAGATCGCGAGCGCGACCACGGTGCCGAGCCAGCGTCCCAGCGCGACATCGGCGCGCCGGACGGGCCGCGCGAGCACCGCGAGGATCTCACCGTTCGCGATGCTCTCCGCCATCGCGGGCGCGCCGACGAGCGCCGCACCGAGCGCGAGGACGAACGAGAACAGGAACGCCAACAGCATCACGATCCCCGCCGCGGTGCCGCGAACCGCCGGCTCCGCGATCGGCGCGCCGTCGACGACGGCGGTGGCGAGCCGGTGCATGCCCCACGCGGTGAACGCGACGATCGCGAGCGTGAGCAGCGCGACGGCCGCGACGAGCCGGCGCCGCGCGAGCTCGCGCAGCGTCAGCCCCGCGAACAGCAGCACCGTCACGGATGCCGCACCAAGGCGAGGAAACGGTCTTCGAGCGTCGTCTGCTTCGGCTCGACCGCGTGGATGCGCACGCCCTCCGCGACCAGCCGCGCGACGAGGCCCGGGATCTCGGAATGCGCGACGTCGTAGTCGCGCCAGCCGTCGTCGGTGCGCACGCGCGCGCCGCGAGTCTGGCCGGTCAGCGCGTCGACCGTGCCTTCGGCGACGACGCGCCCGCGGTCGACGACGCAGACGCGATCGCACACGCGCTCCACCTCGCCGAGGAGGTGCGAGTTGAGGAACACCGTCGTGTTGCGCGCGCGCAAGCGCTCGATGAGCGCGCGCACATCGCTGCGCCCGACGGGATCGAGCGCCGATGTCGGCTCGTCCAAGAACACGATCTCCGGTTCGCCCAGCAGCGCGACGGCGAGCCCGAGCCGCTGCTGCATCCCTTTGGAGAACGTTCCGACGCGGTCGCCCGCGCGCTCGCGCAGCCCGACTTCGTCGAGCACGAGCTCGATCGCGCGTGCGGCGTCGCGCAGGCGCATCAGCGAGGCATGAAATTCGAGCACTTCGCGCGCCGCGAGCCAGTCCGGGTAGCGAAACAGCTCGGGAAGATACCCGATGCGCGCGCGCGTCGCGCGATCGCCGAGCGGCTTGCTCAGCACGTCCGCGGCGCCGCCGGTCGGCCGCACCAGCCCGACCAGCATCTTCACCGCGGTGGACTTTCCGGCGCCGTTCGGCCCCAGAAAGCCCAAGCACTCGCCGCGCTCGACGTTCAGCGTCAGATCGTGCAGCGCGTCGATGCGACCGTAACGCTTCGCGAGGCCCCGCGCGGCGATCGCGGCGGACACTATTTCAGCGAGTTGGCCAGTGCGAGGACCGCGCTCTGCGTCAGCGTTCCGCCGACCGCGTAGAGCTTGCCGTCTTTCGTCCAGACGACCGCCGAACCGATCCCGGTTTCGTCGCCGATCGCCAGCCCTTGCACGCCGTCGACGGCGATCTTCGTCGCGGTCTGCTTGTCGAAGCGGATCGGAATCGGCAGCGTCTGGGTCGGATCGCCGATCGCTTTGATCTGCGCGACGAGGTGCGGCGGCACGCCCGGCTGCGCCGAGAACCACTCGGCGAGCGTTTGCAGCGATGCGCCGCTCGACGTCACCGTCGGCACCGGCGCCTGCACGATCGCGAGGAACGTTCCGCGCCGCACGCCGCGCTCTGAGCGGTGCGTGCGCGGCGGCGTGCCGTAGGTGACCAGCGTGACGGGCCGCAGCGTCGCGGTGTACGTCGCGCCGTCGAGCCCCGCCGGTAACGGATGCAGCACGACCTTGTGCGCGCGCGCCCACGCGGTCGCCTTCGCCTGGTCGAACGTGAACGACGTTCGCGCGCGCTGGGTCACCTGATAGTGCGCGTCGTTACCGAGCGATGCCGGGACCGTTGCCGGCAGCCGGAGCGCATAGCCCGCGTCCTGCGCGGCTTCGCTCGCGGATGCGGCCTCGTCGAGACCCGGGGACCGGGTCCCGCGCACGGTGCCGAACGCCTCCAGCGGCGGAAACGCATGGAGGGCTTTCGCATCGGCGGGCGTGACCGAGATCGCGCGCACCTGGGTCGGCTGGAAGACCGAGAGCGGGTCGGCGGTCGCGGCCGCGAGCGGAAGGACGAGCGCCGCGGTCAGCGCGAGCGGGACGGCCGGTAAAATCTTCATCGCCTTAGCTTTGTATCACAAAGAACCGTGCCGGGCAAGCCATTCGAGAGCGCGATCGTGGCGCACCCTTCGTCCTGAGCCTGTCGAAGGATCAGGGTGACAGCGATGGCCGTCGCGTACGAAGGAGCCGATGCCGGTTTTCCGTTCTGCTCGTCCGTCCGTTTGCCAGTCCCTTGCGTCGTGCATGGCTCGTTCGCTTCGGTCGTGTGCCGACTGTTCGCCTCGGTCGTGGGCTGCGCGTTGGCTTTGGGCGTTCGCTGCGCGTTCGGTTTGGGCGTGCGTTGCGCTCGCGATCCTGCTCATCGTATTCGCGGCGGGGGCGTCGGCGCAGGAGGTGGGGCGGCCGCGGGCCGAGGCGTCGGTTGCGCCGAGTCCCTCGCCTAGCGCTTCGCCGAGTCCCGCGCCTGCGCTGCGGTGGCGCAGCATCGGGCCCTCGGTTTCGGGTGGGCGTGTGGCGACCGTCGTAGGGACGGACCTCGATCCCGCGTTGTTCTATGCCGGCGCGGCGGGTGGCGGGGTGTGGAAGTCCACCAATGCCGGGAGCTCCTGGCGGCCCGTGTTCGACACGGCGGGAACGCAGTCGATCGGCGCGATCGCGATCTCGGCGCACGATGCGAACGACGTCTGGGTCGGCACGGGCGAGCCGTGGCCGCGCAACGACGTGATCCCGGGCGACGGGATCTATCACTCCACCGACGGCGGCAAGACGTGGGCGCACCTCGGGCTTGCGCAGACCTCGCAGATCGCGCGCGTGCTGCTCGACCCGCGCGATCCCAAGCGCGTCGTCGTCGCGGCGCTCGGCGATCCGTTTCGCGACAGCACCGAGCGCGGGATCTTCCGCAGCACCGACGGCGGCAAGACGTGGACGAAGACGCTGTACGCCGGCCCGGCGGTGGGCGCGTCGGATCTCGCGATGGATCCGAAGAGCCCCGACGTGCTGTACGCGGGATTGTGGCGCTTTCGGCGGTCGTCGTGGAATCTGACGAGCGGCGGCGCGGACGACGGCATCTACAAGTCGGTCGACGGCGGCGTCACGTGGAAGCGCGTCGCCGGCAACGGATTGCCCGCCGGCATGACGGGGCGCATCGCGCTCGCGATCGCGCCCAGCGATTCCAAGCGCATCTACGCGATCGTCGAGTCGAACGACGGGCTGCTGTGGCGCTCAGACGACGCGGGCGCGACGTGGAAGCTGACGTCGGCGAACACGCTCATCGACGAGCGGCCGTTCTACTACTCGCGCCTGGTCGTCGACCCGCACGACGAAGATCATCTGTTCTCGGTGTCCGTGAAGCTCGCGGAGAGCCGCACCGGCGGCAAGACGTGGCACGTCAGCGGCAAAGGGCTGCACGGCGATCACCACGATCTGTGGATCGCCGCGAACGGCCGCACGATCGCCGAGGCGAACGACGGCGGCGTCGGGATGTCGCACGACAACGGCGCGACGTGGGAATGGCGCAACGTGCTGCCCGTGTCACAGTTCTATCACGTCGCGTACGATCTGCAGACGCCCTACCACGTGTGCGGCGGCTTGCAGGACAACGGCTCGTGGTGCGCGCCGGTGCGCACCGGCGACGAACGCGGCATCTTGCAGCACGACTGGTTCAAGGTGCAGGGCGGCGACGGCACGTGGGTCGTGCCAAATCCCCGCGACCCGCTGACGATCTGGTCGGCGGCGGGCGGCGGCGACAACGAGGGCGACGTCGCGCGCTTCGACCGGCGCACCGCGTCGCAGTTCGACGTGTCGCCGTACCTGCGCGACCAGAACGTCGTCGCGCCGACGCGGCTCGCGTACCGCTTCAACTGGGAGACGCCGATCGCGTTCGACCCGTTCGACCCGCGTGCGGTGTACGTCGGCGGCAACGTGCTGTTCCGCTCGACCGACGACGGCATGCACTGGAAGGCGATCAGCCCCGACCTCACCCGCAATCTGAAAGAACGGCAAGGTCTGTCGGGCGGTCCGCTCACGCTCGACGTCACCGGTGCCGAGACGTTCGACACGATCCTCGCGATCGCGCCGTCCACCGTCGCGGCGAAGACGCTCTGGATCTCGACGGACGACGGCGTCGTGCAGCTCACGCGCGACGGCGGCGCGCACTGGCGCAACGTCTCGATCCCCGGCGTCGATGCGGACGGGCGCATTCCGACCATCGAGCCGTCGCACCGCAGCGCGGGCACGGCGTACGCGGTGGTGGACCGTCATTACGTCGGCGACCGCACGCCGTACGTGTACGTCACGAACGACTTCGGCGCCACGTGGCGCGCGATCGCGAGCGGCTTGCCGCAGAGCGAGGTGCACGTCGTGCGCGAAGACCCGCGCAACCCGCGGCTGCTGTACGCCGGCACCGGCAAGGGCGTGTGGTGGAGCGCCGACGCAGGCGCGTCGTGGCAGCCGTTCCCCGCGCCGCTGCCGCCCGTCGAGGTGCGCGATCTCGCCGTGCATCCCGTCGCCGGCGATTTGATCGCCGCGACGCACGGGCGCGGGATGTACGTGTTCGACGACCTCACCGCGCTCCGCGAACGCGCGACCGCGTCCGGCGCCGAGGCGCGCCTGTTCGCGCCGCGCGCGGCGCTGCCGCTGCAGCGCTACACGCCGACGGTCGTCACGCAGCCGGCCGGTGAGGACGCGGCGCCGGCGGTGTTCACGTTCTGGCAGGCCGCGCCCGCGAAGACGCCGCCGTCGCTGCAGATCGCCGACGCGCGCGGCCGGGTGGTGCGCCGGATCGAAGGCACGCACGAAGAGGCCGGCGAGGACGTCCCCAACGTCACCAACCTCGCCGGCTACAACCGCGTCGCGTGGAGCCTCGACGAAGACCCGCCGGTGCCGTGGCGCCGCATCGCGCCGTGGGACCGCGGCCCCGACACCGGCGCGCCCGTGCTCAGCGGAAGGTATACCGTGCGGCTGCTGCGCGACGGCAAGACGTACGCGCAAACGATCGTCGTGCTGCGCGACCGGCGCGTCGCGTCCGCGCCGGACGAGCTGCGCGGGTACCGTTTCCAGACCGCGATGTACGCCGAGCTGTCGTCGCTCGACGGCGCGCTCAACGCGCTGGACAACGTGCGCGTGCAGTTGAGCGACCGCATCGCCGGGCTGAAAGACGCGGCGCTCGCGGACCGCGCGCGCGCCGTGCTCGCGGAGAACGCGCGCGTCGAGCGCACGATCAGCTCGCAGCCGGTCAACGACCAGGACGACGACTTCTTGGAAGACTTGCTGCGCGAGCGCGTGCTCACGTTCATCTCCGACTTGTCGCCCGGTACGCCGACCGCCGCCCAATTCGCCGAAGGCAACGCGCTGCAGCGCGAAGGCTCCGCAGGGTTAGCGGGCTACCGAACGTTCGTCGACCGGCAGGTGCGGCCGTTGAACGAAGCGCTGCGCGCCGCCGGCGCCACCCCGATCGATCTCAACGCGCTGCCGCCCAAAGTGAAGCCCGACCCCAACGCGGACGAGCACGCGCGGCGCGGCGGAGCGCACGAATAGCGAGAAATCGTTCAGAGACGTCGACCGCTCGCTCCGGACGACAATGTTCGAAACCAGTCAGTTTGCAGCAAACGGGAACCCGTCCAGGATGTCGCGGCGTCCGTTCTTGTCGACGATGCCTCGCCCCAAGAGCCCAGCGGTCACGTATCACCAGCTCGTCGCGCTGCTCGGCGCGCCCGTGCGCGAACGCGCCGAGTTCGTCGCGACCGAGGGCAGTTCGCTGCGCCCCCCGCGCAAGCTGCACCGCGGCTGGTCCTGGCGGTGCGGCTGCGCGTCGTTCGCGCGCGAAGACCCCGAATCATACCTGTACGTCGCGTGCGTCGGCCACAGCAGCCCGCGGCGCGCCGTCGCATCTTGAGCAGGCACCGCGCGCAGCACCCGGCCGTACCGCGGTGCGTCAGCCCGCGATGATGCCCCGCCGCAGGCACTCGCGCAGCAGCGAGGACCGGTCGGCGACCGCGAACGCCGCGAGAATCCGCGAGACGGTGTTTCGAATCGTCTGCGTGGACCGGCCGCGCAGGTCCGCGATCTGCGCGGTCGACTTTCCCTCGCACATCATCTCGAGCACCGTGCGCTCGACGTGCGACAGCTTCGCGACGACCGGATCGGTGAGGAGCGGATTGTGCCGCCGCGCGCGCTGGAGCAGGGGCGAGCGGTCGGAGATCTTGCGCAGCGTGCGGTCGACGTAGTCGAGCAGGTACGTCTGGCCCGTGATCTCACCGATGCGCAGCGCCGCGAGCAGCGCGCGCCGCTCGTAGCCGACGCGCTTGAAGATCTGAAACGCCTGGCGATAGTGATGGTGCGCTTGCTGCCGGTCGCCGGCAGCGTCGGCGACGACCGCGTCGACGAAGGAGCGCGCCGCTTTGAGCCGCGGATCGTCCACCAGCGACGTGATTCCGGACGGCGATTCTTGCGCGTCGTAGCGCTTGAGCAGCATGCGCGCACCGACGACGTCGCCGCAATAGGCGACTTCTTCGGCGACCGACAGCGGAATGAGCTGATGATCGCCCTGCAGCGCCGTGAGATCGAGCGTGTCGAGCTCGCGGCGCATCACGCGCACGATCTCGGCGTGGGCGAACCGCTCGCCGGCGTTGCGCAGGATCGCGGCACGCCGGCATTGCGCGAACATCCGCAAGACCGGTGATTTCGCGAGCTGCTCCGCGTCGCCGGCGAGGCGCAGCGCGTCGGCGATGCGGCCGTCGGCCTCGTACATCATCGAGCTGTAGATGCCGACCCAGAACTGCGTCGTGGTGAGGCCGCTCGCGCTCCAGTCGAAGCGCTCGGCGCGGTGCTCGACGAACATCCACGTCGTGCGGTCGAGCCGCTCCGAGGCGAGGATCGAGAGCGCGAAGATGCTCTGGCCTTCCAGAAAACGGTCGTAGTGGCGACAGCCGTCGAGGCGGCGGATCGCACCGCAGAAGTTTTCCGTGGCGGTCGCGAAGTCGGCGCGCGCGATTGCGATCCAGCCGCGGTGCTCCAGCGCGCGCGCGTGCACGATGTCCGCGTTGGGAGACACGAGGTCCAGCGCGCGCTCCGCGTCCTCGAGCCGGCGCAGGCGGTAGTAGCCCAGCGCGATGCTCAGCGCGATCTCGGACCGAATCGTCGGGTGCGCGTCGGGCGACGCGCGCTGCGCCTCTTCGAGGATGGCGAGCCCGCGCTCGTAGTCGCCGCGCCGCACGTACGCGGTGCCCAGCAGCATCCGCGCGGTGAGCGACGCGTCGAGCGTGCCGTGCGCGACGAACACGTCGCTGACCACCTTGATCGCGTCGTCGGGGCGGTCGATGCGCAGCAGCGCGCGCGCGCGCAGCAGCGCTAGCTGCGACACCATGTCGACGTCGTGCGGGCGCACGCGATCGCACAGCGCGAGACAGCCTTCGAAATCGCCCGTGAACCAGGCGCGCATCGCTTCGGAGAACGTCGCCCGGCCGACCGGGCGTACGTCACGTGCTCGTTCGGAAATCACATCACACCCAATGCAGGCGGAGGACGCCCGAAGACGTCCCTCCCGTGCTTCGAGGCCACCTTCGCCATGGCGCCTCTCATTCCGGCACTACGTCGGGCCGCCCCCGCCGCCGACCACGTCGTACGGGGCAGGCGGCGGCGTGGGAGTCGGCGCCGGCGTCGGATGTTCCCCAGCGACCACCTCGGCGAAGGCGCCGGCTGACGGTTTCGGGATGCTGCCGGCGTTCGCTACGGCTCCCAGCGCGAGAAGCGCCGAGACGATGAGGCTGACGAGATTCACGTACGGACCTGCTCTTTCAACGGTGAAATCGACCGGTTCAGAAACCGGTCACCGTTGCTTCATCGGTACGTTCGTACCGGTTCTGGAGCGGGGTCCCGTGGGGTGAAGGTACTCTCTCAGCCCGGCAGCCCGGGCGGGGTTTGCACGATGTCGAAGAGCCGGTGCATCTCGGTGAGATCGAAGATGCGGCGCACGGACGGGCTCACGGCGACGACGGTGATCGAGCAGTTCGGCAGGCGCCGGCGCAGCCGGACGAGCGCGCTGAGGAACGCGCTGTCGAGGTACCGCACGGCGGACAGGTCGATCACCGCGGCGCAGCTGCCGTCGACCGCGGCGAGCTTCGCCTCGACGTCGCTTTCCTTCCAAATATCAAGCTCGCCGCTGAATGAAACGACGTGCGGACGCTGCACCTGGACCTCGCTGTTGGACGCGCGAAGCCGCGGCGGCAATACCCGTCGCGCACATCGGCTCCGAGAGCGTAGCAGACAGGTCCGGGGTCACATAGCGACTTTTGTCCTACGCCGTGAGTTCCGTACCCAGCCCGCGCAACGCCGCGTCGATCGCGCCGTACCCAGCGCCCGCGACCACCGCGCGCTTCGCGCCGGTGCGCACGGCCCCGATCGCCGCGCGCATTTTCGGGATCATTCCTTCGGTGAAGGTGCCGTCGGCGAGGTAGCCTTCGGCTTGCGCGACGGTCAGCCGCGCGATCACCGAGTCGGGATCGTTCGGGTCGCGCCGCACGCCGGGCACGTTGGTGATGACGACGTACGCGTCGGCCCGGAGTGCGCCCGCGAGCGCGCCCGCGGCGGTGTCGGCGTTGCAGTTCAGCGCGCCGCCGCCGCCGACGTCGATCGCGAGCGGCGCCACGACGACCACGAAGCCGGCCTCGAGGAGCGCGCGCGCGGGCGACGGATCGACGCCGGCGATCTCGCCGACGTAGCCGAGATCGACGCCGTTGACGGAGCCCGCACGGCGCGCCCCGAGCAGGCCGCCGTCCTGGCCGGAGATGCCGACGGCGCGCGTGCGGCGCGCGGAAAGCGCCCGCACCAGCGCTTTGTTCACGGTGCCGCAGAGGACGTACTCGACCACGTCGCGCGTCTCGCGGCCGGTCACGCGCAGGCCTTGGACGCGGATCTCGTCGATCGCCTTCGCGTCGAGCTCGGCGTCGATCTGCGGACCGCCGCCGTGGACGAGCACGATGCGGTCGCCGCGCGCGGCCAGCGTGGCGACCTCGTCGAGCGTCGGGTCCTCGCTGCCCTCGGCGGCCATCGCGTTCCCGCCGTACTTCAGCACGATCAGCATGCAGGACTCCGCTTGTCGACCCGCCGGTGGAACCCTCGCTTGCCGAGGCGTCGCTCTGCTGTTGCAAACGCGGCTGACGTTCGTCATCCACGGCGGGTGATCGACCGCAGTTGTTCGGCCGGGCTGGGCGCGCGACCATGGGCGCATGATCACGCACAACCCCGCCAGCTCCATACGCCGCCTCGCCGCCGCCGCGGTCGCGAGCGCCGCCACGGCAGCGATTCTGCTGTTCGGGGGCGTCGCCGCCCGCGCGGCCGATCTCGTCCGCGTTCCGGTCGCGAACGGTTCGCTCGTCGGAACGTTCTTCGCTCCCGCGGACGGCAAGCGCCATTCGACGATCGTCGTGCTCGGCGGCAGCGAAGGCGGCCTGCACGACGATCAGGCGCGCCTGCTCGCCGAGCACGGCTACGCAGCGCTCGCGCTCGCGTACTTCGGCATCGATCCGTTGCCGAGCAAGCTGCGCGCGATTCCGGTGGAGACGGTATCGCGCGGCATCGACTGGCTCGTTGCCCGGCCGGAGGTCGATCGCGCGCGTATCGGTCTGCTCGGAACGTCGAAAGGCGGCGAGCTCGCGCTGCTGGCCGCATCCCGCGAGCCGCGCATTCGCGCGACGGTCGCGATGGTGCCCAGCGCGTACGTGTGGTTCGACCTTGCGTTCGACGGAAATCCCGAGACGTCGTCATGGAGCGCAGCCGGTGCGCCGGTGGCATACATTCCGTCCGATCATGTGGCCGACATGGCGGTCGGGCGCGCCTTCACCTCCGGCGGCACGGTGTCGTTCCGCGACACGTTCAACGCGTCGTATGCCGCTGCGTCGCCGGACGTGCGCGAGCGCGCGGCGATCCCCATCGAGAAGATCACCGGCCCGGTGCTGTGCATCGCCGGCGGCGATGATCTCGAATGGGACAGCGCGGCCGCATGCGCATCGTCCACGACCGCCGCCACGCCGCGGGTCGCGACGCGAAGGACGAAACGATGGTCGAACCGGGTGCGGGCCACGCGCTGCCGTTCTCCGGCAAGCCGGCGCCGCGATCGTATGCGGCCGGCCCCGCCACCATCGTGCTGGGCGGCACGCCGGACGCGAACGGCCGCGGCGGCGCCGACGCGCGCGACCGCATGATCGCGTTCTTCAACCGCACATTCGGCGCACCGTAGCGCGCGAACCAGCGATGCACGACTCAGGGTTTGCCGAAGAACTCTTTTCTCAGGCCGGCAACGGCCCGTGCGGTACGTTCGATCGCGTCGCCGTCCGCCGGCAGTCCCATGTGTTTTTCAGTGACCTGCGTCAGGTAGTCCCGGATACCGTCCTCGCTCAAGCCCGGATTGAAAAGGACGCCGCACAGCCTCCGCGCGTATTCGTCATACTCATCCTCAGGCGCGTCGTTCATGTGCGCGATACCGATCGGGTCCCAGTCACGCATCAGGACTTCGCGAACTCGCGGAAACAATTTCCTGAAGACAAGCTTTGCGTCGTGGGACTGCGCATCGGCCATCAAGCCCATTATAGCCGAAGATCGTTTCGCCGCATTGGCGCGAGGCGGATGATTTCACGCCGGATAAGAGGCGTGGTACGCGCCTGAGGTGCATCATCACAGAGGGCTGACCTCCGGAGAGTTGAGCTTTCGAACACCCACCTCTCCGGGTCAAGTCCTGTCAACGATGCGCGTAGTGTCTACACGTCGCGCCAATGGCCAGCACGCAAACCTGCTACATATGATTCCTGGAGGTAACGGACCATGGCAGTAACCGGCATCGGCGGATTATTCTTCAGGGCGCGCGATCCGCAGGCGCTGGCGGCGTGGTACCGCACCCATTTCGGCATTACCGGCTACGAGGAGGCGGTCTGGCAGCAGCGGGCAGGGCCCACGGTGTTCATGCCGTTCGCCGCCGATACCGACCATTTCGCCGCGGACAAGCAGTTCATGATCAATTTGCGCGTGGATGATCTGGATACGCTGCTCGCCGATTTGCGGCGCGCGGGCATCGAGGTGCTGACCGATCCGAGCTGGGACGCGCCGGAAACCGGCCGCTTTGCGCGGGTCCATGACCCCGAGAGCAACGCGATCGAGCTTTGGGAGCCTCCAGCGGATTGATGCCGGGTGCGCGGCCCGCTTCCCGGCGGCGTGTGCTGGAACGTAAAGATTGACCCGGGACCGTACGGTTGCGGCACGCCGGCGCTGGAAGGCATGATAGTGTGGCCCAAGGGACGGCACTCGCTGAGCAAATCGCGAGTGCCCTTCTGTTTCAGCCCTGGGTATAAGCGAGGGGACGCGGCCGTCTCCCTCGACGCGCCTTCCCCCTGAATCGACCGATGTTCTCTGATTCTCCGCACAGCACCGTTCCTGGTGCAGACGATCGCACCTAAGGTACGAAGCGAAGAAGCGCGCTGTCTTGAGCTTTCTCGCAGCCTGCCTGCCGCTCTCGTCCTGGCATTGCTCGCCCCCCCCCCTGATCCGCCCGAATTAGAGCGCGCTACCGTCCGCGACCGTACCGACTCGCGGTGCGCTTCTGTCGTACAGTAGAGGCTCGTTTGTGTTCCCGCAAGGGGCAGAGTTTGAAGTACCTCGTCTTTTGCTGTTGCGAGCATAACCTAGAGCGACACGGCGCGGATGGATGTCAAGGCGACTCGACGCCATGCGTCTGTACGAAAACCGTAGAGGAGGCCCTGGACTCCGCAATCGCTGAAGCGGCGCGCAATCCGTGGGCGGTGCTCGAGCGACGCGAGGGGACCTAGCCGGCAGTACTATGCCGGTTTAATGACCCCGCGCCGGAGCAGTTGGGTCAGGATGCTCTCGACCTGTTGCCGGAGCCCACGACCGGGCCGGGCGTGCTCGCCGAGGACGGACACGCGACGCGCGCGACCGCGTGATTGCTTTTTCACCATCGTGCTAGGTGCGCCGTACGTGACGTTCCGGCGCCGCATGCGTTCTCTGTTCGATGCAGGCGGCGGACCGAACACGGCGCGACCTGGTCGATCGCACTAGCGGCGTCGGTTGTGATCCACCTCGTGATGCTAGGGAACGAATGCTCCGGCGAACGTCGCCTGGAGGGCTTCATGTCTACACGCGCTTGGTTTTCCGGCTGAACCGCCGGCGCTAGCTCGCGAGTCATGTCCGACGATCTCCGGCACGGCCGCGACCATCGAGAACCTCGGCCGCACGCATCGCTACAAAAGTTTGCTACATCACGCCGCACCGCTCCGTTCAAACGACAATGTAGAATCATTTTGACACGTTGATGCGAACGCATGTTCGTGCTATAATTCATCACGCGAATCATCGCGAATAAAAACTAAGCGGCCCGGCCGGTGTAGAAGCACCGACCGAGCCCGTCACCCGATGGAGTAAACATCGAATGACCAGCACCGAGTTCGACGCGTTGGCGTCGAGCCCTCGGCACGGCTTTTCCGTCGCCGAACACGGTCCGTTGCATCGCCGCCGCCGGGCGGTGGCATGATGCCGCCGCCCACCGAGTTCCACGCGTCCATCGCCGACGTGACGAACGAACACCACCAGAACATGAGCGGCATGGTGCAAGACGCCGACTTCAACGCCGACGTCATCGTACGATTTCTCCGGGACAACGGCATAGACGCAAGCGTCGATGAAACCGGTGGCTTTCGTTTCAAGGTCGCCGACCCGGCACGCGAGTCGGACGTGCACTTCGCCTGTGTGTGCCTCCGCGCATCAATCAGCTATGCGATCGAAGCCGCCTTCTGGTGCACGAAGGCGAAGCGATGACCTCGAAGCATCGGCGACCGCCGACAGAACCGCTGTCGGCGCGCATTTTCCGCCTCCGGATCGCACGTGGTTACAGCATCTACGACCTTGCGAAGACAGCTAACGTCCTCGCGACTACGGTGCAACGCCTCGAGTCGGGCAAACTCGTAGACAAGCGCGTCTTACCGGCGCTCGCAGCCGCCCTCGACGTACCACTGTGCCGGCTCGTATGCGGCGAGCACAGCTGTAGCGAACGAGCTTGCGTATCGCCGATAAACGGGCGTCTGAAGATCTTCCGTTCGGGTTATTCAGGTTTGGCGCGAGATACCACGAGCGGAAATCGTCGTTAACAGGTGAGCGTGGCGTCGGGGATTTACTCTCCGCCGAGCTGGAGGAGCCGTCAGACCAGCCCCTATCGTAGCCTTCAGAGCAAAGGTCGATATCCAGCGGCGTCTCGTGAATCGCGAAGCCATCCATGTGGGTGCGGAATCCTGGCTGGTCGCGCTTTCGCTCTATGGCTGCTTCGGCTCTCGCGCGAGTGCTGTATAGCCCGATTATGAACTCGTGCCCATACGAGCTCTCCGTTTCCGGTTCGGAGTGTTCGAGCATATAGACGACGTCCATCCAGCAAGCTTAGCAGCCACCAGCGCCGAATTCAAACCGCCCTCATTTATTGACTCTCTTGCATAATTATGCGGTTTATGTATAATTATGCGAGTCATGGTCACTTTGCCGGCGGCGGCTCGCTTGCGTGGGCGGAATGTTCTCTCCGTTACCGATCTCGGGGCGGACGAGCTTGCTAGCCTTCTCTCGCTTGCTCTGACGCTCAAGGCTCGCGGGCGCGAGCAGATGAGCGCTGCTGCGCGGCAAGACGCTCGTCATGCTTTTCGAGCAGCCGTCGCTGCGGACGCGGGTTTCCTTTGAAGCCGGGATGACGCAGCTCGGCGGCCATGCCATCGCGGTGAACGGCAGCGACGTCGGGATCGGGTCGCGTGAGACGCCCGAGGACGCCGCGCGCGTGCTCTCGCGGTACGGCGATGCGATCGTGTACCGCACGCATGCGCACGCGCCGCTCGTGCGGTTCGCGAGCTCCGCGACCGTGCCGACGATCAACGCGCTTTCCGAGGCCGCGCACCCGTGTCAGGCCTTTGCCGATCTGCTGACGATTCGCGAGCGGTTCGGGACGCTGCAGGGGCTGCGGCTTGCGTTCGTCGGCGACGCGCGCAACAACGTCGCCGTGTCGCTCGCCGAAGCCGCGGCGATGTCGGGCATGTCGATCACCTTTGCCGCGCCGCCGACGCACCGGCCGCCGGATGCGTTTCTTTCGCGGCTCGTCAAGCTCGGCGCCGAGCACGGTGTCACCGCGCGCGCGTTCACCTCGCCGGTGCGCGCGGTGCGCGACGTCGACGTCGTGTATACCGACGTCTGGACGTCGATGGGCGACGAGCAGTTCGTCGAGCGCAACCTCGCCGCGCTGCGGCCGTATCAGGTCAACGGCGAGCTGCTCGGCAACGCCGCGAAGCACGTGCTGTTCATGCACTGTCTGCCGGCGCACCGCGGCGAAGAGGTCACCACCGAGGTGATCGACGGGCCGCGCAGCATCGTGTTCGACCAAGCCGAGAACCGGCTGCACGCGCAGAAAGCGCTGCTCCTCGCCCTCCTCACCGACCTCCGCGGGCTCACCGAATGATCAGGAACTGAACGACACGCTTCACCAACAACCCAAGACCAAGCGCCAGCGCGCGATCCTCTCGCTCATCGCGGCGCGGCCGATCCACTCGCAGGACGAGCTCGCCGCGCTGCTCGAGCAGCAAGGCTACGAGGTCACGCAGGCGACCGTCTCGCGCGACATCAAGGAGCTCGGCTTGCTCAAAGTCGCGCTCAAAGGCGGGCACGGCGGCGCGTTCAAGTACATCGAGCCGAACGTCGGGCCGGCGTTCTCGTCGCGGCTGCACCGCGTGGTGTCCGAAGTCGTGATCCAGGTGCGCTCCAGCGTGAACCAGATCGTGCTGCGCACGCATCCCGGCACGGCGATGATGCTCGCGGCGGCGCTCGACGGCGCCGACTGGCCGGAGATCCTCGGCACGATCGGCGGCGACGACACCGTGCTCGTGATCGTCGAGTCGCCGGAGAAGACGCCGATGATCAAGCAGCGGTTCGAAGACATGCGCCCGGCGGACGGCGGCTGATTCGATGAAGATCGTCCTTGCCTATTCCGGCGGGCTCGACACGTCGGTGCTGCTCAAGCAGTTCGTCGATGCCGGGCATCAGGTCGTCGCGATGACGGCGAACCTCGGCGAGTCCGACATGGTGGCCGGCGACGGTTCGCAGGACGCGCTCGACGCGGTTCGGCAGAAGGCGCTCAAGCTGGGCGCCGTCGATGCGGTGCTGATCGATGCGCGCGAGCGGTTCATCAGCGACTATGCGTATCCGGCGCTCGCGGCGAACGCGCTGTATCAAGGCGTGTATCCGCTCAGCGCGGCGCTGTCGCGGCCGCTCATCGCCGATCTGCTCGTCGAGACCGCGGCCGAGTACGGTGCCGATGCGGTCGCGCACGGGTGCACCGGCAAGGGCAACGATCAAGTTCGCATCGAGGTCGGCGTGCGCGCGAAGGCGCCGCATCTCAAGACGCTCGCGCCGCTGCGCGACAAGCCGCTCTCGCGGCCCGATGCGATCGCGTACGCGCAGGCGCACGGCGTGCCGATTGCGCACACCGCGGCGAAGCCGTATTCGGTCGATGCGAACCTCTGGGGGCGTTCCATCGAAGCCGGCGTGCTGGAGAACCCCTGGAACGCGCCGCCCGATGATGCGTATGCGTGGTCCGTCGCGCCGGAGACTGCGCCCGCGAATGGGGCCGAGGTGGTGATCTCGTTCAAACATGGGTGGCCCACCCTTCGACAAGCTCAGGGTGACAATCGGGTCGGCGGTGGCACGTGGCATGGGCACGGTGAGCTCGGCGCCGAGATGGTGTTCGAGTTGAACAAGATTGCCGGGCGCGAACGGCGTTGGGCGGATCGACATGATCGAGGATCGTGTCGTCGGGTTGAAGTCGCGTGAGGTGTACGAGTGTCCCGGCAGCGTCACGCTGATCGAGGCGCACAAGGCGCTCGAGCGGCTCGTGCTCACGCGCGACGAGCTGCGGCTCAAGGCCGCGCTCGACCAGAAGTATGCCGAGCTGATCTACGACGCGCAGTGGTCGGCGCCGCTGCGGCTCGCGCTCGACGCGTTCAACGCCAAGCTCGCGGAGCGCATGACCGGCGACGTGCGGGTGAAGCTGATCCGCGGGCGCGCGGTCGTCACCGGGTCGCGTTCGCCGTTCGCGCTGTACGACGAGTCGCTGGCGACCTACGGCGCCGGCGACACCTTCCGGCACGATGCGGCCGGCGGGTTCATCCAGATCCACGGGCTGCCCGTCGCCGCCGGCGCGGCGAAGGCGGCCGAGGCGGCGGAGCGCGCGACTCCGCAAATCGCATGAACGACTTGACGAACGTGGCCAAAACGATGTATGACTGTTCCCCTGTGAGCATTTCGCTGCGCCGACCGCCTACCGACGCGCCCGTACGATCCGTACCGGGCTTCGTCTCCTTGCAGTAGACGAAGCGATGGAACGGACGACGGGCGCGCCTGACACGGCGCGCTTTTTCTTTGTACGACCGGCCGGCCCGGCGGATGCGGCGCATCTGGCGCGGCTGCGCGCCGCGAGCCTCGCCGAACAGGGCTATCTCGCCGAAGCCGAACGCGATGCGTTCGTCCAGCGCGCGACCGCGGATACCGCGCGGCTGTTCCGCGAGCAGCGGCTCGTCGCGTGGCTCGCGTGCGCGGGCGACGTCGTGGTCGGCTCGGCGTGCGCGGTGTATTTCGACCGGCTGCCGTATCCCGACGGCACGCTGCACGCGGAGCTGTCCGGCGTGTACGTCGAGCCCGCGTACCGCGGTGCCGGACACGCCTCGCGGCTCGTCGCGGCGGTCGTCGAGACCGTGCGCACGTCCGGCGCGCGGCGGACGTTCTTGCGGCCGTCGCCGGGAGCGCGTTCGCTGTACACGCGGCTGGGTTTCGTCGACGATGCGACCGGCGTGATGAGCTTGAGCGCGTGACGATGTCGCAGATGAACGGCGATCCGGGGGAGGCGAAGGGGCTGCAGTGGGGCGGGCGCTTCGCGTCGGCGCCGGATGCGGCGCTGCTCGCGTTCGGTTCGTCGCTCGCGGACGATTTGGTGCTCGCGCCGTTCGACGTGCGCTGTTCGCGCGCGCACGTCACGGCGCTCGAATCCGGCGGAATCGTCGGTGCGGAGGATGCGGCGGCGTTGCGTGGCGCGCTCGATCGCGTTGCCGGCGAGATCGACGACGGCTCGTTCGCCGCGTGGGCGACGGCGCAAGCTTTCGAGGACGTGCACGGCGCGATCGACGCGCGCGTGCGCGAATATGCCGGAGCCGCCGGCGAACGACTCCACGCCGGGCGCTCGCGCAACGATCAAGTCGCGACGACGCTGCTGCTGTACGCGCGCGACCGCGCGCGGCAGGGCGCGGAGCTCGCACTCGACATCGCGGCGTCGATCGAAGTGCAGGCTGCCGCGGCGCTCGAACGGGGCACGCTGCTCGCCGCCACGACGCACTGGCAGCCCGCGCAGCCGGTGCTGCTCGCGTTCTGGCTCGACGCCGCGGCGCAGGCGTTCGTGCGCGCGGCGGAACGGTTCGCGCGCGTCGCGAGCGACGCCGCGCGGTTCTGCCCGCTCGGCAGCGCGGCATTGGCGGGTTCGTCGCTGCCGCTCGACCGCGACGCGGCGGCGCGCGAGCTCGGGTTCGGCGCACCGGCCCGCAACGCGCTCGACGCCGTCGGCGACCGCGACGTCGTGCTCGATCTGCTGCACGCCGCGATGCGTGCCGTGGTTGCGGCGTCGCGCCCGAGCGAGGAGCTCGTCATCTGGGCGACGCCGGCGTTCGGCTACGTGCGCCTCGACGACGCGGCGTCCACCGGTTCGAGTCTCATGCCGCAAAAACGCAATCCCGATCCGTTCGAGCTGGTGCGCGCCGCCGGCGCGCGCGCGATCGGCGTGTTCGCGGGCGCGCTCGCATCGACCAACGGGATCGCGCTCTCGTATCATCGCGATCTCCAGGAAACCAAAGCGCAGGCGATCGCCGGCACCGAGGCCGCGCTCGCGGCGCTCGACGCGTTCCGCCGCGCGTTCGCGCACGTGCACTTCAACGACGCCGCGATGAGCGCGCGCGCGGCGGACGGATATACCGTCGCGACCGATCTCGCCGACGCGGTGATCCGCGCCGGCGCGACGGCGCGTGAGGCGCATCGCGCGGTCGGCGAGCGCGTGCTGTTCGCCGAAGAGCGCGGCCGCGCGCTCGACCGCAGCGATGCGGAGGCGCTCGGCGTGCCGGACGCACCGATCGACGCGCTCGGCTCGGTGGCCGGGAAGCGTACGGCGGGGTCGACGCATCCGGATGCGGTCGGAGCGTCGATCGCTGCGACCCGCGATGCGATCGCTGTGTTGTCGGAGTCGTTGCAATGATCACCGCGCACGTCGTCGGCGCCAGCGGCTATGCCGCGGCCGAGCTCATCCGCCTCATCGACCGCCATCCCGCCGTCGCGCTGGGCGTGCTGGAAAGCCGCTCGCAGCCCGGAACGCCCGTGGCGGACGTGTTTCCGTGGCTGCCGCACGTGCACGTCGAGCTCGAAGCGACCGGCAGCGCGCTGGCGCGCGTGCGCGAAGACGACGTCGTGTTCCTCGCCGGCGGCCACGACCTCGCGCGCGAGCAGACGCCGGCGTTTCTCGCCAAAGGCGCGCGCGTGATCGATCTGTCCGACGCGTTCCGGCTGCACGCGAACGCGGGCGAAGCGGTGTACGGCTTTCCGGAGCTTTACCGCGATAGCATCGCGACCGCGCGGCTGATCGCGAACCCGGGCTGCTACGTGACGGCGTCGCTGCTCGCGCTCGTGCCGCTCGCACCGCTCGCGGAACGCATCACGCACGTGGTGATCGACGCGAAGAGCGGGATCACCGGCGCGGGGCGCACGCCGTCGGTGCCGTCGCTGTTCGCGGAAGTCGACGGCGACGTGCGCGCGTACGGCCTCGGCGGTCACCGGCACGGCGCCGAGATCGTGCAGGAAGCGCGCGACGCGGGCATCACCGCGCCGATCGTGTTCTCGCCGCACGTCGTGCCGCTGCGACGCGGCATCCTGGCCGACGTCTACCTGATCCCGCGCGCGCCGATCTCGCGCGACGAGGTGCTCGCGCTGTACGCGCGCTTCTACGCGGCGAACCCGTTCGTGACGGTGTTCCGCGACCTGCGCGCGCCGCATCTTCCGGCGCTGGAAGGAACGAACGACGCGCACCTTGCGGTTGCCGAGCGCGACGGCGTGGTGCACGTACTCAGCGCGATCGACAACCTCGGCAAAGGCGCCGCGGGCCAAGCCGTCCAGAACATGAACATCGCACTCGGACTCCCGGAGGAACACGGTCTCCATGCCCGCACAACCGTCGGCTGACATGACCACGCCCAATGTCACCGCGCACAAGGATGCCACCTCGCCCAATGTCACCTTGAGCTTGTCGAAGGGTGCGCCACCCAACGGCGAGTCGGTGCGCCTCATCCAAGTGCGCGGCGGACTTGGCGCCGTTCCGGGCGTCCTGATGTCCGGCGTGCACGCCGGCATCAAGAAGCGCAAATCCGACCTCGCGCTGATCGCGCTGCCGGGTCCGCACGTGTGCGCGCAGGTGATCACGACCAACGAGATCAAAGCGGCGCCGCTGCTCGCGACGAACGCGCACCTCGACGTTGACGGCGACGTCGATCGCGGCGATCGTCTGCAACTCCGGCTGCGCGAACGCGTGCACCGGCGAGCGCGGCTTGCGCGACGCGGAGAATACCGCGCGCCACACCGCGACGCTACTGGGCGTGCGCGCGACGCAAGTCGTTGTCGCGTCGACCGGCGTCATCGGCGTGACGCTGCCGATGGACCGGCTCGCGAAAGGGCTCGACCGCGCGCGCAAGCAGCTTTCCGAAGGCCCGGAGGCGTCGTACGCGGCGGCCGAAGCGATCATGACGACGGATCACGTGCCGAAGCTCGCGGCGTACGCATGGCATGAGAACGGCGAGCGCCACGTCATCGGCGGGATCGCCAAAGGCTCGGGAATGATCGCCCCCAACATGGCGACGATGCTCGCGTTCTTGGTGACCGACGCAGCGGTGTCGCGCGCCTCGCTGACCGACGCGCTGCGCGAAGCCGCCGACGGCACGTTCAACATGATCTCGGTCGACGGCGACATGTCGACCAACGACGCGGTCTACTGCTGCGCGAAGCCGGGCGACGGCGACGCGACGCCCGGATTGCGCGCGGCGCTGACGGCCGTGTGCCGCGATCTCGCGGTCGGCATGGTGAAGGACGGCGAAGGCGCGACGAAGACGCTGACGTTCACCGTTACCGGCGCGCGCGACACGCAGCAAGCGCGCACGATCGGCCGCGCGGTGATCAACTCCAGCCTCGTGAAGACCGCGCTCTACGGCGAGGACCCGAACTGGGGCCGCATGATCGCGGCGGCGGGCTCGGCCGGCACGGGCATGGACGCGGAATCATGGTCGCTCTACCTCGGCGGCCACACCTGGGTAGAACGCGGCGCGATCGAAGCGATGAGTGAAGCCGAAGCACACCACGTCCTCGAAGAGCACAACGTCGAGGTGCGCCTGGACCTCGGCATGGGCGAAGCAACGGCAACCGCGTGGGGCTGCGACCTCACCGGCGACTACGTCCGCATCAACGCCCACTACCGGACGTGACAACCTACATTGATGTCATGCTGAGCGTGTCGAAGCATGCGCCACGATCGTGGCTCACCCTTCGACAAGCTCAGGGTGACAATGGGGCACGATGTGACAATGTGGCACCATCGTGGCTCACCCTTCGACAAGCTCAGGGTGACAGTGACACTGGGCAAGGAACGTTCGTATGATTCACATCTCGCGTGGGGCGCGTTTGGTGACGCGGCATCCGCATCTCATGGCGAATTATGGGCGGCTCGAAATCAACATCGTTCGCGGCGAAGGGTGCTGGCTGTTCGATGAGTCTGGGAACGCCTATCTCGACATGGTGGCGGGGATTGCGGTGTGTGCGCTCGGGCATGCGCATCCGCGCATCGCGCGCGCCATTGCAGAGCAGGCGGCGACGCTCGTGCACGTCAGCAATCTCGTGCATCACGAGCCCGCTGGTACGCTCGCGGACCGGCTTGCCGAGCTGAGCGGCTTCGACGCCGTCTTCTTCTGCAACAGCGGTGCCGAGGCCAACGAAGCCGCGATCAAGCTTGCGCGCAAGCATGCCTGGCGCCGGGGTGAGAAGCAGCGCAACGTCATCCTCGCGGCAAACGGGTCGTTCCACGGACGCACGCTGGGCGCGCTCGCCGCGACCGACAATCCGGCGTATCACGAAGGCTTCGGACCGCTGCCGCTCGGCTTCGCGCACGTTCCTTTCAACGACGTCGGCGCGCTCGATGCCGCGATCGACGACACCACTGCGTGCTTTCTCGTCGAACCCGTGCAGGGCGAGAGCGGCGTCGTTCCCGCGACGCGCGAGTATCTCGAAGCGGCGCGGCGGCTGTGCGACGAGCGCGGTGCGCTGCTAATCTTCGATGAAGTGCAGTGCGGGATGGGGCGCATCGGCCGGCTCTTTGCGCATCAGGCGTACGGCGTGACGCCCGACGCGTTCACGCTCGCGAAGTCGCTCGCGAACGGGTTGCCGATCGGCGCACTGCTGGTGCGCGGCGACGCGGCGACATCCCTGAAACCGGGCGATCACGGCACGACGTTCGGCGGCTCTCCCGTTCCCGCGGCGGCGGCGCTGGAGCACCTCGCGATCCGCGACGTGCTCGACCTCGACGCGCACGTCACGACCGTCGGCGCGCTGCTGCGTGACGAGCTAGTAGCGATAGCGGCCGAGCACCCGGAGGTCTTCGATCAGCCGCGCGGCCTCGGTCTCATGCTCGGGCTGCCGGTGCGCGACGGGTACGCGGCTGCCGACTTCGTCGCGCGCGGGCTCGACCACGGCCTGTTCATCAACGCAGCCGGGCGCAACACGCTGCGCTTCGTCCCGCCGCTCGTCATCTCGGCGGACGAGGTGCGCGACGGCGCCGTTCGGTTGCGCGCCGTCATCGCCGCGACGGTGCACGCCTAGCCGCGGCGCGCGCAACGCCTGCACGCGGCCGGGCGGGAACGCGCGCCGGTCGTCGGCGACGAGCACGTCGACGACGAGATCGTCGCCGCGCGCATCGTGCAGGCGCATGAACCGTTCGCGTTCCGTGGGCGCGAGATCCGCGACGCGCAGAACCTTGAGCGCTTCGTTCCAGCGCGCTCGCCGTTCCGGTGCGATTCTCTCGGCGACCGCATTCGCAGCCGCGACCTCGTCGGCGGCGCGGTGCACGATCTCGACGAACTCGCCTTGCGTCAAACCGGCTTCGTCGAGCAGCGCCGCGGTCACGCCCATGAGGTGGTAGTCGCCGAGATCGCCGCCGGGCAGCACGGCGCGCGCTTTGTCGATGGTGCGCGGAAGAAACGTGAGGCCGCCGAGCCGCGCGCGCGGATCGCGGGGCGCGCGCCGGCGCAAGCTGATCGGGCGCATCGGAACGATCGTAGTCCAGAGCTGTGAAAAATCGGTGAGGGCGGCACAACCCTGGCAGTTTTGTACAAGTCGCGGCACGGGTGGGTAAGCAGGCGAGGATGAACCCGACGGCATTCTACGAGCGCCTCGACGATGACACGTTCGCGCCGAGCCGCGCGACCACGAGCCCGTGGGACGAACGCCTGCAGCACGGCGGCCCGCCGACCGCGCTGCTGGCGCACGTCATGAACGAGCGCCATCCGCGCGACGACATGCGGCTCGCGCGCATCACCGCGGAGTTTCTCGGGCCGCTGCCACGCGCGCCGATGAGCGTGCGCACGCGCGTCGCGCGGCCCGGCCGGCGCATCGAACTGCTCGAAGCGGTCGTCGAAAGCGGCGGCCGCGAGGTGCTGACGGCCCGCGCATGGCGCATCGCGACGCAGCCAGCCGACAGCGTGCCGGCTGCGGCGACGCCGCCGGATGCCGTGCCGCCGCTGCCGGACGAAAAGCCGCCGCCGGCGTGGTTGAGCAGCTTCGGGTACGGCGATGCGTTCGAGTGGCGGTACGTCTACGGCGGCGGCGCGCCGGGTCCGGCCTCGGTGTGGACGCGACCGCGCGTGCCGCTGGTCGCGGACTCCGCGCCGCAGCCGTTCGATCGCGTGATCGTCGTCGCCGATTCGGCGAATGGGATCAGCGGCGAGCTGGCGATGGGCGAGTGGCTGTTCGTTCCGCCGTCGCTGTCGCTCGCGCTGGAACGTCATCCGCGCGGCGAGTGGACGCTGCTCGAAGCGCGCACGACGCTGAGCACCGACGGTCTCGGCGTGACGAGCTCGCGTCTCGCGGATGCCGACGGATACATCGGCGTGGGCAGCCAGCCGCTGCTGGTCGAGCGGCGCGTGCCTCAAGGCGCGAGCGCCGGATGAGAACGCTCGCGCGTCTCATCATGCTGTCGCTTGCGATGCTCGCGTGCGCCGCCGCGGCGCCGGCCCGCGAGACGGCGTCCTCGGGATGCGTCGCGATGCAGGTTGCGACCACGCTGCCGCTCGTGCTGGTGAAAGTTCGCGTGAACGGCAAAGGGCCGTACACGTTTTTCGTCGACACCGGCGCGACGATCTCGGTGGTCGGCGCGCCGCTCGCGCAGGCGCTGAAGCTGCCGCTGATCGACTCGCCGGTGCGCGCGATCGGCGCGGGCGGCCGCTTCAACGCGCGCGCGTCGTACGCGTCGGTCTCGCTCGGCGACATTCGGCAGGACCGCGTGCTGGTCGGCGTCGTCGACCTGTCGCAGATCCGCGGCGCGGTCGGCCCGGTCGACGGCGTGATCGGCTACAACTTCCTGCGACCGTATCGCGTGGTCGTCGACTATCCGGGCCGTCAGCTCTGCCTGGAAACGCCGTAGCGCGCCCATGAAAAAGGCCGCCTCACGCCTCGGCGGCCCCGTCTACGACTTGCGACGCCCGGTTGAGCCGGCGGGTGCGTAGATCGAATTTCCTCTCTCCTGGGGAACGAGCGCGCGCCGGTGTTCGGCCTTGGCGGTTCGTTAGAGAATACGCCGGGGACGCCAGGGCGGTTTCGTTCTATCAACCGTATCGGTTCAACGGCGGCGCGACTTGATCTCGCAGCGGCGGCTCCGCGTCGCTAGCTGCTGCGCGGTGCCGGCGTGCAGCGCTCGCGCTCGCACAGCCACGTCGCGACCGCCGTGCTGAAGCGCTCGTCGTACGGCGCGGGACCGCCTTTGGCCGACCGCTCGAGCGACGCTTTCGGTGATCCCGCGTTCACGAGGTTGTGGTCCATGCCGGGGATCACGTCGAGCTTGGCGTTGCCCGGGTGGACGCCGTTGACGATGTCGACGATGCGGCGGTGATCGGCTTCGTCGGTTACGAAGTCCGCGTTGCCGTAGATCGCGAGCACCGGGATCGACAGCTTCGTCCACGGCTCGGCGACGTTGAGCGTGACGAGCTCGCGGAAGTAGTCGTCGCCGGTCGGGTAGGCGATATAGTCCTTGCACTCGGGGCGGTCGTGCAGCACCGTTTCGCGCGGCTGCTTCTCGACCAGCAGCCGGTGCATGCACAGCTCTTTGAGCAGCAGCGCGTTGTCGACTTCCGCGGGAGTCGCGCCGCCGAGCGCTTCTTGACGGCGGCTGTTGAGCAGCTCGTACTCGATCCAGTCGACGCCGACGCCTTCCGCGATCACCAATCCCGCGACGGCCTTCTGCAAGGCGAGGCGCGGGCCGATGAGCGAGCCGATGCTGTGGCCGACGACGTAGACGTGCGCGGGATCGACCGCCGGATCGTTGCGCAGCGCGTCGAACGCGACGCCGTAGCTCGCGGCCTCGGACAAGAAGTCGACGCTTCGGCACGGCGGGCCCTGGCTGTCGCCCACGCCGCTCTTCTCCAGCCGCATCGTGACGAAGCCGCGCCGGCTGAGATCGTGCGCGAGCCGCATGTACGCGTCTTGCGCGTTCGATGCGATGTCGACCGAGAAGCAGCCGATCCCGCCGACGATCAGCACCGCCGGATGCTTTCCCGTCGCACCGTGCGGAACGGTGACGAGCGTGCGGCGTAAGCTGTGGTCGATGTCCACCGCGTCGTAGCGCGTGTCCACCGCGGGATCGGTTTCGCGCGCGGTTTCCGCGAGCACGATCCGCACGCTCATCGGGCTTCCGCCGCGCACGATTCCCAAGGTGACAGGCTGGCCGCCCGGCCGGCGCAGCTTGAGCAAGAACTCTGCGACGGTCGTGACGTGCGTGCCGTCGACGCTGGCGATGACATCGTTGCGGCGCAGACCGGCCGCCTCGCCGGGCAGGGACGGAACGACGGCGCTGATCGTAACGCCGCCCGCGCCGTCCACCGCGCCGACGCCGAGCGCGCCGCGGCGCGGCAACACGTTGCCGGGTGCGGCGGCACAAAGAAACCCACCGAGTGCGACCGCGGCCGTCATGCGGCGGAGCACGGCAAACCAGGACGATGTCCGCATGCGGACGGCGTACGTGGCAAGCCGGTCCTCACCTCCTAAGATATACGGAGAAGCGGCCTACCCGGTTTACGGTATGCCGCCGTGCAGCCGCAACGCCGTACCATCATCCGGGATGTTCTGCAACTGCCTGCACGCCGAGGAGTCGCATCACGACGACGGCTGCCACGCGCTCCACCGCGACGGTGAAGGGCTGATGCGTTGCTGGTGCCGGCGCAGCCGCGAGCGCGTGGCCGAAGGCCCCGATCACCTCAACGACGCCCTACGCGTCGCAATGGCGCGAGCGCGCCGCCGGAACGAAACATAGCCCGTTCGGATTCACGGATGGGGTTCGGCGCCCGGCGCGGCGAACTTGTGACTCATGGCGGACCTTCGGTATCGCGTTATTCTGGAACCAGAGGACGAGGGCGGCTACAACGTCGTGATCCCGGCGTTTCCCAACGGCCATACGTGCGGAGACACGGTTGCGGAATGCCTTGCACATGCGCGCGAAGTGATCGAGCTCGAGATCGCGTACCGTTCGGGTCCTATGCGTGAGCAACTGAGAGTGCAGGTTCCTCGCGTGCATTCTCGCAACCATGGCTGATGCTCCATCCCGAGGCCAACACGTTCCGGTTGCCAGCTTGTCTGCACATTCCGATTGCGGCGCGCAGCGTTGAAGACATCGTAGAATTCGTCGGCACGATCGCCGATCGCATTGTTGCGCGTGACGGTCTCATCAACGCGCTTTGCGTCGAGCCGTATGATCGTGTGGCCGTTAAAGACCCACGCGTGGCCTTGTGGCGAGAGCCGCGTGCTGCTTATTACGAAGCCCAACTGCACCCGGCCAAGCAGGTCTGGGTGCACGTGGACTTTCGACGATACCGCGCCGCGTATCAGCGGTTCGGATTGCCGCGGATGCCGGAACGGCACGTGCTCGATCACGTGCATAATCGCCATGCGGCGAGATTGCGTGGCTATTTGCATCCCTACTTGCGCCTGTGCCCGGTGTCCGGGGCCGTGAATACGAGCGGCGGGGTCGACGCCGGCGGAGAAGGCATGGAGAAGGCCTACATGCGATCGCTGCTGGCTCAGGAAAAACCGCCTGACGGAATCCTCGCGCGATTCGCAAAACGTACTATCATCTACGCGGACCCAATGGACATTACGAAGATGCTCGACATCGCGCCAGGCACGCAAGTGCTCAATGGAGTGCGCGACACGATGGTGCTCTTGTATCCCGCGCAGTCATAGGCCGTAACCACACGGTTTTTTAGATTATCGCCGGCCGACGTTCGGCGGCTCGCGTGCGCTGCTCGAAAGCGTGCGCGAGTTCGAGCAGACCGCGCTCGTCGCGGTAGCGCCCTACAATTTGCACGCCGACCGGTAAGCCTTCCGGTGTGAAACCGCACGGCACCGAGATCGCCGGATGGCCGGTGACCGTGATCGCGGAGCACGAGCGCATCCAGTCGAGGTAGTTGTTCATGCGGACGCCGTTGATCTCGGTCGGGTACTCTTGCTCGATCGGGAACGGCACGACTTGGTTCACCGGTGCGATCAAGAACTCGTACTTCTCCATGAAATCATGCATGCGCGCGAAGATCGCCGAGCGCTGCTGTGTCGCTTCGCCCACTTGCGTGCCGGTGAGCGAGCGGCCGAATTGGACGTTCCACACGATCGTGTCCTTGAACGACGTCGGGTGCTGATCCAGCAGCGTGCCGAACGCGTTGACGAACGCCACGCCGCGCAGCGTTTGGAACACGTCGTCGGCGTCGCTCAGGTCCGGCGACGCCTCCTCGACGTCGCAGCCGATCTCAGCGAACACCGCGCGCTGCGACTCGAGCACCGCGGTCACCGCCGGCTCGACCGGCAAACCGCCGAGATCCGCGCTCCACGCGACGCGCGTGCCCGCGAAGTCGCGCGATAACGGTCCCGCGAACTGCTCGCCGCTCTCGTCGAGCGAAATTGGATCGCGCGCATCCGGCCCGGCGAGCACGCGCAACAACAATGCGACATCTTCGACCGTGCGCGCCATCGGGCCGGCGACCGCGAGCGTGCCCCATGCGTCTTGCGACGGCCACTGCGCCACGCGGCCGACCGACGGCCGCAAGCCGACCACGTTGCAGAAGTTTGCCGGGTTGCGCAGCGAGCCGCCGAGGTCGCTGCCGTCGGCGAGCGGGACCATGCCGCAAGCGAGCGCGACCGCCGCGCCGCCGCTGCTGCCGCCGCACGTTTTCGTGATGTCGTACGGGTTGCGCGTGGCACCGAATACCGTATTGAACGTCTGCGATCCGGCAGCAAATTCCGGCATGTTCGTCTTGCCGAGTGTGACCGCGCCCGCACGCTTTTGGCGTTCGACGACGATGCTGTCCTGATCGGGTATAAAGTGCTGGTAGATGGGTGAACCGAACGTCGTGCGCATGCCGCGCGTCAAGAACGAGTCCTTGTGCGCGACGGGCAGCCCGTGGAGCAATCCGAGCATTTCGCCGCGAGCGAGCGCTTCGTCGGCGCGGTCCGCGGCGGCCAGCGCCCCCTCGGCGTCCAGCGTCACGATCGCGTTCACCCGCGGGTTGATAAGATCTATCCGTGCTAGGTGTGCTTGCATGATTTCGCGAGCGGAGACTTCCTTGCTTCGCATGCGGCGCAGCAGTTCGGTCGCAGACATCAGGCACAACGCATCGCTCGGCACGCGTTGGGTATTAGGGCCCAGGACCGCAACGCCCTCGCTCTCCCGAACGGTAGAGTTAGCATGACGGAGCCAACGCCGTCGTCGATCGGAGAAAGGAAGCGTCGTCGACGGGTGTTCGACACGTTGAACGAAGGGGTGGTCGTTCAAGATACGGACGGAGCCGTTCGGGACTGGAACGCGCCCGCGCTACGCATGTTCGGCTTGACGCCGGAACAGCTTTGCAGCCGCGCGCCGCTGGACACGCGCTGGCACGTGACGTGGGAAGATCGCACGCCGGTCACCACCGAACAGCCCATGCAGACCGTGCTGCGGCGCGCGTTCGAGCGCGGTGGCATCACCGTTGCCGTGCGCAAGCCGGACGGCTCGTCGGCGTGGATCGCCGTGTCGAGCCAGCTCGTCGGCGCGGATGAAGACGGCGGCGACGCGTCGATCGTGTCGACGATGGTGGACGTCACCGCCCAGCGCGACGTCGAGCTCGAGAACGCGCGCTACCGCGACATCATCGACACGCTCGACGCGTCGTACCGCATCCTCGAAGAGAGCCCGATCGGCATGTGCAGCGTCGACGTCGACGGCAACGTGCTGCGCAACAACATGGCGTTCCTCGCGCTGGGCGGCGGCGAAACGACGTCGATCATGCCGCTCGTGCCGCAAGAAGACCGCGAGACGCTGCGCGACGCGTTCGCGCGCCTGCTCGACGGCCGCACGGCGTCGGTGCGCATCGAGACGCGCATCCGCCGCCCGGACGGCACCGCGACGTGGTGCGAGCTCACCGCGGTCGCGATGCGCCAAGGTTTGCCGGACGCCGCGATCCTGCTGCTCGCCAACGACGTCACCGAGCGCCGCCGCCGTGAGGCGCGGCTGCGCCAGCTCGCCGAGCGCGATCCGCTCACGGGGCTGCACAACCGGCGCAGCTTCGTGCGCGTGCTGCGCGAGCGGCTTGCCGCGATGCAGCGCCCGTCGCGCCGTGCGGGCACGACGTGGACGCTGATGCTCATCGATCTCGACGGGTTCAAGGACGTCAACGACACGCTCGGCCACGCCGGCGGCGACGCGGTGCTCGTCGCGGTCGCGGCCGGAATTCGCGATCGCACGCGCGTCGACGACGCCGTCGGCCGGCTCGGCGGCGACGAGTTCGCCGTGCTGCTGCAGTCGCAGGAAGCGTCGCACGCCGTCGCGATCGGCGAGGAGATCATCGCGCGCATCACCGAAGCGGCGCGCTCGGTGCCGGGCGCACCGCCCGTCTCCGCGAGCATCGGGATCGTGCACCTGCGCGAAGGGCGCGGCGCCGACGCGACGCTCGCCGCGGCCGACAGCGCGATGTACGACGCAAAGCGCGCGGGCAAGGCGCGCTGCGTCGACGCGGGCGCGCGCTAAGTCCGCACGACCGTTCCGTCGACGTAGCGCACCGCGTCGATGCTGCACACGACCTTCGCCGGCGGCGACGAGTCGGCGAGTTCCGATAAATTGACGCGGTCGACGAGCTGACCGGGGTCGATGCGCGCTTCGGCGATGTTGGTGCGCGTCGCGTTGACGTCGCCGAACGCGTCGTAGAACAGAAAGCGCACGCGCACGGCCGTGACGGCGCGGTCGCCGGTGTTGGTGATGCGCAGCGCGTGGTGCACGAGCGTCAGACCGTCGGTGCCGCGGCTGTCGGAGAAGCAGCCGTCGAGCCGAATCGGTCCCGGCTGGCCCGCGACGTGGGTGGAAATCGGGTGCGGCGCCGAGAGGCGCAGCGGGTCGCCCGTGACGGCACCGACGGTGACGGGCTGCGCGCACGCGATGCGCGCGGCGGCGAGCAGCGCCGCGGCCGCCGTGCCCGCGATGAGAACAAGACGCACGTGTACCTCCGTCTGCGAATGTAGCCGGACAACGCAGCGCGCACCGCGTTTGTTCGCGGCTTTTCGTTCGGCGGCGCGCCGGGAACACCGGAAGGATGAGTTTTGCGCTCCGAGCCGCCGGCGCCGCCGCCGGCATCACCGTCCTCGCCGCCGCGGGCATCGCCCCGAGCGGCGCGCAGACGCAGGGCGATGCGCGCCCGCCGTGCCGGCACGCGCTCGTGGCGATGGAGGACAACGTCGACTCCGCGAAGTCCAAGGCGGGCGACGTGTTCCAGTTCCGGCTCGTCGACGCGACGACGGCCCCCGACGGAACCGCGCTGCCGGTCGGGACGCTCGGCTACGGCGTCGTCGCGAACGCCGCGCACGCCGAGCGCGGCGGGCGCGGCGGCTACCTGGCGCTCGAGACGCGGTTCTTTCTGGCACCCGACGGCCATCACGTGCCCGCGATCATCGACCGCTTCAACGACAACGCATCGTCCGCGCTCGGCGCGACCGCCAATGCGCCCGGGCTGCTCGGGATGATCCCGATCGTCGGCTACGCCGTGGGCGGCTACGACGCGATGCATCACGGCAAGGACGCGACGATTGCGCGCGGGACGCGCGTCGGCGTGTTCATCGGCGACGACGCCGCGCTCGGAACCTGCCGCGAGCCCGCGGCGGGCGAAACGCCGGCACCGCTGCCGTCACCGCCCGCACCGTCAGCCTCGCCGTCGCCGGTAGCATCGGCGCCCGCGGCAGCCGCTTCGCCCGCCGCATCCGCGCCGGCGCCGGCTGCGTCGCCGTCCCCGCGGTGAGCACCCGGGCGCGCGAGGGCAGGTCGTTTCAGCCCGGTCCGTAACTACAAGATATGAGCGCTAAGACGACCACCCGTGCAGCCGAGATCGCGGCCGAGAAAGTCCGCAAAGAGAAGCAGGGCGTGCTGAACCAGGCGGCGGCCGTCAGCGAGGCAACCCGCATCCGCGAGATGTTCGCCGAAGACCGCAAGCGGCTCGAGAAGCGCTACGGGTTCGTGTCGATGAGCGGGCGGTCGGTCGAGTAGAAGCAGCCGCCGCACAGCTGCACGTAGCGGGTTTCGCCTTCGATCGCGATCTGCTCGCCTGACGTCACGCGATTGCCGTCGTCGTCGATGCGCACGTTGAACGTGGCCTTGCGCCCGCACGCGCAGATGGTCTTGATCTCCTCGATGTCGTCGGCGAGCGTCAGCAGGTAGATCGCGCCGGGGAACGGCTCGCCCAGAAAATCGCTGCGAATTCCGTAGCAGATCACCGGGACGCCGTCCACGTGCGCGATGCGGTGCAGCTGGCGCACCTGGTCGGGCGTGAGGAACTGCGCTTCGTCGACGAGGATGCACGACAGCTCGCCCGGCGCGTCGCGCAATTGCTGCGAGAAGTCGAGGCTCGCGTCGAACGTGAGCGACCGCCGCTGCGGGCCCAGCCGCGAGGTGACGTAGCCAACGCCGTAGCGGTGGTCGAGCTCGGCCGTGAAGAGCGCGACCTTGCGGCCGTGCTCTTCGTAGTTGTGGGCCACCTGCAGCAGCGCGGTCGACTTGCCCGCGTTCATCGCCGAGTACCGGTAATACAGCTTCGCCATCGCTGTGACGCCGCTTCGCGGCCCGCAGCGCGCTTCCGCTGCGACGGCTCAGAGGCCGAGGTGCTGGACGAGCCACCGTGCCGCGTCGGCGCGCGTCATGCTCGCCGACGGCCACGGCAGCGCGGCGCCCGCGACCTTCTCGGCGGCCGCGCGCTCCGCCGCGCCGAACGCGTCGTGCCCGCTGAACTCCAGCGATTGCGGGCGTGTGATCAGCCCGGCGACCGCGGCGAGCTGCGCGGGCGCGAACAGCCCGGCGGCGTCCCCGAAGCCGACGTCGGTCCACCAGTACAGCGGCACGCCCGCATCGAGCAGCGCGTGCTGAAACTCGCGCAGCAGCGGCTTCTGCGCGAGCACGTTGGCCGGCGTCACCGTGCGCTTCAGACAGAACGCGGCGAGCGCGCCGGCGGACTCGCCGACGTTCCACTCGATCGGGTGCACGCGGTAGGCGCTGTTGGTGATGTGCGTGACGCCGAGGTTCTTGCATGCGGGCAGCACGTTCTCGACCGCGGGCGACACGAGGGCGCCGAGCGGGATCTGGAACGGCGACGGCTGCCCACCGCCGTAGCCCTGCATGCCCTCGACGGCGTGCATGTCGAGGCGGTACCGCCCGATGCCGACCGAGTCGGCGAAGAGGTTCGCGCGTACGCCGCCGTGCACGACGATGTCCTGCTGGCGTATCGTGGTGTGCGCGAGCATGCGGCGCGACTCGCGAATGTACGGCAGCGGCGCCGTGCCGTCGTACGTGCCGAACACCTCCGTCGCGATGCGCAAGTTCGGATATCCCTGGCCGCTGCCGTCGTCGCGCGGGCATTCGGTCTGGATCCAGTACGCGTACGCGAGCGAACGCGCGCGCGCCGCGACGACGATCGCGGCGTCCTCGTCGGGATTTCCCGTGGGGATCGAACGCGGCGTATAGTCGTTGTTGTCGTCGTTGATCGTGGTGACGTCGTACGGCAATGCCGGGTCGGCGAAGTTCACCGCGGCGATGAACTGGCGGTAGTTGAACAGCGAGTCTTCGAACGGACGTATCCCGAACACGCCGTTCTTGCCGAACGACATTTGGAAGCCGCGCTGCGCGACGATGTCGGCGTAGCCCGGCGGCGGCTCGGGCAGCGTGTGATCTTCGTCCTCCGGCCGGCGTTCGAGCGCGAGCGGCACGGTGATCGGCTGAATCCAGTCCTTGCGGCGCTCGGGCGGGGCGTTCGGTTCGCCGAAATCGTCTTTGCTGTCGGCGCCGAGCGCGTGCGGGACGTTCGCCAGCGCCAGCAGGTCGCCCAGGTCGGTCGCATCGAGAAAATATGACGCGGTGTAGCGCACCGGCGCGCCGTTGAACGAGCGGGCGACGATCGCGTCGATGCGCGCGCCGGCGACCTGCGCGCTGGTCACCTGCATGCCCGTCGTAACGGTGATCCGCGGCGCGGCGGCGGTGAGCATCGCGAGCATCGTCTCGTGCGCGACGCGCGGCGCGATGCGCAGGTTCGTTCCGTGGTTCGCGTCGACCGCACCGGGATCGAACGGCGCGAGCTTCTTGCCCGCGGCCGAGAGCGTGAACTGCTTGGTGTAGTACTCCACCGCCGACGTGCGAAAGTGCTGGTACGACGCCGTGCAGCCGATGCCGTGGTTCACGTACTCCGTCTCGTCGCCGCGCGTGAGACCTTGCGAGCTGTACTGGCCGCCGATCCAGCTCGAACCCTCGAGCAGACACACGTTCGCGCCCAGCGCGCTCGCGCGGAGCGCGGCGGCCACGCCGCCCACGCTCGCGCCCACCACGACGATATCGAAATGAAGCTGCTGCATGCCCCGTACCTCGCGCGAGATATTGCATGCGCGGCGTGCGCCGACCCGCCGCGTCAGAGCAGTAGGTGCACGTCGCCGAACTCGTGCCACAAGTACCCGGCGCCGAGCGCGTGCGTGTAGGCGCGTTCGAGCAGCGCGTCGTCGGCGAACGCGCGCAGCAGGTCGAGGTGGCTGGCCTCGGGCTCGTGGAACCCGGTCAGCAGGCCGTCGACGACGGCCACGCCGCGTTCCGGCGTGACGATCAAGTCGGTCCAGCCGCTCGCCGCCGCCGCTTCGCCGCCGGCGACCGCGCTCTCCAGCGCCCGCACGACGGTCGTGCCGACCGCGATCACGCGCCCGCCGCGGTCACGGGCGGCATTCACGGCGGCCGCCGTTTGCGCCGACACGTCGAACCACTCGCGGTACGGCCGTTCGTGCCGTTCCGGGCTGGACACACCCGTGTGCAGCGTGATGGCGGCGACGGCCACGCCGGCCCGGCGCAGATCGTCGATCGAGCCCTGCGAGAACGGACGCCCCGCCGACGGCATTTCCGCCGAACCGGGGATGCGCGCGAAGATCGTCTGGTAATTGCCGATCGGCAGCGTCTCGGCGACGTAGCGGTAGCGGATCGGCATGCCGTGCCGCGCGAGAAACGCGTCGAGCGGCGCGGGGATCGACAGCGTGACGTACCAGAGCCGAAGGTGCGACGGATCGACCGGGGAGAGAAACGTCGCGCTGCCGCCGCCGGCGAGCGTGGCGCGTTCGCCGGCGGACACCGGTGCGCGCGGCTCGGCGATCCACAGCTCGCCGCCGATCTGCGTCGAGAGGTGCAGCGGGAACGGCGTGCCGTCGGCGCGGCGCGCGACGAGCGCCGCGGGCAGCGTCGCCGAGTCGTTCACCACCAGCAGGTCGCCGCGGCGCAGAAACCACGGCAGCTCGCGAAATACGGCGTCGTGCTGCGTGCGCTGTGCGACGTCGGTGACGAGTAGCCGCACACCGTCGCGCGCGAGACCGCGCCGCTCCGGCGTCGTCGTCGCTTCGTTCGCCGGCGGCAGCGTGAAGGAAACTGCTGCGGTCACGCGCTCACCGTAATCCCGGCTGACTGCAGCGCGACGCGCGTGTACGCGCCGCGCGGCGCTGCGATCGCGCGCAGCAGCGCGGGCGCGACGTCGCGCGGGTCCGCGAGCTGCGATGCGTCGGCGTCAGGCACGGCGGCGCGGTGCAAGTCGGTGTCCATATCGCCGGGATCGGCGACGATCACGCTGACGCCGCTGCCGTCGAGCTCCGCCGCGAGGATGCGCGACATGTGCTCCAGCGCCGCTTTCGCCGAACCGTAGCCGCCCCAGCCGGCGTACGGTTCGACCGCCGCGTCGGAGCTGATGTTGACGATCGTGCCGCCGCCGTTGCGGCGCATCACCGGCAGCGCGTGCTGGATGAGGTGCAGCGGCGCGTAGACGTTGGTCGTGAAGATGCGGTCCCACGTCGCGGGCGAGAGCTGGTCGAGCGCCGGCAGCGGCGAGCGGCCGATGGTCGAAGCGTTGTTGACGACGAGATCGATGCGGCCGAAGCGCCGTTCGGCGGCGTCGACGAGCGCGTGGACGTGCGCGCCGTCCGCGACGTCGCCGGCAACCGCGACGACGGGCACGAGCTGCGACAGCTCGCGCTCGGCTTGCGCGAGCGCGTCCGCGCCGCGCGCGTCGATGACCAGCGAGATCCCCGCCCGCGCGAGCTCGCCCGCGATCGCGCGGCCCAAGCCTTTCGACGCGCCGGTGACGATCGCAACGTGACCGCGCTCGAACCAGGTGTAATCGTTCATGCACCCAGCGTACGCGCGCGGCGCGGACGCCGCGACGCTCCGACGGCCGGTCCGCGGCCTGGCCGTTCGGCCAGGGGCCGGCTATACGATGCCGCGCGCCTTTGCGATCGCGACCGCCTGCGCGCGATTGCTCGCCCCCAAGCGCGCCAAGATTTCGGCTACGTGAAACTTCACGGTGCGTTCGGTGATGCCGAGGCGTGCGGCGGCGGCGCGGTTCGACAAGCCTTCGGCGAGCAGCGCGAGAATCTCGCGCTCGCGCTCGGTGAGGCGGTCGCGGCGCGGCTGGCGGACCGCGCGCGCGAGCTGCGCCGCGATCTCCGCCGGGATCAGCGTGCCGCCCGCGGCGACCGCGCGCACGACCGCGACGAGCTCGTCGCTCGACGTGCCTTTGAGCACGTACGAGTCGGCGCCGCGCTCGAACGCCGTCGCGACGCGCTCCTCGCCGGCATATGCGCTGAAGATCACGACGTGCGTGCGCGGCGACGCGGCCTTGACGCCGGGGATCGCGTCCAGCCCGCTTTTCCCGCCGAGCTCCAGGTCGAGGATCAGCACGTCGGGCGCGTGCGCCGTGGCGATCGTCACCGCGTCGTCAGCGTTCACGCCGGTCGCGACGATCTCGATGTCGGCCGCCGCGGACAGGTTCGCGACCACCCCATCGGTGACGATGGGATGGTCGTCGACGATCGCGACGCGAATCATGCGCGTGCTTTCGGGACGATCGCTTCGACGAGCGTGCCGCTCGCCGGGCCGGAGACGACCCGAAAGCTTGCGCCGATGAGCCGCGCGCGTTCTTCCATCCCGCGCAGGCCGTAACGCTCGTCGTCGCGCACCGCGGGATCGAATCCCTTACCGTCGTCGCGCACGCGCAGCGCAACGTGCGCATCGTCCACAGCTTGCACTTCGACCTCGATGCGCGACGCGCGCGCGTGCTGTCGCGCATTGGCGAGCGCTTCGGACGCGATGCGGAACAGCTCGCCTTCGACCTCGTACGGCAGCGCCGTCGCGCCGCGCTCGTGCAGCGTCACGCGCATCCCGGTCTCCGACGTGAGCCGGCGCGCGAGCGCGGCGAGCGCCGCGCTCAGCGGCCGCCCGGCGAGCGGATCGGCGCGCAGGCTCAGCACGGACGCGCGCGCTTGCGTCATCGAAGCGCGCGCGACGTCAAGCGCGGTGGCGATGCGCTGCGCGGCCGGCGATTCGGGCGGCAGGTCGCGCAGCGCACTTTCGAGCTGCAGCGCGATCGCGGTGAGGTCTTGCGCGAGCGTGTCGTGGATCTCGCGCGCCAGCCGCGTGCGTTCCGCCGAGCGCGCGGAGCTGGCCTCTTCTTCCGCCAGCCGGCCGCGCTCGACCGCGAGGCCGATCTGCGCGCCGGTCACCGCGAGCAGCCGCAGATTGCCTTCAGACAAACGCCGCGGCGGCGGCGGGCAGACGTTCATGATCCCGAGACGCCGCTCGCCGAAGCGCAGCGCGACCGACGCGTGCGACTGCAAGCCGCGGGTGAGCGCGTCGCCGCCTTCGCGCGCGCCGCGGCGCAAGCGCGAGCACGCGATGATGTCGACGTTCTTCGAATCGAAGTCGCCGTCGACGAACGACTCCATGCACCAGCACAGATCGCCCGTCATCTGCACGGGCTCGCGCAGGTACGGCGGCAACTCGTGCGCCGCCGCCAGGTAGAAGCGTCCCGTCTCCGCATCGACGATCCAGATCCAGCCGGCGGCAAGGTCGAGCGCGCGCACGATCTCGCGCAGGGCGGCCTCGAGAGCGCCTTCGACGTCGGTCGCGGTCAGCGCGCTCGCGATCGCGTCGAACAGTGCAATGTCACGCTCGTGCACGCAGCGCAGTCAGCTCGTGAACGGGCGCGGTTTCGCTAGGGCCCGACCGCCAGTGAGTACACCCAGCCTCTGCTGAAGCCGCCGTCCGGCATGCTCAGCGTGCGAATAGGTGATGCGCCGTTCGATGCTGCGCGGTCATAGACCCAGACGCCTGACCCGGCGTTGACGATGATCTCGCCCAGCTTGTCAACGGCGATCGCTCCGCCAACCCACTTCGGCAGATCGATGGTCCGGCTCGGCGCCACCGTGCCGGCGGCGCCGGGCGCGAACGCGTAGATGCTCAGCAGCGTCCCGGTGCTGGGGTCGTTCACCCGCGGCGCCATGACGTAGATCGTTCCGTCGGGCGCTATTGCAAGTTCGCCGGGCTCGCTCGTCGCCGACGGCGGCATTCCGGCGAATCGAATCGATCGTGTCGGAACGGCGTTGCCGCTTGCATGGGGGGCGTACACGTCGATTCCCCCGCTGGCGTCGGCATAACGGCTGGACGCGTAGATGTTGTATTGCGCGTCGACGGCAAGCTCCAGCGCCCAGTGCAGCGACAGCGCGCGTTTCGGAGCAAGCCCCGTACCGTTCGCATCGTGCCCAAACGTATCGAGATCGCCGATGCCCGCGAACTCCGCCGTACCGTCGTCCTGCTCGATCAACGAGAGCGGAACGCCCGGGATGCCGCGTACCGCCCGACCCGGCGTCACGGCTCCGTCGGCGTCCGGCGGATAGAATTCCAAGTCGTACGAGGCGCTCCGACCTTCCATAACGGCCACGGTGAGGCCGCCATGCTGCCGAACCGCAATGTTGACGGCCTGGGCGCCCGTGCCGGAGTACGCGTTCACGCCGGTCAGCGTGTGCAATGGAGCGGCGTTTCCCGTCGCGTGAAGCGGAAACACGAGCACGCGGTCCGCTTCGCCGACGTATAACCGTTCGTGTCCGCTTTGAGACCCGTCCGTCGTGCGCGTTGCGGCGTCGAGCCCCTGCTGCGGGCCGACAGCAGACGGGACGCTCGAGCCGATGCTCCCACCACAACCGGCGAGCGCGAGCGCGCACGACATGACGATCGTTCGGTGACGAATCATCATCCTCACGTTCCGCTCGGCCGGATGCCGATCCCCTTGTTTCGCGATGGCGATCGTACGGGCGGACCGGTTAGGCGCGCGTCTTTCTTTCCGCGGCGGCTGCTTTCGAGAAGGTTTTCAGCAAGCGGGCACCTGGAAATATGCCGCTTATGGACACCCATGGTCTCGAGTATGCCTTCGTCCGCTCCACCGAAGCGGCTGCCATCGCCGCCGGCCGGCTCGTGGGGCTCGGCGACAAGAACGCCGTCGACGGGGCCGCGGTCGAGGCGATGCGCACGGCGCTGCGCGACGCCGCGCTGGCGGGAGTCGTCGTCATCGGCGAGGGCGAGAAGGACGAAGCGCCGATGCTCTACCACGGCGAGGAGATCGGCAACGGCTCCGGGCCGTCGCTCGACGTCGCCGTCGATCCCATCGACGGCACGACCCTGGCGTCGCGCGGCGGGCCCGGCGCCATCTCGGTGATCGCCGCGGCGCCGCGCGGGACGCTGTTTCGCACGCGCGTGCCGTACATGGACAAGCTCGTCACCGGCCCGGCCGGGCGCGGCGTCGTCTCGATCGACCTTCCGCTCGAAGAGAACCTGCGTTTGCTGGCGCGCGCGAAAGGCCGCGAGGTGTCGGACCTCACCGTGGCGCTGCTCGACCGCCCGCGCAACGAGCCGTTGATGAAACACGTGCGCGCGGCGGGCGCGCGGGTGCGCGTGTTCGGTGACGGCGACGTCGCCAACTCCGTCTACGCGGTGCTCGAAGAGCGCGCGAACGTCGACGTGCTCGCCGGCATCGGCGGTTCGCCTGAAGGCGTGATCGCGGCGTGCGCGGCGCGCGCGCTCGGCGGCGAGATGCAGGGGCGGCTATGGCCGCGGGACGAGGCCGACGAAGAGATCGCGCACGCCGAAGGGCACGAGATCACCAAGACGTTGACGCTGGACGACTTGTGCGCGAGCGACGATGCGCTGTTCGCGGCGACCGGCGTCACCGACGGCGAGTTTCTCACCGGCGTGCGCTATCGCCGCGGCTCGGCGTTCACGCAGTCCATCGTGATCTCCACGTACACGCGCTCGGTGCGCACGATCGACGCGCGCCACGAGCTGCGCCCGCGCGATCTGCGGCTGCACCCGATCGAACCGACCCGCACGACCGCACACTAAACGAGAGCCCCGCAGCGCGTTCGCTGCGGGGCTCTTTGGTTCATGGGCCGATCGCGGTTCGCCTAACGGCGGTCGTGATCGCGGTCCCGGTCGCGGTGTTTGCGCTGGCCGTTGTGGTTGCCGTTGTTCCACGTACCGTTCGGGTTGCGGTTGTAGTTCCCGTTGCGGTTCTGGTTGTTGCCGTTGTTGTTCCAGTAGCCGTTCTGATTGTTCGAGCGCCACTGGCCGTTGTTCCAGGAGCCGTTGTTGTTGGATGTGCGCCGGTAATTGCGGTCATCGCGATCCTGGCGCGCGTAGTGACGGTCGTCACGGTCGGCACGCTGGCTCTGGCGCGGGTGGTGATCGTCGGCGTCGGCGAGCGCCGGGCGCGCGCTTTGCAGCAACGCTGCAGAGCTCGACACGGCAAAGGCCGCCGCAAGGGCGATCAGGCTGAGTCGTTTGGTGATCATTCGTCCTCCGAGATAATTGCAAATAGGGAGAAATCGAGGATACCCACCAAACGCTGAGGCGGACGGCTGCGTTCCCAGCCGTCCGCCCGGTCGCGCTCGCCGTCTTAGCGTTTTACCAGATGACGTGCCAGTCCACGATGGGGACCTGCGCTCCGCTCGCGAGGGTCAGGATGCCGTTGCCGCTGGCGTCGGTCGCGAACGTCGCGAACGGCGCGCCGGCCGCGGTGGTGATCGTGCCGTTGACCGTGACCGCGCCGTTGGCTGCGGCCGAGCTCGTCACGACGAGGTTGTTGCCGTTGACGAGCGTGCCCGTGAGCGACACGGATGCGAGGTCGCCGTCGGCGTCGAACGTGACGCCGCCGGTCACGGCGGACGTGCCGAGCTGCTTGCCGCCGGAAACGGTGAACGGCGGCGCGCTCGACAGCGTCAGCGCACCCAGCGCGCCCTTGAACGCGGCGCCGTTGCGCGTGCCCGTGAACGTCGTGTCGCCGGACGCGTCGTTCGACACGGTCGCGTTCACGGTGCTCTGATGTCCGTACGACGCGTCGATCGACGGCTTCGCGTCGTTCGCGATGCGGCCGGTGTTCGCGGTGTACGCGCTCCCGCTCAGTGACGCGGCGTGGCCGTACTGCGTGATCGGCGACGCCGACGTGCCGGGGTAGAACGCCGAGGTGACGACCCACGAGCCGTTCGTGGTCGAGCCGGTGAGCGCGTACTGGCTTTTGCGCACGCCGAGCTGCAGGTGCGCGAGATTGTACGTGGTGACCGTGCGCGACACGGTCGCCGTTCCGCCGTTCGACGCGAAGACCGCGACCGCGTCGCGTTCAGGCTGCGTGCAGGCGTCGTCGTAGTAGCGGATCGTCTCGACGGTGACGGAACCGTCGGAGTTCACCGTCTTGGTGCGCGTCGTGCGGTTCTTGCACGCGTGCGGCAAGCTCTGCGCGCTGCGCGCCGACGATGACGCGCCGAGGGTTCCGTTGCCGACCGCGGAGTCGGCTTCGCCGGTGTCGATCGGTTCGAACGCGGCGTCGGTCGATGATTGCGCGATGTCTTGCTGGCTGAGCGATGATCCGCCCGAGGGCGGGATGATGCCGGAGGGTGCGGACGGTGACGTACCGCCTCCGCCGCCGCATCCTGCGAGGAGCGCCGCGGCGGCGAGCGCCGCGAGAATCGGTATGCGCATCGAATTGACCTCATGTCGAAGAGTGCGTCGTTCGATCCGGCGCATGGGCGCCGGATTCGTGGGTCGAGCGTACGCCCACGGCGCGCGCGCTGCATTGGACACGCCTGAGTCGCCGATGAGACTTCGATTACGGATCCCGCCGTTCACGCGTGAACTGCGGCAGCGATTTCCTCCCCGAACGTACAGGATCGTACGCCCGCCTCAAAAGAGGCGGCGCCGACCGGGTAGAACGACGATGTCGTGCTGTTTCAACATGGTCTGTATCGCGCAGCCGCGCTTTCGGTGCTTGTTCTGCTGTGCGCGTGCGGCGGCGGCGGTGGCGGAGGCAGCTCGAGCGTGCCCGGACCGGGACCCGGCCCGACGGCGACGCCGCCGCCCGCGCAAGCGTCGGTGACGTTCACGCTGCTCGTGCCGAAGTCCACGCAAGCGGTGCTGCGCCGGCCGAAATACGTGTCGAGCGCGACGCAGTCCATTCGCCTCACCGTCAACGGCGGCACGCCCGTCGTGATGAACGTCGGCGCCGGCGCGCAGGGCTGCACGACGACGGCGCAAGGATTGCAGTGCACGGTGACCGCAACGGCGCCGGTCGGCACCGACACGATCTTCGTCGAGCTCTTCGGCGCGCCGAACGCGGGCGGCACGCCGCTTTCGCAAGGCAGCACGACGACGGCCGTCGTCGCGAACGGCGCGAACACGATTGCGCTCACGCTCAACGGCGTCGTCGCGAAGGTCGTCATCGCGCTCGCCAACAGCACGCCGCAGCAGGGTACCGCGTCGACGATTCCGCTGACCGTCACGATGCTCGACGCCGCCGGTGCCGCGATCGTCGGCGACCCGTTCCTCAACCCGGTCACCCTCACCGACAGCGACACGTCGGGCGCGACGTCGCTCAATCGCACGACCATCACGTCGCCGGCGGATGCGACCGGGTTGACGCTGTCGTACAACGGCGCCGCGATCGGCGAGATCACGATCGGCGCGACGTCGAGCGGCGTCACGCCGGGGAACGTCACCACCGCGACGCTGACGCCGAAGAGCGGCGGCCCGCCGTCAACGGCATTCGTCGATTGGAAGACCTACGGGTTCGACAACCACCGCGACGGCTTCAACCCCAGCTCCGCGGTGTTCACGCCGTCGGCGATCGGCGGGCTCCATCTCGCCTGGCAGCAGTTCTACGGCGGGGACTACAACACGCAGACCCAGCCGGTGCTCGCCACCAACCTCGCCAACCACGCCGGAATGCTGTTCGTGGGCGGCTCGCTGGGCGTGCTGTACGCGTTCGACGCGCTCACCGGAAACCAGGTGTGGCAGCAGCCGCTGGGGACCGAGCAGTACGCGTGCGACGGCGGCTCGGCATCGCAGATCGGCATCGGCGGCACGGTCGCCTACGATCCCGGCTCGCAGACGATCTACGTCGCCGCCAACGCGAACACGGGCGTGAACGCGCCCGCGACGACCTCCATCGTGCGGCTCAACGCCGCCACGGGCACCCGCGTCGGCAGCGTGGTGATCGCGTCGTCGGAGCTCAACGGCGAGCTCAACGTGTCGCACACGTCGGTCACCTTGTCGGACAGCTATCCATACGTGTACGCGGGCACGAGCGCGCCGTGCGACGTGTCGTCGTGGCGCGGCCGCGTCGCCGCCATCGACCCGAATGCGAGCGGCTCGCCGCACGTCTTCTACACCGCCTGGAAGGCCGACGGCACCACGCAGTACAGCGGCGGCGGCGTGTGGGGCTGGGGCGGCGTCTCGATCGACGACGCCGGCGCGGTATACACCGGCGTCGGCAACGCCGATTCCAAGCACGATCCGGTCGGACCGCTGCCGCCGTTCGTGCAGACGACCAACGAGCAGGCGGGCTACGGCGAGAACATCGTCAAGCTGACGGCCGACGTGTCGTCCGTGATGTCGAGCGACGACCCGGGCGGGCGCCAGGGCAACTTCGACGACGTCGATTTCGCCGCGACACCGGTGCTGTTCAAGCCGGTCGGCTGCACCGACACGCTGCTGGCCGCACAAGGCAAAGGCGGCGAGATGGTGGTGTACGACACCCGCGACTTCAGCAACGGCCCCGTCGCGCGCTTCCGCGTGTCGCCGACGTCGAGCGACATCTCGAACATCGCGAACCCGTCGTGGTCGCCGGCAACGGGCCTGCTCTACGTGAACGTCACGTCGGCAACGGGCGGCTCCATCGATCCGCCGGGGCTCATCGCGCTCCAGCCCACCGGCTGCAATTTCTCGACGTCGTTCTCGGTGGCGTGGCACACGGCGTTCGGACCGGATGCGTACACCGGCGCGAACGGGCCGCCGCGCTCGTCGCCGACGGTCACCGCCGGCGGCGTGGTGCTCGTCGGCACGCCGTGCACCATCGATAACAGCGGCGGCTGCCAACCCACGGTCGGCGCGAACTTCGGCGGCGCGCTGTGGGCGCTTGACGCCGCCACGGGCGCGCTGCTCAACAACGGCAAGCCGCTGCTGCTGACGGGCGACCACATCCGCGCGGCGCCGGTGGTCGACGGCAACTGGGTGTTCGTGGAAGACGACGGCGCGGGCTTGTACGGCCTGACGATCGATCCGAACGTGAAGGCGATCTCGAGCCGGCACGTGCAGCGCGTGCGCCACCCGACCTGGCACCTGCAGCGCTCGCCGCGTTGACCGCGGCTAGCGCTGCGACGCGCTAGACCGGCCGGCTCGCGGGCATCGGGTCGATGCGGAAGATCTCGGCGAATCGCGTCAGCAGCGCCGGGTCTCCGGTCAGCTGCACGGTGCCGTTCTCGATCGCACCGGCCGGGCTGAGCTCGCCGGCCATGAGCGCTCGAATACCGGGACCAGCGTTGATCACGAGATCGGCGCCGTCCAGCGCGCCCGCCGCGACCGCCACGCGTCCGTCGTCGACGCGGGCGTGGAGCACGATCTCGCCGACGCGGAGTTCGAAGCCCGCGTGCACTCCCGCGGCCGCGCCCGGGTGGAAGGTCGTGCGCAGCGCGGTGATCATCGAATCGATGGTGATCGTTTCGTCGGGACGCGGGTCGCCGAGCGCCTTCGCGCCCCAGCGCCCGATCGCCGTCACTACGGGTTCCAGCTCGAGCCCGTACTCGGTGAGCTCGTAGACGACCCCGCGCCCCGGTCGCGCGAGCACCCGTCTCCGGATGATCTCGGCGTGCTCCAGCTCCTTGAGGCGAGCGCTCAAGACGTTGCTCGGGATTCCCGCGAGGCCGCGAAGCAGGTCGGTGAAGCGCTTGGGACCGACCAGCAGATCGCGCACGACGAGCAGGGCCCACCGCTCTCCAAGGACCTCGGCAGCGCGGGCGAAGCCACAGTACTGGCCATAGCCCCGGGGCATCATGCTTGCTATGGTAACATATAATCCTTCTTTTGCATATCACTTGCTTTTCGCAAGTACACTTTGCTATCATCCGGGCACCCCTCTCCATCTCACCCCAAACGACGAAAGGTCCACCGATGAAAACCGCCGTGACGGTCGCTCGGATCTTGCTCGGACTCGTCTTCTTCGCCGCCGGGCTCAGCGGGTTTTTGCTGATCGCACACCCGCCGGCGGCGCCGCCCGGACTGGCCGGTCAGTTCCAGGACGTCTTCTTCCGCTCGTACTGGGTGCTCTTCGTCGACGGCGTCGAGCTCATCGCCGGCCTGCTGCTGCTGACGAACCGGTATGTGCCGCTGGCCCTGGTGGTGCTCGCCGCGGTGATCGCCAACATCATCGTCTTCCACGTCACCATGGCGCCGCTGGGCCTTCCCGTCGCCGCGGTCGTGGCGGCGCTGTGGGCAACCGTCGCGACGCGCTATCGTTCGAGCTTCGCGCCGCTCTTCGTGCAGCAGCCGGTGCCGGACGACGATCCTTCTCACACCATTCCCGCTCGCGCTTGATTCTGGAGAACTACCGATGGCCACGCAACTCCAACCCTACATTTTCTTCTACGGTCGCTGCGAAGAAGCGCTCGAGTTCTACAAGAGCGTCTTCGGCGGAAGCTACGAGCTGATGCGCGTCGGCGACACGCCGGTCGCCGAGCACATGCCGCCCGACTCCGGCAACCGCGTGATGCACGCGTCGTTCACCGCCGACGGGATCGCGTTCCTCGCATCCGACGGCGGCGACGTCAAGCCGGTGGACCCGGAGACCGGCAACATCTCGGTCGCGCTGTCGTTGGACGACGCCGAACGCGGTGAGCGCATCTTCAACGGGCTCGCCGCCGGCGGCAAAGTCGAGCGGCCGATCGAAGCGGCGTTCTGGGGCGGCCGGTTCGGCATGCTCACCGACAAGTTCGGCACCGAGTGGATGCTGACGCTACCATAACATGACGAACTCGACGAAAAAGATCACGCCGTTCCTGTGGTTCGACGGCCAAGCCGAAGAGGCGGCGAACTTCTACGTCTCGATCTTCGAGAACGCGAAGATCCACAACGTCAGCCGCTACGGCGAGGAAGCGCCGGGCGAGACGGGCAGCGTGATGACGGTCTCGTTCGAGCTCGAAGGACAGGAATTCATCGCGCTCAACGGCGGACCCGAGTACAAATTCTCGCCGGCGGTCTCGTTCTCGATCGACTGCAAGAACCAGCAAGAAGTGGACCACTTCTGGAACCGGCTCTCCGAAGGCGGTAAAACGAGCCAGTGCGGCTGGCTGGACGACAAGTTCGGCGTTACCTGGCAGGTCGTGCCGTCGGTGCTGCCCGAGCTGCTGGGATCCGACGACGATGCCAAGGCGGAAGCAGCCATGAAGGCGATGCTGCAGATGACGAAGCTCGACATCAAGACGCTGCAAGAAGCGTACGACCGGGCGTAGGCCACGAAGCCGCGCTGAGCACGTCGCTGCTCGGCGCGGTTTGGCAGCACGCGCGTACGAAACGCGGCCGCAGGCGCTCGCCTGCGGCTGCGGTGTGTCGGACGGGTATCCCGCGTGAAATGAACGGCATAGCTCGAGCGGCAAGCGCAGGCGCGATCGGCGCGGCGACGACGACGATACTCCATGAAGTCACCCGGCATCTCGTGAAGGACGCCCCGCGCGTCGATCTGCTGGGTATGCAGGGGATTGCGCGCGGTGCCCGGTGGGCCGGTGCTGAGCTGCGGGGAGAGCCGCTGTTCGCTACGACGATGGCGGCCGATCTCGTTTCGAACAGTTTGTACTACGCTGCCATCGCACTCGCGCCGCGAGCGAGTGCCGTGCCGCTCGGCGTTGGCCTCGGCGCGGCAGCCGGCATCGGAGCGGTCGTGCTGCCCGGGCCGCTCGGATTTTCGCCGGTCACCACGAATCGGACCACGCGCACGAAAGTGCTGACCGCTGCGCTCTATACGTTGGGCGGGCTGGCGACCGGTCTGGCGTATCGCGCACTATCGCGCGAGGAGCAGTGACCGCCCAGCTAACTGATGTGCAAGGCGGTGCGGGTGCCAATAGGGTCGGCGCGAACTACCTCTCCGCAGAGCGGGTCCGTGCATTACGAACAACTCGAAGTACGGAGCGTAAGACGGCTGTCAGAGCCGAGCGTCTTGGCGATTACTAAGAGGTAACAATTGTAAGGCAGCCTTGGGAACAGGGGCGATGAGGCGAACTCAGAATGAAATCTTTCGTCGCTATTCCTCAGAACTGAGCAACCGGTACGGTGCCTAGGGGATTGCGAACAAGCGACGGCCATCGGGCATCGCCCGCAACAGAGAACTGCGCCACTACCGGTTGTCTGGCTAAATGGACGAAATTATGGTTAGAACAATGACTGCGTCTGCGCGATGCGTGCTGATGCTTTCCGCATGCGCTGGTACAACGACGCATCCCGCATGAACGGAGCCATAGCGCTGTTTATCGCGACAACCTTGCAAGCATCATACCGTTGTCCGCCTGATAACCCGAATGCGATCGGGGCAGTGGAAAATTACGCATCGCTTCCCATCGACCAATTACGGATAGTAGAGTATGGCGTTGTGTTGTCGTCGGATCGACTTACCGAGGGGGCGCCCATCGGATTCGTACACCGGCTACGCGACGGCGCAACGTTCTTTCAATCAAGAAGCTGGGATCTGCTGCCACCCGCTACTATTTCTCAGGTCTCCTCGCTGCTCCATGACGCTCCTGTTCCAAGGGACAATATTAAGGCAATAGGTACATACATGGTCCGAATAATGGATCTTGATCAAGCGCTATTGCGCGCAAACGCACGCTACATTCCGTGCATTGCATCGGACGGCTCATAGCAGGCTTCAGCCTGATAGATGTTCCGGGAGGCAGACCCGGTCGTCCGGGATTTCTGCCGTTCCTGCCTATTCCCAGGCCGATTGCGGCGGAGATCGCCCGCACGACTACGTCGTGGTCGCCATCGCGGAGCCGTGGATCAAAGTCGGCGAAATACGATCGCGCTCTGCGCAGCGTCGACATTCGACAAGCTCAGGGTGACAAACCGGGTGGGCTCATGGGTGACATTACGGCGCTCACCGTGCCACAGATTTTGAACACTTTGCGCCGGCTTGCCCGGCGCTTTCCTTTTTGCCGATCGAGCTACTTGATTTCGACGACCGACGATTCCCTGCGGCCGGATTCGTCGGGGCGGTCGACGAGGTGCGCGTTTGCGCCTGGCCAGGTGAACGTCCCCAGGGTTACGTGCGCGTGTGGACCACTTCTGGAACCATCTATCCGAAGGCGGTCGAACGAGCCAGTGCGGCTGGCTGGACGACAAGCTCGGCGTTACCTGGCAGGTCGTTCCGTCGGTGCTGCCCGAGCTGCTGCGATCCGACGACGATGCCAAAGCGGAAGCAGCCATGAAGGCGATGCTGCAGATGACCAAGCTCGACATCAAGACGCTGCAAGAAGCGTACGACCGAGCGTAGACCCCGCAGCCGCACTGAGTGCGTCGCTCAGCGCGGTCTTCGGCCACATCCCCAAAGCCGGTGAGGTGAAATGCCGAACATCGTTTATGCCGAAGTGCCCGCAGCGCGACGCGAGGGTTCTACAGAAGAGGCTTGACGGGTCTTCACACTTTTGTTAATATGGGTCGGATGGAAGCTGAAGCGATGGGATCTCCTCTCGGATCCGACCACGCTGGCGCAACTGCAGCGCGCGCTGCGCATCCGCGTTATCGTGCTGCCCGCCTGAGGTTTGCGGTGGCCGAGAAAGTTGCCCGGCTTCTGATTGGTTATCGCCAGCGACACGGACTGACGCAGGCGCAATTGGCCGCGGCTCTGGGGATGAAAGAGTCGGCGTTGAGCCGGCTCGAGAGCGGCGAGCACGTTCCAAATTTTGAGACGCTGGCGCGTGTCGCTGAAGGCTGCAACGTCGACGTCGTACTTGACTTTGCCGATCGCTCGCCCACACCGGCCAAGTCTCCCGAAATGGTTCGGGGCTAGTGTCAGGGTGCGTCTCGCCCCACCGCACGCGGCGGAGTGTTCTGCAGCGCATTCATCCGATGCTCAAAGTCTCTCCATCGCGATTCTGCCAGTTCGATAACCGCAACTGGGATCGTCGGCGTTTTCTTCACGAATATGTGTAGCAGAACGATAAATCCCGAGCTTGCTTCGCGATAGAGAATTCGATAACTCAGCCCATCGAAGTCACACTTCAGCCGCCGCAGCTTCCCGCGAACCTTTTTGCTATGAGGCGCGGGTATCATCGGCCCAAAGACGTTGAGCCGATCGATCTTGCGGTCGATGATTTCTTGATGTTCGGATGGGAGGGCGTCGATGAAGTTCCTCACCGGCTCGGCTCCGTGGCGGTCGCGATAGTCACTTTGCGATCCACGTCGTCCGTCCGCCGCCGCGAACCCCAGTCGGATTGTCATGAAACACTTCGTTGCACTCTGCCTTGTCGATTTAACTAGCCCACCATTGCTCCCGGATTACCGGGAGTCGGTTGGGGCGCACTCAACTACGCCCATCGAAATCTAGGACGAAGTAGGCCGCAGCAGCCAAGACGCGGACATTCGAAATAGAACCGCGTCGAAGAAACAGCGCGGTGGACCAGAGCACGCAAACGATCCGGACGGCTATGGCGTCTCAGCGCGTAGCAAGATTATAGCATTGCCGAATATTGCGTGCAATGCTGTAAGCGATGTGCAACGGCTGTGCGAGTTCGATTGTGGCGCACCCTTCGACAAGCTCAGGGTGACAGAACATTTGCGCCGGGCTTGCCCGGCGCTTTCCTTTTGTCGTGCGCCGCTATTTGATTTCGACGACCGATGAGGCGCTGCGGCCGAATTCGTCGGGGCGGTCGACGAGGTGGGCGCTTGCGCCTGGCCACGTGAACGTGCCTGGGGTTACCGTTCGCGCGAGGTAGTGCAGGCGGTAAATGCCTGCGTCCAGGTGATCGGCGTAGGCTTCGATGCGGTCGGCGCGGATGCGCTGGTCGCCGATCGCCCATGATGATTCCGGGAGCTTCAGTGCTTTCGACGACGTTGCGAACGACGTGTCCACGGCTTCCAGGCCCGCCGGGAGCGGGTCGGTGATCAGGACGCGCTCCACCGGGTGGTCGCTGATGATCTGCAGCTCCACGTCGAAGACGCGCGCGGGGGCTAGCGTGAGTGACGATGTCGGCATACTTAGGCCGAGCGTTGCGAGGACCGGCGTCGTGTTTGCTTCGCGGACCACGCGCGTCACGCGGAGGCCGTTGAGGCGACCTGGGGCCGCGCCCGCGAGACGGTAGGTGTACGTGACGGCGTAGTGCAGCGTGCCCGTGCCGTTCTTCGTCAGGCCGACATCGCTTCGGCCCGTCGGGAGCGCGCGCATTGCGACGTTCGCCGTGCGCTGGGGGGCGTGCGCGCCCGTGAAGCGTTCCGTCGCGATCGTCTTGCTGTCCAGCGATGCGGTGGTGGTGAAGTTTGCTGGCTTTTCGCGGGCTGCCAGGTCGACCAGCGCGTTCAGCGCTGCCGCGTTCTCGCAGGCGCAGCCGAACGTGCCGTTGCGGCGCATGTCCAGCAGCGAGCGGGTGAGGCGGTCGATCGTTTCGCCGTCCGCGTTGCGCACCAGCTCCAGGCGCAGCGCTTCCGCTTGCGCCACGACCGGTTCGTCGAACCAGGTGTAGCGGCCGGGTAGGTTCACCACCGCGCCGCGGCCCGTCTCGTAGAGGTGGTCCTGGATCGTTTTCGACAGCGACGCCGCGCGGTCGCCGTAGCCCGGCGCGAGCGTCAGCAGGCGCGCGAGCCGCGCCTGATCGGCGAACGCGAACCGGCTGCGCTGCGCGTCGACGTCGCTTAGGAACGTCGTGCGTCGGTCGCCGACGCCCGCGAGCGCATCGAGGGCGTGCAGGCGCAGCTCGGACTTGCACGGTTCCTGCTTGCACCACTTCGCGTGCTTGGTCGGATCCGCGAGGACCGCCGCGGCGTAGCTGTGCGCGCCGTCGAACATCGTGGTGTCGACCGGGATCGCGGCTTGGCGCGCGCGGCCCAGTGCGGCGACCGCCCACAGCGAGTCCCACGCATCCGAGTGGTCGTCGCGCCAATACGGCGCGAAGCCGCCGTCGGCGCGCTGCAGATCGTGCAGCGTCGTCAGCTCCAGCGCGGCGCGATCGCGCGCGAATTTTTCGTCCGTGCCGTTGCGCTTCGCCAAAATCACCAGGTCGCTCGCGATCGCGAGGCGCGCCGCCGCGGTAATCGCTAGGCGCTCGTCGCTGCGCAGCGCGTCCTTCGCGGCGACGGTGACTTCCGGGATCAGCGACGACGCGAGCGACAGGTCCAGGCCGCCGGCGTCGCGCGGCGTGTCGGGCGCGACGTTCACCGCGACCGATGCACGCGCGTCCGTCGTGCCCGTCTGCACCACGCTCTCTGCTACGTCGAGATCGCGCACCGGCACGGGGATCGCGAACGCGTCGCTCGCGCTCGCGCCGTGCACTTTGAACGTCGCAGTCGCCGTACCCGTACCGCTCGCGACGACCGGGAACCGATACGCCTTCGTGATGTGGTCGAGCGGCGCGTCGAGCGATATCGTCGGCGACGGTTTGTCGTTCACCAAAAATGCGAGCGGGCCGGTCAGCGCGCCGTCGACGTGCAGGTTTCCGGTCGCGCCCGTGCCGTTGGTCACTGCGATGCCCGCGTCGAAACGGTCGCCCGGCCGGGCGAACTGCGGCACGACCGGGTTCGCGACCAGCGGCTTCGTCGTGCGGAACGTCGTCTCGCCGTTGCCGAAGCGGCCGTCTGCGCTCGCGCCCACCACCATCACCCGCCACGTCGTCAGATCGTCGGGCAGCGTGAACGTTGCCGTCGCATTCCCGTTCGCGTCGGTGCGCAGCGCGCCCGCGAAATATGCCAGCGCTTGGAACTTGCGGCGCACGCGCGGGTCGGCGTTCTCGCCGGACAGGCCGCCGCCGAAGCCCCAGCCTTTCTCCAGCGGGCGCGGAACCGTGTTGAGCACGAGCGCCGTGCGGTTGTCGGCGTAGCGCGTGGAGATCGGCTGCTGCGCGTAGACTTCCTTCACGAGATCCGGCGGGCGATAGCCGGTGAGCTGCAACACCGCGTCGTTGACGACCATCAGCGTGAGCTCGCCGCGCACCGGCTGCTGCGCTTTGTCGGCGAGGTGCACGGTCACCGTCTGCTGCGCGCCGGGCGCGAGCACCGGCGCTTTCGCCGACAGCTTCGCGGTGAGGTACTTGCCGTCGAGCGCGACGTCGAACGATGCGAAGCCCACGCGCGCGAGGGGGTTCGCGCCGTTGCTCGCCGTGGCGGCGGGCGGCGGGCCGCGGCGCACGACGAACGCCTCGACCGCCGCGTTGGGCAGCATGTCCGGCGTCACGGTGAAGCGCACGGTCGGCGCGGCGCTGGTCGTCTGCTGCGTCGTCTCCCACAGGACGCGGTGCCGCACGACTGCGACGTGCAGTTCGGCGTTCGGGAACGGCGACTGCACCAGCGCGGTCGCGGTGTCGCCCGGTTTGTATGACGTCTTGTCGAGCTTGACGGTGAGCAGGCTCGGATCGCGCGCGTACCACGCCGTCTCGCCGCTGCCGCCGACGAACACTTCGGCGTCGGTCTCGGTCGCCGCGTCGCTCGCGCCCGCGACGGCGGCGCGCACGCGGTACGTTCCGGGCTTGTCCGGCGTCAGCTTGACCGTCGCCGGCGCCGCGGCGCTGGTGACGTCGCCGCTCGCGACCGTCGCGTACGACACGGACTGCACCGGTTCTTCCGCGCCCTCCACGATTTGCGTCGCGCTCGCGTACGTCGCGCGCTGCAGCTCGACGTGCACGTTGGTTCCCGAGCGCGCGGCGCCGGCCGGGTCGGTTGCGAGCACCGCGATCGCGAGCGGCGTGCCCGCGGTGCCGACATCGTCCGTCTTCACGCCGATCAGCGTGTCGTACGGCAGCGCCGTGAACGACTTGCTGTCGGCGACCGCAATGTTCGACGCGTCGGTCGTCTCCGAATCGACCTCGTACGTCATCGCGTACGGGAGATCGCTCGCGACCGGCACGCTGACGGACGCCTTGCCGTTCGCGTCGTCGGTGACGGTCGATTCGAGCACGTCGGTCGACGCGTCGGGCTGCTGTTCGGGCCAGAACCACTGGCGCCCGAACGTGTACGCGTCGCGGCCTTTGGGTGTGAACGACGTGGTGCTGCGCGTGACGGTGAACTTCGTCGACGCGCCCGCGAGCGGCGCGCCGAACAGGTACGCGTTCGCCGCCGTGCCCGCGACCGTCGCACCACGCTGCACGACGGTGTGGTCGAGCGCGAGGTCCACCTTGAAGTTGGGCGGCTTGAACTCCGCGACGCGGAACGTGCCGGTGATCGACTCGCCGTTGCCCGCGTCCGCGCGCACCACGTAGTTTCCGAGCGCCGCGTCCTTCGCGATCGATACCGGCAGTGTGAACGTGCCGAACTCGTCGAGCGCGCGGCGGCCCAGATCGCGCTTGTCGCCGTTGGGAAGCTCCAGCGTGATCGCGTACGACGGCGCCTTGCCGCGGCGCAGCACGCCGTCCACCAAGAACCAGCCGGCGGCCGTCATCTGCGCCGTCTCGCCGGGCTGGTAGAGCTCGCGGTCCGAGAAGATGTCGCCGCGCACGATCGGCGTCGACGACGACCAGCCGTTGTAGAAGTCGCCCGCGTACGCGCCGCTGGAGTCGTTCGTGCGCACGTACGTCCAGTCGGCGCCCAGCCGCACAACCGTCACAAACGACGGCGCGCTGTTCTCGCCCTTGTCGCCGGCCGCGCAGCGCGCGAACGCACCGCCCGCGAACTGCGCGACGCCCGCCGCATTTGTCGTCGCGCTCGCGCACACGACAGGCGCCGTCTTCGACTCCGCGTCGGCCTGCGACGGATACACGTCGACGCGCGCGCCGCCCGCCGGCGTCCCGTCGGCGATGTGGTGCACGCGCACGTTCCCGCCGTCGGGAAACCACTGCGCGAACACGCCGAGGTTCGTCAGCTGCACGGCGCCGCTCGCGAGGAACGGCTCCTCTTGCCGCGGCAGCTTCGCGCGCACGCCGTACGCGAGCACGCCTGCCGGCGCGCCGAGCTTCGCGCGCAGCGGGATCTCGATCGTGCGCTCCACGTTGTGCGGGCCCTGCGCGTCGAAACGGGGCCAGCCCGTCGCGTCGCCGAGCACGTCGCCCTTGCCGTACGCGTCCGGGTCGGGATACTGCACGATGTCGACCGGACGCAGCGCGCGGAACGTCGCCTGCACGTCCGGCGGCGCGTTGACGGCGACGACGTTGAGCCGCACGTCGCGCGACGACGGGAAGAGATTGGTGCCGCCGGGCGCCCACACGTCGGGCGTGAGGTCGCCGGTGCGGAACGTGGCGTGCTGCTCTTTGCCGAGCTTCTGCCCGAACGTGTCTTGCAGCGCCGGGCCGATGGTGACGTCGTACGACGTGTTGGGCGCGAGCAGCGACGCGTTGATGCCGACATCGGTGTCGAACACGGCGAAGACCGTGGAACCTTTGGGCGGTGCGGGGCTCAGCGCGAGCGCGCTCAGCGACTTCGCGTCGATCGGCGTGGTGAACGCGAGCTTCGGGTCGCCGGCGGCGAACCGGCCCGCCGGGTTATGACCGGGGCCGACGAAGCGCAAGTCGTCGTGCGTGCGGAGCTTGCCGGTGAACTCGCGATCGCTCGGGAGGTTGCCGTCGCGCGGCAGCACGCCGGGTTCGATCAGGACGTCGTACTGCTTGCCCTTCGCAAGCTCGGTCGCGGGCACGAGCGCATAGCGGTGGTCGTGCTGCGACGGATCGAACGCCTCGCCGGGGTCGGTCGCCGCCGGCGATGGGCTTGGGCTCGCGGTGTCGGGCGGCACGGTGAGCGCGATGCCGTCCCCGGTATCGCCGTGAGCGCGGATGCGCGCGTGCGCTTCGAGCGAAGCACGGTCGAGCGCGACGTTGGACGCGAACTCGATCGTCGGGCGCAGCGTCGTTGGCGCCGCATCGTCTCGTGCGGGCAGACCGTCGAGCGCGATCCCCGGCGTTTGGAACGTCCACGCCACGTCGTCGGCGAGCGCGTGACCGTGCAGGTCTTGCAGTCCCTTTGCGATCGTGACGCGCACCCGCGTCGCGGCCGGCCAGGCGCGGTCGGCTTCGAAGCCGATCATGCGCGGCGTGAGGAAGCGGAAGCGGCCCGGCAGCGCCGGCTCCACGGCGAAGTGCGCGAGGATCGCCGTTTCGTCGGGTGATTCCAGGCGCTGAAGCGGGATCAGGTCGTCGCTGAAGCGGACGCGAATCTGCGCGAGCACGTCGGCGTCGCCTTGCGGCGCGATCGATGCGATCGGGGCGTGCGCCGCAGGCGACGGCAGCGGCGAGACCGTCGGGAGCGGCTCGGCCTTCGTCGTCGCCGGAGCATGCGAAGTGCAGCCGGTCGCGAAAAGCGCGACGGCCAACGCGGCAAAGGCGGATGCGCGACGCGCAAGCCGGATCACGTCGCGACCGCTCTTCGCGCGGCGTCACACTGATTCCGTTTCGCAGGTGCGTCTTGCGCACCGTCGCACTGTACGAGGACTCTCTGACTCCTCTACGGGCTGATGAACGGAGACCTTTTCATGCTCACCCCACGGTTCACGGCGGCTATCGTCACCGTGCTTTTTGCCGCTGGTTGCGCCGGCGGCGGTGCAGTCAGCACGGTCGCGAGCCGCACCTCCGCCGCCGCGGCAACCCAGCGCGCGCCGCTGGACGCCACGGGCGCGCTTGCGGATCCGGGCTTCGAAAGCGGCGGCACGACGATCTGGACGCAGTGCGGTTCGGTGAACGCGCAAGTGCAGTCGACGACCGTGCACAGCGGTTCGTACGCGATGCAGGCGGGCAGCGCGTCGAGCGAGCCCAACGGCAACGCCGCTTTGTGCCAGCAGGTCACCGTTCCCACCGGGTCGCCGAAGCTGACGCTGTGGACCAACGAGAAGACCAACGAAACCTCGACGACGTACGCGTACCAAGAGATCAGCTTGCGCAGTGCGGCCAACCGGTCCACGGTGCTCAGTACGCTCTACAAGGGACTCTCGACCAGCGGCTGGACGCTGCGCACGTACGACGTCAGCGCGTACGCCGGCCAGAGCGTCGTCATCTACCTCGGCGTGCACGCCAACGGCGCGAGCGGGTATTATGCCGGCCTGTGGGTTGACGACGTTGCCTGGTCCGGCGGAAATCCGACACCGACGCCGGCCCCGACCCCGACCCCGACCGGCGTCCCGACGGCCACGCCGGTCCCCACCGCGACGCCGACGGGCCGCCCAACGCCCACGCCGACCGCAACGCCCACGCCGGCGCCGACCGCAACGCCGACGAGCACGCCGTACGCGTGCAACAACCAGCAATTCCTCACCGACCAAAGCAATTTCGCCAACGGCACGATCTCCGCGGACCAGTTCGTCGACATCTGCGGCACCGTGACGCAGGTGCTGCCGGCGAAGACGACGACGAGCGGCAGACACGGCTACTTCTACGTGCAGATGCCGTCGGGGTACCAGATCGAGATCGTCTCCAACCTCGATGCGATGGCGCAGGCGCCGACCAATCAGCCGCCCACGACCTGGCCGTGGGTCGCGGTGAACCAATACGTCTACGTGCAAGGACGGTACTACTACGACAACGCGAGCAGTCAGGGTGTCGACTGGACCGAAGACGACACCAGCAGTTCGTGGCCGCACGTCGGATACGTCGCAGTCTGCAATGCGTCGGGCGGAAGCTGCTCGAAGTACTGGTAGCCGCAAGGCGCTGCTGATCGGGCTGCTCGTCGCCGCGCTCGCGGTGGCGGCACGCCCGATCGGCCCGCGCGCCTTCGCGGGCGGCGCGAACGCGCTCACGTTCGAAGACCGCAACGGCGTCGTGCTGGGCACCGTGCTCGCGCGTGACACCGAGCACGCCGTGCGCGTGCCGCTCGCGCGCGTTTCGCCGCGCTTTCTCGCCGCGATCATTGGCGCCGAGGACGCGCGGTTCGCGCAGCACGACGGCATCGATCCGGTCGCGCTCGCGCGCGCGGCCTGGCAGCTCGCGCGGACCGGGCACGTCGTGTCCGGCGGTTCAACCATCACGATGCAGCTCGCGCGGCTGCGCTTCGATCTTCCGCGCACCTTCGCCGGCAAGCTCGGCGAGATGGTTCTCGCACGGCGCATCGAGGCGGGCACGCCCAAGAGCGCGATCCTCGAAGCGTACGTGAACCGGGTGCCGATGGGCGGCGACCTCACCGGCGTGGAGGCCGGCGCGCGCACGTACTTCGGGACGGCGGCGAGCGAGCTCGACCTCGCGCACGCCGCGTTCTTGGCGGCGCTGCCCAACGATCCCGTGCGGCTCGACCCGTACGCGCACCGCGGCGCGCTCGAAGCGCGGCGGCGCGCGGTGCTGGCGCGCATGGTCGCCACGGGCGCCGCTTCGGCGGAGGACGCGGCGCGCGCGGCGGCGGAGCGCGTCGACGTACTGCCGCGCAGCGACGGGATCGCGGCCGCGCCGCACCTGCTCTTCCGGCTCGCGGGCGGCGAAGCGCCGGACGCGACGCGCGTGCGCACGACGCTCGACGGCGAGCTGCAAGCGTTCGCGGAGAACGCGACGCGGCAAGTCGTCGGCGATTTGCGCGAACGGCGCGCGCGCGACGGCGCGGCGATCGTGCTCGACAACCGCGACGGCGCGATCCTGGCCTACGTCGGGTCCGCCGACTACTTCGCGCGCGCGGGCGCCGGCAAGAACGACGGCGTCGTCGCGCTGCGCCAGCCCGGCTCGACGCTCAAGCCGTTCCTGTACGAGCTCGCGTTCGAGCGGCGCGTGGTGCGCCCGACGACGATCCTCGCCGACGTGCCCGCGACGTACGGTTTGCCCGGCGCGCGTTCTTATAGTCCCGGCGACTACAGCGAACGCTTCGCGGGCCCCGTGCGCGCGCGCATCGCGCTGGCCGATTCGCTCAACGTACCGGCGGTGCGCGTGCTCAGCGGCGTGGGCGTGGGGACATTTCTCGACCGGCTGCGCGCGCTGGGGTTTCGGCATCTGACGAAGGATGCGGACCATTACGGGCTCGGGCTCGCGCTGGGCGACGGCGAGGTGACGCTCGAGGAGCTCGCGGGCGCGTACGCAGCGGTTGCCGCCGGCGGCCGGCTGGTGCACGTGCACGCGCTCACCGGCGCGGATGGTGCGGCAGATGCCGGCGTAAAGGACGCGGCTGCGACAGCGATGCAGACGGCGGACAGAAGTGATGCGGACGTGGGCGCGACATCCGAATGGGCGCTCGTGACCGATATCCTCGCCGATGCGCATGCGCGGGCGCGTGCCTTCGGCGTCGCGTCGCTGCTGCGCACGCCGTTCGCGAGCGCGGTGAAGACCGGTACGTCGTCGGATTTTCGCGACACGTGGGCCGTGGGATTTACGCGCGACTACACGGTGGCAACGTGGGTGGGCAACTTCGACGGCGCGCCGATGCAGCGCGTCAGCGGCGTGACCGGCGCCGCGCCGCTGTGGAACCGGATCATCCGGCATCTCGCCGAACGCGTGCCGCCCGCACCGTTCGCCGCGCCGCGCGGGTACGCGCGCAAGCCGATGTGCGCGACGACCGGCGTCCGCGCGACGCGCGATTGCGAGAGCGTCGTGGGTGAATGGCTGGACGCGCGCGACGTCGTCGCATGGAAGGCGCCGCCGCGCCCGCTCGACCGCAGCTACGACGCGTGGCTCGCCGCGCAGCCGGCCCACCGCGGCGAATCGCTGCGCATCGTCGCGCCGCACGACGGCGACGTCTTCGTCGCCGCGCCGGGCGCGCGCATCGCGGTCGTGGCGCGCGGCGCCTCGCTGCCGATGTGGGAGCTGAACGGCGCGCGAGTCGCGGCGCACGGCGCGCGCTGGACGCTGCCGCTCGCGCGCGGGCGCTGGACGCTGCGTGCACGCGACGGCGCGCGCGCGGACGCGGTGACGTTCACGGTCGGCGATCCGGTGCCGCGCAGCGGCCGCGTAGGCTTCAGCGTTCGCTGAATCGCTGGCCGCCGAGGCCTCGCTTTCTTGCGTCGGACCGCGCCGGCGGGGAAACAGAGGCGGGTGAGCACGCTTGCGACGCCGGTGATTCTCGCGATCTTCATCGCCGCCGGCGCGCTGATCTGGTGGGCCGGCGGAATCTTGGCGTCGACCACGGATGCGATCGACGCGCACTTCGGGTGGGGCGAGGGAATGGGCGGCGCCGTGTTCCTCGCGGTCGCGACCAACTTGCCCGAGGTCGCGATCATCGTCGGCTGCGTCTACAGCCACAACCTCTCGCTGGCCGTCGGCAACATCCTCGGCGGTATCGCCATCCAAATGGTCGTGCTGGTGCTGCTGGACGGTCCCGGACTGCGCTCAAAGGTGCCGCTGTCGTCGCTGGTCCCGTCGCTGACGATCGCGCTGGAAGGGCTCGTGCTCATCGCGATCCTCATGCTGTGCATCCTGGGCGCGCTGTCGCCGCGCGACCTGGTCATCGCGCGCACGACGCCCGCGGAGATCGCGATCCTGCTCGCGTGGATCGCGAGCCTCTTCCTGATTCAGCGGCACGAGGACCATCAGGGCTGGCGCACCGCGCGCGAGGAGATCGCCGAGGCGTCGGCGTTCGTCGCGCCGCAGCGCCGGCCGCTGTCGCAGGTGTTCGCGCTTTTTGCGGTCGCCGCGCTCGTGACGCTGGGGTGCGGCGTGGCCCTCGCGCTGAGCAGCGACGTCGTCGCGACGCGGTTTCACATGCAAGGGGTCATCTTCGGCGCGACGATCCTCGCTGCGGTGACCGCCTTGCCCGAGCTCACGACAGGGCTGTACGCGGTGCGCGCGGGCCGGTACGAGCTCGCGATGAGCGACATCATCGCGGGGAACGCGTTCCTGCCGGTGCTGTTTCTGCTCGGCACGCTATTGAGCGGTCAGGCGCTGCTGCCCGACGCGCAGGGGCCGGACCTGTACCTCACGGCGCTCGGCGCGCTACTCACCGCGGTCTATGTCGTCGGCGTGATCCTGCGCTCGAAGAAGATGCTGCTGGGCGCGGGCATCGACTCGCTGCTGGTGCTCGCGATCTACGTGCTGGGAATCGGGGGATTGTTCTTCATCCGCTGACGGCGGGGACGCGGCCCGCGCGGGCCGTAGTATCTCTGCGTGGACGACGATTCGGCTTCGGCGGCTCCTGTAGCTCCAGCGGTTCCGGCGATTCTCGCGTTCGACGGCGACTTGACGCCCGAACGGTTCGGCACGGTGTCTGAACAGCTTGAGCGCGCACGGAGCACGAGCGCGCCGCTGATCATCGACCTCGCCGCCGTACGCTCGGTCGACGGCATGATCGCGATGGACCTCGTGCTGTTCCTGCGCCGCCGGCTGCGCCACGGCACCCCGTTCGCGGTCGTCGTCCCCCGCCAAAATCCGGCCTGGATCACGGGAGCGGCATCACTGGCGGGTGCGCCGTTCTGCAACGACCGCGCCGAAGCGCTGCAGCGGCTGACGGACGCGGCAAGGTAAACTGCGCCTGCCGCGACCGCGAACGTTCGCGAATACTGAACGGAGTTACGCAAATCCATGTCTCCAAGAGCGCTCGATCCGCGGGCGCCTCGGTCGCCGTCGGACAAATCAGCTGAGCGATTAGATAATGCACGAGATGTAGCAGACGTGAACCTCGGAGGACCCGCGGCGTATCATTCGATTTCCGTCGCCGGCTCCGACTCGTAGGTTCCTAGTTCGTCTGCTCGATCGAGCCAAATCATGGCGACTCGCCGGTCTTCAGGCACTCCAAAGCCGTAATAGTACGCGCGACCGACTTTGAAGACGGCCTGGTCATCCCCATGCAAAGCCGCCAGCAAGTATAATCGAAAAGCTTCCCACGGGTCCTTATCGACACCTTCTCCGTTTACATAGCATGCGGCGAGATCGTACAGCGCGCTCGGGACATGGGCCTTAACTGCGATACGGAGTAGCTTCACGGCTTCCACGTAGTCTTGGGGCACGTTCTTTCCATGGAGATACCACGTTGCCAGCGCGTATGCCGCGCGCGGGTTGCCTGCATCTAGAGCTTTTCGTAGCGCCGCGATAATATTCGCGTTATCGGGGTTTGGCGACCGCATTTCGCTTATCGCTGATTCGTAAAGTGCGTCAGCCGCAACTTCGTCCATATTGTTCACCAACTCTACTTCTCACGAAGCCGTGCCTTGCATATCGGGCAGGTCGTATCTGGCGGCGGCGGATATGGTCCCTTGTGCTCGTCGTGGTCTGGTTTCCTCGGCTCCCTACGACGATCGTCGCCTTTTTCGCCACCATAATCCTGTCCCTTGCGCGCCTGTCCCTGTTCATGTTTCGGTAAGTTCGACGGCGACCGATTCGTCGTATGTTCCGCTTCTTTCTTCTTGAGGTCCGCGAGGCGTTCAGGTGTCTCTCCGGCGGGACCCGCAGTCGCGACGACCAGAACTCCCGCGCCTGCTACGATGACCCCACCCAATGCTGCCCCCGCAGCCGTGATCCCAGTTTCGATAGCTACGCCCGCCGCGCATGGTAGCGTTAACACTCCGACGCAGTACCCGGTGGGATCGTGATATTGGTATGGATTATTCCGGTTCCACATAAATGGCTTCTGGCTCATGGGATCGTGCACGTCGCCGGCGTAGGCGTCTGGCGTATTCCATTGCCCTACGCTGCCGTCATAGGTGCGAACACCTTGCCACGTATCTCTTCCAAGTGTCCATCCGTCGGCGGTGAGCTTTCCGTCGTGCAGATAGCAATTGTTTGAATCAACTGAGCTGCATGGGTCGTTTGCGCCGTTACCGTATCCCGACGCAGACGTCTGCCAGGATATAAACGGGCCGCTCATTGAATCTGACCACCCCGTGAACGCTTTCGCGTTGTGCCCTATGACCACCTGACCCGCCCGATTACGATCGTTGATCCAAACCAAGCCCGCGGCCGGATCGTACTCCCCGAGGCCTTCGAGCGAGAACAGTGTACCGGTGCATTGTCCGTTGACCAGGACGCAGCTGAGAAGACGGTCGTTGCCGTCCCAAAGCCATGCCCGCGTCTCAAAAACCGGTGTGACGCCTGGATACTGTGGGAGCGAAAGCGTCAAGCGCGAGGGATGGCTCGCCGCATTATAGTCGACCGCGTCAGTCCTTTGCACATTGCCGAAATAGCCATCGATGGTCGAGGCGCCATAGGAAGTCGTAACGGTCGCGCCTGCGCTTGCCCAACTATACACGTCGCTGTGCAACCGATTCTCGGCGTCGTAGGTTTTCTGTCGACTGCCGTTTGAATAGCACCTGGCATACTGATTGCCGAGTGCCCACTCAGACCCCGCCGGGCACACCGGCTCGCGGCCTTGGAACTCCTGCGTCAAACGGCCGGACGCGTCATGGACGTATCCTGAGCCGACCGTGTTTCCATTCGGGGTCACATATTCGTCGTTCATTTGCATGCCCGCACGCGCGTCGAGCAACCAAGGCGCCGGGACGGTGCTCGCGTCCGAATATCCATAAGATGCCTGCAGCACGGTGCCGTTATAGTCCTGATGTTTCGGTATAACGCCGCCGCATCCGTTGCTTTGGATAAATGGTCTCTGCTCCGATTGCTGTTCATTGCGTATATTTGTCGACAGGCAGGCTTGCACCGAGACTGTCGCGCCCGGAGCCCCCGTCGCACCCTGCGCGTATCGGTTACGCGTCTCGCCAATCACGGAGTCCTCGAGGTCGTATTGAGACGCAACATAGTCGTACGAGATAGACGAACCAATTGCTTCGGGGAGCCCGAGGTGCGATAGCCGTCCGTAGTTGTCGTATGTCGCCGTCCGCGGACCGTATGTCACGGACGCCGGATAGTACGGGACCTCCTTGCCCTTGGCGTTTGCAATGTACGTTGCATCGGGCTGAATCGACGTCCCAGTAAGCGGATCGCTCTGCAACAGCTCCCGGCCGGCAGCCGTGAATGTCCATTGAAACGTCGTACCATTGTAGAGCTGCAAGCGCTCTCGGAGCCCGTCGTTCCGGTAGCTATATTGAAGCAGCGGAGCATACGCCACGCCACCACCGGCAAATTGCAGATCCCGGCGCTTACCGTCGGGGTAGTAGTCGTACGTGACGGTACCTCCGCCCAGGGATGCCGGTTCCACCGTGCTCAGCAAATTTCCCAGGGAGTCGTACTGCATCGTTTCGGTGCCAAGGACGTCGGTGCTGCTTGCGACGACGTGCCCGTCCGCGTCGAGCGTCAATTGCACGCCTGGGGTGATGTTTGCACCGCCTGAGTAACTTTTAGCAATCTCCCGCCCGATGCCGTCGTAGGTATATCGCTTTAGCTCATTCGTCGCGAGCGCGACTGAAGTAAGGAGGCCAAGCTGCCCTGCGCCGTCATATGAGCGCCGCTCCTTCGGTTGATCGCCGAATGCCGCTTCATACGAAGCGACCGGGCGGTCCAGAGCATCGTATGCGGTCGCCCGAAGGTCCGTCCACGTCCCTGTCCCGATCCCGTACGTCGTTCCCAGATTAGGTTGCCATACGGTACCCGACAGGAGTTCTTGTGTGGAGACCAGGTTGCCGTGGCCATTGAGCCCGATGCCGCGATATGTCGTCGTCCCGCCTTGACTCAGGTCGTAGATGTAGCGCGTCGCCCACGGATACGATTGTACGTCCCAACCGTCGGAAGGCTGCAAAACCTCGACGAGGCGGTCATCACCGTCGTAAAACTTCTGCGTTACCCCTGCCGTGCAATTTAGGGCGGACACGCAGCTGTAATGGTGCGTTTCCGTTTTTTCGTTGCCATCGACGTCGTACGTGTACGTGGTGCTGATACCGTTGGCCGCCTGCGACGCTGTTTGCGCCCATTTGAGCGAGCCGTCGTCGAAATAGCCCTTCTTGACGGTCGTGTTCCAGCTGGCCTGGGCGCCGGATTTGCCGCATGTTCCGGCACCGCTCGCGGAGTCGTCGGGATCGGCCACGCTCGTCACGCGCCCCAGGGCATCGTACGTTAGCAGCCATTGGCCATTGCCTGCCCCGTAGCACACAAGATTTCCGCTCGCATCGTACCAGAACGACTGTTGCGGTTGGCGCAACGGCGTCGTGGGGTCGTTTTGCGGTATCGTCGCGCCGGTCACGCTCGTCGGCAGGCCGAAGTCGTAACCGCCTTGCCGCGCTGCGTCGTACGTGTACGTCCGCTGATAGCCGTTTGGAGCCGCGAGCGTCGCCGGGGAAGTCGAGGACGCCAGTTCCCCGAACGGTTCATAGGACGGAAAAGCCCACTGATAGCGCGTCGCGGCCGTGCTCTGCGCCGGGCAGAGGGCGCCCTGGCCAGGTAACGGCACGACCGGTGGCGACGTCCAATCGGCTTGCATCGCGTGCGTTGCGATCGGGTCGCAGTATGCGATCACATTGTCGTATGCGCCGTACGAATACAGGCTCGTCGGGCGGAAGGCGCCGGGTGCAGGTGCCGGCGCAGCAACCGCTACCGTGTTACCGTCGATATCGTACGCGTAGTCGGTTTCGCCGCCGCGCGGGTCGACCTCGCTCACGAGATTGTTCTGTGCGTCCCAGGACTCGTTGGTGGTCAGATAGGTGCCCGTGCACGCCTGGTTCACCGCCGCCACGCATTCTTGCGTTTGGGTGGGCCGCGCCAGCGAGTCGACGACCCAATTGGTCGCGTGCCCGTCGGTGTCACGCCACGTCGGCATTCCTACGCCCGTCGTATAGTACTCGTATTGATAATACGTCCCGACGGTAGGGTAGCCGGGCTGCAAGGCGGTGGAATTCGAACCGTCGGGGATCGTCGGATTGATGAACGCCCAGTGCGCGATGAGGTTTAGCGACGCTGTGACCGGATTCGTGCCGGTGAACAGGAACGCCAGAAAGCTTCCGTCCGAACCGAACGGCGGGGCGTTCAAGCGCGGGCTGTAGATATAATACAGCGCCGATCCCGATCCGACCGTCTGATAGCCGTAGGTTTGCACGGGTTGCCCTGCGCTGTTCGCCGGATGGGTTACGCTGATGAGATTCCCAGCGGAATCATATCCGTACGTCACCGAGGTGCTGTTGTCGGGGAACGTGATGGACTGCAGGAGCTGATGCCCGGCGACCGGGGCGAAAGCCAACGTCGCCGTCATGCCGGACTCCGTCTGGGCGGCAATCGCGTGCACTTTTCCGGTCGCGGCCGACGCATCGCCGTTCTCCCACGAGTAGTTGAATGTTATAGTGTCATAGCGGTTACGGCCGATGATTTGGCGCAGGCGCCCGGAAAACGCGCCGAGCGTGGTGAGCCCCGGGCAGGCCTTCGATGGATTGTTCGTATAGAAGTAGTAGATGGTGCCGGATACTTTTTCCCACAGCCAGCCGCAGGCGCCGTCGTAGATCAGGGCCGTGTAGTTGCCGGGCGACGTCGATGTCGCGATCATGCCGGGAACCCATTGTGCGGGGTCGGACGGCACCGTGTAATCATAGCGCGCGCCGTCGATGTCGTAGACACTCTCTTGCGTCGGCGAGAGGCTCACGGTGTGTGCGTCGAACGTGTTCGTCCAACCGTTTCCGTACATCCCCGGGCCCGCCCAACCGTTGCCGTTATCTTCGGCACCACCCCCCGCGACGGTATGCAGGCTCTGCGAGTTGTACGTGCGCCGGAAAGCCAACGCCAAGCCCTTGTGCGGCACGTTCATGTCGTCGTCTTGAAAGAGAAGGTTGCCCGTGCCGATGTTCACCATGAGGTGGCCGCCGCCCGGAACGTTCTGTTCCTGGTAGCGCCACCAGCGATTGATCCCCGTGCCGGACGACGCCTGGACGCTTTGGATGGCTCGCGTCTGTGCCTTTCCCGGTGCCGCGGTGCCATGCGCGCGACCCGGCAATACCATGCGGGGGGTTAGGGCGGGCGGCTCCGCGTGCCGCACCGACCTTTGTTTCCCTTGCGCTCGCGCCAATGAAAGCACGCGGTCGATTTCGTTCGGGCGCAGCATCGGGGGACCGACTAGCGATCTGCCCGGTCGTGGACGGATATCCTTGCTGACGACGGCGCGGACCAAGCCGGAAGGCATCGGCCCGGGCGTGCGTCGCGGCGGCTCAGGAACCGCAACGCGCTGCGGCGGCGCGTGCGACGGCGCAATGACCGTCGCCGTTCGCGCAGTAGCCGCGAACCGCAACCCGAGCGCCGCGGCGCTCGACTGCATGCTGAACTGCGGAATAAGCAAAACTGCTGCCACCGTAAACGCGGTGCAGCGGCGCAATCTGTTTTTCACCTTGGGATACCCCGAACACCCCCGCTCATAAAAAAGGGGTGGGCGGATGCCGTTTAGCCTACGCCTCGCTATTCCTGCCTAAGCGGTAACAGACACGTGCCGCAAAGCTGAAGCCGCCCCTACGGGAGCGGTCCCGACGCACATCGTCAAAATCGCGACGTCGTCGAGCGAGCCGTCGGCGAGCACCGCGTCGTGGATCGAGTGCGCCGGGCGTGCGGCATCGACGTCGACGGCGTGGAGCGCTGCGACCAGGCGGCGATGGCCTTCTTCTGCGTCGTGCGTCGCTTCGATGAGGCCGTCGGTGTAGAGCACGATCAGCGCGCCCTCGTCGAGGTCGAGCGTGTCAACACGCGAGACGGTTGCGCCGCGCAGGCCCAGCGGCAAGCCGGGGTCGACCGGCAGCTCGTGCACGCTGCCTTCCGCGTCGCGCACGAGCGGCGGATGGTGTCCGGCGGACGCGTAGCGCATCGTCATCGTCGCCGGATCGATCACGGCGGCAAGCGCCGTCGCGAGACCGTCGGGATCGTCCATACGAAAGGTCGCGTCGGCCGCGCGCAGCATCGTGAGCGGATCGGCGTCGAGCACTGCGGCGGCGCGAATGGACTGGCGAACGTTGCCCATCTTTACCGCGGCGTCGAGCCCGCTGCCCATCACGTCGCCGACGGAGAGCGCGATGCGGCCGTCCAGCAGCATGAACGCGTCGTACCAGTCGCCGCCGATTTCCGCCTCGCGGCTGCCGGGGACGTAGACCGCATCGAAGCGCAGCTCGTCGCATGCCGGCAGCTCGCGCGGGAGCGATGCCGCTTGAAAGCGCGTGGCGATCTGCCGCTCGTGCTCGTACAGCCGTTTTGCCGCGTCGATGTCGGTCGTCGTGCCGTACCATTTCACGACGTCGCCGTGCTCGTCGAACACCGGCACCGCCCGCACGACGTGCCAGCGATACGCACCGTCGGATGCGCGGCGCAGGCGAAACTCGTGCTCGTGCACGCGCCGCTCGCGCAGGGACGCCGTCCACGCGCCGGCCGTCGCTTCCCGATCGTCCGGATGGACGAGCGCGCCCCACATGTTCTCGACAGTCTGTTCGTACGATAGCCCCGTGTACGCGAGCCACGCCTGGTTGACGTAGTCGATCGTGCCGTCGGGCGCGGCGCTCCACACGACGCCGGGCAGCGCATGCGCGAGCGCGTGCAGCGACGCTTCGCTGCGCGCGAGCGCTTCGGCGTCGCGGCGGCGGCTGGTGATGTCGCGCGAGGACGCCAGCAGCTTTTCCGGCATGCCGTCGGCACCGAGGATCGGCGTGACGACGACGTTCCACCATTTCGGCGTGCCGTCCATCGTCGCGGCGTACGCTTCGAACTGCCCGCGGCCGCCCGCGCGTGCCTGCGCGACTGCGGCGCACGCTGCGTCGTGATCGGCGCCCTGCCACCAGCGGGTCCAGTCGGTGCCGACATGGGCTGAGACGTCCTGGATCCCGAGCAGAACGGCGCCGTTCGGGCTGATGAACAGCAGGCGGCCGTCAAGATCGAGCAGCTTGATGCAATCGTCGGAACTGGCAAGGAGCCGCCGCAGGAACTCTTCGCTCGCGCGAAGGCTCTCTACGACGTTATTCAGATCATCCACCGGATGGTTGGACTTGCCCGGGACGCTTCGCGCTCCTGTAGCATTGCAAAGTTTTCAGCGCCTGCGGGTGGTTCGGACGAAGCCGGGAGGATGAAGCGGGCGCTTCCTCCTGCCAGGAACGGTCTTCTCGCCCGGCGATACACCGAGCGCAAAGGAGGTCTTCCATGATCCGACGCCTCTGCGCCGTTGCGCTTCTCGTGCTTGCCACCGGCTGCGGTCACAAAGACGCACAGTCGACCACGTCCACCACAACGACGGTGCAGACGCCGTCCGCGGCCGCGCCCGTCGGTGCCGTCGCAACCGGCGTGCCCGCCGCCGGCACCGGCAGCGCGCCGGCCGCCGGGAACGGCAACCCGCCCGGTTTCGCCGACGAAGCGTCGGCGAAGGCGCATTGCGCGACCGACGAGGTGGTGTGGCTCAACATGCGCAGCAATATCTATCACGAGAAGGGCACGCGCTTCTACGGCACCACCAAACTCGGCGAGTACGCGTGCCGCAAGGAAGCCGACGCCGCGGGCGATCGCAACTCGAAGAGCTAGCGAGGTGCGGTGACCGGGTCGCGGTGAACGGCACCGGATGGCAGACGATCGCGCGCTTCTGAACGGCCGGTACCGGCTCGGCAGCCTGCTCGGTGAGGGCGCCGCCGGCATCGTATCGCGCGCCTGGGACGAGGTGCTGCACCGCGACGTGGCGGTCAAGACGCTCAAGCCGGCGTATGCGTGCGACGCGCGGACCGTCGCGCGCTTCTACGCCGAGGCGCGCGCGGCGGCGCGGCTCGCGCACCCGCACGCCGTGCTCGTGCACGACATCGTCGCGGACCGCGACCGGCACGCGATCGTGATGGAGTACGTCGCCGGCATCTCGCTGGAGCGCGTGCTCGCCAACGAAGGCCGGGTCGGCGAAGCGCGCGCGGTGCGGTTCGCGCGCGAGATCGCGCAGGCGTTGGCAGCGGCGCACGCGGGCGGCTTGCTGCACCGCGACGTCAAGCCGGCCAACGTGCTCATCACGCAGAACGACAGCGTCAAAGTGGCGGACTTCGGCTTGGCGAAAGCGATCGTCGACGCCGGCACGTCGACCGAAGCGGGCCGGCTGATCGGCAGCGCGTCGTACGTGTCGCCCGAACAGGCGCAAGGTTTGCCGCTGACGCCTGCGACCGATCTGTACAGTTTGGGCGTCGTGCTGCACCGGCTCGTGACCGGACGGTTGCCGTTCGAAGGCGCGTCGCCGATCGCGGTCGCCGTCGCGCACGTCACCGCGCCCGCGCCCAGCGCGGCGCAGCTCGCGCGCGAGATGAGTCCGGCGCTCGCGGCGATCGTCGCGCGGCTGCTGCAGAAAGATCCCGCGGACCGTTTTGCAAGCGCGGCCGAGCTCGCCGCGGCGCTCGCCGCGCTCGAGACGGGCGCGCCGCGTGCGGTGCCGGCCTGGGATGCGCCGACGGTCACCGCCGAGCGCGTGCGCGTGCGAACGCCGCGTGCAGCGCGACCCACCGGTAAGGTGCCCGCGGCATCAGCGCGCGGCGTGGGCGCGTCGCGGATGGAGCGGGCGGTGGGGATCGCGCGCGAAACGATCACGGCGCTGGCGATCTTCGTGGTCGTCGTCGCGGGCGTGCGCATTGTGGGCGACCATCACGTCACCGCAAACGGCTTGCGGCATCTCACGTTGCGGCATGCAGCGCACACGGCGCTCGTCGAGCTCGGCTTGCGGCCGGGTCCGCGCTCGCAGCTGTCGCCGGCGGCCGACGTCGCGACGATCGAATCCGAAGCACCGGACGGCGGGCCGAGCAGGTAGCTCGCCGGACTGACCCAATCCCGCTGCGCTCTTACGTCGCGCCTTGCGTGAAGCCGGTGTAGAGCGCGAAGAACGGAACCGACGCGGTGCGCCCGTGCGGCGTGCCGAGAAAGGCCGACCACGTTCGCGCGACGTACCGCGCGTGTCCGAAGAAGGCGGCGCACGGGTTGTGCAATAGCTGCCACTCCGGGAAGAGGGCCGTCGGCGAGCCGTTCGCGCCGCCCTCGTACGAGCACGGCGCGCTGTGGATCTCGGCGAACCAGCTCGGCCCGGTGCGGTCGTCGTACGGAAACACGTTGGTGATCTGCGTGCCCGTGCGCGTGCAGGCGTTCGTGGTCGTGCACGTATACTGTTCGTTGCCGAACACCGCGTAGGCGGCGTCGACGATCGTGCCCGGCGGGAGCTCCTCGATCAGCGTGGGGAGCGCGAGGCGGACGCGGAACAGCGGATCGCTCGCGTAGTCCTCGATCTTGCTCGCGCGCGGAGCGGTGCGCATCGGCATCATCTGCGCGTGCGCCAGCGCCGTGATGAAGCGCGCGTACTTTGCGCCGTTCGGCGGCGGCGTCGCGAGCGGCCGCGGGCGCGCTTCGTGCGTGACCGCGGCGGCCGGCGCCGCCAGGGCGTAGATCGAGAACCGCCACTGCATCGAGTTGGTCGGCACGAACACATGGCCGTCGGCGACGGTGGGCCCGGCGAAATGCGGCACGGCGCCGATCGCGTCCCACCACAGCAGCTTCAAGTCGCTCGCGCGAAACGCGTAGATCCGATCCTGGCTGAGCAGGTCGTACGCGCGCAGAACCGCCCAGACGATTCCGCTGCTCTCGTCGGTGCCGTTGGCCGTTACCGTCAGCATGCCGCCCGGCATCGCGTTGAGACACAGCACGTCCATGACGCACGGCGCGGCCAGGATGTCGTTCTCGCGCGCCACCCACGGGTGGTCGATCTGGCTGCGCACGTTGAAGACGCCGTGCGCGCGGTCGAACTCGTACTTCTTGAGGTAGTCTTTCTCGGCCCATTCATAGACGTAGCCCTTGGCGGGCGAGACGGCCCAGAACGTCGGTGAGCCGTGCAGGTGGGGGCCTTGATTCCACGTCTGATAGCGTAGCGTGCCGTCCGGGTCGGGCGCGCGGTGGTCGACGCCGACGACGATCGACTGCTTCGGCGCGAGGTCGCCGTCGACGACGTAGAAGATCCCGGTCTTGCCGCCGCCGACGACGCGCCGCGCGCCGCCGGCGCCATCGACGACCATCGGTCCGGCCGAACCGAGGTCGACGTCGAACGTCTCGTCGTTGTCGCGTTCCGACGGCGCCCACGAGCGGTCGACGCCGAAGTCCGCGGCCGACGTGCCGCCGCCGGGCTTGCTGTGGAGGCGCACGATGCTGTCGCCGTACGATCCCTCGCGCGGACGGTAGTGGCCGTTGCCGGTCATCACGTAGACGTTGCCGTCGCGGTCGGCCGCCGGGCCCGCGCCGCCTTGCCAGATGCCGCCGCCTTCGCCGACGCAGGCCATCGCGTTCGCCGCGATCGGCGGCACGTACTCCCACGGGTCGAGCCGCCCGTCCGAGGGCTTGTAGCATGACAGCGCCGGCGCACCCGTCGAGACGGGAACCGGGCTGGGCGGCGTGGGCGACGTCCAGTGCCATGAGTGCGGCGTGGTGTTGAACGCGCCCGCGTACGTCAAGTCGGCGGCTTTGTAGCGCAGCATCCAGCCGTAGTACTGCGATACGTTCTCGTTCTGCCGCGCGCTGAACGACACGTAGACGTAGCCGTGATCGAGCAGCAGCGACGCGACGTCGTTCTCCTGGTTCGGATCGAACGTCATCGTGACGCCGTCGTCGCGCACCATCGAACCGTGCAGCTCGGCCGCCGGCACGACGGTCTTGCCCGTGGCGAGATCGAGCTTGACGAGGTAGAAATGCGCCGCTAGGTGCTTGCGCAGCTCGAGCTCGTCCTTGACGAAGACGGCGAAGGGTAACCAGTTCGCCGCAGTGCTGTACAGTACGTCGATCGTGCCGTTGCCGTTCGCGATCTCCAGCACCGGCGTCGCGCCGATACCGCGCGCGTACGCGGGCTTGGCGTCGAGCAGCGCGCGGTGCCACAGCAGGCCGTGCTGCGCGCCCGGTGTACGGTCGTCGGCGTCGAACGCGTACACGGAGTTCGCGCTGGTCGTGACGTACGCGACGTTGCGCGGCTTGCCGCCGACCATCACGCCCGGCGCGTACAGGATCTGCGTGTTGATCATGCCGTCGACGGAACGGTCGACGCGGCGCAGCCGCCACGCCGCCACCGCAGCGGGCGTGAGCGCCGTCTCGCCGAGGTTCGCGCCGGTGCGCTGGTTGTCGTTGTGCTGCGTCGGCACGACGACGCCCGCGAACGCGCTCGACACGGCGCCTGCTATCAGCAGCACGGCGAGCGCGCCGCTGAAGGCGGCGCGCGAGACGGCGTATTTCATGATCGGCGTCCTTTCGGCTGGCTCTCGTTCGAGTCCCGTTCCGTTGCTTTTGCGAGTCGAACAGGACTACGATAGCACTCCCGCCTTGACGGAGCCGCTCATGCCCCAAACGTCACCCGCTGCGACCTGGTTCACCGTGCCGCGCAATCTCGGGCCGAGTTGGAGCATCCCGCCGGTGAGCGCTCCGGCGTGTTTAGGTCTGCTCGACCAATTTCAAACCGAGTGGTGGTACTACGTCGGCGTCGTGGAGGCGGCGGACGAGCAGTTCTCGATCCAGATCGAGATCCTGCGGTCGAACGTGGGCCGGCCCGGCACGCCGCTGGAAGCGGTCGTCGGGTACATCGGGATCGGCACGCAGTCCGACAACCGCTACGTGTCGTCGCTCGGCTTGAACTTCGGCGTGTCGACGGACCGCGGCACTGCGGCGGGGTTCACCATCCCGCCCGTGACGGACCATTGCTACGACGCCGATTTTCACGACTGGACGACCACCATGCAGGTTCGCGCGACGTACACCGGCGGCGCGGACGATGCTCCGGTGGGCACGCCCGGTGCGCGATATACGGTGCACGCGAACGGGCTCGATGCGCAGCTCGCGCCGGTGACCGCGGACTTCGTCCTCACCAATCAGCGCGGCATGGTGCTCGAGGGCCAGTCGGGGTACGTCGGTCCGCACATGCCGGGCTCCGTCGAGCTCGGCGGGCAGCTGAGCTCGTACGAGTTCGCCGAGCCGCTGCTCGATGTTGAAAGCGGTTCGATCACGCTCGGCGACCGGTCGTACGCGATCACCGGCGGCAACCTCTGGCTCGACCGGCAAGTGATCACGCCCATCGCTCCGCCCGTTGCGGAACTGCCCGTGTGGCCACCGAGCGACGTGGCGGCGCTCGCGACCGTGCTGACGGATGCCGGTACGACCTCCCCCCTCTATTGCGGCGACTGGATGACGATCAAGCTCGACTGCGGCCCCACGATCGTGCTCGCGACGTTCTGGCAACCGGCCGCCGAGGGCGAGCAGCAATGGTTCACCGGAACCGCAACCGGCAGGCCACCGCTGGGTGGCGTCGGGACGATCTATTTTCCGCCTGACGAGACGTCGCTCAACGGAGGACTGGGCATCATCGGAGCGCACGCCGACATCAAGACGGTTATCACCGACGACGTCGATTTCGATCTGAACGTGTTCGACCCGAACGATGCGGAGAGCTCGCCGCACTGGCAGTCGCCGGTCAGCGGCAACACCTACGCCACCGCGTGGCAGTTGCGCTTCGCCGCGCGCCTGCGCGCCATGCAGGTGCCCGGCGCGATGTACGTGCGCGCGCTCGTGGACGGCTGCGAGGTGGACATGCTGGGGAACTTCTTCTACGAAGGCGCGGCGCTGGTGTACGCGGATAAGGCGCTGACGCAGCGCATCGGCACCGCCTACGTCGAGCAGATGGGG
>CAVRRP010000016.1:0-31549 GCA_963723635.1 Vulcanimicrobiota bacterium | reverse complement strand
CGCGAACGCTTGCGGGCGCTGCTCGCGCGCCACGCTGCGGCGACCGGCTCGCAGCGCGCGCGCGACTATCTCGACGGCGACCCCGGCCGGCTCGCCGCGTTCGTGCGGCTCGCGGTCGAAGTCCCCGCGCTTACGCCTGCGGCGGCGGCGCTCCGCTAGACGCGCCGGGTCCGGGCTGCGCCGCGCCGGACGTGGCGCCGCCGGACGTGGCGGCGCCGGACGTGTCGCCCGCGCCGGAGGATGCGTCCGGCGCCTTCGGCGCGGTTGCCGCGTGCACGGCGCTGCGGGCCGCGTCGGCTGCCTTCGCCGCCTGATCGGCGAACGTGCTGAGGTGCTGCTGCGCCGCCGTGGTGCCCGCTTCGATCACCGTCTTGCCGGTGGCGATGAACGTTCCGGCGTGCTGCATCGCCGCGTTGTACTGCTCTTGCGCCGCGGCCGTCACGTTGGGGGCCTGCTCGATGAGGCTTTTCTGCAGGTCCTGCGCCTTCGCAACGGCGTCCTTGACCAGCGGCTGCGCCTGTTCGACGCCTTTCTGCAGCGCGTCGGCGGCGAGCTGCTGCAATTGCTTCGCCTGTTCGAGCGCTTTGTTGAAGAAATCCATGCGGTCGTGTTCGTCTCCTAAGGAGGGGCATCCCCGCCGTGGACGGTCAGAACCCAGCGCAGCGCGCGCGCGTATTGGTCCAGCTCCCGGACCGTCCGGCGCAGCCAGCGGAACGCGGGGTCGCTGCGCTCCTCGGCGCACGCGCTCGCCTCGATCTGCCGCACGAAGGCGACGATCGCGCCCAGCTGTCCTTCGATCCCGTCCCACCGGTCGCGCAGCGTCGCTTCCGACGCGTCGGGCAACCGGTCGAGCAGCGGCGGCGCGGGGCGCCCCCCGAACCGCATGCTGAACTCCAGCCGCGCCAGCGCGTAGTCGCCGCTGCCGCGGATGAAGCTCGCAAGGAGATTGACCAATCGGGGATTCATTCTAACGGCGCTCCGCCCCAGGCTCCGCGCCCCCCACGCGCTGCGCGCGCGGGTCCCCCAGCAGAAAGCGCGCTCGCGATTCGTGGCGAGGCGGGATTCCCCGAGGGCGCGCTCTATTGAACATCTTCGTGAGTCATCGTCGGTATGTCATCGTCGGAAACGGTTTCGCGGGGACCACGTGCGCGGAGCAGCTCCGCAAGGCGGACCCTGCATGTTCCATCGTCCTCTTCGCCGACGAGCCGTATTGTCTCTATAACCGGATCGCGCTGCCGCCGATGCTGCGCCTGCAGGTCACCGAGCAAAAGGTGATCATGCGCGACGTCGCCTGGCATGAGAAGCTGCGGATCGACCTGCGGCTCTCCACGCGCGTCGACCGGATCAACGTCGAAGGGAAGACGGTCGTCGCGGGCGGCCGCGAGGAGCCGTACGACGCGCTCCTGATCGCGACGGGCGGGCGGCCGAACCCGGCGACCGCGCCGGGCGCCGCGGGCGCGGCGAACGTCTACAACTTCCAGTACATGGACGACACGAAGGCGATCTCGCACGCGCTGGAGACGGCGAAGGTGGCCGTCGCGGTCGGCGGCTCGTTCATCGCGTACGAGCTGGCCGAGGCGTTCGTCTCGCGCGGCGTCGAGACGCACTGGCTCATTCGCGGCCCGCGCTTCCTGCGCCGCATGCTCGACGAGGCCGCCGGGGAGCTGCTCCACGACGCGGCGCGCGCCGACGGCGTGCACTTGCACTTCGGCGAGGAAGTGCGCGAGTTCGTGCGCTCCAACGGCGCGGTCTCGAAGATCGTCACGACGACCGGCGCGACGATCGCGACGGACCTCGTCGGCGTCGGCCTTGGGCTGACGATCAACACCGAGCTGTGCGACGGCACACCGATCCGCACCAAGACCGGCATCATCACCGACGAGCATCTCGAAACCGACGTGCCCGGCATCTTCTCGGCGGGCGACTGCGCAGAGTTCTACGATCCGATCGCCGAGCAGCACTACCGGATGGGCACCTGGAACAGCGCGGGCGCGCACGGCAAGCTCGCCGCGCACAACATGGCCGTCTCGGGCACAGACGCCGACCGCAAGAAGTTCGATACGGTCCCCGAGTACTCGTCGCTGGTGTTCAGCGGCCAGACGATCACGCAGTTCGGGCTCTCGCCGGAGTACCGCGACGATATCGAGACCGAGATGGAGATCGACCGCGACAAGGGCTGGTACCGGGCGCTCTACTTCCTCGACGACCGCTTCGTGGGCGCGGTGCTCATCGGCAAGGGCAACCGGGCAGGCAAGCGCCGCTACCTCGACGCGATCAAGACGAAGGCGCGCTTCCCCAAACAGGCGCGCCGAGAGCTCTTCGCGTGGACCGCGGAGTAGCGGTCGCCGCGGCGCCCGCGAAAGCGTACTGCCGAACCCCTTGACCATCGAACGTATGTTCGATACCGTAATGGTCCCATGCATCGCCCGAGCCCGGGGTCGGGATGATGACCGTCGGCGTCCGGCTGCCCAGCTTTCGGCTTGCGGCCGCGCTGCGGCATACTCTCCGCCCTGACGCATCCGCATTCCTGATCGACCGCTCGCGCCGGCGCGTCGTCGAGGCGAGCGACGCCGCCGCGCTGGCCGGCGTGCGGCCCGGGATGACGCTGCGCGACGCGACGCGGGTGCTCCCGCGAGCCGCCGTCGTGCTCGAAGACCCCGCGCGCGCCGAGCGCTCGTGGCGCCGGGTGCTCGACGTGCTCGCGCGATTGCCGGCCGCGGTCGACGACGGGGGGCCCGGGTTTGCGTCGTTCGCCATTTCGCGTGGCGACCGGCCGGAGCGGTGGTTCGGGCGGGTGCGCGACCTCCTCGCGCCGCTGGGCCTGGCGGTCCGCTGCGGTGCGGGCCCCAACGGCTTCGTCGCGTTCGTGGCGACGCACCGCGCGGCCGACGCGGTCTGTCCGGGCGGCCGCGAGGCGGCGTTCGTCGCGGACGCGCCGCTGGAGCTGCTGTGCGTCGACGACGCGATCGCGCTCCGGCTGCGCCTGCTCGGAATACGAACCGTTGGACAGCTCGCGTCGCTGCCGCCGTCGTATCTGCTGCGGTTCGGGGACGACGCGCTGCGCTTGCACCGGCTGGCGCACGAGCACGCGGAGGCGGTCGCCGGGCGGTAAACCGGGGCGCGCGACGCGGAGAGCGAACGGACGTGTCGTGACGACCACGGCTGGCTCGCCGGTTCCGGCCGCATCCGGCGACGCGCTGCACCGGCCTTTCGCCGCGATCGTCGGTGCGAAGAACGCGTTCGTGTCGGCGGTGGAGTTGCGCACGTACGAATGCGACGGGCTGCTGGGGTACCGCGTGCGGCCCGAGATCGTCGTGCTCCCGGGTTCAACCGCCGAGGTCGCCGCGTGCGTGAAGCTGGCGCGCGAGCTGGGGATGCCGGTCGTGCCGCGCGGCGCGGGGACCGGGCTTTCCGGCGGCGCGCTGCCGAGCGAAGGCTGCATCGTGATCGGGCTATCGCGGATGAAGAAGATCCTCGATGTCGACCTGCCCAACCGCGTTGCGCGCGTGCAGCCCGGCGTCATCAACCTCGACATCACGCGCGCGCTGTCGGCCGACGGCTATTTCTACGCGCCCGACCCCAGCTCGCAGAGCGTGTGCACGATCGGCGGCAACGTCGCCGAAAATTCCGGCGGCGCGCATTGTCTGAAGTACGGGTTCACGGTGAACCACGTGCTCGGGTTGACCATCGTGCTGCCCGACGGGGAGATCGTCGAGCTCGGCTCGCGCGCCGGCGAGCCGGATGCGCCGGGCTACGATCTCGTCGGCGTCGTCGTCGGCAGCGAAGGCATGACCGGCATCATCACCGAGGCGCTCGTGCGCGTGCTGCGCACTGCGCAACGCACGCAGACGCTGTTCGCGACGTTCCCGTCGACCGACGAAGCCGGCGACGCCGTGTCGCGCATCATCGGCTCCGGAATCGTTCCCGCCGCGATCGAAATGTGCGACCAGCTCGCGATCGAGGCGATCGTCGCCGCGACGGGCGTGGACTGGCCGCTCGACGTCGGCGCGCTGCTGCTGATGGACGTCGACGGCGTCGACGCGGAAGTCGACGACACCGCGGCGCGCGCGCGCGAGCACCTCACGGCGGCCGGCGCGCTCGACGTGCGCGCGCCCAAGGACGAAGCCGAACGCGTGCTGGCGTGGAAGGGCCGCAAAGCGGCGTTCGCCGCGATGGGCCGCATCTCGCCGAACTATCACGTGCAGGACGGCGTCATCCCGCGCAAAGAGATCGCGAAAGTCTTGCGGGAGATCAGCGCGCTCGCCGCGCGCGAAGGTTTGCGCGTCGCCAACGTCTTCCATGCCGGCGACGGCAACCTGCACCCGCTCGTGCTGTACGACGCGCGCATCGAAGGCCAGGAGCACAAGGCCGAACAGGTCGCCGGCGAAATCCTGCGCATCTGCCTGCGATACGGCGGCTCGGTGACGGGCGAGCACGGCGTCGGTTTCGACAAGCTGTGCTATCTCGGCGAGCAGTTCAGCCCCGACGACCTCGCGACGATGCAGTCGGTCCGCACCGCGTTCGACCCGGAACGTCGTTTCAACCCGGACAAGGTGTTTCCGACGCCGCGGCTGTGCGGCGACAAGCCGGGCGCGTACGTCGCGCACGCGACCGAGGTCAGCGGCGAAGCGGGTCGCGGATGATCCTGCGCCGCGGTACGCGCTGCCGGTGACGACGACCATCGCAATCGCGGGCGTCGCGCCGCGCGACGTCGTCACCCCGCGCAGCATCGACGAGCTCTCGCAGGTCGTGCGCGAGCTGCACGACGCGCGCAAACCGTTCGCGTTCGTCGGCGGCGGCACGCACCTCGCGCTCGGCAACGCGCCGCGCGCGCTGGACACCGTGATCCGCATGACCGCACTCGACGCCGTCGTCGACTACACGCCCGAAGACCAGACGATCACCGTCGAAGCAGGCATGACGCTCGCGGAGCTCGACCGCGCGCTCGCGCAGCATGGCCAAATGCTGCCGCTCGACGTGGCGGACCGGGCGCGCGCGACGGTCGGCGGCCTCGTCGCGACCAACGCGTACGGCCGCCGCCGCCAGCGCTACGGCACGGCGAAGGATCTCATCGTCGGCGTCGGCATCGTGCGGCCCGACGGCGTGCGCGCGCGCGGCGGCGGCAAAGTCGTCAAGAACGTCGCGGGCTTCGATCTGCCGAAGCTCATGGTGGGATCCCTGGGTACGCTGGGCGCGATCGCGACGGTGACGTTTCGGCTGTACCCGATCCCGCACACGACGCGCGCGGCCGCACTGACGTTCGAGCACGCCGACGACATCATCGCGGCCACGCGCGCGCTGCTCGACCGCCGGCTCGAGCCGGAGTCGGTCGCGCTGTACAACTACGACACGCTCGTCGTGAGCATCGCGGGCACACAGCGCGGCGTCGATGCGCAGATCGCGACGCTGCTGGGTGAGATCGCGCCGACGACATCGGCGCGCGCGCGTGAGCTCAGCCAGCTCGAACGCGAATCGTACGAACAGCGCGAGCGCGCGGTGCGCCGTGACGGCGCGTGGCGCTTGCGCATCACGGCCCCGCCGTCGACCGGCGTCGCGACGCTGGGCGCGTTCGTCGAAACGCCGCCGCTGGCGGTGCCGGTCGCCTACCCGCTGCTCGGCGTGGCGTACCACGCATATGCGGACGCACCCGCATCGTCGCCAACCGCCACGCACGGCGAGTGGCCGGTCGCAGGCGTGCGCGACCGCGTGGCCGCCGAAACGCGCGGCGCCGGAAGCGTCGTCGTCACCGCGATGCCGGACGCCGCGCGCGCGGCCGTGGACGCGTGGGGCCCGCCACCGCCGTCGTTCGGGCTGATGCGCGCGATGAAGCACAACTTCGACCCGCACGGCCTGTGCAACCCGGGCCGCTTCATCGGAGGCCTCTGAATATGGCCGCTTTGAACCTGGTGCGTAACTCTGAATTATGCAGAACGCATATTTGGAAAACGCGGAAGCTAAGTTCGTCCGGAAGGTTATACTCTTGAATACGTATTGGTTTGCCGGGTGGCTAGCTGAGAATGACATCCATGATGCATCCGATGTTGCCCGGCGGTTGTCTACGCAAAAGGCGATAGACGGCTTACTAAGTGTGGCGCCAGACACGGTATATGGAACTCGAAGTGAGATCGGACCGACCTTCGATCTTGTCGGGGGGAAAGGAGTGGATCTCACAGGCGATCTTACCTGCGCGCATCCTGATTGCGTACGGCGCGAAGTAGACGTACTCTTTCGGAGGGCGTGGCATTATTTTGATCGCGTCATAGTGCCGGACCAAGCGATCTTTCGAGTCACCGACTTTCGGAGAAATAACGATCGCGAGTGGCTTATACGTGCACTGACGATTCACGCTGAGATTGTCCTTTACTTGCAGGAGATCAAGGCAGATGAGTTCATATCATTTGAGATTCGATCGCCGAGTTGCGATGAACATTGGAAGCAGCACGCGCACGAGGCAGATATCGAGCAGGTCATCCCGAACGTCGCAAAATCGACTGCCGTCTTAACAAGAGAAGCCGCTATTGGATGGCGTTTCGAAAAGAAGAGCGGTCATCGCCACGTTGCCTATCGCCTCGATCACCGATGGTTTGAGCATACAGTGTTTCAAGACTTTTGTACTAAGCGGTTCCCTTTCGGAAGTTCTGCCGAAGCACACCGTGAAATGATCGCCCGGCACACGATCCTCACATTTCTCGCGGGGTTGAGCGCCGATGCTGTTACGGCGAGGCGCATGAAGAGCCCATTAGGCGCCACCGTTAGATTTTACAGAGAGCTACTTGCAACCCATCCTTCACCATCTGTTGAAGAGGTTGCATTTGAATTAGAGCTTCCAGTGTTGGAAAATGTGCCGCTTGAGGTTCTTATCAGATTGCGGCGAGATGATCGCGATCTGTTTGAGCGATTTCAATTAGCGCTGAGATCCGCGATTTCGCAGCGGCTGAAGACTGCGCAAGATGAAGATGCGCCAACGATTGCGGCGGAAATCCGGATGGATGTTATTCAGCGCGAATTGAACAGCATACGAGCGCGTCTCGAGGCCGCGAGAAACCTCGCCTTTCTTAGTTCCCTGCCCGGTCTTGTGCTTGGTGCCGCGGCCACAACGGTCGGATTTCTGGGGCATGTGCCCCCGCTCTTAACTGGTCCAGTTGAGGTGGGTGGTGCTTTTCTGGGCCTGCAAGGAGTCGGTAAGGCGGCAGTCGATTATTTTTCGGCTCGCACGACTGTTGCAGCGTCAGATATGTACTTTCTTTGGAAAGCGCACGAGCATGCCATTTAGCGCATGCCAGTCGATTGTCATGAGTGAAATAGCGGCTACCGGCGAGCCAACCCGGCCTGCTCCGCCAGGACGAATCTGGCCGTACGTGGCCGCGATCGTTGTCGACAGCTTCCAAGTTGGCGTGGACGACCTTTCGCCGTTCGGACGTGCGATGCCCGATGCCTGATGTCACTCATGATCGGCAAACGGATTCTCCCGAACAAACGGGACCTCGTACCTACGACTCTTTGATTTCGGATTGCGTGCACTGCGGGTTCTGTTTGCCGGCGTGTCCGACGTACAACTCGTGGGGCGAGGAGATGGACTCACCTCGCGGGCGCATCGACTTGATGAAGGGCGTCGAGGACGGGATCATCCCGCTGGATGATGTCGTCGCGGGCCACATCGACGCGTGTCTTGGGTGCATGGCGTGCGTCACCGCATGTCCGTCCGGCGTGCGCTACGACCTGCTCATCGAAGCGACGCGCGCGAAGGTCGAAGATTCGATCGCCCGGCCGGCCGGCGACCGCGCGTTTCGCCCCCCCCCCTCTCTCGCACCCCGAAGGTCGAGATTCGATCGCCCGGCCGGCCGGCGACCGCGCGTTTCGGGAGCTCGTGTTCGCGTTGTTCCCGTACCCGAAGCGGCTGCGCGCGATGATTCCCGGGCTCTGGCTCGGGACGAAGCTCGGGCTCGCGCGCGCCGTCGCCGGACCGCTCGGGAAGCTGTTGCCCGCGCGGTTGCGCCAGCTCGTGACGATGGCGCCGCCGATCAAGCTGCGCGATGCGTTCGGGTCGCTGCCGTACCTCACATTCGCCAAGGGCGAACGCCGCGCGCGCGTTGCGTTGGTTGCCGGTTGCGTGCAGCGCGCGTTCTTTCCGCGCGTCAACGCGGCAACGATTCGCGTGCTCAGCGCCGAGGGGTGCGAAGTCGTCGTGCCGCACGGACAGGGCTGCTGCGGCGCGTTATCGCTGCACAGCGGGCGGCCCGGCGAAGCGAAGAACTTCGCGCGTGCGCTGATCGCGAGCTTCGAGAACGAACCGGTCGATGCGATTCTGATCAACGCGGCGGGCTGCGGCTCGACGCTCAAGGAGTACGGCGACCTGCTCCTCGAGGATGATGCGTGGCGCGCGCGCGCGCAGGCGTTCGCGGCGAAGGTTCGCGACATCAACGAGTACCTCGTCACGCTGGAGCCGCGCGCGCCGCGAAATCCGCTTCCGCTGCGCGTCGCGTATCACGACGCGTGTCATCTCGCCCACGCCCAGCGCGTTCGAGCGCAGCCGCGCGAGCTGTTGCGCACGATTCCGGAACTCGAGCTGCTCGAAATTCCCGACGGCGATCAGTGCTGCGGCAGCGCCGGCACATACAACCTCTTCGAGCCGGAGTCCGCGCACGAGATCGGCGTGCGCAAGGTGGACAACGTGCAGAGCGTCGCGCCCGACCTCATCGCGAGCGCGAACCCTGGCTGCACGCTGCAGATGCAGTCGATCATGCGCGAGCGCGGCGTGACGCTGCGCGCCGCGCACCCGATCGAGCTACTCGACGCTGCGATCAGCGGCAAGCCGCTGGCCTAGCCGTGCGGCCACGGTGACGGCGGACGCGCCGGCCTACGCCGATTTGGCGGCGGCCTGGCGGGAGCTGCGCGGACGCGGGGTTCGGGTGCGTGAGATCGCGTGCGTCGGCGCGCCGCGCACGCTGCTCGTCGCCGAGGCCGGCGACTCCAACGCGCCGACCGTCTCGCTGTCGGCGGGTGTCCACGGCGACGAGCCCGCCGCACCGTGGGCGCTGTTGTCGCTCGTCCGGGACGGCCTGCTCGACGCGCGCTTCGCCTACCGCATCTGGCCGTGTTTGAACCCGGGCGGCTATGCGGCGGGGACGCGCGAGAACGTCGAAGGCGCGGACGTCAACCGCAGCTTCTCGCGCGGCGGCACCACGCCCGAAGCGCGCGCCGTGTTCACGTCCAACCGCGACCGCCGGTTCGCGTTCGCAATGGACCTGCACGAAGATTTCGAAGCCGGCGGCTGCTACGTGTACGAGCCGCTGCGGGCGGGCTTCGCGCCGCTGTTCTCGCCGCGGATCGTGCAGGCGCTCGACGACGCGGGATTGCCGGTGCAGACGATCGTGGGCGATTTCGATCTCGGCGCGCCGCCTGGCTTCGACCCGGCGGCGATGTACCGGCTCGAACGCGGAACGGTGCTGGTGGACTACGAAGCGGAGATGGCGGCGTTCGAGGGCTTGCCGAGTAGCCTGGCGCTCATGTACCGCGGTACGCCGGGCGCGCTGACGTTCGAGACGCCGCGCCCGCGGCCGTGGGACGAGCGCATTGCCGCCCACCGCGTCGCGGTCACGACGGCGCTCGCGCACCTCTAGCGACAAAGATCGCGGGGAGCCGCAACAAGCCCTCGCGAACGCGAACGGGTCATGCCACCGCGCGATTCCCTTGAAGTCGACGTCCTGTTCGTGGGGGCCGGCCCCGCGTCGCTCGCCGGCGCGATTCGCCTGCGCCAGCTCGCCGCCGCCGCGAACGCCGAGATCGCCGTGATGGTGATCGAGAAAGGCGGCGAGATCGGCAACCACGGCTTCTCGGGCGCCGTCGTCGACCCCAAAGCGCTCGCCGAATTATTTCCCGGCGAGGACATCACCGGCGGGCTCGACACGCCGGTCACCAGCGACGCGATGTGGTTTCTCACCAACAGCGGAAAAATCAAAGCGCCGTTCGTGCCGCCGGTGCTCAACAACCACGGCAAGCACGTCGCGTCGCTTTCGAATTTGACGAAGTGGCTCGCCGCGAAAGCGGAAGAAGCCGGCGTCGACGTGTTCCCGGCGTTCCCGGGCCAGGAATTGCTGTGGGACGGCGACCGCGTGGTCGGCGTGCGCGTCGGCGACAAAGGCGTGTCGAGCAAAGGCGCGCACAAGTCGAACTACGAGCCCGGTCCCGATCTGATGGCGAAGGTCGTCGTGCTGGGCGAAGGCCCGCGGGGCACGCTGACCAAAACCGCGATCGCGCGCTTGGAGCTCGACAAAGACCGCGACCCGCAAGTGTACGCGGTCGGCATCAAAGAACTGTGGAAAGTGCCGGGCCGGCTCGCCGCCGGCAGCGTCATCCACACGCTGGGCGCGCCGCTGTGGAACACGTTCGGCGGCGGCTGGATCTACGCGATGAGCGGCGACATCATCGACATCGGGCTCGTCACCGGCCTCGACTACGCCGACCCGACCACCGACCCGCACGACAACTTCCAGCGCTACAAGCTGCACCCCGCGATCCGGCCGCTGCTCGAAGGCGGCGAGATGATCCGCTACGGCGCAAAGGCGATTCCGGAAGGCGGATTGCACGCGATGCCGCGCTTCTATGCCGACGGCCTGTGCATCGTCGGCGACAGCGCCGGCTTCCTCAACGGTTTGCGCCTCAAAGGTATCCACCTCGCGATGAAGTCGGGCATGATGGCGGCCGAAGCGATTTTTGAGGCCCTCCAAGCCGATGACACATCGGCGGACAAGCTGAGCGCGTATGCGCAGAAGTTCGAGGACTCGTGGGCGCGCACGGAGCTGCACGCCGCGCGCAACTTCCACCAGGGCTTCAGCAGCGGCATGTGGGGCGGCTTGATGAACGCGCAGCTCAGCCTGATGAGCGGCGGCCGCGGTTTCGGCATCAAGGACAAGCTCGCGGGCGAGCACGGCTACGCGCGCATGAAGAAGCTATCGGAGATGACGCCGATCCAGCGCACGAAACGCGTCGTCCCGGACGGCAAGCTCACGTTCGACAAGGTGACGGACGTGTTCAAGAGCGGCTCGATCCACGACGAGGACCAGCCCGCGCACCTCCATGTGTCCGACACGAACATCTGCGCGGAAAAGTGCACGGTGGAGTACGGCAACCCGTGCCAGTACTTCTGCCCGGCTGCGGTCTACGAGCCGCATTTCACGAAGAGCGGCAGCGCACCGGCGGAAGGCCGCCTGCAGATCAACTTCGCGAACTGCGTGCATTGCAAAACATGCGACATCATGGACCCGTACCAGATCATCACGTGGGTCCCCCCGCAAGGCGGTGAAGGTCCCGTGTACACGGGGATGTAGCCGCCGCGCTAGCAATGCCTGACGTCATCGTCGTCGGCGCGGGACTCATCGGGCTCGGCATTGCGTACGAGCTTGCGAAGCGTGGGGCCGCGGTGACGGTGTACGATCGCGATGAGCCCGCGCGTGCGGCCTCGTGGGCGGGGGCCGGGATGTTGGCGCCGTTCAGCGAGGCCACGCCGGATGCGGCGATGCTTGCGCTGTGCCGTGATTCGCTCGCGCTGTATCCCGAGTACGTCGTGGAGTTGCGCGAGCGCACCGGAGTCGACGCGCGCTTTCGGCGGGACGGTACGCTGCACGTCGCGCTCGACCGCGCCCAACTCGCCGAGCTCGCTGCGCACGCGGAGACGTTTCGCGCGAACGGCGGCGAGGTGTCGATGCTCGACCGCGGCGACGTGCTCGCGCGCGAGCCGGTGCTCGCGAAGGATCTTGCGGGTGCGTTGTTCGTCGCGAACGAGGCGCAGGTCGACAACCGCCGGCTGGGACGCGCGCTGCTTGCGGCGTGCGAGTCGCTCGGCGTTCGTTTCGAGCGCGGCGAGGAGCTCGCGCTGGAATGCGACGCGCGGCGCGTGCGCGGCGTGCGCACTGCGTACGGGTTCGCCACGGCTGCGACGGTGATCAACGCGGCGGGCGCGTGGGCCGGCGAATTGCACGGCGTTCCGGACCATGCGCGCGTACCCGTGCGCCCCGTCGCGGGCGAGATGCTTGCGCTCGCCGTGCCGCGCGACGCGGTGCGCGGGCTCGTGTGGCTGGGGCACCGGTATCTCGTGCCGCGCGGCGACGGCCGGCTGCTGGTCGGCGCGACGGTCGAGTCGCGCGGCTTCGACGCGCGGGTCACGGCCGCGGGCATGCACGATCTGCTCGACGCGGCGCTCGCGGTCGCGCCCGCGCTCGCGAGCTTCGCCGTGGTCGAGACGTGGGCGGGGTTGCGGCCCGGGTCGCACGACGGGCGGCCGTACCTCGGCGCGACCGCGCTCGACGGGTACGTCGTCGCGAGCGGGCACTTTCGCAACGGCATCCTCCTCGCGCCGATCACCGCGCGGTTGATCGCGGACCTCGTCATGGGCGGCGACGCGAGCGCGCTCGCGCCGTTCACCCCATCGCGCGCGGGGACGGAGGCCGCGACCGCCGCCGCGAACGGAACGGGGTGACGATCACGGTCAACGGCGAGCTCCGGGAGCTGCCGCAAGGCGCGACGCTCGACGCGCTGCTTGAAACGCTGGGCGTGCGCCGCGACGGCACGGCGGTCGCGCTCAACGACGACGTCGTGCCCCGCACGCGCCACGCCGCGACGGTGCTGCGCGGCGGCGACCGCTTGGAGATCATCGTCGCGGTCGCGGGAGGCTGACGTGCAAACCCAAACCGAGATCTTGCGCATCGGCAAGTACGAATTTACGTCGCGCTTGTTCGTCGGCACCGGCAAGTACCCGTCGCTGGAAATCATGCAGCAAGCGCACGTCGCCAGCGGCGCGGAGGTCGTCACGGTCGCGATCCGCCGCATGCACCTCGACGACAAGAGCGGCAAGACGCTGGTCGACTACATCGACCGCACGCGCATGACGTTGCTGCCGAACACCGCCGGCTGCTACACCGCCAAGGACGCGGTGCTCACGGCGAAGCTCGCCCGCGAAGCGCTCGGTACCGACCTCATCAAGGTCGAGGTGATCGGCGACCCGCAGACGCTCTACCCTGACACGCGTGAGACCATCATCGCGTGCGAAGAGCTGGTGCGCGAAGGCTTCACGGTGCTGCCGTACATCGTCGACGATCCGGTCGCGTGCAAGCGCCTCGAAGAGGTGGGCTGCGCGGCGGTGATGCCGCTCGCGGCACCGATCGGCAGCGGGTTGGGTGTGTGCAACCCGTACTCGATCCGCATCATCAAGGAGCGCGCGAACGTGCCGGTCATCGTCGACGCCGGGGTCGGCACGGCCTCGGACGCCGCGCTCGCGATGGAAATCGGCGTCGACGCGCTGCTGATGAACACCGGCATCGCTGCGGCGCGCGACCCCGTTCGCATGGCGCGCGCGATGCGGCTCGCAGTCGAGGCGGGACGCGACGCATTTCTCGCCGGCCGCATGGAGAAGCGGCTCTACGCCAACGCGTCGAGCCCGATGCAGGACTTGATCGCGACGAAGCACGGCGAGCGCGCATGATCGGGGAGATCGACGTCGACGAGCTGGAGCACCGCCACGCGGCGGAAGAGGCGTTCGTGCTGCTCGACGTGCGCGAGCCGGAAGAGCTCGCGACGGCGTCGATCCCGTGGGCGACTGCGATCCCGATGGCCCAGATTCCGGCGCGCATGAGCGAGCTGCCGCGCGACGTGCAGATCGTGTGCATGTGCCATCACGGCAGCCGCAGCGAGCGCGTCGCGGAGTTCTTGGCGGCGAACGGCTACGACGCCGTCAACCTCACGGGCGGCATCGACGCATGGTCGCGCGCGATCGACTCCGACGTCCCGCGCTACTGAACGCTGCGCCGCGCCGGCGACGGATTAGTTCCGCCGCGCGATCACGAACCAGTGCACGCGGCCGGACACCTCGTCGACGTCCGCGTGCGCCCACCGGCCGACGACGTCGTCGACCTCGACCTCTTCCATCGAGGCGATGGTGAAACCGAACAGCAGCTCGATCACGCCGTCCCGGTCGAAGTAGGCGTGCGGAATGCCGAGCTCGGCGCCTTCGCCCGGCGCGAAGCTGCGCTCGTCGAACGGAATGCCCAGCCCGTAGCGCGCGTCCTTGAACGAGCCTAACGTGATGAAGACCGGGGCCTCGCGCAGCAGCACGCGCCGCAGCTCGGCGATCCCGGCGCGCAGCTTCGCGCTCGTGCCGTGCAAGTACGCGTGGGTTGAAAGCGCCGCGCCGTAGGTCTCGCGGCTGCCCGGCAGCTGCGTGTACGGCACGTCGTCCGCAACGCTCTGCACGGCGATGCGCGCCTCGACGAGGGCCCGCGTGTTGCGCCCCGAACCGGTGCCTACCTCGATCACCGGCCCGTCGAGCGGGTGCTCGCGGGCGAGCGCGATGAGCCGCTCGGCGAGCGGGTGCGCGGTCTGTGCTGAAAACGATGACATGAGTGCGGTTCCACTGGTTCTGGTCGTAGGCGGCGACGGCCTAGCGATCCGCGTGTGCGAGGAGCTCCTCACAACGCACGGACACCGCGTAGCCGTCGTCTGGATTCGCGATGAAGACTTCGCCGCGAAGCTCGAAGCGGTCGGCGCGGAGTGCCGGTACGTGCACGGCACCCCCAACGACGAGCGCGTCCTGCTCGATGCGGGCGTGCGAAATGCGACCGCGATCATGGTGCTCAGCGACGACGACCGGCTGAACCTGCAAGTCGCGCTGAAAGCGCGCGATGTCAACGACGAGATTCGCATCGTGATGCGACAGTTCAACCGCACGCTCGGGGTCAAGCTGGAGAAGTCGCTCCGCAACTGCTCGGTGCTGTCGCTCGCCTCGCATTCGGCCGCCACGTTCGCGGCCGCGGCGCTCGACCCGGACTGCTTCGGCGCGCTGCAGTTCCCCGATCCGGGCGGCGTGCTGACCGCGTTCGCGACCCGTACCGCCGCCGCGTTCGGTATCGCCGGGCTCACGGCGAGCGCGGCGGAGCGGCGCTTGTCGGTGCGCGTCGTGGCTCTGAACGGCTCGCGCGCCGTGCCGGCGGCGCATGCGCTCGCGCCCGAGGACGAGGTGACGGTGTTCGCGCGCGTCGAGCGGCTGGAGACGCCGCGCGCAGCCCGCCCGGCGGCCGAGCGCGTGGACCGGCCGCGGCCGGTCCACGCCGAGTCGCAGGCGAGCGGTGTGATGGAGCGCGTGCGCCACGTCTGGAACGCGTACTCGATCCCGATCCGCGTCATCGGCGCGGCGGCGGCAATCTTCGCGCTGGCGGTCGCATACTTCGCCTTCGCGCTTCACGTCGACGCCGTCACGGCGTTCTATTTCGTCGCGACGACCTTCACCAGCACCGGCTACGGCGACATCACGCCGCTCACGTCGGCCGCCGTGCGGCACGTTGAGCCGAGCCGCGTCGCGATGATCGCGTCGGGCGTGCTCATGTTTACGGGCGTCGCGTCGATCGGCATCTTCATCGCGCTTGCGACCACAGCCCTCACGCGCGCGCAGTTCAACGCGATCCAAGGCTTGCGCCAGATTCGCACGCGCGGTCACGTCGTCGTCCTGGGCTGCGGGAACGTGGGAACGCGGGTCGTCGAGTACCTGCGCGCGCTCGGCCGGCGCGTCGTCGTGGTGGAGCTGAGACCGGACTCCGCGCTGGTCGAGATGTCGAGCCGGCACGACATCGAGCTCGTCACCGGCGACGCCACGCGCGATGCGACGCTCGACCTCTGCAACATCGCGCACGCCTGCGCCGTCATCGCGGTGACCGACAGCGACACCGCCAACTTGGAGGTCGCGCTGGGCGCGCTCGCGCGCAACAAAGACGTCCCGGTTGTCATGCGCGTGCACGACAAGCCCTTCGCGGACTCCATCCAACGGCACTTCGACCATATCAGCACGTACTCGACGGCGGCGCTGGCGGCGCCGGTGTTCGCGATGATCGCGCGCTTCGCAAAAACTCGCGGGAGCATCGCGCTTCCCGACGGCGCGTACAACCTCGCCGAACAGGTCCAGGACCAGGAGCCGCGGCCGCCTTCGGCGCAGGATTGCATCGCGCTCGGCGTGTGGCGGAACGGCGGCTTCCAGCACATCGCCGGGTTCGACGAGATGCAGCCCTTCGACCGGGTGCTCTTTCTCGTGCCGCTCGCGCAGTTCAAAGCCGTCCCGCCGCAGAACGAAGAAGCCGTGGCGGTGCCGACCACGTAGGAAGCCGAAGGGAGACAGAGTTGCTCGAAGCGGGTGCGCCGGTGCCGGATGTCGGCGCCGAAGACCAAGCGGGTCACGACGTGAAGCTGCGCGGTTTCAAAGGCCGCAAGCTGGTCGTGTACTTCTATCCCAAGGCCGACACGCCGGGCTGCACGACGGAGTCCCAGGCGTTTCGCGATCTCAAAGGCGACTTGGACGCGGCCGGCGCCGACATCGTCGGTGTGAGCCGTGACACAGTCGATGCGCAGAAGAAGTTCGCCGACAAATACGCGCTCAACTTTCCGCTGCTTGCGGACACCACGTCCGCCATCTGCGACGCGTTCGGCGTGATCGTCGAGAAGAACATGTACGGCAAGAAGAGCATCGGCATCCAGCGCTCGACGTTCCTCGTCGGCGCCGACGGAATCATCGCCAAGACGTGGCCGCGGGTCTCCGTCGAGGGCCACGGCGCCGCCGTGCTCGAGGCAGTCCGATCGCTCTGACCGCTACGGCACGGCTGACGGTCGCAGGATCGAGCTCATCGATCCCACGACCTGAGCGCGCGTGCAGCTCGTACCTCGTCGACGACGGCGAGACGCCGATCGTGATGGATCTGGGTACGGGCGCGTTCGCGAACCTGCGGCGCTACGCCGACTACGACCGGCTGGGCGCGGTGGTGATCAGCCACATGCACGCGGATCACTTCATCGACTTGATCCCGCTGCGCTACGCGCTCAAGTACGGCCCGCGGCGCCGCGCCGGCAAATTGGCCGTGCACCTTCCGCCGGGCGGCCTGGCGATGCTGCGCGCGTTCGTCGACGCGTTTCCCAGCGAGCCCGGGGCATTTTTGGACGACGTGTTCGCGCTGCACGAGTACGACCCGGCGCGGCCGCTCGCGATCGAGGGCGCGACGCTGCGCTTCGCGCACACCGCGCACTACATTCCGGCGTTCGCGATGCGCTGGGAGCGCGACGGCGCGAGCGTCACGTACTCCGCCGACACCGCGCCCGACGAGCGCGTCGTCGCGCTCGCGCGTGAGTCCGACGTGTTCGTGTGCGAGGCGACGCTGCTCCACGGCGCCGTCGAGCAGGGCCTGCGCGGGCATTCCACGGCCGCCGACGCCGCCGCGATGGCGCGCGACGCACGCGTCAGGCGGCTCGTTCTGTCGCACTACGGCGCGGAGTCCACGTCGCGCGATCTCGACGAAGCCGCGCGCGAGATCTTCCGCGGCGAGATCCTCGTCGCGGACGACCACCACACGGTCGATCTCGGACACTAGTTCTGGCGCGGGCCGCCTTCGCCGCGCGGCAGCGAGAACTGGATGAGCGAGCTCACCGGCGCGAGGCCGCGCGAGACGATCGCGTGCGGCGTGACCTTGAGCTGGAGCTCTTCGAGGCGCGCCTTCGCGAGCAGCAGCTCGCGGCCGCTGGTGACCACGTCCTCGAGCAGCAGCACGTGCTGGCCGCGCATGAACGGGCCTTCGACGTACTCTTCGGCGAACGCGCCGTACTGCTTGGGCTGTTTGCGCACGACGATCATCGGTAAACCCGTCATCTGCGACACGGCGGTCGCGATGATCACGCCGCCCAGCTCGGTGCCGCCGATGACGTCGGGGTTGATGTCAGAGATGATCGGCGCGAACATCCGCGCGATCCGCCGCAGGATGTGCGGATCGGCGAACAGCTTGAACTTGTCGATGTAGTAGTCGCTGCGCGCCCCGCCGGAGAGCAGGTAGTCGCCGCGGGTCAGCGCCTTCTCCATGATGACGCCGCGCAGCCAGCGCAGCTCGGGGATGCGCGCGATCGGGCTGGACGACGGCTCGTCGAACACTTAACCCAGGCCTCCCATCAGATGTCCCATTGGTACGCGTTCCAGGCTTCGTTGACCGGGTTGGGGGCGAAGTTCTTGAACGCGGTGCTGATCGGCTGCGCTTGGCGCGGGAACCAGATGTAGACGACCGGCAGATCGCGCGCGAGCAGCTGCTGGATCTTCACGTAGGCGGGCTTGCGCTGCGCTTGGTCGTAGCTCGCGAGCGCCTGATGCTGCGCGTCGTCCATCTCTTTGTTCTGGTAGCGCGTGTAGTTCACGCCGTCGGGATGCGACGGCTTGGGGATCTGATTGCTCTCGAACTCGGAGTGGTCGTCCGGGTCCTGCCCCGCGATCCAGCCCGAGATGTTGAGGTCGTACTTGCCGGTGGTGAGAATCCCGCCTTGGCCGTACGTCGCGAACAGGATGTTGGCCGGATAGGTCTTGATCTGCACGTCGATCCCGACGGCCTTGAGCATCGCTTGGACTTGCACCGCGACGAGGCGGCGCGTCGCGTTCTCGACGTTGTAGCTGAGCGTGAACGACAGCGGCTTCCCGTTCTTGCGCATCACGCCGTCCGGCCCCGGCGCGTAGCCCGCTTGGGCGAGCAGCGCGCGCGCTTTGGCCTGATCGGCCGGATACTTCATGACGTCGTCGGTGTACGACCACTGGAAGGGCGGCTGATCCGCCCACGCGACGACGGCGCTGCCGCCGGTGTTCTTGTCCACCAGCGCCTGCTTGTCGATCGCGTACGACAGCGCGCGGCGCACGCGAAGGTCGTCCAGCGGCGGGCGTGACGTCTGAATCAGCATCTGCAGCGTCTGCGGCTTGTCGTTGAGGACGATGTTGACGTCCTGGAGCGCGTTCGCCTTCATCGTCTTGTAGAGCTCGGGCGACGCCTCGAAGATCCAGTCGACGTCGTGCGACCGCAGCGCGTTGAGCGACGTGTTCTCGTCCGGGATCTCGCGCACGACGATGCGCCGCAGCTTCGGCTTGCCCAGGAAGTAGTCGTCGTTGGCCACGAGGTCGATGTGATCGCCGCGCACCCAGCGCGCGACTTTGAACGGTCCGGTGCCGATGGGCTGCTGGTTGAACGGGATCCGGTTGAGGTCGTGAAACTTCGCCAGGAGGTGTTCGGGAATGACGCACACGGGGCTGTCGCTCTCGGCGAACACCGTGTCGACGAACGGCGCGAACTTGCGCTTGAGATGGAACACGACGGTGTCGGCGTCGGGCGTATCGACGGACTGCACGTCCTCGTAGCCGACGCGCTCGTTGACGTTGTTCGCGTTGTTCATCATGGCTTGCCACGAGAACTTGACGTCCTTGCTGCTGAACGGAACGCCGTCGTGCCACTTGACGCCGGAGTGCAGGTGGTACGTGATCGTCAGGCCATCTTTGCTGATCCCGCCGTTCGCCTCCGTCGGCACGACCGTCGCGAGGATCGGCACGGTGGTCTTGCCGGCTGCGTCGACGCTTACCAGCGTGTCGAAGGACAGCCGGTTGACGAAACCCTCGGTTGTGTTCGCCGACAGGATCGGGTTGAGCGTGTTGGGCGAACGCTGCGTCGCGACGCGCAGCTCACCGGGAATCGTCCCCGTCCCGCGCGACGTTCCTCCGGTGCTCGACGTATCACCGAGCTTCGTGCATGCGCTGACGGACAGCGCGCATGCGAGCGCGCCGATCACGAGTGTACGCAACGGCAATCCCCTCCTTAGCGACGCTTCGGCGCCGTCTTTTTCGCGGTCTTCTTGGCGGCCGCTTTGCGGGCCGGCGCTTTGCGCGCGGGCGTCTTTTTCGCGGTCGCTTTCTTGGCGGCCGCGCGGGCTGGCGCCGCTTTCTTCGGCGTCGCTTTCTTCGCGGTCGCCTGCTTCTTCGCAGGCGCCGCTTTCTTCGCTGCGCCTCGCGCAGGCGCAGCCTTCTTCGCCGCCGCCTTGGCGGGAGCGTGCTTCTTCGCACCGGCCTTCACGGCCGACTGCTTCGCCACGCCGGCCTTGGCAGGCGCGCTCTTGCCCTTGGCCACCGCAGGCTTGGCCGGTCGGGCGGTCGCCGACGTCTTTGCCGCCACCTTGGCCGCAGGCGCCTTGGACGCAGGCGCCTTGGCCGCGGGCGCTTTGGCCGCAGGCGCTTTGGCCGGAGCAGCTTTGGCGGCAGACGCCTTGGGTGTGGGCGCCTTGGCCGCAGGCTTTGCGGCCGGGCGCTTTGCGGTGACGGCTTTCACGACTGCGACCAGCTTGGCAATCGGTCCCGGTTCCGCCTGAGCCTCCGGCTCGGGCCGGTGCTCGGGCTCGAGTTCGCGTTCGGCCTGCGGCTCGAGTTGGCGCTCCGGCTCAGGCTCCGGCTCGGGTGCGCGCTCCGGCTCGGCGTGCGTCTCCGGTTCGGCGTGCGTCTCCGGCGCGGCGTGCATCTCCGGCATGGCCTCGGGCTCCGGCTCGTGGCGTTCGGCCTCAGCGTGCAGCGCGGGCTCGGGACGCGGCTCGGCTTGGGCGTCCGGTTCCGGCGCGCGTTCGGGAGCCGTTTCCGCTTCGGTGACCCGTTCCGGCTCGATTGCGGCCGGGGTACCGGCCTCCGGCGCGGCCGCAGGCTTCGGCTTCGCGCGGCTCTTGCGGGCGCGGGGCGGGCGGCTGGCGGCGCCATTGACCGGTTCTGAGGCAGGCGCGCGCTGGAGCGCGTCGGCGTCGGACGCCGCCGGCTCGTCGGAAGCCGCGGTCACCGCCGCGTCGACATCGTCAGCCGCCGCACCGGGCTGCGGTGACGCCGGTTCAGGCGGCGGCTCGGCGGTTGCCACCGACGTCTCCGGGCGCTCGCGCGGCCGTTCGGGCGACGTCTCGGGCGGGCGGGTCGCCTTCGCGCTCGGTCGCGCTTTGCGCACCGGCTTGGCAGGCTCGGCGGCCGCCGCATCGCTCGCGGCGGCGCGCTCGTGCGCGCGCTGAGGTTCCGGCGCCGGTTCGGGCGCGGGCTCCGGCTCCGGTTCGCGAACGACCCGCAGCGCGACGCGCCGCAGCGTGCCCGCGAGCGGGAACACGATCTCGTTGATGTCGAGCTCGTCGAGCACCTCGAGCACCGTGGTGAAGGCGCCGCCCTGATCCTTGGGCGAGTGCGCGTCGGAGCCGATCGCGATCATCACGCCGCGGTCCTTGGCCTTGCGCAGGAACCGCTTGTTGGCCTCGATGTAGCGGCGCCGCTCGTCATCGGTATGGTCGCGGTAGAGGAAGCGCGTGTTGAACTCCACCGCCATGCCGCGCGCGGCGGCAGCGTCGAGGACGCGGTCCTCGTACGCGTCGAGCTTCGCGTCGTCGGGCCAGTGGCCGAAGACGGCCGGGACGAAGAAGTGGCCGACGATGTGACCGGGGAGCCGTTCGACCGCATCGACGAGCACGTTGACGTAGGTCTCCCACGTCTGCTCCGTCCCGACGGTCTCGAACAGATCCTTGAACTCCGGGTTGTCGAACGGCCAGGGCCAGTTCTCGCCGAGCACGGGGTGCGTGATCGGGATGAAGTGCACCGAGCGAATGATGCCGTCGGGCCGCATCGCGTCGACGATGTTCTGCGCGTCGGGACGCGAGCGCGGGTCGTTATCGACCTCGGCGCCGATCGAATAGCGCATGCCGCGCCGCAGCCCTTCGCTCACGACGGCGGCGTGCCCGACATCGACGGTCGCGGTCTCCGCCGCGCCGTAGAGATCGCCCGCCTGCGCGAGCTTGAGCGCCCGGCGCACCAGATTCACCGCCGCGGGATCCTCGAACGTGAGGTAGTTCATGTGGTCCGCGACCATGAGAAAGCGCGGGTACCCGCGCCGGCACGCGTGATAGAACCACAGGAAGAGCATCCGTGCAGTCAGCGGGAGCGGGCGTTCATCCGCGTACGGTTTGTGCTCGCCTTTCGCGTGCCCGTGCGTGTCGGGTATCGCGAACAGGCGCGGATCGCGCTCGGTGTTATCGTTCAAGCAAGTCGCCGCCGGGACACGAACCCGAGGTTTTCACCGAGAAAGGCAAGAGACCTGTCGCCAGATAGACGGAGCAAAAAAAAGCCGCCCCCGATGGGGCGGCGGACAAGGTTGGTTCGTTTCGCGGAAGGCCGGACTAGGTCCGGAGCCCTCCGATCATCGTGAGACACTGTTTAGGACCGTCTGTAGTAACGATGACCACCTCCTCTTGTCCGCCTGTTAACCTTCGTTCGTATGTGTCTGAAGGAGCCGCGGACGTATCGTGAGATCGCCTTTCGCGAGCGGTTCGCAGAAGTTCCTTCTGGTCTAACGCGCGTTTATCTCAGCGGCGAACCGGGGCGCGATAGCCTTCCAGCTCGAGCAAACGGGCCTTCAGCTCGACGCCGTACGCGTATTGGTGGAGCGCTCCGTTGGCGTCGACGACGCGGTGGCACGGATACAGCAGTGCGACAGGATTGCGGGCCATTGCGCGGCCGACGGCGCGCGCGGCGCTCGGCTGGCCGATCGATTCCGCGACCCAGCGGTAGGAGCGCACCTCGCCCGGCGGAATCGTCGCCGCGGCACGCAACGCGGACTGGTCGAACGCGCTGAGCTCGCTGATGTCGACCTTCTCCAGGTCGGTCTGGTGCGTGCGAAAGAAACTCGCGACCGTGTCGCTGACCCACTGCGGCGTTTGCGACGGGATCAGGCCGCGGCCCAGCCGGCGCTGCAGCTTGGCGAACACCGCTTCCTCGCCTTCGCCGCGGTCGAGCGCAACGGCCGTGATCCCGCTGTGGCGGAAGGCGACGTAGAGCCGGCCGATCGGGGACTCCACCGTGGTGATGGAGTCGGGCGCGACGATCTTCACGGTGAGCTTGATGTGCTCGAGGATCTTGGGAACGAGGCGCTGCGGCGGCTCGACGGGCGGCAGACAGGTGAGGCAGTACGCGATCCCCTCGTTCTCGCGATAGATCTCCTGGCACTCGGGACAGGCGTGGAGATGGGCCAGAACGTGCTCGCGCTGAGGCTCCACGCCCTCGCGCATCTCGTCCCAAAGCCGTTCGACGTCGGCGCAGCGCATGGGGATCACTCCTCTTCCTCGGTGGCGGCGGGACGATCGTTCGGAACGATCCGCCCGACTTGGGGCCCGAGGATGCGGCGAAGGATGCGCACGGCGCGATGGACGTGCGACTTCACCGTGCCGATCGGCTGGTTCAGGATCTCGGCGATCTCGGGGTGGCTTCGGCCCTCGATGAAGCGCAGCGTCGCGGCCGCGCGCAGGTGCATCGGGAGCTGCAGCAGCGCCTGCTCCACGAGCACCATGTCGGCGGCGCGGGTGACGATCTGCTCCGGCTGGTCGGGGCCCTCTTGGGTCTCATTGAGGAGTGCGTCCGGGTCGGCGAGCGCGTCGAGCGCGACGTTGGTCGGCCGCTTGGAGCGCAGGCGGTTGCGGGTGACGTTGAGCGTGATCGTGTAGAGCCAGGGCTGCAAGCGCAGCTCGGCGCGCTGCTGCGGGTCCATTTTGGCCAGGGCCCGGTAGGCGCGCACGAAGGCGTCCTGCACGATTTCTTCCGCGTCCTCGCGGTTGCCGGTCATGCGCAAAGCGAAGCCGTAGAGCCGGCGCTGGTAGTCGTCGACGATCGTCTCGAAGGTTTCCGGGCCCGGAACGGGCTGGGAAACCGCCGCCGGTGCGGTCACGCGGTAATGATCTCCGAAGATCGGTGCTGCGAGCGCACTCATCAGGGTCGTCAACCGGACACGAAGGAGCGCCGGTTGCGGCTGTTCCCTTCTTGGGATGCGTCGCCCTCGGCGAGCGGCCCCTCCGCCGCCGGTCCGGCCCTAGGTCCGGTGGGGTACCGGGGTGACCCGCGCCGACTCCTGGCCCGCCGCCGAGCGGATCGACCGCGCGTAGACGATGGAGACGGGCGCGCGGCGCGCCGCGTCGTCGATGTTGCCTTCGATGGCCAGCGTGGCGTCCAGCGCGACGAGCAGCGCGGTGGCGTAGTCGTAGTACGCCGTCCCTTTCATCGTGATCGTGCCCGCCAGCGCCATCGACGGACGGTCCGGAAGCGCGCCGTGCAGCGGTCCCTTCGCTTCGAAGGCGATCCCCATCGCACGGGCGCCGCCGACGAGCGCGTCGGGCAGGCGGCGCAGCGTCCCGTGCAGCTTCGCCGCGGTCATCGGCGACGGAAAGTCGAACGGCACGGCGCGTTTGACGTGAGCCAGGTCACGCATCGTCGGCGCGTCGAGTTGCACCGCGAACGGCTGGTTGAGCACGGTGAGGTAATCCGGATCCGACGCCGGACCATCTTTCTGCTGCCCCGAGGGGAGGAGCGTGGACGTGAACGAAGCGCGCTGGTGTTGCCTCCCACCGTCGCCGTCCTTGTCGTACTCGACACGGGCTACGTATGTGATCGCGCCGTTCGCACCGTGCGAAACGGTCAGCTTCTGCACGCCGTGGTAGATCGTCTTGCTGCTCTGCGAGTCCCCGTTGCCGAGGCGGAAGACGTCTCGTCCCTCCACCGCATAGGCCTGATCCGCGCGGGCGGCCGCGGCGGACGCCGCGACTGCGGTGAGGAGCGCGAACGTGGCGGCGACCACGGCGCGGCGGATATGCATCGAGGGCCTCGGGCGGACAAGGGCAGGGGTGATTACGTTCCCGGTTTATGGTACTACGGAAACGTGCCGATACGGATGATAGGTTGCTGAATCGCATCGTCGGCCGGTTCCTCGCGCTGGTACTCGCGTTGTCCGTTATCGGCACCGGTGTTCCCGTTCGCGCCGGAGACGGTCTGACGCTGAGCCCCACGCTCAACGCGAAGCTCGATCGCATCTACCTCACCGCGTACGACGAAACGATCCAGCGCCACGCGCTCGCCCAGCGCGACGGGACGACCTATGTGTCGACCGGCGACATCAACGCCGAGTGGCTGCGCGACGCCAGCGCGACGGTGCGCCCGTACATCGGCCTCTCGCAGCACGACGGCGACGTCCAGAAGACGCTGCGCGGCGTGGTCGCACGCCAGGCCAAGTACATCCTGATCGATCCGTACGCGAATGCGTTCTCGTCGAACTATCACGTGGTGGAGCACAAGTTCGAGGTCGACTCGCTGCTCTACCCGATCTGGTTCGCCTACGACTACTACAAGCAGACCGGCGACCGCAGCATCTTCACGCCCGAAGTCCGGCGCGCGTTCGACCGCGTGCTGGCGACGATGCGCAACGAGCAGCACCACGCGCAGCGCTCGCACTACACGCACCCGCAGCTCGCAAACGGCGGCCGCGGGAGCCCGGTGCGCTACACCGGGATGGTGTGGACCGGCTTCCGGCCGTCGGACGATCCGGTGCGCTATCACTACAACATCCCCGTCAACATGTTCGCGTCGGTGGTGATGAAGGACCTCACCACGGTGGCGCGCGAGGTGTGGCACGACAACCGCATGGCGCAGAACGCGTGGGGGCTTTCCGTCGAGATCCAGCGCGGCATCGAGCAGTACGGAACGCTGGAGCTCAAGCCGTTCGGCCGCATCTACGCCTACGAAGTGGACGGCCGCGGCCACACCAACGTGATGGACGACGCCAACATCCCGTCGCTGCTGTCGATTCCGTACTTCGGCTACCTGCCCAAGACCAACTCGCTGTACCTCGCGACGCGCCGGTTCTCGCTGTCCGACCGCAACCCGTACTTCTTCCGCGGAAAATATGCCGAGGGCATCGGCAGCCCGCACACGCCGCACGGTTACGTGTGGCCGCTGGCATTGTGCGTTCAGGCGCTGACGGCGACCGACGAAAAGGAAGTCGATCAGCTCTTCGGCTGGATCGCCGCGTCGGACGTGGGCGACCACCGGCTGCATGAGTCGTTCAACGCCGAGTGGCCCGAGTCGTACACGCGCGAAGATTTCGCCTGGCCGAACGCGCTCTACGCCGAGCTCATCATGACGCGCCGCGGCGTCACCTACGCGCAGCGCTGACGCGCTCTGAAGATTACTGCCGCGGCGGTTCTGCGGCGCCGGCGCGGCGCACGAAATCCAGCGCGAACGCGGTCTGAATGGCCCCGAGCGGGCCGACCGTAAGCGCGTCGATCGGGACGTTGGCCCAGAACGTGGCGTGCGCGATCCCGTGCTCGAAGAGCACGTCGGTCAGGATGGCGGCGATCAGCGTCGGGACGATCGTCACGAAGCCCAGCACGCCGACGCGCGCGCCGTTGCCGCGCCGCAGCGACAGCGCGATCGCGCGCGGAAAGCTCGTCAGCATCGCGATCAGCGGGCGCTCACCGCTCAGCGCGGCGATCGGGCCGGCGAGGTTGATGACGGCCCACAGCAGCCAGATGAGCGGCGCGGTGATGAGCGCCAGCGCCGGCGGATCCGGCAGCGGGCCGAGCGCCGAATAGTTGACGGTCAGCTCGACGACGAGCTGCACGACGACCATCGCGCCGATGACGGCCGGCCAGCGTTCGAGCGCGCCCGTCAGCAGCGTGCGCGCCGAGACGTGCTCGCCCGCGACCCGGGTCGCGACGCCGAGCGCGACGGCACCGACGGTGAACGCGAGACCGAACACCTCGGCATAGACCAGCGCGAACAGCTTGATCGCGTGGTCCGCCGCCGTGTGCGCCGGCCACAGCGCTTCGATTGCGCCGCACACCGCGAAAACCGCGAGGCTCGATGCGAGGTAGAGCGGCGCGCGCTGCGCCCACGCCGCAAAGCCGAGGTCGATCAGCCCCCCGATCGAGTGCGGGAGGCGGTCGCCTTCGCCGGCAGCGTTCACGCCGCGCGCAGCGCGCGGAGGAAGAAGCGCAGCGTCGCGGTGCCCGAGCACACCGCGACGTCGTGCGGATCGGTGTAGACGCGGCCGTCGATCTCGACGACGTACGTGCCGGAGACCAGTCCGGCGAGCGTCGATTCGATGACGCGCTCGCGCTTGTCTTGCGGCGCGCGCGGACCGAGCGCTTCGATGACCGCAGCGGTCAGCAGATCGCCGACGCGCAGCGGCGTAGCGAGCGCGAAGGCGGTCGAGGCGGTGCGAGAGACCGCGGAGACGTCGATCGGGACGGCGACCCGGAGCATACCGACGACGCTCTTTCCCGCAAGGGCGGGGGGGCTCCCGGTACGCGCGGAACGTCCTCCGCGATGCCCGATCCGCCTCGCCGTCGTCGCTCCACGCCGCCGCCGTCGCGGCGCGGTTCTGAATCCTCGAGCCTGCTGCCGACCGTCGCGCTCGGCGTCGGCGTCGTGGTCGCCGGCCTGGGGATCGGAGCGTTTCTGTCGGCCGTGCAGCACCGCAGCGCGGAGACGACGACGTCATCGACGACGGCGAGTCACCGCGCGCCGGTGGTGACGCCGGTCGCGCGCGCGACGCGCGGTCCGGTGGCACTGGCGACGGTGATCCCGCATCCGACCGCGACGCCCACGCCGAGCGCGACGCCGCAGGCGACGGCGACCCCGCAGCCGACCGCGACCGCAACGGCGACGGCGCGCGAGACGGCGTCGCCGCGACCGACGACCACGCCGGCGTCGGCGCCGACGATCACCGCGAAACCGACGCCGCACGCGACCGAGACGCCGCGCGCCGCGCAGACGAAACCGCCGGCGACGCCGACGCCGGTCGTCGTCACACCGCGTCCGGCGACGCCCCATCCCGCGACGCCGCGTCCCACACCGCGTCCGACGCTGACGCCGACCGCGGCCCCGATCGTGCGCGCGACGCCGCTGACGTTCGCCGGTATCGCGCAGAACACGGTGCGGCGGTACCTGAGCGATTTGATCGCGGGCAACGAGAACGCCGCATACGCGGAGCTGGGGAAGTCGCCTGGCGACGGCGGCTTGGCGGAAGAAGCATTCATCGACCGCGGAACGCGGATCACGTCGGTCCGCACGACGAGCAGCGACGCAAACGGCGCCACCGTCGAAGTGGGTCTGCAATCCTCGCGCGGGTCATACTACGCGACGTACCACGTGACGAACGGTCCGAGCGGACCGGTCATCGACCAGCACGACTACATCAAAGTTTGATTCGCAAAGGGAACGGTTTCGTGGACACGACGTCGCACATCGAAGGCTTGCTGTCGACCGGCGAGGTGATTCCGCCGCCGCCCGGTGCGGCGTCGTGGTTTCCCATTCCCGATCAGGATGCGTTCGTCGCCGAGGCGCTGCGCGACCCGATGGAGTTCTGGCGCGAGCGCGCGCGCAACATCGTGTGGGAGACCGAGCCGAAGACGGTGTTCAGCGGCGCGCTGAACGATCCGCACTGGTTTCCGGACGGGCGGCTGAACGCTACCGTGTCGTGCCTCGATCGTCATGTCGCGCGCCATGGCGATGCGCCGGCGTATCAGTACGTGTGTGAGAACGGCACCGAGCGTACGATCACCTACGCCGAGCTGCTGGCGCGCGTGAGTCAGCTCGCGAACGCGCTGCGGGTCGACGGCGTGCGCGCGGGCGACCGCGTCTGCATCTACATGCCGCTGACGATCGAGGGCATCGTCGCGATGCTGGCATGCGCGCGCATCGGCGCGATCCATTCCGTGGTGTACGCGGGGCTCGGCGCGACGGCGCTTCGCGATCGCATCGTCGACGCGGGCGCGCAGGTGCTGATCATCAGCGACGTGACGTACCGCAAGGGACGTGCGGTCGATCTGAAGGGGATCGTGGACGACGCGGTGCGCGAGCTTGAGCTGGTGCGCCGCATCGTCGTGCACCGCCGTGAAGCGAGCGCGCCGCCGGCGGACGCGCGCGAGGTGAGCTTCGAAGCGTATTGCGATCAGCAGCCCACGGAGTGCGAGCCCGAGATCGTCGGGTCCGAGCATCCGCTGTTCATTCTGTACACGAGTGGGACGACCGGCAAGCCGAAGGGCGTCGTTATGACGCACGGCGGCTATCTCGTGGGTTCGGCGGCGATGCTGGCGGAGACGACGGGCATCACGCCGGACGACGTGTACTGGTGCACGAGCGACATCGGCTGGATCGTCGGCCACACGATGATGGTGTACGGCGCGCTGGCGAACCGCTATTGCTGCGTGCTGCGCGAGGGTGCGCCGGATTTTCCGACGCCGGACGCGGTGTACGCGCTGCTCGCACGGCTGCGCGTGACGAAGTTCTACACCGCACCGACGCTCGCGCGCATGCTGCTGCGGCTTGGCCCTGATCTCGCAGCAAAGCATGACTTCTCCGCGCTGCAGGCGGTGTATTGTGCGGGTGAGCCGCTCAATCCCGAGGCGTGGCGCTTTTTGTACGAGGTGATCGGCCGCGGCGGCGAGGTGGCGGTCTGCAACCAGTGGTGGCAGACGGAGCTGGCCGCGCCGACGCTCGGCGTGTTTCCGACGTCGCCGGTGCATCCCGACCGCAGCGGAAAGGCGCTCGGACCGGTCGCATTCTCCGTGCGCGACGCGAACGGTGCGGTGCTGCCGCCGAACCAAGGCGGTCTGCTGGTCGTCGAGACGCCGCTGCCGTACATGTTCGCGACGGTGTGGAACGACCCGGCGCGCTTCGCGCAGTATTTTCAGTGGGGTGTTTACGTGGCCGGCGACGTCGCGACGATGGACGAGGAGGGGTACGTCACGGTGCGCGGTCGGGCGGACGACGTGCTCAGTGTTGCGGGGCACCGGATCGCGACGGCGGACGTGGAGAGCGCGCTGGTGTCGCACAAGGCCTGCGGTGAAGCCGGCGTCGTCGGCGTGCCGGACGAGATCAAGGGTGAGGCGATCGTGGCGTACGTCGTCCTGCGCAGCGGATTTCAGGAATCGGACGAGCTCGCGACGCGACTGGTCGCCCACGTCCGCCGAGAGCTCGGCCCGATCGCGACGCCGTCGGCGATCCGCTTCGTGCCGAAGCTGCCCAAGACGCGATCGGGCAAGATCATGCGCCGGCTGCTCAAAGCGCAAGAGACTGGCCAGGAACTCGGCGACGTGACGACGCTCGAAGAATGATGACGGAAATTATCGAAACCGCACGGCTCCCGGCGCCCGGACCCGAGCCGCTGGGGCTCGCGTTCGACGGAACGACGTTGTGGGTGGCAAGCCGCGAAGCGCACCGGCTCTACGCGATGGACCCGGCAACCTGGACCGTGCGCGCGGAAACAGAAGCCCCAGGCGCCCCGTTCGGCATTACCGTGGTCGGAGATGAGCTGGCCGTGGTGATCGGTTTCGGCGACGATGATGACGATCGATCGATCTATCGATTCGTCCCCGGCCACGGCTTCAAGAGCGGTCGCATTCCATGTCCCGATCTCAGCGGTGTGCACTTGGCCTTCGACGGTGACACCCTGTTCCTATCACAGGCCCATAACAGACGGATTCTCGCCCTCGACGCTGACGGTGCTGTACTTCGCGAGATGCGCCTGGACCGCGTCCCTCTCGGCATGACGATCCTCGACGAGTTCTTCTATCTCATAACCGGCGACAAGAAATTCAAGAACCTCGAGCTTACGAAGCTGGACGCTCGCGGTGAGACACCGCGCCTCATCTCCCTTGCGTCGATACCGTTCAACGCGCGCGGCCTTACCTACGACGGTTCGCGGTTCTGGACGGGCGATCGTGAGAGCGACCAGATCGTGGCATTCACGATGCCCATAGCGCCATAGTTCGCGTTACCGCGTAGACGAGTACCGGCGCCGAAGCTCCTCGCCGGCGCGTATTTTGTCTCGCTCCGTGATAGCCGACCCTCCCTCGATCATCAACGGCGAAATGCGTCGCAGGGGCGATCCGCGCGCGTATCAGATAATGAGGAGCCGGTCGGGTGTATACCGGTGCAATCACCGTACCACCCGGAGGTTTCCCCGTGCGCGTTTCCGCCGCTACCGACGCGTTTCTTCGCTACTGCACCGAAGAGAAGCAGCTTGCACCAAACACGATCAACGCTTATCGCCAAGACCTCGCCGAATTTCGCCGTGAAGTAGCGGGCTCGCGCCACGTCGAGAAGATCGATCCCGCGAACATCCTGGCGTACCGCAATCGGCTCTCCGCGGAGCGCGCTCTTGCGCCGGCAACCGTAAAGCGGCGTCTGGCATGTTTGCGCGCCCTATTCGCATGGCTCGTGCGGCGTGACATCCTCGACGGCTCACCCTTTGCGAAGACTGAGCTCCGTATTCGGCTCCCCGCCCGGCTTCCGCGCTGCTTAGATAGGCGCGACCTGCGGCGTCTGATGCGCCACCGGACGGCGCAAGGGCCCAACTGCGCGCTAGCCATCGCGCTCCTGCTCGCAACGGGAATGCGAGTCGGAGAGCTCGCGTCGTTGCGTCTGGGCGACATCGATGCGGCAGCGGGACGCCTGAGAATCCTCGGCAAGGGCAGCCGCGAGCGGACGGTATTCGTTACGGATGGGGGCCTGCGTGATGAACTGCGCGCATACGTCTCAGCCCGGCACGCCGGCCGGAAACAAGGCCTAGAATCGCGATTGCTCGTCGACGAGCGAGCCCGCCCGCTGTCGGCCGCTCGGATCCGCCACGCGGTCGCCCGACTGGGGCGACTCGCCGGCATCACGCGCCGTCTGACCCCGCACATGCTCCGTCACACGGCTGCGACGATGCTGCTGGAATCGGGGACTGACATCAGGTTCGTCCAGCGCCTCCTCGGCCACCGCAGCATCGTAACGACGCAGATATACACGCATGTTAGTGACCGAGCACTTCAGACCGCCCTCGCCCGCGCGAACATCCTCGGACACTTCGCCGCAACAGCGCCCTAAACAACGACGATGATAACTGAGAATTAT
>CAVRRP010000015.1:0-79027 GCA_963723635.1 Vulcanimicrobiota bacterium | reverse complement strand
CACTCGACAACCACCTAATCGCCGAAACGCAACCTGAGGTAGATGAAGCTGGAATGTGTCGATATGTGATATCGGTACCGGCGCAAACGGCGATATGGCTTGTCGCTCGGCCTGTACTAGTCGCGTCAGCACGCTCAAGTCGCGCAAACGCGACCGCGGCCATATCGGGGGCGTTGAAACCGTCCTCTGGCAGCGTCGCTCTACGCTTTACAATCATTGCGCCGACGACGTTCTTTTTTCGTCCTAGTGAAGAGAAGTCAATTACTCTTGACTACTGAGCAAACTCTGTTACACGCCTAAATGCCTAAATGCCACAATGCAACTTCCTCTTCAGCAAGGCCCGGACCTACGAGTCCGTAGACGTATGACGGATAAAAGCGTTCGTAGAATTCAACACCTTAGGCGCCGCGGAATATCCTATGCGCGGATCGCCATTACGCTCGGCATACCGCCATCGACGGTCGGTACGATTTGCAGGCGTAGTTTTGGCGGAACGTCATTACATGCATGAGGAACGAGCGCTGGCAGGGGGCGACGAGACTTCCCGCGCTAGGCATGAAGGCGCGCCCGCAGCCGTTGTAGTTCCGCAGACGCCAATATCGGCGCGCATGTCGGCGGTCCGACGATCAAGAACGGACGGCGAGCGAATTATCAGCGCCTATCTGAAAGCTCGAGGAATCACTTCACGGTTTTGCGCGGCAGATCTAGCGGGGACCCCCGACATCGTTATCGATGAAGTGAAGTTAGCGATATTTTACCACGGTTGCTTTTGGCATGGTCATCGACGGTGCAAACTCGCTGGCCTCCCTTTAAATAACCGCCCCTTCTGGGAACAAAAACAGGCGGTAAATCGTCGCCGCGATAAAAAAGTGCTAAAACTCCTAAAGGACGAGGGGTGGGCCACTTTCGTCATCTGGAAGTGTCAGCTAAAGAAGCAGAATCGCCTGCGACGGCTCACGAAAGAGCTTGATCGTTTAAAGGAAGCGAAAGTCCGCCGGTCGTGACGCTATAATATTCGTTGAGAATTGTCAAAACGTCAGCATCAAGCGGGGTAAGGTACGAGCCTTGCCGCAGTGTACCTAAACGAGTGAAGAACAGATATTTTCGCCCCGATTCCGCAATGCGGAGCAAACGCCCTCGAAAAGGCTCCTTCGTCAGGAAACCTCGATCTAAGGCAGGCGTGAACTTGGTGAATCCGCGAAGAGCGACAGTATACAAACGGTCAGACACGCGATATCCTTCAGTGACCACCGAAGCGCCAACAATCGATGCGTTGTCAACAAGGTGCAGGATAACATCATCGGGCGCTACGTCGCGCATGAACCGATACACATCCATACCAGAATCACTCGCCGTGGGCGAGACTAGGCTTCTACCTAATATATAACGTTGACGTAGCGGGTTCTGGCGCACAATGGATTTCTCAACCCAGTATCTCATAAGAGATTTCTCGCTATGCTGGAGATTGAATTATCCCGCTCCCGGCGAAAGCCTGCATCATCGCCATCGAGGAGATTCTGGAGGAGTGAGTGCATGGGAATCGGCAGTAATTGGATTTGTATATCCCCGGAAATTTGCCGATGATAGACTGTGACCATGCGCGCAGGTGGTGATTCGTCTTCGAATAATGGTGCGGCAACGAACCCTCGAGCAGCGACCGCGCTTGAGCCGAACTGTCTGCAGTAGAATGCCACTTGAAACAGATCCCCAGTCGTAAGTTGTCGCAAGCCGGTCGCGTATCCACGCTTAAATTTCGCATCGACGACTATGCGAGCACCGCCATCGCGGGATATTAAAAAGTCCGGTCGCACGTGTGCGTAGGGCCGATCGGCTTCATCGACAAATGCTGCCGGGTCGGTGAGCTGAAAATCAATCGTCGCTCCGAATACGGCCAACCCTTCCGATAGCAATCGCCCGACAAAACGCTCAAATAGGTGCGAAAGGTCGAAATAAAACGGAGGAAGATCTACGTCTCCAATAACCGTCGACGCCTGCGAATCGTTCAGAAGGGAAATAGCTAGTACAAGTACCGAGCGATAAGATATTAGGCGATGGGAAAGGTTCGCAAGCGCCTTTTCGAGCGCCTGTCTCTCCGCGAGTCTCGGCGTTATTCGGGCCGCAAGGTGCTCCGTTATATCTCTTATCAGCGGCTCGACTAGCTGCGGAATCGTGGTCCTGCGCTTAATACTAAGAACCAGGCCGAAAAGCATTCCGTTAACGGCATCGTCCGGAGTGAGCTCCGCGTGCCGCGAGATAGGGATGAGCGTGGTTGCTGATCTCGCCCAATCGATTCTTCCACGCAAGGTGGTGGACTGCTCGGTTTGATATACGTATCGTTTAGCTAACCCTTCATGCAAGAGGCGGCGAAACTCTGAGATCAAGCAGATCTCAAGCAGCCATCGAATTTCTTGAATCCCTACTGCCCTGGCCGCAAGAGTGGGCCGCAGCGACTCTGCGATTTCAGGCGGAGAAACTCCATTGCAATACAAATACATCGCAAGCAAGTGCTCTGGCGGAAACGGTCCTGGTGAGATGAGAAGTCGGCCGCAAACTATAACCTGCCCTGCTCTGGGTGGTACTCTTCGTTGAACTAAAAGTGCTGATCCGCTCAGATCGTGAATTCGGAACAGCGATTGCACCATTCGTCTCTCCGCCAGCGAAAGACCGCGTCCAAAATCAACAACAGCGACGTCGGTTATGGTGAGGGCTTCTTCGCTTGTCGATACTGACATCGATTTCCTTAGGTGATGCCCATAACTGCTGCGATGAACTCGTCGGCGTCAAGTGTAGCGGGGGTGCCGTTCGGGTTGACGAGACTGCCCAGGATCGTTCTTGTCTTAGAAAGGTTCGGATAGCAATACTCCGCCACAGTTGGGATCAGCTCGAAACTAACGCGATCCCTGAATGCCAAAAGGGCATCCGATGTCTCAGCTGGAATCAATAAAACTCCTTGACCGAGTTGCCGCTCCGTATCGATCCCATTATCAACGAGGCGCCGATTGATTCGGTTCAACAAAGTCGCAAGATCTATGCCACCAATGCTTGAGAAGAAGCGGTCACTTTGAAATAGAGCTGTCGTGGGTTGAAAGCTTATGAACGCAAAACGTCGTCGAAAGGCCAAGTCCAGTAAACTGATGCTGCGATCCGCGGTGTTCATGGTTCCTAGAACGTAGAGATTCGCGGGCACCGAAAAGTCGCGGAGAGGATCCTGAGACAGCGAAAATGTAATCGACCGCTTGTCGGGCTCGATGTAGGTTAATACCTCGCCGAAGATTCTCGCCGTGTCACCGCGATTGATTTCGTCGATCAATAATAACACGCGCTGCGGGGGACGCATGGCACGCGCGCCCTCGCAAGCCTTCAGAAAGACGCCATCTTGTAGAGAAAAGCCGCCTTCAGGTTTCGGGCGAAAACCTTGAACAAAATCTTCATAGGTAAAATTCGGGTGAAATGTTGTCCTATATACCGATGATGCGCCATTTTGCGCTTCCCATTGCTGCGCAAGCTCTAACGCAACAGTAGTCTTTCCGGTACCGGGCGGTCCGTACGCAATGACGTTTTGGCGTGCCAGTAGGACTCGCAGCACCTCGAGGGCCTGACCACCGGGCGCGGCCGATTGCACGACGGGCGCCGGCCACGGGGACATCGATCCGTAGTACGTAGACCACGACGGACCGTCTGAGAAAGCGCGATAAACGGGAATAAAACGCGCCACTTCGTTGATCAGGTCGATCATGTCTGGCGCCGTCCGCCAATAGCCGTCGCGAGTGCCCTGTTCACCGGGCGAGACGAATAGTAGCTTGCCGAACCCCGCGCGACGGAACCAAGGCGTCATCCGCTGGTCCCGCAATTGGCCATCGACATCACGTCCCTCAGCAACTGCCTCGAGCGTATGCGCCCTTGCACGTAGCGGTGCGTTGCCGGAACCGCCAGTAGTCGGATTATAGTCGACAGCCTCGCGCGCGGCTTTGATGCGGGCGATCGCATCCTCTAGGTCTCGATGTCGAAGAACCCGCATCAACTCGCGATTAAGCTCGTCCCAATGCAGACGATGCTCCAGTTCGGCGAGGGCCTTCCAAATCGCCCAATACGGATGGAGGTCGGCATCATCAGGATAGTGGTTCTCCCACGACTCATCCGCCGGATTCTTTAGCTGGAACTTGCTTAGCGTCGGGATCACGGCCGCTGCAACTTCACGTCGGTTGCTTGTCCGCAACATCGAATTAAGCGTTAAGAGATACCGCCCGGTGTCGGTCAGCGCCGTGTTCGCCGCTGCATCTTGGTACACCAATCCCATACGTTCATAAATTTTGTGCCACCGCCTCGCGCGCAAGAGCGGTTCGCCTGTGATGCGCTGCACGTCCGCATCGTCGGTGCCGCGCGCGCCGTCCATTCTCAGAATCACGCCAAGTTGAGTTGCCAAGGACGATGCATCGTGCCATTCGACCGTGTCAGGGCTGTCTCTGTCCGGCGTTTGCCAAACTTGATAAAGTGCCATGCGCTATCGCCTAGCTAGCTTCCGCGGTATGAGGCGTCTATGAATTGCACGACTAACGAATTCCGCAAGGCGAGGTGGTACTGCGTTCCCAACCTGCATCGCCGTCTGCTCTCGGCTGCCAATGAATTCGAAATCGTCCGGGAAGCCCTGTAATCGCGCTCCCTCGCGAATCGTCAAACTTCGGTTCTCGACGGGGTGCGCAAACCGGCCTCGAGTGAAACTATCGAAGCGGGCTGTGATCGTGCCGGACGGTTTATCCCAATGTAATCGTCCATAAACGTCCAAATGTCTATGTGCCGCATTTCTTCGATGGCATGGAAGTTGCAGTACTAAAGGCAGGTCTTCTCTTCCGCCGCCCATCGGGATGAACTGCAGCCGTTCGATATTACGTTCCGAAAGGCGTTTTTCGCGGAAATGATTTTTGAAGTCAGAGTGGCAACTACCGTCGGCTGGCGGCGAGGGGAGGTCGCCGATTGCATCTCTTACGGTACGAATTCGGCTGCGCGGAGTCGGCAGTGTAATTGGGGTGATACCGCCACGTAGTCCGATTATAAAGAGGCGAGTCCGCTCTTGAGCGACACCAACCGCAAGGGCATTCACCACGTTGTCGCTGACCGTGTAGCCACTGGCGATTGTATCCGCCAGTAATGCGTCAAACAGCTCGCGATGGCGCGAAAACGCAAGACCGGGAACGTTTTCTAGGAGGAATGCACGTGGTTTGAATTCATGAACGTATTGAGCGAAGCGGTGGATCAGCGAATTACGCTGATCCTGCGCCCCGCCGCGCCGTTGAATTGAAAACCCCTGACACGGCGGGCCGCCTGCGATCAGATCGAGTTCGCCGACATCTAGGCCCAGCCGGCGACGAAGAGCACGCGGAGAAAGCGTTGTTATATCTACAGACGCCACGTGGTTCCCCAGATTCCGTCTGTAGGTTGTCGAAGCGGAAGCATCGAGTTCAACCGCGCAGATCACGTCGAAGCCTGTCCTGCGCAATCCTAACGACAAGCCGCCTGCGCCTGCAAAAAGGTCGATCGCTAGCACGCTCAGACTCCTGCGTTGGTTCGTTGACGACCCAATTTCAGTCCGTTTATCTTAACGGCGAAGCCAGGCCCGACAGATTTTAGAACTCCTGATCGCACACCGTGTTCATCAATCGGCTTATAGGCGTTGTCGAGGACGTGTTTTATTATTTGCGTAGCGAATTGCTGTGCGATTGCCGGTGAGACGGCGTTTCCGATTTGCTTAAAGAGATCATCAAAAGGGCCCTCGAGCATTACATCTTCCGGAAACCCCTGCAAATTAGCAGCTTCGCGTGGCGTAAGCCCACGGTTTTGTTCCGGATGCGCGAAACGTCCACAGGACGGCGTGCGACATCTCGACGTTATCGTAACGGAAGGCCTGTTCCACCGAAGACGTCCATAGACGTCCGTGTATCCGCCATGCATTGCGCGCGCCCGATCAAGGCAGGCGGGGCCGATCCCCGTCGGGCGACTGCCTCCGTCTTTCGGAACTCTACGAAGAATATTAATTGTACTGGTTCGGTGAGCGGACGTCTTATGCATTGGGTCGTTCCGCGAGCTTTCTCCAGCCTTTAACGGGGGGAGGTGGCCAATAGCATCCTTTACGGTATGAAAACTGTCGTGCGGACGTCGCGGAATCGCCAGGTTAATCTCCCCCGTCTTTGATCCAACAATCGTCACGCGAAAACGCTCTTGAGGGAGCCCAAGCTCGGCAAAATTGTAAATCTCCGTGTGGGTTGAATAGCCATCACCCGTTAGGCTCGATATTCCGGCGTCAAACCACTTCCAGTGCTTCCGAGATACAAGATCCGGGACGTTTTCCAAGAAAAATGCCGCGGGTTGGAGCCGAAGGATCAGGCTACAGAGCACTTCGAATAGGTCTCGTCTAGCGTCGAGCCCATTGTGGGAGGCTCGATGCGCTGCAAAGCCTTGGCATGGGGAGCACCCGATGACTATTAGGTCGTCGACATCGTTTATCTTTAGGTCCCGGGACATAGAGGCGAATAGAGCGGACGAATCTGCGACAGCTGCGAGATCGAGGCAGAGGCACGGCCGACCGACGATTCTCTCGTAGCTTGCACAAGAGTAGGTGTCGATGTCTACTCCGCCAAGAATCTGGACGTTTTCATGCTTCTCCGCAGCCAGCCTGAAGCCGAGGCTCGCACCACCGCAGCCCGAGAAAAGGTCTAGAATACCGATCCGACGCGGCAGCCTCCCAGGCATAGTGGTCTTCACGCGTTCACAATGGCGTATGACGATGACAACGTAGTGGCACTTTGCTGTACCGTTGGACTTCTTTGAAGGGAGCCCTTCCTCACCGTTGTCCGCGAATGTGAGGGGGCGACTCACGGGTCGGTCCGTGTGGATTGCACATCAGACGCTTGTCGTGGACGCGAAAGCGGTAAACCCCAGCAGCATCTTCATGGAATGGTGCGTCGACCCGACGAGGTCCCCGCTGCCGGTGGCACGTGAATTCGAATTGCTTACGAGGCCGTAAAGCCGCCGCGCACTTTCGCGACTACTGGCCACCGCCGCGTACGTTCGTCGCCGCACAACAAATCGGCTTCGAGTGCAGCGCTGGGATCCGTCGTGCGGTCGGGGCAGCGTCAGGCCCCCGAGAACCCTAGACGACCTCGATCGTCGCGGGCCATGAGCAGAGGAAACCGGAGGGGTTCAATCCCGTGGACTGGCTGGACCGCGCAAGGGACACCGAAGCGGCGACAAGTGCGCGTGGACTGGCCTTGGAAAACAATCCACATCGCGGCTTGAGCGGCTCCGGGGAACCCTACTACCAACCGTTGACGGTCCGTCGCGCACGGCCTACCCGAAACCCGGTATGTCTTCGCAGCGTCCGCGACCGTACGCTGGCGGCATGAGAAATCAGCGGGTCGTGGGTTTCGGGGCGAGTTCGATCGCGGCGGCCAGCGCCGCGCGCATCGAGCCGTCCTCCGCCATGCCGGTGCCGGCTATGTCAAAGGCCGTGCCGTGGTCGACGCTCGTTCGGATGTACGGCAACCCGACCGTGATGTTCACGCCGGCTTCCAAGCCCAGCACCTTGATGGGCCCGTGGCCCTGGTCATGATACATCGCAACGACGATGTCGAAGTCACCGCGCGCGGCACGAAAAAACAGCGTATCCGCCGGAAGCGGCCCGCGGACGTCGATGCCCTCGGCTACCGCAAGCCCGACGCCGGGCTCGATCAGCCGTTCCTCTTCGCCGTACCCGAAGAGCCCGTTCTCCCCTGCGTGCGGGTTGATACCGCAGACGCCGATGCGCGGCCGCGCGATGCCGGCGCGCACGAGCGTCTCGTGCGCGAGCCGAACGACGGTGTGGACGCGTTCTGGCGTGACGCGCTGGATCGCATCAATTAGTCCGATGTGCGTCGTCACGTGGATGACGCGCAAGTTCGGCGCGGTAAGCACGCGTGCGACAAGGCGTGCATCCGCGCGTGCGCGTGCGCGTGCGCCGGCCTGGTAGCGCGGGAGTCGAGGTCCACGACCACGACGCCGGCGGCAATGCTGAGCCGTGAAATAGTCTAGCCACACCGTAGAACGGAGACCACACTGCGCGAACTGCGCGCTGGCGTAGCTCCCGCCGGTAGGGTCATCCGCGATGACCATGAGCCGCATCGCGTCATGCGCATGCCCTTGGCGAGCGAACTGCTCGAACCGCCCGGCTCCCTTTTTGTCTTTCGAAAAAAGGAATGTCTAACCTGGCGCACCGTAGCTGATACGCACTATGCCGGTGAAGTCACTTCTCATCGTGGACATTGACAACACGTTGTTTGACTGGGTACGGTTTTGGCGGGCGTCCTTTGGTGCGTTGGTCGATTCACTTTTGTTGAGTTCCGCCGGTCTGAATCGCGCTCGGCTCCTGGCCGAAATCCGTCTCGTTCATCAGAGGGTTGGGACGTCTGAGTACGCGTTCATCTTGCAAGACCTACGTCCGTTGCTTAGTGGCTATGGTATTGGCCCAGCTGAAGAGCAGAACGCGATACAAGCCTATCGCGAAGCTCGCGCGGTAAACCGCGAGTTGTACCCCGGTGTACGTGACACGCTCATGTCAATCAAAGCGGATGGCGCGCGCATCGTAGGATTCACGGAATCGACGGGGTACCATACTGCCGACCGGTTGATGAAGCTCAATTTGGATGGAGTTCTCGAAGCGGTTTACTCACCACCTGACTACCCGATCCCAGTCGGCGTCGAACTCGTGCACGTCCGCACGCGAGGGCCATCGGAATACGAATTGAAAATAACTCGTCATGAAATGCTTCCCAGAGGCTTCAAAAAGCCGAATCCCGCCTTACTCGAATCTATCCTTGATCGAGAAGGCGTGAAAGCAACTGATGCGGTGTATGTGGGCGACAGTTTGCGGCGAGACGTTGCCATGGCACAACGAGCGTCGGTTCTTGATGTCTACGCGGAATATGGACATATTGGGATCGCTGATGCGGCAGAGTTTCTCCTTGCTGTTACGCATTGGAGCGATGATGAAGTCGCGGCACCCGACGCAGCGATAATCATCCCATCAATTACCTTGCGCAAATCTCTTAGTGAACTCACATCTTACGTTGAATTTCGAAAGACGTGAATCAATGACGGACAAAGACATCGCCGAGCTCCAATTGAAAGTGTGGGAGAAGGCCGTTGACGTCCAGCAGCACTTCAATGACCTCGCGCTGCGCATTCGCAATTTGTTCGTAACGCTGCTCGCAGCAACACTCGCCGTAGTTGGGTACGGCATCAAAGCGGTTCCAGTACAATCTAGTACGGTGTCTTTGAGCGCGCTGATCTTGCCTTACATCCCTTTTGTTACTGCGCTTGGCATCGCTATTTGTTTCGCGTTCTGGTTTCTTGATAGGCTGTGGTATCACCGGCTCTTGCGCGGCGCCGTGAAAATGGGGACAGAGCTTGAAGCGCGACTACAGCCACAACTCGGCGACATTGGGCTCACTCGAACCATAGGCGAGGAGAGCCACATGAAGTTCGGGCCTTTCACTCTCGATGCAACATTGCGGTTGGACTTCTTTTACGGGCTCTTTGTCGTTGTGCTCGTCATAACCGGCGAGAGAATCGAGTCTGTGACTTGCGTAACCGCCATCGGGACGTTCGTCGTCATCGTTGCTTTGGCCGGTATTGCGGTGTGGAGAGCGTTCATCCGCGTGCGAGGCCGCAATCACGCAAACCCTTCCCACAAATGACACGCGGGACCAGAGTCGGGCACCTGCCGAACAGGTCGCGACCGGCAGTTCCCGAAGGTTCGTGCATGGCGTCTTGTGACAAGGCGCGGCTTTTCGCCGTGGCGTTCCTGCTCTGTGCGTTCGTGTCCGCGTGCGGCGGCGGCGGCAGCAGCGGGGCCGCGAATGCGCCGCTTGGCCCGCCGCAGCAAGCCGCGCCTTCCGTTTCGCCCTCGAGCGTGCGGGTCGCGGCGTCGGCACAGCCGGCGTCGATGACGGTGAGCGAAAGCGGCTACGCCGGCTCGTTCACCGTCAACGCGGCATCGTGCGCAGGGATCGCCTCGGTCGTGCAGGCGACGCCGGTGACGATCGTGCCGGGCTCCGCGCTGTTCGCCATCACCGGAGTCGCGCCGGGAACCTGCACGGTCACGTTTACGGACGCGCTTTCGCGATCCGCCGCCGCATCGGTGACCGTCACCTAGCGCAGGCAGGGTCCCGGCACGTGTTCTCCGCACCGTCACCCGACAGATGCGCACGCTCACGGATGTCTTCGCTCCCGAAACGCCCCTGCTGCCGGAAGGCCTTCGCACCCTCGTCGTCTCGCCCGGCCGCGTCGTCGAGCCCGGCCAGACCGTGCACGCCACGTTCACCTTCCGCAACCTCGGCGGCGGCACGGCGACGGGCTTTCGCGCGCGCTTCCGCTTACCCGAAGGGCTGACGTACCTGGTCGGCACCGCGAGCATCGACAACACGCCGCTCGACGAGCAAGGCGGGCTCGACGACGCTGCTGCAGAGCTCGGGCGCCGACATCGGCGACATCCCCGCCGGCAGCGAGCGGCGCATCTCGCTCGCGTACACCGTCGCGCCGACGATCGAGAACGGCACGCCGATCACGCGTGCAAGCGGCGATCTCGTCGTTCGAAGTGCCGCTCATCGGCTCCAACGTCGTGCGGCTCGTCGTGCGCAGCAAGCCGCAGCTGCAGAACCCGCTCACGAAGCTCACCGTCGCCGCGGTGCGCGAGACCGCGCCGGGCCAGGAACTGCAGGTCAAGGCGCAGGTGCACAACTCGGGCCAGAGCAGCGCGCACGATCTCATCGTGCTGCTGCCGGTGCCGGCGAACACGACGTACGTCGCCGACAGCGCGCGCGTCAGCGGCCACGCCGCGGGCGGCTCCGAGCGCGATCCGTTCGGCTTCGGGCGCCCCGCGATCACGGTGAAGACGCTGGGCCCGGGCACCACCATCGACGTCGGCTACCGCGTGCTGATCGATCCCGTCATCGAAGACGCGACCGCGATCGCCGTGTCGGGCGCCGTGTGCTCGCAGGAAGTCGCGGAGTTCGCGCTCGCGCCGGTCACGCTGAAGGTCGCGTCGGCGCCGTCGTTCGCGGGCGCCGAGACGGAGTTTCGCGCCGACTGCGAAGACGACGTCGAACCCGGCCAGCGCATCGCGCTCGGCTTGCGCGCGCGCAACACCGGCACCGCGATCGCGCGCGCGGTGCGGCTGAAGATCGACCTGCCCGACGGCCTCGCGTACACGCCGGGCTCGCGCTCCATCGACGGCGTCCCCGCGGTCGACCGCGCGCGCGGACAGCGGCACGTTCGAGATCGGCGACCTCGTGCCGGGCCGCTCCGTCGACGTCGCGCTCGACGCGGTCGTCGTCGCGCCGCAAGCCGACGGCCGCGAGCTCCAGCTCGGCGCGAGCGGTGGAGTGGAAGAAGGGCCAGCGCCGCTTCGACCGCACCGTCACCGTGCATTCCGCGCCGCAGTTCCCCGCCGCGTTCAACGACGTCGTGCGCGAGAGCCCGCGCCGCGTCGGTCCCGGGCGATCCGGTCGTCGCGACGGTGCACCTCGCGAACCTGGGCGCCGACGTCGCGACCGACGTGCGGCTGCTGCTCGAAGGCGACGAGGGGCTCGAAGGCCTGCGCGCGCTCGAAGGCAAGAACGAGCTGCCGGTGCGCGACGACGGCGCGGTGCAGCTCGACACGCTCGAGCCCGGCAAACCGCGCACGGTGCGCGTCGAAGCGCGCGTCGCGCCGGTGATCGAAGACGAGACGCAGCTGCGCCTGCGCGCGACGCTGCGCACCGCGCAGCTCGACCCGATCGAGCTCGGCGCCGCGACGCACGTCGTCGCGTCGCGCCCGAAGTTCTCCGCGGCCACGTCGAAGCTCGCGCTCGCCGGCAACGAGGTGCTGCGCCCCAACCGCACGACGCTGTGCCGCCTGTCGCTCGCGAACGAAGGCACCGACGCGGGCCGCGACGTGCGCGTGCGCTTGCAGCTGCCCGAAGAACTGCGGCTCGAAGGCGTCGAGGGCGCGTCGCGCGACGGCCAGAGCATCGTGTTCGGCGCGGTGCCGGCCGGCGAGACGCGCGACGCGACCGTGCACCTGCGCCTCGTCGCGACGATCTCGCACGGCGACGTGCTCGAAGTCGGCGCGCGCGTGAGCGGGCTCAACGTCGTGCCGTTCACGCTGGAGACGATGCGCGTCGCGACGCACGCCGAGCCCGCGTTCGCCGACAACGCGACGCTGGTCTCGACGCCGGACGACGCGATCGACGCGCGGCGCCGAGCTGACGTACACGCTGTCGCTGCGCAACTCCGGCGACGGCGCGGCGAAGCGCCTCACCGCGCGGCTCGAACCGCCGGCGAAGACGGTGTACGCGCCCGGCACGACGACGGTCAACGACGTGCCGCTGCTCGATTTCGCCGGCACGTCGCCGCTGCTCACGCCCAGCGGCTTGACGCTGGCCGACGTCGGCCCGGGCGTCGAGGTGATCGCGCGCCTGCGCGTCATCGTCAACACGCCGCTGCCCGCCGGCACGACGATCGACGCGCGCGCGCTCGTGAGCTGGGACGACGCGCCCGAGCTCACCGTGAACGCGGAGCCGGTGCGCGTGCGCTCGGCGGCGGCGTTCGCGGTGAGCGATCCGGTGCTGCCGTTCTCCGTGCTCGACGCCGCCGCGGCGCTGGAACCGCCGCCCGCGCAGCACCAGCTGCCGCGCGCGGGCCGCACGATGCAGTTGCCGCCGGCGGTGCCGGTGCGCGGCGCGCTGGCGGCGGCGGCGCGCGCGAACACCTGCGCGGCACACGCTGACGCGCGTCAGCGGCAACGGTGAGCAGTCGCACGACGAGCTGCGCTCCGGCGCGACGCTCACGCTCGACCTCACCGAAGACAAGCTCGACTGGCTCGTGCCGTACCTGCGCGAAGCGACGTTCCCCGGCTTGCTGCCGCACCTGCTGCTGCTGCGCGCGCTCTTCCCCGACGGCGCGCAAGACGCCGACGCGGTGCTGCGCGCGCGCCTGCGCCGCCACGGCGAGCTGCTCAGCGACGTGATCGACACGCTGTTCGTGAAGCTGCGCCTGCCCGGCGCGAACACCGCGCCGCAGGATTTCGAGTCGCGCGAGCTGCGCTCGTCGCTGCGCGGCGTGCTCGAAGCGCTGCGCCGCGAGCGCGCGCCCGTCGACGACGAACGCGGCGACGTGCGCCTCGTCGGCCGCGTCGGCGCGCACGAGCTCGGCGCCGCGATCGAAGCGCTCGAACGCGAACCGCTGCAAACCGCGACGCCGTGGCTCGCGCTCTCGCTGCTGATGGGCACGCAGCTCGAACGCGACGGCGACGTCGTCGCCGACTTCACGCCGTACCGCGAAGCGCTGCAGCACACGCTCGCGGAGATGGGCCGCCTCTCGGCCGAAGAGTTCGAAGCCGCGGTGACGCGCCCGGTCGACCCGCGGCTCGACGAAGAGCGCGACCAGCTCATCGACGCGCTAGCCGAACAGCAGCACGCCCCGGCCTAAGTGTCGCACGACGACGATCGTCCTCATCATCGTCGCGATCGCGATCATCGCCGCGATCGCATTCTTCGCGCTGCGCGGCCGCCGCGACGCGGTCGCCGTCGCAGCGCCCGACCGCAGACGAAGACCCGGCGCTGTCGGCAACGGGCGAAGCAATGATCGTCGGCGACGTGATGCCGATCGACTCGAACGAACCGGCGATCCCGCCGGCACGGCGCAGCCACCGACCGCCGACGCGGGCGCGCAGCCGTCCAGTCGTCGAAGCGTCGACGCAGAGCCGCGACGCCGCTCGACGCCGACCAGACCCCGCGCCATCGTCAAGCGCCGAACCCGCCCATGTCAGTCTGAGCTTGTCGAAGACTGCGCCACCCAGCGCGCCGAGATCCGGTGGCCCAAGCGGTTCGAGCCGCGCGACGGCGCGCTCGACGACGCGACGCGCCTGAACCTCCTGCGCGACCTCGGCATCGTGCGCGCGCCGTGGGGCGTGCCGCTGCTGACGCAAGCATACGAAGAAGAACCGGACGTCGAACACCGCCGCGCGGCGCTGCGCGCGCTCGCCGCCTACCGCCACCCCGACACGCAGCCGACGTTCGAGCTCGCCCTGCGCGCCGACGACGAAGAATCACGCGCGATCGCCGCCAACGCGCTCAGCGCGCTGAGAATCCGCGCCGCGCTTCCGTCGTAAATCGACGATGGTGGCGCACCCTTCGACAAGCTCAGGGTGACAAGATGCACGAGACAGCGCAGCTCAGGGTGACATTCACTGCAGCCAGCGGTCGAACCACCCCGCTACGCGCTGTGCGACGTCGCGCTGGTTCGCCGGCTTTTGGAACAGGTGTCCTTCGCCGGGATAGATCACCAGCTCCGACGGCACGCCGAGCTCGCGCAGCGCGTGCCAGTACTCGTACGACTGCGTCACCGGCACTTCGGCGTCGCGGTCGCCCGCGACCATGAGCGTCGGCGTCTTCACCGCCTTGATGTAGTTGATCGGCGAGCTCTTCGCGTACACGCTGGGATCGTCGTAGATCGTCGCGCCGAAGTACGGCAGCATCCACGTGTCGATCTCGTTGGTGCCGTAATAGCTCAGCCAGTCCGACACGCCCGCGCCGCTCACCGCCGCCTTGAAGCGGTTCGTCTGCGTGAGCGACCACATCGTCATGTAGCCGCCGTAGCTCCAGCCGAAGATGCCGATGCGCTTGGGATCGACGGGGATCGTCTGGCCCACCGCGTCGAGCCCGCCGAGGATGTCGCGCAGATCGCCGTAGCCGAAGTCCTTGACGTTGGCGCGCGTGAACGCTTCGCCTTGGCCGTAGCTGCCGCGCGGGTTCGGCTCGAACACGATGTAGCCGCGCGCGGCGAGCATCGCCTGAAACGCGAGCGGCCCGCTCGGAAAGATCGGGTAGTGCGCGAACGCCGGCCCGCCGTGGATGTAGGTGACGATCGGATAGCGCACGCCGGGCTTCGCGTCGGGCGGAAAGATCAGCCAGCCTTGCACGCTGGTTGCCGTCGCCGGTCCACGTCAGGCTGCGCGCCGGCCCGGTGAGGCGGCGCACGTGCGCGTTCGCCGACGTCGCGGCGTGCATCGCGCCGAGCGGCCCGATCGCGATCTCCGGCGGCGACGTGATCGACTGCCGGATCGTCGCGGCGACCTTGCCGTCGCGCGACACCGACACGCCGGCGTCGCCCGGCGCGATGCCGGCGAAGCCGCTCGCGTAGATCGTCTCCTGACCGCTCCAGAGCTGCTGCTGCCGCTTCGCGTCGGGATCGATCGACGCGATCACCATGCGATCGCCGGCGAGCTCGGTCGCGAGGATGCGGTTGCGCGAGCCGTTCCACGCGATCGTCGCCACCGACGCTTTCAGGTTCGGCGTCACGTCGGTCGCGGCGCCGCCCGTCGCCGGCACGACGTACACGTCGCCGCCGGTGATCGCTTCGTCGCTCATGATGCCGCCGATGTACGCGATCCGCTTGCCCGTCGCCGGACCAGCGCGGCGACGCGATCTGCAGCTCGGGATGGTGGATCTGCGCGGCGGCGCCGGTCTTCTCGTCGATCGTGTAGAGCTCGGCGACCCACCAGTTCGCGTCGCCGTTGCCGTGCGCGGCCGTCGCGGCGAAGCGCGTACCGTCGGGCGACCAGTCGTACTCGTACACGTTGAGGTCGTCCGGCCCGAGCAGCCGGATCGGCGCCGGTCCTGCGCTCGTCGCCTGCCCGAGCTTGCCGCCTCCTTGCTTCCGACGGGCGCGCGGCGATCACCGCGAGCCGCTGCTCGTAGAACTTGCCGCCGATGACGCCGCCCGCGGGCGCCGACGGGCCGAGCGGGCTGGGCGCGCGCGGCGCGCCGGGCGAGTACAGCAGCGCGATCCGCGTCCCGTCGGGCGACCAGCGCGGCGTCGACAGCGGGCCCTTCGCCGCGGTGACGATCGCGCGCGCCGCCGGCGGCGGAGAAGTCCTCGACCGCGACCTGCCCCTGGCCGCGGGCGTCGGTCGTCACGAACGCCAGCCGCCGCCCGTCGGGCGACCACGCGAGTCGCCCTCGTCGCACTTGCGCCCGGGACACGCCGTGATCGTGTGCGCAACCTTGGGCCGCGCCACGTCGGCCAGCCGGATCGCATTGCGGTCCCCGTCGCCCTCGACGTACGCGAACCGCCGCCCGTCGGGCGAGAGCGCGACCTGCGAGAACTGGTGCACGCCCCCGAGCGCCGCGGCGATCTGATCGAAGGGCACCGGCTGCGCCGCGGCGGGCGACACGGCGCGCGAGCCCGATCGCAAGAGCGGCCAAGAGCACAAAGAAAGACGCGGATCGGCATGAGCGGTCGATACCCTCGCCCTGCGGCGGGTCCCTTGAAGCTCGCGCTCCCGTAACATTGGACCGCTGCGTGCCGATAACTGGGAGTACCGGTTGCCGCCGGCGCCGTGTATCCGCGAGAAGGAGCCCATATGGATTCGGGTCTTCCTGCGCGCCAGTTCCGGGCGCGCCTCAAGTCGAAGCCGCACCGACCGCCTCAATGCGGTCGAAGTTCTCGTCGTCGCGCTGAGCGTGCTCGCGCTGATCGACTGCGCCGTGATCGGCTGGCTGGTCGTCCACGGCCTCGGGAGCTGACGCTCCTCAGGCCTCACTGCACCCCTATTTTTGAGGGGCGACTGAGGGAGCCATTCCGGACTCCGGGACCGCTGCCCCACGTTGCAAGGCCTAATTTGCGGGCCCAATGGACGCACTCATTCGGGACGTGCGCTTCACTTGGGCCCATGTGTGATCGGCGACATTTGTTATGCGCACTGAAGCGCACCGTCGCCGCAAGGATCGCACCGCACAATGGCCGTCGCCCTGGAACACGAATTCGCCGCTCTCCCACACGCCGACGCTCGTCCCGGCGTGCATTCTTTCTCACGGGCTTGGGTGGCGGCCCTCATCGCGTCGGACGTCGTCTTCTTCCTGGCCGCCACGTATCTGGCCGGCCTTTTCGTCAAGCACTTCTGGATGTCGTCGCTGCTGATCCGCCACGTGGCGGTCCCCGCGACGCTCACCGCGGCGCTGTCGGTCCTGGTGTTCTGGCAGCTCGGCCTCTACCGCCGCTCCTTCGCGATGTCGGTCCGCGACGAGTTCTACCACGCGGTCGCGGCGCTGTCGCTGGCGTCGGCGCCGGTGCTCATCGTCTTCTCGATGTTCCCGCTGGTCTCGACCTCGCGGGTCGTCGCGCTGTTCTCGCTGCTGTTCGCCATCGCGCTGGTCGGCTCGGCGCGCGCCATCGCCCACCGCGTCCGCGACGTGATCATGCTGGCGCACCCGCGCCGCATCGCGGTCGTCGGCCACCCGTCGCGCCTGGAGTTCGCCGAAGACGCGATGCGCTCGCTGCCCAACGCGCGCGTGTTCCGCCTGTCGGTCCCCAACATCGACGCCGTCGGCGCGCTCACGCCCGACGCGGTCGCCTCGCAGCCGTGGTTCCGCCACGCGGTCGAATGGGGCTGCGACACCCTGGTGTTCACCGAGATCCTCGCGCCGTCGCAGATGCCGCAGGTCCTCGCCGCCGCGCAGCGCGTCGGCCTGACGATCGCCTTCGCGCCGCCGCGCATCCGCGTGCACGCCTACGAGCTGCACATGGAGTCGATCGGCAAGCAGGCGCTGATCGTCGCCCGCCCGCTCAAGGCGACGGAGTCCAGCTCGCGCATGGGCAAGCGGCTCTTCGACCTCACCGTCTCGCTCTGCGCGATCGTGCTGTTCGCGCCGGTCATGCTGCTCGTCGCGGCGGCGATCACGATGGAAGACGGCCTGCCGGTGCTCTACCGCCAAGAGCGCGTCGGCCGCGACGGCAAGACGTTCCAGATCCTCAAGTTCCGCTCGATGGGCATGAACGCCGAGAAAGACGGCGCGAAGTTCGCGACGGTCGGCGACGCGCGCGTCACCCGGGTCGGCAAGTTCATCCGCCGCACCTCGCTCGACGAGCTGCCGCAGCTGTTCAACGTGCTCAAGGGCGAGATGTCGATCGTCGGGCCGCGCCCGGAGCGCCCGGTGTTCGTCAACCAGTTCGAGGAGAAGTACCCGCGCTACGCCGAGCGCCACATCATGCCGCCGGGCATCACCGGCTGGTCGCAGGTGTACGGCAAGCGCGTCGTCGGCTTCGAAGACGTCCCCGACAAGCTGCGCGGCGATCTGTTCTACGTCGAGAATTGGTCGCTGTTCATGGACATCGCGGTCTGCATGAAGACCGCCGCCGAGGTGCTCTTCCACAAAGCGGCGTAACGCTCGCTCCGGCATGGCCGCCACGCCGAGCACGGACCGCGCGTACTATCCGCACATCGAGGGCCTCCGCGGCGCGGCGGCCCTCTACGTGTTCCTGTTCCACATCTGGCAGTCGGGCGCGCAAGACTCCGCGGGCACGCTGCGCCAGTGGTTCGCCGCGACGCAGATCATGCAGTACGGGCACTTCGCCGTCGCCGCGTTCATCGTGATCTCCGGCTACTGCCTCGCGCTGCCGGTCGCGATGCATCCCGAGCGCGCGTTCGACGCGCTCGCGTTCTTCAAGCGGCGCGCGCGGCGGCTCATGCCGGCGTATCTGCTGGTGCTGTTCTTGTCCGTGATCCCGTTTTGCGTGACGGCGCTGCTCAACGGCGCGCACATCAACGCCGCGCACATCGCGCTTGGGCTTGCGATGCACGTCGCGCTGATCCACAACCTGTTCGCCGCGAGCAATGAATATCTGAACGGGCCGATGTGGAGCATCGCGCTCGAGATCCAGATCTACGTCGTGTTCGCGCTGCTGCTGATCCCCGTGTGGCGGCGGTTCGGCGCCGCTGCGCAGCTCGGCGTCGCGCTTGCGATCGGATTGATTCCGCATTTTGCGTTCCACACGCTGGACTGGACGAGCCCGTGGCTGCTGGGTTTGTTCGCGATGGGTGTCGCGGCCGCGCAGCTCACCGCGCGGCCCGACGTCGCGCGGTGGCCGTGGACGTGGCTCACGGCGGTGGCCGCGTTCGTCGCGCTGATCCTGCTCGTGTCGTACCGCGATCAAGTGACGCCCGACGGCGCGATCTGGCCGATGGACGTCGCGCTCGGCGTTGCGCTGGGCGCCTTCTTCGTCGCGGCGACGCGCGACGCGCGCATCCCGCTCGTGAAAATCTTGTCGGCGCGGTTCTTCGTCGTGGTCGGCAGCTTCTCGTACAGTTTGTACCTCGTGCACGGGCCGCTCGTGCGCGTCACCGCCGCGGCGCTGGCGCGCGCGCACGCCGGCACGGTCGCGAGCGCGGTGACGTATGCCATGCTCGTGCCGGTCGTCGTCGCCTTGGCCTACGCGGTGTACCGGGTCGCGGAGCTGCCGTTCTTCTCCGCGTTCGCCCGTGCAACGGTCGCCGTGCATCGCGCCTCGCCGCGCGTGCCCCGCCACGCGCTGTTGCCGGATGGGACGTTGCAGAACGCGCAGTTGTCGGACGGGCGGCTGGCCGACGCGCACCTGCCGGACACGCGGCTGGCCGACGCGCCGTTACCGGACGCGCCGTAAACGTGCGTTCGGTGCTGCTCGCGCTTGCTGCGGTGCTGCTGTTCACAGCGGTGGTCGGCGCGAACCGGTACCATCATGATCTGCAGCGCTGGGAGCCGGACGCCGCGATCTACTTGCGGATGGCGCTCGAAGACCGCGGCCTCGCGCGCGACGCGGCCCGCGCCGAAGCGGACCGGTTCATCGCGACGACGTCCGAAGGGCGCAATCCGGCAAGCCGCGGATTCTACGGCCCGACGCCGCCGGACTACTACGCGAAGCAGTTCGCGCTGTTCACGACGCGGCCGCTGTTTCCGTATCTCGGCGCGGTGCTATATCCGCGATTGGGTCCGCACGGCTTGCAAGCGATCTCCGCCGTTGCCTACGTGCTCGCGACCGGGGCGATGTTCGTCGTCCTGTTGTCGGTCGCGCCGCCGTGGATCGCCGCGCTCGGCAGCATCGCATTTGCCGTGAACCCCGCGGTGCTCGACATGGCGAGCTACGGGCTAACCGATGAGCTGGCAGTCCTGTTCTGGATCGCCGCGCTCGGTGCGATCCTCGCGTATGCGCGCGCGCCGTCCGCCGCGTCCGCGCGCGCGCCAGCCGCGGCATCTGCCGCGTCCGCGCGTGCGCCGTCTGCTGCGTCCGCGGGGTTGCTGCTCGCCGTCGGCGTGGCTTCGCTCGCGCTCGCCTTTACGCGGCCTGCGGTGTATCTGCCGATCGGTGCGGCGCTCGGTGCGCTCGGCGCGGCGCGGTTCGGCGGTGTTTCGCGCCGTGCCGCGTTCGCGCTCGTCGCGGTGACGGCCGGCATCGCGGTGGTCTTTTTTGCGTACGCCGCCGCGGTGCACGGCCCGGGTTTACGCGAGCAGCTCGCATGGCAGTACGATTTCGCGCGCGCGACCGGCCTCGCGCCGCAGTCGCAAGGCTTCGTCGCGTGGTATGCGCGCACGGAAGTCTCCGCGTTCGTGAAGGCGGTGCTGCACGAGATCTTCGTGAACGCGGGACCCGTCACGATCGCGCTCGCCGCGATCGGCTTGGTATTGCGCCGGCGCACGAGCCTCGTTGCCGTGCTGCTCGGTGCGGCGTGCGCGACGGTGGCGGCGCTCCTCGCGAACCCGCTGGAGTTCGTGCGAACCGTCGAGCTGCCGCTGGCACCCGTGGTTACGATGCTGGCAACTGTTGCGCTTGCGGAGCTCGTGCTGCGCGTTCGCTCCCGATCAACTGCGCCACCCGGCGGGCAACCGATACCACGTTGAACTCCGCGTCGACCTTCGCATGCGCCGCGCGGGCAAGCGATGCGCGAAGCTCGGGATCCTGTGCGAGCTCCGCAACGGCCGCGGCGATCGCGGTCACGTCGCGCTGCTCGATCACGCGCCCGCAGCCGTCGTCGACGAGCTCGCCGATGCTGCCCGTGTCGGTAGTGACGACCGGTAATCCCAGCGCCATCGCCTCCATCAGCGCGACCGGAATGCCCTCCATCAATCCGCCGGGGAGCTCGAGGCTGGTCAGCACCATCGCGTCGTAGTGCCTGGCGCGAATCTCGTCGAGCAGCGCCGCATGCGCGACGTGACCGCGAAACGTCACGTTCGCCTCGATCCCCAGCGTCGCAGCCTTCGCCTGGAGCTCCTCGCGCAATTCGCCGTCACCAGCGATCGTGCAGTGTACCGCAACGTCGCGGTCGCGCAGCTCGGCGAGCGCCTCGAGCAGATCGACATGTCCCTTTTTCAACACGAGATTCGCCGCGCAGAGCAGCGCGAACGGCCGCGTTCCGCCCGGCACCGCATCGTTCGCACCACCGGCCGCCACCGCAACGTTTGTATCAGCCGACGCCACAGCTTTCGCATCAGCCATTACAACGTTCGCACGATCCGACGCCGCAGCGTTCGCATCATCCGCCGGCGCCGCAAGGTTCGCGCGATCCGCCGGCGCCGCGGGAACGTCCACCCCGACGTGCACCACCTCGATCGTCGCCTGCGACGGATCGGTGAGCGCGGCGTAGAGATCGTGGCGGCCGCGTTCTGAGATCGCTCGCACGAAACGCGCGCTCGGGAGCTTTGCGGCGAGCGCGTTGTTCTCGTAGATGTCCCACAGGTGGCCCGTCGAGCTCCACGGGATGCGCGCGACGTGCGCGGCGATGAACGCGACCGTTGCGGGCGTCGACAGCCAGTACGAGTGCACGTGATCGAAGCGCTCGCGGCGCAGGCGGCCGCCGACGGCGAGCCCCAGCGGCAGCACGGCGAGGTTCTTGAGCCTGACCTTCGCGGGATACTTCGCGCGCAGCAGCGCCGTGATCGCGCGGCATGCGCCGGCCGGATTGCTCGCGAGCGCAACGGCCGCGCGCGCGAACGTCGACGGGGCGAACAAACCGAGGCGGACCACGTCGCCCGCGACGCCGCTGAAGCCCCAGGCGGCGTCCGGGGGTGACGTCGGGAACACCGTGACGCGCTCGAAATATGGTGCGAGGTGCTGCAGCTCGGCGTGAAGATACGGTTCCTTGCCGCCGAACGGGTACTTCGCGGAGACGAGCGCGAGCTTCACCGCGACGCTGTACCCGGCGGGGCGCCGCCGTCCCTCGCCGCGGATCGACCGGCCAAAGGAGAGAAGAACCGCTTCATGCCGCTGCTGAGAACGCCGGACGCGTTCGCCTTGCTCCGCTGCGTCGCGTGCGAGGCGGAGCTCGAGCTCGACGGCGCGACCTGCACGAACTCCGCCTGCGCGCACGCGCGCGTGCCGTATCCGCTCGTTGCCGGGCAGCCGGTGCTCATCGACGCGGCGTCGTCGATCGTCGATCCCGACACCGTGACCTGGACCGAGCCGCGCCCCCGCAGCACCGCCGTGAAGGTGCTGGGCGTCTTCGACCGGCCGAACTCGGTCGCGACGCGGGTCTGCGCGCGGCTTGCCGAGGACCTCGCGGCGCGCGGGGGCCGGCACACCCTCCTCGTGATCGGCGGCGGCACGATCGGCGACGGCCTCGACGCGCTCTACGCCGTCACCGAGCTGGACATCGTCGCGTTCGACATCTTTCCGACCCCGTGCACGCAGTTCGTCGCCGACGCGCACCGCATTCCGCTGCGCGACGGCGCCGTCGACGCGGTGGTGGTGCAGGCGGTGCTCGAGCACGTGCTCGATCCCTGGCGCGTCGCCGCCGAGATCCACCGCGTGCTGCGGCCGGACGGGCTGGTGTACGCCGACACGCCGTTCCTCCAGCCGGTGCACGAAGGGCCGTACGACTTCACGCGCTTCACCGAGAGCGGCCACCGCTGGCTGTTCCGCGACTTCGAGCTCATCGAGTCCGGCGTCGTCGAAGGCCCGGGCGCGCAGGTCGCGGACTCGCTCGCGCAGGCGGCGCGCAGCGTCGTCCCGCTGCGTGGCGTCGGGCCTCTCATGCGCTTCGCCGCCACGCCGCTGGCGCGGCTGATCGATCTCTTCGCGGCAGGGCGGCGCCCGGCGGTCGACGGCGCGTCGGCCGTGTACTTCTACGGCCGCCGGGCGGAACAGCCGCTGCCGCCGCGCGACATGATCGCCCACTACCAGGGTGCGCAGCGCATCCCGGCCCAGCGGCCGCGTCCGGCCGACGCCGGGCCGAGCGCGCGTTGAACGTTTTGGCTGCCTGCCGTGTGGGACGCTGGTCCCGGGGGTACACAGGCCGGGAACAAGCTATCGGTTTCTTCTGGCCGCGGCGCGGCGGGGCTCACGGATGAAGGTCTGCGTTCAAGGTCTCGGTTACATCGGTCTTCCCACGGCAGCCATGATGGCGCTGGCGGGGCATGACGTCGTCGGCTTCGACGTCGACCCGCGGGTGCCGGCGGCGCTCCAGGCGGGCGCGCTCCACGTCAAGGAAGAGCCGGTGCGCGCGCTGGTGGTCGCCGCGCTCGCGACGGGCCGGCTCTCCCTGACGACCGTTCTGCCGGACACGGCCGATGCGTTCGTCATCTGCGTCCCCACGCCGACCATCGACAACAAGCCGGACCTCTCGTACGTCCAGGCGGCCACCCGCGACGCCGCGCGCAAGCTGCGGCCGGGCAACCTGCTGATCCTCGAGTCGACCGTCCCGCCCGGGACGATGGACCGCGTCGTCGTCCCGGCGCTCCGCGCCGCGGGCGTCGACCCCGACGACGTCGCGATCGTGCACTGCCCCGAGCGCGTCATCCCGGGCGCGATCGTGAAGGAACTCCGCGAGAACGACCGCGTGGTCGGCGGTCGCAAGCCCGGCGACGCCGAGCGCGCGCGCGACCTATACGCGTCGTTCTGCGACGGCGAGATCGTCACCACGAGCAACGTCACCGCCGAGCTCACCAAGGTCGTCGAGAACACGTATCGCGACGTGAACATCGCGTTCTCCAACGAGCTCGCGCTGCTGAGCGAAGAGCTCGGCGTCGACGCGCACGAGGTGATCGCGCTCGCGAACCGCCACCCGCGCGTGAACATTCTCTCGCCCGGTCCGGGCGTCGGCGGCCACTGCATCCCGGTCGACCCGCACTTCCTGTCGAACGCGAACCCGTTCGTGACCGAGCTGATCCAGACGGCGCGGCGCATCAACGACCGCATGCCGCACGTCGTGGTCCGCCGCATCGCGGAGGTCGCGCCCGCGGACGGCGGCGCGCGCGTCGCGATCCTGGGCGCGGCGTACAAGGCGAACGTCGACGACACGCGCGAGTCGCCGACCGAGCGCGTCGAGCACTTGCTGCGCGAGCGCGGCTACGAAACCAGCGTGTTCGACCCGCTTGCCGACCGCTACGCGCACCCGCTCGCGGAATCGCTCGAAGACGCGGTTCGCGGCTGCGACGCGATCGTGCTGATGGTCGGCCACGACGCGTTCGCCGCGATCGATCCCGCCGCGGTCGCGCCGCTGTGCCGGAACAAGCAGCTCATCGACACGCGCGCGTTCTTCGACGCCGGCGCGTGGGCCGCCGCAGGCTTCGGCGTCTACACGCTCGGCGGAGCGCGCCGCGCCCCGCTTCCCGTGCCCGCGTCGCCCATCGGCTCGTGAACCCGGTCGCCGGCGCACTGCGCCGCATCGACTTCTCGGAACGCCGGGTGCAGGCCGCGGCGGCGGGTGCCGCGCTCGTGCTCGTCGGTCTATGGCTCGCGATCGGCATCGGCACCGGGCAGTACGACCGGGTCGTGCTCGTGTTCGGGCTGCTGGCGGCGCCGTTCGGAATCGTGCTGGCGCTGCGCCGGCCGATGGTGTTTCCGTACGCGCTGTACGTGCTCTTCATCCCGTTCGACAACATGCTCTCGCTCGGCAAGGCCGGCACGCTGACGAAATTTCTCGCGCTCGCCGCCGTGCTCGCGCTGGTGGTGAACATCATCCGCACGCGCCGGTTCTGCAAGCCGGGCCCGGCGTTCTGGCTGTTGTGCGTGTTCTGGCTGTTCGCCGCCGTCGGCGTGACGTGGACGCCCGACGTTCCGACGGGCGTGCAGTTCCTGTGGTCGTTCGGCGAGATCATCTTGCTGTACGGCATCGTCGCCATCTCGCCGCTGAACGAGCGCGATCTGCGCATGCTGCTCGGCTGCATCGTGGTCGGCGGCGCGCTCGCGGCGATCTACGGATTGGTGCTCTTTCACGACACGCTCGGCGCGACGAACCAGGGCTGGCGGCTCGTGGTCAACGTCGACGACCGCATGATCGACTCGAACCATTTCGCCAACGCGCTGCTCGCGCCGCTCGCCATCACGCTGGTGACGCTGCTCAACGCGCGCAAGCCGGCCGTCGTCCTGGCAGCGCTGGCTGCGCTGGCGCTGTTCGGCACCGCGATCGTGATGACGCTCTCGCGCGAAGCGATGCTGGCGTGCGTCATCATCGTCGCCGTGCTCATCGCGTTCTCGCGCCGCCGCTTGCTCGCGACCGCCATCGCCGTACCGGTCCTGGCGCTGATCCCGCTGATCGTGCCGACGGTCGGCGCGCGCATGGTCAACGCGCTGGCCGAGCACGGCGGCGGGCGAAACTACATTTGGCACGTCGTCCTGCTCGCGTGGCAGCAGCACCCGCTGATCGGCTGGGGCACGGGCGCCGCGATCGCCGCGTACAACGCAAACTACCTGCGCGTCTACGCCACGATCTCGGAGTACTGGAGCCGGCCGCCACACAACATGTACCTGCACGTGGTCGTCGAGCTCGGCGTGATCGGGCTGATCCTGTTCTGTGCGGGGCTGTTCGCGTCGTTCGCCGACCTCAAGCGCGTGCCGCGCACGCACCCGCTGTACGACGTGCGCGTGATGCTCACCGCCTCGCTGGCGGCCTTGTTCTTCGTCGCGATCTTCATCGACTTGGCGGACTACAAATACATGTGGGTCGTCATCGCGGCGGCCGCGCAATACCGCATCGTCGTCACGCGTTCCGCCGCCGCGCCCCCGCCGTGAGGCGCCTGGGGCCCGTTGCGCTCATCGCGCTGCTCGCCGCGCTCGCGCTGGGGCTGCTCGTCGCGCACGACCGGCGCACGCCGGCGAAGCCGCTCATCCACGCGACGACGGACTTCTCGACGTTCTACTGTGCCGGCGTTGTCGTCCGCGCCCGCGCGAACCCGTACCGCGTCGAGCCGCTGCGCGCGTGCCAGCGCGCGATCGGCGAGTCGCCGCTGCAGCCGGACTGGTACGTGGTGCCCGCGCCGTTCCCCGGCTACATGCTCGCGCTGTTCGCCGCGCTCTCGCTGCTGCCGGCGTACTCCGCTCACCTGCTGTGGCTGTTCGCCATCTTCGTCGCGGTCGGCTTGGCAACGTGGGCGCTCGCGCGCATCACCGCGTTTTCGCCGCTGCTGATCGGCCTGCTGCTCGCGACGCCGCTCGCGTTCTACGACGTGGGGTTCAGCGAGCCGACGCCGTTCTTCGTCGCGGTGCTCGCGTGGGCCGCGGAGCGCGCGCAGCGCGGCGCGTGGCGGGCGTGCGGCGTGCTGACCGCGCTCGCGATGCTCGAGCCGCATCTCGGGCTCGCGGCGTTCTTGGCGGTGCTGCTGTTCGCGCCGCGCGCGCGCGTCGCGCTGCTCGCCACGGCCGCCGCGCTCGCCCTGATCTCGGTGGCCGCGATCGGCATCCCGGAGAACATCGAGTACTTCACGCGCGCGCTGCCGGCGCATGCCGCCAGCGAGCTGACGTTCCGCGCGCAGTTCAGCATCTCGCACCTGCTCGCGGCGCTCGGTGTCCTGCCCCGCGTCGCGCTCGCCGCGGGCTCGCTGACGTTCGTGCTCGCGACGGCGGCCGGAATTTGGGCGGGCCGCCGCGTCGCGGTGCACGAGAACATGCCCGCGGCGCTCCTGTTCGTGCCGTCCGCCGTCAGCATGCTCGGCGGCACGTACCTGCACGAGAACCACCTCGTCACCGCGCTGTGCGCGGCGCTGCTGCTGGCGCGCGCGCGCACGATACCGCAAACGCTCGCGGTCGCGCCGCTCGCGGTGCTGTCCGTGTTCTGGGTGGCCGACTCGTCGTGGAAAGCGCTCGTGGTGGCCAGCGCGATCAGCGCGCTCGCGGGCTTCGCGCTCGTCGCGCGCGCGCTGCGCGGCCCGCGCACCGCGCGCTTCGCGTGGGCGGGCGGCTGCGCGCTTGCCGCGGTCGTGCTGTTCGCGGCGATGCAAACGGTGCCGCGCGCGCCGGGCGGGGGCGACGTGGTCGCGCCTGCGCCGCCGGTCGCCGCGGATGCGGAGTCGAGCGAGATCTGGGCGTATCGCAATCAGCTGCCGCCGGTGTCGCTCGCCGATCCGCGCTTCGAAGTGGCGAAGATCCCGTATATCGTCGCGCTCGCGCTGATGCTCGGCTGCGCGGTCGCGTCGCGCGCCGCGGTGCGCCGGCGCGAGCCGGACGACTCGCCGGCCGGCTTGGAGCCGTCGCCGGCGTGAACGTCGTCGTCGCCGCTGCCGCGGCGTGCGTGCCCGCCTGGCAGCGCGACGTCGTCGCCGCGCTGCGCGCTGCGGCCGGGTTCGAGGTGCGCGTCGTGCGCGTCCATGCGCCGCCGTGGTCCCCGCCGCGCGGCGCGGAACGCCGCTTCGCAGGCCCGGCGCTCACCCCCGCGGAGCTCGCGTTCGACGCCGGCTCTGATGTCGTCGATGCGGACCGCATGGGAAACGCGGACCTCGTCGTGGACCTCACGGGTTCGCTCGCCGATACCGGCGCGCGCCTGGGCGTGTGGTCGTTCCGGCTCGGCGACGGCGGCGATGCGACGCTGCCGTTCGCGCGCGCGATCGCCGGCGGCGCGCGCACCGTCACGGTGGAGCTCGTGCGCCACGGCGGCGGCGAGCGCGCGGTTCTGCGCAGCGGGCGGTTTCCGGTGAGCTCGTCGTATGCCGTCACCGCGCGCCTCGCGCTGACCGAAGCCGCCGCGTGGCCCGCATCGCTCGCCGCGGTTGCCGACCGCCTCACGCTGCTCGCGACGCCGCAGCCCGAGCCGCCCCGCGGCGCGCCGCTGCGCGGTGCGCGCCGACGCATGTTCGTCGCCGGGGCGCGGGCGCGTCAGCTCTCGGCGCTGGTGCGCGGCCTCGTCACCGTCGACCAGTGGAACGCGGGCTTTGCGCGCGGCGGCGCGCGCGCGCTGATCGCCGGCGAACCGCTGCGCGATGTGCGCTGGCTGCCGGCGCCGCCGCCGCGCACGTTCGTCGCGGACCCGTTCCTGATTGAGCGCGACGGCGTGCGCGCGCTGTTCGTCGAGGAGTACGACTACGGGCGCGACCGCGGCGTCATCGACGCGTTCGTGCTCGACGCGGACGATCGCGTCGTCGAGCGCGTGCGCGTGCTCGATCTCCCCGTGCACGCCAGCTATCCGTTTCCGCTCGAGATCGACGGCGTGCTGCACCTCGTGCCCGAAACATGCGCGGCCAACGAAGTCGCTGCGTTTCGCTGCGTGCGCTTTCCGGACCGCTGGGAGCGCGCGTTCGCGCTGATGCCGTCGTTCGACGGCGTCGACACGACGCTGTTCGAGCACGGCGGGCGCTGGTGGGCGTTCTGCACGCGCTACACGCACGGCTCGAACGTCGCGCTGTTCGCGTATCACGCGGCGGACGTGCGCGGCCCGTGGACGCCGCACGCGCAAAACCCCGTCGTCGTTGACGTCGGTCGCGCGCGACCCGCGGGTCCGCCGTTCTGCGTCGACGACGTGCTGTACCGTCCGGGCCAAGACTGTTCTGCGACTTACGGCGGCGCCGTCGCGATCGCGCGCATCGACGTGCTCGATCCGCTGCGTTATGCGGAGACGGTGGTCGCTCGGGTCGAGGCCCCGCGCACGGGGCCGTACCGTGACGGTCTGCACACCGTCAGCGTGCGCGGCGACACGATCGTGCTCGATGCAAAACGGACGTACGTCGACCTGCGCTACGTGACGCGCTTGGCGCGCATGTGGCAGGCGCGCCGGTCGCGGCGCCGCCTGATTGCTCCGTAGGACGTGAGGCCGAGCGTCCGGCCTCAAACTCGGGCCTGCGCCCACCGATAGATTCTAAGAACGCGCCGCCGCTCGAACCGCCGGCAAGCTAAGTACGAGCGACAAGCGCGTCACGCCAAGGCTGCCGTTTCCGGAACCATGACTCGCTCGGTATCGTACCCCGCGGGCTCCCGGAACGCAACACTACTTCGGGAGTTTCCGCCGTGGGTGCGATCCGTTCGATCGTGGTCTCGCTACTGCCATGCCTTTTGGCCCTCACCGCTGCCGGTTGCGGCGGCGGCGGAGGCGGCGGCAGCTCGTCCGCGCTGCCGCCCACGCCGGCGGCTCCGAGCACGCCGGGCAGCACGACGCCGACAGCCGTGGCGTTCACGATCGCCATCCCGACGGCTTCGTCGAGCTCCGCCCGCCGCGCTCCGCGCTACGTCTCCGCCGCGACGAAATCTCTGGTGGTCACGACCGACAACGTGCACGACGTCGTAAATTGCACGACGGTGTGCAGCGGAACGCTCCAGATGACGCCGGGCACGCACACGTTCTCCCTCTCGCTGTACGATGCGCTCGACGGCGCCGGCCACGTGCTCTCCAGCGGCACGACCTCGGCGGCGATCGTCGCCGGTCAGCCCAACAGCGTGCTGGTGACCTTCGGCGGCGTCGTCGCCTCGGTCGCCGTCGCGGTGACGCCCGCCACGCTGCACGCCGGCACGCCGGCCGACGCGGCCGTTGCCGTGGTCGCCAAAGACGCCGCGGGCTACGCGATCGTCGGCGCCGATGCGTTCGCGCAACCGATCGTGCTCGCGAACGCGGACACCAGCGGCGCGACGTCGCTGTCGACGACCGCCGTCACGTCGCCGTCGACCGCGGTGACGCTCCACTATACCGGCGCTTCCATGGCGACCACGCAGGTGACCGCGAGCGTCCCCGGCACGTCGGTCGCCGCGGGCAGCGCGACGGTCAGCGTCGCGACCGCGACGCCGCCGCCCACGCCGGCACCGACTGCCACGCCCGCACGGACGCCGGCGCCGGTTCCGACCGCGGCGCCCGTCGGCTCGTTCCCCGACCACGTGCGCACGCACGCGTACTACGGCCTCAACAACGTCAACGCGAGCATCCCGGCCGCGTACATGGCGGCGCACGTCGACATCGTCGAAGACGACGGCTTCACCGCGCAGCACGCGCTCGCGTTCAAACAAGCCGGCGGTTCGTTCGCAATGGCGTACACCGACCCGATGTACGTGCCGTATTGCGCCGCGCCGTTCACCGAGCCCGCCGGTGCGTGCTCCGGCCCGATCGGCAACCTCGTGCAGAACGACCGGACCGCGTGGGTGCACGACGCGAGCGGCGCGCGCATCCATCGCGCCAACGCCAGCGGCACGCAATATCAGGAGATGCTCAACGTCGCCTCGGCGTCCGCGCAGAGCGCGTACGCGAAGACGACGCAGGCGATCTTGCAGGCGAACCCGCAGCTCGACGGTTTCGAGGCCGACGACTCCGGCGGCACATTCACCGTCGACGGGCGCGGACTGGGCTCGAACTACTACTCCGGGTTCGGCACCGGCGTCGACATCGCCAGCGATGCGGCGTTCGTCGCGGGCGAGACCGCGATGTTCGCGGCGGCGGGGCGTCCGGTCATGGTCAACGGCTCAAGCCCGCAGATGGGCCCGGCGTACAACGGCGCGTTCGTCGACCTGCCCTCCGTATTCGGCCAGCAGTTCGAAGGCTACATCAATAACGACGGCGGTTATCTCTACGCGGGCGGCCAGTTCGCGCAGGAAGAGAACGGCGTGCTCGCGGTGCAGGCGCATCGCAAGTGGGCGATGATGATGCCCAGCGGCAGCACGACGCCGTCGAACCGGCTCTACGCGTACGCGGCGTTCATGCTCGTGTACGATCCCAACTACTCCGTGTACAACATGGAAGTGAAGCAGAGCGACGGGTATTCGCTCTATCCCGAGACGCAGCTCGTCCCCGCGCAGCCGGTCGCAACCGCCAACGGCGACGTCGCGCAATTGCAGCGCGGCGGCGTGTACGTGCGCGAGTTTGGCGCCTGCGCCGTTGCGGCGCAGCCGATCGGGCCGTGCGCGGTCGTCCTCAACGCCGGTTCGTCCGGCGCGGCGATGCCGTCGCTGAGCACGGTGTACGCGCACCAGATCGCGCTCGACGCCGCGAGCCTCTACACGGGCGGGAAAGCGCGTGTCGTGTCGGGCACGCCGGCGTCGCTCGGTGCGACCACCGCCGCGATTCTCGTGCGCTGAAGCTCGCCCGCCGGCGGGACATCGGTCGCCGGCGTGTCGGCGGGACGCTGACGCAATCCGGCGGCGAGCAGCGCGCAGATGCCCGCCATGACGACGGGCGTCAGCGGCACCTCCAGCGCGCGCCCGTAGTCTGGCGGGTTCACGAAGATCGCGAGCGGTGCGGCGACCGCCACGCCGGCGAGCGCGGCGACGCGCGGATCGCGCCGTAACGACCACAGTCCCGCGGCCGCCGCGCCGAGCGCGAACAGCGGTGTTCCTTCGCGCACGATCCGCAGCGGCTCGATCACGAGATCGCGCAGCACGAACAGCGCGTACCAGCCCCACACGCCGTATTCGGTCCAGTGCTGGCCGCGGGCGATGTGCCAGTCGTACTGCCAGCGCAGCAGCTCGAAAAATCCGGCGCCGTGCACCGCGGCGGTGTAGGCGATGGCGAAGAGTCCGACCGCGATTTGCGCGCCGAACAGCACGAGCCGGGGACGCAGCGGCGCGCGGCCGCCGGCATACGCGGCGAGCACGAGCGCGCCGGCGGCGGCGGGAGCAAGCCAGATCGCCGGCCGCGTGAAGCCGAGCACGACGTTCGCGAGCACCGCGACGACGAGCATCGCGGTCGTGGGGCGGCGCGCGTACCGGACCGTCGCGAGCAGGCAGATCGCCCACAGCGCGTACGCCACGCCATCGGCGATGCCTAGCGTGCCGACGTCGCGCACGAGCGGCGTCGTCGAGGCGGCGAGCGCGCCGAGCGCCGCAAGCCACGCCGGCGCGAACTCCAGCAGCAGAAGATAGATCGCGCCGCACGCGACGACGACGCCGGCCGCGGCCATCCAGTCCAGCGCGCGAAAGCCCAGGAACGGATACAGTTTCGAGCCGAGCCACGGAATGAGCGGCCGGCCGCGGTAGAGCGGGTACTGCGCGACGTACCACGCCGGCGGGTGATCGGTGTAGAGGCCTTTGGCGTCGGGGTCGTTCACTGCGTCGGGGCGCGAGTTGTAGTACGCGCGCACCTGCGCGAGCGCCGCGTCGCGGCTGACGCCCCGGTCTTCGAGCAGCATCCGCTGGTAGACGTACGCATCCGGTGAGAACCGCTCCGCGTGGCGCAGCTCGTACGCATACGTCAGCGCGACCGCGAGCACCGCGAGCGCCCCCCACGTCCAGCGGCTCCAGCCGCGTCCTGCGAACATCCGACCTCCCTGCCCGTCGCCCGGGCGGATCATACCGACAAGGAAGCGGCCCGAAACGGGTACGGTGCCATCGACGTGATGAACCGGCTCCGATTCGGCGTGTTTTCGCTCGCGCTCGCCGCGACCGCCGCGGTAGCGGTCGCCGTGGCCGCGCTGAGCGTGCATGCCGGCGGCGCGGCGCCGGCGGCGGCCGCGACGCCGTGGCCGCGGCTGAACCACGTTCGCACGCACGCGTACTACGGGCTCAACAACGTGAACGCGGACGTGCCGGCGGCGTGGATGGTGCGCCACGTCGACATCGTCGAGGACGACGGGTTTGAAGCGCAGCACGCGCTCGCGTTCAAGCGGGCCGGCGGAACGACCGCGCTGGCCTACACCGATCCGACGTACGTGCCGCACTGCCCGCCGCCGTTCGAACCGCCCGCGGGCCGCTGCGAAGGGCCGATCGGAAACCTCGTCGCGCGCGACGAGAGCGCGTGGCTGCACGACGCGCGCGGCGCGCGGCTGCACCGTTTCAGCGGGCCGCAGTTCCAGTACCAGGAGATCTTGCGGGTCGGCTCGCCGTCCGCGCGCGCTGCCTACGCGCGCACGACCGCGGCGATCCTGGCGAAGTCGCCGCTGCTCGACGGCTTCGAGGCCGACGACTCCGGCGGCACGATCTCCGGCGGCGACGGCCGCTTCGGCGGAAACCTATGGGGCGATTTCTCCGCGCCGGGCGTCGAGTTTCGCAGCGATGCGGATTGGATCGCGGGCGAGTCAGCGATGCTCGCCGCGGCCGGCCGGCCGGTGATGCTCAACGGCTCCGACCCGAACTGGCAGCCTGCGTACGGCGGCCGGTTCTTGGACCTGCCGTACGTCAGCGGGCAGCAGTACGAAGGCTGCTTCAACAACGGCGGCGGCTACCGCTACACCGAGCGCGACGACGCGTTCCGCAAAGCCGCCAACGGAATTTTGGCGGTGCAGTCGCATAACAAGAGCGCGCACTGCTATCCCACCGGCGACACCTCACCCGATCATCGCCTCTACGCGTACGCGGCGTTTCTGCTCGTGTTCGACCCGCGCTGGTCGGTGTACGAGATGAGCGTGACGCAGGCCGACGGGCACGCGCTGTACCCGGAGACGGAGCTCGTGCCGCGCGATCCCCGCCGCACCGCGAACACGATCGACGACTTGCGCGACGGCGGTGTCTACGTGCGCGAGTTCGGCGCGTGCGCGATCGGCGGCCGCGCCATCGGCGCGTGCGCGAGCGTCGTCAACGCGGACTCGCGCGCGACCGCCGCGCTGCCGCGACTCGCGCGGACATATGCTGCGCACGTCGAGCTCGATGCGCGCAGCTTGTTCGCAGGCGGCTCGGCCCGCGTCGCACGCGGCGTGCCGTCGTCGCTGCCCCCGGCGACGGCGGCGATCCTCGTCGCGCCGTAAGTGCAAACCCGCGAGGCGCGATTCGTCCTGTTCATCGCGGCCCAGACCGCGCTCGACGGGGCCAGCCTTTACACCGGCGGCAAGACGTGCATCGCGTCCGGGACACCGGACTCATTGAAAGGTACGACGGTCGCCATCCTGGTCTGCTGAAGGTCGCCGACGGCGGAATCCAGCGGGCGCGCGCGCATCCCCGAATAAAGCAGCACGCAGAGGCCGGTGACGACGATCGGCGTCAGCGGGATCTCGAGCGCCCGATCGAAATCGGGCGGGTTCGCGAAGATCGCGAGAGGTGCAACCGCGGCAACGCCCGCCATTGCGATCACGCGTGGATCGCGGCGCAGCCGCCAGAGGCCGGTAGCCGCGGCCGTGATCGCCAGCGCCGGCGCGCCTTGCTGAAGCAAGCGCAGCGGTTCGACCGCGAGATCGCGCAGCACAAACACGGCGTACCAACCCCACACACCGTACTGCGTCCAATGCTGCCCGCGTGCGACGTGCCATGCGTACTGCCAGCGCACGAGCTCGAAGAAACTTGCGCCGTGGACGGCTGCGGTGTAGCCGAGAACGGCAATGCCGACAGCGATCTGTGCGACCAGCAGTGTCAGCGCCGGGCGCAGCCGCGCACGGTTACCGTAGTAGGCTGCGACAACGAGGGCGGCGGCGGCCGCGGGTGCGAGCCAGATCGCGGGCCGCGTGAACCCGAGTAGCACGTTGGCGAGAACGGCCGCCGTCAGGGTCGCGGGGCTCGCGCGCCGGGCGTACCACAGCGTAGCCACGAGGCAGATCGACCAGAACGCGTAGGCCGGGCCGTCGGTGCCGGCAACGGTGCCGATGTCGCGCAACAGCGTCGTCGTGCTCGCGGCGAGCGCGCCCAGCGCGGCGAGCCAGGGCGGGACGAACCCGAGCAGCAGCACGTAGATGGCGCCGCACGCAACGACGATTCCGCCCGCCGCGATCCAGTCCAGCGCGCGGAAGCCGAGCGCGGGGTACAGCCGCGCGCCCAGCCACGGGAGCAGCGGCCGCCCGCGGAAAAGCGGATACTGCGCGACATACCATGCCGGCGGGTGGTCAGTGTACAGCCCCGTGGCGTCGGAATCGCTCTGCGACTCCGGCTTGGAGTTGTAGAATGCGCGCACCTGAGCCAGCGCGGCAGCCGGGCTCACTCCGCGGTCCTCGAGGACCATGCGCTGGTAGAGGTAGGCGTCGGGCGAGAACCGCTCCGTGGCGTAGAGGGCCTGCGCATAGATGACGGCGACGGTGAGAACGGCTAGCATTCCCCACACCGAGCGGCTCCAGCCGCGATTCGCGAACATGCGACCTCCTGTCTGCCGCGCTTCTCGGCGACTCATACCCCGCGTGAGCCGTTTACGAAACGGTCAACCGTAAGCAAGCGCGCGAGGCGTGACGGCCTACGGCCGCCACCGCCGTCAGTACAGCGCAGTGATATTCGCTGCCCAGCGCGCGCAGCCGTCGCCGGGCGCCGGCGGCAGGTCGACGGCGCGCCGTTGCACGAGCGCCGCGCGCAGCGCCTGCACCAGACCGTCCACGTCTTCCGAGGCAAAGAAGACCGTGCGTTCGTCCGCGCCGTCGCGCAGCGCCGGCAGATCGCTGGCGACGACGGGCAGCGCGGTCGCGACAGCCTCGGCTTGCGCGAAACTGAGGCCTTCGCCGCGGCTGGGCATTGCGAGCACGTCGGCGGCCCAGAACAGCGGCACGACGTCGTCGGTGCGGTCGACGTCGATAACGCGCGCGTGGCGGGCGAGCTCCGCGCGTGCGGACTCCGGCGTCGTCACCGCGAGCACCGTCACGCCGGGCATGCACGCGAGCGCGCGCGCGAGCACGTCCGCGCCTTTGAGGTGCGGATCCCGGCCGAAGAAGAGCACTGTCGGCCCGTCGACGCCGAACGCGGCGCGCGCCGCGTCGCGCTCGGCGTGCGCCGGCGCACGAAAGCGGCGGCCGTCGACCTCGTTGCGGACGACGACGACGCGGCGCGCCGGTGCGCCGAGCCGCACGAGCTCGTCCCCGATCGCACTCGACACGGCGACGAACCGTTCGGCGCGCGCGCCCAGCACGCGATATTTCAGCAGCGTGCGCGGCGTGCGGCGGACTGTTCCGGCGCGCAACGAGGTGGAGTGCGCGTGCCAGAACAGCCGCGCGCGCGACGGCCACAGCGCGAGCGTCACGGCCGGCTCCCAGCCGAAGAAGTGCACGTGTGCGACGTCGGGCCGCCACGCACGCGCAAACCGCGACGCCTCGCGCACGCCGCTCGCCACATGCAGCTCCGCGCCCGCCGCGCGCACGCGCTCGTGCCACGTCGCGCCCGCAACATCGGGGACGACGAACCCGAACTCATCGCCGCGCGCGCGCAAAGCTTCGGCGAGCGCTTCGATCATCGGGACGAAACTGCCCGGGGCCGGGTTTCCGTACGACGCGAGGTGGAGGACGCGCACTCAGCGCGCACGCATCGCGACGCGCACGACCGCTCTTTTCGCGAGGTCGTAGGCGGGCGTCAGCGCGCGCAGCGCGGCGCCACGCACGCTCCTGCGCTCGAGCTCGAACGCGCGGTTGACCGACGTGTGCGTCGAGAACGACGGCTTGTAGCCGTCTTCGCCGCGCAAGAAGTCGAAGGTGGTGTAGCCGTGCGCGATCGCGTCTTGCAGCAGCAGCGCGAACACGGCCTTGCCCGGGCTCATCCTGCCGTACTCGTGATCGTGCGCCACCAACGCGAATCCGTACGTCGACGTCGCCGGGTCGACGAGCGCCGCGCCCACACCGATCGGGCGCGTGCCGTCCCACAGCACGACGAACCTGCCGATCCCCTCACGATACGCATTCCGGTAGAGCGCGGTGAGCCGCTTGCGCCGCAGCGTGCTGGTGCCCCACTTCGCCGAATTCAGCCCGACGACGGTTGCGATGTGCCGGTCGGGATCGCCGTCGGGCGCCATCGTGACCCGGAAGTTCGGCAGCTCCGCTTCCATCGTCTTGAGCCCGCGCCTCATCGCGCGCCGCGTCGGCTTGGAGAGCCGCTCCAAGAACGCCTCGTAGGTATCGGGCAGATCGATCTGATACGAGGTCACGGTAGGCCCCCGGCGCAACGTGTAGCCGCCCCGCGCCGCGAGCCGTTCCACCAGTTCGGCGATGCGCGGATCGCGCACGTCGCGCAGCGCGAGGCGGTCCCACGGCAGCGCTTCGAGCGTGCTCGCGAACGCCGCGACGGCCTCGCGCTCGCGCGCGGGGCGCGCGAGCATGCCCTGGTACTCGGCGAACGGGTCGGTCGCAAAGCGCAGTTCGCGCGCGATCGGCAACAGCGGGTGCGGGACGCGGCGGGTCGCCATCGGGAGCGCGGCCGCCAACTCATCGCCGTCGGTGAGGACGTGAATCGTCCAGTCGCGGGGCAGGATCGCCAGGTGGGCGCGCAGCCACCCCGACGAGAGGAAGAGCTGGGCGCCGGCGTCGGCGTGGTACAGGGCATCCCAGCCGGCCCGGTACTGCTCGAACTGCTCGAGCGACGTGATGGCAAGATACTGCACGCGATGCTTCCTTACCCGATGCGGGCAGCTCCGTGTGAGCCGGAGGTCTCAGGTGGAAACGTAGGCTTGGTGAGGATCGCGCTCGTCAGCCAGTTCTACACGCCCGAACCGTGCGCGGCGGCAAACCGGCTGGCGGCGATGGCGCGGGCGATCGCCGAGGCGGGCCACACCGTCCGCGTCCTCACGGGGATGCCGTCTTTTCCCGACGGCGTGATCCCGGCGCCGTATCGAGGCGTGCGGCACGTCGTCGAGCAAGACGGTGCGGTCGCCGTGGAAAGGGTCTGGACGTACGCTTCGGCGACGTCGCTGCCGGGCAACCGGGTCGCGAACTGGCTGTCGGTGGCGTTGGGCGTAACGCGCCGGCTCGTCGCCTCGCGTCCGCGCTACGACGTGATCGTCGTCTCGTCGCCGCCGATCACGCTTGCGCTGCCCGCATTGCTCGGAGCGTTCGCGCACCGCGCGCCGCTGGTCGTCGACGTGCGCGACGTGTGGCCGGAGATCGCCGTCGCTATGGGCGCATGGCGCGCCGGCAGCATGCTCGAGCGGCTCGTCGGACGCATTGCCGATGCGCTGTACGCTCGCGCGGCGCTGATCACGTGCGTTACCGAGACGGCACGGCGGCAGATCGTCGCTCGCGGCGTCGATCCGCGCAAGGTTCACCTCGCGCCGAACGGTTTCGACACCGTGGAGCCGGCGGTCGAAAATCCGCTCGCGCCGGTGCCGGGCGTCCGCGACGTCGTGTACGTCGGGAACATGGGGCTGGCGACGGGACTCGACGTCGTCCTAGACGCGGCGGTGCTGCTGCAGAAGGACCGGATCCGTTTCGTGCTGGTCGGAGGAGGCACTGACGCCGAACGCCTTCGGGCGCGTGCCCGCAACGAGCGGCTCGAAAATATCGTGTTCACCGGCTCGCTGCCGCGTTCCGCCGCGATGCGCGTCCTGGAGGATAGCGCCGTAACGGTCGTCCCGCTCGTCGCGTCCATCACGGACAGCCTGCCCACCAAGTTGTTCGACGCGATGCGCGCCGGCGTGCCTGTCGCCTTGAGCGCGGGGGGCGAAGCGCGGCAACTCATCGAGAACGCGGACGCCGGCTTGGTGGCGACGCCCGGGGATGCGCGCGCTTTGGCCGACGCGATCCGCCGCATCGTTGCGGACGCCGCGCTGCGCGCGCGTTTGGGCGCGAACGGCCGCGCCTTCGTCGCCGCGCACTACGACCGTGCCGCGGTGATGCGCGACTTGGCGGCGCGCATCGGATCGCTCACGGCGCGATAGAGGTCCGCGTACCGGCGCGCGGTCGTCGCGATGTCGTACTCCGCGAGCGCGAATCGGCGCGCGCGCTCCGCGCGCTCGGCCGCCGCGGCCGGATCGCCGAGCGCGCCGCGAATCGCGGCCGCCAGCGACGTCGCCGCGTAGTCGGGCGCGATCGCGCCGTACGCGCCGCCGTGCAGCATCTCGGCGACGCCTTTCCACGGCGTCGAGACAAGCGGCACGCCGGCGGTCATCGCCTCGATCACCGCGAGCGGCATCGCTTCGTTGCGCGAGGTCACCAGCGCGACGTCGGCGCCGGCGATCAGCTGTGCCGCGTCGGCGCGAAACCCGAGGAACGCCACCCGGTCCGCGACGCCGCGCGCGACCGCGAGCTCGCCGAGCATCGCACGGTCGACACCGTCGCCGACGAGCGCAAGTCGCACGTGAGGCGGCAGCAGCGCGAGCGCTTCGACCGCCAGCCGCTGGTTCTTGACGTGCGCGAGGCGCCCGACGTGCATCAGCACGGCGTCGCCGTCGCCGAAGCCGAGGTCCGCGCGCACCCGCGCGCGCGCGTCCGCCGGCGGCGGCGCGAGGTCGATGCCGTTCGGGATCACGGCGATGCGCTCGAGCGGGATGTGCTCGTCGGCGGCCAGCGCCGCGCGGTGCGTCTGCGAAAAGGCGACGATCGCCGCGGTGCGCGCGGTGAGGAAACGGCCGACAGGCCGGAACGCCTGCGGCGCGCCGAACTCGCTGTTGTGCTCGGTGTGCACGATCGCGGGCACGCCGGCGGCCAGCGCGGCCAGGCGGCCCCAGTATTTTCCGTGGTGCATGTGCGTGTGCACCACGTCAGGCTTCCAGCGCCGCATCAGCGCGACCATGCGTGGCAGAAAAAGCACGTCGTAGCGCCCGCGGCGTCCGACCTCCAGCAGCGGCACGGAGTAGGCCGCTTCGGGCGGAGACGGTGCGATCGCCATGACCGCGACGTCGAGCTCCGGCGACGCGAGGTGCTCCGCGAGGCGTCCGACGAAGCGTTCGGCCCCGTACGTGCCGAGGTTGGTGACCACGTGCAGGACGCGCAGCGAAGGCCGACTCGCAGTCCGGTTCAACCGTATGCGTTCCTCGGCGAACCGATCGGCATCGGCGGTCCGCAAGCGCTCCATCGCGTCCCGGCACGTTCCCGTGCAGGCAACCGCCCAAACGATTAACGTTGCTGGGGTTAGCTCGGTCGGTTGGCCGGGAATGTACGTCTCGACCATGAGGGACGCCATGCTCACGGTGGAGCACGTCGACAAGTCTTTCCCGATAGCGCACGGGTTCGGCGCGATGCTTCGTACCCTCGGCGGCCAGCGCGTACCGCGGAAGCAAGTGTTGTTCGACGTCTCGCTGTCGGTCCCGCGCGGGGAACTGTTCGGACTGCTCGGCCCGAACGGCGCCGGGAAATCGACGCTGCTCAAGCTGCTCGCGACGCTGACCGTTCCGGACCGCGGTACGATGACCATCGACGGCATCGACGTCGCCGCGGAGCCGCTCGAGGCGAAGCGGCGCATCGCCCTTTGCACCAGCGACGAGCGGTCGTTCTATTTTCGGCTCACCGCCCGGCAGAATCTCGAGTTCTTCGGCGCGCTCATGGGTTTGTCGGGCGCGCCGTTACGGCGGCGCATCGACGAGTGCACCGACCTCGTGGACCTGCGCGCGCACCTGGACCGCCGCTTCGGCGGGTTCTCGTCGGGGATGCGGGTCCGGCTCACCGTTGCGCGGGCGCTGCTGGCCGACCCTTCGATCATGTTCTTCGACGAGCCCACGCGCGCAGTCGATCCCGTGCACGCCGAAGACTTGCGCGCGATGATCCGCCATTCGCTGGTGGAGCAGGCCGGGAAGACCGTCATCCTCGCCACGAACCTGCTCGAAGAGGCGTGGGAGATGTGCGACCGCGTCGCCGTCATCAACCACGGCCGGATCGTCGCGCTGGGCCCGCCGCGCGAGCTCGACGTCGACCTCGGCGCCGTGGCGCGCTACCGCGTCACGCTCGCGGAGGTGGACGACGACTTGCTGGCCCGGACCCGGACCGTTCCGGGCTTGAAGACGCTGACGGTAACCCGCTCGGAACGCGGCGTCGACCTGGACGTCGAGCTGGAGCCGAACGAGGGCGGGCTGGGCGCGCTCATGCGCGCCGTCTCATGGCACGGGGCGGAACTGCGCGACTTCCGGCCGGTCGACAACGAAGCCATCGACGTCTTCAAGAAGGTGACTGCCGATGGCGGCCGCGGTTAACCGCGCGCCGGCGGCGCCGCTGGCCAAGATCGCGGCGATCTTCCGCCGCGACGCCCGCGTGGCGCTTTCGTACCCCGGCAACTTCGCGATCTCGTGGCTCTCGATCGGGATCGAGGTCGTGATCGCCTGGTACATCTCCCAGCTCATCGCCCCGTCCACCAAATTCGGCTCCGGCGGGCATGTCGCGACGTACTTCCAATACCTGGCGATCAACTCGGCCTTCCTCCGCTTTCAGACCGCCGCGCTGAACAGCTTCGCCGAAGCGATCCGCGACGGGCAGCTGACGGGCACGCTCGAGGTCGTGCTCGCGACGCCCACCACGCTGCCGGTGCTCGTGCTGTCGTCCGGCGTCTGGTCGTTCGCCCTCACCTCGATGCAGACGGTGGTCTTCCTCGCGATCGCGATGTCGTTCGGCCTCGACCTGAGCCACGTGAACGTGGTCACCGCCGCGGTATTCCTCGCGCTGACGGTCGCTTCGACGGTGCCGCTCGGCGTGCTCGCCGCGGCTCTGTCGATGGTGATCAAGAAGACCGGGCCCATCGAATGGATCTCGAACTCGACGGCGAGCCTCTTCGGCGGCGTCTACCTGCCGTTGGCGAGCCTGCCGTTCGCACTGCAGGCCGTCGGGTGGTGCCTCCCGATCACGCACGCGCTCGCCGGTTTCCGTGCCGCGGCGGCCGGCGTGCCCGTCTGGCAGGTCGCCCACGATGCCGCCTGGCTCCTGATCGCGTCCGTGATTCTCACGCCTTTTTCGCTCTGGCTCTTCGTCCGCGCCGTGAACAAAGCACGCGTCGACGGCACCCTCGCGATGTACTAGCTATGCGATCCAACAGGGACCTTCGTCCCGACGCAATGGGACCCCGGGCACGTCGCCTGCTCGCCCGCATCGGGCATTATTAGAGCAACCTCGTAAGGAGATGAGTAGTACGATGTGGATCACACGTTCGGCCGCAGCCGCGCTCCTGGTCGTCATGACCGGACTGCCGGCGCTTGCCCAACCCATCGAAATCGCGACGCTCGGACGCGCGCCCCTGATGGGCAGCTCGACCAACATGGGCGAGCTGAAGAGAAACTTCGACCATAACCAGCCGATCCTGGCGCAGGCCGCCCGGAAGCTCGGGATGACCGACGCGCAGTACGCCGAGTTCAAGACGCAGGTCGAGATCGGCAACGCGCACTGGGTCGCCATTCCGCGCAACCTCGACAAGATGACGTGGGCCGCCGACGGAACGGTGCACGTGCTGTCCGACGTCCACATCCCCGCCGGCCAGAAGGGCCTGGAAGTCACCGTCCACGACGGCCCGACCAGCTTGATGTACGTCTACCTCCCGGCGAAGTGCGGCAACCTGTCGTACGTGCGCCACGCGCACATCGCGAACGTCCCGTCGTTCCCGCAGCCGCATCCGCTGGTCGCCTCGGCCCAGAGCTTCCCGGCGCCCCAGCAGCCGCCGAGCAACGCCGTCGCAGCCACCGGCTTCACCCCGGCGGTCTCGCCCGCATACATTCCGCCGCCCCCCGTCCCCGTCCACCACGTCGGCCTCCTGCCGCTCGCCGCGCTGCTCCCGTTCTTGTTCAACGGCGGCGGCGGCTGCAGCGGCGGCAACTGCTCCAGCGTCCCCACGGGCGGCACGATCGTAGGACCGCCGCCCTGCCCCTGATGCCGACGGACCGGCGCTAACCGACACCACGAAAGGATTCGACGGTGACGACGACTTCGAAGATCTCCCAGGGCACGGCCGCCGCGACGCTCGCGGCGGCCGGTGTCATGTCCCGGGCCGCGCGCTTCACGCCCGCCGGCGCGCGCCGCTGATGCCGCGCGCGACGGCGACGCCGAGCCAACCGCCGGCGGCGCCGCACAGGACGTCCACCACGTTCCACGCGACGCCTTCGTGCGAGCCGCGCACGGCCTGCGCCACCTCGATCGCAGCCGAGTACGCCGCGACCACGAGTGCGGCGCGCAACCCCGCCCGCGCGCTGGGTCCCAGCGCCTTGTCCGCGGTGAACCCCACCAGCGCGAAGGCGGCGATGCTGTATGTTTTGCGCAGCAGCACGTGGAACGATAGCCCGGGCGGCGACGTAACGTCGTACACCTCGTTGCTCGTCGCGGCCCAGAACAGCGCCGCCGCGACCGTCACCGCGGTCGCGATCCAGAACCGCCGAGCCGTCGTAGCGCTCGGGGAGCCGTCATGATGATTCGTTCGACTCATTCGCTGCGTGCACTCGCCGCTGCCGCCGCCGCGATCCTGCTCCTGTCGCCGCTGACCTCCGCCCGCGCGCAGACGACCTCGGAGCCCTCGCCGCTGGCCACGCCGGCGCCGCCCGCGCCGTCGACCATGCCCGATGCGCCCGCGTCCGCGTCCGTCAGCCCCGTGATCCACCCCGGCGACACGCTTTCGATCAGCGTCTTCGACGAGCCGACGCTTCCGCAGACGGCCGTGGTCCAAGCCGACGGTACGATCCAGTACCCGCTCGCCGGCCGCGTCCTCGTCGCCGGGCTGAGCGCCGCCGAAGCGCGCGACGTGCTCACGCGGGCGCTCCACAAGTACATGAAGCACCCCGCCGTGACGCTCGCCGTGCAGCAGCAAGGGCAGATGAGCGTGCTGGTCTACGGCAACGTTAAGTCGACGGGCAAGTATCTGCTGCGCACCGGCGCGCGGCTCAGCGACGCGATCGCGGCCTCCGGCGGCGTCGCGATGATCAACGGCGAGTATCCGACCGTGCGCATCTCGGAGCTCGATGGAACGATCGCCACGGCGAGCCTGGAGAAGCTCCTGCGCGAAGGCGACGCCACGCAGAACCTGCCGCTCGAAGACAACTCGATCGTGTACGTCAACGGCGGCGACACGATTCGCGTGCAAGTTCTCGGCGCGGTGTCGCGGCCCGGCAACGTGGAAGTCGCGGCGGGCGACCGCCTCACGATGGCGCTCGCGCGGGCCGGTGCGGAAGCGTCGGCGCGTTCCGACCTGAACCGGGTATACCTGACCCGTACCGATCCCGCGACCGGCAAGACCACGCCCTCCTACGAGATCAACGTGTACCAGGCGCTGCAGAAGGGCGACCAGCGCTACGACCCCATCCTGCGCAAGGACGACAAGATCTACGTGCCCGAGGCCCGATCGATCAGCGCCGGCGCCGCCGGACTGCTCGGCCTGCTCGGCCGCCTGATAGGTCTCTAGGAAAGGATTCCGATGTACGAACCCCAGCGCCTGACCGGAACCAGCATCCCGCTCGCCGCCCCCGTGCACCACCGCAACGTGGTGGACCAGGACCCGATCGGGATGTGGAACGCGTTCGTCGGCACGCTCCGCCGGCGCTTTCGGCTGTTCGCGTACATCGTCGCCGGCGTCATCGCCGCGGTGGCGCTCGTCACGCTGACGACGCCCAAATCGTTCACGACCTTCGTCAAGATGATCGCGGGCAACCCGAACGCGGTCGCGGCGAACCCGCAGGCGCAGACGGGCCTGCCCGTGCTCAACGCGCTGCTGCTGAGCAACGCCGCGCAGTCCGCGGAGACGTACGCGGAGCTGATCGGCGAGACGCCGGTGGTCCAGCGCGTCATCGACAACTTGCACCTCACGACCGACGTGCGCACGCTGCAAGCCGCCGTCAAGGTCAAGCCGGTCACCAACACCAACATCATCGCGCTCGAGGTCGCGTGGAGCGATCCGGAGACGTCGGCGAAGATCGCCAACGAGTTCGCGAGCGTGTTCCTTGCGCGGGAGGCCGAGCTCGTGTCGAGCCAGGCCAACGGCGCGATCGACGTGCTCTCTCGCCAGCTCCCCCGCGCGCGCCAGAAGCTCGATCAGGCCGAACAGGCCGTCAGCAAGTTCGAGATCTCGCACAACATCGCCGACCTGACGACGCAGACGACGTCGACGCTCAACGCGGCATCGGCGATCGACGCGAAGATCAATCAGGCCGAGCTCGACAAGAAAAACGCCGACGCGCAGATCTCCTCGCTCTCGGCGTCGCTGGCGGGCATGACGCCGACGACCGGCGGTGGCGGCACGATCGCGCAGAACCCGGTGCTGCCCACGCTGAACCAGCGGCTGGCCGATCTCCAAGTGCAGCTCGGCAGCGCGCAGAAGAACTACACGGACTCGCACCCGATGGTGATCAACCTCAAGCAGCAGATCGCCGACGTGAAACGCCAGATCGCGCACACGCCGGCGACGGTCCGGCAGTCGTCGAGCACCGTCGCGAACCCGGTCTACCAGTCGACGCTTCAGCAGCTGTCCGCCAACCGCGCGGCGAGCAGCAGCGCCGCGGCGCAGCTCACGCGGCTGCTGCAGCAGCGTGCCGCCATCAACCCGCAGCTCGCCGCGCTGCCGGGCCAGGCGCAAAAGCTCGCCGAGCTCAAGCGCCAGCAAGTGATCGCGGAGACCACCTACAACGCGCTGCAGTCGAAGTACAACGACGCGATGATCTCGCGCACGACCGGGATCAGCGACGTCACGATCACGCAGCCCGCGTCCGCGTCGCTGGCGACCAAGACGCCGCACGTCATGCTCAACCTCGTGATCGGCGCGATCGTCGCCGTGCTGCTCGGGCTGGGCATCGTGTTTCTGGTCGAGTTCTTCGACGGGCGCATCCGCGACGAGCGCGACGTGGAGGGCGAGCTCCAGCTCCCGGTGCTCGCGTCGATCCCGCAGCTGCCGTCGGGCGACGGTGCGGCGGCGATTCCGGCCAACGTCCGCAACGCGGCGATGGAGTCGTACTTCCAGCTCGTGCTCGCGATGCGCTACAGCTCGGACCGCCCGCTGCGCACCGTCACGATCACCAGCCCGCTCAAGGGCGACGGCAAGTCGACGGTCGCGATGAACGTCGCGGGCGCGTTCGGCGAGATTGCGGTGTCGAGCATCGAGCGCGAGGCGCGCGTTCTCGTGATCGACGCCGACATGCGCCGCCCGTCGCTGCACAAGAAGTTCGGCGTGTCGAACGAGCTGGGGCTCAGCGACATCCTGATCGGTCGCGCATCGTTGACGCAGGCTGTCCAGCGCACCGACCGGCCCGGCGTCGACGTGCTCACCTGCGGCACGCACTCGCCCAACCCGATCAAGCTGCTGCAGTCCAACCGGTTCGACGCGCTGCTGCGCGAAGCGCGCGAGCGCTACGTGACGGTGATCGTCGACGCGCCGGCGCTCGTGCCCGTGTTCGACGCGGCGATCGTCGCCGCGAAGACCGACGGCACGGTGATGATCCTCGCCGCCGCGCACACCGACGTGCGCTCGACGCGCAAAGCGCTCGCGCGCCTGGAAAGCGTCGGCGTCACCGACTTGGTCGGCACGGTCGTGAACCGCTCCACCACCAAGGTGGAAGACTACAGCGACTACTTCGCCGTCACGTCCCGCGAGTTGAAAGAGCTGCCCAACTCGGCGTAAGCCCCATTTTGTCACCCTGAGCTTGCCGAAGGGTGCGCCACGATCGCGCCTCACGCGCTGATCGTGGCGCATGCTTCGACAGGCTCAGCATGACAACTAGAGAGCCAGCATCACACCTCGGGGCTCAAGCGCCTCGCCAGCCTAAGGCTTTGGCGGCGAGTTCCACGCGGTTGCGGGCGCGGGTTTTGAGCATCATGCGCTTGATGTGGTCGTGCGCGGTCGACTCGGCGATGTCCAGCGCGGTCGCGATCTGCGGCGTGCCGAAGCCCTTGAGGACCAGCGACAGCACTTCGAGCTCGCGTGAGCTCATGCCGTACTTGTCCGCGGCAAGGCGCAGCGGGTTGCGCGAGCGGAAGCGCTCGACCAGCACGCCGATCTTCGGCCCCGCCGGCCCGTTCAGCGGCGCGACGCTGACGACCATGAACGGCAGCGGCACCACGGTGGCGGGCTCCCAGGTCGCCGGGTCGTCCGTCCACGCGGCCGTCACCGCGCGCACGGCGTGCTCGACGACGGGCGGCAGTCCCTCGTCGGCCAGCTCGAGGATGCTCTGGAGCACGTCGTTGGGGTCGTCGCTGGGAATCCACCGGGATTCGACCGCGTAGTCGCGCGTCAGCACGAACTGCGCCGGCGTGGCGCGCTCGGCGGTGCGTTCCTGGGCGCTCTGCTCGCCTTCGAAGGTCGAAAGGCGGCGCATCAGCTCCGAGCCCGACCGCAGCGTCCCTTCCAGCTCGCGGCGCTCGTCGGGCTGGAAGGTGCGCGGGCGGGCGACGATCGCCAGCCCGAAGATCGTGCGGTCCACGCCGTAGACCGCGACCAGCCCGCGCATGCCGTCCAGCGCGATCATCGCGTCGGTGACGCGCGGGATCGGCGCGTCTGAACGCGACTGCAGCAATCGCTCGGCCTGAAGCCACTCCGTCTGCCGGGCGGGATTGCCGCTTTCCTCGGCCACCACCACCTCGCTCTGCATGCCGTTCTGGTCGTAACGCGAGAGGATCACGTACGACGCTTTCACGAGCGTCCGCAGCTCGCCGACGAACGCGCGGGTCCGGTCGGCTTCAGGGACGGCGGTGATGACGGCCGCGGCAGGCGAGGTTCGTCGAGTGCGCACCTTCTTGTATACCTCGGGCGCGGGACCTCAGTCGCGCCCATTCGGCCCGGAGGGATGGTCCCAATCCCGCGAAACCCCCAAATCGATAGTCCCGGCGCCCAGAACCCCCAGATCGGGGGAGTCTATCGGTCTCCCTTATCGCACATACTGTAGGTGACCCGGCTAGGCCCGATGGCCCACCCCAAAGGACTGAGGACACAGCACATGCTCGCCACCACCATCACGCCCGCGCAATCGTCCACGAAGCCCGTTCGCGTCCTGGTCATCGAGGGCCAAGCGCTCTTCGGCAAGGCGCTGTGCCAAGTGCTGGCCGCCGACGTAGAGATCGACGTGGTGGGCGACGCCGACTCGGTCGCCAACGCGCAGCTGCGCCGCATGCGCCCGGACCTCATCGTGCTGGACCTCGACGGCCACCACGTCGAGTTCGCCGAGGCCATGCGCACGATTCGCGAGCTGGCGCCCCAGGCGAAGGTCTGCGTCCTCTCGACGCACGTGCAGCCCGAAGTCATGCAGCGCTGCCTGAGCGCGGGCGCCGACGGCTACGTCGTCAAGGACATCCTGCCCGCGGAGCTGATCCGCGCGGTCAAGAGCGTGGCGAGCGGTCACGCCTACGTCGACCCGCGCGTCGCCGGCGGCGTGCTCAAGCGCCGCTCGAACGGCTTCGGCCGCACCGCGCAGAACGAGCTGTCGGTCCGCGAGACCGAGATCATCCGCCTGATCGCGCGCGGCATGTCCAACAAAGAGATCAGCGCGAAGCTGCACCTGTCCGAGAAGACCGTGAAGAACCACATCAGCCGGATCTTCGCGAAGCTGAACATCACGGCGCGCACGCAGGCCGCCGTGCACGCCATCAAGACCGGTTTGGCATAGGACCCAAGCCTCCGTTAGACGGGACCACCCTCCGCGGTACGCGGGAAGGGTGGACTCGTATGTGGTGGAGCCCCAGTCTCTTTTCGTCCCCTACTTGAGCGACGTGCTCGCGGGGGCCGAGCTGCGAGTCGTCCGGGTCGCCCCGACGCTGGACGTCGACGACATCCGAGCCAGCCACCCCGACGCGCTCTTCGTCGACACCGACTTCCTCGACGTCGACCCCGCCGACGCGGTGAGCGCGATGCGCGAAGCCCTGCCGCGCGCCTTCATCTGCGCCTACACCGACGGCGAGGGCGCCCGCGCCGACCGCCTGCGATTCGCGGGCGCGAACTGCGTGCTCTCCAAACGCTCGGGCGCCGTCGAGGTCGCCGACGTCCTGCGCACCGCGCGCAAGCGCGGAGTGTTCACCGACCCGCGCTGCAACTGAGGCACTGAAGCCCGACGCGTCGCATTCGGCGCGCCGGGACGACGCTAGCTTCCCAGCGTCGCGTCGAAGAAACGCAGCGTCGCCTCGTGCGCGATCGACGCGCCGATCCCGTCGACCTCGTCGAAGGCATGGTTCGCCCACGGCAGCTCCAGGGCAACGACGGGAACGCCCAGCGCGCGCAGCCGCGCGGCGAAGGCGCGCTGAAATCGGATGCGCACGAGCTCGTCGCGCTCGCCGCCGATCAGCAGCACGGGCGGCATGCCGCGACGCGCGCCGTCGAGCGGCGACGCGGCGCGGTACGCACGCGCATGCGCCGCATCCGGCGGCCCGCCGATGTACGTTTCCAGGATGCTCCGGACGTCGGCGGGATCGGGCCGCGGCGGATCGTTCCACCCGCCGATGAGATCGACCGGCGCATAATAGGCGACGACGGCGGCAACGTGCAGCGGCTGCGCGCGCTCGGAAGCGATCAGCGCGAGCTCAGCACCCGCGCTGCGCCCGAAGAGCGCGACGCGCCGCGGATCGAGCTGCCATGCGCGCGCGTGCGTAGCGATAGCGCGCAGCGCATCCTCGACGTCGTCGCGCTGCGCGGGAAAACGGTAGCGCGGCGCATGCCGGTAGTCGATCACCGCGACGGCGTACCCGCGCTGTGCGTACCACCGTGCGAGCCGCGCCATATCCGCGCGCGAGCCGAAGCTCCACGCGCCGCCGTAGACCGCAACGATCACCGGCAGCCCGGCGAAGCCGGCGGCATGCGCGGGCGAGCCGCCCGCTTCGCGCGGCCGATAAAGATCCAGCGCGAGCGCCGAACCGTCGCGCAAACGAACGGGAACGTCGCGCACGACGTCGACCGCGGCCGGCGCACGCGCCCGCGCAAACCCGACGTGCGCATCGGCGAGCGCGCGCTCCGCGGCGCGCTGCGCAAACGGCGCGGCGAACGTCGGCCACGCAACGCACGCGGCAGAAAGCACGACGAGCGCAACCGCGACGATGCGCGCGCGCCCCCGGGCGAGCAGCCACACGAGCAGTCCCAGCAGAACTGCAAACGCAAGCACGCGCGGCGCCCATTCCGGCACGGCAACCGCGAGCGGAAGCACCGCAAACGTCGGCGCCGGCACGACGGCCCAACATGCGAACGCGAGCATCAGCACCGCGAGCACGACGGCGGCACCGGATCGCAGCCTCATCAGCGGCCTGTCACGTGCCGCACAGGCCTGTCGTCACGGGCAGCTCGCGATTGATCGAGTGCAGCTCGTGCTTTCATGCAGTGTAGCTTGCGCTTTCACCGAGATAACTCGTGCACGGCGTCAGCAACGGCATCCACGTCGGCATTTGCCGTCATCGGCGTACCGAAGCGCGCGGTGATGCGCCAGCGCGTGCCGCGCGGTTCGTAGCGGAAACCGACGGGAACGATGCGGACGTCACGCGCACCGCTTCGCCGCGCGGCGTCCGCGATCGTGCGAAAGCCCGGTGCGAACGGCAGCATCCCGTCGCCATCGCGCGCGCGGGGCGTCGCGTCCGACGCGGTGGGGTCGACGACGGGATAGCCTTCGGGAAACACGACCACGACGCGCTCCTCGCGCAGCAGCGCGGCGGCATCGCGCAGTCCCGAGCGAAGATACCGGCGCACCTCGCTCGCGGCGTAGCCGCCGTGCGCGCCGGTCGTCGCGGGCCGCAAGATCACCGGATACCGCGCCCACGCGCAGGCGCGCTCCATCCAGCGCCGCTGCGTCGCGTTCGCCGTCCAATCCAGCCCGACGACGATGTGCACGGGCCGCGCCAGATGGCGCACGAGCACGGCGCCGTCGAGCAGATGGTGGTAGTGCCGAGCCGCGAGCAGCACTGGTCCTGAACGCGGAACGTGCTCCAAACCTTGGACCGTGATACCGTCGGTCATCCTGCGCAGCGACCACCACGCAATCGCGCGCGGCCCGAGCATTCCCGCAGGCGGATACCCGCCGCTCACGCGTACGCGGTTACGGTGCGCGAACGCGCCAGCGCGAGCGCCGCCGGCAGCAGCGCGAGCACGATCGCAACGAGCGCCGTCGGCCACATCCCGGCGGAGACGCTGAGCACCATCGACCACGCGACGTTGACGGCATACACGACGAACGGCAGCGCCACGGGCGCAACGGGCGCGACGCGCTCGCGCCACAGCAATCGCCCAACCGCAACGAACAGCAACCCCGTACCGAACCATCCGGCGAGATTGCGCAGCGGCATCCCGAAGTACGGCCCGCTCTCGTGCCAGATCCAGAAGTGGATGTACTGCATCTGCGGTGCGGCCATCGACGGATCGAGCACCAGATCCCACGCGGTCAGCAGCCACGTTCCGAAAACGACCGACCACAGGGTGCGATTGCGCCACCCCCGCCGCGCGGCAATCGCATCGGCGAGCACGAAGGACGCGAACCCCATATAAAACCACGACAACGGCACGGCAACCGGCACGCGCCCGAGCAGCTTGGGCCCGAGAAAACTCGTGTACTCGTACCCGCCGAAGGGCCACCCGGTCTTCGTCCCGGTAAGCTCGGCGGTCGCCGAAATAACGGTCGCGGCGAAGAAGAAGATCAGCGTGCGCCGCGCACCGAGCGCACTGACCCCAAACGCGAGCATCGCGAACGCCCCGAGAAACATCGCGGCACCGCCGGTCTTGTCGACCGCAAAGGCAAAGAACACCGTCGCGCTCGGCTTGCCGGCCCAAAGCTCGGGATGCGGAATCGCAATCAAAATTCCGAAGAGCCCGACGAGCAGCGCAAACACATGCAGCCCCGTCAACATCCAAGCCGCGCGCGTCACGCGGGCGTTCCCCGTACCGTCCGCTTCACGCCGGCGGTTCCCGTAACGCTCACCTCACGCCACTTCGGGCAAAGCGCGCGCATCATGCAGGCTTCTCCGCGACGAGCACGCGCCCTCGCCAGACGTGCGTGCGCCGCAGCGCGCTGCACATGAGCAGCGCAACTGCGGGCAAATCGGCGAGCGGCGAAAACCAATACGCCAAGGACGGCCGCACGTACGCACGCCGCGTCCCCGCGAGAACACCCAGCCGCATCATCACGAGCGCACAAGCAATTCCCGTTGCGACGCGCGCGAACGGCACGCGGTCGCCGAGCGCGAGCAGCACGATCAGCGTCGGCAGCGGCAGCGCCTGCGCGAACAGCAACTCGGCGAGCGAGAGCGCGAGCCGCGCGCGCGCGACGAAGCCGTCGCGCAAGGTCAGTGAGCGCGGCCAGTTCGCGGCGCAGTCGCGCCACGAGTCGTGCATCTGCACCACCGCGTCGCCTTCGAAGAATCCCACGTACTGACCGTTGGACGCCAGCACCCGCGCGATCGTCACGTCCTCACAGCGCGACGCTCGCGCCGCCCGAAAGACGTCGAAACGCACCAGCGCGTCACGCCGCCCGACGAACACCTGCCCATTCGCCTGCACGCGCGCGGGATCGCACGTCGTGACATTGGGCAGCCCGGCCCGGTAGACGAGCGTGGTGAGAAACGCGGGATGAAGCAGCGCGGCACCGCCGTCCGCGAGTTCCTGGCGCGTCGCGACGCTGAGCGCCGCGAGCCCATCGACCTCGGCCCGCGCGACCGCATCGCCGAGCAGCGTCGCGCCGACGCGCACGTCGGCGTCCACCGTAGCGACCCACGGCGCGGTCGTGGCGCGCAATCCGGTCTCGAGATTCCAGGCCTTCCCGTTCCAGCCCGCGGGCGTCGGCGACGCATCGATGAAGCGCACGCGCGGATCGCGCACGGAGGCCGCTTGGACGATTGCGCGCGTGCCATCGCTGGAGCCGCCATCAACGACGAGGATCTCGACGACCTCCGCCCCGCATCCCGCCAGCGCGCGAAGCGAAGCAGCGACGCGCCGCTCTTCGTTCAGAACCGGGACGACCACCGCGATGCTTCCGTCCGGAGGCGCGGCGACGTGCGCGAGCGGCGCGCCGCCGGCGGTCGCGAGCATGCGGATCGCCGCACGGACGCCCGCAAGCGCTTCGAGAACCACCGCGAGCAGGAGCACCATCACGCACCCTTCGACGCCTCCAAGTGAGTTCACGCCCACAGCCGCTCGCGGCGATCGTGGCGCACCCTTCGACAAGCTCAGGGTGACATTGGGCGCGGGTGACATTTGGGCGCGGGCGACATTGGACCGCCGTACCTCCCGGTGAGTTCATGCCCACAGCCGCTCGACCGTGATCGTGGCGCACCCTTCGACAAGCTCAGGGTGACACTGGGCGGGTGACATTTGGGAGCGGGTGACATTTGGCGTGGACAACCGTGCCGGGCCGGGTGGGTGACAGTGCTGCGGCGGGGCGTCGCGGAGGCGCGAAGGCCAGGATGGCCGAGAGCGCCGGAGCGCCGAGCGACCGTAGCGCAGGAAGCGCGAAGGGAGCGTCCCCGCCGCAGCACTGTCGCCCACCCGGCCACCCCAACCCCAACCCCAACCCTACTGCAGCATCCAAGCCTCAGGCGCCGGCCGCCGGCGCCCGCCGACGTAGAGATACCGCCCCGTGCCGATGCTCCGCGGCGGCGCCGTAAAGACCGCATCGTCCCGCTCGAGTTCGAACACGGTCTCACCGCCCCCGGAGAACCGCAGCCGCCGCCCGCGCCCGTCGAGCATGACCTCGCGCAACGTACTGTCCTCGAGGTGCAGCTGCGTGAGCTGAACGGAGGCGAAGCCGCCGTGCTGCTGCGGCGGCACGAGCGCCCAGCCTTGCAGCGACGAGAGGCTGAAGTACGAGCGCAGGATGCCCGCGACGCGAACCTCGCTGCCGACGCAAGCGATGCGGACCGTCAGGACGCACGGCTTTTCGGCCCATTCTAAAAGGAGCCGGTGAAAGATGCCGAGTCGCAAGACACCCTCTCTTTATTGCGACGAGGTAGTAGGTGGAGGTGGCCAGTCTACGCCGGACGGTGCCCCCGAACCCTAGCGGCCAAGCCTTGCCGGACGGTCGAAAGCGCGCAGACGGCGAAGTGATGACGCTCATGGCTGTCCAGACGGCGGAGCTTCGCGACGCGCTCGAGCGCTGGTTCGGGTTCCCCAGCTTCCGTCCGTCGCAAGAGGCGATCGTGCACGACGTGCTCGCGGGGCGCGACGTTTTCGCGCTGCTTCCGACCGGCGGCGGCAAGTCGCTGTGCTACCAGCTCCCGGCCGTGCTCACCGAAGGCCTCACGGTGGTGATCTCGCCGCTGATCGCGCTGATGAAGGACCAGGTCGACGCGCTCGACACCGCCGGCGTCGGCGCGACGGCGCTGAACTCGTCGCTGGAATGGCCGGAGCTGCGGCGGCGCCTCGACGGGCTCGAGCGCGGCGCGTACAAGCTGCTCTACGTCGCGCCGGAGCGCCTCACGCTGCCGGGCTTCGCCGACGACCTCGAGCGCTGGAACGTCGCGCGCTTCGTGGTCGACGAGGCGCACTGCATCAGCGAGTGGGGCCATGATTTCCGCCCGGAGTACCGCCGCATCGCGCCGCTGCGCGAGCGCTTTCCCGGCGTGCCGTTCTGCGCGTTCACCGCGACCGCGACGTCACGCGTGCGCGACGACGTCGTCGCGCAGCTGGGGCTCGTGCGCCCCGCCGTGCACGTCGCGTCGTTCGACCGCGCGAACCTCACGTATCGCGTGCTGCACGCGCCGCGCACGGTCGAAGCGCTGGTGAAGTGGATGCGCGCGCGGCCCGACGACGAGGCCGGCATCGTGTATGCGGGCAGCCGCGCGAACACCGAGAAGCTCGCGGATGCGCTCGCATCGGCCGGAATCCCCGCGCTTGCGTATCACGCCGGACTCGACTCCGCGACGCGCGGCAAACGGCAGGAAGCGTTCATTCGCGACGACGTGCGCGTGATGTGCGCGACGATCGCGTTCGGCATGGGGATCGACAAGTCCAATGTGCGCTTCGTCGTGCACTGGGACGTGCCGCGCAGCCTCGAAGGCTACTACCAGGAGACGGGCCGCGCCGGGCGCGACGGCTTGCCGGCGGAGTGCGCGTGGTTCTTCGCGTACGGCGACATCGCGCGCATCGAGCGCTTCATCGACGAGAAGCCGCCCGGCGAGCAGCCCGCCGCGCGCGCGCAGCTCGAGCGCGTGAAGGCGTTCGCGTACTCCAACGGCTGCCGCCGGCGCGAGCTGCTGGCGTATTTCGGCGAGACGTACGCGCACGAGCAGTGCGGCAACTGCGACAACTGCATCGCGCCGCGCGCGTCGTACGATGCGACGGTCGACGCGCAGAAGCTCCTGTCGTGCATCTACCGCGTGCGCGAGTCGCACGGCTACGGGGTCGGGATCGCGCACGTGATCGACGTGCTGGTCGGCGCGAAGACGGAGAAGATCGAGCGCTGGTACCACGAGCGCCTCTCGACCTACGGAATCGGCAAGGACCGCGACCGCCGGGCCTGGCGCCACCTCGCCGACGAGCTGCTGCGGCTGGGGCTGATCGCGCAGGACGCCGCGCGGCACAACGTCGTCGCACTGACCGAAGCGGGAAGGCGCGTGCTCGTCGAGCGGACGCCGGTCGTGGTGCGCGAGGCGGTTGCCGTCCCCACCGGGCGGCGGGTTCGCCCGACCGTGGGGGCGACCGGCGGCGACGACGAGGAGTACGACCGCGACCTGTTCGCCGCGCTGCGGGCGCTGCGGCGCGAGATCGCCGCCGAGCGGGACGTCCCCTCGTACGTCGTGTTCAGCGACGCGGTCCTGCGCGCGATGGCGCGCGACGTTCCGCGCACGCCGGCCCAGCTGCGGGCGATCAGCGGGGTGGGTGAGAAGAAGCTGGCCGACTTCGGCCCGCGATTTTCTGGCGGTCATCGCTGAGAACGCGATGAGACCCTGATGCCGGCCGCTGCGTTCTCAGGGACAGCACAGAACCCAATGCCAGGATTTCGCACGACATGAGCAGGGCACCGAGCCGCTGGTCCGCGTTCGCGCTCGTTCTCGCGTTGCTCCTCGGGATGATCGGAACGATCGTGCCGGCGAGCGCGCAGAGTTCGAGCGACACCGGGATCATTCAAATCACCGTCAAGGACGCTGCCGCGCAGCAAGCGCTCGCGGACGTGCGCGTCTTTCTCATCGGCCCGACCGTGGCCAGCGCGCTAACGACCAAGAGCGGGATCGTCAAATACACCGACGTGCCCAGCGGCATCTACCGCGTGCGCGTGTCCAAGAGCGGCTTCACCGGCGTGACGTCGTCGGCGTTCGAGGTGCTGGGCAACAAGCAGGTCGCGGTCGACGTGGATCTCGGCGTGCAGAAGCAGACCGCCGCGCAGTCGCCTACGACGTCCACGACCGACACCGGCGGCCTGAAGATCATCGGCACGGTGCGCGCGCGCGTCACCGTCGTCACCACCGACGTCGACGACTCGAGCGCCGTGCGCCGCATCTCCGACTCGCTCACCGACGCGCTGTCGACCATCGGCGGCGTCGACGTGACGCAGGACTCCAACGATCCCAACGCGCCGCAGACGATCTCGCTGCGCGGCCACGACGAGTCGCAGACGGCGGTCACGCTCGACGGCATCCCGCTCGGCGCACCCGGCTCGGCCGTGAACCTGCGCTCCATCAACAGCGACCTGTTCTCCGGCGCCGGCGTGAGCTTCGGCGCGCAAGCCGGCGCGCTCGGCGGCTCGGTGAACTTCCGCACGCTGCAGCCGACGCAGACGTGGCAGACGAAGTTCGCGTCGTCGTACGGCACGTTCGACCGCTACAACTACCAGATCGGCGAGACCGGCTCGATCGGCAAGCTCGGCATCGCGCTGCTGCACACCAAGCGCGCCGGCAACAGCCCGCTGACGTTCCAGGACTACGTCGACCAGAGCGGCCTGGACTACGCGCACGGCGGCGAGAACGCGAACATCGGCGACTTCGTCAAGCTGCGCTACGGCTTGACCGATCGCACGACGCTCATGTTCACCGCGCTGCAGAACAATCAGTCGAATTCCTCGCTGTGCACGCAGTTCGTGACGCCGCTGCCCTGCGGCATCGGGCCCGACAACGGCAACACCGGCAAGTTCCAGTTCGCGTACGGCACGGTGCAGTCGCTCATCGGCGACACGGCGATCTCGGTGACCGGCTACGTCAACACCAACCAGTCGCTGGCGAACGACCTCAACCGCTACATCTACCGCACCGTGCCCGGATCCGTTGCTGCCGGTGGGGGCGCGCGTGCGCTCCCGGCCCGCAGCTCAGCCCGTTCTCGTCCGAGAGCGGCAGCTTGGCGCGCGGGATCGCGGCCAGCGCGACGCTCACGCGCGACAAGCACACGTTCACGCTGTCGGGCTCGACCTACGCCGGGATCACGACGTCCACGCCGCTGGTGCTGAGCGGCACGAGCGCGCTGTTCGTGCGTCCCTCGACGTTCGCGACCGCGTCGCGGCAAGTGCAGTTCGCCGACCAGTTCAAGGTGAACGACAAGCTCACGGTCGGCCCGAACCTTTCGTACGCGGGCACGACCGGCAGCGGCTCGTCGCTGCTGGGCGGTTTCAGCGCGAGCTGGCGCCCGACCGGCAACGACAGCTATAACGCCTCGATCTCCATCGGCAGCTCGCAGGCCGCCAACGGCATCGTGCGTTCGCCGAGCGACCCGAATTCCGCGCGCGTGAACTGCTTCGCCAACACCGCGCAGGTCAGCGGACCGGGCGATCTGCCCGGCCACCAGTCCGCGCTGAGCTACGATGCGTCGTGGACGCACCAGTGGGCGCACGGGCAGTTCTCGCTGAGCACCTACCGCCAGGACCAGGCCGGCCAGCTCGTCAACGCGCAAGTCACCGCCGCGAGCCTCGGCATGTTCCCGGGCGATCCGTACTTCGACGCGGTGAACGGCTACTACGGACAAGTGTGTCCCGGGTTCTCGCCGCTCACGGCGCAATCGCTCTACGTGTCGCAGCTCATCGGCGGCACGACGCGCGTGTACCAAGGCTACACCGCGACGGCGCGCATCGGCATCGGCAAGAACGTCGTCGTCATCCCGTCGTACACGACCAGCTCGGCGCAGGTCACCGCGGCCGATCCGCGCTTCACCGGGTTCGACAGCACGCTGATCTTGGACTCGCAGATCCCGGGCCGCCCGCTGCACACCGGCAACCTCACCATCGACGCCCTGCAGCCGTGGAGCGGCGTCGAGTTCCTCGCCAACGCGCGCTACGTCGGGCCGAACAACAACCAGCGGCTCGCGCCGTTCACCCTGGTGAACGCTGGGCTTGTCGCACGCGCTCGGCATGGGGCGCCTCACGCTGTTCGCCTCGAACCTGTTCAACACCGAGAGCGGCTACTTCTCGACGCTGCAGTACGCGCAGCCGATCCCGCTCAGCGGCGGCGGCTCGCTGCTGCAAGCGGCGAACCCCAACGCGCCGCGCAGCTACACCGTGACGTACTCGTTCAACACCGGTGCGCGGCCCGGCGCGGGCTTCTCGCGCGGCGCGGCGACGGGCGCGCGCGGCGCGCAGACCGCCGGCGCGGCCGGCACGCAAGGCCAGCGCGGGGGCCTGGGCTTCGGGCGCTTGCAGTTCATCCCGCCGCCTGCGGGCGTCGACCCGCTGAGCATCGCCGCGAGCCGCACCGAGTGCACCGCCGACCTCAAGCCGGAGGCGCAGAAAGTGCTCGCGCAGCTCGGTGCCGCGGCGACGGCATACGGCGCGGGCCAGACGCCGCTGCCCGCGGTCGACGGCCTCACGGTCACGCCGCACGGCGATCCGAAAGGCACCTGGTATCTCGGGCTCAACCCGAACATCCCGCAGAGCGTCCTCGACAAGATGCGCGCGGCGCGTCCCAACGCCGGCGCCGGCGGCGCGCGCGCCGGCGGCGCGGGCGGACCTGGCGGTCCCGGCGGGCCGGGCGGTCCTGGCGGACCGGGCGGTTTCCAGGAGCGCGTGATCGCGGCGTCGCCCGACTCGACCGATCAGCGGCAGCAGTTCACGCCGCCGCCTGAGCTGCTCGCCGCGCTCGCGCCGCTGCGCGCCGTGTCCGCGTGCGCCTACGGCACCGTGCTGACGACGACCGAAGCGAAGGCCAAGGGCTTCGACGTGGAGGCCGGCGTGCAGGTTGCGGTCACGCGACCGTCACCCGGCCCGTCGGCGAGCCCGGACGCCGGTGCGGCGCCCTCCGCACCCGCCGCGGCGTCGCCGCAGCCCGGGGCGAGCCCGCGGCCCGGTGAGAGCCCGCGGCCCAACGGCCAGGGCCGCCGCGGCGGCAACGCGCTCTACTACGCTCCCAACCTCGGCCTGTTCGTCGTGCGCCCGCCGGACCTCGGGACCGGCGGCGGCAGCGTCAAACAGTAAACGCATGGCAGCAGCGACACACCGGGTCGTCGTGATCGACGACGAGCGCCACCTCCGCGAGCTGCTCGAGCTGGGCCTCGCGGAGGACGGCTTCGAGGTGCGCAGCGCGCCCGACGGCCGGACGGGGCTGCAGCTGGTGCGCGACTGGCGGCCGGATGCGATCGTGCTCGACGTGATGCTGCCGTTCATCGACGGGCTTGAGCTGCTGCCGATGCTGCGCCGCATCACCGAGGCGCCGATCCTGATGCTCAGCGCGAAGTCGGACACCGACGACCGCATCACCGGGCTGCGCCGCGGCGCCGACGACTACATCCCCAAACCGTTCGAGATGTCGGAGCTCGTCGCGCGGCTCTACTCCGCGCTGCGCCGGCCGCGGCTCGAGCAGCCGTCCATCGTGTCGTACGCCGATCTCACGATCGACCTGGACCGCCGCGACGTCAAGCGCGGCGACCAGCGCATCGAGCTGTCCGCGCGCGAGTACGCGCTGCTGCTCACGTTCGTGCGCAACCCCGAGCGGGTGTTCACGCGCGACCAGCTGCTCGACCTCGTGTGGGGCACCGACCGCGACGTCGGCCCGGGCGCCGTCGAGACGTACGTGTCGTACCTGCGCGCCAAGATCGACGCGGGCTTCGAGCCCAAGCTGATCCGCACCATCCGCGGCGCAGGCTACGCGCTGCGCATCCACTAACGACGCAGGCATGTTCACGAGCTTCGCGCGGCGGCTGACGGCCTGGTACGTCGCGGCCGCCGTGGCGCTGGTGTTCGTGGTGGCGTGCGCGTGCGCCGTGATCGCGATGGGGTTCTACGCGCACATCGTCAGCGACGGGATCAGCGACGGCGCGCGTAATGCCGCGGCGTTCGGGGCGCGCGCGGGCATTCGCGGCCAGTCGTTCGAGAGCGCCGCGATCGAGCTCGAGCAGCGGGAACACCGCACGGGCGTGCGGATGTACGCGACGCCGCGGCGGACGCCGGAACGCGCGCGCGGACGGCCGGAGGTGCCGCGGATCCCGACGACGATCGTGGACGGCCGGGTGGTGCACGAGGAAGTCCGTTCGCTGCGCTTCGGCGGACCGCGGCTGGGGCTCGCGCTCTCGACCGCCTTCGGCACGCGGCCGGAGCACATCGAGTTCCTGGACGGCGACCTGCAGCTCGCGGCGGCGCCCGAAGATTTCCAGCGCATCGCGATCTGGCTGCTCGCCGGGATCATCCTCGTGAGCGCCGCGGCCGGCGGGCTGGCGTGGCTCGGCGGGCGCTTCATCACGCAGCAGGTGCTGCGCCCGCTGGTCGAGGTGACGCACGCGCTGCAGCGCTTCGCCGCACGCGATTTCCGCCCGCAGCCCATCGCCGTGGCCGGCAAGAGCGAGTTCGACGCGATCGCGCTTGCGTACAACGCCGCGGCGTCGCAGGTCGCGGCGGCCTTCGCCGAGCGCCAGGCGGCCGAGACGCAGATGCGCCAGTTCGTCGCCGACGCCGGGCACGAGCTGCGCACGCCGCTCACCATCGTGCTGGGCTACATCGACTTGCTGCGGCGCCGGGTCGAGGCGGGCGACGAGCGCTCGCGCCGCATCTTTTCGTCGATCGGCATCGAGGGCGCGCGCATGCGCACGCTCATCGACAACCTCGTGCTGCTCGCGCGCATGGAAGGCGAGGACGTGCGGCCGCCCGAGCCGTTCGACCTGTGCCCCCTGCTCGACCAGATCGTCGACGCGCGCCGGCTGCTGCATCCCGGCTTGGCGATCGAACTCGACTGCGCGGTCGACGCTACCGTGATCGGCAACCTCACCGAGATCCACGAAGCGATCGCGAACGTCGTCGACAACGCGATCAAATACGCGCCCGGCGCGCCGATCCGCATCGTCGCGGACGCCGCCGACGGCGGCGTCGAGATCACCGTCGCCGACCGGGGGCCGGGGATCCATCCCGACGACCGGGCCTCGATCTTCGACCGCTTCTACCGCGGCGCGACGCGCGGCGACGTCGAAGGCTCCGGGCTCGGGCTGGCGATCGCCAAGCGCGCGGTCGAACGGGCCGGCGGGACGCTGGCGCTGGTCGAGACGTCCGCGACGGGCACGACGTTCGCGCTGCGGCTGCGCGCCGACCAGGTGCGGAAACGGGAAGCGCGTACCACGCGCGTGTGATCCGCCCAATCGCCGTCTGCACGCTCGCGTTCGCGTTCGCCGCGAGCGCCTTCCCCGCGCCGCTGCGCGCGCAGAGCGCGCCGCCCGCCTCGTCCGCGCCCGCATCGCCAGCGCTGCTCGGGTTCGCCGCTGCGTCCGCGCAAGCCGAGCGCGACCGCGAGGCGCGCTTCGACGCGCTGCTGCGCCCCGCCGATCAGCGCGCGTGGATGCAGCGGCTGACGGCGCGCCCGCACCATCTCGGCTCGCCGTACGACGCCGACAACGCGAAGTATCTCGCGGCGCTGTTCGCGTCGTTCGGGCTGGACGCGCGCATCGAGCGGTTCGACGTGCTCATGCCGTGGCCGAAGCGGCGCGTGCTGGAGATGGTCGCGCCGACCCGCTTCGTCGCGTCGCTGCGCGAGAAACCGCTGAAGCAAGATCCGACGTCGTGGCAGACGTCCGAGCAGCTGCCGCTGTTCAACGCGTACTCGCGCGACGGCGACGTCACCGCGCCGCTCGTGTACGTGAACTACGGTCTGCCGCGCGACTACGACGAGCTCGCGCGCCACGGCGTCGACGTGCGCGGCAAGATCGCGATCGCGCGCTACGGCCAGTCGTGGCGCGGCATCAAACCGAAGGTCGCGGCGGAGCACGGCGCGGTGGGCTGCATCATCTACTCCGACCCGCGCGACGACGGCTACTGGCAGGGCGACGCGTATCCCAACGGCGTGATGCGCAACCCGACGAGCGGGCAGCGCGGCTCGGTGAACGAGATGGAGCGCTATCCCGGCGACCCGTCGACGCCCGGCTACGGCTCGGTGCCCGGCGCGAAGCATCTGCCGCTCGCGCAGATTCCGACTATCACGAAGATCCCGGTGCTGCCGATCTCGTACACCGACGCGGCGCCGCTGCTGCGCGCGCTCGGCGGCCCCGTTGCGCCGGCGGCGTGGCGCGGCGCGCTGCCGTTCACGTACCACCTCGGCGGCGGGCCGGCGCGCGTGCACCTCGCGCTCGCGTTCGACTGGAAGCTGCGCCCGGCGTACGACGTGATCGCGCGGCTGGCGGGCAGCGAGCGGCCCGACGAATGGGTCGTGCGCGGCAACCACCACGACGCGTGGGTGAACGGCGCCGAAGACCCGATCGCCGGCGCCGTCGCGCTGCTGGCGGAAGCGAAGGCGGCCGGCGCGCTGGCGCGCGCGGGCGACCGCCCCAAGCGCACGATCGTGTACTGCTTGTGGGACGGCGAGGAACCGGGACTGCTCGGCTCGACCGAATGGCTCGAGACGCATCTTGCCGAGCTCACGACGAAAGCCGCGGTGTACGTCAACAGCGACACCAACGGCCGCGGCAACTTGTTCATCGGCGGCTCGCACTCGCTCGAAGCGCTCGCGAGCGGCGTCGCGGACGACGTCGTCGATCCCGAGCGGCACGTCACGGTGAAGGCGCGCGCGCTGGCGGCGCAGCGAGTCGCGCGCTTCGGCGGTGCGGCGGCGAACGACGACGCGGGCGACGGCACCGCGTTTCACATCGGCGCGCTGGGTTCGGGCAGCGACTACTCGTCGTTCATCCAGCATGGCGGCATCGCCGCGTTCAACCTCGGCTACGGCGGCGAGGACGACAGCGGCTCGTACCATTCGATCTTCGACTCGTTCCACGAGTTCACGACGTTCAAGGACGGCCGCGACTTCGCGTACGGCGTGACGCTTTCGAAGACGGCGGGCCGCATCGTGCTGCGGTTCGCCAACGCCGACGTGCTGCCGTTCGCGTTCACGCCGTCGGCCGACACGGTGGCGCGCTACGCGGCGCAAGTGCAGAAGCTGCTCGACGACATGCGCGCGCAGACCGCGCGTCAGAACGCGCTCGTCGCGGACGGCTCGTTCGTCGTCGCGCAAGATCCGCGCGAGACGTACGTTCCGCCGGCGACGCTGCCCGCGGTGCCCGCGCTCGACTTCGCGCCGCTGACCGCCGCTGCGGCGAAGCTCAAGCCGAGCGCCGCCGCATACGACGCGAAGCTGGCGGCGTATCGCGGCGCCGGTGACGCCGCGCTGGACGCGGCGCTCATCGCGACCGAACGCGCGCTGCTCGGCGGCGGACTGCCCAAGCGGCCGTGGTACCGCCACGCGCTGTACGCGCCCGGATTCTACACCGGCTACGGCGTCAAGACGCTCCCCGCGATCCGCGAGCAGATCGAGCAGCGCGACTGGGACGGCGCGCGCGCCGGGATCGCGTCGACGTCGGCCGCGATCGAAGCGTACGCGCGGGCCATCGACGCCGCAACGGCGCGCCTCGGCGGCTGAACGCGCAGTCCAACCGACCCCTTGACCCGCGTGCCGCCTCGCCTTCTCGGGCACAATGCCCGCATGAGTGACCTCGGAACGACCCAAGATTCAACGATCCGTTACGATTCGTCCGCGCAAGGTGGAACCGGCGAGAACGAACGGCACTCGATCCAAACCTACGTCAGCGACATGCTGGCGCTGGAACGCCACATCGCGCAGCCGCTGCAGCGGCAGCTCGACATGGAAGATACCAAGAAATTCCCCGGCGCGCTGGCGGTGATCACCAGCCTCAAAGGCCTCACCGACTCGCACGTCACCGCGCTCGAGCAGTGCCTCGAACAGCTCGGCGGCCATGAAGCCAGCCCGGTGAAATCAGCGTGGAGCAGCTTGCTCGGCGCCGGCGCCGCGGCGATCGACAGCGTGCGCAAGACCAAGGTGTCCAAGAACTTGCGCGACGACTACACCGCGCTGAGCCTCTCGACGATCAGCTACACGATGCTCTTGGCGACGGCGGTGGGACTGGGCGACACGGCGACCGCAGACCTCGCGAAGCGCCATCTCGCGGATTACTCGCAAGTGGTGATGACGATCAACCAGGTGATCCCGGAGGTCGTGCTGGCCGAGCTGCAGATCGACGGTCAGAACGTCCAAGCCGGCGCCGGCGATCTGATCCGCCAGCAGACCAACGAAATCTGGAAGAGCCAGAGCGGCACCGTCACCAACGGCTGATCCGCTGCCCCGGTAAGCGCGATTCGTCGAACATGTGTTCGGGTAGAACCGAAGCATGTTCGACGAACTCCGCAACGACAGAATGATGGCCCGCCTGCTGGACGACCTCGCCGCGGGCACGGACATCGGCCACTACGGCCGCCTCGTCTTCGCGATGGTCGCGCGCCATTTCGGTACTGAGGACGAGGTCGTCGCCGCGCTGGCCAACGACCGCGACTTCTCCGAAGAGCAGGCGCGCACGATGGTGCGCGAAGTGATCGACGCCGGCTACAGCCCGCCGAAGCGCCCGAAGATCCTGGATTTCCAAAGCCGGCAAGACTACCCGATCATCGAAAACCCCGACGACCCGGACCTCGGCAACGTCTACCGCGACTTGCGCTTCCCGGACGACGTCTACGACCACATCGAACACTACCGCGAAGCAAAGGTTCACGCGACCGCGAGCTGACGCGCGTCGTCACCTCAGCGCTCACAGCGCTCGCCCGGCGAAAACTCGCCCGCGAACTGCTCGCACTGGAATTCGGTCCAGTTGTTGCAGTGCTCGTTGCCGTCGCGGTCCACCCAGACGCATTTTCCGACGTCCGCGGGGGAAGCGGCGTTGGCCACTTCCAGAAGCGACGCGAGCCGTTGCGTCTGGCGCAGCTGCGTGCCCGATGGTTTCTTCGTCGGATCGTCGGCCATGGTTCGTCTCTCCGATCAGCGGATGCTAGTCTGACGCGTCCGGTCTTTACCGGCCCGCACAGTTATGGCGCACGTCGGCGCGGAACGCGTGTTCCGGGACCCCAAACCGCGCGCGTACGAGGAATTGCGTCGCCGGCGTTTGTCCGAGCGTTCCGACGCGCGAGTAGGCGACTAGGATCGTCGGCCAGTTGGCCGTGGAACGAGTTCGAGGGCTGCCGTGTTCGTGAAGCCCGGCGAGGGCGGGCTCTGCGAAAACGTTTCGAAGCTTCCACCGCGGTTTTCCGTCGACAGCGTCAGCGTCGAGCATTTTCCGTTGAAAAGATAAGCTCCGATCGCCCCGTTGCGGACGATGTGTCCGGCGGTCGTTACTTGGCCCGAGCTTGTAGCGACCTCTCCCGCGACGGGGCCGCCCGAGACGAGGTTGAGCGCATTGTCGTTTTGGTTCTTGATTGCCGCGACGACGAAGACGGCATCGAAAGGCAACCAGAACAGCGTCGCGGACACGCTCGGCTGGCGGTATGCAAAACACGGCGCAGCGGCCGCGGTGGAATCGCAGCTTGGCGAACGTCCGACCGTGTAGCCGAGACTGGCTTCGTGCGAAGCGGACGTCGACGTGAGGGAGAGCGAGTACGAGCTGTTGGGAAGAAATGCCGCGCCGCCTTGGTCGTCGCGCACGACGAACGGGCTCCCGCTCAGCCGCGCCGCTTGCGACACGGCGACGGTTCCCGTGGTGACGCCGCCCGCGAGCGCGAAATGATTCGCGGTTCCGAGCCTCACGGACGCGGAAGCGGTCACCGCGACATCGCGCGCTTCGAACGCATCGGAGAATCGGTGCACGGTGACCGAAGCCCCGGAGAAGCCGGGCTTTTCCGGGTGCGGTTCGGCATAGCTCAACGTTCCGTAGAAACCGTGCAGCCCTGACACCGGATCGAAGTCCGCGTCGATCGGCGCATACGACGGTCCAAGGCTGCGGTAGCCGACCGCCGCGAGCAGCGTCGGCAACGATCCCGGCTGGCGGCGCGTGTTCGCGTACGGCGGCTGTATTTGCGCCGAGAGCGCCATGTCCAGGCGCTGCGCCTGGCTCGAATACTGCGTCCCGTAGCGCAGCAGCGCGCTGAGCAGCGTCGTGTTCGCCGTCGTCTGCGACTGCGACTGGATGTCGCTCGGCGTGATCGCGTACGAGTACCCCAGTGACGCCTCGGTATTCGTCGAACGCTGCAGCGTCGATACGATCGGCGGGAACGTGCCCGTTGCGGCCGGTGTGGCGATGCTCCGGTTTGCGAACGCATGATCGACACCCACGCGCAACGTTTGCGTCCCCCAATCGAAGCGCCGCATCAGCCGCACGATACCGTCGCGAGCGGAACCGTTGCTCGCCGTGGTTCCGTTCATCGTCGCGAACGCGAGCGACTCGTCGGCGAAGAGCCCTTTGACGCCCCAGTCGATCGGATAGCCGGCCGCGTCGAACGCGAACGGTACGCTGTCAACGCCCAAGCTCGAGAAGTCGGCGCCCAAGATGTCGGCTGACGGCACGGGCGGATTGAACGCGGACGCATGGTCGGTCTGAAACGATCCGCACGAAACGCAGGCGAAGCCGGCGAGCTGATCGCTCGGCAAGATGTCCCTGAGCGCCCTGTCGCGTAGCGTCAGCAGCGGGCCGGAGTCGTCGGCGACGCTCGTCGACACGGCGTCGTGCGGATCGATCGGAAGGTACGCCGTGGCGGCGACGCGGTGCGGCGGGACGCTCGGGTTGAACCCCACGTTCGACGCGGCCCCGAGATACCGCTCGTGCTGTGCGACGGCCGGTCCGGTGATGGCGACCGGCACCCACGCCCCGTCGTCCTTCAGCGCCGCACCGCCCGAAAAATAGAGCTCCGTGCGCTGCCGGGAGACGCGCACGACGCGCTCGACACGAACGGCAAAATCCGACGGCATTCCGGCGGCGACGAGTGCCGCATACGGAACCGTGAGCGTCCCGGCCCAGCAGCATTGGTTTTGCCCGGACGCGCGCGCGGCGGCGGGATCGTCGGGTGTCGCGCTGCACTGCAGGTGGTTGAGCTGGTAGCCCGGCCGGTCGTTGAGCGAGGTGCACTTTCCGCTTGGGTTCACCGCAGCGGAGAACATCGTCGACCCCAAGGCCGTCGGGGATGTGCGAGCGCGCAGCAGGATGGCGATGTTGTCGTCTGCGTTCAGATCGATGCCCGCGTACGGTACGGTCTTGGTCAGCCCCGGCGGTTGCTGCAGGTCGAAATGGAGCTGCAGCCCGTCGCTCGTAAAGGCGAGCACGACGGCTCCGGTTGCGGTGTCCGGCGGGTCCCCGGCAAGCCGTTTCGGAAAAGCCCGGGCGAGCGACAGCGAGCAAGGCGCACCGGTCGTGACAACGTCGCGGAACGTTTGGTAACCGCGGTCGAGGGCGACGATGATGCGCGGCGCCGTCAGACCGGTCGGGCATGTTCCGGGTGCAGGCGCGATGACCGCGGAGACCGCCGGGAGGTGCGGCGGAGCCGCTGCTGCCAAATCCGGCGCCGCCGCTGCTGCCGTCGCACAGGATACGATGGCGCACAATAGCCAGCACGATCGAATCATACGTTTCCCCCCAGCGCGTTTGCTCCATCGTGACCGATGCCGGTTACCACGCGGTTACATGCGAACCGGCCTACATCCAGCCACCATCTCGCGGATGCGCGGGTGGTCCGCTGCCTGCGTTTTCATCCAGGCTTCGACGTCGGGCACGGGTGCGCCGGTGCGATACAGCCAGTAGTACGTGTTCATGTCACCGAGGTAGGCGAACCGCTTCGACGTGTCGCGGCGCAGCGCGTCGTAGCTCGCGAACGACGTCTGATACGCGCGGACGGAGCCGAACTCGCGCTCGATCTCCAGCAGCGCGCGCGCGTTACGGATCGTGCCTTCGATTTTCGCGCGCGAATGCACGATGTCGGCCGCCTGCATCAACCGGGCGATCGCGGCGTCGTCGTACGCGGCGACCTTCTCGACGTCGAAGCCGTCGAACGCCGCGACGTAGCGCTCCCAGCGCGCGTCGATGAACGACCACGACAAGCCGGCCTGGAAGATCGCCTGCGTGATGATCGCGAGGTGATCGCTTAGCATCGGGTTCTCGACGACGCGCGGAATCCGTTCCGGCGGCGTCGGGCGCTTGAGCACCTTGAGCGGCGGCGCTTTCTTCTTGCGCGCCTTCTTGCGCGCGGCTCGGTTTAGAAGTTTTGCTTGACCGTCCACTCGCTGTCGGGATGAGTCTTCTCCAGGTCGTGCCATGCGTGCAGCAGATCGCTTTGGTTGTGCGTCGCGCGGTAGCCGCTCACGCCGAGGTAGTACTGCGCTTCGGCGGCGACCAGCGCGGTCGGGAAGCGCCGCAGCACGACTCCTTCGTACAGCGCTTTCGCCTTGTCGTACTCTTTGCGGCGCAGCCGCGCGTGCGCGAACGCGGCGATGAGCTGCGGCGCGAACTCGAACGGCGGGAGGTAGCCGTTCCAGCGATACAGCTCGGTGCCGTCGGCGTCGAGCACGCGCAGATCCGGCGTCCAGACGTGGCGATAGCGGTCCAGCACCGGCTGGTTCGCATCGATGGTGTTGTCGATTTGGAAAGGGACGGCGAGACGTTCGATCGCCTCACGCACCGGGGCTTCGGGATACGTCACGGTATCCAGCGCTTTGCAGCCGCCTCAACCCGGGTTGAAAACGTCCATCAGCACGAGCCGTTCGCCGTTCTGCGCCGCGCGCAAGGCCTCGTCGAGCGACCCGAGCCATGCGATCTCGCTCATGCGGTTCTCCGTTGAAAGCAGGGGGTCGCGATCATCATACCCGATTCTGACCTCGTGACGAAGACCTGGGTGCTGGTCGCGGCGGTCCTCGGCTCGGCGATGACGTTCATCGACGGCAGCGCCGTCAACGTCGCGCTTCCGGTGATCCAGCGCGAGCTCGCGGCGAATGCCGCGCAGATGCAGTGGGTCGTCGAAGGCTACTCGCTGTTCTTGGCGGCGCTGATCCTGCTCGGCGGGTCGCTCGGCGATCTCTACGGCCGCAAACGGCTGTTCGTCATCGGCATCGCCGTGTTCGCGCTCTCGTCCGTCGGATGCGTGCTGGCGCCGAACGTCGACGTGCTGATCGCGGCGCGGTGCGCGCAAGGCGTCGGCGGCGCGTTCGCGATGCCGGAGTCGCTCGCGCTGATCAGCGCGTTCTTCACGGGCGCCGAACGCGGGCGCGCGATCGGGACGTGGTCGGGGTTCGCCTCGATCACCGGCGCGGCGGGACCCGTCATCGGCGGGTGGCTCGCGCAGCACGCGTCGTGGCGCTGGGTGTTTCTCATCAACATCCCGATCGCGATCTGCGTCGTCGCGATCGCGTGGCGCGGTTTTCCGGAGAGCCGCGACGAGGAGATGCCGCAACAGCTCGATCTGCCCGGCGCCGCGCTCGCGACGCTCGGCCTGGGCGCGTTCACGTTCGGGCTGATCCAGTCGCAGGGCGGCCGGCCGGGCGTGCTCGGGATTGCGGCGATCGTCGCGGGCGTCGCGCTGCTGTACGCGTTCGTCGTCGTGGAGCGGCGCTCGCCCGCGCCGATGGTGCCGCTCGACCTGTTCCGGTCGCGCGTATTCGCGGCGACGAACCTCTACACGCTTTTCCTGTACGCGGCGCTCGGCGGCAGCCTCTACTTCCTGCCGTACATGCTCGTCGACATTCAGCGCTACACGCCGACGGCCGCCGGTGCGGCGCTGCTGCCGTTCATCCTGCTGATGTTCTTGCTGTCGCGATGGTCGGGCGGGCTCACGGCGCGCATCGGCGCGCGCATTCCGCTGGTTGCCGGCGCGCTGGTCGCCGCGCTCGGTTTCGTCGCATTCGCGATACCGGGGCTCGGCGGCTCGTACTGGACGACGTATTTTCCCGCGGCGCTGCTGCTGGGCATCGGCGGAACGCTGTTCGTCGCGCCGCTGACGACGACGGTGTTCGACGCGGTCGACACCGAGAAGAGCGGCGTCGCGTCGGGCGTCAACAACGCGGTGGCGCGGACGGCGGGCCTGCTCGCGATCGCCGCGCTCGGAATCGTGCTCGCCGGCGTCTTCACCGCGGGCTTCGACAAGCGCATTGCCGGCCATCACGTGAGCGCGCGCACCGCGCAGATCGCGCACGACGACCGCGCGCGCCTGTATGCCGGAACCGTCCCGGCCGACGTTCCCGCGGCGGATCGAGGCGCGGTGGGGGACGCCGTGCGGGAGGGCTATCTGGCCGGCTTCCGCGCGGTGATGCTCGCGTCGGCGAGCGTTTGCGTCGTCGCCGCGGCGGTCGCGCTCGCACTCATCCCCGGCCGGGCGCGACCACAGGAATCTCATGCAGCGTCATAGCCCGACGCTCGCCCACGCGGCGACGAGCGCGTCCACGGGGTTGCGCCGCGATGCGTTTCGCCGCGCTCACCGTGAGGTCGCGGAAATCTTGGAACGTCGCGGCCGACTGCAAGCCGCTCGCGGTCGCGGTTTCGTACCAGATCTCCGCCGGGCCCTTGGGGTCCCAGGTGTTGCCGCCGACGGCCATGGCGAAGGTCGCGAACGCTTTGTTCGGGATGCCGGAGTTGATGTGCACGCCGCCGCTGTCCTCGGAGCCCGTGAAGAGGTCGTTCATGTGCGCAGGCTGCGGATCGTCGCCGAGGTCGGGCAGGTTCGCGTACGCCGTTCCCGGATTGAGCATGTCGCGCAAGGCGCGCGCGACGCCGCCGGCCGGCATCGGCGTGGGTGCGACGAGCACGCCTTCCCCGATGAGCCAGTCCGCCTGCGCCACCGCCTGGTTGAGCGAATACTGCTTGATCACGGAGCCGAACACGTCGGACAGGTGCTCGTTGAGCGCGCCGGACTCACCTTCGTATTCGAGCGCGGACTCGCTCTGCGTGACGCCGTGCGTCATCTCGTGCGCGATCACGTCGATCGTGCTCGTGAAGTTGTGGAGCACGACGCCGTCGCCGTCGCCGTAAACCATCTGCGAGCCGTTCCAGAACGCGTTGTCGAACTTGACGCCGTAATGGACCGTCGAGTCCAGCCGCATTCCGCGCCCGTCGATGGAGTCGCGGCCGAACCGCGTGCGGTAGAAATCGGCGACGAGCCCAGCACCGTCGTAGGCTTCGTTGACGCATTGGTCGGCCACCGCCGGGCCCCCCTCGCCCCGCACGACGGTGCCCGGCAGCGTTTGGTCCGTCGCCGCATCGTAGACCGTGCGGCGCACCGCGCCCGGCGTTCGCGCGAGCGACGGCAACAGGCTGAGCACGTCGCGCTGTCCGCGCAGCCGTTCGGTGAGCTTGGCATTCTTGTGTGCCGCCTCGACGATGTCCGCATACGCGCTCTTGCCCAGCCGGTCGTAGACGTGCGGTGGAACGATGGTGCAGAAAACCGTTGAGCCGGCGTTCTTCATGGCAACCTCAGGGCGTCGAAGCGGGCGAGGAAACACCCATTCGCGGGAAGCTTGGTCAACCCTCCCTATCGAGCTACGGTTCGCTACCGTATTGCGGCGCTCACCCGCGCTCGAGCTCGGCCAGGCGGCTGCGGACGGTGCGGGTTTCGTAGAGGCGCGTGTCCGCTGCGATCAGCGCGTCCGCGAACGTCCGGTGGGCGCCGAATGCAGCCACGCCCCACGAGATGCGCACCGGCGCGCGCAAATCTTCGCCGAGCACGGCGAGATCGCCGTCGGTCGCTGCGAGCATCGCGCGGACCTGGTCGGTGTTCAGGTCGTTCCAAATGCCCGCGAACTCGTCGCCGCCGATGCGGTACACGGTGCCCGCCGCGGCGCAGCATTCGCGCAAGGTGCGAGCTGCCGTGAACGCCGCTGGTCCGCCGACTTGGCGCATCTGTTTGCCGTCTCGAGGCTGTCGACAGCGGTCATCCCGACGGTTCCGCTCGCGAGCGGTGCTTCGATCCGCGCCAAACGCGGCGCGGTTCGGAATGCTGCAAAGCGCGTCGGTGTACGCGGCTTCGCGCAGCGCGCGCTCGGCGTGCGCCAGCGCGGCGTTGCGGTGCTCCAGCTCGACGCGCGCGCCGTCGGTCGTATGCACGACGATTGCGACGCCGAGCGCGATGTCGAGCACCATCGTCACGTAGCTCTCCAGCCCCAGGTACGTCGTGGGAAACTGCACGCCCAGCAGGCTGAGCAGCGGGACGTGGAGATAGTCGAGGGCGAGCGCGGCGAGCGATACGGTGACGAGCCGCATGCCGATGCGGCGCCCGCGCATGCGCACGCCGGTGTACGCGCCGAGCCACAACAGCAGACCGAAGCACGCCGAGTGCACGCGGTAGACGCCGAAGAATAACGGGGACGCGACCGCCGCGCCCGCCGTCAATGCGACGCAGACCGCCACCAGCGCGACGAGCGGCACCGTGACCGGCCGCATGCCGCGCTCGCGCCGGATCGCCGCGACGAACGCGAGCGCCGCCAGATCTTCGAGAATGGCGTACGCAATCGTCGCGCCGGGCTGCGTGGGCAGCAGGCGCGCGTCGGCGCCGACCGCGGCGACGGCCAGTATCCCGAGCGCCGCGGCGTTCGAGCACAGCCCGGCGGTCCAGCCGTCCAGCGGCCGCCGCCCGAGCGAGGTGCGCACGAGCACGGCCAGCACCGCCAGCAGCGCGAGCACGCCCAGCTGGAGGAACATGGAAAGGTAGCCGACGAGGTGCTCGGCGAGCGGTGCCATTTGGCTTTTGTATCGGTCAGAAGGGAAAGCGCCATCAGCGGCGGCTGACGAGATTAGCGCGCGGGAATATGGATTGGTGATGACCGCCGTCGACGACTCCCATTGCCGCCGAAGCCGCCACCGACCGTACGCCGCGGCGTATCTTTCGCGAGCACGTCGCGCGCGAGCGGATCGAGACGCTCGCGCGCCTGCGCGACGCGCTCGCCCGTCCGCCGCTCGCGCTGATCGCGAGCTTCAGCTTCAAGACCAACCCGCGCGCCGAGCTGGTGAAGATGGCGCGCAAGCACGGCTTCTTTGCCGAGACGATCTCGCGCGACGAGCTGGAGTGGGCGGCGCACGAAGGGTTTGCGCCCCATGAAACGATCTACAACGGACCGGAACCGCTGCTCGATCGCGCCGAGGGCAAGCGTTTGGCGTACGCGTTCGCCGATAGCGTCGAGGCGTACGAGCGCAATCTCGTGCGGGGCGTCGCGCACGTGCACGGCATTCGCTTGCGGCCGTCGATGATCGGCTCGCGATTCGGCGTGCCGGTCGACGACGAGGCGGCATTGATCGCCGCGATCGCCGCGTGCCCGCCCCAGACGCCGTTGGGCATCTCGTTCCATGCGCGCCACGGTGATTTTCACGGCGCTTCGTGGCGCGACGTCGCCGGCGACGTGCTCGAGCGCGCGATCGCAATCGAACGGCGCACCGGCCGGCACGTCGTCGCATTCGATGTCGGCGGCGGCTGGACGCCGGAGGAATTCGACGCGAGCTTTGAGCCCGACATGCGCTGGATGGTCGACCGCATCGCGGAATCGCTTCCGTTCTGCACGGCGCTGCTGTTCGAACCGGGCCAGGCGCTCTGCACGCCGACCGAAGCGCTGCTGACCGAAGTCCTCGAAGTGCGCGAGCGGAACGGACGGCGCGACGCCGTGGTCGACATCGGCTATTCCGACTGGCCCGAGATGCATTCGTACGTCCACGGGTTCTTCGCGTGGCGCGGCGGCCGGTGGGAGCCGCTGAAGCGCGGGCCGGACCGGCTGCTCGGGCGGACGTGCCTCGAGTACGACCTCGTCGACGGCATGCGCTTTCCGCGAGATCTTGCGCCGGGTGACCGCCTGCTGATCACGGACACGGGCTCGTACGACCACTCGATGGCCTTCAGCTTCGCCCGCGGCGCCGGCAAGCGGCAGACGCTGAGCGACTGAGCGGCCGCCCGCACGCCGCACTCTCCTTCGGCCCAATGGAGTAAACGGCCGCCCCTTGGTGTTTCCCTAACCGCCAAGCAGGGGAAGACATGGTTCCGATGCCCACGCCGATCGCTGAGACGACGTATGTGCTGCCGATTCGGCGCACGTCCGTCCTCAAGGACGACGAGTTGCCCGCGTACCTCGACGCGCTCGCCAAGCTGGTGCCGGTGATCGTCGTCGACGGCTCGCCGCCCGCCGTCTTCGCGCACCACGCTGCGACCTGGCCGCGGGCCGTGCTGCACGTGCCGGTCGACGACGACCGCCGCGGCGATCTCAACGGCAAGGTTGCGGGCGTCGTCACCGGCCTGCGCCGCGTGCGCACCGCCAAGGCCGTGGTCGCCGACGACGACGTGCGCTACGACCCGTTCGCGCTTCGCCGGCTCGCCGCGCTGCTCGACGGCGCCGGCGTGGTGCGGCCGCAGAACGTCTTCGACCCCGCGCCATGGCACGCCGTGCTCGACACGGGCCGCACGCTGATCGCCCGGGCGACCGGCGGCGACTGGCCCGGCACGCTGGGCATCCGCATGGACGTCTACGCGCGCGCCGGCGGCTACGACGGCTCGGTGCTGTTCGAAAACCTCGAGCTCGTGCGGACGCTGCGCGCCGCGGGCGCGCAGCGAGCTCGTCGCCTATGACCTGTTCGTCGCGCGCCGGCCGCCGGCGGCCCGGCACTACCTCTCCCAGCGCGTGCGACAGGCTTACGACGAGCTCGCCCGGCCGCGCAGGATGGCGGTGCAGCTCGCCGTCGCGCCGCTGCTGGCGCTGGCGACGGCGAGCTTCGGCGTGCGGGCGCTCGCGGCGTTCGCGGTCGGGGCGATTGCGCTGGCCGAAAGCGGACGCCGACGAGGCGGCGCCCGCCGCGTGTTCCCGCCCCGGGCGGCGGTCCTCGCCCCGGTGTGGGTGCTGGAGCGCGCGGCGACTTCGTGGTGCGCGCTCGCATTGCGGCTCGGCCGCGGCGGCGTGCGCTACTCGCACGGCACCTTGCGCGTCGCCGCCAACCCGGAGCGGGTCCTGCGCCGCCGGCTCGCCGTCGAGGACGTTGCGTGATCGAGCGAGCGACCACGCTGGAGCAGCTGGAGTCCGCGTGGCGGAACCCGTTCGACAGCGACGCGGCGCACGCGCACTCGTCGTATCACGGGCCGCAGGCCGGCGAGCTGATCCGCCTCGCCGATTCCGCGCCCGTCAGCCCGTTCGCTCGCGTGTCCCACGACGCGTTCCGCGCGTTTTGCCTCGACGACGCCTTCTCGTGTCTGGGCGCGAAGTCGGCGCTGCGGCGTGAGACCTACCGCTTCGGCGTGTACGACCGGCTCGACGATCCTGCGGTGACCGAAGGGCTCGCCCGCGACCTCTACGCCTTCACGATGGACCGCCGCGGCTTCGAGAGCGATTTCACCACGTTCGTCGCCGTGTTCCGCGACCGCGACGCCGGCGACGAGCTCGCGTTCGAGCGGACCCTGTGGTCGCAGCTCCAGCGGCTGCACGACCTCGACGCGCGTTATCATCCGTGGGACCCGCGCGTGAGCGACGATCCCGAGAGCTCGCAGTTCTCGTTCAGCGTCGCGGGCGACGCGTTCTTCGTGATCGGCATGCACCCGGGCGCGTCGCGCAGCGCGCGCCGCTTCGCCTGGCCGACGCTCGTGTTCAACGCGCACGAGCAGTTCGAGAACCTGCGCGCGGACGGCCGCTTCGAACCGCTGCAGCGCCGCATCCGCGAGCGCGAGCTCAAGCTGGACGGCCGCATCAACCCCAACCTCGCGGACTACGGCTACCACTCCGAGGCGCGCCAGTACTCCGGCCGGCCGACCGAGCCCACGTGGACCTGTCCGTTCCGGCCGCGCCCCTGATCGAAATTCCGCCGCGCAGCGGCACGGCGTTCATCGTGGATGCCGGTGCGACGCTGGCGGTCGTCTGCCCGGAGGGCGAGCAGGTTGCCGACCTGGTCGCTTTTGCCGCCGACGACCCGCGCGAGCACCTCTCCAACGGGCGGACCTTCGACTACGAGGCGACGATCGCGCTGACCGCAGGCAACCGGCTGTGGTCGAACCGCTCGCGCCCGCTGCTGACCATCGTACGCGACGACGTGGGAACGCACGACTTCCTCCTCACGCCGTGCAGCCGCGACACGTGGCGGCTGTGCTACGGCGGCGACCACGACGACGTGCCCGGCTGCTTCGGGAACCTCGCCGCGGCGCTGGCCCCGTTCGGCATCGAGCCCGACGCGATCCCCACGGCGTTCAACGTCTTCATGCGGGTCGAGGTCGGCCCGGACGGCCGGCTCGCCGTGCATCCGCCTCGCGCGCGCCCGGGCGACGTCTTCGCCGTGCGCGCCGAGGAGCGGCTGGTCGTCGGGCTGACCGCCTGCTCGGCGGCTCAGTCGAACAACGGCCGGTTCACGCCGATCCGGTACTCGGTCGAAGGCGCCGCGTAGCGGCTTCGGCCGCGTTGACGCTCTCTCTGGTAAATGGTATGCTTCGGAGGTTCCGGCCGGACCGCCGTGGTTCGGCCGCTTTCGTGTGCGTTCCGGAGTACTGAGTGCCGACGATCTCCCAACTGGTCCGTAAGGGCCGCGAGAAACAGCAGAAAAAGGTGAAGACCCCGGCGTTCCGCGTCGTTTCGACCGGACCCAAGCCGGGCCACCCCGACCTGCCCAACCGCACGTTCGAGGTGACGGGTAATCCGCAGCGCCGCGGCGTCTGCACTCAAGTCAAGACCATCACGCCGAAAAAGCCGAACTCGGCGCTCCGTAAGGTCGCGCGCGTCCGCCTCACCAACGGCGAAGAGGTCACGGCCTACATCCCGGGCATCGGCCACAACTTGCAGGAGCACTCCGTCGTGCTCATCCGCGGCGGCCGCGTCAAAGATCTCCCCGGCGTGCGTTATCACATCATCCGCGGCACGCTCGACACGTCGGGCGCCGCGAACCGCAAGCAAGGCCGCTCCAAGTACGGCGCCAAGCGCGGCGCCAAGAAGAAGAAGTAAATGCCGAGAAAAGGCCCGGTTCCCAAACGACCGATTCTGCCCGACCCCAAGTTCGGGTCGAAAGTGCTTGCGCGCTTCATCAACAAGGTGATGCTGCGCGGCAAGAAGTCCGTCGCCGAGCTCATCACGTACGATGCGCTCGAGCTGATCGCAACCAAGAGCGGGCGCGATCCGATGGACGTCTTCACGCAGGCGCTCGGCAACGCGATGCCGCTGGTCGAAGTCCGTCCGCGCCGCGTCGGCGGCGCGACGTATCAGGTCCCGATGGAGGTCCGCCCGGACCGCCGCCAGGCGATGGCGATGCGCTGGCTTATCAGCTACGCGCGCGCGCGTCCCGGCAAATCGATGACCGAAAAGCTCGCGAACGAGTTAATGGACGCGTCCAACAATCAGGGCAACTCGATCAAAAAACGCGAAGACACGCACAAGATGGCTGAAGCCAACAAGGCTTTCGCCCACTACCGCTGGTGATCGGCAACCTCTAGGCTTCTCATGGCTCTCAAGCGCGACTATCCGCTCGAACACACCCGAAACATCGGGATCGCTGCTCACATCGACGCCGGCAAAACGACGGCGACGGAGCGGATTCTTTTCTATACCGGCCGCACGCACAAGATCGGTGAAGTCCACGACGGCGCCGCCACGATGGACTGGATGGTCCAGGAGCAGGAGCGCGGCATCACGATCACGTCCGCCGCGACGGCGTGCACGTGGCGCGACACGCGCATCAACATCATCGATACGCCAGGCCACGTGGACTTCACGGTCGAGGTCGAGCGCTCGCTGCGCGTGCTCGACGGCCTCGTCGCGCTCTTCGATTCCGTTGCCGCCGTGCAGCCGCAGTCCGAGACCGTGTGGCGCCAGGCGAACAAGTACGCCGTCCCGCGCGTCATCTTCGTCAACAAGATGGACCGCATGGGCGCGGACTTCTTCAACTGCGTCCGCCAGATCCGCACGCGCCTCGGCGCGCCCGCGACGCCCATCCAGGTGCCGATCGGCGCCGAGGGCGACTTCCTGGGCGTCGTCGACCTGTTCACGATGAGCAAGATCATCTACACGGACGATCTCGGCTCGACGTCGGAGTCCACGCCCGTCACCGAAGCGGACGGCGAGTTGTTCACGACCGCGCAGGAATGGCGCCAAGCGCTGATCGAGGCGATCGCGGAGCAGGACGACGCGCTGCTGGAGATGTTCTTCGACGGCAAAGAGATCCCGATCGACCGCCTGCACAAGGCGCTGCGCGCGGCGACGATCCAGGGCAAGGTCCTGCCGATGCTCTGCGGCTCCGCGTTCAAGAACAAGGGCGTGCAGCCGCTGCTCGACGCCGTGGTCGATTTCTTGCCGTCGCCGATCGACGCCAAGCCGATCACCGGCAAAGATCCGAAGGACGACGACAACGAGATCACGCGCCGCCCGGCGGACGACGAACCGTTCGCGGCGCTCGCGTTCAAGATCGCGACCGATCCGTACGGCAACCTGACGTACTTCCGCGTCTATTCAGGCGTGCTCGAGAAGGGCACGTACCTGTACAACGCGCGCAGCGGGCGCAAGGAGCGCATCGGCCGCATCCTGCGCATGCACGCCAACCATCGCGAAGACATCGACGCGATCGGCGCGGGCGACATCGCGGCGGCGGTCGGCTTGACCGACACGCGCACCGGCGACACGCTGTGCGACGAAAAGCACCCGATTTTGCTCGAGAACATCACGTTCCCGGAGCCCGTCATCTCGCAGGCCATCGAGCCGAAGACGAAGGGCGATCAGGACAAGATGGGCATCGCGCTGACGCGCCTTGCGCAAGAAGATCCGACGTTCCGCATGCGGACCGACGAAGAGACCCAGCAGACGATCATCGCCGGCATGGGCGAGCTTCACCTCGAGATCATTTTGGATCGCCTCAAGCGCGAGTTCAAGGTCGAGGCGAATGTCGGCAAGCCGCAGGTCGCGTACAAAGAAGCGATCACGAAGAAGGTCGAGAAGCAAGGAAAGTTCGTCCGCCAGACCGGCGGCAAGGGCCAGTACGGCGACGTCTGGATCCGGCTGGAACCGGGCGAGGCGAACACCGGCTACGAGTTCAAGTGGGGCATCGTGGGCGGCACGATTCCCAAAGAATTCCAGAAGCCGGTCATGGAAGGCATCCGCGAGGCGTCGCAGAGCGGCGTGCTGGCGGGCTATCCGGTCCTCGACTTCAAGGTGACGGTCTTCGACGGCTCGTTCCACGACGTCGACTCGAGCGAAATGGCGTTCAAGATCGCCGGCTCGATGGCGTTCAAGGAAGCGAACCGCGCCGCAGGCCCGATCCTGCTCGAACCCATCATGGGCGTCGAAGTCACCGCTCCGCGCGACTACATGGGCGCGGTCAACGGCGACCTCAACCGCCGCCGCGGCCAGATTCAATCGCAGGACGAAGCGGTCGGCGGCGCGGTGGTGATCAAGGCGAACGTTCCGCTCAGCGAGATGTTCGGCTATGCAACGGATCTGCGCTCGGCGACTCAGGGACGAGCGACCTACACGATGGAGTTCGCGCACTACGAAAAGGCGCCCAAGTCCATCGAAGAAGAGATCGT
>CAVRRP010000014.1:0-105997 GCA_963723635.1 Vulcanimicrobiota bacterium | reverse complement strand
AACGCCGCCGCCGATCATCCCCGGGGTGTAGACGAGCCGCGGCTTCGGTGTGGGGAAGCGCGACTCGCAAGGATGAGCGACGGCGGGCGCCGGCCGCTATGCGTTGCGCTTCGAACCGTCGAACGATCGAACGCGAAGTTCGAGGTTCGTTCGGCGGCAGGCGCACGATAGCGGACGATCGAGCCGCGTACCCGGCTCGTGGTGCTCGCAGCCCCGTTCGGAGTGCTGCGCTTCGCGATGTCCGCAATCCGGACAGATGATGGCTGTCGATGTCGAGCGCACCGGGCTGCCCCGCGCGGCGATGTGCTGTGTCATCTGCGTCGATGCTGAACGAGCCGTAGCGTGCTGTCCACCGACCGATCGTACTAGTTTTCCGTCACGTTTTCGGCGTGAGGTACGCGCGAAATTTGCGCGAGCCACTATACTGCACCAGATAGGTACGATCGTACCTATCGAATTTTTGCAATTCGCGCTGAGAAGGTGGCTCAAGATGATGGTATTTCTCGCACTATTACTTCTTCCTCTGACTTTTTCTCACTAGTCCTAACGGACCATCAATGCCGCACGCATACGACGGTATGTCGGGTCCCCCGACCCTTACGCATTCAGCAACCGGCGTGGTCCGGCTACCGTCCACGGGGCCGAAGGCGGCCGATGGGATGTCCGGCCCACCGACGCGGTAACGGAAATCCACTAACCGCAGCGAATCCCCCGGAACGGCAGGGTGTTTCAGGAGGCGTCCCGTCCGGGCGTCTCCTGAGTCGTTCCCGGGAGGACGTTTCGCCGACAGCACTTCAAAAGCGCGCCGACCGGCGTGTCACAGTCCAAGATGCGATGCGCGCGTGGTTCGAGGGCGCGTTCGAACGCTGCTTGGAGCTCTGCGCTGCGGCGCGCCCACGCGACCCCAAATCGAAGCTGCACCTCATTCTCACTTCAGCGCGCGCGCTGCTGCGGCTCGAACGTTCCGACGATGCCCTGAACGTCTTGCGCGATGCCGCCGGAATACCGTGCGAAACCGATGAGGCGATGACGCTTCGCATGCTCACGGGGGCAGCCCACGTCCGTGGGGGAGACCTCGAGCGCGGTCTGGAGATTCTCATTGCCGTGCAGGCGGATGCCGCGGGCGCGCACCGCACCATACAGTCGGAGATCGCGCTCAACGTCGCGCTCGCGCACTATCTCCGAGGCCATTTCGATGAAGCGGAGCGCGCGCTCAACGCTGTTGAATCCGATGCCGACATCGTGTTTGCGCGCTCGCTTGAATATCGCGGCTGGCTTGCCTTCGTGCGAGGTGACTCCGCTCGCGCGACCGCATTTTTCGTGAGCGCGCTGCGTGCGTCGGATCGTTGTCGGCACTACGATCGATTTCTGGAAGTCGGCTGCATCCGATCGCTGGCGCACCTCGCGCTGGAACGGATGGACCGCCGAACGTGGTCGATCGTCGAAGAGCGCCGGGGGCGCATGGGGTGGTCGGGATCTCAGCTGGCGGTTGCCCAGTATTGGATAACGTACAACGCGTCGGCATTCGCATCAGACGTCCAAGGCGATGCGCTCGCGGCTGCGCGCGAAGCACGCGAAGCCGAGCGCATTGCGCCGACTGACGCGTATCGCGTCCAGGCGAGATGCAAACGCTCTGCCGTCGCGCGGTGCGTCGGTGAATCTCTTTCGCAGCGCGATCATGTGGAGGCCGCGGCGGATATCTACGCGACGCTCGACTCGAGCGAACTATCCGGCGACGAGGCGATCATTCCGCTGATCCTCGCGGAAGAGTTGGCGAACGCAGGCTGTACGAGCGAGGCGCGGGCGGCGTTCGACGACTTCATGAAAACCTCGCGAAACTCAGCCGTATGGGCGAGGCGCTGGCCCACGACATACGCCTATCAGCGGCTCGTCGAAGCGATGGTGCTGGAATGTGCGGGTGACCGGCGCACCGCAGTGCGGCGCTATCAGGAGGCATTCGATCTGTACGTCAAGCTCGGGTACAAACGTCGCGCGATCGGCGCGGCGCTTGCGCTCGCGCGGTTGAGCTCTGCGCCGGAGGCCGCGCGATTCGCCGATGTTCAAACCCGGCGCCTTCCGGCGCAATCGTGGTTGCGGCGTGAAGCGACCGCCGTGAACGAGCCGACGCTCAGCCTCACGGACGTGCAGCGCGAAGTGCTCGCGCTGATCTGCCAAGGAAAATCGAATCCGGACATCGCGCGGCTGCGCAAACGCTCGCTGCACACGATCCGCAATCTCGTCGCGCGGTTGTTCGTCGTCTTCTCCGTCTCGAGCCGCGAGGAGCTCGCGGTGGAGTGCGTGCGGCGCGGGCTTTACGCCCCGAAATAATCTGCGGCCGCGGCCGCAGCATGCTACGCGACGAGGTCGAGGAACGGCCGGATATCGGCCTCGTCGACGTCCATTCCGACACCGCGCACGTTCCAGCGCTCGTCGTGGAAGTCGGAGCCGGCGGTCATCACCAGCCCGTAGCGGCTCGCCTTCGCGCGGTAATGCGCCGTCTGCTGCGTCGTGTGCGTGCCGTAGAAGACTTCCAGACCCGCCAAGCCCTGCTCCGCCAAATCATCGAGGATCGCTTCATCCTTGAGCCGGCCGGGGTGCGCCAGCACCGGGACGCCGCCGCTCGCGCGCACGACCTCGATGGCCTCGAGCGGCGTGATGTGCAGCGAGGGCGCGTAGCCGGGCTTGCCGTGCGTGAGAAGCTCGTCGAAGGCCGTCTGCACGTCGCGGATCATGCCGTTGCGCACCAGCGCCTTGGCGACGTGCGGCCGCCCCAGCGCGTGCCCGCCGCCCGACTCCGCGAGCACCTGGTCCACGGTGACCGGATAGCCCGCGCGGTTCAGCCCGCCGACCATCACGTCGATCCGGTCGCGGCGGTGGGTGCGATTGCGCTCGACGACGTCGGCGAGGGGTGACGGGCCGGTCGGGACGCGATAGCCCAGGATGTGGACATCGCTGCCGTCCCAGGTCGTGTTGATCTCGATGCCGGGGGTCACGCGCTGGCCCGGAGCGTCGAGCCCGTCGTACGCGCGGGTCGTGTCGTGGTCGGTGATGGAGAACCACGACACCCCGCGGGCGCGCATTTTCGCCACCAGCTCGGCGGGCGACAGGGTGCCGTCGCTCTCCAGCGTGTGCGAATGGAAGTCGACGGTCACCTAGTCGGTTTTCGGGGCCTGCACCGGCCGCCGTTCCACCAGCAGGCGGATCGCGGTGCGCACGTTGCCGTCGATCTCGACGTCGGTGAACTCCGGCACGCACACGAGGTCGATCTCGCTCGCGTGGAGGTACGAGCGCGCGATCGCGATCGCTTTGACGGCTTGGTTGATCGCCCCGGCGCCGATCGCTTGGAGCTCGGCGGCGGGCTTTTCGCGCAGAACGCCGGCGAGCGCGCCGGCGACGGAGTTGGGGTTGGAATGAGCAGACACTTTGAGAACGCCCGACGCGGGCGTCCTCTGCGGCTCGATCATGCTAGGCCTCGAAGATTGATACGTTTGATGTCGAGCGCACGTCCGGAAGCGACGTCAACGGTCGCGACTGCCGCGCAAAATTGTCGTGTACCCGATTTCTGAACTGCGAAGCGCTCGGATACCGCATTGGTGAAACGCTCCAGAACGGCGGCGGATTCCATCCCGATCACGCCGTCCGACGGTCCCGTCATCCCCACGTCGGTCAGGTAGGCGGTGCCGCCCGCGAAGATCTGCTCGTCGGAGGTCTGGACGTGGGTGTGCGTCCCGTACAGCAGCGAGACCGATCCGTCGAAGAAGCGCCCTAGCGCCATCTTCTCCGACGTCGCCTCGGCGTGGACGTCGACCACGATCACGCTGGTCGTCGCGCGCAGGTCGTCGACCAGCTCGCGGCCGACCCGAAACGGGTCGTCGACCGGCGGCATGAACACGCGCCCCATCAGGTTGACCACGCCGACGGTCACGCCGTTCGCGGCGGTGAACGTGCCGGCGCCGCGCCCCGGCAGCGTGGGCGGATAGTTCGCCGGGCGCAGGATCCGGTCGGTCTCGTCGAGCTCGCGGCGGAACTCGCGCTTGTCCCAGATGTGGTTGCCGGACGTGATGAAGTCGACGCCGGCCGCGAACATCTCCTCGGCGGTCTGCGTGGTCAAGCCGAAGCCGCCGGCGGCGTTCTCACCGTTGGCCAGCACGGCGTCGACGTGGTATTGCTCCCGGGCCAGCGCGAGGCGCGTCTTGAGGACGTCGCGCCCCGGCGAACCCATGACGTCGCCGACGACGAGGATGGTGACGGTCGTGGGCGTTACGATCGCGCCCTTGCTTTCGTGCGTTTGCGGGCGTGCACGAAGTACACGAGCACGCGCTGCTCTTCCCGAAAGCCGACGAGCCGCTGGCGCTGCGTCGGGTCGCGCAGCGCGTCCAGTGCGACCTCGACGACCTCGTCGCGGGCGGCCGGGTCGTCGTCGGCGGGCGCGCTCGTACCGTCGCGGACCAGCCGGTCACCGTACGCATCGGCGAACAGCGCGACGAGCAGCTCGAGCTCTTCGCGCGCGAACGACGCCGCGTCGCGGGTGACGTTGACGAACGTCACCGCCGTGTCGCGGTCGCACGCGAGCGCGATCTTGCCGGGCACGTCGCCGCGCAGCTCGAGGAACGCGCGCAGGTGGTCGGAGACGCGCTCGGCGAGCGCGAGCGTCTTCGCGCGGTCGAGCCGCTCGCGCACCGCGAACGACAGCGTCAGCGTCGCGTCCGCCGGGTTCGAGCGAACGCTGTGGAGCTCCGGAAAACGGACCAGCAGCGCGACGACGCGGTTGACGGTGTCGGCGGACTCGAAGGACGGACGCGGGACGTGCATGACTCTCTCGGCGGGCGGCGGGGTGGTGGGACGGGGCGGGAGTTCCGGCGGGACGGCCGGGGCGCAAGGGGCGGGGAACGATGGTTCGGACCGCCCGTGCGGCGGCACCTGCGCTCCGGTGCAATGGTCGTCTGCGCCGGCCGGGCGGCGCGGCTAGTACCTCTAGGACGCCGCCCGCGCGGCGGCGGTGGCGGTGGCGGACAAGGTCCGGCCGCGGCCGTCCGGAAGAATACGGACATGCGTCCGCGTGCGGCGGCGTTCGGCCTGTGGGCCGCGCTGACGTTCTCGTGCGCCGTGCTCGTGCACGGCGTGATCCACGCGGTCGGAGCGGCCCAGGCGTTCGTGTGGGACTCTCCGGCTCACGTCGTCATGCTCGCGGCCGCCCTCGGGATGCTGGCGGCCGTTGCAGGCCCGCTCGGCTTGGCGGGCGCGGCCCGCGAACGGCGCCGCCGGCTGGCCTTGGTGCGGGCCCGCTTGGGGCCGCCGACGCTCGCGACCGCGGCATTCGGCCTGCTCGTCCAGGGCGCGGTCGCCGTGCTGCTGCTGGCGGCCGAAGGCGCGTCGCTGGAGCCGGATCGGCTCGCGACGGCGGCCGTCTGCGGGCTGCTGGCGCTGCTGTGCTCGGCATTCGTGTTCCGCGCCACCCGCGACCGGGTCGTCGCGCTGCTCGTCGCCTTCGCGGCCGCCGCCGACCAAGCCACGGCGCCTCCCATCATCCGCCGCCCGGCGCTGCGCCCGGCGCGCGCGACCGTTCCCTACCGGCTGTTCGTCCCGAACCGTCCCCCGCCGCTCGCCGGCTGACGTCCGCCCGCCGCGCCCTAGCGCGGCTCGATCGTCACCGCAGTAAGCGAAGGGAATCATGTTCAGCCGTCATCGTCTCGGCGGGGCGCTCCGCGCGCTCGCCTTCATCCTTTCTGCCGCCGTCGCGACCAGCGGGTCCGCTTACGCGCAGGCGACCAGCTTCGTCTCGGGCGTCGTCACCGCCAACGGTCAAGCCGTCGCGGGCGCCGCCGTGCAGCTCAACGGTCCGGCACTTCATCGCGAGGCGACGACCGACGCGCGCGGCGCGTTTGCGTTCAGCGACGTTCCGGCGGGGCGTTACAACTTGTCCGGCGTCCGGGGGCCGCTCAGCAACGTCGTCGACGTCGACGTGACGCCGGCCGGCGCAAGCGTCAACCTCATCCTCAAAGTCACCAAGACGATCGGCCGCACGTCGACGACGGTCGTCTCGCACGCGGCGCAGGTCCAGCACGCCGGCACCGACGTCGCGCTCAGCACCGTGACGCTTTCCCGGGCGCCGGACGCGGGCACGACGTCGGGCGTCTTGCTGCAGGTACCGGGCGCGGCTCGCGGCGCGAACGGGGCGGTACACATCAACGGCGACCACGGCGACATCAACTACGTCGTCGACGGCGTCACCTTGCCGCAAGCGCTCAACCGCGTCATCGGCAACGAGGTCGACGCGAGCAACGTGGCCTCCGCCGAAGTCCTCGAAGGCGCGTATCCCGCGCAATACGGCGAACGGTTCGGCGCCGTGCTGAACCTCGCGTCCCGCGGCGGTACGCCCGGACCCGCGGGCGTCACGTTCGATGCGACCGGCGGCGCATTCGGCCGCTATGAGGCGACGCTGGGCTATCACGCGCCGGTCGGACGCGGCGGCTCGCTGCTCGTCGCGTCGCGCACCGGCCGCGACGGCCGTGCGCTCGACCCCGCCTCGCAAAACGCACCGCACGACGCGGGCAGCGACGCGAACCAGTTCGTTCGGCTCACGCTGCCGTACGGAAAAGGCTCGTTCGCGAACTTCACGCTGTCGCATAGCCTGCAGACGTATCAGATTCCGCCCGACGTCGCCGCCGGGGCACCAGCCGCACAAGACGACGTCGAGACGCAGGACGACGTCTTCGCGTCGCTGCAATTTCGTCGCCCGATCGGCGACCGCGGCACGTTTTCGTTCGGGCCGTCGATCAAACGCTCGCGCATCCGGGACCTTCCCGATCCGGCGAACGACTTCGCCGCCGGCTTGGCGGCCGGTGGGCCCGCCGACTGCAGCGCCGACGTGACGACCTGTTCGCTCTCGCTGTTCTCGGACCGCACGTCGATCGACTACCGCATCAACGCGGACTACGATCTGCGCAGCGCGTCGCACGAAGTTCGGGCGGGCGCCGTCTACGACGTGACGACCGTCGCGAAACGGTACGCGATCGAATTGCAGGCGTCCAATCCGTTCTCGCTCGCGCCGTATTCGGTCGTCGACACGGCTCCCAACACCGGTCACGTCGCGGAAGGATATCTGCAGGACACCTGGCGCATGGGGTCGCGCTGGCGGCTTGACTACGGCGTCCGCGCGGACGTGTTCGAGATCGCTTCGCCCGAATTTGCGAGCGGCTTTGCGCAGCTCAGCCCGCGCGTGAAGCTGACACGCGCCTTCGGTGAAACGGCCAGCATCTATGCGTATTACGGGCGGTTCTTCACTCCGTTCTCGCCGGAGAACGTCTCACCGTCGGTTGCGCGGACGATCCAGCCCGCCAGCGGAAACTTCGACCTGCGGCCCCAGCGCGACTCGGACTACGAGATCGGCGGGCACATCGCGGTGGGACACGGCGATCTCGGTGCGCGCATCGCACAGAAGAACGCGACCGACCTCATCGACGACACGCAGATCGGAACGACGAACCTCCACCAGGACATCAACTTCGCGCTCGGCCGCATCGCAACGCAGAGCCTCGCCTACCAGCAACCGCTCCAGCGCGGCGGGCGCGTCTACGGCTCGGTCGCGCACACATACGCGGTCGTGAAGAACTGCGAGACCGCGTTGCTCGCGCCGTGCGCCGGCGGCGGCTCGCAGGACTGGCTTCCCGCCGATCACGAGGAGCGCTGGGACGCGAACGCGGGGACGCTGATCAACGATCGCCACAACGGCTGGCTGTCCGCGAGCGTCGAATACGGCAGCGGCCTCACCACCGCGCCGTCGGACGTCTCGGCGGGCTTCCTCAACCCGTACTGCCCGCCGGATCCGCGCACGGGACTCGGTTCGAGCGTGTGCAAGGTGCCGCCGCACCTGACGCTCGACATCGAGAAAGGCGTTGCGCTCGGACGCGGTGCGCTCGCGCTTCGCATCCGCAACGCCTTCAACGATCGCTACGTCATCACGTTCGCGAACGCGCAGGGCAACCACGTGGCGCGCCCGCGTTCGCTGGAGCTGAATTACCGGCTGGAGCGGTAGCTCAAGCGGCGCGCTCGCGCGGCGTCACCGGCAGAACGGCACGGACGACCGTTCCGCCGCTCGCGGGCGTGTCGACGGCGACTTCGCGCGCGAGCAGTTCGACGATGCCGAGCCCGCGGCCGGACTCCGCGTACAGGTCGCGGCGCGGGGTCCAGGGATGGGACCGCAAGCCCGGTCCGTGGTCGCGCACGACCAACACTGGCGGCTTGCTGTCGACGAGCTCCAGCCGAACCTCGACGGCGCCGTTCGCATAGCGGACCGTGTTCGCGACGAGCTCGCCGTAGATCAGCTCGGCGGCATCCACGCCCGACGGCGGCTCGGCGAGCGAGGTCAGGCATTCGCGGAATGCGCGGCGCTGCCGCAGCACCCGCTCCGCCTCATCCTCGACCTTCCAAACGACCGCCACCGCGAGCCTCCCCTCTCTCCCCGTTTCCACTGTATCGTACCGTACCAAAAGCGAAAGGTCAGGCCCGCTTTCTGGGGATTTCCTAGGCGGAAGCTCCCTGTTCGAGCAGGCGCAAGCGAGGGCGCGGCGCCAGCGCCTTCTCCAGCTCGGCGTCCGTCATCGGCGCGCCGAAGCGGAAGCCTTGCGCCTCGTCGCAGCCGAGCGACGCGACGAACCCGAGCTGCTCTTCGGTCTCGATGCCTTCGGCCGTGACGCGCAGCCCGAGCGTCTTCGCGATCGAGACGATGGAGCCGACGATCGCCCGGTCGTACGCGTCTTCGGCGACGTCACGAATGAACGCGCGGTCGACTTTGAGCGCGGTGACCGGCAGCCGCTTGAGCGACGGAAAGCTGCTGTAGCCGACGCCGAAGTCGTCGACGGTCACCTCGACGCCGAGCGCGCAAATGCGCCGCAGCGCGAGCAGCACGCCGTCGTCGAGCAGGTCGTGCTCGTTGACTTCGATGGAAAGCGCGCCCGCCCGCAGGCTGTGCTCGATCAGCATCGTCGCGACGACATCGGGGAAATCGGGCTCGCGCAGATCGTACGGCGACAGGTTGACCGCCATGCGGAAGCCCGGCTCGTACGTGCGCACGCGCGCCGCGGTGGCGCACGCTTCGCGCAGCACCCAGCGGTCGAGCGCGACGATCGCGCCGCTCTGCTCGGCGATCGCGATGAACACGCCCGGCGGGACGACGCCGCGCGTCTGATGGTGCCAGCGCACGAGCGCTTCGCAGCCGACGATGCGGCGCGTGGCGACGTCGATGACGGGCTGGTACAGCAAGCGCAGCTCGTCGCGCGCGACGGCATGGCGCAGGTCGTTGTCGAGCGCGAGCCGTTCGGCGGCCGCGGCCTGCAGCGAGTCGTCGTCGTAGAGCGCGAAGCGCTCCCCGCCCAGCGTCTTCGCGCGCTGCATCGCGGCGTCGGCGTGCGCGCCCAGCGACTCGGTGTCGTCGCCGTGCTCGGGAAAGATCGCCGCGCCGACGCTCGCATCGACGAACAGCTCGCGCCCGCGCACCGTCAGCGGCAGCGCGAGCGATCCGAGCAGCCGCTGTGCGACGATCTCCACCTCCGAGTTGGACACGACCCGCGGCATGAGGATGACGAACTCTTCGCCGCCGGGCCGCGCGATCACATCGCCGGCGCGCAGCGTCTCTTGCAGTCGCAGCGCGACGTCGCGCAGCACGTCGTCGCCTGCGCCCTGCCCGAGGGCGTCGCTGATGGTGCGGAAATGATTGAGGCCGACGAACAGCAGCGCGCAGCGCCGGCCGTCACGACGCGCGTCGCCGATCGTCTCGTCGATGCGCTGCTCGAGCGAGAGCCGGTTCGGCAATCCCGTGACGCGGTCGCGGTGCGTGCTCTCGAACAGCCGCTGATGCGCCCGCTTGAGCGCGGTGACGTCGAGCGAGACACCCACCGCGCCGACGATCGCGTCGGCTTCGTCGCGCAGCGGCTCGACGTGATGGCGCAGCCAGCGCTGACCGCGCACCGTTTCCGTGCGCACCGGCGTGCCGGCCACGACGTCGTGCAGCACGTGCTCGGCGATGAGCGCGGCGCAAGACCGCCCCACCAGATCCTCCGCGCGCAGGCCGAGATCTTCGAGCGCGGCGCCCGTCACGCCGGTGAATCGCGCGTCGAGATCGGTCGTCCACAGGACGGCGTCGACGTTGTCGGCGAGCAGCCGCACGCGCTGGTCGCACTCGCGCGCGCGGGCCGCGAGGCGCGCGCGTTCGCCGACGTCGCGCAGCGCCACGATGACTTCGCTGCCCGCGGGCGTCGCGCGCACTTCGATCACCGTGCCGGTTCCGGGCGGCGCGAGCGTGCGTTCCGTGGGCTCGCCGGTGCGGCGCGCGCACCGCACGTCGGCGAGCAGTTCCGAAGCGAGCGGATCGACGACGTCCCGCAGCGGGCTTCCCACCAGCGCGTTCGCGCTCGTGCGCAGCAGTCGTTCGGCGCGCGCGTTGACGTGCGTGATGCGCAGGTGCTCGTCGACGACGTACATCGCGTCGGGCACGGCTGCCAGCATGCGTTCGCGCTGCTCGATCCGAGCCGTGCGCTCGCGGCGCAAGGCGGCCGCCAGCGCGTGCAAACGCGCCGCGTACGCCGCAAAGACCGCGACCGCGACCACGGCGAGAAGCCCGACGCCGAATCCTCCGGCAGTGCCCAACGCGAACGGGGAGTTCATCCGTGAACCGATCCCATGACGAGTACGCCGCGCATTCGAACCGCGTGGCGGTTGTGAACCGACGCCCTCACCCGCAGCGGATGACCGGCGGGCGTCTGCCGGAGCCGCGTATGGTGATTATCGGCCGCGCGTCAACTTTTCGTAAGCTACCCGGCCCGGCCCAAGATGGTGAGCGTCCCCATCCACAGCCCGAGGCCGACGCAGATCACCCCGACCCCGATCGCCACGACGTTCCCGAGCCGCGAGTTCACCCGGTCGCCCAGGATCTTGCGGTCGTTGGCCATGACCACCAGAAAGCCGAGCACGATGGGCAGCACGAACGCGTTGAACGCTTCGACCCAGACGGTGATGCGAATGAGCGGGAGGTGCGGGATGAGCACGATCCCGGCCGAAACGACGACCATCGCCGCGTACATTCCGTAGAAGCGCTTCGCGTCGTAGCAGGCGGCATTGAGCGAGCAGCGCCACGCGAACGCCTCGCCGAACGCCCAGGCCGTCGCGAGCGAGACGACCAGCGCGCCGATCAGCGCGGCGCCCAGCAGGCCCGCGCCGAACGCGATTCCGGCGAGCTTCGAGCCGGTCAGCGGGACCAGCGCCAGCGCGGCGTGGGCGGCGTCGGACACGCTTTGGTGGTGGACGAACAGGGTCGCCGCGCACGTCACGACGATCGCGACCATGATGACCTGGGTGAGCACCGCGCCGAACGCCGTGTCGATCCGCGCCAGGTTGAGGTCCTTGGTGCGCAGCCCTTTGTCCACCGTCGCCGACTGCTGGTAGAAGATCATCCACGGCATGATGACGGCCCCGATGTTGCCGGCGACCAGCAGCAGGTAGTCGCGGTTGCCCAGCGGCTGGCTTCCGAGCAGTCCTTCGCGCAGCAGCACGCCCGGATCGGGATGCGCGGCGAAGGCGGCCGGGATGAACAACAGCTCCAGCAAGCAGAGCCCCAGCGCGAAGACCTCGGCGCGCTTGTAGCGGCCGCTGAACGCGATCCCGATGAGCAGCGTGGCCGACACGACGATCATTGGGACCACCGGGATGCCGAACACGAGCGCGGCGCCGGCGATCCCGATGAATTCGGTGACCAGCGCGGCGAGGTTGGTGAGCAGCATCGTCCCGAGCGACACCCACGTCCAGGCCAGGCCGTAGTGCTCGCGGATGAGCTGCGCGTGCCCTTTGCCGGTGACCGTGCCGAGCCGCACGGTCATCTCCTGGATGACGAACAGCGGGATGATGAGGAGCACCTGCAGCAGCACGAGCTTCATGCCGAACTGCGCCCCCGACGTGGCGGCGGTGGTGACGCTGCCGGCCTCGGTGTCCGCGAACGCGACGATCAGGCCGGGGCCGGCGACGGCAAGATAGCGCCAGAGCCCGCGGCGGCGCGAGACCGGGGTCGATTGGGATGTTGCATGGACCGCGGCCATCGTCGCTCCGAAGGTGTGAGGAGAGCCTAACTATCGACATAGGTGCGCCCAACTCCCGCCGAATCGGATTTCGCGCGTTGTGCTCGCCCTGCACGGAACCGGAGCGGACGTGTCGAAGCAAGCGGGGTGCTCGCATACGTCGCTCTGGGCGCGCTCCTGCTGGGCATCGCGTCCCCGGCGCCCGTCCCGCAGCCCGCCCCGACCAACCCGTTCAACCTCGACCCGATCCCGCGGGCCACGACGCTTCCGGTGATCGGAACGACCCGCGCGAAACCGGTCTGCACGGCGATCCGGCGCGCCGTCGCGCCCGCCGTCGCGGCGGCGCTCAAGAACGACCGCACCTACGGCGGCTTGCGCAAGCGCATCTTCGACTACGTCGTCAAGGACTCGGACGAAGCCCGCGACCTTCACCTCATGCAGATGGACCACGAGGTCGACCTCATGGTCAAGAACATCGACGCGCTCGCCGAGGCGGTCAAGTCGCCCGCGCTCGACATCCCGCCCGCGGCCAAGCCCGAAGATGCGAAGACGCTGCGCGATCTGCGCGGAACGCTCGGGGCCGTGCTCGTCGCGCAGAAGACGCAGCTGGACGCGATGAGCGGGTTCGTCGAAACCGAGCGCATGCGCCGCTTCGGCAAGCTCAGCGAGAGCGAGCTGAACATGCAGCGCTCCAACGGCCCGAACATCGCGGCGCCCAACGGCGGCGGTCTCCAGACGCCCATTCCGGTCTCCGGCTTTCTGCGGGACACGCAGACGACGTTCGACCCGCAGCACAAGACGGTGACCACGCTCAACGACGCGCACTTGCTCGACCGCGATCTCGGCGACATCTCGGCGTTCACGACCAAGCACGAGGACGCCGCCGCCAAGGTCATCATCCCAGCGGCGAACAGCTGTAAGTGATCGCCGGCCTCCTCGCGAGGCCGAACCCGATGGGGAAGCGAAGGCTCTGATCCCGATGGGGGTCCCGCGCAAGCCGATCGAGCCGCCCACGCGTGAAGCGTCGGCGTTCCTCGAGCAGGCGATGGCCCAGTACGGCAAGGCGACGTACAACTTCGCCTACCGCTTGACTGGGAACGAAGCGGACGCTCGCGACCTGACGCAAGATGCGTTCATCCGCGTCTACCGCGCGTGGCGCTCCTTCCAGCCCGGGACGTCGTTCCTCTCGTGGATCTACCGAATCGTCACGAACTTGTATCGGGATGAACTTCGGCGACGGAAAGGACGTTTCCAAGAAGAGATCCCGGAAGACAACGCACCGCAGGAGTACGGTGGGCAACGGCCGCTCGCCGTCGATCCCATCGAGGACTACGTGGCGGGACAGCTCGGGGAGCCGCTCGCCAAAGCGCTTGCTCAGCTCTCCCCCGAACAGCGCCAAGTCGTGGTTCTCGCCGACATCGAGGAGTACAGCTACCAGGAAATTGCCGACATCATGGGATGTTCGATCGGAACGGTCCGATCGCGGCTCCACCGTGCAAGAGCACTTCTTCGCCGGCTGGTGACCCGGGCGCAACAGGAACAACAATGACGACGCATTACGACCGCGAAACCCTCATCGACTATCTGCACGGCGCGCTGACCCCCCAAGCGGACGCTTCCGTTTTCGCGCACCTCCAAGCGTGCGGGCCGTGCAACGCCGTCTACGACGAAGAAGCGGCGCTCGGCGAAGCGCTGCGCACCGCCGCGCGCGCAGAAGAGCTCGAGCTTCCTTCACTCGTCAAGGCGCGCGTGTGGGACGCCGTCCGGCACGAGAGCCCGTCGTGGATCCAGCGCCTCAGCGCCGGCTGGGCTCCGCGCATCGCCGTCCCGGTCGCGGCCGTGCTCGTGCTCGCCGCGTACTTCGGCCCGATCGTCCGGCACCCGCAGCCCGCGGTCGCCGGCGTGAACGCGAGCTATTTCCTCGACGAGCACAACGCGCAGACCCAGCAGAACCCGTTCGGGCCGGGCGCCTCGCCCGCCGTCTACACCACCGACGCGCAGGACCACGGCAGCGCCGCCTCGTCCGCCGCGTCGTACATCGATACCGCCGACGCCGCGACACTCGACGACGCCAGCGGTGCGGTCCGCTAGCCTCGCGGTCGCGGCGCTCGCGCTTCTCGCGCTTGGCGCCCCCGCGGTCCGGGCCGCTTCGCCCGCGCCTCACGCGAAGCCGGCACCCGCGACGGCGGTGGCTGCGCTGCCCGGTGGAACCGACGCACGGCCGCTCCTCGTAGCGGCCGTCGCCGCGCCCAAGCACGTCTCGTTCGTCGGCCGCATCTCGACGATTCGCAGCGGCCAGACGCGCGCGTTCGCCGTGCTCTCGAAGATCGAGCACCGCGCGCCGGACGAGACACGCCGCACGTACCTCACCCCGCGGGTGCTGTACGGGCAATTCGTGATCAGCCGCGGCGCGATGTCGTGGGACGTCGACCCGCAGCGCAAGCGCATCGTCATCAGCGAGAACAAGGCCGCCGTCGATCCGGTCGCGGTCGTCGACGACATCGCGCTCGTCGACGGCAACTACCGGGCGGTGCGCACGGCAACCGGCAACATCGCCAACCGCAAAGTCGACGTCGTCGACCTCGTCAGCCGCTACACCGGCGAGCGCGCGATGCGGCTGTGGATCGATACGCAGACGCACGTCGTGCTCGCGAAAGAGGCGTACCACAGTGACGGTTCGCTCGCGTGGAGCACGCGCTATGACGACATCCGCTACACCGACGGGATCCCGCAGTCGATCTTCAGCTCCGCCGTCCCGCCCGGGTTCGCCACGGTGCACGGGCGGTCGTACCAGGAGCCGCGCAGCCTGCCCAACGCGGTGCCCAACGCCGGTTTCAAACCGATCACCCCGAAGTATCTGCCCGAGGGTTTCGCGCTTTCCGGCGCCGGCATCTCGGACGTCAAAGGTGTGCGCAACCTGCACCTGATCTACTCCGACGGGATCCGCACGTTGTCGCTGTTCGAGAACGCGACCGATCGCGCGATCGACTTCGCCGGGCTGTCACCGCAGACGACGAACTTCGACAAGCACGACGCGCAGTACGTGCGGGACGGCCCGACCACGCTGCTCGCGTGGCGCGAAGAGGGCCTCGCGTTCGCGCTCGTCGGCGACCTCGACCTCAAAGAACTCGTGCAGATCGCGACGTCGGTCGTTCCGTAGCACCCGTTCCGTCGCGGCGCACTAGCCGCGGCACGTCACGCACGTGATCGATGGGCGTGACACTCTCGCTTTCGTCCGTCCCCGACGTCGTCACGCGAATCGCGTCCGCGCACGACGTCGCCTTCGGTTCGTATTTTCTCACGCGCGGCCCGATGCGCAACGCGCTCGTCGCCGCCGCGCGAGGCGGTGCCCACGTCGCGGTCACACTGCAAGCCGATCCGTATCGCGGCTCGGGATCGCGCGCGGCCGACAGCGCGGCGTCGGCGCGCGTTCTCGACGGCGCCGGCGCCGCTGTCGTTCTGTTCCCGCGCGAACAGGTTCCGTTCCACGTGAAGGCGGCCGTGATCGACGGCGTCGCGTATCTCGACGACCGCAATTGGACGCAGCGCGGGCCCGAGATCGTCGTCGCGGACGACGATCCGAACGATGTCGCGCTGGTGCGCGATGCGCTCGTCGGGCTCGGCGGCGCCGACGCAACGCTCGCGACGCGCAAGGATACGGCGCTCGATCGCGAGGTCGCTCTGATCGAGAGCGCGTCGCGCGGGCCGGTCGTCGTCGAGACGGAACACGTCGGCAACACGCCGCTGACTTCCGCGCTGCGGCGGCACGCGCGCGCCGGTGAGCCGACCACCCTGGTTCTCGGGAACGCGCGTGACCGTCCGGCCACCGAGGTGGCGGCGATCGCGCGGCTCGTGGGCGACGGCGTCGTGCTGCGCGAGGGCGGCTCGAATCAGAAGCTCGCGCTCGCCGGCGATTCGGCCTGGATCGGCTCGGGAAATGCGACCGCCGCATTCGGCCGGGAGGGCGGTCAGCTCGAGTGGGGGCTGGTCACACGCGATGCCGCGATCGTCGGCGCCGTCAAAGCGGCACTTGCGCGCGACGCCGCATGACCCGGTCTGGGTTCAGGTACCAGCCGCCGGAAGAACGCCGTCGATCGCCTTGGTGATTTTGGCCTCGGGAATCTCGCCGCTGTCCATCCACCGGATCTTCTTGTCCTTGCCGATGAGCACGAGCGTCGGGAAACCGGACTTGAGGTACAGCTGCGCGACCTTCAGCTGGGGATCGAACGCGACCGGATAGCGCACGTTGAAGTGCTCGCCGAAGCCGTTCACGTCGTTCTGCGTCTCGGGCGACGAGCCGTCCATGCCTTGCGCGCTGCCGCTCACGGCGACCATCGCGATCTTGCCGGCGTATTTGGTCGCGATGTCGTTGAGCGTGACGGTCTCGCGCTGGCAATGCGGGCACCACGTCGCAAAGACCTCGAGCAGCACGGGCGTCGACACTTGCGAGAGATCGAAGTTGCCGGCGTTGGTCGCGACGGCGAACGCCGGCGCGGTATCGCCCGGCTTGAGCTTGGAGTCGGAAATCGGGACGTCCGTGGCGGCTTTTTGCACGCGCGACGACAAGCCGACGGCGACGATGATTCCGATGACGACGACGGCGAGGGTTCCGTACAGCAGAAGCTTGCGGCGGTCGGGCGGGGGTGTCTTGCGAGCGCTCATCGTGCGTTTCCGATTCTCCGGTCGAGGGCGAGCGCCCCCGGGGGGCGCAGGGCGACGATGACGGCGAGCAGGACGAACACCGCGTCGCGCGCGACCTCGCTCCACGTCGTGACGGTGGCGTCGTTGGGTCCGAAGCAGCCGCACGAGACCGTCATCCCGCGCACGACTGCCGACGCGATGGCGGCGTCGAAGAGCGCCAGCAGCACCGCTGCGACCCACGCCGACGTGCGGGTGAACAGGCCGAGAATCAGATAGCCGCCCAGCAGGATCTCGAGAAACGGCAGCCCGAGCGCGAGCGGCGCGATGACGATCTGCGGCAGAATCCGGAAGCCGGCGATCTGCGCGGCGAACATGTTGGCGTTGCCGACCTTGGACGCGCCGGCGATGATGAAGATGGCGCCGAGCACGACGCGCAGCACGAGCACGACGATGCCGACGGCGCGCGGGCTCACCGGCCGGCCCCCATCAGCGCGAAGCCCCGCACAGCGCGGCTTCCTCAACTTCGCGCACGAGCGCGCGCTGCGCGGGCGGGATCGCGTGCACGTCGGTCTTGTCCGCCTCGACGCGTTCCTCGAAGCCCAGGATCGTCTCCGCGACGCACGTCGCGACGGTCGCGGGATCGTAGCCGCCTTCGAGCACGAACAGCGCGCGGCCGTCGCAGTACTCGTCGGCGATCTCGCGCACGAGCCGTCCCATCTGGCGCGCGAACGCGGGATCGACGCCCAGATCGCCGACGGGGTCGCCCGCGACGACGTCGTAACCGGCGCTGACGACGATCAAGCGCGGGCGGATGCGCGCGGCCAGCGCGCGCAGCGTGCGCGCGTGGATCCCGATGAACCCTTCGGTCGAGATGCCGCGCGCGTCGATCGGCACGTTCACCAGCGCGGCGCCGGACACGACGCGGTTGTCGCGCGGATCGCCCGTGCCGGGATACGCGGGATCGGCGTGCGAGCCGAGGTACGAGACGCCGCCGCCGATCGCCGCTTGCGTGCCGTTGCCGTGATGGTAGTCGAAGTCGAGCACGAGCACGCGCTTGCCCTCGCCGCGCGCGTACGTGCGCGCAGCGATCGCGGCGTTGTTGAACACGCAAAAGCCCATCCCGCGCGCCGGTTCGGCGTGATGGCCGGGCGGGCGCACGAGCGCGAACGCACCGCGGCGCCCGTCGACCGCGGCCTCGAGCGCGACGAGCGTCGCGCCCGCCGCGCGCGCGGCACCTTCGTACGAACCGGCGTCGACGAGCGTGTCGCCGGTGCTCAGCTGCGTGGCGCCGCCGGGTTCGAGCGACGCGCACGTGCGGCGCACCAGCTCGATGTACGCGGCCGGATGGACGCGCGCGAGTTCGTCGGGACGCGCGAGGCGCGCGTCGACGCGCTCGCCGAGCATGCCGCGGCGGCGCAGCTCGTCCGCAACGACGCGCACCCGGTCGGGCCGCTCGGGGTGCGGAATTCCGCTCAGGTGCGCGGTCAGGCCGTCGTCGTACGCGACGAGCAACGCGCTAGCTCTTTGACGTGGTCGTGGGCTTCTTCGTGGCGCGCCGGCTTTTTCTGCTGGCGGTCGATCGCCGCGATGAGCGACTTGATCTCGTTGGCCGCTTGCGAGCCCGGCTTCACCATCGCGAGCACGCGCTGGTACGCGCTCTTGGCCTTGTCGGGCTGTTTGGCACCTTGGTAGCACTGGCCCATGCCGAACAGGACTTGCGGGTTCTGGCGCGAGATGTCCGGCGCGCCTTTGTCGATCGCCTCGTACACTTGCGCGCATTCGGTGTAGTTATGCGTCTGCAGATCGGCTTGGCCCAGGCCGAGCAAAGCGTCCGGCGTGTGCTGCAGCTGGTACGACTGCTTGAACGCGGCCGAAGCTTTGTCGAACTGCTTGTTCGCGGAGTATGTCGCGCCGAGCAGCAGGAACGAGCGCGGATCCTGCGGCGCCATCTCGGTCACGCGCTTGAACTGATCGACGGCTTTCGAATACTGGTTCTGACCGGCGTAGAGCTGGCCGAGCCGCGCGAGCGCGTCCACCTGATCGCGATTCGGACCCGCGCCGGCGACGAACTCGCGTTCCGCACCGGCGTTGTCCTTGAGATTGAGCAGATACTCGCCGTACGCGGTGTGCGCGCTGAGCACGTTGGGGAACTGCGAGATCGCGCGCTTGTACGCCGCGTCGGCGTCGGCGCTCATCTTTTCGTTCGCGTAGACGATCGCTTCCTGATCGATGACCGCGGCTTTGTCGGTGGGATCGGTCTGGAGCGCGTAGATCCGCTCGTACGACGCGATCGCGTCCTTGACGTTGTGCTGCTGCGCGGCGATGCGCGCTTTGCCGACGAGCGCGTCGACGCTGGTGGGATCGACCGCGATGGCGCGGTCGTACAGCCCGCTCGCGAGCGCGATCGCATTCTGGCTGGTGTAGGTCTGCGCCTCGAGCAGGATCGGGCGCACGTCCTTGGGGTCGAGCTTCGCCGCGGTCTCGAGCTGCTGGCGCGCTTCGTCGAACTTGCCTTCGCCCGCAAGGACCTGGCCGTACGCGAGGTACGCGTTCTTGTCGTCCTTGTTGAACGTCACCGCGCGCTTCGCGACGCGCTCGGCGTCCTGCGGCCGGTTCGCCCGCATGTAGGTGTCGGTCAGCGTTCCGAGCACGCCGGGATTCGTCGGCTCGAGGTTCGCCGCTTGCTCGAGATCGGCGAGCGCTTCTTTTTGATGACCGGTTCCGCCCTGCGCGAGGCCGTCGAAGTAGTAGGCCTGGGCCGTCTTCGTGCCGCCCTGCAGCAGCTTCTGCGTGAGCTTGAGCGCAAGATCGGGCCGGTTGATCGACAGGTAGTCCGCCGACAGTTCGGTCAGTGACGGCTTGTCGTTCGGATCGGTCTTGAGCTTGGCTTCGAGGCGCGGGATCGCTTTGTCGAGCGGCTCCGGCGACGCGGTGGGCGACGGGGCCGGCGACGGCGTGGCGGTCGCGGCGGCCTTCGGGGCGGCGACGACCGGATGCACGCCGGCCGCCGCAACGAATGCGGCGGCAGCGAGACCCAGGACGACGGGGAAAAGACGGCGGTTCATGCTAGGCGTGTACGGCTTTCGCGTCGCGGACGAGCTTCGTCAACTCCGGAACGATGGCGAACGCGTCTCCCGCGACGAGGAGATCGGCGAACTCGGCGATCGGTGCGTTGCCGTCCTTGTTGATCGCGATGATCGTCTCGGACGTGCGCATACCGACCTTGTGTTGAATTGCGCCGGAGATACCGACGGCGAGGTAGAGCTGCGGGCTGATGGTCTTTCCGGTCTGCCCGACTTGGTGTCCGTGGGAGACCCAGCCGGCGTCGACCGCCGCGCGCGAGGCGCCCACCGCACCGCCGAACGCCTCGGCGAGGTCCTTGAGGATCGTGGTGAACGGTTCCGGACCGCCCATCCCGCGACCGCCGCTGACGACGACCGACGCCTCTTCGACGCCGAGCTCGGCAGCAGCTTCCTCGACCTCGTCCTCCACGGTGACCGTAGAGGCCTTACCGCTCGACGCAATCTGAACGATCTCACCGGCTCCGGAAGTTTCCTTGGCGGTGAAAACGTTCGGCCGAATTGCTGCCACGCCGAAATCGGAGCCGGTCAGCTTGCAGGTCGTGATGACCAAGCCGCCCAGCTTCGGCATCACGCACGAGACCTCGCCGCCGTCGGTCTTGAACTCGACGACGTCGGCGTTGATGCCGCAGTCCACGCGCGCCGCGAACCGCGACCCGACGTCGCGGCCGATCATCGTGTTGCCGACCAGGACCAGCGACGGTCCCACGGCTTTCGCGACCGACTCCACCGCGTCGACGGCGCCGTCGATGAAGCGGTCCTCGTCGGAGACGTGGATCTGGTCGAGCGGGTACTTCTTGAGCGTCTCGGCCGCTTGCTGCGCGCCGTCGCCCGCGACGACCGCGTGGGCCTTGCCGCCGAGCTGATCCGCGAGCGTGCGCGCTTGCGTGGCCGCTTCCAGCGACGAGCGCCGGATGTTTCCGTGCTTGTGCTCGATGAAGGCGATGACGTTCTGCATTACAGGAATTTCCGGTCTTTGAGGAACTGCACGATCGCTTTCGCGCCTTCGGCGGGATCGGCGGCCTGGATGACTTGACCCTTCGCGCGCGCCGGCGGCGTGGCGAGATCGGTCAGCTGCGCCTTCGCGCCGCCGGTTCCGACGGCGACCGTCAGGCCGATGTCGGCCGCGGCGAGCTGCTTGATCTCCTTTTTCTTGGCGCCCATGATGCCTTTGAGCGACGGGTAGCGCGGCTCGTTGGCGGATTTGGTGACGCTCACCACCGCGGGCAGCGCCGCGGACAGCGTCATGTAGCCGGTCTCGGTCTCGCGCTGCACGCGCACGCGGCCGCCGTCGACCTCGAGCTTGCGCGCGTAGGTCAGACCGGGGTAGCCGAGCTTCTCGGCGAGCATCCCGGGCAGGTCGCCGCTGATCGCGTCGGTCGACTGCGTGCCGGTGATGACGAGATCGGGGCTCTGCGCCTTGATCGTGGCGGCGAGCGCGACGGCCGTGCCCCACAGGTCGCTGCCGGCGACGGCATCGTCCGACAGCATGACCGCGTCGTCGGCGCCCATCGCGAGCGCCTTGCGAACGATCTCTTTGCCTGAGGCGGGGGTCATCGAGACGACGGTCACGGTGGAACCATCGTTGAGCTTCTCTTTGAGCTGCAGCGCCGCTTCGATCGCGTACTCGTCGAACGGGTTGAGAACCGTTTCGACGCCTGTGCGGACGAGGCGTTTGGTCGCCGGATCGATGCGCTTGTCGGCGTTCGTATCCGGGACGAGCTTGACGGTGACGAGGATCTTCAGCGGTCGGACCTCCGGACATACGAAACCCGGCAGCTCGCCGGGCGTCGTCGGGAACCTCCGAAGCTTCTGGATGAGAGCTACGAGCCCTCCAACCTATTCAAAATAATAGGTCGAGGGGGCATTGTGTCACCGCGGCCGCCCGGGAAAACGGCGAGCCCCCAGGATCGCTCCCGAGGGCTCGGCCGCTGACTACGTGGCAGATGCCTTGATGGTATCCAAAGTGACTAGTTCCGGTCAAGGGACCACATCGTCGGTCGCGGCCCGGCGGGATTCGGACCCGGCATCTGCCATGTAGTCAATATGGCGCTCTCTCCAGTTGAGCTACGGGCGCGACGGAATGATTGTCGCGCACACCGCATGTCAAAGGCATAGCCGGATTGTGACGCCGTGAAGATCATCATAATCGATCCATGGACCGGAACTCATGGGATGACCGGGACTTGAACCCGGACGCCCTTGCGGGCAGCAAATTTTAAGTCTGCCGTGTCTGCCGATTTCACCATCATCCCGTCCGGGTTTCGCTGGAGCCGGGCACGTCACGTTGCGATCGGCTCAGTGCTGCACCCACACGTCGACGATTTGGAAATACCTCGACGATGAGGTGCTCATCCGACGTGGTTCTACGCCGTTGAGAAAACTACCGTTGCGGCGGGAACCTGTGCTCGCGAAACGCGGGTGATGCAAGATAGCCCACGAGCAAATCAGCTTCGCTCACGGTGAAGCGGTCGACACCGAGCAGGCGGCAGGCTTGGTCGACGACGATCAGTCCCGCTGGTAAGATGTCCGCCCGCTGCGGGCGGATGTGCGGCAACATTTTGCGAGCGTCGAGGTCGCGCGCGAGCAGCTCGTCGATGAGGCGCAAGCAGTCGGCGTGCGTCATCGTCGCGCCGTCGCGCACGCCGCCGGCAGTCATCGCCGACGCGGTGAACACGGTTCCGCCGACGGCGATCAACTCGGCGACGCCGCGAAGCCCGGAAAACGGCCGCAAGACCTCGGCCGCGTCCGCGCGCGCTTCTGCTTCGAGACCGCGGCGTTCGTGCCGGTCGAGCGCCCGCGCGCCAAGCAGGAGCGGATGCCGTTCCGACAAGCGAACAGCGCCGATCTCGATCGACCACGTTTGCGCGACCGTGCCGGCGGTGCGCGCGCGGCGGGGGACGTCGACCGCGAGCTCGGTGCTTCCGCCGCCGACGTCGAGCACCGCGATGGGTTCGCCGTCGTCGCGCGATGCGGTTGCACCCAAGAAAGAGTACGTCGCTTCGTCCGTTCCGCTGAGCACGCGCGGTGCAGCGCCGACGCGCTGCGCGACCTGATCTGCGAACGCGGCGCCGTCGGTCGCGCGTCGCAGCGCGCTCGTGGCGATCGCATCCGCCGCCGTCACGCCGAGGCGGCGCGCGATCTGCGCGTACTCCTCGACGGCTGCGAGCGTTCGCTCGCGCGCGGCCGGATCGAGCGTTCCCGTTTCGCCGATGCCCGCGCCGATGCGCGTGCCGCGCGACTCGGCCGCAAGCCGCTCGGCGCCGTCGACCACGAGCAGGCGCGTTGAGTTTGTGCCGATAGAGAACAGCGCGCGGATCACCGCCGGGCCGTTCGCGCGGCGAGGCGAACCGACCCGTCCGGAGACTGGAGGCGGTACACCAAACCGAACCCCAAGTCGGCGATCAGTTCGAAGGCTTCCGTTGCGTCGATCGTGTCGCGTTCCACGGGCGTGTGGTAGAGCAGCACGACGTCGCGTTCTTCCGCCGTCGTGCGCACGTTCGCGAGGACGCGGTCCAGCACCGGGCCGCGGAACGGGTTGTACATGAAGATCACGAGATCGCCGCGCGGGAACGCGTACTCCGCCGCGTCGGCTCGCACGATCTTCACGTCGCGCGCGACGCGCTGCGGATCGCGCGCCGTGGCGAGGTTCTCGCGCGCGATCTCGACCAGCGCCGGTGAGATGTCCACCCCGATCACCGCGCGGAACGGGCGCCGCGCAGCGAGCAGCACGACGCGGCCCATGCCCGCGCCGACGTCGACGAAGGTCGCGCGCTCCGGCGGCAGCGGCGATGCGTCCAGCAGCGCTTCCGCCTGCGCGACCGGCGTGGGCTCGTAGTGCGTCGCGAACTCCAGCGACGCGCCCACCGCATCGGGATCGAGCTCGCTCAAGAACACGAGCGCTTCGGTCGTCACGCCGTGTTCCGCATCGAAGCGCTGTCCCGCCCGCCGCCCGGACACGTGCCAGTTCTTGGGCGTCGTCAGTAGCGTTTGGCCGCGGTCGCTTCGCGGGTGCGCTCGATCATCTCCAGCGAGCGCGCGTGGTTCTTGTGCGCGACGCCGACGTAGAGCGTGTCGATCACGGCGAGCTGTGCGATGCGGCTCGAGCTCGCGTCGCTGCTGAACGCCGTCTGCTGCGCGGCGGTGACGAGCACCACGTCGGAGACCTTCGTGATCGGCGAGGACGTGCGGTGCGTGATGCAGATCGTCCGCGCGCCGTGCCGCTTCGCGCGGGCGAGCGCGTCGGTGACGTCGCGGCTCGCGCCGGTGTGCGAGATGCCCAGCGCGACGTCGCCGCCGGCGAGCAGCGACGACGACATCGCCATGAGGTCGCCGTCGGACAGCGCGACCGCCGCCACACCGAGCTTGACGAACTTGTGGTATGCGTCCAGCGCGAGCGGGCTGCTGCCGCCCACGCCGTAGATCTCCAGCCGCCGCGCGGCGGCGATCGTGTCGACCGCGCTTTGCAGTTGCGCCTCGTCCAGCACTTCGAGCGTGTCGCGCAGCGCCTGCGCGTTGGCCTGGAACACCTTGGTCTTCACCGTCGCGAGGTCGTCGCCGGGCTCGATCGCCGCGTAGATCGCCGTGGCCGGCTCGACGAGATCGCGCGCGAGCACGATCTTGAACTCCTGATAACCTTTGTAGCCGATCTTCTGGCACAGGCGCACGACGGTCGACTCGCTCGTGTGCGTGCGGTCGGCGAGCTCGGTCACCGTGAGGTAGATCAGCTCGTCGGGATGCGCGAGGATGAAGTCCGCGACGCGCTGCTCGGCCGCGCGCAGGCCGGAGTACGTGCCCTGCAAGCGCACGAACGAGCCCGGCAGCTTGACCGGATCGACGCGCGCGTCTTTCATCATTCGGCGCGGCTCTCGAAGAACTTCGCGCGCTGGCGCTTGCGCACGAGGTGCCGCTCGAACGGCTGCGGCCGGTCCGACGGCGCCCACTCCTCGGTCGATTTGAGGTACGCCGCGATCTGCGCCTCGAACGACGGATCGGTGAGCGGCGGCACGTCGGTCGTCGGCGCGACCTCGTCGATGCGCGTCTGCGCGATGACGACCATCTTGCCGACGAGGTCGAACGGCAGCGTCACGTCCTTGTGCTCGAGCGCGCGCGTGTACGCGGCGCGGTTCTTGTTCACGTCGCCGATGGGCGCGGCGACGAGCCGCCCGTCCTCCAAGCGCACGATCGCGCCCAGGTTGTGGACGTTGATGACGCTGCCGCGAACGCGCTCGCTCACGGCTGCGCCGCCGGCCGGGGCGGCGCGTGCGGCCGGCCGTGCTTGAGGTAGATGATGGCTTCTTTGTCGCCGACGAGGTGAAGCCGGTCGTGGATCTCGGGGATCGCGCCATGCGGGTCGGACAGCCGTTTGATCTCGCGCTCCTGCTGCGCGCGGCGCGCCTTGAGGGTGACGATGTCGTGCTCTTCGGCGTGCAGCTGGTGCGCGAGCGCGACGTTGCGCCCGATGACGTGCGCGTACTGCACGCCGATGAGCGACAGCACCATCGCGGCGACGCCGACGACGCCGATCCGGCTCAACAGTCGGAGAAGCGCCGGTGCGTTCATCAGCCCGCCGATCCGATGCGGCGGAACTTGCGGTAGCGCGCCTCGCGCAGCTCGTCCGGCGCGACGCCGGCCAGCGCGTCGAGCGCGTGCGCCACCGCGTCGAGGACGCGCGCGACGGTGCCCGCGGCGTCGCGGTGCGCGCCGCCCAGCGGCTCGGCGATCACCTCGTCGACGATGCCGAACGCGAGCAGATCGTCGGACGTGAGCTTCAAACGCGTCGCCGCTTCTTCCGCGCGCGCGGCGTCGCCCCAGAGAATCGCCGCGGCGCCTTCAGGCGACGCGACCGAGTAGATCGCGTGCTCGAGCATCAGCACGCGATCGGCCAGCGCAAGCGCAAGCGCTCCGCCGGAGCCGCCCTCGCCGATGACGGTCGCGACGATCGGCACGCGCGCGTCGGCCAGCTCGTAGAGCGACTGCGCGATGGCTTCGGATTGCGCGCGCTCTTCCGAACCGATCCCCGGGTCGGCGCCGCTGGTGTCGACGAACGTCACCACCGGCAGGCCGAGGTGATCGGCGAGTTGCACGAGGCGGATCACCTTGCGATAGCCTTCCGGCGACGGCATGCCGAAGTTCCGGTACACCTTCTCCTTGGTGTCGCGGCCCTTGTCTTGCGCGATCGCCATGACGCGCCGGCCGTGCAGCTTCGCGAACCCGCCGATGACGGCGTGGTCGTCGCGAAAATGGCGGTCGCCGTGGAGCTCGTCGAACTGGTCGAGCGCACCGATGTAATCCGACCCCAGCGGCCGTTTCGGATGGCGGGCCATGTTGACGCGCTGCCACGGCGTCATGGTGCCGAACACCTCGCGCTGAATCTGCGCGTACTTGGTCTCGAGCCCGCGAATCTCCGCGGTCATGTCGACCGGCTGCTGCGCGGCCTGCGCCTTCAGCTCCGCGATGCGCTGCTCGAGCTGCAGCAGACCCTTCTCGCGCTCGACGATGACGTTCACGTGCGCGTCTCCGCCGCGGGCGGCGTGGCCGGTGCAGGCGCAACCACGGCTTGGCCGTTGAGCGGGCGGCGCGCGCCAGCGCCGTAGTCGAGCAGCCGCACCAGCGTGTCCTTGAGCTCCGAGCGCTCGACGACCATGTCGATCGCGCCCTTCTCCAGCAAGAACTCCGCGGTCTGGAAGTTTTCGGGCAGCTTCTGGCGGATCGTCTGCTCGATGACGCGGCGGCCGGCGAAACCGATCGCCGCACGCGCTTCGGCGAGAATGACGTCGGCCTGAAATGCGAACGAGGCTGACACGCCGCCGGTCGTCGGATCGGTCAGCACGCTGAGGTAATAGCCGCCGGCGTCGCGGAAGCGGCGCACGGCGAGCGTCGTCTTCGCCATCTGCATCAGCGCCAGCATGCCTTCTTCCATCCGCGCGCCGCCGCTCGCGGTGAACACGACGCACGGCAGCTTGCGCTCGCGCGCCCGCTCGAAGAGCAGCGCGATGCGCTCGCCGACGACGGTTCCCATCGTCCCGCCGCGGAAGTTGAAATCCATGACGCCGAGTGCAACGGGGTACCCGCCGATCGACGCGAAGCCGCACAGGACGCCTTCGGTGAGCTTGGACTTCTCACGATCGCGCTGCAGCTTCTGCGTGTACGGCACTTTATCAGCCCAGCCGAGCGGGTCGCCCGGCGTGAGCTCGCCGCCGATCTCGGTGAAGTCGGCGTCGACGAGCAGCGAGATGCGGTCGAACGCGTGCATGCGGAAGTGGTGGCTGCACGTCGGGCACACCCAGACGTTCGCCGCGAGATCGGGCCGGTAGATCATCGCGCCGCATTTGGGGCACTTCGTCCACTGCGCCGCCTGGTCGGCGGCGATCGGCGTCGCGCGCCGCAGCCGCAGCCACTCCGGCATCGGTGACACGGCGCTACGCCCCCGGCTCCGCGCCCCCCACGCATAGCGTGGGGCCCCCGGTCCGAGCTCGCAACGAGATGATCAGCGAATCACGATGCTCCTGCGCTCGCTCCATCACCGTCATCTCTTTCCCCGCAAGCGTGCGCCGTAGATGCGGCCCAGCTGCTTGAGGTAGTTGAAGATCTCGCCCTGGTTGAGCTTGGACTCGCCGGCGACGCGGTCGGTGAACACGTACGGGACCTCGAGCGCACGGCCGTAATGCGCCTTCGCCATCACTTCGAGGCCGATCTTGAAACCGATCGGGTCGAGGTCGACGCCATCGAGCGCTTCGCGCTTGACGATGAAGTAGCCCGACGTGATGTCCTTGATGGGCACCAGCGGCTGCGCGAGCGCGATCGCGACGCGCGAGGTGACGATGCGCCGTTTCGGCCAGTTCTCGATTCCGCCGCCGGGCACGTAGCGCGAACCGACCGCGAGGCCGTAGCCTTCGCTCAGCGCGCGCACCATGCGCGGCAGGATCGTCGCGTCGTGCGAGAAGTCCGCGTCCATCGCGCCGAGCGCGACGGAATCGGCGCGCGCGAACTTCCAGCCGTCGATCACGCCGGACGACAAGCCCATCTTGCCCGGCCGGTGCAGGCAGCGCACCGGATAGCCTTCTTTCTCGAGCCGGTCGACGATCGCGCCGGTGCCGTCGGGCGAGTTGTCGTCGACCACGACGATCTCGCCGTCGAGATCGTTCTTCACGAACACGTCGCGCAGCGTCGTGACGAGCTTCTCGATCCCGCCTGCTTCGTTGTAGGTGGGGACGACGAGCGAGAACTTCAGCCGCGTCGCGGGCGGGGCAGACGTCACTTGAGCTGCTTCATCGTGGGAAAGCTCGATGCGTCGAACGGGGCGAAGTCCGCGTACTGATCCGATTCACGGCGCATGAGCTGCACGCCCTGTTCGTCGACGGCCTGGATCTCGGTGCTCGGAACCGCGACGTTCTCGCCGCCGCGCGCGTCCCAGCTCACCACCACGAGTTCGGCGCTGCGCGCGTCGCCTTCGGCATAGACGGCGCGGACGGTGCCGACGCGCGTGCTGCCGGCGAAGACGGGGGTTCCGGGGTCGAGCGATTCGAGGGTGCGTGCCATGGTCGAACCAGAGTTGTACGCCGCGATCACGTTTTGCTCCGCTCGCTCTCGTCGAGCGCGGCGAGGGCGCGCAGCAGCGCGGCCTTCGCATCGGAGCGTCCCCGGAAGTGGCGTTCGAGCGATTCGTTCAGGACCGCGTTCATGCTCTTGCGTTCGGACTCCGACCGTCGTTTCAGCTCGGCGTACACATGGTCGTCCAGGCGCGCCGGAAACGCACGCATGGTCGGCTGATGATACCACGATGATATCACGAGCGCAAGCGCAGCCGCCGGGGTACGAGCCGGGTCCACGGTCTCGTGAAGCCGCGGCGGGCCGTCGAGTGGGTCGGGCTGGTCGCGGCGGCGGCCGGCGGCGCGTTCGCGCTGAGCCGGCTCGGCGTGCCGGCGCCGTGGCTGATCGCGCCGCTCGTCGTGGCGATCGCGGCGTCGGTCAGCGGCCTGGTGGAACTGCGCGTGCCGCGCGGCGGCTTCGTGGCCGCGCAGGCGGCGATCGGGATGCTGATCGCGCAGATGTTCACGCCGCCGGTCGTCGCGTCGATCGCACGCTCGTGGGCGGTGATGGCCGTCGTGGTCGCATCGACGATCGTCGCGGCCGGGATCGCGGGCTGGATCCTGGCTCGCTTCACCTCGATCCCCGCCCCCACCGCGGCCTGGGGCTCCGCACCCGGCGGCGCGTCCGCGATGATCGCGATGAGCGCCGGCTACGGCGCCGACCCGCGCATCGTCGCCTTCATGCAGTACCTGCGCGTCACGATCGTCGTGCTGTCGGCATCGGTCGTGGCGCGGGCGCTGCTGCCGCACGGCGTGCACCCGCATGCCGCCGGAACGACGGCGTTCGACCCGCTCGGCGTGCTCGAAACGATCGCCGTCGCGGCGCTCGGGGCGTGGGGCGCGATTCGCCTGAAGATCCCCGCGGGCGCGCTGCTCGGCCCGATGGTGCTCGGTGCGGTGCTGCACGGGACGGGCCTCGTGCGGATCGCGGTGCCCGCGGCGGCGCTCGACGCCGCGTACCTCGCGATCGGGCTGACGATCGGGCTTCTCTATACGCCCGCGACGGTGCGCTATGCGCTGCGCGTGTTGCCGCAGCTTCTCGCGTCGACCGTCGTGCTGATCGCGCTCTGCTGCGCGTCGGCGGCGCTGCTGGTCGCGACGATCCACGTCGACGCGCTCACCGCCTACCTCGCGACGACGCCCGGCGGGCTCGACTCGGTCACCGTGATCGCGGTCGGCAGCGGCGCCAACGCGCCGCTCGTTCTCGCGGTCCAAGCGCTACGCATCGTCGTCGTGATCGTGAGCGGTCCGGCAGTCGCAAAGCTGATCGCCCGCATCGCGTAGAAGGGCGGGGGAATGAGCACGACGCCGCAACAGCAACAACCGCTCGCTTCGCCCGGAACGACGCGCGTCGGCGTCGTCGGCGTGGGACGCATGGGCGCGAACATCGCGCGCCGCTTGCGCGACGCCGGTTACAGCGTCGCGGCGGTCTTCGACGCCGACCCCGAGCGCGCGCGCGAGCTCGCCGGCGAAATCAGCGCGACCGTCTCGGAGACCCTCGCGGGCATCACGGCGGCGTGCGACGTCGTGCTCACGGTCGTGACCGACGACGCGGCGATGCGCGCGATCTTCGCGCGCGACGGCGACTCGCTGCTGCGCGGCGCGCGCGGCAAAGTCTTCGTGAACTGCGCGACGATCACGCCGGATGTGCACGTGGAGGTGGACGCGCTGGTGCGCGAGGCCGGCGCAGCCGCGGTCGAAGCGTGCATGGCCAGCTCCATCCCGCAGGCGCGCGACGGCACGCTCTACTTGATCTGCGGCGGCGACGAGGACGCGTTCGCGCGCGTGAAACCGCTGCTCGCGACGATGAGCGTCTCGTTGCGCTGGGTCGGCGGGCCCGGCCGCGCCGCGCGGGTCAAAGCGCTCGTGAACATGCTGATGAACATCAATACCGCCGGGCTCGCGGAAGCGCTCGGGCTCGGCGCCGCGCTGGGCCTCGACCTCGATGCGCTGCAAGACGTGTTCGCGCACACCGGCGCGAACTCGCGCGTGCTCGAGACGGATGGCGCCGACATGATCGCCCGCGAGCACGACGTCTACTTCTCCGCCGCGCACGCGGCGAAAGACTCCGGCATCGCGCTCGCGCTCGGCGAGCGCGCCGGGCTGCAGCTGCCGCTCGCGGCGGCGACCAAAGCGCAGTACGACCGGCTCGTCGCCGCGGGCTACGGGGAGCTCGACAAGTCGGCGATCGCGGAGCTCACGTTCCCGGGGCGGGGAGCACGATGACCGCCGAGGTGCGGCGCGTCGTGCTCGAAAGCGGCGCGACGACGACGGTGGAGTGCTGGGGCGACGCGGGCCCCGCGATCCTGTGCGTGCACGGCATCAGCTCGTCGCGGCGCGACTTCGCGCGGCTGGGCGAAGCGCTCGCGAGCACGCACCGCGTGTTCGCCTACGACCAGCGCGGGCACGGCGACGCCGAAACGGATGCGCCGCTGACGCTCGACGCGCTTGCCGCCGACCTGCGCGCGGTCGCCGACAGCATTGGCACCGTCGCGGCCGTGGTCGGGCACTCGTGGGGCGGCGCCGTGGCGCTGGTCGGCGGCCCGAAGGTGGCCCCGGCGCTCGTGCTCGTGGACCCGATGATCCGCGTCGCACCCGGAACGTTCGAGCGAGACTACGTCGATGAGCTCGCCGCGCTGCTCGGGCACGCGCCGGGCGCGGAGCGCGACGCCGCGGTGCGCGACGCGTTCGCGGACGCCGACCCACGCGACCGCGACGGAAAAGTGCACGCGATGGCGTCGCTGGAATCCGACACGCTGCGCCGGCTCGGTCGCGACAACCGCACCGACGACGGCGGCTGGGATCTTCGGGAACGGCTCGCTTCGGTCAAAATCGCGACGACGATTCTGCTCGCCGGCGTCGAGTCCGTGGTGGCCTCCGACGATCTCGCGCAGCGCAACGCCCGCGTTCGCGTGGAGACGTTCGACAGCCACGGGCACGCGCTGCACCGCAGCGCGTTCGCGCGCTTCGCCGACGCGGTGCGCGAAGCGGTGCCCGCTTAGCGTTCGGCGGCGAGGCGGGCCGCGACGCCGAGCATGGCGACGCCCGTGACGCGCGAGGTCACGCGCGCGGCGCGCGGCGTGCTCAGCACGAGCCGCGCGCGGTGCGCGAGCGCGCCGTAAGCGGCGAACACCAGCGCGTCGCTAACGATGAAGGTCGCGCCGAGCAGGACGAACTGCGGCGCCGCGGGGCGTGACGGATCGACGAACAGCGGCAGCAGCGCGCCGAAGAACAGGATGATCTTCGGGTTGGCGAGCTGCGTGGTGAGGCCGAACCGGAACGCGCGCCGCGCGCGACCGGCCGGTTCGGCGGCGAACGCGGTGCCGCGGTCGACCAGCGCGCGCACGCCGAGATATGCGAGGTACGCGATGCCGGCCCACCGCACCGCGACGAACACGGTGTGCGACGCGACGAGCACGGCGCCCAGGCCCAGCGCAGCCGCAGCGACGAACACGGCGTCGCCGACGAGCACGCCCGCGTTCGCGGCGAGCGACGCGCGGAAGCCGCCGCGCAGCGCGCTCGACACGACCGCGATGACGGCCGGGCCAGGGACCGCCGACACGAGCAGCGCGAACGCCGCGAAGCCCAGCCAGACGTGCAGGCTCATGCCTGCACGGACAGCCGGGCTCACGGATCGGTTGCGCGCGTCTTAGCGGTGGTCGCGGTCGCGGTTGCGGGCGTCGTCGTTCGCGCGGTTCTGGTTCGCGTTGTTCCAGCGGCCGCTGTTCGCGTACTGCCCGTTGTTGTAGCGGCCGTTGGCGTTGGCGGCGTATTGCCCGTTGTAGCGGCCGTTTGCGTACTGGCCGTTGCCGTTGTAGCCGTACTGGTTGTTGTACTGGCCGTTGTTGTAGTTGGGGTTGTTGATCGGGTAGTTGTAGCCGTACTGTCCGTTGTTGTTGTTCGAGTTCGGATAGTAGGTCTGCCCGTTCGGCATCACGACGCGGCCGTCGGCGTAGACGGTGCCGCCGTTTTGCGTGTAGCCGACGACCGTGTTCGCGGCCGCGTTCTTGCGCTGGATGTTGTTGTAGAGGACCACCGCACCGATTGCGGCGGCAGCGGTCAGGATCGTCGACGTCGTGTCGGCCGACGCCGGGCGCGGCATCAGCGCGCCGGTGGTGATGGTTGCCGCGGCGCCGGTCGCGACGATGAACTTGGAAAGACGGTTGAACATGATTGCGTTGATCCTCGTGTCGACCGGCACGGTGTGGGCGCCGGTTCGTGTCATGAGCATACTGCGCGATGGTGGGAAGAGGTTGGGCGTCAACGCTTCTCCCGCAACTCTCATATAACCGAACGAGCATTCAAGGGCCTACGTCGGGGCGGAAGGCGAGCGTGGCATGCCGAAGCGCCCGCGCCATGAAGCTCATCCAGCGCTCCCTCGTTGCCGCGGTGGCCGCGGCGCTGATCTCGGGACTCTTCGGCAGCGGCTCGGCGTCGGCGCAGTTCAGCCTCCCCGGCGCGCTCGACCCCAAGCGCGCGGCGCTCGGCGCCGCCGCCAAGCAGCTCGCGCCCTACATCGCGGAGCAGAATCCGATCCGCCTCGATCCGGTCGACCTCTACCCGACGCTCGATGCGCTGCCCGGCGCACCGTTCGCGCCCATGTCGGCAACGGCGCAGAACGCGGCCGTCGCATCGATCATAACTCAGCTCAAAGGGTCGAATACCGGCACGGTGTCGCTTTCGCCGGGCGACTACGCGATCGCGGTTCGGCAGTTCTGCATGAGCCATGCGCGGCCCGCGCGCGCGCCGCTCGCGTTCGTGCTCGGCGCGATGCGCGGCAAGCGCGCGCCGGCGATCATCGCGATGAACTCGCGCGCGTCGTCGACGCCGTATCAGTTCAGTCCCATCCAGGGGACGTCGTGGACGATTCAAGGCGGGCTCGGCTACGCCGACTTCACGCCGCAGTTCAAGTCGGTCGTCGACACGCTGATTCCCGATTACCGCAGCCAGCTCGGCACGAGCACGCTCGACGACATCCAAGGAAAATGGAGCTCGCTCTCGAGCTCGCTGGGCGGACCGTCGCTCGACAGCATTCTCGGTCAGCTCGGCGGCGCGGGGCGACTCGTCACCGAATTGCGCGACGAGCGTTCGCAGATCATCAGCCAGGCGAGCGACTTCAACTCGCTCAGCCGCACGTTCGCGCCCATTCAACCGGCCGACGTGTCGACGCTGGAGTCGCCGTGGAGCGTCGTCAGCCCGACGGTGTGGATGCGCTTGGTGACGCGCGGGCATTACGGCGACGTCGGCACGATGCAGATTCGCGTTGCGGGCGCGGGTCAGACGACGGTACCGCTCGTCTCGTCCATCGGCTACGGCCGCTGCACGCCGCAGATCGGACCGAACGGTCAGCTCTACGCCTGCACCCAGCCGCTGAGCTTCGAGGTCCTGCGCAGCGCGCCGACCACGTAGCTCGCGCCGCTACAGCTCGCCGCGCGCGTAGAGCAGCGCGGCGAGCACGACGAGCGCCGCCGTTTCGGTGCGCAGGATGCGGCGCCCGAGCGAGATCGCCGTCGCGCCGGCGGCCCGCGCGCGATCGACTTCGTCCGCGGAGAACCCGCCTTCGGGGCCGATGACCACGAGCGCGGTGCGCGCATCCGTCAGCTCGCGTTCGAACACGTCGCGCAGCGGCGCAGGTTCCGCGAGCTCCCACGGCACGTACACCCGGTCGTAGCACGCGAACGTCGCCAGCAGGGCGTCCCAATCGTGCACGTCGCCGACGTCGGGGACGCGCAGGCGGCCGGACTGCTGCGCGGCCGACTTGGCGATGCGGCGCCAGCGTTCGACTTTCGCCGGGCTCGTGTCGTGACCGATCACGCGCGCGCTGCGCACGGGGACGATCGCGTGCGCGCCCAGCTCCGTCGCCTTCTCGACGACGAGATCCATCTTCTGCCCTTTGGGCACCGCTTGCGCGATCGTCACGCGCAGCGTCGTCTCGACGTCGACGCGGTCGAGCTGCTCGTCCAGCGTCGCCCGAACCTGCATGTCGCGGCCGGCTGCGAGCTCGGCAACGTCAAGCGTTGCGCCGAACGCGACGCCGCCCGAGTCGACGACCTGCACGCGGTCCCCGCTGCGCTTGCGCAGCACCGTCGTCAGCTTGCGCGCGTCGTCGGTCGCGAACGAAATGCGGTCGCCGACCGCATGAACGCCCTCCACGAAGAACCGGTCCCGCATCGCGGCAGGCCGTTCGCCCCGCCTGGGCAGAAGGCCCGCGCATGCGTACAACGGCCTAGTCCGTGCTGAACGCGTCCTTGAGGCGGTCGAAGAACGACTTTTCTTCGATCTGGTCGCCGCCCGCGCGGGCGTACTCTTCGAGCAGCTCGCGTTCGCGTTTGCTCAGCTTCGTCGGCACGACGACGTGGACGGTGACGAGCTCGTCGCCCTTCGTGCCGCCGCGCACGCTGGGCATGCCGCGGCCGCGCAGGCGGTACTGCGCGCCGCTCTGCGTGCCCGGGTGGAGCGTCAGCGGGATTCCGCCGTCGAGCGAACGGACCGTGATCTCGCCGCCGAGCGCCGCTTGCGGAAACGACACCGCGACGTCGAGCAGCACGTCGAGTCCGTCGCGCTTGAACACCTCGTGCCGCGCGACGGTGAGGTACACGTAGAGGTCGCCGTCGGAACCGCCGCGCAGGCCCGCTTCGCCGCTGCCGGTGATGCGAATGCGCGAGCCGTCGTCGACGCCCGGCGGGATGCGAACCTGCAGCGACTTCTCCTGCTCCACGCGGCCGCGCCCGCGGCACGTCGAGCACGGGTGCTGCACGATCTGGCCGTCGCCGCCGCACTTCGAGCACGTCGTCTGCGTGACGAACTGGCCCAGCGGCGTCTGGCGCACCTGGCGCTGGATCCCCGAGCCGCCGCAGCGGTCGCACGGGGCGATCAGCGTGCCCGGCTCCGCGCCGCTGCCGCGGCACGTCGCGCACGTCGTGAGGTGGCGGAACGACACGTCGCGCGTGGTCCCGGCGTACGCTTCCTCGAGCGTGATCTCGACGTCGTAGCGCAAATCGCTGCCGCGCGCGGGACCGTTGCGGCGCTGCTGCGCGGCGCCGCCGCCGCGCGCCGCGCCGAAGAACATGTCGAAGATGTCGCCGAAGCCTTCAGAGCCGAACCCTCCGAAGCCGCCCTCTGCGCCGCCGCCCTGCACGCCCGCGTGCCCGAACCGATCGTAGTTCGAGCGCTTCTGCGCGTCGGAGAGCACTTCGTACGCTTCGTTGATCTCTTTGAAGTGCGACTCCGCGGCTTTCTTGTCGGCGGCGACGTCGGGATGGTATTTGCGCGCGAGCTGGCGATAGGCGCGCTTGATCGTGCTCTCGTCCGCGTCGCGCGCGACGCCGAGCACTTGATAATAATCGGTCGGCAAGTTACCTGATCTCGACGTCGTTGAGGTGGTCACCCAGCGAACGGGCGGTTCCCGACGCGAGCGCGATGAGACGGCCGTACGGCATGCGGCGCGGTCCGAGGATCGCCAGCATGCCGACGCCGCGGTCGCCGAAGCGATACGGTACGGTGACGACGCTGCACTCCGACAGCTCGTCGGCGCGCAGCTCGTGGCCGATGCGCACGTGCGGCGACGCGTCGGTGCCGGTGGTGTCGGCGGCGAGCTCGTCGGCGATCAGCTCGTACAGCGTGCGCTGCTCTTCGACGATGCGCAGGATGGCGCGCAGCTTGCGCAGGTCGTGGAACTCCGGCTGGTCGAGCAGGTTCTGCGCGCCCGCGGCGGCGATCTCGGGCTCGCCGGCCTCGCGCGCCGCGGCGAACGCCGCGCGCACCGCGTCGCGAATCGGCGCGCTCACGTGCAGCTCCGCGCACACCGCGTCGACGTCGGGCGCGCCGACGTCTTCCATCACGCGGCCGCCGAAGCGGGAGTTGAGCGCGTTCGAAAGCCGGGTGAGATCGTCGGCGGCCACGTCGGTCGACCACTCGACGACGCGCTGCGCGGCGACCCCGCCCGACGTGACGATCACGATGAGGCTGGTGCGCGCGGACAGCCAGATCAGCTGAACGTGCTTGAACGCGTGCGAGTCGCGCGACGGCGCTATCGCGATCGCGAGATTTCCCGACAGGCCGGAGAGCAGGCGCGTGGTCTGCTCGATCACGTCGCCGAGCTCGCGCGAGGCTTCGCGGAACTCGTCGCGGATGCGGCGCGTGTCGTCCTTGGTCAGCGACTCGGGCTGCATGAGCCGGTCGACGTACGTGCGGTAGCCCGCGTCGGACGGGATACGGCCGGCGGACGTGTGCGGCTGCACCAGATAGCCGCTCGCCTCCAGCTCGGCCATCTCGTTGCGAATGGTCGCCGAGGACACGCCCAGGTTGTACTTCTGAGTGAGCGTGACTGAGCCGACCGGTTCCGCCGTGTTGATGTACTCGTACACGACGGTCGCGAGGATGAAGGCCTTTCGTTTGTCGAGCTCGAGCTTGTCGTTCACCGGAGGAGCACCGCTAGCAGTCGGCACGCCGGAATCGCCGACCTAGCAGTCGGGTCCATGGAGTGCCAGGCTTCCTCGTAGCGTACCATCCTGGGGCCGAGGGGTCAAGGCGCGACGCCCGCCTCGCGCCGGTGCGCAAGCGTGGTCAGCTCCGACAGGACGACGCCGTAGAAGAGCACCGTGCCGACCAAGCCCTCCCACAGCGGCTGGACGTTGACCACGCCGGTGACCGGGACGACGACGTCGTTGAGCAGCCACCAGACGAGCAGGCCGTAGGCCAGTCCCCACATCACCGAGCCCGGCGCGCGCCACATCGACGGCAGCCGCCGCGCCAGCGTCGCGTACGCGATCCCCAGCGCCGCCGCAAGCAGCAAGTACAGCACGAGGCCGAGCACGACGAGCGGCGCGGACTCCGGCGCGCCGTGGAACGGCGGCAGCGCCTGCGCGACTTGCGCGAAGAAGGCGCCGAGCGTGACGTCGTGGAGCCACGCGACCGCGACGACCGCGTAGAACAACGCGCTCGCCCCGCCCGCGATCAGGCCGCCGTAGAAACCGTCGATCCACCGGACCATATCGCACGCCGCAGTTCGCCGCCGGGGGGGCACCGCCCCGCGCGCGAGAATCCACGCCGCCATGTCGACGCCGACGCACAGCGATGCCATCGAAGCGCTCTTCAGCGAGGTCCGACGCTTCCCGCCGCCGCCGGAATTCGCCGCGCAGGCGAACGCCAAGCCGGGGATCTACGAGGACGCCGACCGCGACTACGAGGCGTGGTGGAAATCGTGGGCCGACAAGCTCGAGTGGATGACGCCGCCCACCAAGACTCTCGAATGGAACGAGCCGTTCGCGACCTGGTTCGCCGACGGCGAGCTCAACGCGTCGGTCAACGCGCTCGACCGCCACGTGCAGGCCGGCAAGGCCGCCAAGATCGCGTTCTACTACGAAGGCGAGCCCGGTGACCGCTGGACGGTGACGTACGGCCAGCTGCTCGACGAAGTGTGCCGCTTCGCCAACGGCTTGCGCAAGCTCGGCATCCGCAAAGGCGACCGCGTCGCGATCTACATGCCGATGATCGTCGAGCTGCCGGTCGCGATGCTGGCGTGCGCGCGCATCGGCGCGGCGCACTCGGTGATCTTTGGCGGCTTCTCGCCCGACTCGATCGTCGACCGCGTCAACGACTCGGAGTGCGTGGCGATCGTCACCGCGGACTTCGGCTGGCGGCGCGGCAAGAAAGTTCCGCTGAAAGCGAACGTCGACGAGGCGATCGCGAAAGGCATGCCGTCGCTGAAGCACGTCGTCGTGGCGAAGCGCGTCGGCGACGCTGTCGACATGGCGAGTGGGCGCGACGTGTGGTGGGACGACGTCGTGCGCGATCAGTCCTCGGTGTGCGAGCCCGAGCGCATGAACGCCGAAGACCTGCTCTATCTTCTCTACACGTCGGGCACGACCGCGAAGCCCAAGGGCATCAAGCACACCACCGGCGGGTATCTCACGGGCGTCACCGCGACGCACAAGCTCGTCTTCGATTTGAAAGAAGACACCGACGTGTACTGGTGCGCGGCCGACATCGGCTGGGTCACCGGCCACTCGTACATCGTGTACGGCCCGCTCTGCAACGGCGCAACGAGCGTGATCTACGAAGGCACGCCCGACTTCCCCGACAAGGACCGGCTGTGGGAGATCGTCGAGCGCTACAAGGTGACGATTCTCTACACCGCGCCGACCGCGATCCGCACGTTCATGAAATGGGGCACGCAGTATCCCGAGAAGCACGACATGTCGTCGCTGCGCGTGCTGGGAAGCGTGGGTGAACCCATCAATCCCGAAGCGTGGATTTGGTATCAAGAGCACATCGGCGGCGGCCGCTGCCCGGTGGTCGACACGTGGTGGCAGACGGAGACGGGCGCGATCATGATCGCGCCGCTGCCGGGCATCACGACGCTGAAGCCGGGTTCGGCGACGAAGCCGTTTCCAGGCGTGTACCCCGACATCGTCAACGACAAGGGCGAGTCCGTGCCGCTGGGGGGCGGCGGGTACATCGTGCTCACCAAGCCCTGGCCGTCGATGCTGCGCGGAATCTACGGCGACGACGACCGCTACGTGCAGACGTACTGGTCGAAGTTTCCGCACCGCTACCTCGCCGGCGACGGCTGCAAGCGCGACGAGGAAGGCGACTACTGGTTCCTAGGCCGCATCGACGACGTGATGAACGTCAGCGGCCACCGCATCTCCACCACTGAGGTGGAATCAGCGCTGGTCGATCACCCCGATGTGGCCGAAGCGGCGGTCACCGGCAAGAACGACGACATCACGGGCCAGGCGATCTGCGCGTTCGTCACGCTGAAGTCGCACGCGAACGGTTCGCCGCAGCTCGCGGACGAATTGCGCGACCACGTCGCGGAGAAGCTCGGCAAGTTCTGCCGCCCGAAATATTTGACGTTCACGCAAGAGCTGCCGAAGACGCGCTCGGGCAAGATCATGCGCCGCCTGCTGCGCGACATCGCCGAAGGCCGCATGCTGGGCGACACGACGACGCTGGCGGACTCCACCGTGGTGCAAGAGCTACAGCAGCGCGCGCAGGCCGAAGCGTCAAAAGAGGACTGAACGCGGCTGTGGCGCGTCCGCCTCAGCCGCCGAGCCCACACGAGGCGCGGTCGCGCTCGTAATAGCTGATCTGAAAGCCTTCGCGGGCGCTCCCCTGCAACGCCTCGGCGGTGAACCTTTCCACGCCGTGGAAGGTCGCGTCACCCCTCGCGAACGCGAATGCGCTGTTGGCACGGAACGGGATCGTTCCGGCCAAATCGAAGAGCGCCGGGTCGTGATGGACCGTTCCGTCACTTGAAAAATTCGCGTCGCGCGGCGTATACAGCGACGTTCCCAGATGTTCCAGACCGTCCCGCTCGGGCATGTAGAACACCAGCGTCACGACCTTCTCCCGCAGGTCGGTATGCGGCCCGAGATAATAGTCGGGATCGTGGCGCGTCAGGATGAACCGGCCTTCGAGCCGCCGTTCGACGAAGTCGGGGGCGTCCAGCTCCTCGCCGAAGCGCGCGAGCATCTGCGGCCGAAAACGTTCGACGAGGATACGCCCGAATTCGGGGCCGGTCATGTCGTCGATGAACGGAAGCCAAAACGCGCGCTGGTGCGGTGGAAGCCAGTCGTTGCACATCGGGAAGCGCAACTCTAACCGGCGGTCGTGGTTGCCGAAGTAGCGGAGCGGGTCGAGCGCGCTCTGCCGGCCGAACGTTTCGTATTCGCGAGGAAACGCCGCCATCAGCGCCGCGTAGAACTCCGGCGAAAAGAGCCCGTTCACGACGACGTGCTCCCAGGGATCTCGTCGCAGATCGGCGTTCCTGAGAGCTTGATGAACGTGAGCTGATTCGGTTCGTTCGATGATCGTCATTGTGCGCAGTCGAACGGTTCGTCAACCGCGCCACCGCTCCATGCCGTGCGCAGTCAGAGCCAGCCGCGGTCGCGCGCGATGCGCGCCGCCTCGGTTCGGTTGGCGCCGCCGACTTTGCCGATCGCTTCGCTCAGGTAGTTGCGCACGGTGCCTTCCGACAGCCCGAGTACGGCGCCGATCGCGGCGGAGGTTTGTCCGTCGCCTGCCAGCCGGAGCACCGCGCGTTCGCGGTCGGTGAGCGGATCCGGTTCCGTCCAGGCGTGCACGGCGAGCGCCGGATCGATCGCGCGGCCGCCGGCGTGCACGGTGCGTACCGCGGCGACCAGCTCGTCGACCGGGCGGTCTTTGAGCAGATAGCCTGCGACGCCCGCGTCCATCGCGCGGCGCAGATAGCCGGGGCGCGCGAAGGTCGTCACGATGACGACGCGTGTCTTGCTGTCGCGGCGGCGCAGTTCCGCGGCCACGTCGAGTCCGGTGAGCAGCGGCATCTCGATGTCGGCGAGCAGCACGTCGGGGCTGAGCTCGTCCACGCGGCGCAGCGCGGTCGGGCCGTCGTGCGCGTGGCCGACCACTTCGATGTCGGGCTCGAGTCCGAGCAGCGCCGCGAGCGCGCCGGCGACGAGCTGCTGGTCTTCCGCGATGACGACGCGGATCAGCGCGCGGCTCCGGATGCCAGCGGCAGCGTCACCACGAGGCGCGTGCCGTGATCGACCGTGCGCTCCAGCGAGCCGCCGTGCGACTCGACGCGCTCGCGCATGCCCGTGAGGCCGACGCCTTCCGCCGACGAGCCGCCGACGCCGTCGTCCTGGATCTCGAAGCGGCAGAGGTCACCCGCGGCCGCGACGCGCAGCCGCACGGCACTCGCACGCGCGTGCCGCACGATGTTCGTGACCGACTCGCGAATCGCAAGCGTCAGCACGCTTTCTTGCGGTGCGGGGAGACGAACGGATTCGGCTTCGCACTCCACCGTCAGCCCGGCCGACGTGAGCACGTCGCGCGCGTGCTCGAGCTCCTCGGGGATGCCCGCGCCGCGGTAGCCGGCGACCGCCTCGCGCAGCTCGTCCAGCGATGTGCGCGCGATCTGCTCCACGTCGCGAATCTCCGCGGCGGCGCGCTGCGGATCGCGGTCCGCCAGCTTCGAGGCGAGCTGCGACTTCAGCGCGATCAGCGACAGCGTGTGGCCGAGCACGTCGTGCAGGTCGCGCGCGATGCGCTCGCGCTCGGCGATCTTGGCCAAGCCTTCGATCTGGTCGTATGCCTGTTTGAGCCGCGAATGATCGCGTTTCTGCTGGGCGGCGTTGATGCACGCGACAGCGACGATGACCGCGAACACGAGACTCGCGATCGCCCCGCCGAGCTCGACATGAGTCAGCCACATCAGCACGCCGGCGAGCGGGACGTACACGGCGAGGATGCGATACGCGTCGCGTGCGCTCGTGCCCCATGCGATGAAGCTGGCGGCGTAGATGTAGTACGTGGTCGCGACCGGGACGCTCGGCGACGCGATGGCGCCGAGCAGGACGAACACGGCGGCGAACGCGAGCGCGCGGCGGCCCCACGATCCGTAGCCGACGACGTAGCACACCAGGAACACCGCCATGACGGCCAGCTGCAGGATCGTGATGCGCGCGGGCGCGTGGGCGGCGACGAGCACCAGCGGGATCGCGAGCACGTACACGAGCCAGAGATACGGCAGCACGCCCTGCTCGAAGATCGGCAGGCGGCGCCGGACGTCAGCCATACGTGCGGCCTTCGTCGCGCTTCATTCCGTATGCTGCCGCGGCCGCGCCGAGGACCGTCCAGAGCCCGAGGATCGCGATGTGCGTCAGTGCCGAGCCGTGTCCGGGGCTGACGGTGCCCAGCGCGAGCTGACCGAGATGGTACGTCGGCAGAAACGGCGCGATGTGCGCGATCACCGGCGGCAGCCCTTCGACCGGGATCCACAGGCCCGACAAGAACGACAGCGGCAGATACACGATGTTCACGATCGCCGGCGCGGAGTTGGGCCCGGCGACGAAGCCGATCGCAAGGCCGATCGCGGCGAACGGGATCGTGCCGAGCACGAGCGCTGCGACCAGCGCAAACCACGCCGCCGGCGCGATCCGCACGCTGCCGAGCTCGGTGCCCAGCAGCGACAGCATCAGCACGATGACCAGCGCGAACAGCATGGTCGTCAGCACCTTGGCGATGAAGTACGCCGCGGGCGGCATGGGGCTCGCGCGCTTGACGAGCAGCCAGCCCTGGCCGCGTTCCGACGCGACGCTGACGCCGAAGCCGAACAGCGCGCACCCGACGACGCCGAACGCGCCGAACGTCGCGAGCATGTACGTCGCCGCCGTGATCGCGCCGATGCCTTGCGAGCCGCCCATCAAGATACCGAAGAACGCGTAGAACGCGAGCGGAAACGCGAGCGTGGGGATCACGTACGCGGGCAGGCGCGCGAATTTGGTCAGCTCGGCGCGCGTCTCGTTGAGCGTGATGCGGGCGATCATGATACCGATCCTTCGACAAGCGCGGAGTGGTCGCCGGACACCGCGGTCCGGGTCAGGGCGAGGAACGCTTCTTCGAGCGGCGTTTGCGCGACGTCGAGCAGCGTGAACGTGGGGTCGGTGACGTACAGCGCGCGCACCACCGCATCGGCGTCGTGCGTCGTAAGGCGGACGACGCCGTCCGCGCGCGCGATCGTATCGATGCCGGCGATGGCGCGCAGGCGCGCATCGTCGAGCCCGCTCGTGCAGCGCACGACCGAACCGCCCGCGCGCGATTTGATCTCGCCGGCGCTGCCTTCGGCGACGATCTTGCCGCCGAACAGCACCACGATGCGGTCCGCGAGTGCATCCGCTTCGGCGAGATCATGCGTGGTCAGCAGCACGCTGCGGCCGCGCGCGACGTAGCTCCGAATCTGCGCCCACAGCGCCAGGCGCGACTCGACGTCGAGCGCGGTCGTCGGCTCATCGAGCACGAGCGCGTCGGGATCGCCGCAGATCGCCAGCGCGAACGCGACGCGCTGCTTCTGGCCGCCCGAGAGCTGGCCGTACAGGCGCTTCTCGAGACCGCGGAGGCCCGCGATCGCGAGCGTCTCGTCGAGCGGCAGCGGGTGCGGATAGTACGACGAGAACAGCCGGACGTGCTCGCTCACGGTGAGCGTCGCCGGCACGCCGGACACTTGCAGCATCGCGCCGACGCGCGTGCGGTTCGCCGCGGCGCGCGGGCTCTTGCCGAACAGCATCGCGCTGCCGGAGTCGGGAGCGATGATGCCGAGCAGGGCACGGATCGCGGTGGTTTTGCCGGCGCCGTTGGGCCCGAGCAGCGCGAGCGTCTCGCCCGGCTGGAGCGCGACGTCCACGCCGTCGAGGGCCGTGACCGTTCCGTAGCGCTTGGTGACCCGCGTCAGGCGGGCCGGAATCTGCGTGTCGTCGTGCAGCATGAAGTCCTCCGCGCCCATCGTCGCAGGACGGGCGCGGAGGAACCAGGCACGCGCGTCAGCCGCTAGGGGTGACGAACGTCATGCGCGCTACGGGTGCGGTGAGGACGACGCCATCGGCGCAGGCGAGGACGCGCCGCCGTTGGCGTTCGCGGGCGGCGTCCCCGAGCCGAGCGGGGAGTACGTCGGGCCACTGACGGGGTTGCCCGTCGTACCGCCGGTGCCGTTGTTCTGGCCCGAGGTCGAGCCGCCGTTGGTGGACGACGCCGGGTTGTTCGGCGTACCGGGTCCCGGGCCGGCGCCGCGGCCGTTCGGGTTCACGCTGCCCGGAACGAGCTGCGGGCCGGGCGGCGTCAACGGCGTGAGGTTGTGCGCGGCGAGGTAGGTCTGCGCGAGCTGCAGGTGCTGCTGCACCGTCGGCGTGACCTTCGCGGCGAAATCTTTGAGGCCGGCGGTCTGACCGTTCTGCGTCTCCCAGTTCAGCAGCGCCAGCGCGTGACGGTGCGCCATGATCTGCATGCGCATGTAATCATCGTCGAGCTGCGTTCCCGACTCGGCTTGCAGCATCGCCAGCATGCGGCGGCCGGGCCCGCTCATCTCGCGGTCGCTCGGCGCAGGCCGCAGGTTCGTGCCGCGCGTGACGGCTTCGAGCGAGACGGCGGCGCTGCTGTGGTCGTCGATCATGTGCTGCGCGAACTGGTGGACGTCGGGATTCTTCGTGCGGTTCACGACGTACTTCGCCGCGTCCAGCTCGGCGGTGTTCGCCGCGTCGAACGTGCGCACGAAATCGCCTTCGCCCCCGAGCATGAGGCGCATCCCGGGGCCGGGACCGGCCATCGGCGGGCCGCCGGGCGGTGCACCGGGCGGCGTTTGCGCGCTTACCGCGAGCGTTGCGGCGGCGAGTCCGGCGACCGCGACCAACGCCGCGAACGCCCGAGGCGGGGTGGTGTGGTTCACGTGGGTGCTCCTCTTTCAGCGTGGTTCGAACACCATGGTTTCTCCCCGAGCGAGCACGCTGAAACTCGGTCGCTTCCGAAGCGGCCGAGGCGGCTAGTCGCCCAAACCGACGTTTGCGCGCGCCGGCGCGACTTTGCCGGACTCGTAATCGCGCACCGGCACGCCCGGATAGCCCACTTTTGCGTCGCCGCTGGCCTGCCATGCGGCGACGATTAGATCGCGCATCTCCGCCGCGCCGGCGGCGAGCCGGTCGAGCACGAGCGTTTTCGCGGCGGGGCTCGGCGTATCGATGCCGCCCGCCGCTTCGACCCGGTACACGTCGGGCACGTGGCCGGCGCTCGCGGTGAGATACGCGCCGACTTGGCCGAGAATCGCGTCGGCCGGCGTACTCGCCGCCGTGGCGGGCGCGACGCGCGCCGCGACGAGGTCTTCCGTTGCGACCGCGCGCACCAGCGTCGTCTCGAAGCGCGCGTGGATCGTCGTCGAGTCCGAAAAGTTGTTCGGGTTGGGATAGTGCGTGCGCGGCGCTTTCGTTTTCGCATCGAACTGGTTCCAGCCGTTGAAGTGCACGCTCACGTGCAGCGGCTGCGACCCGTCGGCGACGAAGTGGCCCCAGTAGCCGACGTCGCGCAGTGTCACCGCTTCGCGCACGGTGCGGTCGAACGCGAAGAACGCGCGCTCGTCGGCCGTCGCAGCTTTCGTCTCGCCGACGACGTCGACGCGCCAGTACGCGAGGTCGCGCACGATGCGCTGCCAGCCGTCGGCGATCTGGTACGGCAGATAACCCTGGCCGTACTGATCCGACGGCTCGGGCGCCGCGCGCAGCGCGCGGTCGTAATCGCGGCGATCTTTCGGCAGCGCGCTCAGCTTCACGGCGCCCGCGATGGAGTAGTCGTCGAGCGCGTCGAGATAGTGCGCGGGATTGTCGTCGTCGTCGAGCGGATCGCCCGCGCCTTTGACGCGGTCGGCCTCGGGGCCGAGCAGCGCGATCTCGTCGTGCGCCGCCGTGCTGCGCAGAAACGCCGGCACGGCGGCGGGCAGCGCGCGAATCGCTGCGCCGTTGACGATGCGGTGGCCTTGCGCGCCCCAGGCGGACGCCGGCAGCGGCGCGGCCGCGAACACGGCGCACAGCAGCGCGCGGACGATAGGGTGAGATCGCATGCGCCGCGCTTCGCGCGCCGGTGAGGCGGTCCCGCTACCCGGCGCGGAAGAGGTCGTCGAGCGCGGCGAGGTCGTCGATGCGGGTGGCCGGCGGCAGCGCGCCGACGATCGTCGCGCCGTAGCGCATCGACGTCGCGCGCCCGTCGAGCAGCGCGACCACGCCGCGGTCCGTGGTGGAACGGATGAGGCGCCCGAAGCCCTGTTTGAGGCGCACAATGGCGCTCGGGATCATGTAGTGCTCGAAGCCGGAGCGGCCTTTGGCTTCGAGCGCGGCGATGCGCGCGGCGACCAGCGGCTCCGACGGCGACGGAAACGGGAGCCGGTCGATGATGACGCACGACAGCGCGTCGCCGACGACGTCGATGCCTTCCCAGAACGTGCCGGTCGCGAACAGCACCGCGTTCTTGGTGGAGCGGAACCAGTCCAAGAGCGCCGTGCGGGGCAGATCACCCTGCACTTTGGCGGGAAACGGGATCCGGTCGCGCAGCAGCGCGTACACCTCGCGCAGCCGCGCGTACGACGTGAACAGCACGAACGCGCGCCCGCCGCTGCGGTCGAGGATCTCTTCGATGAGCGGCGCGGCGCGGCGCGCGAAGTCGACGGCCTTGGGGTTGAGCCGCGGCGGCGCGACGTACAGCCGCGCCTGCTTCGCGTAGTCGAACGGCGACGGCGCGACGAGCTGCTGCGCGTCATCCACGCCCAGCGAGGATTTCAGGAACTCGAACGAACCGTTGGTGGAGATGGTGGCGCTCGTCAGCACCACGCTGCGCGTGCGCGCGAACAGCGCCGCGCGCAGGAAGTCCGCGACCTGGAACGGCGCCGCGTTGATCTCGTAACGCGCGTCGCCGTCGCCGCGCTCGACCCACGCGACGGCGTCGATCTCGTCGGCCGACACGGCGCCGTGGGCGGCCTGCTGCGCCGCGTGCTCGATCCGGTCCACCGTCGCCACGTGCGCCGCGACGCTGCGCAGCGCGAGGTCGCGGCGGCGCTCGGCTTCGGAGTCGTTGTCGGTCGGCTTGCGCAGCGCGCTCTGCCAGTTGCCGTGCAGCCAGTTCTCGAGGCCGTACAGCGACTCGCGCAGCACCGGCAGCACGTCGAACACGGCCTCGTTCGCCGCGATCGGGTACTTGTCGCCGGGCACGCGCGCGAGCGTCTGCTGCAGGCGGCGCATCCCTTCGTCGAGCTCGGCGTCGTACGCGCCGGGGATCGCGTACGTGCGGTGCAGCTTGCGCATCATGCGGTTCACCGACACCGGCGAAAGCGTGGCCGTCAACGCCGCCGTCGCGTATTTCTCGGCTTGGTGCGCTTCGTCGAGGATCACGAAGTCGTACGCCGGCAGCAGCGCGCCGCCGCTGGCGAGATCCAGAAAGAACAGCGCGTGGTTGACCACGACGACGTCGGCGAAGCGCGCGGCGTCGCGGCGCGCGAAGAAATGGCAGTCGGCGAAGCGGTGGCAGTACTCGCCCACGCAGTCGTCGGCATCGGCGTCCAGCGTCTCCCAGTCCTCGCCGCGCGGCGTGAACTCCAGCTCGGCACGGTCGCCCGTCTCGGTGCGTTCGGCCCAAGCCCACAAGCGCTCGAGTGCGAGCGACGGCGCGATCAGCCGCGCACCGCTCTCCTTCTCGAACTTCGCCTTGCACAGGTAATGGTTGCGGCCTTTGAGCAGCACGACGCGCGCTTCGATGCCCAGCGCTTTGGTCACCAGCGGGATGTCCTTGCGCACGAGCTGCTCCTGCAGCGCGATCGTGCCGGTCGAGATCACGACACGCGCGCCGGCGCGTAGCGCGGGCACGAGATACGCCAGCGATTTGCCGACGCCGGTTCCCGCTTCGACGATCGTGTGCACGTTCTCGAGAAACCCGCGCTGGATGAGCCGCGCCATGTGCAGCTGCCCCGCGCGCGCTTCGAATCCCGCGAGCGTTCGCGCGATCGGGCCGTCCGTGGCGAACGCGTCGTCGACGAGCATCATTCGCGCGGATCCCGCACGTGCAGCGGCGGTGCGTCCGCTTCTTCATGCGGCCCCGCGTCCGGCGGGTGCTCGATGGTCTCGACCTCCGGCGCCTGTTCGATGGTCTCGGTCGCCGGCGCGTGCTGCATCGTGTGCGCGCCGATCCGATGCGCGGTGGCTGCGGCGGGCGGCGGCGCGTCGGCGAACGTCGCGGCGTAAGCGTAGGCCAACCGGCGCTGCGCAGTTCCGGAGAACAACACGAAGCCCGCCAAGAAGCCGGTGATCAGCCCGCCGATGTGCGCCGCGGCAGAGATGCCGGGAATCGCGAACGTGAACACGAGGTTGAATGCGAGCACGGGCAGCACGCGCATGATCAGCGCGCGCCCGCGCGCGCCTAGGCGCAAGCCGACCGCGGCCAGCGCGCCGAACAGCCCGTAGATCGCGCCGCTCGCGCCCAGCGTCGGCACGTCGTACGTGCTGAAGTAGATCACCGCCAGCCCCGAACCGACGATCGCAAGCGCGTACAGCACGGTGAAGCGCAGCTTGCCGTACAGCATCTCGACCGGCGAACCCACCCAGTAGAGCGCGAGCATGTTCAGCGCGATGTGCGGCAGGCCGCCGTGCAGGAACGCCGCCGTGAACACGCGCCACCACTGATGGTACTGCAGCACCGATAACGGGCTCAGGTAGCCGTGATCGTAGTCGATGCCGCCGCGCGTCGTGGTCTGCCAGACGTACGCGACGACGTTCACGACGATGAGCAGGCCGGTCAGCGTGAATTTCACGCGGTCAGCGCCGGGCTCGCCTCCGTCGAGATCGCGATCAGCCGCGCGAGCTCGATCGAGATCGCGGTGCGGCCGCTCGAGCCTTCGACGGTGATCGGGCCGCCGAGCGGGCCGCGCTCGATGATGTCGATGGTCGCGCCGGGCCGCAGCCCGATCTGGTCGAGGTAGCGCAGCGTCTCGGGCACGTCCTCGACCACCTCGACGACGCGCACGGTCGTCCCGGCTAGCGCGTCCGCGAGCCGCTGCCCCACGCGCTTGGGCGCGCTCAGATCCGCGGGCGGGATGGGCAGGCCGTGCGGGCAGACCTTCGGGTCGCCGAGGACGGCGACGAGCCGTTCTTCCACGCGCTCGGAGATCGCGTGCTCCAGCCGGCACGCCTCGGCGTGCACCTCGTCCCACGGCATGCCGAGGATGTCCTGAAGGAAGACCTCGGCCAGCCGGTTGCGGCGGATCACGCGCACCGCCACCCGCAGGCCCTTCTCGGTGAGCTTGGCCTGCCCGCGCGCCTCGTACGTGAGGTAACCGTCGGCGCCCAGCTTCTTGAGCATCCCGGAGACGGACGCCGGCGACACGCCCAGATCGGCGGCGAGGCCGGAGGTCGTCACGCCGGGACCCTCGCGCTCCAGACGATAGACCGCCTCGAGATACTCCTCGGTCGACTCGTCGAAATGCGTGTGGCCCGGCATCCCTTAGGAGATTCGACCAGCCGGGGCAGAGTTCCGGGACCGCTCGAACATCTCGTGGAGCCGTGCCTTCACGGCAGCCGGCGCGAACGACGCGTCGATCGCGTTGCGCGCGAAGCGCACGATCGCGTCCTCGCCGAACGTCGCCGCGACGTAGGCGTACTCGTCGAGCAGCGTGGTGCCGAACAGGGCCGGATCGTCCGCGTCGATGGTGATCACGCAGCCCGCCGCGTCGAGCGCGCCCAGCGGGTGGATCGCGCCCGCCGGCACGGCGCCGGTGAGCCGGTTGGACGTCGGACAGACTTCGAGCGGGATCCGGCGATCCGCCAGCATGGCGACGACCGCCGGATCCTCCATCGCCCTCACCCCGTGCCCGATCCGTTCGGCGCCGAGCACCTCGACCGCTGCACGAACGCTTTGAGCGCCCGCCGCCTCGCCCGCGTGGACGACACCGTGCAGCCCGCCCTCGCGCGCGATCGCGTACGCCCGCTCGTACAGCTCGGGCGGAAAACGCGCCTCGTCGCCGCCCAGGCCGACCCCGATGACGCCGAGATCGCGCAGCCCGACCGCGATGCGGGCGAACTGCTCGGCCCGCTCGACCCCGAAGTTGCGGGTGAGATCGGCGATGAGGCGCACGTCGAGGCCCAGCGGCGCGCCCGTTTCATCCAATGCGGCGCGGATCGCCGCGACCGTTTCGCGCACGTCGAGCTCCGGGTGGAAGAAAGTCCAAACCGACGGCGAGATGAAGATCTCCGCGTACACGACGCCTTGCGCGGCCGCATCGATCGCGTAGTCGCGCGCGATGCGCGCGTAGTCCTCGGGCGCGCGCAGCGTCTCGGCGACCTTGGCGAACAGCAGCAGGAACTCACCGAAGGTGTCGAACGCGTACGCGCGCTCGGGATGCGCTCGGTCGCCCAGGTCGATGCCGTACTTCGCCGCGAGCGCGTGGAAGGTGTCCGCGCGTACGGTTCCTTCAAGGTGGCAGTGGAGCTGGACTTTGGCGAGCGCACGCAGGTCGAGGCCGGGCATCTTGACGACCGTTCGACGGCGATGCTATAGTAACCGTCGCCCGTCGCGGGGTGGAGCAGTCCGGTAGCTCGTCGGGCTCATAACCCGAAGGTCACAGGTTCAAATCCTGTCCCCGCAACCAATCCAGCAGGTCCAGAAGGTGCAAACTTTCTGGACCTGTTTCATTCCGGGCGCAGGCTTTCTGATCCAAAAAAGGACGGGCTTGGCTTTCAGCCGTGCACGTCGTGCTTCAGTGACCAGGCGGCTCCGTCGCGCAAACAACCTTGATTGTAACGCTTTTCTCGCGATCAAGCCCGGTTGCCGCGGCGATTGCGCGTAAGACCGGCGTGTCCGATCCTTCGACGATGACGGCATCATAAGCACGCTCGAATCCGCCAATAAGAGCCCCTTCGTCAACCTGCATCCAAAACGACCTTCCTCAAGTCGCCGAGTTCGGGAAAATTTCAAATCCGAATTCGAGACCAAGTTCCGTGATTTTGCCCAGGGTCGTCGGGTCAATGATAAACCCGAAGTGAAATTGTCCGGGAAAACTCAACGTGACAGAAGCCGCGCTGCTATCCGCAACGACTTGGCACACGAATGAGCGCTGGTTTAGGAACGGCTCGAGAAAAACCGCCAGCCGGTCGTTTAGCCTCGGCCCGAGCGCATCTGTCGTTTCACTTGACGGATCGAGGTCATCTTCTCTACGGTCGTAATAGTCGGCGATCAGGCTCCAGCGCGACTCACGCGCGGGGTGAGGACCCACCCATTTGGGTGACGCACCCGTTCACCCGCGCGCCAGGTCCATGTCGGCGTCAGTCCCAGGCGCTGCGATATCGCATCTGGATCTATCTTGCGCGGTACAAAAGTTACATTTATGCTGAAGGTCGCAACGAGCGCAGCTCCATTGGTTGCTCCTATCTTCTCCGATTTGTCCACCACGACATCCTACCACTTTCGGCGCCCGGTCTTGGCACGTCGCCAAGGCGAAAGCTATAGACGGAACCGTGTCGGAGCAGGCGCTGTAGTCGGCTTCGAGATTGGGTTACCTACGGAAACGGGGAGTGACGAAAAGCCGGGATCGTTAGGACTACCGGCCCTCTAGGCGCCAATGCGATCGGGCATATCTTGAAGGACCCAGCAAGCTTTGCGCTCGTCGACACGGAGCTTTTGGATGCGATCTTTCCGGACGTTCGTCTGTGCACTTGCCGTCGCCGCGCTCACAGCCCCGCGTTGTAGTATCGCGCAGCGGCGTGGCCAACGTTGTGGAGCGCCGCGCGGGCATAGCCCAGAACCATGGCGAACAGTCTTTGTGCTTACCGAACGGAGTTTTTCCATGCGATCTTTCCGAACGTTCTTGTGCGCCCTTGCCGTCGTCACGCTTGCGGCGTGCGGTGGCGGCCGCGGCGCGAGCTTGCCGCCGCCCGCAGGGTACGACCCCGGAACGCGGGATCCCAGCGGCAGCTCCGTCGCATTCGAGAAAGCGACGCTCTGGGTCGGCTACGAGAGCGCCGTCGAGGCGTATTCCACGGACGGCATCGGTGTCGCGACCCCGGAATTCACCTTGCCGTCCTACGTCTATCAGCGCACCTACATCCCGGGAATCAGGGACGTCGCGATCGCACCGGACGGCACGAAGTGGGTGCTGGAGAGTCACTCGTTCGCCGAAGGCGGCCCGGGGTTCCGGCTGCTGGCATACGCGCCCGGATCCACGGAAGTCGAGAACATCTACGGCAACGACACCGGCTTTCCGATTGCGGTGGGGCTCGCCGGCGACGGGATCATGGTGGGCTACTTCGACTCGAGCGGTATTACGACGATCGCAACATATCCGTACGCCGCGAGCAATGCGCCGCCCATTCGCACGTTCCGGACTCCCAAACAGGTACGCGGGTTTTACGAGGGCAACGACGGTCATCTCTACGTCGTTCACACCAATAAAATTCAGATCTTCCGCCCGGACTCCGACGGTTCCACTCCGCTACGCAACATCGCCTTAGACCGGCCGATCGGCCCGATCATCAGTCCTCAAGAAATCGCGGTCGGACCCGACAATAGCGTCTACGTCACCGAGCTTCCGGGCAGCAACGTGATGTACGTGAACGTGTACCCGCCGGGTTCCGGCACAGTGGGACGTCGTATCGGACCACTTCCTGCAGACTACGGCGACGGCGGATCCAATTTCCCCTCGATCACCGTCGATTCCAAGAACCGGCTCTGGGTCGCGACGAAGGGCCACTTCTACCGCTTCGCACCGAGCGCGAACGGAGCCGCAACGCCGCAGCGCGACATGACCGATTCAACGGGACGAGCGTGGTCGCTGTCCGTCGGTCCGGCGATCGTCGTGCCACAATTCACTGGAACCATCACCCAATTCACGGTCGGCCAGCGCTCCAACGGAATCACGTGGGGACCCGACGGCGACTTGTGGTTCACCGAGCATGACGTGCATCGCATCGGACGTATCACGCCAAGCGGTGCGGTCGCCGAATTCTCTGCCGGAATAACAGGGGCGCCTTCGCCGGAGCAGATCGCGACGGGGCCCGATGGCAACTTGTGGTTCACGGAGTCCTCCGGCGGGCGCATCGGTCGTATCACGACCGGCGGCGCGATCACGGAGTTCTCCAGCGGCATCAGCGGTGACGCCAGCCCGTTTGGGATCACGGGCGGGCCGGACGGCAACGTCTGGTTCACTGAGTACGCCGGCAGCCGAATCGGCCGCATCACGCCGGCCGGCGTCGTGACCGAATTCTCCGCCGGCATCACCCCGAATGCCGGCCTCCTTGGAATTGCGCTGGGTCGTGACGGCAACCTCTGGTTCGCCGAGAACTTCACCGACCGCATCGGCCGAATCACGCCAACAGGCGCGGTCACGGAATTTTCTGCCGGTATCACACACCTGGCCGGGCTTAGCGGCGTCACCGCTGGGCCCGACGGCAACATCTGGTTCACCGAATCTACCGGAAACCGAATCGGACGCATTACTACTGCCGGTGCGGTCACTGAGTTTTCCAACGGCCTCACCACCGGCGGCGTCGACCCGTTCACCGGCGGGCCGAACAGTCCGAATCCACGGGCTATCACTGCGGGGCCGGACGGCAATTTGTGGTTTACGGAGACCGGCACCGATCGCGTTGGGCGGATTACGCCGGCCGGCGCGGTTACCGAGTTTTCGGCGGGCATCAGGACAAACGCGCAACCATGGTCTATCACCAGCGGGCCCGACGGCAGCATCTGGTTCACGGAGCCCACCTTTGGCCAGATCGGGCGCGTCCAGTAGCGTTGAAACCGCCCGGTGGGCGGCGGCGCTACGCGTGCGCCGCCGCCCCGATCACGCCCAGCTCGTGGCCGACCTTCTCGAACGCGGCCAGCGCGCGGTCGAGCTCGTCGCGGTTCAGCGCGCTGGACATCTGCACGCGCACGCGCGCGGCACCTTCGGGAACGACCGGGAAGCCGAAGCCCGTCACGAACACGCCTTCTTTGAGCAGCCGGTCGCTCATCGCGATCGCGAACGCGGTCTCGCCGACGATGATCGGAACGATCGCGCTCGGTCCCGCAAGCGGTTTGAAGCCAAGCCGTTCGAGACCCGCGCGGAAATAGCGCGTGTTCTCGCGCAGCGTCTCGACATGCTGCGATTGGGACACCATCAGCTCGATCGCCTTGAGCGCGCTCGCCGCGACGGTCGCCGGCAGCGCGTTGGAGAACAGCTGCGTGCGCGAGCGCTGCACGAGCGTGTCGACGAGCGCTTTCGAGCCCGCGACGAAGCCGCCGGCTCCGCCACCGAGCGCTTTGCCGAGCGTGCCGGTCAGGATGTCGACCTTGCCTTCGAGCCCAAAGTGCTCGATCGTGCCGCGGCCCGTCTTGCCCATCACGCCGGTGCCATGCGAGTCGTCCACGATCGTGACCGCGTCGTACTTCTCCGCCAGCGCGACGATCTCGGGCAGCTTCGCGATCGAGCCTTCCATCGAGAACACGCCGTCGGTGATGATGAACGCGGTGCCTTCGGCCTCGCGCAGCTTCTGCTCGAGGTCGGCCATGTCGCCGTGCTTGTAGCGCGCGCGCTTCGCACCGGCCAAGCGGCAGCCGTCGATGATCGAGGCGTGGTTGAGCTCGTCGCTGATGATCGTGTTGCCCGCCGTGGCGATCGTGGGGATGACGCCTTCGTTGGCCGCCCAGCACGAGACGTACGACAAGGACGCGGGAAAGCCGAAGACCTTTGCGATCTCGTCCTCGAGCTCGCGGTGGATGTCGAACGTGCCGCAGATGAAGCGGACCGAGGCGGTGCCGGCGCCGTATTTCTGCAGGCCGGCGATCCCGGCGGCGACCACGTCGGGGTGGTCGGCGAGGCCGAGGTAGTTGTTCGAGGAGAGCACGATGACGTCGCCGGCCTCTTCCATGTGCACCTCGGCGGCCATCGGGCCGGTGAGGTGGCGCAGCCGCTTGTAGGTTCCGGCCGCGCGCAGGGCGTCCAGATCGGCGGTGAGGCGGGCTTCGAAAGCTCTGTTCATCGGTTCTCCGTAGGTTCGCGCCGCAGCGTGCTTGTCGACATGGGATACCCGCGTAAGCGGGCTGTAAGCCGCCGTAAGCCCGTGGTAACAGGCGCTCGCGTACGGTGGGCTCGGATGCTTATGGTGAGCCGGATCATTCGAGGAGATTTAGTCAGTTCTTCCTCTTGACTTCGGCCCGCCATAGGACTGTAATGATTGAACACGGCGCGTTTTGACGCCGTGCGAATCGTGACTGTCGGAAACGGGTGTTCGACATGACGGCGATCAAGGTATTCGTTCGGCAACCGCTCACGCAAACGACCGAACGCGAAGCGCGCATCGTACAAGCCGCGCTCGATGGAATCAGCGGCGACGTCGGAGACGGCCGCTACGCGCTGGAGTTCCTCACGGGAACCAAGGCGCACGACAAGGAGAGCTTCCGCCAGGCGTTTACGAGCGAGTCGGGCGCAGCCTTTGCGCCGCGCCGCTTCCGCGATACGCGCTTGGCGCTGCTCTCGCGCGCGGACGTGATGCTCGTGCTGCGCACGGGCCTGAGCGAGAGCGGCGCGTTCGAGGTCGCGTACAACATCTACGGCGGCCGGCGCATTCCCATGCTGTTCGCGGTGTGGGACGAAGCGGAGATCAAGACGACGCTGCTGCGCGATCTCGACGATCTCGCGCAGGTGCGCTACGTGCGCTTCTCGGATCCGGCGTCGGTCGCCACCGAGCTCGCACGTTTCCTCGACGACGTCGTCGTCCCCGACATGACGGCGCGCGGGCGCACGGTCGAGCCGGCGATGGACCAACCGCGCATCGCGCGGTCGTTCCGCGAAGCGCGGCGCGCGGCGCGCGAGCTCGGCTTTCCGGTCGCGGTGCGCGCCTGGTCGGCGCTGCCGTCGCAATCCGTCGTCGTTTCGGACCTCGCCGGCCTGGTGCGGTTCGTCGAAGGCGACCGGATCGCGATCGACCGCGAACGGCCGCTGCTGCTGGAGCGCACGACGACGCTGCAGCAAGCGCGCGCGAAACGAGTGCGCGTCGAAAGCGGGACGTTCGAGGCGACGCCGGCATACCGGGAGATCGAAGCGAAGACGGCTTGACGCGCCGGTCGCGGTCAGTCGAGGTGCAGCACGATCTTCGCGGCCTCGCCTGACCGCATCAGCGCGAACGCCGCGTCGAAATCCTCGAACCGCAGCTCGTGCGTGATGATCGGCGTGAGGTCGACGCGCCCGCTCGTCACGAGCGCCTGCGTCTGGTACCACGTGCGGAACATCTCGCGCCCGTTGATTCCGAGCACCGTCAGCCCTTTGAAGATGATCCGTTCGGCGAGGTTGATCTCGACGTCGTCGGACGGAATTCCGAGCAGCGCCGCGACGCCGCCGTTGCGCACCATCGCGAGCCCGTTGTCGATCGCTTGGCCGGAGCCCGACATCTCGAGCAGCACGTCGACGCCGTCGCCGCCCGTGCGCGCGACGATGTCGTCCACCAAGCCCGGCTGCGTCGCCGAGAACGTCGCGTCCGCGCCGACGCGCTTGGCGAGTTCCAGCTTCTGCGGGTTGACGTCGATCGCGAACACCTTTGCCGCCCCGGCCGCGCGCGCGACCGGAATCGCCATGAGCCCGATGGAACCGACGCCGGTGATCGCGACCGACTTCGTCGACACGCCGGCCGCCATCACGGTGTGCACCGCGTTGCCGAGCGGGTCGAACACCGCCGCCCAGCTGTCGGGGATCGCCGGGTCGAGCTTCCACACGTTCGATTCCGGCATGCGGATGTAGTCCGCGAAAGCGCCGTCGGTGTCCACGCCGATGATCTGCACGTGCTCGCAGATGTGCGCCTGACCTGTGCGGCACAGCGTGCAGATGCCGCAAGCGATGTGCCCCTCGGCCGACACGCGGTCGCCGGCCTGCACGGCTTTGACCGCGCCGCCGACCGCCGCGACGTACCCCATGAACTCGTGCCCGATCGTGCACGGCGGCTTCACGCGCCGTTCGGCCCAATGATCCCACTGGTAGATGTGCAGGTCGGTCCCGCACAACCCGACCGTCTTCACGTGAATCAGCACGTCGTTGGGCCCGATCGCGGGCACGGGAATCTGCTCCAGCGTGAACCCGGGCGCCGCGCTCGTCTTGCGCAGCGCGCGCATCGTGTCGGGGATCGCGTCGGTCGTCGTCAGGTGCTCGGCCGCGGTGAACGTCATCACAGTGCTCTTCGCGCAGCGCGCGCCGGCGTCCCGGCGGCAGGCCCTACCTCGCGCATTCGCAAACGCCGTAAGCATCTACCTCGCGCTACTATTTGTGGGTGTGTATGTTGGCACGTTTACGGCTTGGCCGTTTTGTCATTCCCGTCTTGGTTGCCGCCGCGCTGGCGGGATGCTCGCAAGGCGGCTCCGGCTCCCATCTCTCGCCCGGTGTGCCCGGCGCACCGCGCGGCGTCCGCGATTTCACGCCGCAAAACCAGTGCATCACGCTCCGAGCCGCGGATCCGGCGGGCGGATCGCCGGCACAGATCGTTTGCTTTTTGCAACCGAACGCATCGATCACGCTCGACAATCTGTCCATGCACCCCATTCCGGGCGCCGGCGACTGCGGCACGGCGGTCTGGACGGCCGCGCTGACGAGCCAAGCGACGCCCGGGCTTTCGGTCACCGTCTCGCCGACGACGACCGGCGGCGCGAGAACGTCGTGCGACCGCACTGACACGGTCAGCATGACCGTGACGACCGACGGAACGCTGCCCAACGACTTCCCGGACGGGCAGGAGCACTACGACATCAAGGGCACGTTTTGTCGTTGGTTCGACAACACGTGCGAACCTGGTTGGGTCGAGATCGCGGCACGCGTCGATTTCGTGCCGTCTATACACATTCTGGACCAGCTGCTGAACAAACACGTCGAGAACACGAGCGTCACGGCCGTAGCGGGACAACAGCAGATTCTCCAAATCAAGTCGCCCAACACCGCGGATCTCTCGGATTGCCATTGGGTAATGCCGTCCGCGTTCCCGAACGACGCCGTCGACGACTACGTTCCGACCGATACTCTATCGAGTCCAGCGCCGAGCGCCGCCAACCTGAATACCAACTCGATACGATTGTACTGGATCAAACCGGAAACGCAGATGTCGATTCAGGCGAACTGCCTGATCGCCGGCGGTCCGACGCGGTTGACGGCGAATGCAACGTACACTATCAAAGCACCGACATCGTCCGTCACCGCGACCTACGGCCCGACCGGGGCCGACCTCTCATACCATTTGCTCAACCAGGGGCACTGCCCGCCGAGCGCGGTCACCACTCCATGGTTGCACTACGGCGATCCATGCTCGCCGGCCGTCCCAGGCATACTCTCGCAATACACTGTCACATCTGACGCCGACGAAGCGGGCACGACGGTCATGTTTCAGCTGATCGACGACAGCCGAACGAGAACGACTACCGGCGGGATAACGTCGAACTCATCGTCGAACGGATCGTGCGTCGACAATCAAATGCAGTACGGTACTCCAGTCGTGCTTGCTGCGAGCGGAACCGCGGTGTTCTCGGCCGACGATTCGCCGGCAGGCGGCCTGGACGGGTACACGTCGTTGCGTATAACCGACAACTTCGACGATTACTTCATGTACAAACCGAACGACGATTCGCTTGGTCACAGCATCTGGATCGCGCTCGACCGGCTGCAGTGGTCGTGGGACGCGCAAACCACGCTGACGAATGGCGCGTGGGCCACGCCGACGATCTTGGCGCAGCTGCAACCCGCGAACGGAACCGCGTATACGGACCTGCCGCGCTGGAGTTGCAAGTTCCAAAACTCGGCCAAGCACCGCACGATGATGTGAGGACGCCGGGATCGTACGAGGCGCCGGCCGCAAGGCCGGCGCCTCGTATTCGTTCGGAGTGCCGTGTTCGTCGCAGCCGTCGCGACGCGAACGATTCGCGTTCGGCCGCACCAGGGCGGGCTAGAACTACGTCTTCATCGTGGCATGCGCGCCGTGGTCGGACACCTGCGCCTTGAACCACGCGTGAATCGCCGATACCAGCGCAGGATCAGTCGTCGCGTAGGTGATCGTCGCACCGCTCCTGACCTCCGCATAATGCACCCGGATGCGCTTCGCGCCGACATGAAGCGCGTGCAATCCGGGCATGGCATCGCCATGAATGGTCGCCGGATCGGCGAAGTCACCTCGCGCGAACGCGACCGCCTCCTTGCGCAGATGCGAGCGCACGAGCATGACCTGTCTTGGATCTCCGTCGTGGACGAAGACCGTCTGCACGCCGCCGTTACGCGTCGGCACGAAGCGGTGCATCGTCGCGGTCATGCTGAACGGCATAACCTGCTCGCTTGCGTGCTCGACCTTCACCTGACGCTGCGAGTCGTCCGCGACGGCATGAGCCGATGAGCCGCCAACGGCGGCAGCAACGAGGGCCGCCGCAATGCGCACATTCACCGCGTGACCAGCAGCGCGGCGAGGCCCACCGCGACGACGTCTTCGGCGACCGCGGCCGGAAGCGCGCCGATCTTCGCGATTGCCGCGGTGCGCGCGGCGTGGCCGCCGTACGTGCCGATCAGCGCGCCGATCACGCCCGCGATCGCACCGGCGACCGGCGAGCCGCCGTGCCACGCGGCGATGAACCAGCCCGCGATCGCGCCGCTGAGCGGCCGAATGGCGATCGACGGAAGCGCCGTCCGGGACGGAATCTTCGGGGACGCATCGACCACGTACTCGCCGACCGCCGCCAGGCCGAGGACGATCGACCAAACACCGACGCCCCGCGATAGCGCCAGGGCCGCGAGCGACGTGAACGTCCGAAGCCCCGAGACGAAGCCGATTCCGAGCGCGAGCAGCAGGCTTTCCATCCGCCGAGTATACCGCATCGCGGGCCGGCTGTTCGAAATCCTTTACAATGCGCGGTCCCGACCGGACGTTTCAGACTCTCTTCATACTCCGCGCCGATAGATGACGAGAGCCACCAAGGACGGAGACGTTTTGACTATGGACAGATTGATCGTGCCCCGCGCCGGCGCAGCGCTGCTCGGGCTGCTGCTCGCAGGCGCCGGGTTCGTGCCCGCCGGCGCCGACGACGCCGTGCGCATCCCGCTCGTGGCGATGAACGGATCGGGCGAGAGCGGCGTGGCGACCCTGATCCCGCGCGGCTCCAAGACGCAGGTCCAGCTCCAGCTGCACGGCGGCTCGGGCGATCCGCAGCCGGCGCATTTTCACACGGGTACCTGCGACAAGTACACGCCGCGCCCGCTCTACATGCTCGCCGCGGTCGTCAAGGGTGAATCGACGACGACCATCGACGTGCCGCTCGAGAAGCTCATGGCCGGCGACCTCGTGCTCAACGTGCACAAATCGTTCGACGACATCGCGACGATCGCAAGCTGCGCGACCGCGAAGAAATAGCCTGACATGATGATGCGCGGTCGCTTCCCGATCGCCGCGCGGCTCGCCGGCGGGTCGGCCATCGCAGTCGTCCTCATGATCGCCGTCGCGGTCGTGACGGCCCGCGGCATCGCCGCAATGGCGTTCGCCGCCGCGCACCGCGAAGCGCTCGAGACGACGTCGATCGAGATCCGCCAAGTCGTCGACGCCGCCGTGCTGGAACAAACCGCCGTGCGCGGCTTCGTCGCGACCGGCGACGGCGCGTTTCGCAGCGACATCGACCGGGCGCGGCGCGCGCTGCGGCAGCGCCTCATCACCCTGCGCGCGAGCGACCAGACGTCGTACATTCCGGTGAACCAGCTCGAGCAGATCGACGTATTCGAGCAGCAGATCGAAGACGGCGTCGCCGATCTGGACCGCCAGTACGCAAAGCGCAGCGCGGAGGTCCTGGCGGGCCGGCGCACCGCGGCAGCCGGCGCGCTGCGCGACGATGCGACGCGCTTCGACGCGGTCGGCACGCAAGCGGAAAAGCTATACGCGTACGTCGCCGAAAAAGCGCGGCAGGCGAACGCGGAGTTCGAGGCGACCGCGCACTCCGTGCGGATCACCCTCGTCGCGAGCACGGTCGGCGCGATTTTCCTCTTCGCGCTCATCGCGTACGCGGTGGGCCGCTCGGTGACGCGCCGGCTGTCGAAGGTCACCGCGGCGCTGCACGAGATCGCGCAGGACGACGTCGAGCGGCTCGTCTCATCGTTCCGCGCGCTGGCGGACGGCAACCTCGACACGCGCTACGAAACCGCCCGGCTGCCGCTGAAATTGAAGAGCCCCGACGAGATCGGCGTGCTCGCCGCAAGCTACGACGAGCTCGTCGGCGGCCTGCACGGCGTCGCCGGCGCCTTCGGCGCGATGACGGAAAGCCTGCGCGCCACGGTGACGCGCGCGTCGGCCGTGTCGCAAGACCTCGTTGCCGAAAGCGTGCAGGTTTCCGCGAGCACCGCGGAGTCGGCGATCGCCGCGGGCCAGGTGCTCGACGCGGTCCGTGGCGCGACGCGCGCCTCGGCCGAACAGGCCAAACAGCTCGACGACATGCACGCGCGCGTGAACGAGCTCACCGAAGGCTCGGAAGACATCGCGGCGGGCTCGCGCCGCCAGGCCGACGCCGCCGTGTCGGGTTCGCGTTCCGTCGCGACGCTCGACGGCGAGATCGTGCGCTTCCACGAGCTCGGCCAAGATCTCGCGGGCTCCGCCGACACTGCGCTGCGCGAGGCGGAGCGCGGCAGCGAGGCCGTACGCCGCGCCGCCGATTCGATGGCGTCGATCGGCACGCTGAGCGAAGGCGCGGCGAAAGCGATCGGCGCGCTCGAGGAGCGCTCCGCGCACGTGGGGACGATCGTCGCGGCCATCGACGAGATCGCCGATCAGACGAACCTGCTCGCGCTCAACGCCGCCATCGAGGCCGCGCGCGCGGGCGAGCACGGCCGCGGTTTCGCCGTCGTCGCGTCGGAAGTGCGCGCGCTCGCGGAGCGGTCGCAAAAGGCGACGCGCGAGATCGACGGCATCCTTGCCGCGATCCGCGCCGACGCGCTGCGCGCCGCCGGCGCCGTGCGCGAATCGGCCAAAGCAACCACCAGCGGCGTGGAAGTGACCCGCGCCGCGGATGCCGCGCTGGCGCAGATCCGCGCCGCCATCGAGGCGACCTCGCGCATCTCCGCCGACGTCGCCGCGCGCGCCGCGCAGATGCGCGCCGCGTCCACCGAGCTCGCCGAGCGCATCGCGTCGGTTGCCAAGGACGCGGAGCGCAACGCCGTCGGCGCATCGAACCAGCAGAGCGTCACGGCCGAGATCGATCGTCTCATCACCACGATCGCCGGCCACGCGCAAGACACGGCGCTGACAATGCAGCAGATCAGCGCCGCGACGGAGCAGTCGGCGGCGCAGCTCAAACGCGTCGATGCATCGACCTTTCACACGCGCGAACGCGCCGAGGCGCTCGACGAGGTGCTCGCCGCGTTTCGCTTCACGGCATTCGAGTCCGCATGGATTGCACAACCCGAACTGGTCTCGCACGGAGGAACCTCAGCATGATCCGCTCGTCACTCTGCGCCGCGCTCGCGGCGTTCGCCGCACTCGCCGCGGTCGTCGCCGTGCGCGCACCGTCGGATGCGATTCCGGCGTTCTCGATGCAGACGGGCTTGCAATGCGACGCCTGCCACACGTCGATTCGCACGACCAACGACCTCGGCCAGGCGTATCTCCGCAACGATCTCCGCTTGCCGAATTTGGGCACGGGCGGCAAACCGGTCGTCGCGGTGCGCGGGCAATTCGCGTATACGAGCGAACCCGACTCGACAAACCAGTTACCCAAAGCGACGCTGGACGAGCTCGAAGTGTTCCTCGCCGCGCGCGTCACGCCGCAGGTGTCGGTGGCCGGGCAGTTCTACGCCGTCGACGGCGGCCAGATCGGCGCGATCCGCGAGGCGTGGGCGCAGTACAGCACACGCGGCTCGTTCGGCGGCGCGCCGGTTCGCTTCACGCTCGGTTCGGTCACGCTGCCGCTCCCGGTCGATCCCGAGACGTTCCGCCAGACGAACCAGCACTACGCGATCTACGATCAGACGGTCGGATCGAATCCGTTCACGTTCATCGACCCGCACAACGCGGCAACCGTCGCATTCGGCAACCCGGTGCGCGGCTCGAGCGCGACGTTCGTCGCCGCGGACGGCCACGACAAACAGTCCGGCCTGCCGCGCAACGGCACCGATCGCATGATCTCGGCGCAAGAGGCGATCGGCGGTTTCGTGCTGAGCCTCTACGATTACGCCGGCGAACGCCGGCTGGGCGACATCCCGGACGCGTTCGAGCGCCGCGGTGCCGGGCTGAACTTCTATCGCGGCCGCCTCGCGGTCGAGACGGTGCTGCAGACCGGCTACAACTCGAGCCCCAACGGCGACGGCACGGGCATCTCGTCCAGCGGCGGCTTCGCGCAGGTCCGCTGGCAGTTGCCGCGCGGAACGTTCGGCATCGTGCGATACGACGGCGTCAACGACTCGAGCGGCGGTTTCGCGCGCTCGCTGACGGTCGGCGCAACGCGCCTGCTCTCACGCGGCCTGGCGGTCGAGGCAGAGGACGTCATCCAGCACGGCGAGCACACCACGCACACGCTCAATGCCGCGCTTCGGTTCGGCGTGTCCAACACGCGCATCGGCTCGGGAGCGTACTGAATCCGGCCAATACTAGCTTCGCTGGAAATGTGCGTCCGGGGTGATGACGGGTAACGCACGAAACGTGCGCTTCGCATCGGACGGAAACGGCCCGTTCCGACGAGTGTACTCGGACTCGGCTATTCCCGGGAGAGCGGCAATCTCTACTGACCGACGGCATCAACCTCCAATCAGTAGCCTGATGCGAACGCCGATGGGCCTCCGAGTGGCAGTCGTGATGCTATGCGCAGTTGCCTGCGCGCAGTTATCACCAGTGGCGGGTTCGCCGCCGGTCGCGAATGCTCAAGGCGATCGTGGTACGGTGCGGGATCAAGCGTTGGCGGCCTATGCGTCAGGTAACGTTCACCTGCGTCAACGCGACCTCAATGCGGCGAGTCGAGACCTTAACCGAGCGATCGCGGCCGAGAAGCAATTCTTCGCGTCGCTCGGTACGATCGGGCGCCAGGGCGAATCGTCGTACTTCATCGAGTATCTCACGCTGGCGGGCGTCACCGATTACGGCCTGGGTCGCCGCGCCCTAGCGTTCACGCGCTGGAGCGCGGCAGGCGAGCTGTACAGACAGTACTTGCCGCGGCTGGATGGACGCCTTGCAGCGGCAGACGCACTGGTCGAGCGGCGCAGGTGCAGCAATGCGTTTGCGTCATACGCCGCCGTTTCGTTCCTTGCGCGCGACCCCGAGCTTTCGGCCGTCCTGCGGGCAGGGCGGGCGGCACGGTGGGCGGAGGCCAAGGCTGCGGCCGCAACCATGCGCGGAACCCCGGAGGGCGACTATTTCGCCGGCGTAGTCGCGAGTTGCACCCGCGGGTCTGCACGCGCCGCCGAAATTGCGCTCGTCGCAGCGCTGACCGACTACTCGCCAACGACGAGCGAGACGCCGAACGTCGGACCGCTCCAAGCTTCGGCTATCCGCCTCCTCGGTGGGCACACCGTGCGCTAGATCGAACCTCGCGTGGGCCCGGTCGTCTACAGAACGGACCCACGCGCTTTGCGTCTTTGCGCTGAACTACTGACCGAAGTTCGTGACGGCGAACCCAGCGGTGAACGTTGCGCCGTTCGGTGCGGTCTCACTGATCGAGATCGATGCGCTGCCGCCGACCGGAATGGCCGCGTTGTTCCAGCCGGTCGCGTATCCGTTCGAGCTGCCTCCGGCGTAGTCGCTGATCGGCCACGTCTGCACCGAGACGCTCCCATCAGGAAGTACCACCTGCGTCATCATTTGGCCGGAATACGTTTGCCCGTCGTTCGGGACGCCGTAGCTGAGGTCGAAGGTCGACCCCGATCCGCCCGAATTGTTCGTCGCGCTTCCCCCGCTTGCGGTGCCTGCCGTCGTGGATGTCTGCGACTGGTTCTGGCCGCAATTTGCGCAGATGCCTCCGCCGCCGCCGGCGCCTGTCACCCGGTTGATGGCGGACGCCGGCGAGGTCGACGCGAGCAGCGAGAGGCATATCGAAACCGAGACGGCCGCGAAACGGCCGCCTGCATTGAGCACGTTCATGTCTGCCCCTTACTGCGCCTTCGCGTACCGGTGATACGAACCGGCGTCCACTTTCGCGGAGGCCGAGAACGTGCGCGTGACGCCGTTGTACGTCACCTCGATGCCGTTTGCAGTACGTTTGAGCGTGGCGCCCGGCGGAAACGCCGCGTGGCGGTTCCCTTCGCTAACGATAAGGTTCGGTGCGCTCTCGATTTCGGCGCCGTGCGCAACCGCCGCCGGCATCTGAGCAACGTGACTGGTCGTGCGAGTTGGTTCTACGCTGCTGTGCGTGTTCGCACCGCAGGCCGACAACGCGATGACGGCCGTCGCGGCCGCCATCCGTGCGATCTTGTCCATACACCCTCACCCCGAATAGTTCAAAGTTGAGCACCGGCCGTAGCAAACACCATTGCCGGGCGCGTAATTATTCTCCGGGGATAGGCAGGTGATCCTCCGTGGCCGCGGCGCGCAATGTACGGTATGCGCGCCAAGCGCGTGTGCCCGCCCGGACTCTGCTACCGGGCGACGGTACGAACGGACCATGACGCCGAAAGCGACCATCAAGGGGCTCATCCTTCGTGGACATCAATGCCGCGTCCAGGGACCGACTTACACCGATCGCTTGGGAATCGCGGAGGCTTCCGCTAACAGCGCGCGCACGTATGGGTCGCTCGCAGTCTCGAGAGCCGCGACCGTTCCGATATGCGTTACTCGACCGTCGCGGAGAACGACCGCGTTCCGGCATAACGCTACCGCGTCAGCGAGAAACGACGTCGCGAGAACGACGTCGCATTTCGTTCGTTCGACATAGGACCGGACCAGTATGCGCAGCGCCGGGCGCGCATCCGCATCCACGTTCGCGAACGGTTCGTCAAGGAAGAGCGCCTGGGGCTCGACGACGAGGGCGCGCGCGATGGCCAAGCGCTGCCGCTGTCCGGTCGAAAGCGTTCGAGCGTCCGTGTCGGTCATATCCGCCAATCCGACGTCGCTGAGAGCATTTCGAGCACGCCAGCGAGCATCGGCGGAACTTGGGCCGAGCACCCCTTCGCACACGGTCGCGACGTTCCACAAGACGCTACCTCGCAGAACTGACGGACGAGCAAATACCGAAGCCGCTCGAGTTGGCCGGCGAACGGCGCCCGTCGCTGCGATCAAACCGTGGAGGGCGAGGAGCAGCGTGGTCTTTCCCGCGCCGTTGGGCCCGAGCAACGCCGTCCCGCCATCGCCCGCTTCGAACGCCGGTACGTCAAGCACAAATGCACCGCGCCTGACGACCAGTTCGCGTGCCGTCATGCCCATCGTCGCTGCAGCGTCATCGCCACCCCGGCCGCGACGGCCATGATTCCGAGCAACACGACGACATAGGAGAATGCGCCGCCGAACTCGGCCTTGCCGACGGCAAGCATCGTGGCAGTCGTCAGCACCCGTGTCTGTCCTTCGATATTGCCACCGGTCATCTGCGCCGCGCCGACCTCCGCGATAGCGCGGCCGAAGCCGGCGAGCAGCGCCGCCGCAAGGCCGGGTGCAACTTCGCGAGCCAGCAGCACCAGCCGGCGCGTTCGAGGAACCCCGAGTCCGGCGAGCTGCATCGACAACGTCGTATCCGACGTGCGCAGCGCGACGACGGCCAGTGTGCCGACGAGGGGAACGACAATGATGGTCTGCGCGACCGCCATCGCCGCCGGTGTGTAAAGGAGGTCCCATCGTCCCAGCGGGCCGCTGCGCCAGAAGGTGAACGCCACCGCGAGACCGACAGCGACGGGCGGTAGCCCGAGACCCGCGGTGAAGAGCGCGAGCAGCGCGGTGCGCAGGCGCGACCGGCCATGGACAATCCACAGCGCCCCAGGGATCGCGAAGGTGCCGGCGACAAGCGTCGCGGCGGCGGAGATTGCGATCGAGAGCGCCGCAATCCTGGTCACGCTATGGCCCTTTGCCGGCGTCGGGCGTGAACAGCGGACGCCCGAAGCGCTCGCGACCGTATGCTGCAATGATGCGCTGAGCTTCCGGAGATGTCACGAACGCTGCAAAGGCCCTGCCGCCCGACTCATTGGAGACGTGGCCCGCCAGCGGCTTGACGACGATGACGTGGTACACGTTCCTTAGATCTTTCGCGTCCTCGACGAGCGGTATGAGCGACAGCGTCGTGCGCTGCGAGAGGTACGTGCCGTCGTCCGTGAGCGTGTACGCCGCCTTCTGCGATGCAACGTGCAGCGTGTCCGCCATGCCGCTGCCGGTCTTGATGTACCACGCACCTGATGGCATAACCGACGCAGCTTTCCAGAGAGCGAGTTCTTTGATGTTCGTGCCCGATTCATCGCCGCGGGACACGAACGGCGCCTGCGCGCGCGCGATCGCGGCGAACGCGTCCTGAGCCGCCGGGGTACCCTTGACGTGCGCGGGGTCGCTCGCAGGTCCGACGACGATGAACGCGTTGTGCATGACGAGCGCGCGCGACAGGCCGCGGTCCTTCGCCATGTAGGCTTCTTCGGCTGCAGGCGCGTGTACCAGCAAAACATCGGCGTCGCCGCGCTCTCCCATAGCGAGCGCCGCGCCCGTCCCGACTGCGATCGTCTTGACCTGCCGGCCTGAAGCTTTCTCGAATGCCGGGACGAGCACGTCGAGCAGGCCGGTGTCCTGAGTACTCGTCGTGGTGGCCAACACCACTGCCGGAGCAGCTTGCGCCGACGTGCCGGCGAGCGCGACCGCGATGACGAGCGTAATTCCGAAGAGCCGTCTGAGCATAACGCGAATTGCGACCGCGTGTTGCGAAATCCCCTGAGACGGATTCCGGTGATGTTCAACAGGCCACCACTGTCGTCGCTCTGTCGACGAAAACCATTGCATTCCGATCGCCGCCTGCAGCGTCTCCGGCGCGGTCAGCCGCCCCGCACCCCGAAACGCGCTTTTCGCGCGGCGCCGCGCCCGTCTTTGCAGCGATCCTGCGTCCATAACGGTCCTTATCCGTTGCGCGCCAGCACGTGCTGCGCCGCGAAGGCGAACCCGAGGATCACCAGCACCGTTCCCGCGGCGCGCTCCGCGCCGGTTCTGAATCGCGCGCCGAGTTCCGCGCCGAACGCAAGCCCTGCGAGGGTGAACACGACCGTCGTGACGGCGACCGTCGAGAGCAGCGGCACGAGCGCAATCCCCAGTGCGGGCAAGGAGAATCCGACGCCGAGCGAGTCCAGGCTGATCGACGCCGACGCGGCGAGCAGCCCCCAGCCCTTGGTCGCGTCGAGCGCCGCGTGCCCTTCTCCATCATCGAAGCTCTCCTTCACCATCCACGCGCCGAGCAAAACGAGGACCGCGAACCCGGCATACGCGGCGACCTCCCCGAGTAGCCGCCCGGCGCCCGCGCCGATGAGCGCGCCGGCAATCTGCATGAACAGCTCTGCGCCGGAGAACGCGAGCCCGACGCGCACGCGTTCTTTCCACGCCACGCCCGCGATTCCGATCGCAACCGACAGCGCGAAGACGTCGAGCCCGACTGCCAACGCCACGCCGAGCGTCTTCGCGAGCGCGATTTCGTTCATGCCGAGCAGCGTCACGCTTCCACCATTACCCGCAGTGACGCGTCGCACACCCGGCAGCAGCGCGTGCTGCTGCACGACGTTTCGCACGCGCGAGCACGCAGGTGTGAACGATCTCTGAATCACGCTGCGTGGTAATTTTCATTCGATCCTCATGGTGTCTTCGTAGCGTCGGCTTCGAGCGAACGCCGGGCGTTCGCGCAACGAGCGAGCCCACACGCACAGCAACCGCTTCACAGCAGGAGTAACCGAATGTCACCAAGCCCCATGCGGGACATTGCGTCATGAAGATCGTCGCTTCATCGTCCGCGGCCGTGTTGGTCGCGGCGCTGCTCGCCGCGTGCGGTGGCGGCGGCGGCACGTCGCCCGGTTCCGGCGCCCTTCCGAACCAGCCCGCGCCAGCCACGCAAGGCGCGCAGTCCGTCGGCGTCACGTTCGCCGGCACGGAGACGCTCGGCAAAGTTCGCAGCCCGCGCGATCTCGCTGCCGTTCCCGTTACGGTGACGGTCGGCGGCGTTGTCGTCGGCACCGGTACGCTCGATGGAAACGGTCACGCGAAGATCAGGTTTACGGCCGCCGTTCCGCCCGGCAGCACGATCACGATCACCGCGGGCCATCTAACCGTTACCGCGACGCTTGCGACCGGAACGCAGAGCACCGTCATTCTCGTCACGGTGAACGCGGACGGCACGATCAGCGTCAAGAGCGCGGGCGACCCCGACGACAAAGGCGTCGTCGATCCCAACGATCCCGAACAAGAAGACGCGACCGAAGACAATCGCGGGAACGTCACGTCGCTCACCGCATCCGGCGGCGTCGTTCTGCCGGCAGACGCGCCGTTCACGCTGACGCGGACCTGCAGCACGCTCACGCTCACCCCGGCCGCTGCCGCCGCGTTCATCAAGTTCGAGGAAAAGGGTTCCGACGGTGAATCCGACGACGCGGGCCGCGTGAAGTTCGAAGGCGCTTTTACCGGGCCGCTCTCGTTCGGGATCAATGCTGCTTCCGCGCGGCTGCACATCGAGATCTTCGACGCGCAGCACCAGCGCTTGATCGAAGTGAAAGCGCCCATCAGCGCGTTCACCAGCGGCACCGCCGCCGGCGCGAGCCCGTGCCCGTCGCCCAGTCCGGCGCCGAGCCCGTCCCCCGCCCAGAGCGCATCACCGGAACCGAGCGAGTCGCCCCACCACTGACGAGCTCGTGTCCCGCAACGGCGGCGAGTTCTTCACGGACTCGCCGCCCGCTGCGTTTGCGCGGTTGCGGTGATTTATCCTGAAATCTCGGCGACGACTTCCGTGGCGAGCGCGATCACGAAACCCGCCGCCAGCATCGACGTCGAGGTGATCGTCAAGCCGCTGCGCTTGAGCACGCTCCACAGCTCGCCGACGACGAACACGAGCGCGCCGACGGCGGTCATCAAGAACAGCGCGGAAAGCGTCGGCGAGGAGAACCGGTAGCCCAGCATCGCGCCCACGAACGTCGGTCCCCCGGCAACCAGACCGGCGAGTCCGATCTGAGCCCAGCTCGGAACGACACCGCGCCCGGCCAGCGGTGCGGCGATCCCGAACCCCTCGGTCGCGTTGTGCAACGCGAACCCGAGGATGAGGCCGAACGCGATCGCCGTCGCACCGGACGCCGCCGATGCGCCGATCGCGAGACCCTCGGCGAAGTTGTGCGCGCCGATGCCGATCGCGATCATCGCCGCGATGACCAGCGGCTTCTCGGCGGCCGACGACGCACCGGATTTCGCAAACCGCGTTGCGAGCGCGCCGAGTCCGACCAGCCCGAGCAGCAAACCGGCCACGTACGCGATCAGCATCATGAGCGGCAGCGGAGACGGCGTGCCGTGGCCCGTCGCGCCGCGCTGCCAGCCCGCGAGCGCGCGCACGAGCGGCGCCGTCGCGTTGCCGGCGATCTCGACGATGAGGTAGACGAGGATGCCGATCGCGAGCGCGTTCAGCGCGGCGACCACGTCCGGCGACAGCCGGCGCGCGCGTGCAATCGGCAGCCCGAGAAAGATGGTGAGCCCGGCAAATGCGCCGAGCAGCGCGGTCGTCGCGAACGAGAGCGGGCCGTGCGGGTTGCCGTTCGACGAGTCCGGCATGTGCATCCGCATCGCGGTGTTCATCGCATCCAGGCGCTGCGGCGTCCCGGCGTAGTGGATGGTCGTCACGAGCCCGTCCGGCATGCCGGCGGCGTCCTCGGTGTGGTCGAGCACGTGACAGTGCACGAGCCAGTTGCCGGGCTGCGCATCCGCCGCGATCACCGTGTCCGCGCGCTGTCCGGGCCGAGCAGGATCGTGTCCTGCACGTCGCGCGTTGCGACCGGCTGCGCGTCGCGCGCGATGACGAGCATGTCGTGACCGTGCGTGTGCATGGTGTGCACGTTTTCCGACGACATGTTGATCCAGCGCAGCCGCACGCGCTCGCCCTTGCGCACCTCGATCGGCGTCGTCGCCGGGTACTCCTTGCCGTTGATGGTGAAGTGGCTCTCCGTCGTGCTTTGGATCGACCACGACGAAAGCATTTCCACGTCGTCGCGCTGCACGCGCTCTTCGGGCCGCGGATGCGCGGGCAGCACGACGATCGCGCCGTACAATCCGCTGTTCACCATCTGTTCGTTGTCGTGCGAATGGTAGATGAACGTGCCGGGCTGCCGCGCGGTGAACGAGTAGCGGAACCGGCCCCCGGGCGGCACCATCGGCTGCGAGATGCCGGCGACGCCATCCATCGCGTCGGGCTCGCCGTGGATGCCGTGCAGGTGCACGGTGTCCGGCACCGTCATCGCATTGCGGAAGTCGATGACGACGCGGTCGCCTTCGCGCACCACCAGCGTCGGTCCGGGCACGACGCCGTCGTAGGTCTTCGCAATGACCGTCAGCCCCGGCTGAAGCGTCCACGGCGCTTCGCGCGCGACGAGGTCGAACGTGACCGCCCCGCCGGCCCGGCGCGGGACAGCGGCGAACGTTCCGTCCTCGCGCCGCACGAGCCGCGACTCACCCGGAAGCGGCGTCGCCGCGGGGACGGGCCCGCTGAGCGGCTGAAGCCCGACGGTGGTCGGGTCGACGCCGGCCGGAGTGTGGTCCGCATCGGCCAGTGCCGCGCAAGGCATGCCGAGCACGAGAACGATCAGGGCGAGCAAGCCCCTCGTCGCGTCTAAGGCGCGGCGAAATGCACGATGAGGCACGCCTAATGGCTTACGCTATGCAGGCAACGACTTCCGCCGTCTCGCCCCAGCGCTGACCGAACGCCTGTGCAGCACCCATGGGTGCACTCCAAGCACAAGGCGATTTCGGAAGCAGGGGCGAGGACTCGGCCTGGATTCCGATAATTAGGCATTCCTAACTCTTGCGTTAGGAGTGCCTCTGTTGCGCCGAGCCCTGTCCGTGTTGATGCTGATCGTGCTCGCAGCGTCGTGCTGCTCGCCCGCCGGCGCCCTGCCGGTGTTCGCGCATCGTTTCGGGCTCACGTGCCAGGCCTGCCACACCACGGTCCCGCACCTGACGGCGTTCGGCCAGGCGTTCCGCGAGCGCGGGTTTCGCCTGCCGGGCGTGCGGCCGAAGCCAGCCTTTCCGGTCGCGGTCAAGGTGCAGCTCGCCTACGGCAGCGAGGGCGAGGCCGGACTGCCGAAGGCCGTCGTCGACGAGGTCGAGGTGCTCTCGGGCGGAGCGGTCGGCGCGCGAGGCTCGTATTTCGTCGAGCAATACGTCGTCGACGGCGGCGTGCCCGGCCGCACGCGCGACCTCTGGGCGGGCTGGGACGCCACCCCCGCCGGCGCGACGATCCCGATCGGCCTGCGCGCAGGTCAGTTCACGCTGGACCTGCCGGTCGATCCCGAGTCGTTTCGCGAGACGACCGATCATTACGCGGTCTGGGACCAAACGGCAGGCGACAACCCGTTCACGTTCTTCGCCCCTCGCACGGGCGTCATGACGTCGGTCGGCAATCCTTTTCGCGGATCGAGCGGGAGCGCTGCGGTTCTCATCGGGCACGACGCTGCATCCGGACTGCCCGCGCGCGGTCTCGATCGCTACGCCTACCTGCAGCATGCCGTCTCGGGTGTGACCCTGTCGGCGTACCGGTATGACGGCTCGAGATCGGTCGCGGGCGGCGACGACCGGTTCTGGCGCCAAGGCTACGGACTCGGATTCGACAATCGCCGGCTTCGCGTCGACCTGGTCTATCAGCACGGCTCGGACGCTCACGCGTCGGAGGACGGTGCGATGCGCTCGAGCGGCGGCTTCGCGCAAGTGCGCTACGAGTTCAGTCCCCGCGCGTTCGGCATCGCGCGGTACGACGGCACGCAAGACGCGCAATTTTCGCGCGCGTTCATCGTCGGGGCCGGGTTGCGCGTTGCGCGCAACGCGCGATTCACGCTCTTCGACACCGTCCGGCGCGACGCGGAATCAGGCAACCGGCGCAATTCGCTTTCGACCCAACTGCTCTTCGCATACTGAGCACGCGCACGCGCACGCCACATCGAGCCGGCGCACCGGGCTACGATACGTCGCCGGTGACTTGAGCCGGGCCGGTGCGTTTGGGCGATCCGCCGGCCGGCTCGACCGTGATCCCGATGTGCTGCGCGCCGCTGAGCACGTCGCCGGGAACGACCAGCACTTCGAGACCATCGCTCGTGCGGTGCAGCATTCCCGGTGAACGCACCTTGGCGCCGCGCACCCAGACTTGATATCCGCGGCCGGCTGCGGGCGCGGGAAGGCCGCTGACGATGAAGGCGGTGCGCGCTCCCGCATCACCGACGATGGCGGCGCCGCGCGCGGACGTTCCGGCCAGCGCGACCTCGCGCGGTTGCGCGGCGATCATCTCCGCGATCGCGATAACGTCGGCATCCGAACCTGCGGGCACGGTACGCTGGCCGGCGATGACGCCCAAAATCGCGGCGGCCGCGATCGCTGCAATCCACGCCAGCGGCGGGCGCCCGGCGCGCGGAGGCGGCGGCGGAGCGGCGACCGGCAGCGCGCGCAGCGCGCGCAGCACGCTGCCGTACGACGCGACGCCGTCGCGACAGGCCGCACAGCCGGCAAGATGCCGTTCGAACGCGCCGGCTTCGGCCGGTTCCAGCGCACCCAGGACGTAGGCTTCGAGATCGTCGTGCGGGTTCACGTCGGCTCTCCTGCGACGGGCTCGAGCATGCGGCGGAGATGACGCATCGCGAGCCGCACGCGGCTCTTCACCGTGCCGAGCGGAACGCCGGTGTGCGCGGAGATCTCCGTCTGGCTCAAGCCGCCAAAATACGCGAGCTCGAGCACGGCGCGCTGTTCGGGGTCCAGCGATTCGAGCGCATGGTGGATGTCGCGCTGAACGTCGCGTTGCATGACGGTTTCCTCAGGTCCGGCGTCCGTCGCCGGGATGCGTTCGTGCGTCGCGTCGGCCGGCACCGTCGCCCGAACGCGGCGCGTGCGGTCGAGCGCGGCGTTGCGCCCGACGGTCACGAGCCACGGGCGCAACGATCCGCCACGCGCGTCGATCGACGCCGCACGGTTCCACAGCATCATGAACGCGGACTGCGTCGCTTCGTCGGCATCGCCGCGGTCGGACACCAGCCGCGACGCGACGGCCGCGACCGCCGGCGCGTGCCGGCGGTACAGCTCGTCGAACGCATCGGCGTGACGAGCTCCGACGAGGCGCAGCAGCGCCTCGTCGGATAGCGCCGCTACTTCTTGGCGCCCAGGTCGCCGCAAGCGACGTACGTCGGAATATCGGTCGTCGACTTGTGCACGTTCACGGCGAACCCGCCGGCGACGAGCTGCGCCATGGGCGCGTCGACCATGTACGTCGACGTTCCGTCGACCACGTTGGCAAGCGGATATTTCGGCTTGGGGTTGAGCTTCGCGCACGTTCCTTCATGGATGTGCGCGGGCTGCGCGACGTCGGTCGGCGCGTTCGCGAGCGCGATGTCGACGCGCGTCTTCTCGCCCACCGCGGTCAGCGTCACCGTCCCGAGCTCGCCGGAACCGTTTTGCGCGGCGAGCGCGTAGACGTGGTGGGGCCCGTCGGCGGCGTATGCCGGCGCGGCCAAGGTCAGGAGAGCGGCGGCCGCGGCCGCGGCAAGAGAACGAGAGAGCATCACGAGGACCTCCTCCAAAAACCGGCTCGCAGCACGCGCTGGTGCGCTTGCATGTGACGCTCTCGTAACGTTTGCGGCCACCCGCCGGATCACTCCCGCCCGCCGCGATAACGGTTGTCTTTTTCGCCGCCGCGTCATAAGGTGATGGTGTCATGACGAAGATCGCGCTCGCGCCGCTGCTCGCGGCCGCACTATTGGCATACGCCGCCGCACCGAGCGCGAGCGCCGGATCGGCGCGCAGCGGGGGCGCCCGCGCCGGCGAGATGATCTTCGCCGCCAACTGCACCGGCTGTCACGGTGCGGCCGGCGCCGGGCAGCCCGGTATCTTTCCGTCGCTTCGGGCGAACCCGTACGTCTCCGGCGACCCCAAACGCGTCATCCACACCGTGAAATTCGGGCTGACCGGAAAGATCGTCGCCAAAGGCGCGGCGTTCGACGGCCAAATGCCCGCGTGGACCGGGACGCTGACCGATCCGCAGATCGCGGACGTGATCACCTACATTCGCACGAGCTGGGGCAACAAAGGCTCAGCCGTGACCACTGCGCAGGTGAGCGCGGTGAAGAAATGAAGAGGTTGCCATGGTGTATTTCGGCGTCGACTCCTCGAGTGCGGTGAACCGGCTGTTGTCCACGGTCGTGAACGCGCTGAAGAAACCCGCGTTCTGGGGGCGCTACATCACGGGCTATCCCGTCACGTCCTCCGAGCTACAGTTCCTCGGCGCAAACGGCATCAAGCTGCTGCCGATCTATCAGGCGACGACGGCGCACCCGTCCTCACTGCAGACGACGTCGCAGGGCCAGTCCGACGCGCATGCCGCGATGAGCGCGGCGACCCAAAGCGGCATCCCGACGCACAAAGGGATCGCGCTCTACGCGGACATCGAGCGCGGCTACGGCGTCACCGCAGCCTGGCTGTCGGCGTGGACGGATACGGTGCAGTCCGGCGGCTTCGTGCCCGCGGTCTACTGCGCAACGGACGACGCAGCAAATCCGGGCATCGTGTCCGCCTACGGCGCGCTCTCGCACGCGCAGCGCGTCGCGCTGCTGATCTGGACCAACGCGCCCGCCCTCTACGACTCCTCGGTGTGGAGCGCGGCGAAGATCCCGACGACGATCGAGGGCGCGCAGATCGCGGGCGGCGGCGGCTCGCACGTGCCCAACGTCTGGCAGTACGCGATCCCGGGCGGCACCGACCCGAATCAGCCCGTCGACCTCGACGTGTGCGACGACACCGCGTTCAACGCAATGTGGCTCCCAGGCCACTGACGCTAACCGAAACGCCCGGTAATATAGTCCTCGGTGCGCTTCTCTTTGGGGTGCGTGAAGATCTGATTCGTCGGTCCGACTTCGACGATCTCGCCTAAATGGAAGAATGCCGTGTAGTCGGAGATGCGGGCGGCTTGCTGCATCGAGTGCGTCACGATGACGACCGTGAACTGCTCGGTGAGCTGACCGATCAGGTCCTCGATTTTTGACGTCGCGATCGGGTCCAGGGCTGACGCCGGCTCGTCCATCAGGATCACTTCGGGGTTGAGCGCCACCGCGCGCGCGATGCAGAGGCGCTGCTGCTGGCCGCCCGAGAGGTCCAGCGCCGAGCGGTTGAGGCGATCTTTTACTTCGTCCCACAGCGCCGCTTGGCGAAGCGCACGCTCTGCGATCTCGTCTAGCACGCGCTTGTCGCGCTCGCCGTGGATGCGCGGGCCGTACACGGCGTTCTCGTAGATCGTCTTGGGAAACGGGTTCGCGCGCTGGAACACCATGCCGATGCGGTGCCGGATCACCACCGGGTCGGCGTCAGGGCCGTAGATGTCCTCGCCGTCGAGCAAGATCGTGCCTTCAACGCGCGCGCCCGGCGTCAGATCGTGCATGCGGTTGAGCGCGCGCAGAAACGTCGTCTTGCCGCAGCCCGACGGGCCGATCAGCGCGGTGACGTGCTGCCCGCGCATCGTGAGGTTCGCGTGCTTGATCGCCTGGAACGAACCGTAGAACACGTTCACGTCGTCGGCGACGAGCTTGTTGTCGATCGTGTCGAGCGGAAGCTCCGCGGTCACGGGCGGCGATTGAATCACGAGGCTCTCCCGGTGAAGCGTCTGGTGAGGGCGCGTCCCGCGACGCGTGCGGCGACGTTGAAGAGCAGGACCATGATCAGCAGCACGAGCGCCGAGCCGTTGCCGATGCGGTCGACGTCCGCGACGGTCGATTCCGAGTGCGTGTACCACAGGTGCACGGCGAGCGTCTCACCGCTGTGGAAGGGGTTGAGGTCGTACGGCGAGTTCAGCGTCACGCTCAAGCCCGCGGTGAAGATCAGCGCCGCGGTCTCACCGTAGATGCGCCCGGCGATCAGCACGACGCCGGTGGTGAGCCGCCCGATGGCGCTGGGCAGCACGACGCGCGTGATCGTCTGCCACTTGGTGCCGCCCAGCGCCATCGACGCCTCGCGCAGCGTGTCGGGTACGCTCGTGAGCGCTTCTTGCGTGACCCGCACCAGCGCCGGCAGGTTCAGCAGCGTCAGCGTCAGCGCGCCCCCGAGCGCGGTGTAGCCCCAGTGGAACGTGTACACGAACACGAGCAGGCCGAACAGCCCCATCACGATCGACGGCACGGTCGCCAGCGACTCCGCACTGAACTGCACGACGTTGCGGAACGCGCCCGGTCGCGCGTACTCTTGCAAGTACACGCCGGCGCTGACCGCGATCGGAATCGTGAAGATCAGCGTGAGGATCAGGACGTAGAACGAGTTGTAGATCTCGGGCCCGATACCGCCGCCCGCCGCCCGCTCCTTGGGCATCCCGAACACGAACGACGGCGTGAGCGCGCTCCAGCCCAGATAGATCAGGTAGGCGACGAATGCCGCGAGCAGCACGATGATGCTCGTCGCCATCACCCACAGGATGACGGTCGCGACGCCGTCGACGATCTTGCGCGCGCGGACGTTGGCGGTTGCCGCGACGCTGCGCGCGGAGCGGGCCGTCGTCAGCGCCATCGCACCCTACGTTCGCCTCCGCAGTGCGAAGCGCACGAGCACGATCAGCACCATGGCGATCAGCAGCAGCAGCAGTGCCATCGAGAACAGCGAGTGTTCCAAGAGCGAGCCTTGCGCCGCGCCCGGCATGTCGGTGACGATCTCGGTGGTCAGCGTCGCGGTCGGCGCGAACAGCCCCGGCGGAAACTGCGTCGCATTGCCGATCACCATCTGGATCGCGAGCGTCTCGCCGATCGCGCGCGCGATTCCGAGGATCAGCGCGACCGCGATCCCGCTCGACGCGCTCGGAAGCAGCACGCGCGTGATCGTTTGCCAGCGCGTCGCACCGAGCGCGAGCGAGCCTTCCTTGAGTGCGGTCGGCAGCGAGCGGAACGCGTCCTCGCTCAGGGTGATCACGGTCGGCAAGATCATGATCGACAGCACGATGCCCGCCGCGGCGAGGCCGAAGCCCGACGGCGAGCTGGTGTGCGTGCGGATCAGCGGCACCAGCAGCGTGAGGCCCAGCCAGCCGTACACCACCGACGGGATCCCGACCAGCAGCTCGATCGCGGGCTTGAGCACCGACGTCATGCGGTGCGGCGCGATCTCCGCCAGAAAGATCCCGACCGCGACGCCGAACGGCCCGCCGACCCCGATCGCGAACAGCGTCACCGCAAGCGAACCGGCGATGAACACCGCCGAGCCCGGCTGCCCGGCGTCCACAGCGAACGCCGGCGAGAACAAGAACTGCGCCGGGTTGACGTGGTCGGCGTAGAACGTCTTGGTCCCCTCGAACCCGAGGTACAGCAGCAGCGCCGCCATCGCGACGATGACGAACCCCGCAGCGACGCGCAAGCCGAACAGCGCGAGCCGCTCGACGCGGCGCGAGCGGCGGGCTTGAAGGGCGATCACGGCGCCGGCTCAGCGATCCGTTTCGGTGACCTTCATCGCGGAGATCGCGATGAATTTGTTCTGCTGCACGCGATTCGCATCGTTCTTGACGGAATCGATGAACGCCGCGATCTGTCCCTTGGGCGCGCCGTACGTGTACATGTGCTCGTACGACCAGATCGGGTACCTGCCGGTGACGATCGTCGCCTGCGTGGGCATCACGCCGTCGACCGCGACGATCGACACGCCGTCTTTGATGCCGCTGAGCGCGACGTACGACACCGCGCCCGGTGTCTGCTTGAGCGCCGAGATCACGGTGCCGGTGGCATCCTGCACCAGCCCGCTCTCGGCGATGGGCACGCTGCCCATGATCGTCTTGACGAACACCGCGCGCGTTCCGGAACTGCGCGGGCGGTTGACGGGCACGACCTTTTGATCCGCGCCGCCGACGGCGCTCCAGTTCGTCACCTTGCCCGAGAACACGTCTTGCAGCTGCTTGCGGCTGAGGTTTTTCACGCCGGCAGCCGGGTTGGTCACGACCGCGAAGCCGACGACCGCGACGCGGTTGTCGCGCAGCTCGGGATGGCCGATCGCAAGGATGTCCGAGTCGCCGATGTCGATCGCCTTCGCGGCGACCTGCGTGATGCCGGTCGCCGACCCGCCGCCCGACACGCTGATCTTCACGTCTTTGTGCGCGGCTTGATACGCATCGCTGGCGTCCAGCACGAGCGGGAGCAGCGCGGTCGAGCCCGCGACCGTGATCGTTCCGCTCGCCGAACCGCCGCCGCCGGTCGCGTCCTGCGTCTTCGACGAGCACGCTGCGAGCGGCGAGCTCGCGAGCGCGGCGACCAGGACCAATGCCGCCCGAGCGGACGTGCGATGCACCGACATGCCTCCGATACCGAGAAAGACGCAGGCGCCACCCGCGATCGCCTGCGTCATGGTCCCAACCAAACCGTAAGGCCGGATTATCTCCGCCTTAAGGGGTCTTAATATTCGGGCCGGCGGGCCAAACCCGTTAGCGGTCGGTTTCGGTCACGCGCATGTCGCGGATCAGGATGAAGCCGTCCTTGCGCACGAGCTCCGAATTGCTCTGCACGAACGCGATGAAGCGCGAGATCTCGCCCGTCGGCGGTCCCAGCGTGAACATGTGCTCGTAGGACCAGATCGCGTACTTGCCGTGAATGATGTTGTCGTCGGTCGGCTCGACGCCGTCGATCGCGAGCTCCGTCACACCGGCGCCGCGCGTGCCGCTGAACGCAGCGTACGAGATCGCGCCCGGCGTCTGCTGCACCGCTTTCACGACCGTACCGGTGGCGTCTTCGGTGAGGCTGCTCTCATTGATCGGCACGCCGCCCATGACCGTCTTGAGGAACACCGCCCGCGTGCCCGAGCTGCGCGGCCGGTTGATGACGACGATCTTTTGATCGGCTCCGCCGAGCTCTTTCCAATTCGCGGCCTTGCCCGAGAACACGTCCTGGAGCTGCTTCTTCGACAGGCTTTTCACGCCCACGCCGGGATGCACCACGACGGCGAACCCGACGACGGCGACGCGGTTGTCGTGCAGCTCGGGATGCGCCGGCGCGGTGACGTCGGAGTCACCGATCTGCACGGCCCTGCCGGCGACTTGCGCGACCCCCGAACCGGAGCCCCCGCCGGTGACGCTGATCTTGACGTCCGGGTGCGCCTGCTGGTACGCGTTGGCCGCGTCCTTGACCAGCGGCAGGAGTGCTGTCGAACCGGCGATCGTGATGGTCGTATCAGCAACGGCCGGCACGGACGCGGCGATCACCGAGAAGCCGAGCAGCACAGCCGCAAGCGCAGCGTTCCTCTTCACAAAAAATTTCCTCCAGCGCGACACGGTAGGGTGAGACGATCTGCAACTGCCGCCCGCGAGCGATCATCCCAAGCGCACCGTAAGCTGCGTTTAACGTTGGTTTAACGGGTCTTAAGGCTCGGTGCGCACGGCCGGAACGCGCATCGTCAGCGTGGCGCCGCGGCCGTACTCCGATTCGGCCACGAGCGATCCGCCGTGCGCCTCGACCAGATGTCTGGCGATGGCGAGACCGAGCCCGGTGCCGCCGCCGTGCTCGCGCGAGCGCGAGCGGTCGACGACGTAGAACCGCTCGAACACGCGCGGCAAGTCGGCGAACGGAATTCCGGCGCCGGTGTCGCGCACGCGCAGCAGCGCGTCGGCTCCCGCGCGCAGGACTTGGACGACCACGCTGCCGCCGGCCGGCGTGTGGCGCAGCGCGTTGTCCACGAGGTTCACCGCCACTTGGGTGAGCCGGCCGCGGTCGGCTGCGACCTCCACGGCATCGTTCGCTTCGAGCTCGAGGTCGATCCCCAGCGCGTCCGCGCGCTGAGCGAACGTGTTCACGGTCGCCGCCGCGACGTCGCCCAGGTCGAACCGTTCGCGGCGCATCGGAATCGTTCCGGACTCCGAGCGCGCGAGCTCGAGCAGATCCTCGACGAGGCGAATCATCCGCTCGACCTCGTCGCCGACCTGCGGCAGGAACAGCGTGCGCGCTTCGGCGTCGTCGTCGGCGGCGAGCACCGTCTCGAGCATGAGCTTCATCGCCGACAGCGGCGTGCGCAGCTCGTGCGACACGTTGGCGATGAAGTCGCTGCGCATGCGCTCGGCGGCGAGCAGCGCGGTGCGGTCGGCCGCGATCGCGATCGCGCCGGCCTCGTACGGCTGCGCCGTGACGCCGACGTAGCGCTCGCGCGCGCCGCTCCACAGCACGATGTCGCGCGTGCGCGTCTCGCCGCCGAGCGCCGCTTGCAGCATGCGCTCCAGGTCGACCGACGGAATCAGCTCGATGATGGCACGCCCGATCGCGCGCCCGCGGTCGATGCCGAACAGCGCGGCCGCCGCGGCGTTGAACACGCGCACGCGCGCGCCGGGGTCGACGGTGAACGCCGCGAACGGCAGCGCGTCGACCAGGCGCGCGGCGCGGTCCTGCTCGGGCGCGGGCGGTGGCGGGACGTCGCGCTGCGCCGACGCGCGGTCGCGCGCGGCGGTGCGCACGGCGGCGTACGTCGCGACGATCCCGGCGAGCGCGCCCAGCGACGCGGCGACGAGATCAGCCGTCGCCCGCTCGTGTCTTCATTCGCGGAACATGTAGCCGCGGCTGCGCACGGTGATGATGTGGCGCGGGTTGTTCGGGTCGACCTCGATCTTCTCGCGCAGCCAGCGTGCGTGCACGCTGATCGTCTGGTGCTCGCCCTCGAAATCGTAGCCCCACACCTTCTCCAGCAGCATCTGGCGCGTCACGATGCGCCCGCGGTTCTCCATCAGCACGTGCAGCAGCCGGAACTCCTTGGGCGCGAGCGCGACCTCGCGGCCGCGCACGACCAGCCGCTGGCGCGCGGGATCGATCGTGATCTCGCCCGCGGTGATCGACTCATCGCGCTCCTCGGCATCGACGTCGGCCCGGCGCAGCCGCGCCTTGATGCGCGCCATGATCTCGCCCAGCGAGAACGGCTTGGTGACGTAGTCGTCGGCACCCAGCTCGAGCGCGAGCACCTTGTCGAACTCCTGGTCTTTCGCGGTGAGCATGATGATCGGCACGCTCGACGTCTTGCGGATCTCCTTGCACGCTTCGATGCCGTCCAGCAGCGGCAGCATGATGTCCAGCACGACCAGATCGGGGTGCTCCGTCTGCGCGAGCGCCACCGCCGTGCGGCCGTCGCCCGCGGTCGTCACGGCGTAACCGTTCTTCTCGAGGTTGTAGCGCAGCGAGTGCACGATCGCGGCCTCGTCGTCGACGAGCAAGATCTTCTTCTTCGCGGCCGGTGCGGCGGCGGTCATCGAAGAACCGCGCGGACGCCGAACATCCGCTTGAAGAGATCCGCTCTTCCCATCGCCGCGTCCAGTTCGCGCGAGGCGCCGCCTTCGGCCTGCGCGCTACGCGACCGGCGGCGGCAGCGCACCCTGCGACCGGCATTAGCAGGCGAGGGGGCGCTCGTCTTTACTGCTGGAGGCGCACCGGTTCTCTTTGGCGGCGTGCACGGCCGAGTCCGCGCGCGCGAGCAGCCGTTCAAAGGTCGACCCGTCCCGCGGTGCGACGGCAATGCCGATGCTCGCCGCCACGTCGATGCGCGCCGTACCGTCACGGTCGCCGGTTCCGAATGCGGTGCGAAACCCCGCGCGGATGCATTCGACGCGCGACTCGGCATGCGCGCGGCTTTCGACGTCGCGCAACAGCACGCCGAACGAATCGCCGCCGATCCGCGCGACGACGTCGCCCGGCGCAACGCGGCCTGCGACGGCCGCGGCGACTTCTACCAGGACCGCGTCGGCGTCCTGATGGCCGATCGCCTCGTTCAGCTGGCGAAAGCCGTCGATGTCGACCACCGCCAGCGCGAGCTCGGAGTTCGACGCGAACGCTTGCCTGCCGGCGACGCGGAACGCCGTACGATTCGGCAACCCGGTCAACGCGTCGTGGCTGGCCTGATGGCGCAGCCGGTCGAATTGCACCCGCTGCTGCAAACGCGACTCGCAGAACGAGGCGACGATTTCAAGATACGCGTGGTCGTCGGGCGCGAACGGTTCCACCAGTGCGCTTTCCGACGTGAAGGTGAGAAAGTAGACCGTCGGGCCGACCTGAAACGACGTGCCGATGAAGGCGTGCCACGGCATCGACGCGACGCGCGGAATGCCGGCGATTGCGGCGTCCGCATGCACGTCGGCCCAGGAGCGCGTCGTCCCGATGCCGGCGAGTCCGGAGAGCAGCGTGCTCGCAAAGGGCAAACGCGCTCCGCGGGCGAGCGCTCCGTCGACGTCGTCGCACTGTTGGTTCACGTCGATGACGACGTCCGCGCCGTCCAGGTGCGAGATGACGCCGTAGAAATGCGGCCCGGGATGGATCGAGCCGGACGATTCCAGGAGCAGCGCCTGCAGAAACGCGCCGTCGTCGCGCGCAGGCTTCGTCGCCAGCTTCCACAACGATTCGAGCCGGCGCGAGTGATAGTCGACGCGATGCAACTGCTCGGCGAGGAGCACGTCCAGGTGCCGCGCGCGCGTTCGCCACCGCAAGAGATCGCGAACCCACACGATCGCCACACCGGCCGACGCCGCCGCCGCCAGGAGCAATAGACACTCAACGGGCGCGTCGCCGACACGGCCGCGAACGAACGCCAGCACCGAGCCGGTCGCAACGACAGACACGATCAGAGCGAGGAAGCGCTCGGGACACGAAGGGCCGCGAAACGTCATGAACACCCGTACGGACGTCGGAACGGCAAGCACGGAAAGGACGTGACGCAACGGTCTGGTGCTCGCTCTCTCCAACGTTCGGTTTGACGGAGGCGTTGTCTTAGCGCTGTGCCCGCGCCAGAAACGATGCCGTCGCGCCGCGGACAATCGCCGTGCCTGCGCTCGTGAGCGTGCGTCCGCCGAACAACATCCCGACCGCGCGCGCGAGCCTTCCCGCGCCCGCTGCGGTCATCGCTCCAGGCTCGGACGCATAGCACGTCCGGCCATGCGCGCTGAGGACGACGCGCGCGCGAACGGCATCGAACGGCTGGAGCTCGGCGGCGTACGGAGCGCATGACCATCGCGCGCTACGGTCGTCGAGCGTGAACGCCGGCCAGACGCCGAGCCGCCACAGCCGCTCGTCGACCGCCTGCGCGAACTCGGCAAACGTCAGACCGCAGCCGCCCCCGCGGCGCCGGTCATCGGCGCCGCTAGTGAACGACCAGGCGGACATCGGACTCTTGCGGCAAGCAGAACTGCTGTACGGCATTTGCGGGGCAATCGACGAGGTTCTGCAACCGAAACGTCGTGGTGTTCGAGGGGTCGGTCAGCATGCTGTATCCGATTATACCGCTGCCGACGCCGTCGAGCGACGCGCTCAGTACCGCGGAACCGGAGCTCATGACGTCGACGGGAACGTTCTCGGCGTAATCGAGCAGCGTCATGTTGGAATCGAGCGCTGCGATCGCATACACGTCGTTGCCGACCGGTGCCGGGACGGTGGCAATCGAGCACACCGGCAGGGCCTGCACGGAGCGCCCGTGCGACCGCCCACCGGTGTAGCACCCGTTGAGCTGCGACACGGGGATCAGCACGCTGTACGGCCCGTCGACCGGCTGAGAATTGCCGTTGAGCGACTGCAGCACGACGTCGACGTACGCCGTCCCCGGCGATATGGTCTTGGTCGCGCGCTTGTTGCCGGCGGTCATCTTTCGGGCAGGGATCGCGATGCTGACGGTCATGGTCGAACGCTGCGCCGACGCTGCCGTGCCACCGCCCGCTCCCGGCGAGCCCGTCGTGTCCGGTGCAGCGGGGTTGAGCATGGTTCGTGCTCCGGGCACCGCCGAGGAACCCGCATGACCGCAGCCGCAAACCGCGAGCGCGAGAGCGGCGCCCGCCGTGAAATGTTTGATGTTCATGGTCTCCACCCGAAAAACCGTGTGATAGATTGGGCGCGCCGGCGACCGGCGCTGCGCCACGCTTGATTTCTCGGCGCCGCGTTCGAATTGTTTAGCTCGTGTAAACCGTTTTCGGTGAGCTCACGCGCGCAGTACCTGAGACCAAAATGAGCGCAGTCTGAAAAACCGTGCGAGCGCGCGGCGATCACGTCGGCGTTCCGAATCGGTCCTGCGCCTGGCGGTCCTGCGCTTGTCGGAGGATCACCCGCGCGCCGAACGTCCGCTCGAACAGGTCCCCTTTTTCCATCGCCGCGTCCAGCTCGCGCGCGGCGTCGCCGTCGGCCTGCGCGTGGATCACGACGAGCCCGCCTTCGGGCACGGCGGCGACGTCGGTCACCGCGCCCAGGTGCCGGACGTCCAGCCCGTCGGCGATGCGGAGCAGCGACGCGAGCACGTCCACGCGGCGGCGGTCGTCCGGTGCGAGCGCCGCGTACTCGAGGTGCGCCGGCTTGGGCATGGCCTTGCGGTAGTAGCGCGCGATCTGCGCGACGAGCTCGCGCTCGTCGTTGCTCCAGCCTTGCAGCGGCGTGTTGCGGATGAGATACGCGGCGTGCTTGTGGTGGCCGGTGTCCGAAACGAAGCGGCCGATGCCGTGCAGCATCGCTGCCGCCCACACCAGATCGCGGTCGCCCGGCGCGAGACCGTGGAGCGGCGCCAGCCGCTCGAACAACGTCAGCGCGAGCCGCGCGACGTGGCGCTGATGCCCGCCCAAGTGTTCGTAGCGGTGCGCCAGCTTTTCGACCGCGTCCAGGCGCTGCGCGCGCTCGTCGCCCAGCCGCTGCGCGAGCTCGCGGTCGCGGTGCGCGAGGTCCACGACGACGCCGTCGCGCAGCGCGCGCTCGCATACGACGATCTCGTCGCGCCCGAGCATCGTGAGCGCACCGATCAGCACGGCGTTGCCCGCGACGATGATGTCGGCGCGCCGCGGGTTCATGCCCGGCATGCGCCGCCGTTCGTTTTCGGTCAGCAGCAGCATCTGGCGCTGCAGCGCTTCGAGCCGCGCACGCGAGAGCGTGTAGCCGTGCACGCCTTTGACGACGAGCCCCTGCTGCGCCGCGTCGAGTGCGGCGAGCCCCATGATGGTCCCCGACGTGCCGATCGCAAGGTCGAGCCGGTAGTGCCGCATGCGCTCCGCCAGCGGCGCGAGCATCTCGGCAACGTGCGCTTCGAGCTTGCGCGCGGCGCGCAGCGGATCGGCCTTGCCGCGCACGAACGCGTCGTAGAGCCGCAAGCTGCCGAGCTTCACCGACTCGACCAGATACGGCCGGTCGCCGTCCGCGACGACGAACTCCGTCGAGCCTCCGCCGATGTCCACGATGCACGCGACGCGGTCGTACAGCGGGAAGCCGTTCGCCACGCCGAGGTGGATGAGGCGCGCCTCGTCGAGGCCGTCCAGGATCTCCAGCCGCAGGCCCGTGCGCGCCGCGACCATGTCGGCAAACTCCGCGCCGTTGTCGGTCTCGCGCACGGCCGACGTTGCGACCGCGCGCACGCTTTCGGCGCCGCGCGCGCGCGCCGCGTCGTCGAACCGCGCGATCGCCTCGACGCCGCGTTCCATCGCCTTGCGTGAGAGCTGCCCGCTCGCGAGCGCGTCGTCGCTGCCCAGCCGCACCATGTCGCGCGCCTTGTACACGACCCGCGACGTGTCGAACGCGGAATCCAGCTCGACGACGATCAGGTGGATCGAGTTCGTGCCGACATCGATCGCACCGAACAGCATGGGTGCGCCTACGTGGGCTTCTTGCGCACGGCCACGCCGGCGGCGCGTTCGTAGAACGTCGCGACGGAAGAGTAGTCGTCGCGCCCGTGCCCTTCGCCCGACGTCGCGGTGTACATCTGGTACGCGAGCGCGCTCGACGGCATGGGCACGCCGATCGCGCGAGCCGAATCGAGCGCCGCCGCAAGATCTTTGCGCAGCAGGTCGAGCGCGAACCCCGGCTTGTGCGAGCCCGACAGCCAGCTCTGCGGCAGCCAGTTCTGCAGCAGATAGTTCGAGCCGGTCGCAGTGCCGATGACGGCGAGCACGGCATCGATGTCGGCGCCGGCCTTCGCCGCGAACGTGAGCGCTTCGACGTTGGCCAGCATCGTGCTGGAGATGATGATCTGGTTGACGAGCTTGACGACCTCGCCCATCCCCACGCCGCCGACGTGATTCGGCGTCCCCATCGCTTCGAGCACCGGCTTGGCAACGGCGAAATCGTCGTCGGACGCACCGACCATGATGGTGAGCGTTCCGGTTTTCGCGCGCGCCGGTCCGCCCGACACGGGCGCGTCGGCGAAGCGAAAGCCGCTCGCGCGAAGGCGCGTGTCGAACGCGCGCGTGGCGACGGGCGAGATGGTGGACATATCGATGAAGAGCGTGCCCGGCGTCGCGCCCTGCGCGGCGCCGCGGTCGCCGAACAGCACCTCCTCGACCTGCGGCGCGTCGGGGACGCACGTGACGACGACCTCGCACGACGCCGCCACGCCGGCCGGATCGCCGCCGTCGTGCGCGCCGAGCGCGGCAAGCCGCTCGACCGGCTCGCGATTGCGGTGCGCGCACACCGTGACGTCGCAGCCCCCGCGCAGCAGCGATGCCGCCATCGGCTCGCCCATCGCGCCCACGCCGATCAGACCAACCTTGATTGCCATCGAGCCGCCGCGTACGGCGCACGGAACGCCACGGCCTGCGCCTGTCGACAAGCCTAGGACGGCTTGGTGACTAAAGGGCCGGGGTGCCCTGGTTCTTCGCGTTCGTCCGCCTTTCGCGGCCGCTGTTTCTCTACGGCGGCTTTGCGGGCGTGGCGCTCGGCGCGGCGGTCGCGCATGCACAGGGACTGCGGCTGGACATCGCGACCTATGGGTGGGCGCAGGCGCTGGTGACCTCGTTCCAGCTGATGGTCCACTACGCGAACGACTACTTCGACCGCGAGGCCGACGTGCAGGCGACGCCGATGCGGTGGTCGGGCGGGAGCGGCGTCCTCGTGGCGGGCGCGCTGCAGCCGCGCGTGGCCTTGATCGCGGCATTGATCTGCGCGGCGCTCGGGCTCGCGGCGACCGCGCGCTTCGGGCTCGCCGGGAACCTGACGGTAGCCTGGCTGGGGCTCGCGATCGGCCTGCTCGCGTGGTGCTACTCGGCGCCGCCGGTCCGGTTCGCCGCCCGCGGTCTGGGTGAGCTGGACACGGCGCTGGTCGTCGCCGTTCTGGTCCCGGCCGCCGGCTATGCGGCGTTCGCAGCGCGAGTCGACGAACCGATCCACTTCGTGGCGACGACCACGGGGCTCGCGATGTTCGCGATGATGCTGTGCGTCGAGTTGCCCGACGCCGGCGCCGACCATGCGGCGGGCAAGCGCAACCTCGTCGTGCGGGTTGGCCCGGCCCGCGCTTGGCTCCTCATCGCGATCGCCAGCGTCATCGCGGTCGCGCACGCGATCATGGATGCGTACCGAGCCGAAGCCGGTCCGTGGCTGGTCGTCCTTGCCCCCGCAGCCGTCGCGACCATCCAGCTCGTGCGGTTGCTGCGCGGCGACCCGCGACCGGGATCGATCGCCCTCTGGGGGGTGGCGATGTACGCCACGACGGTGACGGGGCTGGCGGTCGTCTTTGCGGCACTGCGGCCGCGCTGATTCCGGTGCGCGCTCGACCCAGCGACGTCCGATTCCTCACGCGAGCGACCGCCCCCGACGACGGGCGTCGTTGCGCCCGAGACGTCCTGAGGGCACAATGGTCGAGACGGCGCCCGGATGAAGCCGGCGCGCCGAACCGATCACTCGCCAAGGGGAACCGCCAGGATGCTTGCTTCGATCCGCCGGCCGACGTTCGAGGACCTCAACCTCTCGACCGGCAAGCGCGCCCGCCTCTGGAATCTGATGTACGCGCACGGCCCCGCCAACGGGACGCTGATGCTGCTGCCGATCGACCAGGGGCTCGAGCACGGCCCGATCGACTTCTTCGACAACCCCGACGCGCTGGACACCGACTGGGTGCTGCGGCTGGCCGTGGAAGGCAAGTTCTCCGGCATCGCCTACCACATCGGGCTCGCCGAGAAATACCACAAGCAGTACGCCGGCCGCGTGCCGATGGTGCTCAAGGTGAACGGCAAGACCAACGTGCCGCCCGACGACGAGTCGTTCTCGTCGATGACCTCGTCCGTCGAAGACGCGGTGCGGCTGGGCGCGAGCGCCGTCGGCTATACGCTGTACGTCGGTTCGCCCAATCAAGCGGCGGACTTCGAGCAGGCCAACGAGGTGCGCCGCGAGTGCGAGCGCTACGGGATGCCGCTCATCGTGTGGGCGTACCCGCGCGGCTCGGCGATCAAGGCCAAGGGCGGCCAGGACTCGCTCTACGCGGTCGACTACGCGGCGCGCGTGGCGTGCGAGGTCGGCGCCGACGTCGTGAAGCTGAACGTTCCGAAATCCGAAGAAGCCGCCGCGGCGGCGCCCAAACCGTACAATACGCTGACGATGAGCGAAGCCGACGGCCTGCGCAAGGTCGTGAAGTCGGCGGGACGCACGCTCGTGCTCGTCTCCGGCGGCTCCAAGATGGGCGACGACGACACGATCCACAAAGCGCGCCTCGCGATGGAAACCGGGTGTGTGGGATTGATTTTCGGCCGCAACATGTGGCAGAGAAGATGGGATGAGGCGATCGCGATGTCCGCGCGCATCCACGACCTGCTCAAGGAGTTCGGGAACTGAGCATGGCCACGGCAATGGGTTCGGCCGTGCCGAACTCGCTGGAGAGCCGCATCGAATCGGCGCTCGACCGCATTCGCCCGGCGATCCGCCGCGACGGCGGCGACGTCTGGCTGGTGAAGGTGGACGACGGCGTCGCGTACGTGCAGATGATCGGCGCGTGCGGCGGCTGCGCGGCCGTCCTCTCGACCCTCAAAGGCGGTATCGAAACCGTCGTCCGCGAGGACGTCCCCGAAATCAGTCGCGTCGAACAGGTCTGACTCCTAGCCACGCCACGCGGACGCGTGAACGATAGGCATGAAGAAACCGACACTTTCCGATGTCCTGACCACCGTCAATACGCTTGCCGAATCGGTGGGCTCCCTGCGCTCCGAAGTCCGCGAATCGATCGGCTCGCTGCACGAACAGCAGGGTACCCTTGCCGAATCGTTCGGCTCGCTGCGCGAACAGCAGGGTACCCTTGCCGAATCGTTCGGCTCGCTGCGCGAACAGCAGGGTACCCTTGCCGAATCGTTCGGCTCGCTGCGCGAACAGCAAGGCACGCTTGCCGAATCGTTCGGCTCGCTGCGCGAACAGCAAGGCACGCTTGCCGAATCGTTCGGCTCGCTGCGCGAACAGCAAGGTACCCTTGCCGAATCGTTCGGCTTGCTCCATGAACAGCAACGGACGCTTGCCGAATCGCTGGTGTCGCTGCGCAGTGAGATGACCAGCGAGTTCCGTGCAGCCGCCGCGCGGGTCGACCGCCGCTTCGACACCGTGGATCGCACGCTGGAGCAGCACAGCGTCGCGCTGCTGGAGCTTTCGGCGGTTGCTACCGAGCATTCCACCGTGCTGCGCGAGCACTCCACGTTGCATCGCGAACATTCGGGTGCGCTCGGTCGAATCGAGCGACGTCAATCCGTCGACGGCCGTACGCTGGGCGATCACGAACGGCGGATCACCCTGCTCGAACAGCGGTAGCGCGGCGCGGAACGAGGCGAATCCAAACCCACGCGCACGTGCCGCCGATGACGACGAGCGCGAGCGGATCGAATCGCAGCAGCGGCGAGATGAAGAACAGCGGCGCGACCGCGAACAGGACGAGAAGCAGCCGCGTGCGATCCGGTTCGGTGAGCCGCGACGCCGTGAACGCGATCATCGGCAGCGCGAGTGCCGCATCGTACGCCAGCGCATGCGGGCTCAAGGCGAGGCCCGCCAAGCAGACCGCGCTCGCCGCCTCGACCGCGCCGGCGCGCCGCACGGCGAGCGCCACCGCAACCGCCGCCGCCGCAACGACCGCCGCGAGCACCGGCATGCCGGCGCCCGCGCGCGCGAGCAAACCGGGTACGCTCACCACGAACACGGCGTTGACGCTGAGATCGCCGGGCGCATAGCGCGCGATCAACCGGGCCCATTCGGCCGGCCAGCCCCAGTCGCCGCCGGTCGCCGCAACGCTCGCGACGTACCATCCGGCGCCCACCGCCGCGACGATGCCGAGCTCGCGCAACCGCGCGCGCAGCAGCAGCACGCCGATCAGCGGCAGCGCGTAGGTGGGCTTGTAGAGCAGCAGCCCCAGCGGAACGGCGGTGAGCGCGAGCGACCGCCGCGCGATCCCCGCGATCGTGAGCTGCGCGAGCAGCAATCCGAACGGCGCGTTCTGACCGATGATCGCCGCGGCGTAGACGACCGGCGGCCACAGCACGTACAGCCAGCCGCAGACCGCGCGCGAAAGGCCGTACGTGCGCGCGGCAACGACGCCGGCGGCAGCGGCGCACGCGAGCATCAGCACGGCGTCCATACAGAACGAAAGCGCGAGCGGCAGCTTCGCGAACGGCACGAACGCCCACGCCGCGCCGGGCAGATAGACGAAGATCTCCCAGGCTTCGGGCGGCGCGATCAGCGCGTGCGTGCCCGCCAGCGATCCCGCCGCGGCGAACACGCGCCAGTCGCCCGCGCCGTGCCCAACGGACCAGCCGGCGGCCGAGGCCAGCGCCAGCGCTACCGCGGCGGACCAGCCCCAGAAGACGAGCCGAAGCGAGCGGCCGCGCATCGAGGTCGCGCTACGGTGCGGCAGCCTGCGACGCCTGCGTCGCGATGGTGGTGACGTGCGCCAGCTCATCCGGCGTCCGCTCCGGACCGATATGCAGAAATAGACTCGTGGAAAACAGCAACCGCGCGAACCGGCGCGACACGCTCGACGCGCTGACGTCGCTGCGCTTCTTCGCGGCGCTGCTCGTCTTCACGTGGCATTGCGTCCCGGTGCGGCAATTCTCCGGGACGTTCTCGCTGGGCTACATCGGCGTCGGCTTTTTCTTCATCCTGTCGGGCTTCATCCTGACCTACAGCTATCACGGTGTGTTCGCGGGCGGCCTGAGCGCCGCGTCGCTGCGCGCGTTCTACGTCGCGCGGGTCGCGCGCATCGTGCCGCTCCACATCGTCGCGATGGTACCGATGTTCGCCCTGTTGCAATGGTACGGCAACCCGTGGTGGACCGGCGTCGGCACGCCCACGCGAATCACCGAGGTCGTCGCGCAAGCGCTGCTCGTCGAAAGCTGGTTCCCCGATCGCGCGATCCACTTCGGCGGGAACGGTCCCGACTGGAGCATCTCGGTGGAAGCCTTCTTCTACGCGCTGTTTCCGCTGCTGGCGTTCGCGCTGCTGCGTCTGTTTCGGACGGCGTCGCCGCGCGTGGCGCTCCTCGCGGCTTTCGGCGTGTGGGGTGTACAAGTGGCGCTGCTGGCACCGCAGCACGTCCTCGTCAACGAGTGGCGGCTCTACGTGTTCCCGCCGGTCCGGCTCTTCGATTTCGTCGTCGGCATGCTGCTGGGTATCGCCGTGCTGCGCGGCGATCCGGCAGCACGCTGGAAGCTGCGCGGCACCAGCTTGGAGATGCTCGCGATCGCCGCGATCGGGCTCTCCATCTTCGCCTCGCCGCTGTTCCCGCGGGCGCTGCGGTTCTCGGCCGTGCTGCTCCCGGCGTGGTCGTTCGCGATCTACGTATTCGGCTCGCGGCGCGGCGGGATATCGCGCCTGCTGGCGCACCCCGTCCTCGTGCGCCTCGGCGAGGTGAGCTTCGCGTTCTACCTCATTCACCTGAGCGTGATCGTGCTGATGACGCACGCGATGGGAACCGATCACCCGCTGTTCATGGCGGCGTCGTTCGGCAGCGCGCTCGCGTTGAGCTTCGCGCTCTTTTACGGCATCGAGCGGCCGCTGCGCGAGCGCATCCGGCGCGCGCTGGGCAGCAGCATGGCTGCTCCCTTTTCAGCGCACGACGCGGGCGGCCGCCAGCGCACGCCGGGCGCCCTCGTCCCGGCCGTCGAGCAGCGCGGGTTTCACGTACAGCCGCACGAGGCCGTCTGATGCGATCATGCGCCATGCGCCGGGCCGCTCCACGAGAAGGCTGTCCAGCGCTCCATTGCGGCGCGCGAGAATCGCATCGACGCGTTCGCGTTCCAAGATGACGGACCACCGCGGGCTAGCCGCGCGCACGTCGGCGTAATCGCGCCACATCCGCGCCGGATACGGATCGCAGCGCCCGTCCATGTAGAACCGCGCCGCGCCTGGCTCGAGCAGGAACAAACTGCACCACGCGAAGTCTTCGCAGAACACGCGCGGCTGCGTGCGCGCCTGCGCGAGCAGCGCGCGCACCGGTGCGACCGGCAGCGCGGCCTCGGCCGCCGGGGCAGCGCGCCACACCGCCGCTGCAAGCGCGACCGAACATGCCACGAGCGCGGTAACGGTCGACCATGCCGCGATGCGTGCCCGCGCAGACGGCGCGCTCGCGCGCGGTGCGCGACCGGCCGCGAGCGTTCCGAGCGCGACCGGCGCGACCGCGAGCGCGAACACCGGCACGTTGCGCACCGCGGTGAACAGCAGCACCGTGAACGCCGCCGCGAGGAGCCGGTCGCGCAGCGACGTGCGCACGCCGAACGCCGCGAGGATCACGAGCAGCGGCAGCGCGCCGAGCACGAACGCCGGGCTGGTCACGCTCGTCGCCGCCCATTCGCTGATCGAGGCGCGAATGGGGCTTGCGAGCAGTCCGGCGGCGTACCGCGGAAGGTCGATACCGAGCGGCGTCGCGAGCGTCGCCGCACCGCACGCCACGGCGAGCGCAACGCGGCGCGTCACGTCGCGCGACCAGCGCCCGTCGCGCAGCAGCGCCGCGACCGCGAACACACCGGCGACGGCCGGCGACAGGAACACGCTCGCGTGCACGTTGGCCCACGCGACCGTCACGGGCACGGCGGCCCACGCCCAGGGACCGTCGATCTCCAGCAGCCACACCACGCCCGCCAAGCCCAGCCAGCCCAGAACCTGCGCGCGCGCGCCGAACGACTGCACCGTCGCCAGCGCGCACACGATGACGGCGGCGGCCGGCAGGGCGCCCGAAACGCCGCGGCGCCGGCAGCGCAGCACCACGGTCACGAGCGCTGCCGATGCCGCGGCCGCGCACGCGAGCGGGACCAGCCACGGCGCGCCGTGCTCGGCGCAGAACGCGAGCGCGGTGGAGAACAGCCACTCGTGCGGTGTCCACGGCGCGCCGTTCGCGGCGAACGTCTCGGGTCCCAGCGCGCGCGGGATCGCGTGCTCGCGCAAGATCCGCGCGCCGAGCCAGCGCTGCCACAGCAGGTCGCCGTCGCCGGGCGGAAAACGCACGGCGACCGCCGCGAACCACGCGAACACCGCAGCGACGGCCGCCCACGGCAGCACGCGATCGGGATCAGCGCGCAGGCGCAGGCGCATCACGACGCGGTCATCGGAACCGCCGCCGCACGCCGCTGTGTGCTGCGGCCGCGCAGCGCATCGCCGTACGCGACGCGCACGATCGCGGCGAGGCCGCAGGCGATGCCGAGCAGCGTGGGCACGCGCAGCCATTGCATCATGAGCGACGGCCGCATCAGCGTCGAGCGGGAGAAGTCACCCCACGTCGCTTCCGCGAGCGCACCCGGCGGATACGCATGCGGCACGAAATGCGCCGGCGGCGGCCCGAGGCCCGCGAGCGCGAGCGCGAGCAGCGAGAGCCCGATCAGCGCGGCGCCGCCGGCGAACATCAGCCCCGCGCGCCGTCCGATCGTCAGCGACCCGAAGATGCCGGCGAGCAGCGGCGACAGCCCCGCGAGCAGCGACGAGCTCATCACGTTCCACGGAATCATCGCGAGCCCCAGACCGGTCGCGGCAAGCGTACGCACCTGCGGGTAGCGCGCGAACACGTACAGCACGGCCGGAAACGCGATCGCGAGCTGCTGAAAATGCACGTGCACGCCGCCGAACACGCCGAACGCCGGCGGGATCAGCACGATCACCGCCGCATCGCCGGTCAGCGTGCGCAAGCGCAGCGCCACCGCCACGCCGAGCGCCGCCATCGCGGCGAACATCAGCTCGCCGCAGCGGATCGCCAGCGGCGCGGCGACGCCGAGCGACGTGAGCACGGACGTCAGGCTGAACTGCCATTCGAATGCGTTGGCGAGCGCGTGCGCGGGCACGACGTCCCGCACGTACGCAACGCTCGCCGGCAGCCCGACGGCGAGCACGCCGGCGACGCCGAGCACCGCGCCGGCGACGAGGATCGGAAGCCGCGTGCGCGGCAGCGCGACGAGCATGGCCGCCAGCGCGGGCAGCGCCACGTGCGGCTCGATGCTCGCGGCGACGGCGCAGGCGCCCGCGGCCGCCCACGACCCGCGCCGCGCGAGCAGCGCCGCCGCGGCCAGCGCCAGAAACACCAGCGGCACGGGCTGGCCGACGTAGTACGTCACGGTCGCGGTGATCGCCGCGAAGACGACGTTGAGCAGCCCGCTCGACACGCCGACCACGCGCGCGTACAGCGCGGTCGCGGCCGTCATCGCGCCGATCAGCAGCACGCCGTAGAGCACCGCGGCGACGGGGAACGGCAGCCGCGCGAACGGGACGAACAGCGCAAGCGCGTACGGCGGCAGCGGCGCGGGCAGCGCGACGGGTCGCAGGAACGCCGGTTCCGCGGGCGGCCCGGCGTTCTGTTCGCAGCTGCGCAGCGGTTCTTCGAGGTACGGGTTCGCGTGCTGCGCGACCGCGGCGCCCGCGCAGTAGAACGCGCGAAAGTCGCCCATCAGGTACGTCGCGCGGTTGAGCGGGTTGAGCGCGATCATGATCGCGAGGATCGCGGGCGCGAGCAGCCACGCGAACCGGGTCGCCGACGGGCCCACTACTGCGAGATGACCATCGTCGACGAGCTGGTCATCTGCATCGTGAAGCTCGGCATGAGGCGAACCAGAAACTTGAACGGATACGTCGCCGTGACCGTGACGGGACAGCCGGGATCGTTGGCGCCGGCGGCGCAGCCGCCGCCGCCCGGCCACGTGGTGGTGACGGTCAGCTGGGTCGGATCGATGCCGGGTGCGAGGCCGCGAACGTAGGTCTGAACCGACGCCGACGTCGCAGGGCAGCCCGCCACGGCGCAGGCGGAGCCGCGCACGATGGCATAGCGGCTTCCGGCTCGGGCCCCGTACGAAACGAGATGATCCGTGTACAGCGCGCGCCCGTAGTCGACCATCCCGAAGATCAGCGTGAGCGTGACCGTGCTCGCGATGGCGAACTCGACGAGCGCGCTGCCGCGCTCGCCGTGCGATGCGCTCACTGCGCGACCCGCATCACGGCCTTGCCGTGAACGGTGATCGTGCGCAGCGACGCCGGCAGGCCCGCAAAGTTCGTCATCGATCCGAACGTGCCCGTCGTCAGCACTTGCACGAAGATCAGGCGGTGGCTCGCCGAGCAGTCGCTGGGCAAGCACGTCGACGCGGACCCGTCGGCGCACTCGCAGTAGCTGCTCGCCGTGGCGGTGAAACCCGCGCCGGCGTTGGCGTCGTCGGTCGCGGCGTTCTGCATGCCCGTGGTGTCCAGCGCCGTGATCGTGTTCTGCGCACCGTATTGCACGCCGGCGCGCGCGGCGTTTCCGGCCCGCACGGTGTAGTCGCCGTAGCGCCCGGCCTCCATCAGCCCGATCAGCACCAGGACCAGCAGCGGCAGCACGATGGCCATCTCGGCGAACGCGGAGCCGGATTCACAGCCGGCCAGCGACCGAACGGTCTTCATGCGCATCGTGTCACTCCGCCAGCACGGCGCGGCCCCAGCCGGGGAACGCCGCGTCCGGGACGTTGGTGCCCGAGCCGTTGATCACCACGTTCGCGCCGACCATCAGCAGCCACTGGCTCACCGTGCCGTTGATCGTGAGCGTCGAGTTGGGCGAGTACACCATGCCCGCGTAGCCGCCGCCGCTGCCGTTGGCGATGAAGGCGTTGGTGTCGGTGGGGTTCTGGTAGACCACGACGCCCTGCGTGTTGCCCGTTGCCGGCGCCTTGAGGCTGATGTTGGACCCGTTGATGGTGAGCTGGCCGCTGTTGTTGTACAGCGTCACGCCGTTGCCGGTGATGTTGGTGACGCCGTTCATCGTGATGCCCGCGTCGAAATCATAGACGCCGGCGTTGAACACGACGTTGGTGCAGCCGTTGACGATGACGTTGCTGCAATACCGTCCCGGCTGCAGCGTCGCGGTGGCGAGCCCGTTGTAGACCGTCGGCGACATGCACGCGCCGGTCGTCGGCGGATGCGCTTTGAGGTACGCGCAGCCGGGAACGGACGGGCACGGATCGCTCGCCGCGAGCGCGTGCGCCGGATGGGCTTCATGGTACGTGCTGCCGTTGTCGATGTCGGTGTTCGCATAGCCGATCCCCCACGCCGTCACGGTCGCCCCGTTGATGGTCATGTCGTGGTTGGAGACGATCCCGCACCGCGGCGCGTTCACGGTCGAGCCGTTGAAGAGGATCGGCGTACCGGTCGTCGCCAGGCCGTAGATGCAGTTGCGCGCGCTGTCGCTGACGAGGCCGACCGCGCGGGCGCTCAGCCACTGCGAGTTGAACCCGAAGATCTTCGCAAAGAAGCTCGGGTTCTTCTTTTCGATGATCACCTCGACCGCGCTCGCGTTCGCGTTGTAACCGCCCGACGTGGGCGGAGAATTGACCGTGACCCGCGTGGTCGTGCCGCCGTCGTCGGTGTAGCCCATGAGCGTCGCGTCGTGCGCCGCGGCGGTCGCATAGCCCCCGCCGCCGAACGTGAGCTCGCCGGCGGCGGCAACGGCGGCGCTGTCGGCGGCGGCCTGCTGCAGCCGTTCCTGATAGCGCCAGTAGCCGACGTCGACCGCAAGCGCGGCCGCGCCCATCATCACCGCGAGTGCGAGGGCGACCAGCGGGATGATCTGCCCCCGCTCTCCGCCGTGCGTGCATTGTTTGCGCATCGAGCTCATCTCCGTGTCGCGGTCGTCGCCCGCCGGCTTCAGCGCGTCAGGATCTCCGGCGTCATCACGAAGACGACGTCGGTCTGTGAGGCCTGGTAGCGCGTCGAGCGGAACAGCTTACCGAGGATCGGAAGGTCGCCCAGGCCGGGAATCTTGTCGACGAAACGCTGCTCCTGGCGGCGCACCAGCCCGCCCATCACGATCGACTCGCCCGAATGCGTGATGACGTCCGTCGACAACTTGCTCGTCTTGAGCGCGGGGACGACGAACCCGTTGAGCGAGACGCCGTCTTGAAAGTCGAGATCGGACACCTCGGGCGCGATCACCGTCTCGACGGAGCCGTCGCGCAGGATGGTGGGCGTCACGACGAGCTTCACGCCGAAATCTTTGTACGCGATCGCGATCTGCTGCGGTCCGGCCGCGTACGGGATCGGAATCTGCCCGCCGACCAAGAAGTCCGCCTGCTTCCCGGGGAGCGTCACCAGATCGGGCGACGACAGCAGCTTCGCGTGCCCGTTGTTGATGAGCAGGTTGACGGTCGGCGCGAGCGTGATGTTGCGAAAGAACGATTGGACCGTGAAGCCCTTGTTCGAACCGGGCCAAGTGGGGTTCTCGACCGGCGTGAACTGGGGACCAGCCAGCGTGTACGAGCCATCCGGATGAAAGATCGCCGACTGCAAGTTGACGCCGAGCTGCCGCAGCGCCGTCTCGTCGACCTCCAGGATGTACACCTTGACGTCGACCTGGCTGATCGTCACGGTCTCGATGCGGTCGATCACTTTGCCGTCGGCGGCCAGGTACGGACCGGCGAGCGCGCGCACGCGCGACAGCACGCCCTCGGCGGTGCTGCGGTCTTGCACCTGACCGCTCACGATCAGATTGCCTTTGGCATCGCGGTCGACGCGAACGCCCGCCGTCGCCGGAGCGGCCGCAAGTTCGGTCTGGAGCGGGCCGAGCGGTTTGGCGACCGTGACGGCGTTGACGACGGTGTACTTTTCGGCGGCGGCGACGGGCTCGAAATGCGCCACGACGTCGGCGAGGTGCGCGAGGCGCTCGCCGTTGTCGACGGTGCCGTTGAGCACGACGGAGCGATCGTACGCGTCGACGTGGATGTCGGGATCGTTGATCGCGCCCTGCAGCATCGCCCTGAGGCTGTCCATGGTCTGCTCGGTGACGATCACGTCGAACGTGCGCCGTCCGCCGCCCGCCCACACCAGCAGCGTCGTGCGGCCCGCGGCGCGCCCGTTGATGACGATCTCGCTGTTGCCGACCGGAAGCACGCCCGCGATCTTGCCGTCGCCCACCGCGACGCGGGTGAGACGCGGCGTCGCGACGACCACCGATTGGCCGGTGCGCAGCATCACCGGACCCGTTTGGGCGGACGCGCCCAGCGGCGTGACGGCGGTCACGGCGGTTACGGCGGCGATCAGGGCGGCACGAAAAGCGTTCAACGTGATCTCCAGGGACAGAGCGTGAACCGAGTATGCCAGACGGCTCCGTTGCCGGTGCGTTGTCGGACCGTGGACGCACCGTCAATTCTGCCGAAACGGGGTTTCCAGACAGGCCCTGCGCTGTGTACGATGCGGCAACGATGCGTCTCAGCAGCCCGCCCTCGATCGCTTTCGTCGCCGCCGCCGCGACGCTGTTCGCCCCGCTCGGGACGTTCGGCGCGCAGTCGCCGGTGCCGGCCGCGATCAGCGTCACAGCGACCCGCGCCGTCGGCGCGGAAGCGGTGACGATCACCGGCAACGCTCCTGTCGCGCAGCCGCTGGAAGCCGTTCTCTACGGCACGTTCTCGCAGAACCTCCCGACGGTTCTCTTGAGCCGGCGCGCCGTTCCGACCGATGCGCAAGGCCGCTTCGACGCGACCCTGCCGATCGCACCGGCGTTCTTCCGCAACGCGATCGTGACGGTCGTGGTGCACTCTCTCCCGGCGGGCCCGAGCGCCCGCGCCACCATCACCGTCGGACCGCCGAACGTCATGGCGCCGCCGGACGACATCCCCCCTTCCGTTCGCTAACGCGACTTTTCAAAGGAGAACTCTCGTGATTACTACGTTTCGCTCGATCCTCGTTGACGAAGACGGCCAGGGCCTGGCCGAGTACGGTCTCATCCTCGGCCTCATCGCGATCCTCTGCATCGTCGCCGTCATGTTCCTCAGCGGCAACATCAAGGGTCTGCTCAGCAACGTCGGCAACAGCATCTAGGCGCATGAAGATGGGTGACGTCGTTCTTCGCGATCGTTCGCCGCGCACGCGCGAGAAATTCGTAGAGCGCGGCGTCACCACGTTGCGCTCGGAGGCCGCCGACGAGCGCGGTCAAGGACTTGCCGAATACGGCCTGATCCTCGGGCTCATCGCGATCCTGGTCATCGTCGCGGTCCTTTTCCTCAGCGGCAACCTCCAGGGAGTCCTCAGCAATGTGGGCAACAGCATCTAAGCACGCGTGGGCGGCGCTGCTCCGATGACGACGCGGGCGAAGGCCTCGCAGACTATTCCGTCGTGCTGGGGATCTTCGCCGTCCAGTGCGTGTGCGGCGCGATCGCGCTGAACCATCACATCGACAGCGTCGTGCGCGCCATTCAAGCGGTTTTCGCATGACGGTCCTGCGCATGGACGACGCAGGCCAAGGCCTGGGCGAGTACGCGATTCTCCTCGGTTTCATCGCGGTGCTCTGCATCGCGGCGCTGAGCTTCATCGGCTCGCAGCTGCTCTCGCGCTACCAAGACGTCTCCTCGAGCTACCCGTGACCGCCGCGACCGCCGTGCTGCTTCTCGCGACGCTCGCGGCGGCCGTGACGGACGTGCGCACGCGGCGCATCCCCAACGCGCTGACGGGCGGCGCGGCCGTCGCCGCGCTCGCGCTGCACGCGCCGGCGGGCATCGTGCCCGAGCTGAGCTGCATCGCGACGATATGCGCCGCGTTCGCGCTCGGCTCGCTCGCGTTCTCCGCCGGCTGGTTCGGCGGCGGTGACGTGAAGCTCATCGCGGCGTGCTGCGGGTTGGCCGGCTTTCCCGGCGCGCTCGCGCTGGTGCTCTACATCCTCGTCTGCGGCGCGTTGCTCGCGCTGGTCACGGCCGCCCTGAGCGGTCGCCTCGTCGCACTCGTGCGCAGCACCGCGAGCGTCGCAGCGCACGGCGCGGCGAGCGAACGAACCCTGCTTCCGTACGGCGTCGCGATCGCCGCCGGCAGCATCGTCTACGCGATCTCCACCATCGTGCCCGCCCTAAGGTTGACCGCATGAAGAACGCTCGCCGGCTCCCGCTCATCATCGGAGTGCTCCTCGCGCTGGGCACCGGGGTGCTCTTGCTCAACTACGTGCACTCGGCCGTTCCCGCGCAGAGCGCCGCCGTGCCGATGCGGAGCGTCTACATCGCGGCGCAAGACGTTCCGGCGCGCGCGCTGCTCACCAGCTCGCTCGTCACCGAAGTGAAACGGCCGGTGACCGAAGTCGACCCCGACGCGATCCGCGACCGCAAGGAGCTGGCCGGCACGTACTCGCTGATCACGCTGCCGGCCGGCAGCGTCGTCACGCGCTCGAAGATCGGCGCCGCCGGCGCCAACGCGCTTCCCGCGCGGCTGCCGATCGGCATGCGCGCCGTGAGCATCTCGATCGACAAGGTCAAAGGCGTCGCGGGCCTGATCCAGCCCGGCGACCGCGTCGACGTGATCGCGGTACCGCCGCGCGTCGCCAACGAGGTGCCGCGCGCGTCGGCGATCTTGCGCGGCGCGCTGGTGCTCGCCATGGGCAACGCCGTCGAAACGACGAGCGCGACGCCGAGCCCGGACAACCAGATGCTGACCACCGTGACGCTGGCGCTCACGCCGCGCCAAGTCGACCTGCTCGCGTCGGCCGATCTCAACACGACGCTGCGGCTCGCGCTGCGCCCGCCCAAAGAATCGGTTCGCGCGTATCCCGCCGAGCCGCTCGTCCTCGGCGTTCCGGCGGCGCCGGCCGCCGCGCCCGTCGCGGCTCAGCCTCCGCCCGCGGCCGCCCCGCCGGCTGCCGCGCCCCAGACGCCCGCCGTCGTCGCGGCCGCGAAGCCGGCCGCGCAGAAGCCCATGAGCAGCGTGACCGTCATCGAGCTCGACCGCATGACCGGGAGCGGCCCGGCGCAACGATGAGCCTCCGCGTCTTCGTCGTCGTCGGTGCCAAGGGCGGCGTCGGCGCGACGAGCATCGCCATGCAACTGGTCGAGGATCTGCCGTCCGCAGGTCCGCGGTTCATCGTGGACGCGGACTTGTCGGGCCGGCGCGCGGTCGCGATCTGGTACGACGTCGCCAAGGAGCTCGACCTCGGCCGCGTCCCCGGCGCGCCGGCCGTCGCGCGCAAGGGACCGCTCACGGTCGTCGAGCTCGCGCGCTCGTACGAAGACGCGTTCGTCGTCAGCGCCGAAGCCGTGGAGCAGTTCGCGGAAAAGCTGCCGGAGCACGGGCTCGTGGTCGTCGACGCGTCGCAGCCGTTCGCCGCGACGGTGCGCCCCTTCGTCATGAGCGCCGCGAAGATCATCGTCGTCGGCGAGCCGACGCTGCTCGGCGTCGGCGCCGCGCACGCGACGCTCTCGGCGCTGGACCGCTTCGGCATCCCGCCGTCGCGCATCGCGTTCACGCTGTACGATCTGCGCGGCACCGCGGAATTGCGCGCGCGAGAGATCCAAGAGTCGCTGAAGTTCTCGATCGCAGCGGAGCTCCCGAGCCATCGCGACCGCGGCTATTCGCGCGCGTTCCACCGCTTTGCGGAGATGCTCGCCGCGACGCCGGAGCAGGATCCGCTGACGTCGCTGCGGCCGTCCGCTGCGAAGCCGATCGGCGACCGGCGCGTCGCGCGCCGCCCCGAGCCGGCGCGTCCGGCGCCGCCGCCGTTCCCGGGCGCATCCACGCTCGACGGCGCGAGCAGCGGCGGCGTCTCGATCTTCACGATGCCGCCCGTGCCCGGCGACGTCGCCGCGGCCGAGCGGCTCAAGGTCGAGCTGCACGCGGCGATGCTCACCAAGATCGATTTTCTCGCGGCCGCGCGCGCGCACACCGACGCGGGCAAGCTCGCGGACCTGCGCCAGCAGGTGAACTCGATCGCCGACGAGCTGCTGTCGTCGCGCAAGGACGTCACGTCGGCCGAGCACGCCTCGCGCATCCGGCACGAAGTGATCGAAGAGGCGATGGGTCTCGGCCCGCTCGAGAGCCTGCTGCACGATCCCGACATCACCGAGATCATGGTCAACGGCTGCGCCAACGTGTTCGTCGAGCGCCGCGGGCGCATCGAGGACACGTCGAAGTCGTTCGTCGACGATCGCCAGGTGCGGCTCGTGATCGAGCGCATCATCGCGCCGCTCGGCCGCCGCCTCGACGAGTCGAGCCCGATGGTCGACGCGCGGCTCCCCGACGGCTCGCGCGTCAACGCGATCATCGAACCGCTCGCCATCGACGGCCCGACGCTGACGATCCGGCGCTTCGGCACCAAGCGTTTCGGCGTCGACGATCTGATTCGCGTCGGCGCCATCACCGCACCGGTCGTCGATTTCTTGCGCGCGGCCGTGCAGGCGCGGCTCAACATCATCGTCAGCGGCGGCACCGGTTCCGGCAAGACGACGCTGCTCAACGCGCTGTCGAGCTTCATCCCCAAAGCCGACCGCATCGTGACGATCGAGGACGCCGCCGAGCTCAAGCTCGACCAGCGCCACGTCGTGCGGCTCGAGTCGCGCCCGCCCAACCTCGAAGGCAAAGGCGCGATCGGCATCCGCGAGCTGGTCCGCAACTCGCTGCGCATGCGGCCCGACCGCATCGTCGTCGGCGAGTGCCGCGGCGCCGAAGCGCTCGACATGCTGCAGGCGATGAACACCGGCCATGACGGCTCGCTGACGACGATCCACGCGAACAGCGCGCGCGACGCGCTCTCGCGCGTCGAGACGATGGTGCTCATGGCGGGCTTCGACCTGCCCGTGCGCGCGATTCGGGAACAAGTGGCCGGCGCCGTCGACCTCATCGTGCAGGTCGCGCGCCTGCGCGACGGCACGCGCCGGGTGACCGGCATCAGCGAGGTGGTCGGCATGGAAGGCGACGTCGTCACGATGCAGGAGCTGGTGCGCTACAAGCAGCGCGGCGTCGACGAGAACGGCACCGTGATCGGCGAGTTCGAGCCGTGCGGCGTGCAGCCGAACTGCCTGGCGCGCTTCGAAGAGCTCGGCGTACCGTACGATCCGGTGACGTTCCAGGTGGCGTCGATCCCGCGCCGCGAGGCGACATGGCTGCGGTAGCGCCGTGGGCGATCCTGCTCGGCGCCGTCGCCGCGGTCGCGCTGCTGTTCGCGTCGTTTTCCGAGCACATCTTCGCGCGCATCGCCGGGCTGGCGCCCAAGTTCGTCATCGACCTCGAGGCCGCCGGCATGCGGACGGAACCCAAGCAGTTCGTGTTCACGCTGACCGGCGTCGCCGCCGCGCTGTGGGTCGCGGCGATCGCGCTGCTGCGGCCGTCGCCGATGATCGCGCTGGCGCTCGCCGCGGGGTGCTGCGGGTTCGCGTTCTTCGGCGGCCGCGTCTATCTCAAGCGGCGCCGCAAGAGCCGTATCGCCGCGTTTCAAGATCAGCTCGAAGGCGCGCTGCGCAGCTTGGCGGGCGGCATCCGCGTCGGCCTGGGCATTCGTCAGGCGCTCGTGCTCACGAGCGACCAGAGCCGCGACCCGGTCAAGACGGAGCTCATGCGCGTCGTCGCGCTGAGCAATCTCGGCTGGAGCATCTTGGACGCGTTCGACCAGATGGCGCTGCGCATGACGAACACGGAGACCGCGGTCCTCGCGCGCGTGGTCCGCGTGCAGGCGCAGACGGGCGGCGACCTTGGCTCCGTGCTCGAGGGGCTGGCCGGAACGATTCGCGACCGGCGGCGGCTGCGGCGGCGGGTGAAAGCGATCACCGCGCAAGGCCGCGCGACCGCATGGCTGCTCGGCATGCTCCCGCTCGTGATCGGCATGTTCATCTGTTCGCAGGACGAGCTGCGCGAGCCGATGCTGCACTCGCTGCTCGGGCAGTTGCTGCTGGCGATCGCGATCGGTCTCGACGCCATCGCGATCTTCTGCTTGGTCCGCATCACGAGCATCGACCCGTGATCTCACCGTACGCGATCGCCGCGAGCGGGATGGCGTCCGCCTTCCTCATCGTCGTCTCGGCGTTTCCGGCGCGCAGCCCGATGGCCGCCCGGCTCAAGAAGCTCGAACGCGTGAGCGAGCGGTCCGCGGCGCAGCGCCTGACGATCATCGACCAGATCGTCACCAAAGAACGGGAGTCGCGCCTGCAGCAGCGGCTCATCGAAGCCGGCTGGTACGGCGTCACGCCGCTGGCGATGGTGATGCGGTCGATCGGTACGCTCGGCCTGGGGATCGCCATGGCGCTGGCCGTCTACCTCACGCATCCCAACAACATCTTCAGCGTCGTGATCGGCCTCTTCACCGCGCTGATCGGCTGGCGCATTCCGAACATCATGCTGTCGCGCGCCGTGAAAGCGCGCAAGAGCGACATCCAGCGCGAGCTGCCGGACTTCTTGGACCTGCTCTCGACCACCGTGCAAGCCGGGCTCGCGCTCAACGCGGCGCTGGTGCAAGCGGTCGACGCGACGCGCGGTGCGCTGCGCGAAGAATTGCGCTCCACGATCGACGAGATTCGCCTGGGACGTCCGCGGGCGGATGCCCTCAACGCGATGGCCGAGCGCGTGAACGAAGACTCGACGACGACGATGGTGACCGCCGTCGTGCAAGCGGAGAAGCTCGGCTCGAATCTCAGCACCGTGCTCGGCGAGCTCGCGAAAGAGACGCGCGACCGCCGCTGGATGCGCGCCGAAGAAAAAGCGGCGCAGCTGCCGATCAAGATGATACTTCCGATGGCGCTGTTCATGATTCCGTCGCTGTACCTGATGATCTTCGGGCCCGTGATCGCCCGCGCGGTGTCCGGCAGGTGAGCGCCGTGCTCATGCTCGCGCTCGCTGCGCTGGTGTTCGCCGGCGCGGCGTGGGGCGGAACGCTCGTCGCCGCCGCCTTGTGCGCGGACCGCGCCCCGTACGACGACGGCCCGCCGCCGGTCGCGTTCGCGCGCCTGCCGTTCGCGCTCGCGGGCGCCGGCATCGGGCTCGCGCTCGCCGCGCACGGCGAATCGCTCGCGCATCTCGCGCTGCTCGCATTCGTGATGCTCGCGCTCGCCGGCTGCTGCGCGGCGGACTTGTCGTGCGGGCTGCTGCCCGACCCCCTCACGCTGTTGCCGCTGGGCGTCGTCATCGGCGCAGGCGCGCTCGCGCACGACTGGGCGCCGCTGCTCAGCGCCGCGATCGTCTTCGTTCCGTTCGCCGTCGCCGCGCTCGCGTCGCGCGGGCGCGGGATGGGCTGGGGCGACGCAAAGCTCGCCGCGCTCGGCGGCGCGCTGCTCGGCGCGCGCGAAGCCGCGCTCGCCTTCATGCTCGCGGCGGTCGCTG
>CAVRRP010000013.1:0-23669 GCA_963723635.1 Vulcanimicrobiota bacterium | reverse complement strand
CACCTCGCTGGACGCAACGTCGCCGACGCAGAGCATGCTGCCCCCGGTCTCGGCGGCCACCGCGCCGCCGGTCACCCGCCGCCCGTAGTGGTCGAACCGGCGGGCGGCGCCGGCGTGTGTTCCTGGAACGAGTGGGACCCGCTGCGCGAGGTGATCGTCGGCACCGCGCGGGGTGCTGCCGACATCGGCTACGAGCCGGCGCTATCGCCGTACTTTTCCGCGCAAGGTCGGGATTTTCGCGGAGCACCGGTGCACGAGTCGGTGATCGCCGAAGCGGAACGCCAGCTCGACGACTTCGCGGATCTGCTCGCGCGGCGCGGCATCACGGTGCGCCGGCCCGACCCGGTCGACCACGCGGCGGCGGTGCGGACGCCGGACTGGGAGATCGCGCACGGCCGCGCAAACGCGTGCCCACGCGACCTGCTGCTCGTGATCGGTGACGACATCATCGAAGCGCCGATGGCGCAGCGCGCGCGCTTTTTCGAGTACCGCGCGTACCGCACGCTACTCGCAGAATATTTTCGCCGCGGAGCGCGTTGGACCGCGGTGCCCAAGCCGCGCATGGCCGACGCGCTGTACCACGAGGCGGCGCCCGGCACGGCGTTCGACTACGCGGCGGGGCCGCTGCTCACCGAGATCGAGCCGGCGTTCGACGCGGCGTCGTTCGTGCGGTTCGGGCGCGACATCTTCTGGCAGCCCGATCTCGTCAGCAACCAGTTTGGCGCGGACTGGCTCCAACGCCACCTCGGCGTCGGTTTCCGCGTCCACAAAATTCAATTCCGCGAGACGCACCCCGCGCACATCGGGACGACGCTGGTTCCCGTGCGGCCCGGCATCGTGCTCGTGAATCCCGCGCGCCCGTGCATCGACGGCGGTCTCGAGCTCTTCGCGAAGAACGGCTGGCGCGTCATCGAGGCACCGGTCTCGGCGCGCTCGGCCGCGAGCGCGCGCGACGTCAGCGGCTGGATCTCGATGAACATCCTGATGCTCGACGAGCGAACGGCCGTCGTCGAACAGAGCGAGAAGCCGATGATCGGGCTCCTCGAGTCGCTGGGATGCGAGGTGCTGGCGTGCGCCTTCGACCGGGTCTACCCGTTCGGTGGAAGCTTCCACTGCTGCACCACCGACATTCGCCGCGACGGCACGCTCCAGTCGTACTTCCCGTCGCTCGACGGCAACGTTTGATCGCGTACGCCCTGGTGCGCCGCTTCTGAGCGGGGCGCTATTCGGCTTTGGGATACTTGAAACGAGCGTTACAAGTATGGTAGAGTGCATCCATGGCGCGGACCGCCGACGAGCAGCGGCGCGTGGATCTGTTGGAGCGCATCGTGGACTATGTCATGGCAAACGGACTGTCCCATCTTTCGCTGCGCCCGCTCGCGGACGCGGTCGGGACGAGTCCGCGCGTGCTGCTGTATTACTTCACGTCGAAGGAAGCGCTGATCGAGGGGATTATGGACGGCGCGCGCGCGCGGCAGCGGGCGATCTTTTCGGAACTGCCGCGCAACGCCGCGACGTATGCCGATACCGTGCGAGCCGCGTGGCGGGTGATGAGCGCGCCGAAGCACGAGCCCGTGTTCCGGCTGTTCTTCGAGGTCTACGGGCTCGCGCTGCAAGACCCGCAGCGATTTCCCGGCTTTTTGAAGCGCGCCATCGAGGACTGGCTCGACTACCTCGAGCCGAGCGCATTGCGCGACGGGCACACGCCGGCCGACGCGCGCGCGATCGCGACCGTGCTGCTCGCCGGGTATCGTGGCTTTCTCCTCGATCTGTGCGCGACGCGCGATCGCAAGCGCATCAACCGCGCGGTCGACGTGTGGATCGCCGCGCTGGACGCGATCCCGCCGCCGGAGGCGCTGCGATGAGCGCCAATACGATCGCGCCGCGCCGCCGTGGGGCACTGGTCTTCATCTTCGTCACCGTTGCGCTCGACATGATCGCGTTCGGCGTGATCGCGCCCGTTTTCGTGCCGCTGGTCGAGAAGTTCATGCACGGCGACGTTCGTCACGCCGCCACCGTGATCGGCGCGTTCGGCACGGTGTTCGCGCTGATGCAGTTCGGCTGGATGCCGTTTCTCGGCGTGCTGTCCGACCGGATCGGGCGCCGGCCCGTCATCGTGCTGTCGAACCTCGGCATGGCCTTGGACTACGTCGTCATGGCGCTCGCGCCGAATCTCGCGTGGCTCCTGATCGGGCGCGTCGTCTCCGGCATCACCGCGGCGAACGCGACGGCGGCGAGCGCGTACGTCGCCGACGTTACGCCGCCGGAGAAGCGCGCGGGCGCGTTCGGCATGATCGGTGCCGCATTCGGAGTCGGCTTCGTGCTCGGCCCGGCGCTCGGCGGGTTGTGCGGCCAAATCGATCCGCGGCTGCCGTTCTGGGTCGCGGGCGGGCTCAGCTTGCTCAACGGGTTGTACGGCACGCTCGTGCTGCCGGAGTCACTGCCGCGCGAGAAGCGCGCGGCGCGCTTCGCCTGGGCCAAGGCGAACCCCGTCGGGTCGCTGCGGCTAATCCGGCGCCATCGGGAGTTGACGGTGATCGCGTTCGTGCTGTTCGGCAGCAGCCTCGCCGGCATGGTGATGCAGTCGACGTGGGTGCTCTACGTGACGTACCGCTATCATTGGCAGCCGGGCATGACCGGGATCTCACTCGCAGTCCTCGGCGTCATATCGGCTCTCGCGCAGACGATCGTCATTCCGCGGTTCGTAAAACGCTTCGGCGAGCGTGTGTCGCTGTTCGCCGGTATCGCGTTCGGAACGCTGGGGCTCGTCATGTGCGGGCTCGCGGTGAACGGGTGGTGGTTCTTTCCCGGGCTTGTCGGCTTGTGTCTTTGGACCCTCGCGTTCGCTGCCGGGCAGGCGATCATGACCCGCCACGTTTCGCCGCAGGAACAGGGCGAGCTTCAAGGCGCGGTCGGATCGATCCGAGGGCTCGCGTCGCTGCTCGGCCCGGGGATCTTCACGACGGCGTTCGCGATCGGTATCGTGCACGATCTGCCGGGTGCGGCCTGGTTCCTGGGCGCCGCGCTGCTGGTGATCACGGTGCTGCCGCTGCTGCGTCAGTCGTTTAGCGGCGAATCCGCCGGCACACCCGCCACGGACGCCGCGTGAACGCAGTGCGTGGCGCACTGTTCGACAAGCTCAGGGTGACATTAGGCTGCGACGGGTAGACGCGCTCGAAGCGCACCGTCGCGCCGGCGAGGTCGGTGAACGGATCGCGCCCGGTCGCCGTCCAGCCGAGCCGGTTTCCCGTCGTTGGACCGAGGCACAGGAATTCGCGGGAAACGGGGGCAATGGCAGCACCCTATTGCTCGTTCTGGCTCCCAGAACGGTTCGCAGGGGGTGTGACTTGATCCAATTGCCACGCTTGGCGTTCGCCGCGTGCATCGCCGCTATCGCTCTCGCCGCTTGCGGCGGCGGCAACTCGAAGAGCTCCGTGACGCCGGAGCTCGCGGTAAACGCCCAGCATCGGGCCGTTCGTACGACGATCCCGTGTACGCCCGACAGCTATGGTTATTGCGCGGTGCAGACGTACCATCAGCTGACGTTTGTCCATTGCAACCCGCGCATCAACAACATCTTCGGGTACACCACCGGCTCCACAGTGTACGAGGTCTATAATAGCACCAGCGATCTCGGAAGCTACACCGAGACGTTCAGTGGCGACTGCACGAACGGAGGCAGCATCGACTGGCCGAGCGGCGAGCCCAGCGTGGTCTATGGGGATCCCAACCTGCCGTAAGCGCGCCGCACTCGATATGTGGTGTACACAGCAGCTCGGCTGACGAAGGAGCCACCGAGGCACTCGGCGGCTCCTTCATTCGCGGAAAGTAGTAGTCACGCTCGACGCCGTCGTAGCGGCCGGTCCGCATGCAGCATTTCTTGAAACCGGCGGCCCGAACGGCAGATGCACGGGTCGTTGCGGCCGAGCTTTTCGATGAGCTCTTTGTCGCCGTGCACGATGCGGTGGCCGCGCTTGACGTTCGTCTCGGACGGATATCCGTTACGCCGTTTGCTGGAGCGCGTAAAAGCTGGGCTGGTTGTCGTAGTCGCTGTGTCGCATGATGTTCCTCCTCGCGGACAACGACCGTCATGTTACCCGAACGCGCTCCACCGGTCAAGCGACGATCGTGGCGCACCCTTCGACAAGCTCAGTGTGACATTCGGCTACAGCTTTAACGCCGCGGCCGCGTCCACGAACCAGCGCAGCTCGCCGTCCGCCGGGTGGACGAGCTGCGACGGGTAGACGTCGGTTTGTTTTGGGCCTTCGAGGACGCCGTGGAGGGCGTCCGCTTTTTCCGCGCCGCCGGCGGTGATTGCGACGTTGCGGGCCGCGTTGATCGCGCGCGGGGTGAGCGTCATGCGCCAGCGGTCGAGCTTTGGGACGTAGTGCGCGATGCACACCTTGTCTTTGTCGATCGCGGTGATCGTGCCCGGGAAAAGCGATGCGGTGTGACCGTCCGGGCCCATACCGAGCAGGATCAGGTCGAGGTGCGGCGTTTCACCGAGCTCGCGGCGGAGCACCACGTCGTAGTCCGCCGCGGCGGCGCTCGGGTCGTCTTCGCCGCGCATGCGGTGGACGTGCGCGGGGCGGATGCGCAATGGGTCGAGCAGCGTTTCGCGGTTCATCTTGTAGTTCGACTGGTCGTCGTTCGGCGGGACGCAGCGTTCGTCGCCGAACCAGAAGATGACGCGGTCCCATTCGACGCGCGCGCGGCGCGGTTCCGCGATCAGCAGCGCGTTGACCGCGCGCGGCGTCGAGCCGCCCGCCAGCGCGACGTGGGCGAAGTCGCGCTCGGCGAGCGTCGCGCGCAGCACCTCGACGACGTGATCGGCCGCTGCCGCGGCCAGTGCGGCGGCGTCGGGAAGCACCGTCAGGATCTTCGGATCTGCCATACCAGTGCCTCAGCCGGAGTCCGTCATGCGCGCGCCGTCAGCCCAGCAGCGTCGCGACGCTGTTCAGCGCCGTCTCGTACACTTCGTCGGCGCTCACGCCTTCGAGGATCGCGCGCTCCAGCAGCGATGCGTTGTCCATCGCCGCGAGCGGGAAGAGCCGCGGCTCGCGCGCATGGTCGCCTTCGACCCACATGCGCACGACGCTCTCGTCCTCGGTCACCTCCGCGTGGTACCACGACGTCTCGCTGTCGAGACAGATGCTCTGCACGCGGCGAACCTCGCCCTCGCGCGTGCGTTCGAAGCGCACCGTTGCGCCGGCGAGGTCGGTGAACGCGTCGCGTCCCGTCGCTTTCCAGCCGAGCCGGCTTGCGAGCCAGCCGCCGAGGTAGAACGCTTCCGCGTCCGATCCGCTGCGAACGAACAGGCGTCGAATCGTGAACACGTCCTTGGTGACATCGGGATCGTCGAAGAAGTTGGCGATCATGTCCTGCCATGGCCGCAGCCGCAGCCACGCGAGATCGCGCAGCACGACCTGCGGGTGCTGCGCGTGGAACGTCGCCAGCCGGCGCACCGTCGACTCGTCGGCGACGCCGCCGGACGAGTCGAACAGCAGCGTGTTCGTCAGCGGCAGCAGCGCGTAGAAGATCGGCGTGCTCTCTTCGCGCAGCCCGCTCCACCACAGGATCGTGGGGACGCTGGTCTTCACCAGCGCGCTCACGTAGCCGAGGATCGCGTCGGCGTCGAGGCACGACACGTCGAGCTGCACGCGTTCGCCTTGCACGGTGAACTCCAACGGTTCCGTCTGCGCGCTGCTCTTCACCACGCCGTGCTCGCACGCGCCGGTGTGGTCGAGCACGATCGTCAGCGACGGGTGCTTGTCGGCCAGCAGCGTGGTGCGCTCGAGGATCCAGTCGCGCCGCGCAGGATCGTCGATCCACACGACGAGGTTCATCGTCGATGCGCTGAGCTTGGTGCGCGCCAGCTCAGCGCGAATCTCCTCGAGCGACGATTTTACAGCGGCCGGCTCCGCGCTCATTGTACGCGCAGCCTCATTGTACGCGCAACCTCATATCCTGCGCCACTCGCGGTCGTCCATCGCGAGCATGCGATCGGACGACGGCGGCCCTTGGCTGCCCGCGCTGTAGTTGGGGAAGCTCTCGTCGATGGTATTCAGCCATTTGTCGAGCAGCGGCATGAACTGGATCCACGCGCGTTCGACTGCGTCCCAGCGCGTGAACAGCGTCGCGTCACCGCGCATCGCGTCGCCGATCAGCCGTTCGTACGCGGGCGCGGACACGACGCCGAACCCCGTGCCGTAGTTGAAGTCCATCGATACGGCGCGAATGTGCATCTTCGGTCCGGGGACCTTGGCGTTGAAGCGCAGCGACACGCCCTCTTCCGGCTGGATCTTCATCACGAGCGTGTTGTTGTCGAGCGCGTCGCCGGCGTCGCCGAAGAGCCGGTGCGGGATCGACTTGAAGCGGATCGCGATCTCGGAGACTTTGTGCGCGAGCCGTTTGCCCGAGCGCAGGTAGAACGGCACGTCGGCCCAGCGCCAGTTGTCGATCAGCAGCTTTACCGCGGCGTACGTCTCGGTGTTCGAGTCCGGCCGCACGTCGGGCTCCTCGCGGTAGCCCGGCACCGGTTTGCCGGCAATCGAGCCCGCGTCGTATTGGCCGCGCGCCGCGTCGAGGCTCAGCCGACCCGGCTCGAATGGCCGCAGCGCGCTGAGCACCTTGAACTTCTCGTCGCGGATCGCATCCGCCGCGCCCGACACCGGCGGCTCCATCGCGACGAGCGCGAGCAGGTTCGTGACGTGGTTCTGGATCATGTCGCGCAGCGCGCCGGCGTTGTCGTAGTAGCCGCCGCGCAGCTCGACGCCCACCGTCTCGGCTGCGGTGATCTGCACCGAGTCGACGTAACGCCGGTTCCAGATCGGTTCGAAGATCACGTTGGCGAAGCGCAGCGCCATGATGTCCTGCACCGGCTCTTTGCCGAGGTAGTGGTCGATGCGGTAGACCTGCTTCTCGTCGAAGACCTTCTCGACTTCGGTTTGCAGCGCGCGCGCGGAGTCGAGGTCGGTGCCGAACGGCTTCTCGATGATGATGCGCGTCCAGCCGTTCGGATTGGCGCGCGGGCCGAGCCCGGCCTGGTCGAGCTGATCGATGATCGGCGCGAACAGCGACGGCGGCGTGCTGAGGTAGAAGAGTCGGTTGCCGGCCGTGCCGAGCTCTTTGTCGTTCTTCTCGAGCTGCTCGCGCAGCTTGTGGAAGCACGCGGTGTCGTCGAACGTGCCGGAGACGTACGACAGGTGCTTCGCGAAATCGCTCCACAGCGGATCTTTGGCGGGGCCGGTGCGCGAGAATTCGTCGATGCTCTTGTGCATCTCGTCGCGGAACTTGTCGTCGTCGTCGTCGGAGCGCGAGAAGCCGACGATCCCGTAGTTCGCCGGCAGAATGTCCCCGAGCCGCAGGTTCCACATCGCGGGCATCAGCATGCGCTTCATCAGGTCGCCGGTCGCGCCGAAAAAGATGACGTTGCACGGGTCGGTGATGCGGTTGGTGGACAGACCTTTGCGCAGCGGGTTCGCCGCGACGCCGTCTCCCTGCTGCGCGACCGTCGTCATTCGGATTTGATCGCGTGGCCGCCGAACTCGTTGCGCAGCGCGGCGATGACCTTCGCGCTGAACGATTCCTCTTGGCGCGACACGAATCGCGACATCAGCGATGCGGTGATCACCGGCGCGGGCACGTCCTCGTCGATCGCGGCCTGCACCGTCCAGCGGCCCTCGCCGGAATCGGCGACCCAGCCTTTGACCTTCGCGAGTCCGGGATCGCTCTTGAGCGCGAGCTCGAGCAGTTCCAGCAGCCACGAGCGCACGACCGAGCCGTACCGCCAGATCGACGCGAGCTGGTGCAAGTCGTACGTGTACTCGGACTTCTCGAGGATCTCGAAGCCCTCGCCGTATGCGGCCAGCATGCCGTACTCGATGCCGTTGTGCACCATCTTCGAGAAGTGTCCCGCGCCGCTCGGCCCGACGTGCGCGTAGCCGTCCTGCGGGGCGAGCGTGAGGAAAATCGGCTCGACGCGTTTGACCGCGTCGTCGTCGCCGCCGACCATCAGGCAGTAGCCGTTCGCGAGCCCCCACACGCCGCCCGACGTGCCCGCGTCGACGAACGACACGCCCTTGTCCTTGCAGCGCAGATAGCGCTGCTTGGAGTCGGTCCAGCGCGAGTTGCCGCCGTCGATGATGACGTCGCCGGGCTGCAGCAGTCCGAGCAAATCGCCGATCGTCGAGTCGGTCGGATCGCCGGCCGGCACCATGATCCACACCGCGCGCGGCGCGCTCAGCTTCGACACCAGGTCCGCCAGCGACGACGCGCCGGTGGCGCCGTCCGCCGCCGAACGCTGCACCGCGGCGGCGTCGCGGTCGTACGCGACCATCGTGTGCCCGCCGCGAATCAGCCGCGTCGTCATGTTGGCGCCCATGCGCCCAAGGCCGATCATCCCGAGTTGCACTGCTAGCGTTTTCCTTAGGTTCTTGCGGTGACGGCGGTTTCGAGTGCGGCGGCGAGCGCCGCGAGGCCGAGCTTCGCGTCGCCCGGGAAGTGCACGCGGATGCCACGCCGGTCGCGCTTGTCGAGCGACTCGAAATCGCCCAGCGCTTGCGAGCGCTGGAGCGTTCGGAAGCCGACCATGCCGGGGATCGGGAGATCGAACGGCGCGTCGTACGTGATCTGGAAGAACACGCCTTCGTTCGAGCCGCCCTTGTGCAGCTGGCCCGTGGAGTGCAGGAAGCGCGGGCCGAAGCCCACGGTCGTCGCCACGTGCAGCGCGTCGCGCACCATCGTGCGGATGCGCTGCAGCGCCGCTTCGCTGTCCTCGTCCATCGGGACGTACGCGTTGAAGGCGACGTAGTCGCCGGCTTTGATCTGCTCGGCCACTGCTGCGACCGCGCTCTGCAAGCCGCTGCCGAGCTTCGCATCGCGTGATCCGCTCAGCGGGAACACGAGCGCGTCGTTCGTCTGCACCTGCGGCTCCGGTTCGGAGAACGATCCTTGCGCGGTGAACTCCGCCAGCAGCCGCTTCGTGTTGTCCTTGGACTCCTGCACGTTGGGCTGGTCGAATGCGTCGATGCCGAGCACGGAGCCGGCCGCGGCGGTAGCGATCTCCCAGAGATAGAACTGCTCGCCGATGTCGAGCGCGTCTGTCATCGTGAGGCGAATGACGGGATGGCCGGCGCTCTCGAGCTGCGTGAGCCGCCCCAGCACGGGATCGTCGCCCGGCAGGCATTCGCCGACGTAGACGAACACGCGGTCGTTGCCGTACGCGCTCGTCGCGCCGAGCGGCTCGCCCGCCACGGGGACGATCCCCGTGCCGGACTTGCCGGTCGACTCCGCGATGAGCTGCTCCGCCCACGCGCCGAAGGCCGCGACCGACGGGTGCGCGAGGATCGTCAGCTTGTCGCGGCCGCTCTTCGCCAGCGAGCCGATCGCCGCGCCGAAGCGCACGCCGGGCGCGTCGTACGCGGCGACGGTCGAAGCGTTCGCGTGCATCGCGTTGATCGCGCGGTCGAGGATGCCCGTGACGTCGTAACCGGCCAGCGCCGCTGGCACCATGCCGAAATACGACAGCGCCGAGTAGCGCCCGCCGATGTTCGGGTCGTTGGTGAACACGCGCAGGAAGCCGGTATCTTTTGCTTCTTGCTCCAGCTTGGTGCCGGGATCGGTGATCGCGATGAACTGGCCGGGCGCGTTCGCGCCGCCGACCGTCTGCTGCACGCGCTGGAAGAAGTACCGGAAGAACGCGTCGGGTTCCGTGGTCGTGCCGGACTTCGATGCGACGATGAACAGCGAGCGCGCGATGTCGAGGCTTTCGTCGAGCGCCTTGATCTGCTGCGTGTCCGTCGAGTCCAGCACGTGCAACTGCGGATAGCCGGCAATTTTGCCGAACGTCGCGCGCAGCACGTCGGGCGCGAGCGAGCTGCCGCCCATGCCGAGCACGACGACGTGGTCGAACCGTTTGGCGCACGCGCTCGCGAACTCGCGCAGCTCGCCCGTTTGCGCGTGCGTCTGCTGCGCGATCTCAACCCACCCGAGCGCCTTCTTGATGATCTCCACGTGCTCGGGCGCGTTCGACCACGGCGACGGGTCGTGCGTCCAGAGCTTGTGCAGGAAGTCGGACTGCGCGAGCTTGTCCAGCGCGGCCTCCGACGCCGCGTGCGCGTCACCCAGCGCGAGGGAGACCAGCGGCGGCGCGCCGCTGCGGAGCTTCTCGAGCTTGCCTTTGATCGCGTCCAGCATCGCGTTGAACGAGTCGGCGAACGACTTCACGCCGTCCTCGACGAGCGTCTCGGTCACGTCGTAGATGGAGATCTGCGCCTTGGCCAGCGCGTCGATCACGCTGCGCGCGCCCTCGATGTCTTCCAGCACCGCGTCGGGACGGATATTGCCGTGATCGAGCAGCGCTTCGAGCGTGTTCGGCGGCACGGTGTTCACCGTGTCGCGGCCCACCAGGTTCTCGACGTACATGAGGTCGGGATACGCCGGGTTCTTGGTGGAGGTGGACGCCCACAGCGGCCGCTGTACGTGCGCACCCTTCGCTTTGAGCGCGGCGAAGCGGTCGCCGCCGAAGAGCTTGAGGAAACGCTGATACGTCAGCTTCGTGCTGGCAATCGCCGCTTTGCCCAGCAGGCTCTGGAGCGTCTGTTCGCCGGCGTCGATCTTGGCTTGCAGTTTTTTGTCGACCGCGTTGTCGATGCGCGAGACGAACACCGACGCAACCGACGCGAGGCGGTCGATCGGCTCGCCGCGCTGCGCGCGCTCTTCGAGTCCTTCGATGTACGCGTTCGCGGCCGCCTCATAGCGGTCGACGGAGAAGAGCAGCGTGACGTTGATGTTGATGCCGGCCGCGATCGAGGCCTTGATGGCCGGCACGCCCGCCGCGGTGCCGGGGATCTTGATCATCACGTTGGGCCGGTCGACGGCCTTCCACAAACGCTGCGCCGCTTCGATGGTTCCCTGCGTGTCGTTGGCGAGCGTCGGCGACACTTCGAGCGAGACGTAGCCGTCCAGGCCCTTCGTCTCTTCCCACACGTGGCGAAAGAGGTCGCACGAGCTGCGGATGTCGCGGATCGCGAGCGCCTCGAATACCGCGGTGGGATCGTTGGCGTCGACGAGCCCGCGCAGTTGCTCGTCGTAGTCGGTGCCGCTGCCGATCGCCTTCTCGAAGATGGTCGGGTTCGACGTCATCCCGCGCAAGCCCAGATCGATGAGCCGCTGCAGCTCGCCCGATGCGAACATGCTGCGCCGGATGTTGTCGAGCCAGATCGATTGCCCGACGTTCGCGAGCTGGCGGAGTTGGTCGCCCATGTCGTGATGCTTTCTTTCTCTGGAGTTGTTAGACGTTCGCGAGGAGCCCGGCAGCGACGTCGGCGACGTGCTCCGGAGTGAACCCGAATTCTTTGGCGATGTCCGCCGCGGGCGCCGACGTGCCGAAGTGGTCGAGGCCGAACGCGATCCCGTGGTCGCCGACGTACTTCGACCAGCCCTGCGTCGCGCCGGCTTCGATCGACATGCGCGCTTTGGCCGCGGGCGGCAGGACGCTGTGCCGATACGCCTCGTCCTGCGCGTCGAACAGCTTCCAGGACGGCATCGACACGACGCGCGCTTTCGTGCCGCGGTGCGCGAGGATTTTGGCCGCGTCGACGGCGAGCGAGACTTCCGAGCCGCTCGCGATCAGGATCATGTCGAACGCGTCCTCGGTGTTGCCCAGCACATATGCGCCGCGCGACACGGCCGCGTCGCGGTCCCCGAGATACGGCAGCTTCTGGCGCGTCAGGACGATGACTGTCGGTCCGGTCTCCGGCTGCACCGCGTATTTCCACGCCTCGAGCGTCTCGAGCGAGTCGGCGGGGCGAATGTCGATCACGTTGGGGATCGCGCGGATCATCGCGAGCTGCTCGATCGGCTGGTGCGTCGGGCCGTCCTCGCCCAGGAACACGGAGTCGTGCGTGAACACGAATATCTCGCGGATCTTGTTGAGCGCGGCGAGCCGCAGCGACGGCTTGAGGTAGTCGACGAAGTTGAAGAACGTCGCGCAGAACGGCAGCAGCCCGCCGTGCAGCGCGATGCCGTTCGACGCGCCCGCCATGCCGTGCTCGCGCACGCCGTAGTGGATGTTGCGCCCGGCGTACGAACCCGGTTGGAAGTCGCCCTGGCCCTTGAGGTACGTCTTGGTCGACGGGTCGAGGTCGGCGGAGCCGCCGACGAGCTCGGGAAGCGCCGCGGCGATCGCGTTCATCACCGTGCCGCCCGCTTCACGCGTCGCAACGCTGCCGTTTTCCGTCGTGAACGCCGGCCACGGCAGATCGGCGGGAAGCTTGCCGTCGCGCGCGCGCTCGAACTGCGCGGCGAGCTGCGGGTTCGCGGATTTCCACGCGGCATAGCGCGCGTTCCAATCCGCTTGCAGCGCGGCGCCCTTCGCGCCGACCTCCTTGAAGAACGTCGCGGGCTCGTCCGGGATGACGAACGGCGGGTAGTCCCAGTGCAGCGCTTGGCGCGTCGCTTCCATGTTCTTGCCGAGCGGCTCGCCGTGCGTCTTGTACGTGCCGGCCTCGGGCGACCCGAAACCGATCGTCGAGCGCACCGCGATCAGCGTCGGGCGCAGCGTCTCCGCTTTGGCTTGCGTGATCGCGCGGTCGATCGCGTCGGCGTCGTTGGCCTCGTCGGGCCCGACCTCGAGCGTGTGCCAGCCGTAAGCCTCGAACCGCTCGCGCACGTCTTCGGTGAACGTGACGTCGGTCGCGGCCGCGAGCGACACCTTGTTGTCGTCGTACAGCACGATCAACTTGCCGAGCGCGAGGTGCCCGGCCAGCGAGGCCGCCTCCGAAGCCACGCCTTCCATCAAGTCGCCGTCGCCGGCGAGCACGTACGTGTGATGGTCCACGATGGTCTGCTCGCGGTTATAGATCGCCGCCAGGTGCGCCTCGGCGATGGCCAGGCCGACGCCGTTCGCGAAGCCCTGGCCCAGCGGCCCGGTCGTCACCTCGACGCCGGGGGTGAGGTGGTACTCCGGATGCCCGGGCGCGCGGCTGCCGAGCTGGCGGAAGTGCTGCAGGTCGTCCAGCGAGAGATCGTAGCCCGTGAGGTGCAGCAGTGCGTAGAGCAGCGCGGAGCCGTGGCCGGCGCTGAGCACGAACCGGTCGCGGTCGAACCAGTGCGTGTCGGCCGGGTTGAAGCGCAGGTGCCGCGTCCAGAGGGCGTACGCGGCCGGCGCCGCGCCGAGCGGGAGCCCGGGGTGGCCGGAATTCGCCTTCTGAACCGCGTCGACGGCAAGAAAGCGAATTGCGTTGATGCGAAGGTCGTCCGCTGCGGTGTTCACGTCTGCTCCAACATGCTGGGGGAAGGCGCGTTTGCCGCGCGGCACCCCTACCCCCGCCTTTACCCGAGGGCGGCCGTTGCCCACGGCCGCCGAACCGACGGGAGCACGCCCCGCGGTGCGGAAACGGCCGGGCGTGGATGACAGCTTGGAAGCCCGGATCGTCGAGCTGGAGGAGCGCCTTGCGGCCAAGCCCGACGCGATCAAGAAGAAGGCCGGGCGGGTGGTCGAGGAGGTGCTCGACGCGCTCGACACCGGGAAGCTGCGCGTCTGCGAGCCGACGGACGACGGCTGGGTGGTCCATCCCTGGGTGAAGCGGGCGATTTTGCTCTCGTTCGGCCGGTTCGACAACGCGCGCATCGTCGAGGAGGCGTTCGCTGACACCGCCGGCCCGCTCGACGCGCTCCAGCTGCGCTACCGCCTCCCTTCCTATTACGACAAGCTGCCGACCAAACGCAATTGGAAGAAGCTCGGCGCGCGCTGCGTGCCCGGCGGGATCGCGCGCTACGGCTCGTATCTCGGCAAGGGTGCGATCCTGATGCCGGCGTTCGTCAACATCGGCGCGTACGTCGACGACGGCACCATGGTCGACACCTGGGCGACCGTCGGCTCGTGCGCGCAGATCGGCAAGGACGTGCACTTGAGCGGCGGCGTCGGCATCGGCGGCGTGCTGGAGCCGCCGCAAGGGATGCCGGTGATCGTCGAGGACGGCGCGTTTCTGGGCTCGCGCTGCATCGTCGTCGAGGGCGTCCGCGTCGGCCGCGAGGCGGTGCTCGGCGCAGGGGTGGTGCTGACGGCGTCCACGCCTATCGTTGACGTGCGCGGCAGCGAGCCGGTAGTGAGCAAAGGCGCGATCCCGCCGCGCTCGGTCGTCATCCCGGGCGTGCTGCCGAAGCACTTTCCCGCCGGCGAGTTCGGCACGCCGTGCGCGCTGATCATCGGCGAGCGCACCGACTCGACCGACCAGAAGACGTCGCTCAACGCCGCGCTGCGCGACTTCGAAGTCTCGGTTTGAGCGCGGTCGGGTGAACCCGCGCGTGGCGGCGATCGAGCCGTCGTTGATTCGCGTGATCGCGGCGAAGAAGAAGCCCGGCGCGATCGATCTCGGGCTGGGTGAGCCGACGATTCTGCCGCAGCAGCGGTTCATCGATGCGGCCGCGCGCTGGGCGGGCGAGCACGGCGTGAAGTACACGGTGAACGCCGGCGATCTCGGCTTGCGCGAGCGCATCGCGTCGCACTACGCGTATCCGGGGATGTCGGCCGCGCGCAACGTGTGCGTGACGACCGGCTCGCAAGAGGCCGTGTACGTCGCGATCAAGACGCTGCTCGACCCGTCCGGCGACGAGCTGCTGATCGCCGATCCCGCATTCCCGGCGTACGCGAAGATGGCGCAGCTGGAAGGCGTGTCGTACCGGCGCGTGCACATGCGCGCCGACGACGACTTCCGCTACGACGTCGAAGCGATCCTCGACGCGGTGGACCGTGCGACGCGTGTGATCGTCATCGCGTCGCCGGCGAATCCCACCGGCCGCGTGTTCCGGGACGCGGACGCGCGCCGGCTCGCCGACGGATTGCTCGCGCGCGGCGGTCCGCCCGTGTGGGTGCTGCAGGACGAGATCTACCGCGAGCTCACGTACGTCGACGACCCCGGCTACGTCGCGAACTACTATCCCTATACGGTGGTGGCGAACTCGCTGTCGAAATCGAACGCGCTCACCGGGCTGCGGGTCGGCTGGCTCCTCGCGCCCGACGGCGCGATCGAGGCGCTCAACAAGACGCACGCATGGGTGACGTCGACGGCCAGCGCGTTCGGCCAGCGCGTCGCATACGAGATCTTCGGCGAACCGGGCGCGCTGACTGAGCAATCGGCATGGTACCGCGCGCAGCACGCGCGCACCGTCGCGGCGCTCGACGCGAGCGGCCTGCGCTACGTCCCGGTCGACGGCGCGTTCTATGCGTGCGTGAAGCTGCCGCGCGGCGGCGACTCGCTCGCCGCCGCGCTGGACTTGGTAGAGAACCGCAACGTGGCGGCGATCCCCGGCCGCATCTTCGGCGACTCCCTGGAAGGCTGGCTGCGCATCAGCTGGGTCGCACCGATCGCCGACGTCGAGGAAGGCCTGCGCCGCATCGCAGCGTTGTAGCCGCGCCGCTGCTTCGAAACGCAAGCCAGCAAGCACGCTGGCGGTCGACGCACGGGTAGGACGCCAGCGTGAAGACGTTCCGCCGCGGAACGGCGCTCGCCGTTCTGCTCAGCTGTCAGTTGCTCGCCGCGTGCACGTCGAATAGCGGCACGTCGTCGTCGTCCTCCCAGTCATCGGCGGCACCGGCCGTGGGCGCGCCCGCGGCCGGACCCACCGTCGCGCAGGTCGCGCAAGCGAACGCGTCGCCCGGCGATTTTCCGGACGCCGTCGCGCTGGGCAACGCGGCGACCGCGAGCGACGACTGGATCCTGCCGCAGAAGAACTACGCGAACAACCGCTACAGCCCGCTTGACGAGATCACGCCCGCGAACGTCGGCACCCTCGCCAAAGCGTGGGTGACGGAGATCGCGGACGACGGCGAGCAAGAGGCGGCGCCGCTGGTATGGCACGGCATGATGTACGTCGCGACGCCGCACGACAGCGTGCTCGCGCTCGACGCGACGACGGGCGAGGTGAAGTGGCAGTTCCCGTACTCGCCGCAGCACGTGCTCGCGTTCGCGGTCAATCGCGGCGTGGGTTTGGCCGACGGCAAGGTGTTCCTCGCGACGCAGGACTGCCGCGTCATCGCGCTCGACGCCACCAACGGCAAGCCTGCGTGGAACGTCGACGGTTGCCCCAACGATCCCAACAACAACCACCAGAACAACTGGTTCTCGATGGCCGCGTACGTGTACAAGGACACGGTCATTCTCGGGCGCGCGGGCGGCGACTTCGGCAACGTGGGCCACGTGACGGCGTTCAGCACGCAAGACGGCCATCAGGTGTGGGACTGGCAGACCATTCCCGGTCCCGGCCAGCCGGGACACGAGACGTGGCCTGGCAACTCGTGGCAGCACGGCGGCGCGGCGGTGTGGAGCGGCATCACCATCGATCCGGACACGCAGACGGTGCTCGTCGCTCCCGGCAATCCCGGACCCGATCTCACCACCAACGGCCGGCAAGGAAAGAACCTGTACGCCGACTCGCTGGTCGCACTCGACATCGCGAGCGGGCAGCCGAAGGTGCGCTGGTACTACCAGATCGTCGCGAACGACACGCACGACGCCGACCCGGCGATGTATCCGATCCTCTTCGACGGCAAGGCGGGCGGCACGGACCGCAAGCTCGTCGCCATCGCCGACAAGGCGGGCAACTTCGCTGTGCTCGACCGCACTAGCGGCAAGCTGCTCTACCGCATGGCGCTCGACGATCAAGCGGGCATTCAGAATCCGCCCAGCAAGAAGGGCACGCCGGGCTGTCCCAATCACGGTGGCGGCGTGGAGTGGAACGGCGGCGCATACGATCCGGCCACCAACTACTTCATGATCCCGAGCACCGAAGAGTGCGCAACGTGGAAACTGCTCACCGACGCGCCGAAGTGGGTGCCCGGGCAGCCGTTCGAGGGCGGACCGCTGCCCAAGCGCCGCAACGGCACCGGCAAAGTGACGGCGATCGACATCGCGACGGGCAAGGTCGCGTGGGTCCACCGGCTTCCGTATCCCGGGGAAGGCGGCCTGACGATCACCAAGAGCGGCGTCGCGTTCACGAGCGATCTCGGCGGCCACTTCTACGCGCTCGCGCCAAAGACGGGTGCGGTGCTGTGGCAGGCCGACATCGGCTCGTCGATCGTCGCTGCGCCGAGCGTCTACCGCGCGGGCGGCTCGGAGTACGTCGCGCTGCTCAGCGGTGAGGCGGGCAACCAGCAGACCCCCAACATTCCCAAGACGCACGGCAGCCTGCTCACCGCGTTCAAGCTCGGTCCCGTCGCGTCACCGCGCGTGAACTCCGCCGCGTCGCAGAACGTCGCGGGCGCCAACGTGCAAAACGCCAACCAGCCGCCGTCCATCGGCGCCGCGCCGTACACGCCGCAGCAGGTCGCGGCCGGCTCAAACCTCTACGGGCAGCGCTGCGCGAGCTGCCACGGTGCGCGGCTGCAAGGCGTGTCCGCTCCGGCGCTGACCGGCCCCGCGATGGCGTCGGCAAAGCTCGACTTGTCGCAAGCGCGCACGATCGTGACGACGCAGATGCCGCTCGACGCGCCGGGCTCGCTCAAGCCCGACGAGTACGCGTCGATTATCGCCTACCTGCTGTCGTACGACTGCGTCACGCACAGCCAAGTCGGCAGCGAGCCGTTCCCGACCACCGACCGCCCCGAGTTCAAGAAGGTCGTGTTCGGTGGCCGCTCGTGCCCGCCGCGTCCGGGAACCGGAGGCCACGAGTAGCACGGCCGCGCGCTTCAGGTTTTCGGGCCCGTGCGGATCTCCACGAAGTGGTCCGGATGGAAATATTCGCGTGCGGCGCGCTCGACGTCGGGGGGGGTGACGCGCGCGTAGCGTTCGGCCAGCGTCGAATAGTAGTCGGCTGGAAGCCGGTCGGTGCCGATGTTCATCAGGTCCCCGGCTATCGTTGCCGTCGACTGCTCCGCGAGCAGGATGCGCGCGGCTTGGCGCGTCGCGCAGCGGCGCAACTCTTCGGGATCGACCAGCTCGTTCTGCAAGCGCTTCACCTGGTCGCGCACCAGCGCTTCGGCGGCATCGACTTTGGACGGCACCGCGCGGAACGAGGCGACCCACGTGCCGCGGTCGCGGTCGGATTCGTACGTCGTGCCGATGTTGTACACCAGGCCGCGCTTTTCGCGCACCTCGCGGAACAGCCGGCTCGCGAACGACTGGTCGTCGAGCAGCGCGTCGGCCAGCATGAACGCGTCGGCGTCGACGTCGCCCTCGGCGGGCGCGGGCTGGCCGAGCTCGACGGAAACGTCGAGCGACGGCGTCTCTACCAGCTTGCGCACCGGTGAGGGCAGCGGGATCGGCTGCAGGTGCGGGTCGGGCGCGGGGCCGTCGGCGTGCCAGTCGCCGAACGCGCGCGCCACGCCGGCTTGGACGGTGTCGGGATCGACGTCGCCGACGATCACGAGCGTCGTGAGGTCGGGCCGGTCGTATTTCTTCGCGAACGCGCGCACGTCGTCGATCGTGATCGACTGGAGCGACGTCTTCGACGACTCGCGCAGGGCCGGATCGTTCGCCGGATACAGCGCTTCGGCGAACGCGCGCGACGCGCGATAACTCGGATCGATCGCGCGCCGTTCGGTCGCGACGGCGCTGTTCTGGCGGATCAGCACGAAGCGGTCTTCGGGCAGCGTCGGGCGGCGCACGTCGTCGGCGAGCGCGTCGAGCAGCTTGTCGGTGTCGCGCGCGAGGCCGTGCGCGCCGAACGACGCGCCGAAGCCGATCGATGCGCCCAGATCGTCGCCGAGGCGGTGCTGCGCCGTGTAGTCGTAGTTGGCGCTGCCGTACGACAGCAGCGCCGAAGCGATGCCGGCTACGCCCTCTTTGCCGGGCGGTTCGAAGTCGGGCGAGCGGCGCATCACGCCGCCGATGAACACCGTGCCGTTGTCGTGCACGCGCTGCACCAGCAGCTTCAGCCCGTTGGGCAGCGTCGTCTGCACCGGCGCGACGCGGCTGCGCAGCGCCAGCGGGCGCGCGAGATCCGTGCGCATCCACGCGGGCTGCACGACCGCACCGTCGGGAACGCGTCCGCCGAAATCGTCCTTTACCGTGCCGCCCAGATCCGACGGCGGCTTCGCCTTGGCGGGATCGGTCGTGGTGGGTTCGAGCTGCGCGTCGGCGTTCGGTTTTGCGAAGACGCGCCGCGCGACCGCGTTCACGCTCGCGACGTCGACCGCTTCGATTTCCGCGGCGTACGTCGTGGGATCGCGGTCGCCCGGAAACACATAGCCGCTGCCAAGTGCGCTGGCGAGCCCGGCGATCGAGTCGCGCGCAAACACCAGTCCGGCGAGCTCGCTGCGCTTCGCGGCCTCGACGTATTCCGGGTCGAGTCCGTGTGCGAGCGACGCGGCGAGCACGCGTTTCCACGCGATGCGCGCTTGATCGGCGGTGTGGCCGGGCGCGACGAGGAGGAAGGCGTGGATCGTCGCGACGTGGCGGTCGAGCGACGGTTCCATGCCGAAGCCCAGCGTGATGCCGCTGTCGACGAGCGCGTTGCGGAACGGCCCCCGCGGGTTCTGCAGCGCGGTGACGGCAATCAGCGCGCGCAACCCGTCGTCTTCCGTCGCGCCCGACGGCGGCGGCGCCGCGTACGCCAGATCGACGACGGTGAACGGGTAGTCCGCCTTCACGCGCTCCACGACGCCGGTCGCCGCCTTGGGCGGCACGATCGTCACCTTCGGCACCGCGTGCGACGGGATCGGGCCGAACCATTTCTGCGCCGACGCGAACACGGCATCGGGATCGACGTCGCCCGTCACGACGAGCGTCGCGTTGTTCGGCGCGTACCACGTATGATAGTACGCGCGCAGGTCGGCGACGGTCGCCTTCTCGATGTCGCGCTTCTCGCCCAGCGCGGTCTTGCCCAGCGCCGAGCCCGGATACAGCTTCTCTTGCAAGCCGGTGCCGAAGCCGAACAGCGCGTTGCTGTGGTCCTGCGTCCACTCTTGCAGAACGGCGCCGCGTTCTTTGTCCCAGTCCGCAGGGGCGAGCTTGAGGTTGTGCATGCGGTCGGCCTCGACACGCAGCGCGCCGTCGACGCGGTCGGCCGGCAGCACGAGGTCGAAGCGCGTGTACTCGTTCGTCGTCTCGGCGTTCACTTGCGCGCTGAGCCGCGCGCCCCAGTCGTCGAGCCCGCTCGCGGACAGCGTCGTCGTGCCGCGGAACATCATGTGCTCGAGCGCGTGCGCAAGCCCGGTCTTGCCCGGCTTTTCGTACGCGCCGCCGAAACGGTACCACATGTTCACGGCGGCGACCGGCGCCGCGTGATCTTCGAGCACGACGACGCGCAGGCCGTTGGCGAGCGTGCGGACGTGCGCGGGAACGACCGGGTTGGACGCCGCGGCCGGTACGGCGGCCGGCGCGGCGGCGCGAACCGGAATCGACGCGGTGCAAAACAGGACTGCGGCGGCGCACAGCGCTGCGGCGAGTCGGCGAACGAGCATCCGGCTACGATACGACGTTCAGGCGAAAGGTTCCGCCGCCGCGTACGCGCGCGCGGTGCGGGCAACGGCGCGCAAAGGCGCGAGCCCGATCAGCTCGCTGCGCCGAACCGGCACACCGTCACGAGCCGCCGCTCGCCGCACCAGCTCCGTCACGCGGTAGAGCGGAACGGCATCGACGTCGGTGACGTTGCACGACACCTGAACGCGGTCGGCGGCCAGGCGCAGCCCGAGGCATTTGAGCGTCCGCAGGCCGCCGCCGCTCGCGCGCAGCCGCCGCGCGATCCGCTTGGCGAGGTCGAGGTCGCCGCTGGCGAGCTCGACGTTGTAGGCGATCAGGAACGGGCGTGCGCCGACCGCGACCGCGCCGGCCGACGCGTGCGCGGCGTCGCCGTAGTCGAAATCCCACCGCTCGTCGCCGGCAAGCCGCTCGGCCAAACCCTCGAACTCGCCGCGCCGCACGTCGGCGAGGTGCTCGCGGTGCGGCGCGCTCGCAGCGGCGCCGTACAGGTACGACGGGATGCCGAGCTCACGCCAGATGCGCGCCGCGGCACGGTGCGCGAGCGTGACCGCGTCGTCGAGCGTCGCAACGCCGAGCGGCACGAACGGCAGCACGTCGAGCGCGCCGATGCGCGGGTGCGCGCCGCGGTGCACGCGCAGGTCGATCCGCTCGTGCGCTGCGGCCGCGAGCGCGACCGACGCCGCGACGACCTGCGACGCGCGCCCGACCGCGGTGATGACGCTGCGATGATGAACGGGATCGCTGGTGCGGTGCACGACGCGCACGCCGTGCGCCTCCATCGCCGCGACGCACGCATCGATCACCGCAGCATCGCGGCCCTCGCTGACGTTGGGAACGATCTCGAACTCCAGCGCGGTGCTCACTTCAGAAAGGCGTCGATCGCCTCGTCGGGGCCTTCGGGTTCTGCGCGGCCGCCGAGGTAGCGCGCGAGAAACGCTTCGACGGCTGCGTTGAAGCGCTTGTTGTTCTGCGGGCGCGCGAAGCCGTGGCCTTCGTCTTCGAATACGACGTACGTGACGGGCTGGCCGTTGCGGCGCATCGCGGCGACGATCTGGTCGGACTCGGCGATCTTCACGCGCGGGTCGTTCGCGCCTTGGCCGATCAGCAGCGGCGCGCGGATCGCTTCTGCCCGGAACAGCGGCGAGTGCGAGGCGAGGAACTCCTCGGAGTCGCCCATGCGCTGCGTGAACGTCGCGCGCAGCGTCTCCCAGTACGGCGGGATCGACGCCAGCAGCGTGTTCAAGTTGGACGGGCCCACGATGTCGACCCCGCACGCGAACGCGTCGGGCGCGAACGCGAGCGCGGCGAGCGTCGCATAGCCGCCGTACGAACCGCCCATGATCGCGACGCGCGCGGGGTCGGCGATCCCCTGGGCGACGAGCCAGGCTTTGGCGTCGAGCAGATCGGTGTGCATTGCGCCGGCCCACGCGCGGTCGCCGGCGTTGAGGTGCGCCTTGCCGTACCCGGTCGAACCCCGGAAATTCGGCTGCAGCACCGCATAGCCGCGGTTCGCCAGCCATTGCACGTACGGGTTGTAACCCCACGTGTCGCGCACCCACGGGCCCCCGTGGACGAGCAGCACCGCGGGCAGGTCTCGCGTCGGCACGCCCGGCGGCGTGGTGAGGTAGCCGTGGATCGTGAGGCCGTCGCGGGCCGGATATCGGATCGGGGTCATCGGCGCGAGCGTGTAGCGGTCCAGTGCCGGGCGCATCGCGAAGATCTTCGCCGCGCGGCGCGTCTCGCGGTCGTAGCTCCAGAACGAGCGCGAGCCGGCGTCGACGATCGACGACACGAGCCAGATGCGATCCGCGCGATCCATCGACTCGATGCGCACGTCGCCGGGCACCTGCTCCGCGAGCGCGGCGAAATCGGCGGCGTACGCGGCGTCGAGCACTTTCCAGCTCATGCGTTCGCGCACGATCGACGCGGCGATCGGCGCTTTGGTGCGCGGTGAGAACGCGACCTCCGCAACGTCGTATTCGGGATCGCCCGCGATGTCGGTTCGTTCGCCGGTCGCGACGTCGAAGCGGACGAGCCGCGCGGCGTTCGCATCCGCGCTCGTGATCACCAGCAGCGACGCGCCGTCCGGCGTGAAGCCCGCAAGTTCCGGCGTACCATCGGCCGCGTCAAAACGCGCGAGCGTGCGCCACGGCCGACCGGCGAAGTCGCGCACGACGATTTCCGCCGACGCGTCGGCATGCTGAATTACGCCGGCGCGCACGATCATCTCCGCGTCGTCGGCGAACGCGGAGATCCCGCCGGGATTCTCCGTGTCCAGCGTTGCTTCGCCGGTGCGCGGGTCGAGCCGGTAGACGTCGAAGAGCTGCGGATCGCGCCGGTTCATCGAGATGAGCATCACGTCGGGCCGGTCGAGATCGATCGACTGGAGCTGCACCAGCGTGTTGTCGTACGGCGTGAGGTCGACCGCCGCGCCGCGCCCGTCGGGATCGGCAGCGAACAGGTGAAAGTTCTCGTCGCCGCGCGCATCCTGCAAGTACAGCACGCGCGTGCCGTCCGGGGTCCAGAACGCATTGCGGATCGGGCGGTGCGGATCCGACGCGGCGAGGCGGTCGTCCGCCGCACCGAGCGTACTGTCGGCGCCAAGCGTGCGCACCCACACCGACAGCGTCCCCTCGTGCGGCGCAAGGTAGGCGATCCGCGTGCCGTCAGGCGAGAGCCACGGCGCCGCTTTCTCCGGATTGCCGAACAGGACGTCGCGCGGGATGAGGGACGGCGAAGGCATCGCGCTATCATGTGGCGCCGCGGCGGTAGCCTCCTCGCGCACGCGAGGGAGCGTTCGTACGAGCGGCGCTCGCGCAACCGATGGCGCCGCCGCTCGCTCCGCGAGGAGCCGGGATTGATGCTCCCGCCGCATCGGGAACCTCGGTGGCATGCAGAATTCGAGGAAGTACGCCGTCGTCACCGGGGGCTCGAGCGGGATCGGGCTCGAGCTCGCCAAGCAGTTTGCGCAAAACGGATATGATGTGCTCGTCGCGGCCGAGGATGCCGGGCTCACGGACGCCGCGCGCGAGATCGAAGCGCTCGGCGCGACCGTGGAGACGTGTCAGGCGGATCTCGCCACGCCCGAAGGCGTCGAGGAGCTCGTCGCGACCATCACGTCGTCCGGGCAGCCCGTCGACGCGCTCGCGATCAATGCGGGCGTCGGCATCGGCGGCCGCTTCGTCGAGACGCCGCTGGAGGACGAGCTGCGCATGATCGACCTCAACGTCCGCTCGACGGTACATC